>CAVXVV010000089.1:0-284171 GCA_963765195.1 uncultured Candidatus Rokubacteria bacterium
GGGGCCGCCGCGGCCGGCTGGACCACCCGGCTCCGGCTGCCCTCGCTCGTCGTCCTGGCGATTGTGCTGGTCGTCTGGGAGGCGGTGGCGCGTCGCTACGGCGCGTACGTCATGCCGTCGCCCCGATCGGTGGCGCAGGGGCTGGTCGCGGTCGTCCTCGCCGGTGAGGTGTGGACTCATGCCGGAGCGTCGCTCTATCGCATCGCGGTCGGCTTCGGGAGCGCGCTCCTTGTCGCGCTGCTGCTGGGCCTCGCGTCGTTTCTGTGGCGGCCCGCGCGGATCGCGGTGGCGGACGTGGTGACCGTCCTCAACGCCACATCGGTCTTCGTGTGGATCGTCGTCTCGCTCATCTGGTTCGGATTGACGAACATGGCGCCGATCTTCACGACGTTCATGATCACGCTCCCCGTCGTGGCCGCGAACGTGGTCGAGGGCGTGGGCAGCGTCGACCGGAAGCTCCTGGAGATGGGCCAGGTGTACCGGCTCTCGGGATGGGAGACGTTCCGGTCGATCGTGATCCCGTCGACGATTCCCCATCTCGTCGCGGGCATGAAGGTGGGATTCGGGCTCGCGCTCAAGGTGTCGGTGGTCGCCGAGATCTTCGGGGTGACCAGCGGCATCGGCTACATCATGAACTACAGCCGGGAGATCCTGGCCACCCAGATGGTGTTCGTGTGGGCCCTCGTCATGATCGCCATCATGCTCGTCGCCGACAAGCTCGTGTTCGACCGGATGACACGCCGCCTCGAGCGGTGGCGATGAGCCGCGCGGGGCGGAAAGCTCGGTAGGGGTGGCGCGGTACGGTACGATGAGTGCCCGATGAGGCTCGAGGTCTGCCAGGTCTCCAAGCGGTACGCCATTCCCGTCCTGGACGCCGTCTCGCTGCAGGCCGAGAAGGGGGAGTTCGTCTGCCTGCTCGGGCCCAACGGATGCGGGAAGACGACGCTCCTCCGGATCCTCGGCGGCATCGAGGCGCCGACGGCCGGCGAGGTGCGGTTCGACGGCCGCCCGCTCGCCTACGGCGGCATGGGCGACCTGCACGTGGGCATGGTGTTCCAGGAGGACCGGCTCTTGCCCTGGATGACCCTGGCCGAGAACGTCGCCCTCGTGCTGAAGGCCCGAGGCCTCGACGCGGCCGAGCGCCGGGCGACCGCCGAGCGGTACCTCCGGTTCGTGGGGCTGACGGGCTTCGAGGAGTACTATCCCAACCGGGTCTCCGGCGGGATGCGGCAGCGCGCGGCCATCGCCCGAGCGCTCGCGATCGAGCCGGCACTCTTGCTCATGGACGAGCCGTTCGGCTCGCTGGATGCCCAGAACCGGCGAATCATGCAGGGGGAGGTCAAGCGGATCTGGGCGGAGACGGGAAAGACCATCGTGTTCGTCACCCACGCGATCGAGGAAGCGGTGTCCATCGGCACCACGCTCGTCATGATGTCCGCGCGTCCGGCGCGCGTGCGCGAGCTCATCCGGAACGACGGCGGGCGCGAACGTCACGCCCTGATGGACCACCTGAACCAGGCGATCATGGAGGAGGTGCTCCGCCAGCAGGGTCCCGGAGCGCCGATCCGGTGACTGCCCGCGCGCGCCGGATCCGCGCCATGGTCGGCGGGCTCGCGCTCGGGCTCGTCGTGGCGGGATGCGCCGCCGAGCCGCTGCCGCTGCCCCCGATGCCGCCCGACCTCAAGGTGGTGGCGCCGCCGCTCGGCGTGCCGCGCGAGAACGCGCGGTTTGCCGGCCGGTGGATCGGCAAGTGGGAGGCGCAGCTCGAGCACGTGCTGGTGGTGGAGCTCGTGGTGCAGAACGAGCAGACCACCGAGGTCACCGAGGTGTACTCAGGGGTGATCTCGGCGGAGCTCGGTGTCAACACGCCGGGCTGGACGCGTGTCCGTGGACACATCGAGAACGGGGCGCTGCGCCTCGAGCTCACGCGCGTGCAGGCGACCGCCGTGTACACCATGCAGGCCGACGGCTCACTGGCGGGAGAATACTGGCGCGGCGAAAAGATGACGTCACGCGCGCGCCTGTCTCGGGCGGTTCGGGAGGGCCCGGGCCTTTGAGCGCTCGCGCTTCCGGACGGCGTCGGCGTCGCGGGGACGTCCGGATCTCAACCACAGCGTCTCTGGGGGAGGGACGGCGGATGATCAAGCCGTACATGGCGGTCGGGCTCATCCCAACGGTGCGCGGGATCCGGAAGCGGAGCGACATCAAGATCAACCTCGAGCACCTCCACCACCTGGTGAAGGCCGCCGCGTGGCTGTCCAGCCTGTCGATTCCGGTCCGGCTGATCGCGTTTCCCGAGGGCGCGCTGCAGGCGTTCAACGACGAGGTGCTGGACCTCGACCACGCCACCTTCGCCCGGGAGTGCGCGATCGAGATCCCGGGGGAGGAGACGGAGGCGCTCGGGAAGATCGCGCGCGAGTACGACGTCTTCGTCATCGCGCAGGCCAAGGCGCGGCATCCCGACTGGAAGGACCGCTACTTCAACGTCGGCTTCATCCTCAATCCGCGCGGCCGGGTGATCCTCCAGCACTACAAGGTCTCGCCGCTCTTCCCGGTCGAGCACTCGGTGTGCCCGCACGACGTCTACGACTGGTGGGTGGAGAAGTACGGGCGGAGCCTGGAGGCGTTCTGGCCGGTGGTGGACACGGAGATCGGCCGGCTCGGCATCATGATGGCGAACGAGGGCTCGTACCCGGAGAACGCGCGCGCGCTCGCCCTGAACGGCGCCGAGGTCGTGTACCGCGCGTCCTACCCGCACCCCGCGACCGGCAACGAGTACTTCGAGATCCAGAGCCGGGCCCGAGCGCTCGACAACAACATGTACATCATCGCGCCGAACATGGGGACGTACTACCTCTTCCCCGAGGAGACCACGCCGATCGACACCTTCGGCGGCCGGTCGTTCATCATCGACTACAAGGGACGGATCGTCGGCCGCCAGGACTACGGCGCGGGGTCGACCTACGTGGCGGGGCCGGTGGACATCGAGGCCCTCCGCCACCACCGGGCTTCCGCTCAGTGGGACAATTGGCTCAAGGACGTCCGCACCGAGCTGTACGGCATGCTCTACGAGAAGCCCATCTACCCGAAGAACCTCTACCTGAAGCGCGCGCCCATGAAGCACGCCGAGTACCGCCAGAAGGTGATCAAGCGGCAGATCCGGCTCATGCACGAGCGAGGGATCTGGAAGAAGCCGAGCGCGTGAGGCGATCGTGTTCCGGCGCTCGCCGCTGGCCGCCGGCGCTGTCTGGCGGCGCTCACGCTTGGGGTGCTCCTGGCCGCCGGGTGTGCGGTGTTCCGGCGGGAGCCCCTCGACGTGCCGCCTGGACACCGGCGGTCATGGGCGGGGTCGTCGTCGCGGGGTTCGGCGAGCCGCCCACGTGGTGCTGGAGATCGCCGCGGGATGGACGGGCCTTTCGGCACGGGCTCCCGGTCGACGCGGTCGGAGCACCTTCGTCATCACGCTGCCGCCGGGCCGGTACAAGGTCCAGCGCCTCCGCATCAACGAGAGCGGGCTGCACGTTCCCCGAGGAGGCATGGTTCCGGATCGGGCCGGGTTCAGGTCGGCGACGCGCCCGCCGTCTACGTGGGCACGCTCCAGATCGAGCGCGTCGTGTTCGACCGGACTAGCTCCGCGTGACGGTCCAGGACGAGTACGAGCGCGCCGTCGCCGCGCTGCGGGCGCGCTACCCCGAGCTGCCGCCCGGTGGTTGGCCGCGTCGCTCATGCGGCCGGCCTGAGAGTCCGATGGCCCTGACCCCGAGCGCCTCGTACAGCCTCACGCTCCGGGCGGCGATCAAGAACCGGCCGGGCATGCTCGGCCGACTGACCTCCGCCATCGGCGAGGCCGGCGGCGACATCCGGGCGGTCGATCTCGTCGAGCTGGTCAAGGACCTCATCGTCCGCGACTTCACCATCAACGCGCGCGACGAGCATGCACGGTCAGGCGATCGTCGCCGCCATTCGCGGCGTCGACGGCATCCGGATCGTCAGCGTCTCCGACCGGACGTTCCTCATGCACCTGGGCGGAAAGATCGAGATCCGCAACAAGGTGCCGCTCAAGACGCGGGACGACCTGTCGATGGCCTACACCCCGGGGGTGGCCCGCGTCTGCCTCGCGATCCGGGAGGATCCGGAGCGCGCGTTCGCCCTGACGATCAAGCAGAACACGGTGGCCATCGTGACCGACGGAACGGCCGTGCTCGGCCTCGGCGACATCGGGCCCCAGGCGGCGCTGCCGGTCATGGAGGGTAAGTCGCTCCTGTTCAAGGAGCTCGCCGACGTCGACGCCTTCCCGGTGTGCCTCGCCACGAAGGACGTGGACGAGATCGTGCGGACGGTCAAGCACATCGCGCCCGTGTACGGCGGGATCAACCTCGAGGACATCTCCGCCCCGCGCTGCTTCGAGGTGGAGGAGCGGCTGCGGCAGGAGCTGGACGTGCCGGTCTTCCACGACGACCAGCACGGCACGGCGGTCGTGGTGCTGGCGGCGCTCCTCAACGCCCTCCGGATCGTCCGCAAGGAGCTCGGGGACATCTCGGTGGTCGTGTGCGGGGTGGGGGCGGCCGGCACCGCCACCATCCGGATCCTGCGGTCGGTCGGCGTGCGCCGGATCCTGGGCGTCGACGAGCACGGCATCCTGGCCATCGGGCGCCCGGGGCCGCTGGACGCGATGAAGACGCGGGTGGCGCAGGAGACGAACCCGGAAGGCCGGCAGGGCACATTGAGCGACGCCGTGCACGGCAGCGACGTCTTCATCGGGCTCTCGGTGCCCGGGGTGCTCCGGCCGGCGGACGTCAAGGCCATGGCCAGGGACCCGATCGTCTTCGCGATGGCCAATCCGGTGCCGGAGATCATGCCCGAGGAGGTGGAGTCGCTCGTTCGCGTGATGGCGACTGGGCGATCCGACTACCCCAACCAGATCAACAACGTGCTCTGTTTCCCGGGGTTCTTCCGCGGACTGCTCGACTGCCGCGCGTCGAGGGTCACCGACGAGATGAAGATCGCCGCCGCCCAGGCCATCGCGTCCGTGGTGACCCGCAAGGAGCTCCACGAGGAGTACATCATCCCCAGCGTGTTCAACAAGAAGGTCGCCCAGGCGGTCGCGCGCGAGGTCATGCGCGCCGCCCAGCGCGGCGGCATCGCCCGGCGCCGCCGCCGGCTGGCGCGCTGAGCGCCGTGTCCCACGCCTTCGCCGAGCTCGCCAAGCGGACCGAGGAGATCACCCCGTTCCTCGCGGTCGAGGTGTTCGAGCGCGCGCAGGAGCTCGAGCGCCAGGGGCACGATGTGGTGCACCTCGAGTTCGGGGAACCCGACTTCGAGACGCCCGAAGTGGTCCGGGAGGCGGCGGTGCGTGCCATCCGGGAGGGCCGTACGAAGTACGCGCACAGCCTCGGGCTCTTGCCGCTCCGGGAGGCGATCGCGGAGCACTACCTGGAGACCTACCGAGTCGCGGTGTCGCCGGACCAGGTGCTCGTGACCGCAGGGACGTCGCCGGCGATGCTGCTCCTCTTCACCGGGCTCCTGTCGGCGGGGGACGAGGTCGTCCTCTCGAACCCCCACTACGCCTGCTACCCGAACTTCGTGCGGTACGCCGAGGCCGCGCCGGTCTACGTCCCGACGCCCGAGTCCGAGGGCTGGAGCCTCGGAGCCGAGGCCGTGCGCGGGCGGCTCGGTCCCCGGACGCGCGCGGTCATGGTGAACTCCCCGGCGAATCCGACCGGCGTCGTCACGCCCGCTGACCGGCTGGCGGCCCTCGCCGAGGTCACGGAGCGCCATGGCGCCTGGCTCGTGTCCGACGAGATCTACCATGGGCTGAGCTACGAAGGGCCCGACCACACGGTGCTCGAGTTCACGGATCGCGCCTTCGTGTTCAACGGCTTCTCCAAGGCCTACGCGATGACCGGCTGGCGCCTCGGCTATCTCATCGCGCCCAAGTCGTACGTCCGCACGCTCCAGCGGCTTCACCAGAACTTCTTCATCTCCTCGAACGAGTTCGTGCAGTGGGCGGGCGTGGCGGCGCTCCGGGAGGGGGCAGGGGACGTGCGCCGGTTCCGGGCGATCTTCGACGAGCGCCGGCGCGCGATGGTCGAGGGGCTCCGGGCGCTCGGGCTCGCAGTCCGGGCCGAGCCGACCGGGGCGTTCTACGTGTTCGCGGACGCGCGGCGCTACTGCGAGCGGTCCTACGACTTCGCGTTCGAGATCCTCGCCGGCGCCCGCGTCGCCGTCACCCCGGGCATCGATTTCGGGACGGGCGGCGAGGGCTACCTCCGGTTCTCGTACGCGAACAGCCTGCCGCGCATCCACGAGGCGCTCCGGAGACTGGGCGAGTTCCTGCGGGATCGCGATGGCCGCGCCTGAGGCCCGCACGCCGGTCGTGACGACCCCGTGGGACGTCCGTCTCGCGCGGGTCCTCGTGCGTCCGCTCCGCCACACGCCGCTCACGCCCAACGGCCTCACCACGCTCGGTCTTCTCGCATCGCTGACGGCGGCGTGGCTGATGGCGAGCGGAGACCCGCGCCGGGCCGCGCTGGGCGGTGGCCTCTTCATGGTGGGCGTGCTCGTCGATCACATGGATGGTGAGTTCGCCCGGCTGACCGGCATGACCAGCCGGTTCGGGCATTACTACGATCACGTGGCGGCGGGACTCGGGTACGTGAGCCTGTTCGCGGGCGTGGGCATCGGGCTCCGCTCGAGCTGGCTCGGCTCGTGGGCGCCCGTCGCCGGCGCGCTTGCCGCGGGATCGATCGCCATCGTCTTCCTGATCCGGGTATTCCTGGAGGAGACCGCCGGGCGCGCGATGGTCGCGCAGGAGAACTGGCGGGGATTCGAGCCGGAGGATGCGCTCTACCTGGTCGGCCCCGTGTCCTGGCTGGGCCTCCTCGCGCCGTTCCTGCTGGCCGCCGCCGTCGGCGCGCCGATCTTCCTCCTGTGGGTGCTCTGGTGCTCCTTGGCCGGACGATCCGCGACCGCGTCCTCGGCGAAGCGGGCCGCCAAGGGGGCCGTTTGACGCGGCCCGGTCCCCGCACTAGGCTCGACCGAGCCGCGGGGCCACGCTAGATCGGGCGACGGAGGGAGAGCATGGCGGGCGGGGCGGACGACTTCGTCGGGCACTTCCGGCTCGCGTACCAGGCCGTGGCCCGGTTCCCCGTCCTGATCGTGCCGCCGCTCGCGGTGGCCGTGCTCGGCTTCATGCTCCTCTTCTTCATCGGCGGAGGCGCCGCCGTGATCGGCGCGCTGATGGGCGGTGCGATGGGAGGGAGTCACGGCGCCGCGGCCGGTGGGTTCGCCGGGCTCGTCCTCGGGGCGCTCATGTTCGCCGTCGTGATGGGGACCCTGGGGCTCCTCAGCTCCGGCATGGTGATCGTGATGGCTCGGAGCGCGCTCGGCGGCGTGGAGCCGGTTCTCGGGGACGCGCTCGCCGCGGTCGCCCGGCGGCTCGGCGCGATCGCGGTGGCGGCGTTCCTGGTCGGGCTGATCGTCATGATTGGGTTTCTCTTCCTCGTGATTCCCGGGATCGTCGCTGCGGTGTTTCTGATGTTCACGCTGCCCGCGGTCCTCCTGGACGGGCTCGGCGCCGTCGACGGGATGCGTCGGAGCGCGGCCCTCGTCCGGGCGCATCCCGGACCGGTCGTCGCGTTCCTCGTCGGATGCCTGCTGGTGTTCGTCGGGGTGGGGATCGCGGCCTGGATCCTCTCCTTCGTGCCCTTCCTCGGCGGCCTGGCCTCGTTCGTGCTGCACGGCGCCGCGATGAGCTACCTGACCGTCGTCGGCGTGCACTTCTACGCGCTGCTCCGGGCGATGCCCGGCACCGTGGCGGGGGCGAGCGCCCCGTGAGGGAGTCGCTCGAGGCCCGTCGGTCCCGCGCCCGGTCGCTGATCCGGCACCTGGAGCGCGCCTACCCGGACGCGGCCTGCGCGCTCCGCTTCACGACGCCGCTCGAGTTGCTGGTCGCGACGATCCTCGCCGCCCAGTGCACCGACGAGCGCGTGAACCAGGTGACCCGGACCCTCTTCGAGAAGTACCGGCGCGCCGAGGACTACGCGCGCGCCGATCCGGCCACCTTCGAAGGAGAGATCCGATCGACCGGCTTCTTCCGGGCCAAGACCCGATCGGTGCTCGGCATGGCGCGCGCGCTGGTGGAGCGGCACGGCGGCGAGGTGCCGCGGACGCTCGAGGCCTTGACGAGCGCTGCCGGGAGTGGGGCGCAAGACCGCGAACGTCGTCTTGGGCAACGCTTTCGGCGTGCCGGGCATCGCGGTAGACACGCACGTTTTCCGGGTGACGCAGCGGCTCGGCCTCGCGAAGGCCGACGATCCCGACGAGGTCGAGGCCCAGCTGGCGGAGGGCGTGCCGCGCGCCCAGTGGACCCGCTTCTGCCACCTGATCCAGGCGCACGGTCGCAAGGTGTGCCACGCCCGGGTTCCGGCATGCCCCACGTGTCCCGTGCGGGCGCTCTGCCCCTGGCCCGGGAAGACCGGCGGCCGGGGAGCGACCCGTCCCGTCGCCGACCGCTCCGCGTCGGTGGCCGCCCGGCGTCGACCGGCCTAGCGCCCGCGCGCGGCCGGGCCGCGCGGAGCGGCCCGAGGTGTATCCGGGGTTGACACTCGGAGGCGCCTCCGATAAGGTTACAGCTTGCGATTTGCGCCCGAGCGGTCCGCCCCGGAGTGGCCGTTCGCTCATCATCTCTCTCGAGCGCGTGGAGACGGACGTCGTATGCCGACGGTCATGCCGAAGAAGGAAACGGTCGCACGGAGCTGGCATCTGATCGATGCCGAGGGACAGATTCTCGGCCGGCTGGCCGCACGGGTCGCCACCCTCCTCATGGGAAAGCACAAGCCGACCTGGGCGCCGCACGTGGACACCGGCGACCACGTCGTCGTGATCAACGCCGCGAAGGTCGAACTCTCGGGCCGGAAGCTCCAGGGCAAGATCTACCGCACCCACTCCGGCTACATCGGCGGGCTCACCGAGACCCGCGCCGACACGATGCTCCGCTTGCATCCGGAGCGCGCCATCGAGTGGGCGGTGAGCGGCATGCTGCCAAAGACCAAGCTCGGGCGGGCGATGGCCAAGAAGCTCAAGGTGTATCGGGGCACCGAGCACCCGCACCAGGCGCAGCAGCCGCAGGTGCTGTCGGCGCGCAAGAAGGAGTCGTGATGGCGGAGGTGGTGCAGTTCTACGGCACGGGACGGCGAAAGACCTCCGTCGCGCGCGTCTTCCTGCGGATCGGCCAGGGGCGGATCACCATCAACCGGCGCCCCTTCGAGGACTACTTCCCGCGCGAGACCCTCAGGCTGATCGTGACGCAGCCGCTCGAGCTCACCGGGACGACCTCCCAGCTCGACGCGAAGATCAACGTCAAGGGCGGCGGCCTGTCGGGGCAGGCGGGAGCGGTGCGCCACGGTATCGCGCGGGCCCTTCTCGAGTTCAACACCGAGCTCAGGACCCAGCTCAAGCGGGCGGGGATGCTGACGCGCGATCCCAGGATGAAGGAGCGGAAGAAGTACGGACAACCGGGCGCGCGCAAGCGCTTCCAGTTCTCGAAGCGGTAGTCCGGATCTCTCGGAGACGAGACCCGACCCCGGGAAGGTCCTGGCGACCTTCCCGGTTTTTTTTGGAGAGGGCAATGGGCAGCGCTGACCACGAGTGGATCGACGGCGGGATCACGGCGGTTCCCGGGATCCTCGCCGCGGGGCTTCACGCGGGCATCAAGCCGGCGCCGGCCCGGGATCTCGCGCTCATCTACTCCTCGAACCCCGCGACGGCGGCTGGCGTCTTCACGACGAACCGGGTGGTGGGCGCTCCCGTCAAGGTTACGCGCGAGCGGATCAAGAGCGGCGTCGCCCAGGCGATCGTCGCGTCCAGCGGCTGCTCGAACGTCGCCACCGGGGAGCAGGGGGTCCGCGACGCGCGGGAGATGACCGAGATCGTCGCGAAGCAGCTCCGCATCCCGGACGAGCGGGTGCTGGTCGCCTCCACCGGGGTCATCGGGCGCTACCTCCCGATGGACAAGATCCGCGCGGGGCTACCCAAGCTCGTGAAGGCCCTCTCGCCCGAGGGGAGCCGGGCGGCCGCCGAGGGGATCATGACCACCGACACCCATCCGAAGGAAGCGGCTCTCCGTGTGGAGATCGGCGGCCGGCGGGTGACGATCGGCGGCATCGCCAAGGGCACCGGGATGATCCATCCCATGATGGCGACGATGTTCTGCTTCGTCGCCACCGACCTGGCGGTCGACCGCGAGGCGCTGCAGGGTGCCGTCCGCCGCGCGGTCGGCGGATCGTTCAACCGGATCAGCGTCGACGGAGACCGGAGCACGAGCGACACCGTGGTGATCCTGGCCAACGGGCTGGCGGAGAACCGGGCGCTGTCCCGGGGGGACCGCCGCCTGCGGCCATTCCAGCAGGCGCTGGACGTGCTGACCCAGCGGCTGGCGGTCATGCTGGTGAAGGACGGCGAGGGAGCGTCGCTCGTGATCGACGTGCGGGTGCGCGGCGCCAAGACCCGCGGCGACGCGGAGCTGGCGGCGCGCTCCATCGCGAACTCGAACCTGTTCAAGACCGCCATGGCCGGGCGTGACCCGAACTGGGGCCGCGTCATGTCGGCGCTGGGCGCCGCGGGCGTCCCCGTCCAGGAGGACCGGATCGGGATCTGGTACGGGGAGGAGCAGGTGGCCGCCGCGGGCCGGCTCCGCGACGGCGTGCGCTGGGACCGGGTGAAGGCGGAGCTGGCCAAGCCCGAGGTGGCGATCACCGTCGACCTGGGCCTGGGCTCCGCGCAGGATCACATCTGGACCTGCGACTTCACCACTGACTACGTTAAGATAAACACCGGAACGAGCTAAACCACCACACACGCGCTCCGAGGTCGGTGGCGGCCGGCGGGACGACCGAGGTCGCAGGGAGCGCGGAGGCAAACCGACCGGGAGGTATCTCGCGATGGCGCAGATCACCATGAAGGAGCTCCTCGAGGCCGGGGTCCACTTCGGCCACCAGACCAAGCGCTGGAATCCGAAGATGGCGAAGTACATCTTCGGGGAGCGGAACGGCATCTACATCATCGACCTGCAGAAGACCCTCAAGAAGTTCCGGGACGCGCATGCGTTCGCGCGCGACCTGGCGGCCAACGGGGGGACGATCCTGTTCGTCGGCACGAAGAAGCAGGCGCAGGAGACGATCGCCGACGAGGCCGCCCGCTGCGGGATGTTCTACGTGAACCAGCGGTGGCTGGGCGGCACCCTCACGAACTTCTCCACGATCCGGAAGTCGATCAACCACCTGAAGCGCCTCGAGGACATGCGCGACACCGGGGAGTTCGAGCGCGTCACGAAGAAGGAGGCGGCCGGGCTGGACCGCGAGCGCGGCAAGCTCGAGAAGTCGCTCTTCGGGATCAAGCAGATGGAGGGCCTGCCCTCGGCGGTGTACATCATCGATCCGCGCAAGGAGCGTATCGCGGTGGCCGAGGCCCAGAAGCTCCAGATCCCCATCATCGCCATCGTGGACACGAACTGCGATCCGAGCGGCATCGACTACCCCATCCCCGGCAACGACGACGCGATCCGGGCGATCCGGCTCATCACGTCCCGCATCGCCGACGCGGTCGTCGAGGGGCGCGGCGTGTCGGCCAAGGTGAGCGCGGAGGCCGATGCGGTGAGCGCGATGGTCGAGGCGGCGGCGGCCGCCGGGGACGGTGTGGAGGCGGCCGAGACGCTGCAGACCAGCGGCGCCTGACCGGCGCCGGGGATCGCTCGGCGGGCCTGGGCGCCGGCGGGCGCGGCCCGCGACGGTTCGCGCTCGGCGTCCGCCCGGATTCGGACATGTGACCAAGAGGAGCTGAGGGACGATGGCCACGACGGCAGAGAAGGTTCGCGAGCTCCGCGACAAGACCGGAGCTGGCGTGATGGATTGCAAGGAGGCGCTGGCCGCCTCCGGCGAGGACCTGGAGCAGGCGGTCGACTTCCTGCGCAAGAAGGGGCTCGCCGCAGCCTCGAAGCGCGCCCACCGGGAGGCGCGCGACGGGGTGGTCAGCTCGTACATCCACGCGGGCGCCAAGCTGGGCGTCCTCATCGAGGTGAACTGCGAGACGGACTTCGTCGCGCGCACCGAGCAGTTCCAGGAGCTGGTCAAGGGCCTGGCCATGCAGGTGGCGGCCGCCAATCCCCAGTGGGTGTCGCGGGATCAGGTGCCCCCGGAGGTCATCGAGCGCGAACGCGACATCTACCGGCAGCAGATGGCCGACCAGAAGAAGCCGCCCCAGGTGCTCGAGAAGATCATCGAGGGCAAGCTCTCCAAGTTCTACGAGGACCAGTGCCTCGTCGACCAGGCCTACATCCGGGATTCGAGCGGCAAGCTCCGCGTCGACGACCTCGTTGCCCAGGTGAGCGCCCAGACCGGCGAGAAGATCGCGATCCGGCGCTTCGTGCGGTTCCAGGTCGGTGAGTGAGGCGCAGCCCCGCTTCAAGCGCATCCTGCTGAAGCTCTCCGGCGAGGCCCTGGCCGGCGAGCAGGGCTACGGCATTGACCCCGCAGTCCTGGAGCGGCTTGCCCAGGAGATCCGCACGATCCACGAGCTCCGGGTGCAGACCGCCATCGTCATCGGCGGCGGGAACATCTTCCGGGGTCTCCACGCGTCGCAGAACGGCATGGACCGCGCGTCCGCCGACTACATGGGCATGCTGGCGACCGTGATCAACGGGCTCGCGCTCCAGGGCACGCTCGAGCGGGCGGGGCTCATGACCCGCTGCCAATCCGCCATCGACATGCCGGCGGTCGCCGAGCCGTACATCCGGCGGCGCGCGATCCGCCACCTCGAGAAGGGGCGGATCGTCATCTTCGCGGCGGGGACCGGCAACCCCTTCTTCACGACGGACACCGCCGCCGCGCTCCGGGCCGTCGAGGTGGGAGCGGAGATCATCTTCAAGGCGACGAAGGTGGACGGGATCTACACCGCCGATCCGCTGAAGGATCGCAACGCGGTGCGGCTGCCCCACATCACGTACATCGACGCGCTGAATCGAGGCCTCCGGGTCATGGACACCACCGCGATCAGCCTCTGCATGGAGAACAAGCTGCCGATCGGCGTCTTCAACCTGAACATCCCCGGCAACCTCTTGCGGGTCGTCAGCGGGGATCCGACGGTCGGGTCCTACGTCAGCGACAGCGCCCCGGCACCGAGGTGAAGCGATGAACACGGCGCAAGCGGTCCAGAAGGATGCGGAGACCCGGATGCAGGGAGCCCTCGACGCGCTCTCCCGGGAGTTCGCCGGCGTTCGGACCGGCCGGGCCAACGCCGCGCTCCTCGAGCACGTGCGGGTCGACTACTACGACACGCCGACGCCGCTCAACCAGGTCGCCAGCATCTCGGTGCCCGACGCGCGGACGCTGATGATCCAGCCGTGGGACCAGAGCGCGATGAAGAAGATCGAGCAGGCCATCCAGAAGTCCGACCTCGGCCTCACCCCGGCGAACGACGGGAAGGCCATCCGCCTCACGATCCCGCCGCTCAACGAGGAGCGCCGCAAGCAGCTGGCCAAGTCCGTCGGCAAGCTCGCCGAGGAAGCGCGCGTGGCGATCCGCAACGTGCGACGCGAGGCGAAGGAGAAGGTGAAGGCCCTCCTCAAGGACAAGAAGATCTCCGAGGACGACGAGCGCCGGAGCGAGACCGAGCTCCAGAAGCTCACCGACCGGTCCACCCAGAAGGTCGACGAGCTCCAGAAGAAGAAGGAGCAGGAGATCCTCGAGTTTTGACCGCCGACTCGACCGGCTCCGCCGCCGACACCGTGGCGGCCGACGAGGCGGCCCTGCTCGACAGCGTCCGGCATCAGCCGCTGCCGCGGCACGTCGCGGTGATCATGGACGGGAACGGACGGTGGGCCGGTCTCCGTGGTCTGCCGCGCGTCGCCGGGCACCGCGAGGGTGTCCGCGCGGCCCGCGAGACGGTGCGCGCGGCGGGGCGCGTCGGCATCGAGTACCTGACGCTCTACGCCTTCTCCTCCGAGAACTGGGCTCGGCCGGCGGCCGAGGTGAGCTTCCTGATGAAGCTTCTCGAGAGCTCCGTCGACGAGGAGCTGCCGAGCCTCCTCGACAACAACGTCCGGCTCCGCGCCCTGGGTGAGATCGGCTCGCTCGGCGAGGGCGTCCGGGGAAGCGTGGAGCGCGCCATCCGGGCCACCGAGGGCAACACGGGCCTCACCCTCCTGATCGCGCTCAACTACGGAGGCCGCCGGGAGCTGGTGCGCGCGGTGCGGTCCCTCGTCGAGGGCGCCGCGCGCGGCGCGGTGACGCCGGACTCGATCGACGAGGGGAGCATCGCCGGCGCGCTCGACACCGCCGGTATCCCGGACCCCGACCTCCTGATCCGGACGAGCGGCGAGTACCGTCTCTCCAACTTCCTGCTGTGGCAGGTCGCGTACACGGAGCTCCTGGTCCTGCCGACCCTCTGGCCCGACTTCTCCCCCCGGGACCTTTACGGCGCGGTCGCAGAGTACCAGCGCCGCTCACGTCGGTTCGGGGGCCTGTAGGCGGCGGCCCGGCCGCCGCGTCATCGAGCCCGTGCTCGCTCAGCGGGTCCTGAGCGCCCTCGTCGGGATCCCGGTCCTGATCGCCCTGGTCGTCTGGGCGCCGGCCTGGATGTTCACGGCGGTCGTCCTCCTGTTCGCGCTGGGCGCGCAGCTCGAGCTCTACCGCATGTTCGCCGCCGCCGGCATCGAGGCCGATAGCGGCGCCGGCCTGGCCCTCGGCGCGCTCGTGGTGCTCGCCTTCGCCGCCGATCGGCCCGTGCTCCTGCCGCTCGCGCTCTCGCTGGCGGTGATCGTCCTGGTGGCGCTCGGGCTCCGGCGCGAGGTCGGGACGGAGGGCGCGTGGGCCGGGGTCACGCTGACCCTCCTCGGCGTGTGCTACTGCGCCTGGCTCCTCGGCCACGCCATCTGGCTCCACGCGCTCCCGGGCGGTCAGATGCTGACCCTGTACGCGCTCGGGGTGACGTGGTGCGGCGAGTCGGCCGCGTACTTCGTCGGGCGGCGATTCGGTCGGCGGCAGCTCGCGCCGCGCGTGTCGCCGGGCAAGACCGTCGAGGGCGGCGTGGCGCAGCTGATCGCCTCGATCCTGGTCGCGGTGGCCGGCGCCCGCGTGGTGGAGTTCTCGATCCCCGAGGCCGTCGCGGTCGGCGCGCTCCTGGGCGCCGTGGGCCAGATCGGCGACCTGAGCGAGTCGTTTCTCAAGCGAAGCGCGGGAGCCAAGGACGCGGGCCACGTAATTCCGGGCCACGGCGGCGTGCTGGACCGGCTCGACTCCTTGCTCTTCAACGTGCCCGCCCTGTATTATTGGCTCTACTTCGTCGGGATACACTGAGGGCGCGACTACCCACGTGAAGACCGTCACCGTGCTCGGAGCGACCGGCTCGATCGGTCGCCGAACGCTCGAGCTGATCTCCGCCTTCCCGGACCAGTTCCGGGTGGGCGGCCTGGCAGCCCGGGGCTCCGACGTCTCCCTGGTCGCCGAGCAGGTGCGCGCGCACAGGCCGGCGGCGGTGGCGCTCCTCGACCGCGCCGCGGTCGATCGACTGGCGCGCGAGCTCGCGCCGCCCCGCCCGGAGCTCCTCGCCGGCGTCGAGGGCCTGGCTGCCCTCGCCACCGACGTTCCCGCGGACGTCGCGGTGTCGGCCATGGTCGGGGCGGCGGGACTGGTGCCGACCCTCGGCGCGATCCGCGCCGGGCGCACCATCGCGCTGGCCAACAAGGAAACGCTCGTGATGGCGGGGGCGCTCATGACGCGAGCCGCCCGCGAGCGCGGCGTGCGCCTGCTTCCCGTCGACTCCGAGCACAGCGCCCTGTTCCAGTGCCTGGCCGGCGCGGCGCCGCGGGAAGTCCGCCGGCTCGTCCTGACCGCGTCGGGCGGGCCGTTCCGCGGATGGTCCCGCGCCAAGCTCGAGGCGGTCACGGTGGAGCAGGCGCTGCGACACCCGACCTGGCGGATGGGCGCGAAGATCACCATCGACTCGGCCACGCTCATGAACAAGGGCCTCGAGGTCCTGGAGGCCCACTGGCTGTTCGGTGTTCCGTTCGAGCGGATCGATGTCGTCGTGCATCCGCAGTCGATCGTCCACTCGATGGTGGAGTTCGTCGACCGCTCGGTCCTCGCGCAGCTGGGCATGCCGGACATGGGAATTCCGATCCTCTACGCGCTGACGTATCCCGAGCGGCTGCCGTGCCCGGCGCCCGCGCTCGATCTGGTCGAGCTCGGGAGCCTCACGTTCGAGGCCCCCGACGAGGCGGCGTTCCCTTGCCTCGGGCTGGCCCGCCAGGCGGGCCGGGCCGGGGGAGCCGCTCCGCTCGTCCTCAATGCGGCGAACGAGGTGGCGGTGGCCGCCTTCCTCGCGGGCCGGTGCGGTTTCATGGAGGTGCCCCGGCTGATCGGCGACGCGCTCGACACGCACGCGGGCATCGCCGTGGAGGACCTGGACGCCTGTCTCGCGCTCGACGGGGAGGTGCGCCGGACCACCGAGGCCGCCCTCGGACGGGTTCCGGCGGGATCGGTGCTGCACTGATGGGTAACCGGGTGAGGCGCGCGAGTCGGATCCTGACGCTCGCGGCGGGAGGCGGGGTCCTCCTCGCCGACGGCTCCGTCGGCAGCATGCTGCTGGGCGGGGCGTTCGACTACGTCGTGAGCGCGGTCGTGGCGCTCGGCGCGCTGATCTTCATCCACGAGCTGGGGCATTTCCTCGTGGCGAAGGGGATGGGCGTGGGCGTCGAGCGCTTCTCCCTCGGCTTCGGGCCACGGATCTTCTCGTTCCGTCGCGGAGAGACCGAGTACTGCGTCTCGATCGTGCCGCTCGGCGGGTACGTGAAGATGATGGGCGAGGAGGCGACCGGCGAGGACGCGATCCATCCGCCGACCGACGCGCCGCCGATGGACCCGGCCAAGTCCTTCTCGACGAAGCCCCTCTGGGCGCGGGCGGTAATCGTCTTCGCCGGACCCGGGATGAACCTCGTCCTGGCGGCGGTGATCTTCTCGGTCGTGTTCGCCGCCGTCGGCGTGCCGCTCTTGGATCCGACGATCGGCCGCGTGACGCCGGATTCCCCGGCGGCGCAGGCGGGGCTCCGCATCCGAGACCGGGTCGTGGCCGTCGACGGCAAGCCGGTGGAGCACTGGGGCGAGGTCGAGGAGGCGGTCGACGCGCTCCAACGGGCGCCCGCTCGCCCTGACCGTGACGCGGGACGGCGCGCGGCAGGAGGTGTCCGTCACTCCGCGCAAGGTGCCCGGGAAGACGCTGTTCAACGAGCCGGCCGAGGTATGGCGCATCGGGGCGCGACCGCTACGTGCCTCCGGTGGTCGGCGAGGTGCGGCCGGGCATGCCGGCCGCCGACGCGGGCATCCAGCCTCGCGACCGCATCGTGGCGCTCAACGGGAAGCCGATCGAGACGTGGGACGAGCTGGCCGAGACGATCTCGATGCGGGCTGGCGAGGCCCTCACGCTCCGGATCGAGCGCGGCGGCTCCCAGATGGACCTCACCGTGACCCCGCGGGTCGAGGTCGACAAGGACGCGCTCGGCAACGAGACCAAGGTCGGGCGCATCGGCATAGCCACCGCGACGTCGGAGACCTTCAAGCGCTCGGACCCCCTGACGTCCGCCGCGCGAGGCGTCGCGCGCACGTGGGACGTCACGGTCATCACCGTGGTGTCGATCTGGAAGCTGATTACCGGGACGATCCCGGCGTCGAACATCGGGGGCCCGCTCCAGATCAGCATGGTGGCCGGGCAACAGGCGCAGCAGGGGCTCGTCTCGTACGCGTTCTTCGTGGCCCTGATCAGCGTGAACCTGGCGATCCTGAACCTTCTCCCGGTTCCCATGCTGGACGGGGGACACCTCCTGTTCTTCGCCATCGAGGCGGTGCTGGGCCGGCCGCTGTCGCTCAGGAAGCGTGAGATCGCGCAGCAGATCGGCCTCGCGTTGCTGCTTCTCCTGATGGTCTTCGCGCTGTTCAATGACCTGACGCGCCTGCTTCCGCCAGTCGGGAAGATCTTCCGGTAGGCCGATGGGCCAGTACGAGAAGCACGTCTTCGTCTGCACCACCGGGAGCACCTGTCCGACCCAGGCGGACACCGAGGCCTACGTCAAGCAGATGCGGGCCGAGGTCGCGAGGGCCGGCCTCCACACGCAGATTCGGATCAACAAGTCGGGCTGCTTCTCACAGTGCGGGCACGGCCCGATGATCGTCGTCTATCCCGAGAACGTCTGGTACGCGGCTGTCCGGGCGGAGGATGTGCAGGAGATCATCGAGTCCCACCTGCTCGGCGGGAAGCCGGTCGAGCGACTCCTCTACCGCCCAGGGAAGCCCGGTCCGAACGTCGTCGCCAAGGCGTCGCACTGATCCTGGCGGCGGCTCGCGCCGCCGTCTCCTGGTCCGAGGGAGCTAGGCCATGCGCTGGACCACGTCGTTCATCCCGACTCTTCGCGAGGATCCCGCCGACGCCGAGGCGGTCAGCCACCGGCTCATGGTCCGCGCCGGCCTGGTGCGGCAGCTGACGGCCGGGGTCTACGTGTACCTCCCGCTCGGCCAGCGGGCGATCGACAAGGTCAACACGATCATCCGGGAGGAGATGAACGGGATCGGCGGCCAGGAGATCACGATGCCGGTGCTCCATCCGGCGGAGCTCTGGCAGCAGTCGGGCCGCTGGTACGACATCAAGGACGAGATGTTCCGGCTGAAGGACCGGCACGGCCGGGACATGTGCCTCGGGATGACCCACGAGGAGGTCGTCGCGTGGCTGGCGTCGAAGGAGATCCGCTCCTATCGCGAGCTGCCGCAGGTCTGGTACCAGATCCAGACGAAGGAGCGTGACGAGGCGCGCCCGCGCTCGGGCGTCCTCCGGACGCGCGAGTTCTGGATGAAGGACGCATACACCCTGGACGTCGACGACGCCGGCCTGGACGTCGCGTACGAGAAGCAGAAGGAAGCGTACAAGCGGATCTTCCAGCGGTCGGGGGTGACGTTCCACGTGGTCGAGTCGGACGTCGGGATGATGGGCGGCGCGGGCGCGCACGAGTTCATGGCCCCGAGCGAGGCCGGGGAGGATGAGATCGCGCGCTGCCCGGCCTGCGGCTACGCGGCCAACGTGGAGCTCGCGCGGTCGAAGCCCCTGGCGGCGCCGTCCGTCGACGCGCCCCGCGGCGAGGTTGCGACCCCCGGCGTGCGGACCATCGCCGAGGTGTGCCAGCTGCTCGGGATCGAGCCCCCTCAGACGATCAAGAGCCTGCTGTACATGGGGCCGTCCGGGCCGGTCCTCGCGCTGGTCCGCGGCGACCAGCAGCTCCACGAGAAGAAGCTCGCGCGACTCCTGGGCGGCGAGGTGCGCGCGGCACATCCCGACGAGGTCCGCGACGCCCTCGGCGCGCCGGTCGGGTCGGTGGGTCCGGTGGGCGCGACGGTGCCGATCGTCGCCGACGAGGCCATCGGGGAGGGGACGTACGTCGCCGGCGCGAACCGTGAAGGCTTCCACCTCCGCGGCGTCCAGCCGGGCCGGGATTTCACGGCGCGCCACGCGGATCTCCACGTGGCCCTGGCGGGCGACGCCTGTCCCTCGTGCGGGACGCCGCTCCTGGTCGAGCGCGTCATCGAGGTGGGGAACATCTTCAAGCTCGGGACGCGCTACTCGGCGAAGCTCGGTGCGACGTACCTCGACGAGCAGGGGCAGGCGCATCCGATCGTCATGGGGTCGTACGGCATCGGCCCCGCTCGCATCGTCGCGTCGGCGATCGAGCAGCGTCACGACGCGGACGGCATCATCTGGCCCTGGTCCATCGCGCCGGTCCAGGTGCTCGTGCTTCCCGTCAACCCCAAGCAGCCGCCGGTGCGGGAGATGGCCGAGCGGCTCTATCGCGAGCTGGGCGAGGCCGGGTTCGAGGTCGATGCTCGACGACCGCGAAGAGCGGCCGGGAGTGAAGTTCAAGGATGCCGATCTCCTCGGCGTCCCCGTCCGTGTGACCGTCGGCGCCCTGCTGGGGCGCGAGGGCAAGGTCGAGGTGCGAACGCGCCGGGACCGTCAGGATGTCGCCGTCGCGCCGGACGGCGTCGTGTCGGCCGTCCGGGACCTCGCACGGAGCCTGGCCTCGGAGCTCTAGGGCTTTCTTCTCGGAGGGTCGAGGGGTTCCTCGACTCTCCGTATCGGGGTATACTGAGTGGCTGACAAAAAGTGGGCGAGGCCCACTTTTTTGTTCGCTGGAGCGAAAAGTACCGAAAAGAAGTACCGAAAAGTACTGAGGAGGCGGCGCGTGGCGACGGGCACTGGTCTGGCGGGCGTGGAGACGGCGGTGGAGACCGTCGTCCTGCCGGCCGTCGAGTCCCACGGGCTCACGCTCGTCGATCTGGAGGTCCGGGGGAACGGACGCCGGGCGATCGTGCGGATCTTCGTCGACAAGCCGGGTGGCGTCACGGTGAGCGATTGCCAGCAGCTCTCGCACGAGGTCGGGGACCTGATCGACGTCTCGAACCTCGTCCGGAGCAGCTACGACCTGGAAGTCTCGTCCCCGGGCCTCGACCGCGAGCTGCGGAAGGATCGGGAGCTCCGGTGGGCCATCGGGCGACCTGTGCGCCTCTGGATGCGCGAGCTGGTCGACGGGCGCCGGGATGTCGCGGGCCGGCTCGCCCAGGTCGACGCGGACGTCCTGACGCTCGTCACCCCGGAGGGTCCCCGGAGCGTTCCGCGGAGCCTCGTCACCAAGACGCGCCTGGAGGTGGAGCCGACAGGCTCCGCCGAGTCCAGGAGACTGTGATGAACCGGGAGCTCAAGCTGGCCATCGAGCAGGTCGGACGCGAGAAGGGGATCGCGACCGAGGTCCTCTTCGAGGCGCTGGAGTCCGCCCTCCTGTCCGCGTCCAAGCGGACGATGGGGGTCGGGGACAATACCCGCCTGACCCTCCACCGTGACACCGGGGCGATCCGCGTGTTCGCCGAGAAGCGTGTCGTCGAGAAGGTGGCGGACCCCAAGCTCGAGATGAGCCTGGACGAGGCGCGCCGCCTCAAGCCCGGCGCCCAGCTCGAGGACGTGGTCGAGGTCGACCTCGAGATGAAGGAGCTCGGACGGATCGCCGCCCAGACCGCCAAGCAGGTGATCTTGCAGCGGGTGCGCGAGGCCGAGCGGCAGGGAATCTTCTCGGAGTACAAGGACCGCGAGGGGACCCTGGTGCGGGCCCTGGTCCACCGGATCGAGAAGCGCACGGTCATCCTGGACATGGGCCGCACCGAGGCCGTGCTGCCCGAGCGGGAGCAGATCCCGGGCGAGCGGTACATGGCCGGAGACCGCGTGCGCGCGTACATCATGGAGGTCCGGAACACGCCCAAGGGCCCGCAGGTCGTGCTCTCGCGCGCGCATCCGGGGTTCCTGATCCGGCTCTTCGAGACCGAGATCCCGGAGATCGCCGAGGGCATCGTCCAGGTGCGAGGCGCCGCGCGGGAGCCCGGGGAGCGGGCCAAGCTGGCGGTGGCGTCCACCAAGCGGGACATCGATCCGATCGGTGCCTGCGTGGGCCTCCGCGGAACGCGGATCCAGGCCATCGTCAAGGAGCTGCGCGGCGAGAAGATCGACATCATCGAATGGTCGGACGACCCGGTCACGCTGGTCGCCCGTGCCTTGTCGCCGGCCAAGGTCAGCTCGGTCACGATCACCGGCGAGGGTGAGGAGCGCACGGCGCAGGTGGTCGTGCCGGACAGCCAGCTCTCGCTCGCCATCGGCAAGAAGGGGCAGAACGCCCGGCTCGCCGCGAAGCTGACCGGGCTTCGCGTCGATGTGAAGAGCGAGGCGGAGCTGGCGGACGAGAAGCGCCGCCACGAGGAGGAGCGGGCCGGGGGCCTCGCGGCGTTCGCGGAGATCCCCGAGATCGGCCCCGAGCTGATTCCGGTTCTGGTGGAGCACGGGCTCCACACGCCCGCGCGGCTGCGCGCAGCCGGACTCGAGCGCTTGCGCGAGATCCTGGGCGACGAGGCGGGCAGGGCGGAGGGGATCCTGGCGGGCGCGGAGTTGTGGCTTGCGGCCCGCGCCGCGGCCCAGGCCGAGGAAGCGGCGGCGGCAGCCGCGGCCGCGGAGGCCGGAGGCGGTGAGGCGTCCGCGGAGGCGACTCCGGCAGAGCCGGCGTCGGCCGAGAGCGAGGACCGGTGAGCGAGCGGCACCACCCGGTCCGGACCTGTCTCGGCTGCCGGCGGGCTCGACCCCAGTCGGAGCTGCTCCGGATCGTCCGGACACCCGATGGTCGCGTCGAGCCCGACCCCGAGCGGCGGGGACGGGGTCGTGGCGCCTACCTGTGCCGGCGAGAGTCGTGTCTGTCAGAGTGTGTACGGCGGGGCCGCTGGCCCCAGGCATTCCGAGTCCCCGCGGTGGCGACGCCGGAGGTGGTCGAGCGATTGCGGGGGCTCTTGAGCCAGGGGCAGGGGGCTCCTGAGACGGTCGAGGGGGGTAGCTGATATGGCCGGGAAGACCCGGGTCCACGAGCTCGCCAAGGAGCTCGGTGTCGCGCCGAAGCTGATCATCGACCATCTCCATGGCATGGGCTACAAGGAGCAGAGCTCCGCGAGCGCCATCGAGGACGCTCTGCTGGCGACGCTTCGTGAGGCGCTGGGGGACCAGGCGGCCGAGTATGCCCGCAAGGAGTCCGAGCGGATCGAGAGCGAGCGTGTAGCCGCGCAACGGGCGAAGATCGAGGCGGCCAAGGCCTCGGCCGCGAAAGCCGCGAGGACCCGGGCGAAGAGGGCTGCCGAGGCGGCCAAGGCGTCGACCGCGACCGCGAAGGGCAAGGCGCCCGGCAAGGGGAAGGCGGCCGCGAAGGCGGTCCCGGCTCCGGTGTTCGCCAAGGCGAAGGCGCCGGCCCCGGTCGCACCAGCGAAGGTCGAGAAGGCCCCGACCCCCGCGGAGATCGTCGCGCCGGCCGCCGCTGCGGTGGCAACACCCAGCCCGGTTCCCGCCGGTCCGGTCCAGGCGCCGCCTGTCAGGCCGACGCCGGTCGAGAAGCCTGCGGCCCCGAGGCCGACGCCCGCGGTCCACGAGCGGCCGGCCGCGGCAGCGCCAGCCGCCCCGGTGCGGCCCAGGGAGCCCGTGGTCCCCGCCGCTCGAGAGGGCGCGCCGACCGAGCCGGAGCCGAAGGTGGCCGAGGCGCCCAAGCCGGCCACCGATGGGAAGGTGGTTCCGATCAAGCCTCGCCGCGAGGAGCCGGCCCCTGCCGAGCCCGAGCGCGTCGTCGCGCCGGCGGCGGCGGTCGAGAAATCCGCGCCCGCTGCGCCGCCGGCCCCTCCCGCCGCCCCCGAGGTCGAGAAGCCCGCGGCTGCCGCAGCGGCGGCGCCCGCGGCCGAAGCCGGGCCGCGCGAGGTCCTCCGGCTCCCGGAGTCGGTCACGGTCTCCGAGCTGGCGGAGCGGATGGGCAAGAAGATCGGCGAGGTCATCCGCGAGCTGGTCGGCATGGGCGTGATGGCGACGATCAACCAGCCGCTCGAGGCCGACAAGGTGAAGGCGGTCGCCGTGCGGTTCGGCTTCGACGCGGACATGCGGTCGGCCGACGAGCGAGATCTGGTCGAGGAGGCGATCGATCCGAGCCAGCTCCAGCTTCGGCCCCCGGTCGTCACGGTCATGGGGCACGTCGACCACGGGAAGACGTCGCTCCTCGACACCATCCGGAAGACCCGCGTCACCGAGCAGGAGTTCGGCGGCATCACGCAGCACATCGGCGCGTACCAGGTGGAGACCGGGCACGGCAAGATCACGTTCCTGGACACGCCCGGCCACGAGGCCTTCACCGCCATGCGTGCCCGCGGCGCCCAGGCCACCGACATCGTCATCCTGGTGGTGGCGGCCGACGACGGCGTCATGCCGCAGACGGTCGAGGCGATCAATCACGCCAAGGCCGCGAACGTGCCCATCATCGTGGCGGTCAACAAGGTGGACAAGGGAGACGCGAACCCCGACCGCGTCAAGCAGGAGCTCGTGAACCACGGGCTCGTTCCCGAGGAGTGGGGCGGGCAGACGATCTTCGTCAACACGTCCGCAACGAAGGGCACCGGGGTCGATCAGCTCCTCGAGATGACGGCGCTGCAGGCCGAGGTGCTGGAGCTGAAGGCCAACCCGAACCGCGCCGCGCGCGGGGTCGTGGTCGAGGCCAAGCTCGACCGTGGCCGCGGTCCGGTGGCGACCGTGCTCATCCAGCAGGGCACCCTCCACGAGGGCGACATCGTGGTGGTCGGCCAGCACTACGGCAAGGTCCGCGCGATGTTCAACGACCGGCGGCAGCGCGTGAAGACGGCCGGCCCTGTCGATCCCGTCGAGATGCTGGGCCTGTCCGGCGTGCCGTCGGCCGGGGACGTCCTGCGGTCGGTGGACGAGGAGCGGAAGGCGCGCCAGATGGCGATGCGGCGCCAGGAGCAGGACAAGAAGGTCACCGTCAGCGCCCGGGTGACCCTGGCCGACCTCCACAAGCAGATCGAGGCGGGCGAGGTCAAGGAGCTCCGGGTCATCCTCAAGGGCGACGTGGACGGCTCGGTCGAGGCGCTCCAGGACGCGCTCGAGCGCCTGTCGACGGAAGAGATCAAGGTCCGTGTGATCCACGGCGTGGTCGGCACCATCACCGAGACCGACGTCATGCTGGCCTCGGCATCGAACGCCATCATCATCGGGTTCAACGTGAAACCCGAGCCGAAGGTGTTGCAGCAGGCGCAGATCGAGCGGGTCGACATCAAGACCTACAACGTCATCTACGAGGCCATCAACGACGTGAAGGCGGCGCTGGCCGGGATGCTCCCGCCGATCATTCGCGAGGTGCCGCTCGGGAAGGCGCAGGTCCGCATGCTCTTCCCGATCAAGGACGTCGGCACGATCGCCGGCTCCTTCATGTCGGAGGGCAAGGCGACCCGCAACGCGAAGCTCCGCGTGGTCCGGAACGGGCGTGTCATGGGCGAGGGGCAGGTGACCTCGCTGAAGCGGTTCAAGGACGACGCCCGCGAGGTCATCCAGGGGCAGGACTGCGGGATCGGCATCGGCAACCTCGACGTTCAGGTCGGGGACGTCCTGGAGCTCTACACGACCGAGGAGATCGCTCGGACGCTCTAGCCGCGAGACGTCCAGGCGACACCCGTGGTCCAGGTCGCGCTCGGTCTCGTGGAGCTGCACCTCAGCGAGGTCGACTCGCTGAAGGGCAAGCGTCACGTCCTCCGCGGGATGAAGGAAAAGGTCAAGCACCGCTTCAACGTGTCCGTGGCCGAGGTCGATCACGGGGACCTCTGGCAGCGCGCCACGCTGGCGGTGGCGTGCGTGTCGAACGATGCCAGGCTCGCCAACGAGGTAGTCTCGAAGGCGGTCAACTACATCGAATCGCTGTCCGACGGGGCCGTCATCGACGTGCGCGTCGAGGTGCTCTGACGGGCTCCGACGGTGGCTCTCGAGAACTTCGACCTCGTCGAGACCCCGGTCGCCGTCGGCGCCGGGGCCGCTTGCCTCGGGCCGGCTCGAACTGTCTAGCACTCAAAATCTGACCCATGCGACTTCAGCGCGTGAACCAGCTGATCCGGGAGGAGATCTCCCACCTCATCCAGCGGGAGCTGAAGGATCCGCGCCTCGGCTTCGTGACCGTCACGGAGGTGGACGTGGCCAAGGATCTCCGGACGGCCAAGGTCTACGTGAGCGTGCTCGGCTCCGAGACCCAGTGGCAGAGCTCCCTCCAGGCGCTCGAGAGCGCCCGTGGATTCATCCGGAGCTGGCTCCTGCCGCGGCTCCGCCTGCGAGCGGTCCCCCATCTCACGTTCCTTCCGGACCGCTCGATGGCCCACGCGGCCCACATCCAGACGGTCCTGGAGGGGCTCAAGAGCGAGGAGCGCCCGCCGGACGAGCCCGCACCGGAGAAGCCGGCGTGAGCCTGGTCCCTCCGGAGGTCGTGGGCGCGATCGAGGGAAGCCGGCGCGTCCTCCTCTTCGCCCACGTCTATCCCGACGGCGACGTCCTCGGGTCGCAACTCGGGCTCGGCCTGGCGCTGCGCGGCGGCGGCCGGGCGGTGACCTTCGCCTGCGCGCACCCCGTGCCGGACCCGTTCCACTTCCTGCCGGGGGCCGCCGACGTCCAGCAGTGGAAGGCGGGCCGGCATGAGTTCGACCTGGTCGTCGCTCTCGACTGCCCGGATCCGGCGCGGCTCGGCGGTCTCCTCGACGGCGCGCGGGGCCCCGGCGCGCGGGTTCTCAACATCGACCACCACGGTGACAACCGCCGCTACGGGGACGTCAACTGGGTGGACACGCGGGCTGCGGCCACCGGGGAGATGGTCTACGACCTGATCGAGGCGGTGGGCCTCCCGCTCACGGCCGACGTCGCGGTGAATCTCTACACCGCGATCGTCACCGACACGGGATCCTTCCGCTACTCGAACACCACCCCGAAGACGTTCCGCGTCGCCGCGCGGCTGGTGGAGGCCGGGGCCGAGCCCGCGCTCGTGGCCACGACCGTGTACGAGACGCGTCAGCTCGCGGGGCTGCGTCTCCTGGGGCAGATTCTCCAGGGGATCGAGACAGACGCCGACGGGCAGATCGCCTGGCTCGTGATCGACAGGAAGCTGGCGGCCTCGCCAGACCTGCCGGAGGCCGAGGAGTTCGTGAACTACCCGCGCTCCGTGCGCACCGCCAAGGTGGCGGTCCTGTTCCGCGAGATGCCGGACGCGGTGAAGGTCAGCATGCGGGCCAAGGGAGAGGTCGACGTGGCCCGCATCGCCGGCCGCCTGGGCGGCGGAGGCCATCCGAACGCGGCCGGCTTGATCCGTCCGGGGAGCCTCGCCGACGCGAAGGCCGTCGTCCTGGGCGCGATCCGGGAGGCGCTCGCCGCCCGGTGAGCGCCGAGCTCCGGCAAGCGCGCCCGCCGTCCGGCCCGATGGCGCCGGACGGTCTCCTGCTCGCCGACAAGGGGCCCGACGTGACCTCGTTCCACGTCGTCGCTCACCTGCGCCGCGTGCTGCGCGTCCCGAAGGTTGGCCACGGAGGCACGCTCGACCCGATGGCCACCGGGCTCCTGCCCATCCTGCTGGGGGAGGCGACGAAGCTGACGGCGCACCTCCAGGGGCAGGACAAGGAGTATCTCGCGACGATCCGGCTCGGGATCGACACGGATACCCTCGACGCGACCGGCGCCACGACGCGAGAGCGGCCGGTCCCGCCGCTCACGGACGACGACGTGCAGCCGGTGCTCGCGCGGTTCGTCGGCGACATCGAGCAGCTCCCGCCCATGTACTCGGCGCTGCACGCGGGCGGCCGGCGTCTCCACGAGCTGGCGCGGGCAGGGATCGCCGTCGAGCGTTCGCCCCGCCGCGTTCGAGTCTACGCGTTCGAGCTGATCGAGTGCGTCGCGCCCCGCCTCCGGGTCCGCGTCCGGTGCGGGTCGGGTACGTACGTCCGCAGCCTCGCCGCCGACGTCGGCGAGACGCTCGGATGCGGTGGACACGTCGAGGCGCTCGTCCGGACCCAGGTCGGATCGCTCCGGCTCGAGGACGCCGTCCCGTGGGCGGCGATCCAGGCGGGCGATACGGCGGCGCTGGCTGCCGGTGTCCTGCCTCCCGACCGGGCCGTGGGTCACCTTCCCGCCGTGCACGTCTCGGCGGAGTCCGGCCGGCGTCTCGGCCACGGCCAGCGCGTGCCGGCGTCGGAGCTCGACGACGCCGACCTCCCGGCGGCCGGCGCCGCATGCCGCGTGTATGCCGGCTCGAGCTTCCTCGGCATCGGCGAGGTATCCCCCGACGGGCTGCGCCCCCTTCGCCTCCTCCATGCAGATCGTCCGCGGCCTCGGCCAGTATCGCCCTGACGGGCCGCCCAGCGTGGTGGCCCAGGGGACTTTCGACGGAATCCACCTCGGGCACCAGGCGGTGATCCGCACCGCCGTCGAGCGGGCACAGGCGCTCGGCGTGCGGTCGGTGGCCGTCACGTTCGACCCGAATCCTCTCGCGGTCCTCCGGCCGGCGGACGCGCCGCCCGAGCTCCTCACCCTGGACGAGCGACTCGAGCGCATCGCCGAGCTCGGCCCCGAGGTATGCCTCGTCATCCCGTTCACGCCCGAGTTTTCGCTGGTCGAGGCCGAGGACTACGTGCGGGACGTCCTCCTGGGACTGCTCGGCGCGCGGGAGATCGTCGTCGGCTTCAATCACGCGTTCGGCCGCGGCGCCCGAGGGACCCCCGAGCTCCTCCGGCGTCTCGCCGAGCCGGCCGGAGTCGTCGTCCACGTGGTGCCGCCGCTTCGCGTCGACGGGGTGACCGTCTCGTCCACCTCGATCCGCGAGGCCCTCCGGGACGGCGACGTGCGACGCGCGGCGAGCCTCCTCGGGCGCCCCTACGGAATCGCGGGTGTCGTGGCTCGCGGCGCGGCGCGCGGGCGCGCGCTGGGGTTCCCCACGGCCAACCTGGCCGCTTCGCCGGGCCTCTTTCTCGCGGACGGCGTCTACGCGGCGCGAGCGACGTGGGACGGGGGCTCCGCATCGGCGGTGGTCAACGTGGGAGTGCGGCCGACCGTGGACGGCGCGACGCGTCTCGTCGAGGCGCACCTCTTCGACGTGACCCCCGATCTCTACGGCCGGCGCCTCCGGCTCGAGTTCCACGACCGGATCCGCCCGGAGCGGCGGTTCGCATCGCTGGACGAGCTCCGCGCGCAGATCTCCGAGGATGCGGCGACGGCCCGGCGGTTGCTCGGCCGACCCTCCTGATCCCCTGCGGAGCACGGCATCGCGGTCGCGCCCACGCCCGACAGCGGGCGCGCCGGTTGCACGCGCTCAGCGCGCGTGGTACCATTCGCGCGGTCAATTGGGTGGCTTAACGTGTGGGGAACCGCCCCACCGGTGCAGTACACGGCCTGCACTCGGGGCGGCGATTGGGGGCAGGGCCCCCCGGAACAGGAGTTCAGCCATGTCCGTGCCTGCCGACCGGAAGAAAGCCCTGATCGATGCGTTCCGGCGTGACGAAGGCGACACCGGCTCGCCCGAGGTTCAGATCGCGCTCCTCACGGAGCGGATCAATGGGCTGACTGACCACTTCAAGTCCCACGTCAAGGACCACCATTCCCGCCGTGGCCTGCTGCGCCTGATCGGCCAGCGGCGCGGACTCCTCGAATACCTCAAGCGCACCAAAATCGAGAGCTACCGTCAGATCCTCGAGAAGCTCGGGCTTCGGCGGTAAGGCCCCGGCAAGGGCCGGGAGCAGTCTCGAAGGGCCTGGGAGGAACGTGACCTTCCAGGCAGTGGCCGGTGTGGTGGGCCCGACCGTGTGGCCTGCCGTGTCCGGCACGAGAGGATAGCAACGACATGGCAGCAGCGCATTCCACACAAGTTGACATCGGTGGCCGGAAGCTCACCCTCGAGACTGGCCGCGTGGCCAAGCAGGCCGACGGGTCGGTCCTGGTCCGCTACGGCGACACCGTGGTTCTCGCCACCGTCGTGGCTGCGAGGTCCGCGACCGAGGGGCAGGACTTCTTTCCCCTCAGCGTCGACTACCGCGAGCGAGCCTATGCCGGCGGGCGCATCCCCGGCGGCTTCTTCAAGCGTGAAGGGCGTCCGGCCGAGAAGGAGATTCTCACCTCCCGGCTGATCGACCGCCCGCTCCGCCCGCTCTTCCCCAAGGGCTTCCGCAACGAGATCCAGCTCATCGCGCTGGCGATCTCGTCGGACCAGGAGAACGATCCTGGCATCCTGGCGATGAACGGGGCGTCGGCCGCGGTTCTCCTTTCCGGGGTCCCATTCATGGGTCCGTTCGGCGCCGTTCGGATCGGTCACATTGACGGGCACCTGGTCGTGAACCCGCCCTTCGCCGACCTCGAGCGGAGCTCGCTGGATCTGGTGGTGGCCGCGACCGAGGATTCCGTGATGATGGTCGAGGCGGGCGCGCGCGAGGTGTCCGAAGACACCTTCATCGAGGCCATCGCCCTCGCGCACGAAGAGTGCCGGGCGCTCGTCCGCGCCCAGCGGGCGCTGGCGCAGTTGGCGGGCAAGCCGCGATGGGAGTTCGACGCGTCCGTCCACCAGGATCCCGCGCTCGAGGCGCAGGTCCGCGAGGTGGCGGGCGGCAGGATTCGTGAGGTCGTCCGGATCCCGGAGAAGTCGCAGCGCGCCCAGGGGCTGACGAAGCTCGCCCAGGACGTCATCGCCGCGGTGGACCCCGAGGGTTTGCGGAAGGCGAAGGTTCGCGAGTATCTCGACAAGGTCGAGAAGCACGAAGTCCGGCGCATGGTTCTCGAGGACGGCGTCCGCATCGACGGCCGGAAGGCCACCGACACGCGTGCCATTAGCGCGGAGGTGTCGTTCCTGCCGCGCACTCACGGCTCGGCGCTCTTCACCCGCGGCGAGACGCAGGCACTGGTGGCCGCCACGCTCGGGACCAAACAGGACGAGCAGAGGGTCGAGACGCTCGAGGGCGAGTCGACCAAGCCGTTCATGCTGCACTACAACTTCCCGTCGTTCAGCGTCGGCGAGATCCGCCGCTTCGGCAGTCCGGGGCGCCGGGAGATCGGACACGGGGCGCTCGCCGAGCGGTCGGTGCTACCGGTCCTGCCGGCCCGCGAAGGCTTCCCCTACACGCTTCGCATCGTCTCGGACATCCTGGAATCCAACGGCTCGTCCTCGATGGCCACGGTGTGCGGGGCCTCGCTGGCGCTGATGGACGCCGGTGTTCCGATCAAGGCGCCGGTGGCCGGGATCGCCATGGGGCTCATCAAGGAAGGTGAGCGCTACGCAATCCTGACCGACATCATGGGCACCGAGGACCACTACGGCGACATGGACTTCAAGGTCGCCGGCACGGCCGAGGGCATCACCGGGCTGCAGATGGACATCAAGGTGGCGGGCGTCTCTCGCGAGATCATGGCCGCCGCCCTCCGCCAGGCGCGGGAGGCGAGGCTGTTCGTGCTGTCGCGGATGCGCGAGGCCATTGCGGAGCCGCGGCCGGAGCTGCCGCCGCACGCGCCGCGCTTCGTTGTCATCCGGATCCGGCCCGAGAAGATCCGCGAGGTGATCGGCCCGGGCGGCAAGGTGGTCCGGGGCATCCAGGACCAGACCGGGGTCAAGGTCGACATCGAGGACGACGGCAAGGTCACGCTCTTCGGCGCTGACGCGCGCATGGTCCAGCAGGCCACCGACATCATTCAGGGGATCTGCAAGGAGGCCGAGGTCGGTCGCCTTCATCTCGGCAAGGTCAAGAAGGTCGTCGATTTCGGCGCTTTCGTGGAGATCATGCCGGGCACCGAGGGGCTCCTCCACATCTCCCAGATCGCCGAGGAGCGCACGCGGCGCGTCGAGGATGTCGTGCGCGAGGGTGACATGGTCCTGGTCAAGGTCATCGAGGTTGACCCGTCCGGGAAGATCCGTCTCTCCCGGCGCGCGGCGCTGAAGGATCCGGAGGCGGCCGCGGCCGGCGCGGAGCACCTGACCGGTCAGCCCGACCCGAACGCGCCGGAAGCCGTGGGTGGCGGTCGAGGCGATCGTGGCGGGGATCGTGGCGGCGACCGGGACCGCGGGGGCGATCGGGGGCGCGGTGGGCACCGGTACCGGGAGTAACGGCCGCTGCCTGGCGGGGCGCGCGTGATCGGCTCCGCAACGGCCCTGGACGGAGAGTACCGGAAGACGACCCTCCCCAACGGGATCCGGCTCGTCACGGAGTGGATCCCCCATGTCCGCTCGATCGCCGTGGGCGTCTGGGTGGACACCGGGAGTCGTCACGAGCCCGCCGACCTGGGCGGGATCTCGCACTTCATCGAGCACCTGGTGTTCAAGGGCACCGAGTCCCGGTCGGCCGAGGACATCGCGCGGGCGGTGGACTCGGTCGGCGGCCAGATGGACGCCTTCACCACGAAGGAGCACACCTGCTTCTACGTGTCGGTGCTCGACGAGCACCTGCCGCTCGCGGCCGACCTTCTGGCTGACATCCTGTTGCACCCTCGGTTCGACGCCGGGGACATCGAGCGCGAGAAGGGCGTCGTCCTCCAGGAATTCGGGATGGTGGAGGACACGCCCGACGACGTGATTCACGATCTCTTCGCCGAGCGAGTCTGGCCGAAGCATCCGCTCGGTCGTCCGATTCTCGGTGACCGGAAGATCGTTCAGGGCTTCGAGCGGGACACCTTGCTGGACTACTTCCGCACGGAGTACTGCCCGGAGCGCATCACGATTGCCGCCGCCGGTCACGTCCGCCACGAGCAATTGGTCGATCTCTTGGGCAACAGGTTCCTCGACTTCCGCCAGTTCCGGATGCCGCGGGCGGCCGATCCCCCCGACCTGGCGACCAGCCTCGATCTGATCGAGCGCCCGCTCGAGCAGGTCCACTTCGTGCTCGGAGGCCGCGGGCTCGAGCAGGACGCTCCCGAGCGCTACGCGCTGTTCCTCCTGAACACGATCTTCGGGGGGAGCATGTCGTCGCGCCTGTTCCAGCGGGTGCGGGAGCGGGAGGGACTGGTCTACTCGATCCATTCAGGCAATGCGGCCTTCCGGGACGGTGGCCAATTCTACGTGTATGCGGGCACGGAGCCCGCGCACTTCCGGCGGGTGGTGGAGCTGACGCTCCGGGAGTTCCGGTCGCTGCGAGATGACGGCGTCAGCGCCGACGAGCTCCGGCGGGCGAAGGACCATCTCAAGGGCAGCCTGATGCTCTCGCTCGAGTCGACAGGGAGCCGCATGACCCGGATCGCCAAGCAGGAGCTCTACTTCCAGCGGCCGTTCACGTTCGACGAGATCCTCGCCGACATCGAGCGGGTGACCATGCAGGACGTGAAGGCCCTCGGCGAGCGCCTTCTCGACGGGCCGCTGTCGCTGGTCGCGCTCGGCCCGAAGAGCCCGGAAGTGCGGCTTCCCGAAGGGGTTCGAGTCTAGGGCGGGCCCGTGATCTCCCGCTACACCCGCCCCGAGATGGGCGCCCTCTGGAGCGAGGACGCGAAGTACGCGCGCTGGCTCCGGGTCGAGCTGGCGGTGTGCGAGGCATGGGCGCGGCGGGGCGTCGTTCCCGCCGACGCGCTCGACCGGATCCGCCAGCGGGCGCGGGTCGACGCCGCGCGCATCGAGGAGATCGAGGGCCGCGTCCGGCACGACGTGATTGCCTTCCTCACCGACCTGGAAGGCTCGATCGGCCCGGACTCCCGCTTCGTCCACGTGGGGCTCACGTCCTCCGACGTGGTCGACACGGCGCTGGCGCTCGCGCTCGTGGAGGCCGCCGACCGGCTGATCGCGGGCATGGATCGTCTCCGCGAGAGCCTGCGGCGCCTCGCTCTCCAGCACCGCGACACCCTGACGGTCGGCCGCACGCACGGGATCCACGCGGAGCCCACCACGTTCGGTCTCAAGGTCGCCGGCTGGTACACCGAGGCCGGCCGGAACCGGGAGCGCCTGGTGCGGGCCCGGGAGGCGATCCGGGTCGGAAAGATCTCCGGCGCGGTCGGGACCTTCGCGCACGTGCCGCCCGAGGTCGAGGAGGAGGTCTGCCGCTCCCTCGGGCTCGAGCCCGAGCCGGTGTCCACCCAGATCGTCCAGCGCGACCGGCACGCCGAGCTCGTGTCGGCCTGCGCCATCGTGGGCGGCGGCCTCGAGCGGATCGCCACCGAGATCCGGAGCCTGCAGCGGACGGAGATCCTGGAGGCCGAGGAGCCGTTCTCCGAGGGCCAGAAGGGCTCGTCCGCGATGCCTCACAAGCGGAACCCGGTGCAGTCCGAGCAGGTGGCGGGGCTCGCCCGCATGCTCCGCGCCCACGCCGGCGCCGCGCTCGAGGACATCGCCCTCTGGCACGAGCGGGACATCAGCCACTCCTCGGTGGAGCGGATCGTGCTTCCCGATGCCACCATCCTGCTCGACTACCTGCTGGCGCAGACCGCCCGGATCCTGGACGGGCTCCGGGTCTACCCGGACCGGATGCGCGAGAACCTCGACCGCTCGTACGGCCTCGTCTACTCGCAGCGCGTGCTGCTGGCCCTCACCGAGGCCGGCCTCGCCCGGCAGGCCGCCTACCAGGTGGTGCAGCGCAACGCCATGCGCGCCTGGGAGGAGCGGCGGTCCTTCCTGGAGTGCCTCGAGGCCGACCCCGAGGTCGGCCGGCATCTTGCGTCGGACGCGCTCAAGGCGTGCTTCGATCCCGGGTGGTACCTGCGTCACGTCGACGCGGTGTTCCGGCGCGTCGGGCTCGTGCCCTGAGAATCGGAGGACAGATGAAAGCGCGCATCGTGGTCCGGCTCCGCCCGGGGATCCTGGACCCACAGGGCACCACCATCCGGCGGGCGCTCGAGGGGCTCGGCTTCCCCGAGGTGCGCGACATGCGGGTCGGCAAGCTGATCGACCTCACGCTCGACGAGACGGACGCGGCGCGCGCCCGCCAGCGACTCGACGAGATGTGCCGGAAGCTCCTCGCCAACCCGGTGGTCGAGGACTACACCTGCGAGGTGGTGGAAGGCGACGACGGTCGGCGCGCGAGTTGACCTCGTCGTCTTGTGCGGCCCTGAGCCGCGTAGTAGTATTTGTCCGGGCGGTTCGCAGCGAGGTGTGACCGCGACCGCGACCTCGCCGGAACAGGAGGGTGCATGCGATTCGGCGTCGTGATCTTCCCGGGCACGTGGAGTGACATGGATTTCCACCACGTCATCTCCCAGGTGCTCCACCAGCCGGTTGAGTACGTGTGGCACCGGGACACTGATGTCGACCGCTTCGATTGCCTCATCCTCCCGGGCGGCTTTTCCTACGGCGACTATCTACGGGCGGGCGCGGTGGCGGGTCGCTCGCCGATCGTCGAGGCGCTGCCCGGCTTCGTGGCCCGCGGGGGGCTGGTGCTCGGGAGCTGCAACGGCTTCCAGATCCTCTGCGAGGCGGGGCTCCTTCCCGGGACGCTCCTGCGGAACGAGTGCCTCCAGTTCCGGTGCCAGTGGACCCACGTCGCCGTCGAGCAGACCGAGAGCCCCTTCACCCGTGGGCTCCGGCGCGGTCAGGTCCTCAAGATGCCGATCGCCCACGGCGAGGGCCGGTACCACGCCGAGCCGGCTCTCCTCCGCCAGCTCCGGGAGCGCGACCAGATCGTCTTCCGGTACGCGACGGAGGCCGGCGAGATCACCCCGGGCGCCAACCCGAACGGTTCGGTCTGGAACGTGGCCGGGGTGTGCAACGAAGAGGGGACGGTCGTCGGGTTGATGCCGCACCCCGAGCGCGCGGCCGAGACCACGATCGGCAGCACCGACGGGTTGCTCATCTTCCACTCGCTGCTGGGTAGCCTGGTCGAGAACGGAACCGTGCTCGGCCGCTAGGGTGGGGGAGAGGCGCGGATGCCGGTGAATGGATCCGAGCCGAAGGTCACCCCTGACCTAGCCGTCTCCCACGGGCTCACGCGCGAGGAGTACGACCTGGTCGTCCGCCTGATCGGGCGGGATCCGACCTACCCCGAGCTCGGCCTCTTCTCGGCGCTCTGGTCCGAGCACTGCTCGTACAAGTCCTCGCGGGTCCACCTCCGGCGACTCCCCACCAAGGGACCCCACGTCCTCCAGGGGCCGGGCGAGAACGCTGGCGTGGTCGACGTCGGTGGGGGCTTGGCCCTCGCGTTCAAGATCGAGAGCCACAACCACCCGTCCTTCATCGAGCCGTTCCAGGGTGCGGCGACCGGGGTCGGCGGCATCCTCCGGGACATCTTCACGATGGGCGCTCGGCCCATCGCGATCCTGGACTCGCTTCGCTTCGGCCCGCTCGACGAGCCGGGGACCCGCTTCCTCCTGGGCGGGGTCGTGGCCGGGATCTCCCACTACGGCAACTGCTTCGGGTGCCCGACGGTCGGGGGCGAGGTGGCCTTCGCGCCCGAGTACGCGCGGAATCCTCTCGTCAACGTCCTCTGCATGGGCCTCGTGCCGAAGGACCAGATCTTCCGGGCGCGAGCCGACGGCGTGGGCAACACGTTCCTCTACGTCGGCGCCAAGACGGGTCGCGACGGCATCCACGGCGCGACCATGGCCTCGGAGGTCTTCGACGAGACGTCGGCCGAGCGGCGGCCGACCGTCCAGGTCGGCGACCCGTTCACCGAGAAGCTCCTGCTCGAGGCCTGTCTGGAGGCGCTCCGGAGCGGCGCCGTCGTGGGAATCCAGGACATGGGGGCGGCGGGGCTCGCCTGCTCTCTTTCCGAGATGCCGGCGCGGGCCGGGACTGGCGCCGACGTCGATCTCGACCGGGTGCCCCAGCGGGAGCCGGGGATGACGCCCTACGAGATCCTGCTGTCGGAGTCCCAGGAGCGCATGCTGCTCGTCGTCGAGCGCGGCCGCGAGGCCGAGGTCCAGCGGGTCTTCCAGAAGTGGGAGCTCGACGCGGTCCCGATTGGCCGCGTGACCGCCGACGGCCTCCTCCGCGCGCGCATGCGGGGCGAGGTCGTGGCCGAGGTGCCGGTGCGCGCCCTGACCGACGAGGCTCCGGTCTACGACCGGCCGCGCGCCCGCCCCGATTGGCTCGACCGGGAGCGCGCGCTCGACCTCGGGGCCTTGCCAGAGCCGGCGGACCCGGCGCGCGTCCTCCTCCGGCTCCTGGCCGCGCCGACGATCGCGTCGAAGCGCAGCATCTGGCGCCAGTACGACCACCAGGTGGGCATCAACACGCTCGTCCTGCCGGGATCCGACGCGGCGGTCCTGAGGATCAAGGGAACGCGGCGTGCGGTGGCGGTGGCCACCGACGGCAACGGCCGCTACGGGCAGCTCGACCCCTTCCTGGGCGGCGCGATGGCGGTGGCCGAGGCCGCGCGCAACGTCGTCTGCGCCGGCGGCCGGCCCCTGGCCATGACGAACTGCCTGAACTTCGCCTCCCCCGAGCGGCCGGAGATCATGTGGCAGTTCGAGCAGAGCGTCGACGGCATCGCCGCGGCGTGCGAGGCGCTCGCCATCCCCGTCACGGGCGGGAACGTCTCCTTCTACAACGAGACGCTGGGCCGGGCGATCCTGCCGACCCCCGTCATCGGCGTGGTCGGCCTGCTCGAGGACGCGGAGCGGCTGACGACTCAGTGGTTCAAGGAGGAAGGCGACCGCGTCGTCCTCCTGGGAGACGTGGGCGGACGCCTCGGAGGGAGCGAGTACCTCCATGGGGTTCACGGGCGCCTCGCCGGCGTGCCGGCGCCCCTGGACCTCGGGCGGGAGCGCTCGGTGCAGGCCGCCTGTCTCGCGGCCATCGAGGGCGGGCTCGTCCGGTCGGCCCACGACTGCTCGGAAGGCGGGCTCGCGGTGGCGCTCGCCGAGTGCTGCGTCACCGGCCCGCGGCGGCTCGGCGCGGCGGTGACGCTGCCCGCGGAGGGCCGCGTGGACGAGCTCCTCTTCGGCGAGGCGCCGTCCCGGATCGTGGTCACGGTGGCGCCGGGGGACGTCGAGCGCCTGATGCGGATCGCGGAGGAGTGGACGGTGCCGGCGCACGTTCTCGGGCGCGTGGGTGGCGACCGGCTCGAGGTGCGCGTGGGCGCCGTGCCGCGCCTGTCAGTGCCCAACGATGCGCTCGCCGACGCGTTCGAGAACGGGCTGGCGCGCGCGCTCGAGGAGCCGATCGAGGCCCTGTCGGGACGGGAGGCGGAGGGAGCTTGATGAGGACCGCCCAGGTCATCGACGACGACAAGTTCCACGACGAGTGCGGCATCTTCGGGGTCTTCGACCATCCGGAGGCCGCCAATCTGGCCTATCTGGGCCTGTACGCACTCCAGCATCGGGGCCAGGAGTCCGCCGGGATCGCGGCGAGCGACGGCACCACGCTGCACGTCGAGAAGGCCATGGGGTGGGTCGCCGACGTGTTCAGCCCCGAGCGCCTGAAGCGCCTCCCCGGCCGCTCCGCGATGGGCCACGTCCGCTACTCGACGGCCGGCTCGTCAACTCTCCGGAACGCTCAGCCGATCACGGCGACCTTCTCGCGCGGCTCGATCGCGCTGGGCCACAACGGGAACCTGGTCAACGCCGAGGCGTTGCGCAAGGAGCTCGAGGCCCTGGGGGCGATCTTCCAGTCGACGTCCGACTCGGAGGTGATCCTCCACCTCATCGCGCGCGCGGACCGCCAGAGCCTCGAGCGGACGCTGACGCAGGCCATCGCTCAGCTGAGCGGCGCGTACTCGCTCGTGATGCTCACGCCGGACACGCTCGTCGGTTGTCGGGATCCTCACGGGTTCCGGCCGCTGGTGATCGGCCGCCTCGGCAAGACGTGGCTGCTGGCATCGGAGACGTGCGCCCTCGACCTGCTCGAGGCGGAGTACGTGCGCGACGTGGAGCCGGGGGAGATCGTGCTCATCGACCGGAACGGCCTCCGGTCCGTGAAGCCGTTCCCGGCCAAGAAGCAGCTCCAGTGCGTGTTCGAGTACGTCTACTTCGCCCGCCCGGACACGACCCTATGGGGACAGAACGTGTATCAGGCGCGGAAGTCGCTCGGCCGCCGCCTGGCCGAGGAGCACCCGGTGGAGGCGGACATCGTGATCCCGGTCCCGGACTCCGGGGTGGGGGCCGCGCTCGGCTTCGCGGAGCAGTCCGGCATCCCGTTCGAGATGGGGCTCATCCGGAACCACTACGTGGGCCGCACGTTCATCGAACCGAAGGATGGGATCCGGCACTTCGGCGTCCGCGTGAAGCTGAACCCCATGCGGGAGACGATCGAGGGACGTCGGGTGGTCGTCGTCGACGACTCGATCGTCCGGGGGACGACCAGCCGGAAGATCGTGAAGATGATCCGCTCGGTCGGCGCGCGCGAGGTGCACATGCGGATCTCGTCGCCGCCGATCCAGTGGCCCTGCTACTACGGGATCGACACGCCGACGCGCAAGGAGCTGATCGGCTCCAGCCATCGCGTCGATGAGATCTGCCGCTACATCGGCGCCGACTCGCTCGGGTACCTCTCCCTCGACGGCATGCTCAAGGCGGTCGGCGGCGACGCGGGCCGGTTCTGCCACGCCTGCTTCAGCGGCGCCTACGAAGTCGGGTTCCCCAAGGAGGACACCGCGCAGCTCGCCCTCTTCGGCGTCGAGTGAGGCGCGCCCTCCACTCCGCCCGCCGCCCGCTCCGGGGCGGTCTCAGCTACCGCGCCGCCGGCGTCGACATCGATGCCGGCGAGAAGGCCGTCCGGCGCCTCGCCCCGTGGGCCCGCGCGACGTACCGCCCCGAGGTGCTGAGCGACATCGGCGCCTTCGCGGGCTTCTTCCGGGCTCCCGCGCGCTATCGCCAGCCGGTGTTCGTCGCGTCGACGGACGGCGTCGGGTCCAAGCTGCGGGTCGCGTTCCTGGCCGGCCAGCACGACACCATCGGGATCGACCTGGTGGCCATGGGGGTCAACGACCTTCTCGTCCACGGGGCGGAGCCCCTCGTGTTCCTCGACTACATCGGGATCAACCGGGTGGTGCCGCGTCTCGTCGAGACCGTCGTCCGCGGGATCGCGGCGGGCTGCCGCGACGCCGGCTGCGCCCTGATCGGCGGCGAGATCGCGGAGCTGCCGGACTTCTATGCCAAGGGTGAGTACGACCTGGCGGGGTTCGCGCTGGGGGTCGTGGAGCGGCGCCGCCTCATCGACGGCCGCCGCGTCCGTCCGGGCGACGTGGTGATCGGGCTCCTCTCGAACGGCCTGCACTCGAACGGGTTCAGCCTCGCCCGGAAGGTGGTCTTCGAGCGACTCCGACTCAAGGTGCGGGACCCCATACGGGGGCTCAACCGGACGGTCGGCCGCGAGCTGCTGAGACCGACCCGGATCTACGTCAAGCCCATCCTGGGCCTCCTGCGCGCAGGCGTGCCGGTTCGCGCGATGGCGCACATCACGGGCGGCGGGCTCACCGGGAACCTGCCGCGCGTCCTGCCTGCGGGCTGCCGCGCCGTGATCCAGCGCGGCACCTGGCCGGTCTCCGAGGTCTTTCGGTGGCTCCAGCGCGGAGGCCAGATCGACGAGGCGGAGATGTTCCGGGTCTTCAACATGGGCATCGGCTTCGTCGTGGTGGTGCCGCGGGCCCGCGCGGCGGACGCGCTCGGCCGGCTCTGGAAGGCGGGCGCGCCGGCGTTCCGGATCGGCGAGATCGGCCGCGGGGCCCGCGGGGTCGAGTACCGCTGACGGCGCCGGCCTCGCCCGGCGCTGCTACGCGCCCGGCACCACGGAGTAGACGGTCTCGACGCGGCTCCGCGTCTTGAATTGCACCGAGCCGTGTGTCTCGACGCGGACGCCGTCGGCGAGGCCGGTGCGGGTGTTCTCGTCGATCAGGATCGGCTGGCCCAGGACCTTCGTGTGCGCCTCGAGGTGCGCGGCGAGGTTGACCGTGTCGCCGACGCAGGTGTAGGTGACGCGCTGCTCGGTCCCGGTGAAGCCGGCCACCAGGGGCCCCGAGGCGATGCCGATCCCGATGCGGATCTCGGCGCCGCCCCGCGCGGCCTGCTCCCGGTTGAAGCCCGCCACCAGCTCCTGCATCTCGAGAGCCGCGCTCACCGCGCGCTGCCGGTGGTCCGGGCGCGGGAGGGGCGCCCCGAAGATGGCCATCAGGCCGTCCCCGAGCATCTGATTGACGATCCCGCCCTGGCCGCCGATGGCGTCGAACATGAGCGTGTAGTAGCTGTTCAAGAGCTCGATGGTGTCGGAGGGCGAGAGCGTCTCCGTGAGGCTCGTGAACTTGCGGATGTCGGAGAACATCACGCTCGCCTCGACGTGCTTGCCGCCCAGCGCCAGACCGGACGTCAGGAGCTCCTCCGCCACCTCGGCCGTGGCGAACTTCCGGAACAGCTCGCGCTGACGGTCGCGGAGGCGCTTCTTCTCCAGGCTGGCGCCGACCCGCGCCCGGAGCAGCACCGGGTTCACGGGCTTGAAGAGGTAGTCCTCGGCGCCCATCTCGATGCAGCGGGCGACGCTGTCCACCTCCTCGACGGAGGACATCATCACCACCGGAATGTCCCGGAGATGCGGGTCGGCGGCCAGGGCCGCCAGCGCCTGGTACCCGTCCATCTCGGGCATCTCGATGTCCAGCAGGATGAGGTCGACGCGCTGGCGCCGGAGCGCCTCGAGGCCCTCGCGGCCGTTCTCGGCGAACGTGACGGTGTGCCCGAGCTGCTCGAGCGCCCGCCCGAGGAGAAGGCGGTTCACGCGATTGTCGTCGACGACCAGGAGCTTGCCCGTCTGAGCGCTACCCGGGGAGGTCACGTCGCAGTTCTCCCAGCGCGCGTGTCGCGCGCTCGTATTCGCCGACCAGCTGGTCGAGCCGGCCGCCGATCCCGTCGAGGCTTCCGCCACGGGCCTGGGCTTCGAGCTCGCGGGCGAGCGCCGCCAGCCTCGTGGCGCCGACCGTCTCGCCGGTGGACTTGAGTGAATGGGCCGCCCGCCGGAACGCGTCGATGTCGGCCCCGGCCAGGGCCCGTCGCAGCGTGGCGGTCAGGTCCCGAGCGTCCTCGACGAACGTGTCGAGCAGCTCGGCGGCGAATGCCCCGCCCATGGACGCCGCGAGGCGGTCGACCGCGGACCGGTCGATGGCGTCGGCGACGGGCGCGTCGCTGCGCGGCGACTCGGGGGACCAGCACAGGCGCCACGCCGTCGCCCGAGCCCGGGAGGGCGGGCCCCCCACGCGCGGGAGCAGCCGAGCGCCGGGGGGATCGCTCGAGCGCGGCCACCAGCTCTTCCACCCGGATCGGCTTCGCGACGTAGTCGTCCATGCCGGCGGCGACGCACAGCTCGCGGTCCCCCTGCATCGCGTTGGCGGTCATCGCGACGATCCGCGGACGCTGGTCCCTCGACCAGCGGCGGTTGATCTCGCGGGAGGCCTCGAAACCGTCGAGCTCCGGCATCTGCACGTCCATGAGGACGACATCGTAGGCCTGACGGCCCACGGCGTCGATGGCCTCGAGCCCGTTGGCGGCGAGGTCGGCCCGATAGCCGAGCTGACCCAGGATCCGAAGTGCCACCTTCTGGTTGACGACATTGTCCTCGGCCAGGAGGATCCGGAGCGGATGGCGGCCGGCCATCTCTGAATCGAATTCGCTCCGCCCGACGCCGCGCTCTGGAACGTGAACCGGCTGGTCGCTCAGGATAGAGGCCAGCGCGTCGAACAGCTGCGAGGGCTTGATGGGCTTGTGGAGGTAGGCGGCGAAGCCCTCGTCCTCGGCACGCGCTTCGCGGCGCCCCAGCGAGGTGAAGAGGACCAGCGGGAGCGCAGCGCCGGCCGGCTCCTGCCGGATCGCCCGGGCCAGGGCGACTCCATCCATCTCCGGCATGTGCATGTCGAGGATCGCGAGGTCGAAGCGCTCGCCGGCCTGGATCCACCGGAGCGCCTCGCGGGGTGATTCGGTCGCGCGCGCCGGCAGCCCCCAGTTCCCGAGGTGCGTGGTGACGATACGCCGGTTGGTCGCGTTGTCGTCCACCACCAGCACGCGCTTGCCGCGGAGCACCGGCTGCACGCCGCTCAGATCCCGATGGGCCGGGACCGGGACGTCGGTCGCGGCGGCGGCGCGGATCGCGAAACGGAACTCGCTGCCCACACCTACCTCGCTCGTCACGCTGATCCGGCCGCCCATCAGCTCCGTCAGCCTCTGGCTGATGGCGAGCCCGAGGCCAGTGCCACCGTAGCGGCGTGTCGTCGACGCGTCGACCTGGGTGAACGACTGGAACAGACGGCCGATCCGATCCGTCGGAATGCCGATGCCGGTGTCCCGCACCGAGAAGGTCAGCTCGTGGAGCTCATCGGCGCCTCCCACGGGCTGGGCGGCCACCGAGAGGACGATCTCGCCCCGCTCGGTGAACTTCACCGCGTTGGACAGGAGGTTCAGGAGCACCTGTCGGAGGCGCGTCACGTCGCCCACGATGGCCGCCGGGGTCCCGTCGGCGACCAGGTAGGCGAGGTCGAGCCCCTTCTCGGCCGCGCGGGTCGCCACGAGATCCAGCGCGCCCTCGACGCAGTCCCGGAGGTCGAAGGGCTGGGCCTCGAGCTCGAGCCTCCCGGCCTCGATCTTCGAGAAGTCGAGGATGTCGTTGATGACGGTGAGGAGCGCGTCGCCGCTCTGGCGGACGATCTCCGCGTACTCGCGCTGCTCGTCGGCCAGGGGAGTGTTGAGGAGGAGCCCGCTCATGCCGATGACCGCGTTGAGCGGCGTCCGGATCTCGTGGCTCATCGTGGCGAGGAACGCGCTCTTGGCCTCGTTGGCGGTCTCGGCCTCGCGGCGGGCCCGCAGAAGCTCCGTGATGTCGTGATAGATCCCGATCATGCCCACCCGGGCGCCCTCAACGACCACGGGCATGGACGAGATCTCCACGTCCAGCGGCGTGCCGTCCTTCCGGGCGCGCCGCCCGATGGTCCGGATCCATTCCCCGCCAAGCGTCTGCCGGATGTTGGCGCGCACCTCCTCACGCGCCTCCGGCGTCGCGACGAGGTCTTCCATGGGACGGCCCAGGGCGTCCGCCTCGGAGTACCCGAAGAGCCGCTCCGCCCCGGGGTTCCAGCCGATGACCTGACCGCCGAGGTCCATGGTCACGATCGCGACCGGGCTCGTCTGCACGAGGGCGTCCGCGTACTGCTTCTGGCGCTGGATCTCACGGAACAGCGCGGCGTTGTTGATGGCCAGCACCGACTGGGAGGCGAACGTCTGGAGCGTCGCGACGACTCCGGCGGAGAACCGCCCCTGCTCGCGCCGGAGCACGACGAGGCCACCCAGGAGCTTGTCTTCCCGTACGAGCGGCACCGCGAGGAGGGATCGCACGCCTTGCTGGGCGATGAGGGCCCGCACCTGCGGTGCGACCGCCTGGCCCTCGTCCTGGACGTCCGAGACCTCGACGGGCTCGCGGAGAGCCCCGGCTCGTCCCATGGCGCCCTCGCCGAGGTGAATCGGTGAGGCCCGGATGACCGCCAGGTACTCCGCGGTGAGGTTGTGGCTGGCCCGGGCGCCGAAGGTCTGCGTGGACTCGTCGAACTCGTAGATGATCCCGCTGTAACTTCCGGAAAGCTCGACGGCGCGCGCGACGATCGTCGCGAGAACGGTGTCGAGGTCGAGCGTGGAGCTGACGGCCTGGCTCACCTCGCCGAGCGCCCGGAGCTCGCCCACCGAGCGTGTCAGATCCTCCGTCCGCGCCTCGAGCTCCTGGAACAGGCGGACGTTCTCGATGGCGATCACGGCCTGGTCGGCGAAGGTCTTCAGGAGATCGACCTGCCGGTCAGGGAGGAGCCCGGCCTGGGAGCGTGCCACGGCGATCGAGCCGATGGGGAGACCGTCGCGCAGCATCGGGACGCCGATCGCGCTCCGGTAGCCGGCCACCGTCGCGGTGGTGGCGAGCGCGAAGTCCGGGTCCGTGTGGACATCCGGGATTTGCGCGACGTCACGGTCGAGCACCGCGCGCGCCGCCGCGCTGCCGCGGCTGGGCGGCGCGGGGAAACGGCGGCGGACCGTTTCCGCGCCCTCGCGCGTGACCCCGTGATGCGCCACGAAGTGGAGAAGCCGGCCGTCGTAGCGGTAGACGAAGCAGAACTGCGCCTCGCAGAGCCGCGCCGCGTTCGCGGGCGATGGTGTCGAACACCGGCTGCACGTCGGTCGGCGAGGCGGAGATGACCCGCAGGACCTCGCCGGTCGCCGTCTGCTGCTCGAGGGTCTCCGTGAGGTCGCGGTTGCGGACTTCCAGCTCGGTGAAGAGCCGGACGTTCTCGATGGCGATGGCGCCCTGGTCCGCGAACGTCGTCACGAGCTCGACCTGCCGATCGGTGAATGGCATGACGCGCATTCGGTACACGGAGAAGACGCCGATCGGGACCCCATCCCGAAGCATCGGGACTCCGAGGAGCGTCCGGTAGCCTCCGATGCGCGCGGCCGCGTAGGTGTAGTCGGGATCGGCCAGCACGTCCTGGATGTGAACGACGCGCTCCTCGATGAGAGACCGTCCGACCGCGGTTCCCCGGCCGGGGGGGAGTGGATTCTGCTCGACGAAGGTCCGAAGCTCGGCCGGCATGTTGTACGCGGCTGCCATCCGCAGGAGCTCCCCGTCGAATCGGTAGATCGTGCCGCCATCGGCGCCGCACAGGCGCGTCGCGTTCTCGATGAGGGCTTGGAGCACCGGCTGGAGATCGAAAGCCGAACGGCTGATCACCTTCAGCACTTCACTGGTCGCGGTCTGCTGCTCGAGGGTGTCGGTGAGGTCGCGGTTCTTGGTCTCCAGCTCCTTGAACAGGCGGACGTTCTCGACTGCGATGACAGCCTGCGCCGCAAAGGTCTGCAAGAGTGTGATGTGCGTGTCGCTGAACGGCCGGATCTCGAACCGGCGGACCCCGATAGTGCCGATCGCCTTGTCTTCATGCAGGAGCGGGACGCTGACCATCGATCGGGTGCCTTCCCGCTGCGAAATGGCGGCACCAACCGGGAAGTCTTCCGACGCCGACTGTAGGTCAGCGACGTGCACGGTTCGACGATCGATGACACTGCGGCCACCGAGCGTGCCTGGTACGATCGGGACCGGGCCCGCCGTAACGGGACCATGACGGGCGACGGGCCGAAGCGCGTCGCCGTCGACGAGATAGACGACGGCATCGCGAGCGTCGCAGAGCCGCGCCGCGTTCACGGCGATCGTATCAAAGACTGGCTGGACGTCGGTCGGTGAGCTCGAGATGACCCGCAGGATCTCGCCGGTGGCGGTCTGCTGCTCGAGAGTCTCGGTGAGATCGCGGTTGCGGACCTCGAGCTCCTTGAAGAGCCGGACGTTCTCGATGGCAATGACGGCCTGGTCCGCGAAAGTCTTGAGCACCTCGATCTGTCGCTCTGGGAAGACGCCGGTCTGAGATCGCGCAACCGCAATCGAGCCGACGGGAAGGCCCTCCCGCACCATCGGGACCGCCACGATGCTGCGATAGGCCATAGCCGTTGCCGTGGCCCTATGCGTGTACGCGGGGTCCGCGTGGACATCCGCGATGTGCTCCACCGCCCCGTTCAGGACCGACCGTGCGGCGGCGCTGTCCCGACCGGGGGCAATGGGATAGACAGACCGCACGGCATCGATGCCAGCGGCGGACAGCCCGTGGTGGGTGACGAAGTGGAGTAGCTGTCCATCAAACCGGAAGACCCAGGCGAACTGAGCGGCGCACAGCTGGGCAGCGCTCCGGGCGATGGTATCGAAGACAGGCTGAACGTCGGTTGGGGAGCTCGAGATGACGCGCAGGATCTCGGCCGTGGCCGTCTGTTGCTCGAGGGTCTCGGTGAGGTCGCGGTTGCGGACCTCGAGCTCCTTGAAGAGCCGCACGTTCTCGATGGCGATGACCGCCTGGTCCGCGAAGGTCGTGACCAGCTCGATCTGGTCGTGCTCGAATGGCTTGGGCTCGTTGCGCGCCAGGAAGAAGACTCCGACAAGGTTGCCGTCTCGGAGCATCGGCACGCCGAGACCCGCCCGGAAGCCGCCATGCTGCTGGGCTCCGCGATTCTGGTATTCGAGGTCCGCCAGGACGTCCGGCACATGCACGGTGCGGAGCTCCACGGCCGCTCTTCCGGTGACCGACGCGCGATCGGGCGGGAAGCTCGAATCCCTGGCCGCCGGTCGAGAACCATTCCAGGAGGCGCGGTGGCGCGCCATGATTGGCGATGACGCGCAGGACGCGGCCGTCGAATCGATAGAAAAGCGCCCAGTCCGCGGCGCACAGCCTGGTCGCGTTCTCGGCGAGGACCTCGAGAACCGGCTGGAGGTCGAACGCCGAGCGGCTGATGACCTTCAGTACCTCGCTCGTGGCCGTCTGGCGCTCCAGAGCCTCGGTGAGGTCATGGTTCCGCGCCTGCACCTCCGTGAAGAGCCGGACGTTCTCGATCGCGATGACGGCCTGGTCCGCGAAGGTCTTGAGCAACCCGATCTGCCGATCCGGGAACGGCCCGGGCCGAGCGCGCGAGATGGTGATCGCCCCGACCGGGATGCCGTCGCGCAGCATCGGGACGCCCACGGTGCTTCTGAAGGCGGCGACCTCCGCCGTCGGACCGAGGTCGTAACCCGGATCCGCCTGGACGTCCGGGATGTGCCGAGACCTCGCGGTCGAGGACCGCTCGTCCCGCAGCGGTGCCCCGGTTCGCCGATCGTGGGAATGCGCGTCGGAGGGCCTGATGGCCCTCGGGCGTCAGCCCGTGATGGGCGATGAAATCGAGCATGCTCGCCGTCGAACCGGAAGACAAAGCCGAACTCGGATTCGCAGAGCCGCGCCGCGCTGCGCGCGATCGTATCGAAGACGGGCTGGACGTCGGTCGGTGAGCTGGAGATGACGCGCAGGATCTCGCCGGTGGCGGTCTGCTGCTCGAGGGACTCGGTCAGCTCGGTGTTCGCCTCGGCGAGCTCGCGTGTCCGCGCCTCGACCCGGTTCTCCAGGGTGGTGTAGGACTCCTCGAGCTGGCCCGCGGTGCGGTTCAGCTCGTTGCCGAGGGCCTCGAGCTCGTCGCCGGTGGCGACGTGCACGCGATGGCCGAGGTCGCCGGCTCCGATGCGCGAGGCGCCTTCCTGCAGCATCCGGATCGGCGCGACCATGCGCCGGGCGAGGAGCACGCTGGCCAGGATGGACAGGCCGAGGCCGAGAACGAAGATGATGATGCTCCGGACGATCGGGGCCTGCAGGGGAGCGTAGGCTTCGGCGAGCGGCCGTTCGACCACCACGACCCACCCGAGGGACGGGATCGCGGCGTGAGCGGCGAGGATCTGTCCTCCCTGCAACCCCTCGGCGACGGTCGCCGCGTCCTGGGCGGCCGGCCGCGCCGCGCGCGCCTCGCTCACCTGCCGGAGGCCCGAGAGGTCCCGGTTCTGTCGAACCAGGCCGATGTCAGGGTGCGCGAACAGCCGGCCCCGGGAGTCGACGACGTAGGCGTAGCCGCCCCGGCCCGCCTGGACCTGAGCGATGGCCCGCTGGACGGGCTTGAGGCTGATCTCGGCCGTGGTGACCTCGACCGCATACTGCCCGACCGGGACCGCGAGCGTGAGATAGGGTTGCGCGCCGCTCCGGAAGTACACCGGGCTCCAGTACGTCTTTCCTGATCTGGTCTCGCGGAACTTCGGCGTCTGCGAGAAGTCCTCCTGGCTGCCCGCCGCGTCGAGGGCGAGTCGCGCGACGCGGATCTGCTCCTTGCCCGACACGTCGAGATGGCTGAGCTCGCTGATCGCCGGCGCGTCCCGGAGCAGGCGCAGGAAGTCGAGCTCGCGCTGCTCGGTCAACGCCGCTCCGAGCTCGCCGCGGAAGGCGAGCTTCCCGAGCCCGAGCTGGGCGGCCGCAGGGTCGTCGGACGCCGCCTGCGTGATCTCCCGCACCCGTCGCTCGATGTCGCGCGTGAACTCCTCGATCTTGGCGGCCGTCGCCGCCGCGGTGGCACGCTCCTCCCGGACGATCACCGCCTTCGTCTGCTGGTACGCGAAGTAGAGCTCGACCAGGCTCGAGGCCATGAGCACGCCGCCCACCAGGCCGACGAAGACGACGACGTACTTGCGGAGGAGCCGGCCGCGGGGGGCGGCGCCGGAAGACGGGGTCATCGGCGGAACGTCTCCGCGCGGAGCATGACTTTCCGGGGCACCGTGAGGCCGAGGAGGTCCGCCGTCTTGAGGTTCACGGCGAGCTCGATCCTGTCGGCGCCCTCGACCGGCACGTCCTTGGGCTTTGCGCCTCTGAGGATCCGCGCGACGAGTCCGGCGGCCTGGACTCCCTGGGCGTAGTAGTCGGGACCGTACGACGCGAGGCCGCCGTGGCCGACCCAGAGCGCCGAGCTGAAGACGGCCGGCGTGCGTGACTTGAGCGAGGCGTTGAGGATCGCGACCGGAATGTCGAGGGTGCTGATCTCCGGGGCGAGCAGGCCGTCACCCGGCCGGACCTGTCCGAGGGCTTGCGTCAGCTCCTGGGCGTTCAGGACTGCGCGCGGCACCAGCTCGACCTTCACCCGGGGCGCGGCGTCGCGCGCGCCGACGATGGTCCGGTTCGCGGTGAGGTCGCCCCCGTAGTGGATCAGCCAGACGCGCCGGAGCCCGGGGACGAGGGTCTTCAGGATCTCCAGGCGCTTCGCGGCCAGCTCGGTCTGGAGTCCCGAGACACCGGTCACGTTCGCCTCCGGCTCGTCGAGGTTCCTCACCAGACCCGAGGCCAGCGGGTCACCGACGAGCGTGAAGACGATGGGCACGCTCGTCGTGGCATCCTTCGCGGCCTGGGTCGGGTTCTCGCCGCTCGTGAGGAGGAGGTCCACGCCCGCCTTCAGGAGCGCCGCCACCGCGGGCCGCGCGGCCTGGGCGTCCCCCTCCGTGAACCGGATGTCGTAGACGACGTCGCGGCCCTCCGCCAGCCCGGCCTCCCGGAGTCCCGCCTTGAGGCCCTCGACGGTCGGATGGGTCGCCGCGAACGCCTCGTTGACGATCCCGACTCGGTACGGCTGCCGGGCCGGCTGTGCCGTGGCGCCGAGGGGAAGGACGAGAAGCAGCGCCGCTATCACGAGCCGCACTGGCGTCATCGCGTCACAGGGCCACGAATTGCTGGTAGGCGCCTTCGGAGACGTGGGACCAGCCGGTGTGCTGCGCCTGGAACTTCGTGTAGGAGGCATAGACCTTCTTCGCCATCGGACTCTTCTCGGATTCCGCTTTCACGACCTCAGCCGCCAGCTTCTTGAGGTCGCGGAGCACCGGCGCCGGCAGCTGGAGTATCTCGACCTTGTCCTTGAACTCCGCCTTGAGCCTCTCGAGCGCGACGGCATTCTTCCCCTCGTAGTCCGAGCGCCCGTAGATCTGGGTCGCCCCGGCCGCATGATCGAGGATCCCTCGAAGGTCCGCCGGGAGCGCCTCGTACGCCTTCTTGTTGAAGCCGAAATCCAGCGTCGTGCCCGGCTCGTGCCAGCCAGGATAATAGTAGTAGCGCGCGGTCGTGTGGAGGCCGAGCTTCATGTCGTCGTGAGGCCCGAGCCACTCCGAGGCATCGATCACGCCTCGCTCCAGGGCGGCATAGATCTCGGCCGCCGGGGTGAGAACGACCGTGCCGCCCGCCCGCGCGACCACCTGGCCACCGAGGCCCGGTATCCGCATCTTCAGGCCCTTGTAGTCCGCGAGGGAAGTGATCTTCCTCCGGAACCAGCCCGCCATCTGCGGCCCGGTCGACAGGCTCGGACGCGGGACGAGGTTGAATGCGGCGTACGTTTCCTCCCAGAGCTTGAGCCCGCCGCCCTGGCGGTACCAGGCCGCCATGGCCTCGGCGTTCATGCCGAACGGGACGGTCGAGAACCACTGCACCGCCGGGTCCCTCGCCACCCAGTAGTAAGAAGCACCCATGAACGCGTCGATCTTGCCCTGCGAGGCCGCGTCGAAGCACTCGAACGGCGGCACGATCTGGCCGCCTGGGAAGACCTCGATCCGAAACCGTCCGCCGCTCATCTCGTCCACCAGCCGCGCGAGCTGCTCCGCCGCGCCCTGCAGCACGTCGAGCGCCGGGGTCCAGGTCGTGGACAGCCGCCACTGGACTTTGGGCTGCGCAATGACGTGCGGGGCGTCGACGACGGCCGCGGCCCCGGCGGCCGCCAGCGCGCCGCCTGCCTTCACGATGAAGCGGCGTCGCTCCACGGCGGTGCGCCTCCTTCATGCGGGGAGACGAGTCCGCCCCCGCCGGCCGGGAATCCGATCACATCGCTACGAGTGATGGTAGGCGCCTTCGGCGACCTGGTCCCATGGCCCGACCAGCGCCTGGAATTTCGTGTAGGAGGCATGGACCTTGCGGGCCATGGGTGTCCTCTCTGATTGCTCCTTGACGACCTCCGCCGCCAGCTTTTGAGATCCCGCAGCAGCGGCGCCGGGAACCTGAGGATCTCGACCTGGCCCTTGAACTCCGTCTTGAGACGCTCCAGCGCGATGGCGTTCTTCATGTTGTATTCCGCGCGGCCATAGAACTGAGACTGCCGTGACGGCGTGGTCGAGAGTCCGCCGGAGGTCGACCGGGAGCGCGTCGTAGGCCTTCTTGTTGAAGGTGAACTCGTTCACGTTGCTCAGCTCGTGCCAGCCCGGGTAGTAGTAGTACCGCGCGGTCTTGTGGAGGCCGAGCTTCAGGTCGTCGTGCGGCGCCGACCCATTCGGCGGCGTCGATCACGCCGCGCTCGAGGGCAGAATAGATCTCGGCGGCCGGGGTGAGGACCGCGGCGCCTCCCGCTTTGGCAATGACCTTGCCGCCGAGCCCCGTGCCGATCCGCATCTTGAGGCCCTTGTAGTCGGCGATCGTGTTCATCTTCTTCCGGAACCAGCCCGCCATCTGCGGGGCGACGACCGGGGCTTGGACGCGGACGAGGTTGAAGGCGAGCGTAAGCCTCCTCCCAGAGCTTGAGTCCGTCACCCTGGGAGTACCACGCCGCCATGCCCGCGGGGTTCATGCCGAACGGGAATGGTCGTGAACCACTCGAGCGCGGGCTCCCTCTGGTCGCCCAGTAGGCCGAGGTGCCATGAACGCCTCGATGGTGCCCTGCGAGGCGGCATTGAAACACTCGAGCGGCGGCATGATCCGGCCGCTCGGGAAGCGCCTCGATGCGGAACCGCCCACCACTCATCTCGTCGACGACCTGTCGCCAACCGCTCGGCCGCGACCTTGGAGCATGTCGAGAACCGGGGGCCAGGCGGTCGACAGGCGCCACTGGATCTTTGGCTGAGCGATGACGTGCGGGGCGTCGACGACGGCTGCGGCTCCGGCGGCCGCCAGCGCACCGCCTGCCTTCAGGATGAATCGGCGTCGCTCACGGCGGTGGCTCCTCCTTGTCGGGGAGAGCCGATGTTCGTCCACGGCGACCGGGATTCCAATCTACATCGCTACGAGCTGGTGGTAGGCGCCTTCGGCGACGTGGTCCCATGGGCCGACGAGCGCCTGGAACTTCGTGTAGGAGGCATGGACCTTGCGGGCCATGGGCGTCTTCTCTGATTGCTCCTTGACGACCTCCGCCGCCAGCTTTGAGATCCCGCAGCAGCGGCGCCGGGAACCGGAGGACCTCGACCTGGCCCTTGAACTCCGTCTTGAGACGCTCCAGCGCGATGGCGTTCTTCATGTTGTATTCCGCGCTGCCATAGCACGGAAACTGCCGCGACGGCGTGGTCGAGAGTCCGCCGGAGGTCGACCGGGAGAGCTTCGTAAGCCTTCCTGTTGAAGGTGAACTCGTTCACGTTGCTCAGCTCGTGCCAGCCCGGGTAGTAGTAGTACCGCGCGGTCTTGTGGAGACGTAGCTTCAGGTCGTCGTGTGGCGCCGACCCATTCGGCGGCGTCGATCACGCCGCGCTCGAGCGCCGAATAGATCGCGTCGGCCGGGGTGAGGACCGCGGCCCCCCCTGCCTTGGCAATGACCTTGCCGCCGAGTCCCGTGCCGATCCGCATCTTGAGGCCCTTGTAGTCGGCGATCGTGTTCATCTTTTTCCGGAACCAGCCCGCCATCTGCGGGGCGACGACCGGGGATGGACGCGGTACCAGGTTGAAGGGCGCGTAGGTCTCCTCCCAGAGCTTGAGCCCGTCACCCTGATAGAACCAGGCGGACATGCCCGCGTTGTTCATCCCGAAGGGGATGCTCGTGAACCACTCGATCGCGGGTTCCCTCTGGTACCAGTAGGCCGAGGTGCCCATGAATGCCTCGATCGTGCCTTTGGAGGCGGCATCGAAGCACTCGAAGGGCGGCATGATCCGGCCGCTCGGGAGCGCCTCGATGCGGAACCGCCCGCCGCTCATCTCGTCGACGATCGTTGCCAGCCGCTCGGCCCGACCTTGGAGCATCTCGAGCACCGCCGGGAACGCGGTGGGCATTCGCCACTGAACTTTCGGCTGGGCGATGACGTTCGGGGCGTCGACGACGGCGGCGGCCCCGGCGGCCGCCAGCGCGCCGCCTGCCTTTACGATGAAGCGGCGTCGTTCCATGGGTTCACCTCCATGTCGGGGAGAGCCGATGTTGATTCATGTGACCGGGCCTTCGATCTACCCCGCCACGAGCTGATGGTAGGCGCCTTCGGCGACGTGGTCCCACGGGCTCAAGAGCGCCTGGAACTTCGTGAACGACGCGTGCACCTTCCGGGCCATCGGCGTCTTCTCTGATTCCTCCTTCAGGACCTCGCCGGCCAGCTTCCTGAGGTCGCGAATGACGGGCGGTGGGAAGGGGAGCACCTCCACCTTGTCCTTGAACTCCGTCCGAAGCCGCTGGAGGGCGATGGCGTTCTTCGCGTGGTGCTCCGCGTAACCGTAGACTTGAACCGCCGCGGCGGCGTGATCGAGCATCCGGCGGAAGTCGGTCGGGAGCGCGTCGTAGGCCTTCTTGTTGAAGCCGAAATCGAGCGTCGTGCCCGGCTCGTGCCAGCCCGGGTAGTAGTAGTAGCGCGCCGTCTGGTGTAGGCCGATCGCCATGTCGTAGTGCGGCCCGATCCATTCGGCGGTGTCGATCACGCCGCGCTCGAGCGCGGCGTAGATCTCGCTGCCCGGAGTGAGCACGGTCGTGGCGCCCGCTCGCGCGTAGACCTTCCCCCCGAGGTTCACGATCCGCATCTTGAGCCCCTTGAAGTCGCCGATCGTGTTGACCTTCCTCCGGAACCAGCCCGCCATCTGCGGGCTGTCGGCCATCGCGGGACGGGGCACGAGGTTGAAGGCGCCGTACGCCTCCTCCATGAGCTTGAGGCCGTCACCTTGGTAGAACCATGCGGCCATGCCCTCGGGGTTCATGCCGAACGGGATGCTCCCGAACCACTCGATGGCCGGCTCCTTGGCGCTCCAGTACTGCGGGGACCCCATGAAGGCCTGGATCTCCGTGCCGCGCGAGGCGGCGTCGAAGCACTCGAACGGCGGCATGATCTGGCCGCCGGGGAAGACCTCGATCCGGAATCGGCCTCCGCTCATCTCGTCGACGATCTTGCCCAGCCGCTCCGCGGCACCCTGGACGATGTCCAGCGATCCGGTCCAGCCCGTAGACATCCGCCACTGCACCTTCTGCTGGGCGATGACGTGAGGGGCGTCGACGACCGCGGCCACCCCGGCGGCGGCCAGCGCGCCGCCCGCCCTCACGATGAATCGGCGTCGTTCCATCGGTGCTCCCCCTGTCTATCTCGGAGATGCCATGCTGGCGCGCGAAACGTCGAGGCCTCGATGTCACCCCGCCACGAGCTGGTGGTAGGCGCCTTCTGCGACGTGGTCCCACGGTCCGACCAGCGCCTGGAACTTCGTATAGGACGCGTGCACCTTGCGGGCCATGGGGGTCTTCTCGGATTCTTCCCTGACGACGTCAATCGCCAGCTTCCGGAGGCCATGCAGGACTGGCGTCGGGAAGGCGAGAATCTCGACCTTGCTCTTGAACGTCGTTCTCAATTGCTCGAGCGCGATTGCATTTTTCGTATGGTAGTCCGTGCGGCTATGGACTTGGACCGCCGCGGATGCATGGTCGAGCATCCGCCGCAGATCTACGGGGAGGGCCTCGTACGCCTTCTTGTTGAGGCCGAACTCGTTTATCGTTCCGGGCTCGTGCCAGCCGGGATAGTAGTAGTACCGGGCGGTCTGGTGAAGGCCGAGCTTCATGTCTTCATACGGCGCGACAAACTCCGCAGCGTCGATGACACCTCGCTCGAGGGCGCCGTAGATCTCGCCGCCCGGAGTGAGCAGCGTCGTGGCCCCCGTCCGCGCGATGACCTTGCCGCCGAGATTCGGAATGCGCATCCTGAGTCCCTTGAAGTCGCCGATCGTGTTGATCTTCTTGCGGAACCAGCCGCCCATCTGCGGGGCGACCGGAAAAGCAGGGCGCGGCACCAGGTTGAAGGGGGCGTAGCCCTCCTCCCAGAGCTTGAGTCCGTCGCCCTGATAGAACCAGGCGGCCATGCCCTCGGCGTTCATGCCGAACGGTATGGTCCCGAACCACTCGAGCGCGGGCTCTCTGCCGGCCCAGTACTGCGGCGAACCCATGAACGTTTCGATCGTGCCCTTGGAAGCGGCGTCGAAGCACTCGAACGGCGCCATGATCTGGCCGCCGGGAAAGACCTCGATCCGAAAGCGGCCTCCGCTCATCTGGTCGACCATCTGGCCCAGCAGCTGGGCTGCCCCGTTGTGCATGTCGAGTGAGGGAGCGAATGCGGTCGACATCCGCCACTGGATCTTCGGCTGCGCAATGACGTTGGGGGCGTCGACGATGACTGCGGCCCCGGCGGCCGCCAACGCGCCGCCCGCCTTCACGATGAATCGGCGTCGTTTCACTGGAATGGCCTCTCTCCCGGATCGAGGTGACCTTCGCCGGTGGTGATCAAGCGCCGATCACCCGGCCAGGAGCTGCTGGTAGGCGCCCTCGGCGACGCGGTCCCATCCGCCCACCAGGGTCTGGAACTTCGTGAAGGACGCGTGGACCTTCCGGGCCATCGGACTCTTCTCCGAGTACTCCTTGATCACCGGGATCGCGATCTTCTTCAGCTCGCGCAAGACCGGCGCCGGGAACTGGACGAGCTCGATCTTGTCCTTGAACTCCGTCTTGAGGCGCTCGAGGGCGACGGCGTTCTTGGCGTGAAAGTCCAGGACGCCGTGGACCTGGGTCGCGGTCGCGGCCAGGTCAAGGATGCGCCGGAGGTCCGCGGGCAGCCCCTCGTACGCCTTCTTGTTGAAGCCGAACTCGCTCACGGTCCCGGGCTCGTGCCATCCGGGATAGTAGTAGTAGCGCGCCGTGTTGTGGAGGCCGAGCTTCATGTCGTCGTGCGGGCCGACCCACTCGCCGGCGTCGATCACGCCTTTCTCGAGCGAGGGGTAGATCTCGGCCGCGGGCGTCAGCACCGGCGTGGCGCCGGCCTTGGCGATGACCTGGCCTCCGAGGCCCGCGATGCGCATCCGGAGCCCCTTGTAGTCGGCCAGCGTGTTGATCTTCTTCCGGAACCATCCACCCATCTGGGGCGCGAACGCCGGGCCGAGGCGCGGGATGAGATTGAAGGGCGCGAACGTCTCCTCCCAGAGCTTGAGGCCGTCCCCGTGCTGGTACCAGGCGGCCATCCCATGCGGGTCCATGCCGAAGGGGATGGAGGAGAACCAGGCGGTGGCCGGATCCCGGTCGACCCAGTACGTGCCCGCGGCCATGAACGCTTCGATCTCTCCCTTGGAGGTCGCGTCGAAGCAGGCGAAGGGCGCCATGATCTGGCCGCCGGGATAGACCTGCATCGTGAATCGTCCGCCGCTCATTTCGCCGACGAGGTTCCCCAGCTGCTCGGCTGACTTTTGCAGGTTGTCGAGCTGGGGCGGCCAGGCCGTGGACATGCGCCACTGGATCTTCGGCTGGGCGATGACGTATGGGGCGTCGACGATGGCGGCGGCGCCGGCCGCGGCCACCAGCCCCCCGGCCGTAGCGATGAAGCTGCGTCGTCCCGTCATGGCGCGGGCCTCCTCGTCTTCCGACGACCTGACAGCGGGCATCCCCTGAGGTGGGGGCGAAACGCGCGGATGGTTGCCTTCGTGACCGGCACGTCGCCGTGCGCGCGGCACGACGACATCAGGAGACAGGACGGAACGATCCGGTGGAGCCGCGGTCCATCGCTACCTCCCCCGACGTTGGGGTCACGAGGCGCAGCACCTGCCGGCGGCGCTCCCGAGGACGCCGGGGGAGCTTCGCGGCCGGCACAAGGATACTCCTAATCGAGCCCTAGCGCGAGCCTGTCCGCGCGTGGGTGCTGTTGGTCTATAGAAATGTCCTCCCCTAACTGTTCAGTAGAAATGTCCTCCCATGGAGACATGGGAGACCGTCACGATGAGTCGCAAGGAGGCCCGCCGGCCGGGCCCGGTGCAAGCGGCGGTGGCCGGGAAGATCACCACCGCGGAAGGGGCCCACGCCCTGGAGATCAGCCTCCGGCAGTTCCGCCGCCTCAAGGCCCGGTATCGGGCCGAGGGGGTGCGGGGCCTGGTGCATCGCCACCGGGGCCGGCCGTCGCCACGGCGCCTTGACGTCGAGATCCGCGACCGCGTGGCCGAGTTGGTCCAGACCACCTACCGGGACTTCAATGACTGCCACGCCACCGAGACCCTCCGCGAGCTCGAGGGCCTGGCCGTCAGCCGCAGTACCGTCCGCCGGCTTCGCCGGACCCTGGGCCTGCCGCCCAAGCGCCGGCGCCGGCCGCCGCAGCACCGCGCCCGCCGCCCGCGCCGTGCCCGCCTGGGCGCCCTCGTGCTGGTGGACGGCAGCGAGTTCGACTGGCTCGGCACCGGCACCCGCGTCTTCCTCCTCGGCGCCATCGACGACGCGACGAGCACCGTCGTGGCCCTCCACTTCCGCCCCGCCGAAGACCTGCACGGCTATCTCACCCTGCTGGGCCGCCTCGCTGCACGGGACGGGCTGCCCGTGACCCTCTACGGGGATCGCCTCGGCGTCTTCGTGCGGAACGACGCGCACTGGACGCTCGAGGAGGAACTGCAGGGCGCGCAGCATCCGACCCACTTCGGCCAGGCCCTCCGGGATCTTGGCATCGGCTACATCGCCGCCCACTCGCCCCAGGCGAAGGGCCGCATCGAACGCCTGTGGGCCACCCTGCAGGATCGCCTCGTCGCCGAACTCCGCCTCCGCGAGATCCACACCCTCGAGGCGGCCGAGGCCTTCCTGCCCACCTACCTGGCTGCCCACAACCGCCGCTTTGCCCAGCCCCCTGCGGAGACCACGCCGGTCTGGCAGCGACCGCCCCGCGACCTCGCCGATCGCCTCAGCTGCCGCTACACCCGCCGGGTCGCCCGGGACAACACCGTCCACCTCGGCCCGCGCATGGTCCAGATCCCGCGCGGCCCGCACGGACGCTCCTACGCGGGCTGCCGCGTCGAGGTCCGCGAATGCCTCGATGGCCGCGTGCTGGTCGACTATCAGCGGCGACGCCTGGTCACCGATCCGCCCCCGTCGGCCGACTTCGTCCTCGTCCCTCGCCGGGCGCAACGCCTACGCGCCTCGCCGAGCCCTTCTGAGGCAGGGGGCCGCCATCTCCCCCTTGGCCAAAACGGGCGATCTTCACCGATCGCGGCGCTCACCGCCCTGGCCCAGCACCTGCGCCAGCCCGCCCGCCCACATCCCTGGCGGCAGACCTTCTCCCGCCGCCAACGTGAACGCAACCGTCAGCGTGCCCTCCAGGAGGGCGGACATTTTCACTGAACAGTTAGGCGGACATTTCTACTGGACAGCGACAGCCTGTCCGCGCGTGGTGACTCGCGCGCGGCGCGAAGGTCCGAACGAGGCCCGGCGGATCGTCGTCGCCGGCCCGGCCCGTCATTCAGGCCTACGGGCTTGCGGTAGAATGAGCCCGCGATGCGATCGGTCCCCCTCGTCCTCGGTGTGCTCGCCTCGGGTCGGGGGTCGAACCTCCAGGCCATCCTGGACGCGGTCGAGGCCGGCCGCTGTCCCGCCCGGGTGGCCGTGGTGGTGAGCGACCGGAAGGATGCGCCCGCGCTCGAGCGCGCGCGCCGGGCCGGCGCCAGCGCGGTGCATCTCGACCCGAAGGCCTATCCGGACCGGGTGGCGTTCGACGAGGCGGTCGCGGATGTGCTGGATCGGCACTCGGTCGAGTTGGTCTGCCTGGCCGGGTACATGCGGGTGCTCTCGGTCGAGTTCGTCCGGCGCTTCCCGGGTCGGATCCTGAACGTCCATCCGGCGCTGCTTCCGGCGTTCCCGGGCCTCCACGCCCAGCGCCAGGCCATCCAGCACGGCGTCAAGGTCGCCGGGGCAACCGTCCACTTCGTCGATGACGGCGTGGACACGGGCCCGATCGTGCTCCAGTCCGCCGTGCCCGTCCTCGACGATGACACGGAGGAGACGCTGGCGGCGCGGATCCTCGTCGAGGAGCATCGCCTCTACCCCGAGGCGATCCGGCTGTACGCGGAGGGACGCCTCCGGATCGAGGGCCGGCGGGTGTCGGGGCGGGGAGAGGGCCCCGGGACGCCCGGGCGATCCGGGTCGCGAGGCGACGTAGCCAGGTGACCGAGATCCGCCGCGCGCTCCTGTCCGTCTCCGACAAGACGGGACTCGTGGACCTCGCCCGCGGCCTCGCCGACCTCGGCGTCGAGCTCGTCTCGACCGGTGGCACGGCGCGAGCCCTCACGTCCGCGGGGCTGACGGTCCGCGAGGTCGCCGAGGTGACCGGGTTTCCCGAGATGCTCGACGGACGGGTCAAGACCCTCCACCCGTTCATCCACGGAGGGATCCTCGCCCGCCGCGACGTGCCCGCGCACCAGCAGGCGCTCGCGACTCACGGCATCGGCGTGATCGACCTGGTCGCCGTGAACCTGTACCCGTTCGAGGCCACGGTCGCGAAGGAAGGCATCCCATTCGAGGAAGCGATCGAGCAGATCGACGTAGGCGGTCCCGCCATGATCCGGGCGGCCGCCAAGAACCACGCCGGCGTGGTGGTGCTGGTCGATCCGGGCCAGTACGCGCCGGTCCTGGAGGAGCTCAGCCGAACGGGGGGCGTGCTTTCGCCGGAAACGCGGCAGCGGCTCGCGCTGGAGGCGTTCCGGCGCACGGCGCAATACGACGCGGCGATTGCCGCGTGGCTCAGGACGCCGGTCCCCGCGACGGGCCCCGTTGCCGGCGACGCCCTCCGCTTTCCTCCGGTCATGCACCTCGACGCCGAGCGGGTGACCCCGCTGCGCTACGGGGAGAACCCGCACCAGCGCGCCGCCTTCTACCGGCCGGTCGGTCCCGCGCTCGGCGCGGGTGGTCTCGGGGCATTGCGGCAGCTCCACGGTCCCGAGCTGTCCTACAACAACCTCCTCGACCTCGCCGGGGCGCTGGGCCTGCTCGTCGAGTTCACCGAGCCCGCGGCCGTGGTGGTGAAGCACACGAATCCCTGCGGGGCCGCGGTGGGGCAGGACATCGTGACGGCCTTCGGGCGGGCGCGGGCCTCGGATCCGGTCTCGATCTACGGCGGGATCGTCGGCGTCAACCGGCCCGTCGACCGGGCCCTCGTCGACGCGCTGACAGGCATTCTCCTGGAGATCCTCTTCGCGCCGGCCTTCGAGCCGGACGCCCTCGAGGAGCTCCGGCGCACCAAGAAGAAGCTCCGCGTGCTGGAGCTTCCGGTGGGCCGGCCGCCGGCCGGCGCCGCGCCGCTCGAGGTCCGGAGCGTGCCCGGGGGGCTTCTGGTTCAGGAAGCGGACGTGGTCGGCCTCGACCCGGTGGCCGTCCACGTGGTGAGCCGGCGCCAGCCCACGCCGGTCGAGTGGCGGGCCGTCCGCTTCGCGTGGAAGGTCGCCAAGCACGTGAAGTCCAACGCGATCGTCCTGACCTCGGAGGACCAAGTCCTCGGAGTCGGCGCGGGCCAGATGAACCGGGTGGACGCCGCGCGCCTCGCCGTCATGCGGGCGCGCGAGCACGGTCACGAGCTCGCCGGCGCCGTCGTGGCCTCGGACGCGTTCTTCCCGTTCCGGGACGGGCTCGACGTCGTGGCGAAGGCGGGTGTCACGGCCGCCATCCACCCGGGGGGCTCGATCCGGGACGACGAGGTCGTGGCGGCGGCCGACGAGCACGGCATGGCCATGGTCACCACCGGAATCCGCCACTTCAAGCATTGACCGCGCCCGGCTGGGTCTTCACGGAGCGGGACGTGGTCCGGCTCCTGGCTCTGAACCCGCGACGCACGGACCAGCTCCGGCGGCTCGGACTCCTTCATCCGGCCGGCAGCACCGACCAGTACACCTTCCGCGACCTGGTCGCCTTGCGGGTCGCCCGGACGCTCCTCGACCAGGGCGCGACGGTGCGCCAGATTCGCCGGGCGCTCGACACGCTCCGCCGGCTCGGGCCCCAGTCGGAGGCGCCGCTCGCCGAGCTGCGGGTCACCGTCCGCGACGGCGAGATCTTCATCGAGCGCGACGCGAGGCTCCACGAGCCGTCGGGCCAGATCGTGATGGAGTTCTCCGAGAAGGGGCTCGCCGAGGAGGCGCGGGTCTCCGCGCTTCGCGGGCTCGTGCGGCCCCTCGCGCCGCCGGGGGGCAGCGAGGTGGAGCGCTGGTTCGAGCTCGCGTCCGAGCTCGACGGTGATCCGGACCAGTGGACCCAGGCAGTCGAGGCCTACCAGCGGGTGACGACGCTTGCCCCGGACCACGGGCCGGCCTGGAACAACCTGGGCCTGCTCCAGCACCGGATGGGGCGCCACGAGGACGCGCGGCGGCACTACGAGGTGGCGCTTGTCGCGGAGCCGACGCTCGCGGAGGCGGCGTACAACCTCGGGTCGCTGTACGACGATCTCGGCAACGTGGCGCAGGCGACCCTCTGGTATCGGCGCGCGCTGGAGATCCGGCCCGACTACGCCGACGCCCACTTCAACCTGGCGTCGGCGCTTGAGCGGGCAGGGGACGGAAGGTCGGCGCGGCGCCACTGGGCCATATACCTCGAGCTCGACCCCGACAGCCGCTGGGCGGAGATCGCCCGGGCCTGGGTGAACGGCGAGAGCTCGTGAGCGGTCTCCGCGTCCTCCTGGTCGGGGGCGGCGGCCGCGAGCATGCGCTCGCCTGGAAGCTGTCCCGGAGCCCGAAGCTTGGGGCGCTGTACGCGGCGCCGGGGAATCCTGGGATCGCGAGCGTGGCCGAGTGTGTACCCGTGCGCGCCGACGACGTCCTCGCGGTCGCGGATCTGGTGAGCCGCGAGCGGATCGACCTCACCGTGGTGGGGCCGGAGGGCCCCCTGGCGCTCGGGCTCGTCGATGCGCTCACGGCCAGGCGACACCTCGCCTTCGGCCCCTCGCGCGCCGCGGCGGCACTGGAGAGCTCCAAGGCCTTCGCCAAGGATCTTTTCGACCGGCACGGCATCCCGACGGCGCGCTTCGGCACCTTCGAGGATCCCGCGGCGGCGCGCGCGTTCGTCGCGGAGCTGGGTGGCCGGGCGGTGGTCAAGGCGGATGGCCTCGCGGCCGGCAAGGGCGCCGTCCTGTGCGCCGATCCCGCCGAGGCCGGTCGTGCCATCCACGACATGCTCGAGCGGCGCGTGTTCGGAGAGGCCGGCGCGCGGGTGGTGGTCGAGGAGTACCTGGAAGGGGAGGAGATCTCCGTCTTCGCGCTGACCGATGGCCGGAGCGTGTGCCCGCTCGCGTCGGCCCAGGACCACAAGGCCGTCTTCGACGGGGACCGTGGGCCCAACACGGGCGGCATGGGGGCGTACTCGCCCGCGCCGGCGCTCGACGCGGCCCTCTCGGAGGAAGTCGTCCGGACAGTGCTCGAGCCGACCATCCGCGCGATGGCGGCCGAGGGGCGTCCCTACCGGGGAGTGCTCTTCGCCGGGCTCATGCTCACGCCGAAGGGCTTGCGAGTGCTCGAGTACAACGTGCGGTTCGGCGATCCCGAGTGCCAGGTGCTCATGCTCCGGCTCGTCGACGACCTCCTGCCGCTCTGCCACGCGGTCGCGGAGGGGCACGGGCTGCCGCCGTCGGTGACGTGGCGGGACGAGGCCGCCGTGTGCGTGGTGCTCGCGTCCGGTGGGTATCCCGGCGAATATCCGACCGGCCTGCCGATCGAGGGGATCGCGCGCGCCGAGTCTCGCCCCGGTGTCACCGTTTTCCACGCCGGCACGGCTCTGCGCGACGGGCGCCTGACGACGGCGGGCGGGCGCGTCCTGGGCGTGACGGCGCTCGGGGCCGACATTCGGGCGGCGGTCGCTCAGGCCTATGCCGCGGCCGCGGACATCACGTTCGACGGCGTGCATTACCGGCGCGACATCGGTCACCGCGCGCTCCGGCGCCTCGGCAAGTCCGGCGCCGTCCCTTGAGCGTGCCAGCCCGACTCGTCGTCGACGCGAGTCGCCCCGCCGCGTCGGCGCTCGAGACCGCGGCGCGTCTCCTGCGTGCCCGTGCCCTCGTCGCGTTTCCCACCGAGACCTTCTACGGCCTTGGCGCCAACGCGCTCGACGAGGGAGCGGTGGCCAGGGTGTTTCACGCGAAGGGCCGACCCGCGGACAAGCCCCTCCTCGTGCTGGTCGATTCGCTGGAGATGGTGGGCCGGGTCGCGCGCGATGTGCCGGCGCTGGCCCGTCGGCTCATGGCGCGGTACTGGCCGGGCGCGCTGACGCTCGTGCTCCGGGCACACGCCGACCTCCCCGGCGCACTCACCGCAGGCACCGGAACGATCGCCGTCCGGCTGCCCGGCCACCCGGTCGCGCGCGCGTTGGTCAGCGCGCTCGGAGGGCCCGTGACGGCGCCGAGCGCGAACCCGCACGGCGAGGCGAGCCCGCGGACAGCCGATGAGGTGATCGCGGGACTCGGTGATCGCGTCGATCTCGTCCTGGACGGCGGCGCGACGCCCGGCGGTCCGGCCTCGACGCTGCTCGATCTCACCCGCACGCCGCCCGTCGTCCTGCGCGCCGGCGCCGTCGTGCCGGTTCCCGAGGATCTCGCGGGCTGAGCGCCTTGTCGCCCCACGACGGCGGCAGTATAGTCGCGCTGGAACCGGGCCCGACGACGGGACCGAGGCTGGGGTCCCGGCGCGGCGGAGTCTTGGCACCACATGAGCTCTTGAAGACCACGAGAGTCTCCCGCGAGGGAGACCTTCCGGACCTCGAGCTTCGCGACGTCACGAAGCGATTCGGGGAAGTCGTCGCGCTCGAAGCCGTGTCGCTCGACATCGCCCGCGGGCAGTTCGTCACTCTCCTGGGACCGAGCGGCTGCGGGAAGACCACCACCCTCCGCATCGTCGCCGGCTTCGAGGCCCAGACGGCGGGATCGGTCTCGATCCGGGGCGAGCGCGTCGACGGCCTGCCCGCCTACCGACGGAACGTCAACACCGTCTTCCAGAACTACGCGCTCTTTCCGCACCTGAGCGTGTTCGAGAACGTCGCGTTCGGGCTGCGCGTCAAGTCGCGGCCCGCCGCCGAGATCCGGCGCACCGTGGGGCAGGCGCTCGAGCAGGTGCGCCTCGGCGGTCTGGACCGCCGGCGCCCCCACGAGCTGTCGGGCGGCCAGCAACAGCGGGTCGCGCTCGCGCGCGCGCTCGTCAACCATCCCGCGATTCTTCTCCTCGACGAGCCGCTCGGCGCGCTCGACCTCAAGCTCCGCAAGGAGATGCAGCTCGAGCTCAAGCGCGTGCACCGTGAGGTCGGCATCACGTTCATCTACGTGACGCACGATCAGGAAGAGGCTCTGACGATGTCCGATCTCATCGCGGTCATGGACGCGGGGCGGATCGTCCAGCTGGCGCCGCCGCGCGAGATCTACGACCGGCCGCGGACGCCCTTCGTCGCGAACTTCGTGGGCGTCAGCAACCTCCTCGCCGGCGTGGTTTGCGAGAGCGCTGGCCGCAGCGCGACCATCGAGGTGGAGGGCGGGTGGAGATTCGGCAAGACGCTCGCCCGGCCGCCGGCGGCTGGCGAGCGGGTGCTCGTAGCGGTGCGGCCCGAGAAGCTGCGGGTCACCAAGGATGGCCGGGGGCTCCGGGGGCAGCTCGAGGACTTCGTGTACCTGGGCAGCCGCGCCACTCTGGTCGTCCGGCTCGACGGCGACCGGCTTCTCCAGGTCGAGGATTCCGCGGCCGAGCTCCAGAACGGCGCCGGACGCATCGGCGAGCCGATCGCGGTGGAGTGGAGCGACGCTGACTGCGTGGTCTTCGACTCCCCCCGGGGCGAGCGGCTCGAGTAGGGGACCCGTGGCAGGCTCGAGCGGCGGCCCGGTCGGCGCGAGGAGGCCCCACCGCATCGGACCCCACCCGGTGCTGGCGGCGCTGCCGGCCCTGCCGCTCATCGTGTGGGTGATCGTGTTCATCATGGTGCCGATGGGCACGATGGCGGTGTTCAGCCTGTGGCGGTACCACAACTTCGACCTCGAGCCGGTCTGGAACCTCGGCAACTACCGCGCCGTCCTGACCCAGCCGGTGTACGCGCGCGTCATGGGCCGCACGCTCGAGATCGCCGCGCTGGTGACGGTGGGCTGCATCGCCATCGCCTATCCGCTCGCTTACTTCCTGGCCCGGCGAACGCAGCGGTGGCAGGGGCTCCTGATCGTGCTGGTCATGGTGCCGTTCTGGACGAGCTTCCTGATCCGCACCTACGCGTGGATGAGCATCCTGGCCAGCAACGGCGTCATCAACTCCGTGCTCCGCCGGGCCGGCGTGGTGGATCAGCCCATCCAGCTCCTGTACACGATGACGGCCGTCGTCATCGCGGGGATCTATCTGTATCTCCCCTTCGCGGTGCTGTCCATCTACACGTCGCTCGAGAAGCTCGGGGCCTCGCTCGAGGAAGCGGCGATGGACCTCGGTGCCGGGCCCTGGACGACGTTCCGCCGCGTCACGTTCCCTTTGAGCCTCGCGGGTGTGCAGGCCGCCGTCATCTTCGTCTTCGTGCCCGCGCTCGGCCTGTTCGTGACCCCCGCGCTGCTCGGCGGCGCGAACGCCACGATGATCGGGAACCTCCAGGTCACGATCTTCAAGACCTCCCTCGATTTCGCCCTGGGATCCGCGGTGTCGTTCGTGGTGCTGGCGGTGGCGCTGGTGGCGGTGGCGCTGTTCGGGCGCTCGGTCGATCTCGAGCGGGTGTACGCCGGCGGGGTGGGCCAGCTGACCGCCCGGCGCAGCGGACCGGGCCACGGACGCTTCGGCATCCTGGGCGGCTACGCGACCCTGACGTACGCCTTCCTCTTCCTGCCGGTGGCGTTCCTCATCCTGTTCTCCTTCAGCTCCGCCGCGGGCGGGGTCTTCCCGCCGCCGGGGTACACGGTCCAGTGGTACCGCGAAGCCCTCGACGATCCGTGGCTGATGACCTCCGTCTGGAACAGCTTCATGATCGCCGTGCTGTCGGCGCTCATCGCCGTGGTGATCGCCACCCCCGGAGCGTACGCCATCGTGCGGCACCGGTTCCCCGGCCGGAGCCTGCTGCGCCAGGCCCTGATCATCCCGCTCATCGTCCCGACGATCATGCTGGGGTTCGGCCTCATGCTGCTGTTCAAGGCGCTCGACATCGAGCTGTCGCTCGCGACGATCCTGATCGGCCACGCGACCTACGTGCTGCCGTACGCGTTCTTCGTGATCGCGGCCCAGCAGTACGGATTCGACCGCACGCTGGAAGAGGCGGCCATGGACCTGGGCGCCGACCGGTTGCGCACGTTCCGGTCGGTGACGCTGCCCCTCATGGTCCCCGGGCTGGCCGCCGCGGGCATCTTCGCGTTCACGCTCTCCCTCGACGAGTTCATCATCACGTTCCTGCTGACGAGCACGACGCAGACGCTGCCGCTCTACGTGTGGGGCATGCTGCGCACGATCGTCTCCCCCACGGTGAATGCCGTGGCCACCCTCATCGTCCTCGCGTCGCTCGCGCTCCTCGGGGGAATGTTCCTGGTCCAGACTGTGGTCAGGCGGCGCGCGCCCGGCTCCGCCGGGGGGTGAGTGGAGCGGGGCGCCGACCTCCGGCCGCGGGCCGGAGGAATGACGGGGATCCGGGTGTCACCCTCAGTACAAGGAGGCTCAAGATGAGCGAGCAGGCGAAGCAGGCGGTCTCCCGGCGGGAGTTCCTGCGTGGCACGGCGGCGGTGGCCGGAGGGATCATGGGCGCCGGTGGGGCGCGGCCGGCCGCCGCGCAGGGCGGCGGACCCGTGAACTGGCTCAGCTGGTCCGTGTACCAGCTGCCGGAGCTCATGAAGGACTTCACCGCGAAGACCAAGATCCAGATCAACCCGATCAATTTCGAGGACGACTCCGAAGGCTACCTGAAGGTCAAGCAGGGCGGCGGCAAGCAGTTCGACATCAGCATGTCGGACGGTTTCTGGCCGGTCCAGTACAACAAGGCTGGCCTCATCGAGGGGCTGGACTTCGACAAGATGTCGAGCGGCAAGACGCTCGCGCCTCCGCTCAAGAGCCTGAAGATCTGGAAGATGGCCGACGGCAAGATGATGCAGTTCCCCAACCAGTGGTCGGCGGAGCCCATCGTCTACCGGAAGGGCACGATCCCGGAGTTCACCTCGTGGGACATCCTCTGGGACAAGAAGTACAAGGGGCGCATCATCCAGATGGACCGGCCCTCGGAGTACATCGCCGCCGTCGCGATCTACCTCGGGTTCAAGGAGCCGTTCAACCTGACGGATGACCAGCTGCAGCAGGTGAAGAAGAAGCTCATGGAGCAGCGACCGCTGATCAAGACATTCACCGCCGCCTCGTCGGACTTCGTGAAGGCGATGGCCTCCGGGGAGGGGGATCTCGGCTTCTGCCCGTCGCCCGGGGTGTGCTATCGGATCAAGGACGCCGGCGGCGCCGACTTCGGCTTCGTGTTCCCGAAGGAGGGCACGACCGGGTGGGTGGACGGCAATATGCTGGTCAAGGGCGCCGCGCACCGCGACGCCGCGATCCAGTGGATCAACTCGTTCGGCTCCCCGGAGAGCCAGGCCGCGCTGGCCATGAAGTCCAAGTACCCGGTCAACAGCGAGCAGGCCATCAAGCTCCTGGAGCAGAAGGGGCAGAGCGCGCTCGTGGCGGCCGTCGGCATGAAGAACTGGGATGCCATCGGCAAGATGATCATGCTGGACGCGCCGACCAACATCGAGAAGTGGACGCAGGTCTGGAACGAGTACAAGGCGGGCTAGCCCCGTATCGGGCGTTCGCGGGCGGGGGATGCGCCCCCGCCCGCGAAGCCGGCGGGTACCTCGCGAACCAAAGGGAGAGGATCGATGAAGACCCTGAACGGGAAGGCGGCCCTGCGGGTCGCCCAGGAGAAGCTCGCGCGGCAGTCGAAGGCCTCGGGCGAGCTGTACGAGCGCTCGCGGCAGCTCATGCCGGGCGGCGTCACGAGCAACATCCGCTACGCCGATCCTCATCCCCTCTACGTCCGCGACGCGCGGGGCGCGCGGATCTGGGACGTCGACGGTCACGAGTACGTCGACTGCCGCCTCGGCTTCGGCCCGGTCATCCTGGGTCACTCACCCGAGGCCGTCACCGCCTCGGTGATGCGGGCATTGATGAACGGGACCGTATACGCCCTTCCGCACGCGGGTGAGGCGGAGCTGGCCGAGAAGGTGATCGACTCGGTGCCCGGCGCCGAGATGACGACGTTCTGCAGCTCGGGCTCGGAGGCGACGCTCCACGCCCTCCGCCTGGCCCGCGCGTACACGGGCCGGAAGAAGATCGCCAAGTTCGAGGGCGGGTACCACGGCGTTCACGACACGGTGATGATGAGCGTGCAGTACAAGCCCGAGCAGGCGGGGCCGGTCGAGGCGCCCGTCGCCACGGTGGAGTCGCCCGGTATCCCCGAGGAGACCGTGAGGAACACCATCGTGCTGCCGTTCAACCACCCGGCCGCCCTCGACCTCATCGCGGCCCACGCCCACGAGCTGGCCGCGGTCATCGTCGAGCCGGTGCAAGGCTCGGCCGGGTCGATTCCGGGGACCCCCGAGTTCCTTGCGGCGCTTCGCGCGGTCACCGCCCGCCACGGCGTGGTGCTCATCTTCGACGAGGTCATCACCGGGTTTCGGGTTGCGCTCGGCGGGGCGCAGGAGCACTACGGCATCCGCGCCGACCTGGCGGCCTTCGGGAAAATTCTCGGCGGCGGCTTTCCCTTCGGCGCGGTCGCGGGCTCGCGCGACCTCATGCGGCTCATGTCGGTGCCCGACGCCAAGAAGGCCGGGCGGGAGCCCGTGGCCTACGGCGGCACCTTCAACGGCAACCCGACCTCGGTAGCGGCGGCGAACGCGACGCTGGACTTTCTCCGGGAGCATCGCGAGCTGTACCAGACGATGAACGCGCAGGGTGATCGCATCCGCCGGGAGGTGCCGGCCAAGGCGGCGGCCCTCGGCATCCCGCTCAGCGCTTGCGGGCTCGGCTCGCTGTTCGCCTTCCGGTTCGTCGACGGGCCGGTGATGAGCGTCCGGGACGCCGCCCCCGAGGACGCGGACCTGGCGCAGGCCCTGTTCCTCTTCCTCCTGAGCGAGGGCGTTCTCATCCATCCCCGGCACAGCTTCCTGTCGAGCGCCCACGGCGACGCCGAGATCGCCGGGATCGTGCAGGGTTACGACCGCTCGCTGCGCGAGATCCAGGCGGCGGCCTGACGGGCCCTCGACAGTAGGGAGCGGATAGGGCGGATACCGCGCTCGGCGCGTGTCAGCCCCTACAGTTCCGGAGGCGTCCAGCAGGGGACAGGACATCAGCGGGACGCGTGCCTGGCTTGTTGCGCAACAGAACGGAGCGCCCGAGGCGTCTGGAATCCCGTGCGAGCTACCGGTCGTCCTAGATGTTGAGGCTGGGCGACGCGCCGGTGCTATCATGCGAGCGGTTTTGGTGATGCCGCGCGTGAGCGGTGTGATTCTCGCCGGCGGCAGGAGCCGGCGGATGGGTGGGTCCCCGAAGGCGCTCCTTCCGTTCGGTGGCCGCCCACTGATTGAGCACATAGCGGAGACGTTGCGATCGGTCTTGTCGGACTGCCTGGTTGTCACGAACACCCCCGAGCTCTACGCGTCTCTCGGCCTTCCGATGGTGGGCGACGTCTTTCCGGATGGCGGCTCGCTCGGGGGCCTCTACTCCGGCCTCCGGGCGGCGCCCGGTGACGCGGCCCTCTGCGTCGCGAGCGACATGCCTTTCCTGTCGGCCCCGCTCCTCCGCTATTTGTCGGCGCGCGCCGGCGAGGCCGACGCGGTCATTCCCGAGGCGGCCGGTGGACCGCAGACTCTCCACGCCGTCTACCGAAAGGCATGTCTCCCGGCGATGGAGCGGCGGCTCCGGGCGGGGCAGCTCAAGATCGGCGACCTGCTCGACGATCTCCGGGTCGTTCGCGTGAGCGCGAGCGACCTCCGGCCCTTCGCCGACCCGGACCTCGCGTTCATGAATCTCAACACCCCGGAGGACCTCGCGCGGGCGCGTGCCCTCTGGGACCGGCAGGCGACCGGAGCCGCGCGGGCGGCGTCGCTCCCCGCGCCGCACGAGGACGGGACGGCGGGTTGACGGACGCGCGGGTCGCCGGTCTCGAGCTCGGCTCCCTCCACGAGCTGAACGGGCTCCCGGCGCCGATTCGTGAGGGCCTGTACGGGCGGCTCATGCCCGCCGAGGTGTGCGCGCGCTTCGGGGTCAGCCAGGCCACGGGGTTGAACGGCGCGGGTCATCGGCTCCTCCGGATCTTTGCGCCGCCGGAGCAGAGCTGGGCCCGCGTCGAGCTCCGCGCCTCGCGCGACGATCGCGACCCGGTCGTCCTCGTCGACGTCGAGATCGGTCCGTTCGGCGTTCCGGAGCTCTCCTTCGTGCAGGTCACGGATCCCGCCTCCCAGCGATTCGGGATCGACCGGGACGACGACGGCCAGGAGACCCTCCTCGGGACGCTGACGCGGAATCTCCCCGAGGAGCGGCGGGCGGCGGCGGCCGGGCTCGCCCCGGGGCAGGTTCGGCCCGGGCTCGGGCTCCTCGGGCGCGTCCTCGACGCCATGGAAGACTTCTCTCGTCTCTTCGGAAATGATCTGTTCCTCGTGGAGCCGCTCTTCTATCACTCGGCGCTCCTCTACGAGCGGCACGGCTGTGACTACCTGCTCGGCCGGGACCTGATGGAGACCATCGACCGGGAGTTCCGCGCGGGCGGCCGTCTCCACAAGGCGCTCGACGGGTCGACCCCGTTCCGGCGGGAAGGGTTCGATCGGTCCATTCGGGGACGGAGCTGGGCCATCCACGACGGCATCCTGAGCACGCTCGACGGCGCGGCCTGGGGCGGCGTGAAGATGTACCGCCTCGCCGGGCGGCATGCGAGCGTGTCGACGTTCCCCGGCGCGGAGTACTGACGTTCCCGTGCCGAGGAAGCGCGCCCCCCGGCCGGCGCGGCCTCGGAAGCCGATGCCGCGGAAGCCTCCCAAGGTCGAGGATCCGCCGACCGTTTACCGCCGACGTCCCAAGCACCGGAAGGGACCCGAGCGGGAGCCGTAGCACCGTGGCGCGGGCGCCGTTGCCGTGCATCGTCGTCCACTACCACGAGATCAGCCTCAAGGGCGGCAACCGGCCGCTGTTTCTCCGACGGCTCGGACGGAATCTGCTCGCGGCCACGGCGGGCTGCGGCGTGCGCGGCGTCCGGCGGCTCCCCGGCCGCCTGGTCCTGGACCTCGACCCCGAGGCCGATCTCCCGGAGGTACGGGAGCGGATCGGCACCGTCTTCGGCATCGCCTACTTTGCGCCGGCGCTCTCCATTCCCCCGGAATGGCCGGTCGTTCAGGCCGCCGTGCTCCAGCTTCTCGAGGGCCGGACCTTCGAGTCGTTCCGCATCACCGCCCGCCGGACGTTCAAGGTCTTTCCGATGCCGTCGGATGAGATCAACCGGGAGCTGGGCGCGCTCGTCCTCCGGCACTTCGCGACTCGCGTCAACCTGACCGAGCCGACCCTGAACGTGCGCGTGGACCTCCTCCCGCGGGAGGCATTCGTGTTCGTCGACCGGGTGACCGGACCCGGCGGCCTGCCGGTGGGGGTCTCGGGACGCGTGGCGGCCCTCCTCTCGGGCGGGATCGACTCGCCGGTCGCCGCGCTGCCGGCTCCAGAAGCGCGGCTGCGAGGTGGAGTTCGTGCACTTCCATTCGGTCCCGTATCTGGCCGACACGTCGCAGCGGAAGGTGCGCGCGCTCGTCGAGCGGCTCGTGCGGCACCAGTTCTCGGCCCGCCTGTGGCTGGTGCCCTTCGGCGAGATCCAGCGGGAGGTCGTGCTCGGCGTGCCCGCGCCGCTCCGCGTGGTCGTCTACCGCCGCCTCATGGCGAGGATCACCGAGGCGATCGCACGAAAGACCGGCGCGCTCGCCCTCGTGACCGGCGAGAGCCTGGGGCAGGTGGCCTCGCAGACCCTCGAGAACATCGCCCGGATGACGGAAGCGGTCGGAATGCCGGTCCTTCGCCCGCTCATCGGCACGGACAAGGAGGAGATCATCCGCGAGGCGCGCGCCATCGGGACCTTCGAGATCTCGATCGAGCCCGACCAGGACTGCTGCACCCTGTTCGTCCCCAAGCACCCGGAGACGCGCGCGTCGGCCGAGGCCGTCGCGGCGGCCGAGGCGCGCCTGGACATGGCCCGGCTCGTGGAGGCGGGCGTGGAGAGCGCCGCGCCGGAGACGTTCCGCTTCCCGCCGGCGGAGGCGGGCGCGCTGCTCAGCGCCGGGTCGTGAGCCCCACGACCGCCACGAGCAGGAGCGCCGCGCCGACCACGCCGACCTGACCGAGCCGGTCCCCGAAGAACAGGACGCCGAGGAGCGTGGCCGTCAGCGGCTCGAGGAGGCCCAGCACGCCGGCCACGGTCACCCGTGTCGTCCGGAGCCCGATGGTGTAGAGCGCGTACGCCACCGCGGTCGGCACCACGCCCAGATAGATCAGGAGCGCCCACCCGCGCGCGTCGGCCACCGGCCGCTCCACGAGGAGCAGCGGGAGGAGGGTGAGCGCCGCGATCGAGAAGGTCACCGCGGCGATGCTCAGCGGCGGCGCGCGATGGACCAGACCCTTCACGGCCACCGCGTACACGGCATACATGAGACCGGCGCCGAGCTCGAGCGCCACGCCGACCAGGAAGCCCGGCGGTGGCTTCGTGAGCCCGTGGGGTCCGAGCGTCAGCATCGCGGTTCCCGTGATCCCCACCAGCAGGGCGGTCCACGTGCGCGTGTCGATCCGCTCCTCGAGGAACAGGGCGGCCAGCACCGTGATCAGGAGCGGCGCGCTGCAGATCGCGATCAGGGAGCCCACCGCGACCGACGTCATCGCCACGCCCCAGAAGTAGAAGGGCTGGTACACGCCCATGGCGATCCCCGCCACGAGAAAGCGCGCCCAGTCGCGCCGGCTCCCGATCCGGATGGGGCCGCCGAGCCAGCGCGCGGCGAGCCAGAGGCACGGGGCCGCGATGGCGACGCGCAGGAAGCCCACGATGAGCGGCGACACTGGGGATCCGGCGGCGACGAGCTTCATCGTCGCCCCGGTCGTGCCCCACGTCACGGCGGCGACGACGATCAGGAGGGCTCCCATCCCGCGATATACTACGGCGCGGAGCGCCCGATGCCGAAGAAGCGCGCCACGAAGCGCCCGCTGGTCGGTGTGATCATGGGGTCCCGGTCGGACTGGGAAACCCTGGCGCACGCCGTCGCGACCCTCGAGGTGCTCGGCGTGCCGTACGAGGTCCGCATCGTCTCGGCCCACCGTACCCCGGATCTGCTCTTCGAGTACGCGGAGTCCGCGGCGCGGCGCGGGCTCGGCGTGATCATCGCCGCGGCGGGCGGGGCGGCGCACCTGCCGGGGATGACCGCCGCGAAGACCCCGCTGCCCGTCCTCGGCGTTCCGGTGGAGTCGCGCGCGCTCAGTGGGCTGGACTCGCTGCTCTCGATCGTGCAGATGCCCGCGGGCGTCCCGGTGGGCACGCTCGCCATCGGCCGCGCGGGCGCAATCAACGCCGCGCTGCTGGCGGCGTCCATCCTGGGCACGAAGCATCCACGCTTCCGTGAGGCCGTCGAGCGCTTCCGGACCCGGCAGACGCGCGCCGTCCTCGACTCTCCGGATCCCCGCGTTCCCCCCGCCGCTCCTCCGCCGGCCCCTCCGCGTCCGTGAGGGTCGGCGTTCTCGGCGGCGGCCAGCTCGGCTGGATGCTGGCTCGCGCCGGCGATCCACTGGGCCTCCGCTGCCGCTTCCTCGATCCGTCGCCGGAGGCGCCGGCCGGCCGGGCGGGGGAGCTCGTCGTGGGAGCCTACGACGATCCCGCGTCGCTCGACCGCCTCGCCGACGGCGCCGCCGTCGTGACCTACGAGTTCGAGAACGTGCCCGTGAGCTCCGCCGAGCGTCTCGCGGGGCGGACCCGCGTCTTCCCGCCGCCGCGCGCGCTCGAGGTCTCGCAGGACCGCGTCACCGAGAAGCGCTTCCTGGAGTCGGTCGGCGTGCCCGTGCCGCCGTGGCGCCCCGTCGGGAGCCTCGCCGAGCTCGCTCGTGCGGTCGCGGACCTGGGCTGTCCCGCCGTGCTGAAGACCCGGCGCTTCGGATACGACGGCAAGGGGCAGTACCTCATCGAGACGCCTGGCGACGTCGAGCGGGCGTGGGCGCAGCTGGGCGCCGCGCCGCTCGTTCTCGAGAGCTTCGTCCGCTTCGACCGCGAGCTCTCGGTCCTCGCCGTCCGGGGGCGCGACGGCGCGACCGCCTGCTATCCCCTGGTCGAGAACCTCCACAGGGGAGGGATCCTCAGACGGAGCCTCGCGCCCGCGGAAGGTATCCCGCCGGCCCTCCAGGCGCGAGCCGAGGACCACGCCGGGCGCGTGCTCGAGACGCTCGACTACGTGGGCATGCTCGCCATCGAGCTGTTCCAGGTGGGCGATCGGCTTCTGGCCAACGAGATGGCGCCGCGCGTCCACAACTCGGGGCACTGGACGATCGAGGGGGCGGCGACGAGCCAGTTCGAGAACCACCTCCGGGCCGTGGCGGGCCTTCCCCTGGGCGACACCGAGGCGAGAGGCGTGAGCGCCATGCTGAACCTGATCGGCGCGCTGCCGGACGCGGCGTCCGTTCTCCGGGTTCCGGGCGCGCACCTTCATCTCTACGGCAAGGCTCCGCGTCCCGGCCGTAAGATCGGTCACGTGACGGTCGTCGCCGACAGTCGCGCGGAGCTCGACCGCCTGCGCGCGCAGGTGGAGCCGATGATCCCGTCCGACCCCTCCGGCGGTCCCTGACGTGACGGGAGCGCCAGCCGAGCCCGGGACTGGAGACGCCATGGACGCCGCCGCCGACCGTCACCGCCGTGCCGCCAGGCTCATCTGCGATCAGCGCCTGGCGCGGACGCCCATCGAACCGTTGCCGGGGGACTGCCGGCCGCGAGACGAGACCGAGGGATACGCCGTGCAGGAGGTTCTCCACGGTTTCCTGGCGTCGGCCGGCCAGGGCGCCATGGTCGGCCACAAGATCGGTTGCACCACTCCCGTCATGCAGCAGTACCTGGGGATCAAGAATCCGTGCGCAGGCGGCATTCCCGCGACCACGGTTCACCACGGTCACGCGCGCGTCCGTCATCAGGACTACGTCCGGGTCGGCGTGGAGTGCGAGATCGCCGTGCGGCTCGGCGCGGACCTCGGGCCGGCGGGCGCCCCCTTCGACCGCGCGCGCGTCGCGGACGCCGTGGCGGCCGTTCTCCCCGCGATGGAGATCGTCGACGACCGGTACCGCGACTACCGGACGCTGGACGTCGCCACCCTCATCGCCGACGACTTCTTCAACGCGGGGTGCGTGCTCGGGACGCCGGTGACCGGGTGGCGCGAGCTGGACCTCCCGGCGGTGACGGGCGTGACGCGGCTGAACGGCGTCGAGGCGGGGCGGGGAGAGGGACGGGCCGTCATGGGGCATCCGTTCGAGGCGCTCGCCTGGCTCGCGAACCTGAGGGCCCGCTCCGGGCTCGGCCTCCGCGCGGGCGAGTTCGTCCTCCTGGGGAGCGTAGTCGAGACGCGTTGGGTGTCGGCCGGCGACGAGGTGGTGGTGGCCATCGATGGGCTGGGCGAGGTGCGCGCGACGTTCGCGCGCTGACCGGGTCGAATCCGTGGCGAGACGGGGGAGGCTGGTCCGCCGCGTTGACTAGCGAGGATGCTCTTCCTAGGACGAACCACGCACGTCGATCGGGAGGAAGTTCAGATGAAGGCTCCGCGGCTCCTTCTCGCGGGCATCCTGGGTGTCGGGCTGCTCGCCGCGCCGCTGGCCGCCGTGGCCCAGCCGGCCCTCGAGAACTTCCGATTCGATCCACCGCGGGTATGTGCCAGGGACACCTTGCGGTGGGGAGTCTCGTATCGGGGACTTCCCGGCGGCCTGGCGGCCGCGAAGGAGGTCTCGATGGAGGGACTCTGGGAAGGCCCCGGCGAGCGCCCGATGCGATCGCTGCTGACCCCGGCACAGGACGATCTCCAGCCCTACACGGCGGATCAGGGCCGATTCGAGAGCCGGATCCTGCACGCGGGACCGGCGAGAAGGGGACGGCCCGGCGAGGCCGAGATCCGATACACGCTGCGGGTCCTGCTCGCCGACGGCCAGGAAGTCACGACAGCGACGTCGGTGCGCTACGTGGACGGCTGTCCGCCGCCCGCGCGCCACACGACGCTCGCGGCCGGGCCCACCGGTCGCATCGGCCTCGAGACCACCACGCCGACGATCCCGGAGTTCCTGAAAGGGATCAGACCCGCCACCACCAACCTGATCTGGGGCGACCTCGAGCTACCGCCGGGCGCGGCTGAGCGGAGCGCGGCCGTCCTGGTCGTTCACGGCTCGGGGGGCATCAGCCCTCGCGAGGACCGATGGGCCGACGAGCTGCGCCGCGCCGGCGCCGCGACGTTCGTCCTCGACAGCTTCACCGGCCGGGGCATCGCCATGACGGCCCAGGATCAGTCGCAGCTCAGCAGTCTCGCGATGATCGGCGACGCGTACCGGGCGCTCGAGCTCCTGGCCACGCACCCGCGGATCGATCCCGCGCGGATCGGGGTGATGGGATTCTCGAAGGGCGGCGCCGTGGCCCTCTACTCCGCCATCACGCGGTTCCAGCGGATGCATGGCCCCGCGGGCGCGAGGTTCGCGCTCCACATTCCCTTCTATGCTCCGTGCAACTACGCCTTCGTGGACGACGAGGCGGTGACCGACCGGCCGATCCGCCTCTTCCACGGGACGGCCGACGACCTCGCGCCCGTCGGGGCATGCCGTGTCTACGTGGAACGGCTGCGGAAAGCCGGCGCCGACGCGCAGATCACCGAGTACCCCGGGGCCCACCACCAGTTCGACCGCCCGGACGGGGGACCGCCACGCCGCAGCCCCGGCGAGCAGAATGCCAGCGGGTGCTTCTGGGAGGAGCGCCCGGCCGGGGAGCTCGTGAGCCGGGGCAACGGGCGGGCATTCGGCCTCGAAGATCCGTGTGTGGTCCGGGGTGGGACCTTCGCCGCGGATCCGTCCGCGTACCGGGACGCCCTTCAGGCCGTGAGGGCTCTCGTCGGAGCCCGCCCTAGCCCGTAGGGTCGGATTGCCGCGTCACTGCGGCTCGAGGAGCGTCGCGCGCGCACCCGCGCGCGGCGCCCGTACGCTAGAAGACGGGCCGCTCCACGTAGCGACCGAACACGTCGCGGAGGCGCGCGACGATCTCGCCGAGGGTGGCGCGCGCCTTCACCAGTTCGATCGTCGTCGGCATGAGATTGACAGCCGGATCCTGCGCCTCGGTGGCCAGGCGATCCAGGAGGGCGGCGACGCGCGGCCCGTCGCGGCGCGCGCGCACGGCCTTGACCGCCGCGACCTGGCGGGCCTCCACCGCGGCGTCCACCCGGTGGATCGGGATCGGCGGCGGCTCGTACGGCTCGACGTGGGTGTTGACGCCGATCACGGGCTGCTCCCCCGACGCCTTGCGCCGGGCGATCTCGTAGGCGTTGTCGGCGATCTCGCGCTGGAAGTAGCCTTCCTCGATCGCGCGAATCGTCCCGCCCATGGCGTCCACCTTGCGCAGGATCGCCGTGACCTCGGCCTCGATCCGGCTGGTGAGCGCCTCCACGTAGTAGGAGCCGCCCAGGGGGTCGATGACGTCCGGCACGCCGGTCTCCTCGGCGACGACCTGCTGCGTGCGAAGCGCGAGCTTCATCGCCTCCTCGGACGGGATCGCGTAGGCCTCGTCGAGACCGTTGGTGTGGAGGGACTGCGCCCCGCCGAGGACCGCGGAGAGCGCCTGGAAGGCCGTCCGCACGACGTTGACCATGGGCTGGGCCTTGGTGAGCGTCGCGGCCGCCGTCTGGCAGTGGAACCGGAGCCGCATCGACTCGGCCTTCGTCGCGCCGAACCGCTCCTTCATGATCTTCGCCCAGATCCGGCGCGCGGCGCGGAACTTCGCGGCCTCCTCGAAGAAGTCGGCCTGGGCGATGAAGTAGAACGCGAGGCGTGACGCGAAGGCGTCGACCGGCACGCCCGCGCGCGTCACCTCCTCGACGTAGGCGATCCCGTTCGCCATCGTGAACGCGACCTCCTGGACGGCGTTCGCGCCGGCCTCGGAGATGTGGTAGCCGCTGATGTTGACCGGGTTGTAGCGCGCCATCCGCTCGGCGGTGAACACGATCATGTCCCGCATGAGACGCATGGACGGCCGAGTGGGGAATATCCATTCCTTCTGGGCGATGTACTCCTTGAGGATGTCCGCCTGCACCGTGCCCGACAGGCGGTTGAGGTCGAGCCCGCGGGACTCGGCGAGCGCGACGTACATCGCGAGGAGGATCCACGCGGTCGGGTTGATCGTCATCGACACCGAGATGCGCTCGAGATCGATCCCGTCGAAGAGAGCGGCGACGTCGTCGAGCGTGTCGACGGCGACTCCCTCGCGCCCCACCTCGCCCAGCGATCGGGGATCGTCGGAGTCGTAGCCCATCAGGGTGGGCATGTCGAAGTCGACGGAGAGCCCCGTCTGGCCCTGGTCGATCAGGTAGCGGAAGCGCGCGTTCGTGTCGGCGCCGGTCCCGAAGCCGGCGATCTGTCGCATGGTCCAGAGGCGCCCGCGGTACATCGTGGGGTACGGGCCACGGGTGAAGGGGTACCGGCCGGGCAGCCCGATCTCCTCGTACGGCGTCTCGGCGACGTCCTCGGGGGTGTAGACGCGCTGGCGCGGCAGGCCTGACGCGGTCCGGTACTGGCTCCGGGACTCGGGCTGGCGGTCGACGAACTGGCGCAGCTCGCGGGATTCCCACGATTCCCGCATTCGGCGGATCCGCTCGATCGCGTCCCGGTCGTACATCGCGTGCCCCCCTTGGCGTCAGTCGTCCCGGGTTGGCGCCGCTCTGCGGCGATCCTGGAGGACGTCCCGGCCGAGGCGCTCGGGATGCTGCATTATATGGCGGTCCCAGGCCGGATCATGGGCTCGCCCACGGGGAAGTTCACCCAGCGGGACACCGTCCGTCGAGCGCGACGGCGTAGACGATGAGAGGGCGGCGCGGTTCAGGCCTCGCCGGACTTGCGGGCGGCATCGTCGTAGACGAGGTACGCAGCGGGCCGGCGGCACAGCGACCCTCGGGAAACGTGGAGGGCGATTACCCCGGCGCGACGGTGGCTTGGCGGGTCAACCGAAGAGGACGCCCTGCCGGGGCCGCGCCGGCCGCTCGGGCACCCCGGCCACGCGTCGCTCGAGCGCGAGCAGCGCCGACTTGACCGGGAGGCCCCCGCCGTAGCCGACCAGCTGGCCGTTGCTCCCGATGACCCGGTGACACGGAATGACGATCGACAAGGGATTCTGGCCGTTGGCGGCGCCGACGGCCCGGAAGGCCGAGGGCCGTTCGATCCTCCGGGCCAGCTCGCCGTACGAGACGGTCTCGCCGTACGGAATCCCGAGGAGCGCCTGCCACACGCGCCGCTGGAACGGTGTGCCTTCGGGGGCCAGCGGCAGGTCGAACTGGCGGAGCTTCCCGGCGAAGTACGCGTCGAGCTGGCGGACCGCATCCCGGAACGGCTTCGGGGACTCGATCCAGCTGGGCTCCGGGTCGCGCCGGTCGCGTCCGGACGGGAGCCAGATGGCGGTGAGCGCCTCCCCGCTGCCGACGAGCAGGAGCGGTCCCAAGGGGCTGGGCGCGTGGGTGTAGAGAACGGAGCTCATCGAGCTTCCTCCACGGAGATCTCAGCTGCGCCTCGCCCGGTGGGCACGATGCGGGCTCGCCTTCCAGGACACCGCGGGACGTCCTCCGTGAAACGCGCCGGTCCGCCGGTCACCGTGCGCGGCTCCCCTGGTCGGCCAGCGCCTGTCGATAGAGATCACGGTCGTCCACGACCCGGCGGGCCTTGAACTCCGTGCGCGGGAGCGTTCCCTGCGGGACCAGCTCCACCACGGGGTGGATCCCGATCCGCGCGCGGAGCCGGTCCCGCATCGCCCGCTGGAGCGCCTCGCGCCGGTCGGCCGGCTCGTGCTCGGGCGTGTACTCGGCGCGGACGAGGAGCTCGTCCATCGTGTCGCGCCGGGAGACGATGACCCGGAACTCGCCGCCGAAGCCCGGGACGGCGCGCAGCGCGTCCTCGATGCCGCTCGGGTAGACGTTCTCCCCCCGCACGACCAGCATGTCGTCGAAGCGCCCGTAGATGCCGGACGGCAGGCGAGGGTAGGTGCGCCCGCACGGGCACGGCTCGTCCGTCCAGCGCGCCCGGTCGCCGGAAACGAGGCGGATCATCGGCTGGGACGTGCGCTCGAGGTGCGTGTAGACCGGTGTCCCCTCGCTTCCATATGGGACCCGCCGGTACGTCTCCGGATCGCAAACTTCCGTGTAGACGAGGTCCTGCCAGAGATGCATGCCCGCCCGCGCGGGGCACTCCGCGTTCGTCATCCACGGGCTCATTTCCGCCATGCTGCCCGAGTCGATGCAGATGCCGCCGAACGTCTCCTCGATCAGGCGCTTCGTCGACGCGATGCCGGCGCCCGGCTCGCCGGAGAAGAACAGGATGCGGAAGCCGAAGCTCCGGGGATCCAGGCCTTCCCGCCGGGCCGTCTCGGCGAAGTGGAGCGCGTAGGACGGCGTGCCGTAGAAGGCGCTCGGTCGGATCTCGCGCGCCCACTGCACCGCGGCCAGCGTCTGCCCCTGGACCCCGGCCCCGAAGGGGAACGTGGTCGCGCCGACGCGCTCGCTTCCCGCGAGCGCGCCCCACGAGCCCATGTACAGGCTGAAGAACGAGCAGATCAGCACGCGGTCGCCGGGGCGGATGCCGATGCCCCACAGGACCCGAGCGTGGGCTTCGCCGATCCGGGTCCAGTCGTCCGCCCCGATCCCGAACACCGTGGGCCGGCCGGTCGTGCCGCTGGTGCCGTGGATGCGGGCGACCGCGTCCGCCGGCACGCAGAGGTAGTCGCCGAAGGGCGGATGCGCGGCCTGCGCGGCGCGGAGCTCCTCCTTGGTGACGACGGGGAACCGTCCGAGATCGTCGAGCGTGCGGAGCGCGTCGGGGGAGACGCCCGCGGCCTCCCACTTCCGGCGGTAGAACGGGCTCCGCTCCCACGCGTAGCGCACCTGCTCGCGGAGCTTCGCGAGCACGAGCGCATCGCGCGCCTCGGGCGACGCGCACTCGACCTCGGGTAGCCAGTGTCGCGCGTCGAGCGGGGGCCGGTAGGCCGGGTCGTAGCGGGGCGGCCACACGCCTAGATCCACTCCGCGGGTCCGCCGGATCGCGTCGAGATCGAGGGCGCTCATGGTCGCCTGACCGGCTGCCTGGCCACTCCGGCGCGCCTCAACGGGATCGCGCCTCGACGAGCTCGCGCACCCGGGCGACCAGCGCGGTCGGCGGCGTCTCCTGGAGGAAGACCTCCGCCACGCCGAGCTCGCGGAGCGCCGGCAGGTCCTCGTCCGGGATCACGCCGCCGGCGACCACGAGCACGTCGGCAGCGTCGCTCGCGCGCAGGAGCTCGACGATCCGGGGGAGCAGGGTCATGTGGGCACCCGAGAGGATGCTCACGCCCAGCACGTCCACGTCCTCCTGAACGGCGGCGGCCACGACCTCCTCCGGCGTCCGGTGGAGGCCCGTGTAGATGACGTCCATCCCTCCGTCGCGGAGCGCGCGGGCCACCACCTTGGCGCCGCGGTCGTGGCCATCGAGGCCGACCTTGGCGATCAGGACCCGGATGGACTGGGTCATCGCCCCCCGCTCACGTCGTAGGTGAAGCCCGTGACGTAGCTCGCCTCCGATGAGCAGAGCCACAGGACCATCGCGGCCACCTCGTCGGGCCGGCCGATCCGGCCCATCGGCACCGCCCGGCGCGCCAGCTCGGTGGCGCCTTCCTGGCCCAGGGTGCTCTCGAAGATCTCCGTGAGGGTGAGACCCGGGCGGACCGCGCAGACGCGGACGCCCTGGCCGGCGACCTCGTTCGAGAGTCCGCGCGTGAAGGCGTCCACGGCTCCCTTGGACGCAGTGTAGACGACGTCCTTCGGCAGGCCCCCGGTGCGGGCAGCCACCGAGCTGACGTTGACGATGGCCCCCCCTCGCCCGCCGTGATCGCGACTCATGCGGCGGACGGCCTCTCGGCAGCACAGGATCAGACCGATGACGTTGACGCCGAAGACCCGCTCGACGCCCGCCCGGTCCACGTCCGCCACCAGGCGCTCGTAATCGATCCCGGCGTTGTTGACGAGCGCGTCGATCGGGCCGAGCTCCCGGTCGACCGCCCGGAACATCGACACGATGTCCTCCTCGCGGCTCACGTCGGCCTGGACCACGAGGGCCCGTCGCCCCTCGGCGCGGACGGCACGCCGCCACCTCGTCCGCGCGCTCGCGCGCGCGCACGTAGTTGACGCACACGTCGTAGCCCTTCTGGGCCGCGAGCTTCGCGATCGCGGCCCCGATGCCGCGGCTTCCCCCCGTCACCAGGAGCACGCCCATCCGGTCACCCCTCCTGCGTCATGGGACGCCGTCAGCGCCCTGGACGCTCAGTCGCGATACCGGGCCCACTCCAGCCGGCTCGTCGGATCGGTGACCGACGCCGGGCGCAGGAGATGCAGCGCTTCCAGCACGGCCCGTCGCCCAGTCGTCAGCGCGCCGTGCACGCACTCGGCGCCGCCGTCCGTGGCCGTCGCCTCGCCGGCCCAGAAGAGCGGCGGCGTGGGCAGGGCCAGCTCGGCGCGCAGGTGGGCCCCTCCGACGGGCTCGACGCTGACGGCGCCCCGCGCCCAGGGATCCGCCGGCCAGTCGGCCACCTCGAGGCGCACCAGTTCCGCGCCGACGTCGGTCTCAGGGAACATCTCCCCCAGCACCTGGTGCAGGAGCTCCGCGACACGCTCCCGGGATCCGGTGACGGCGAGCGCCGACGCGGCGCCGAGGAACGCGACCAGCGTCGGCGGGCCGGGCCGGTCCCAGAACGAGACGCGGAAGGCGAAGAAGGGCGAGTCGGGCGCGCGGAAGCTCGGGACCGTGCCGGTCCGGGACTCCCAGAACGGCCGGCGGAACTCGGCGATCACCTTGACGATGGCGCCGCTCCGCAGGCCGTCGATGGCCGCCCGCTTCCGATCCGGGAGGTGCGGTCGAAAGGCCACCGCCCCGGACTGGAGGACGCCGAGCGGCAGCGTGACGATGGCGGTCCGGCCCTCGAACGTTCCGCCGCCGACATGCGCGGTGACACCCGCCGGGGACCAGTCGAGGGCCGCCACGGGAGACGAGAGCAGGATGCGGTCCGCGAACGGGCGGCTCAGCTTGTCCCAGAGCTGCCCGTAGCCGCCGACCAGGACGAAGCACGCGGTTTCCGGCGCCACGAGGCGCCAGGCGGCCGCGGCCGAGCGCGCGCTGACCACCGTCGGATCGATCGGCGAGAGCACCTCCATCCGGCCCTCGGCGGCCCGCAGCCGGTCGCCCGAGAAGCCGGCCCGGCTCAGCGCGTCGCGCAGGCTCACATCGGCGGCATCGGGAATGGCCAGGGCCGCGCCCAGACCCTGGAGCGCGCGGTCGGAGTCGGATGCGCCCGCGGGCCACCACTCGCCGCGACGGAACTCGGGAACGCCGATGCGCGTGGGTCCACTCGCGAGGTGCGTCGCGAGACCGAAGCGCGCCACGTATTCCCACGTCGCCACCCGGGCTCCGTGGAGGTACTCGGCGCCCCGCTCGGCGGCCTGCCCGCCCGACAGCCGCACGGTGTGGGCGCGCCCGCCGATGCGGTCGCGCGCCTCGAGGACGACGAACGTCCGGCCCGCCTCGTGGAGGGCCGCCGCCGCCGCGAGCCCCGCCGCGCCGGCGCCGACGATGACGCAGTCGAGGACAGCCTCGATCGCTGGTCGACTCATACCCTGGTGATTTTCACCGGTTAGACCCCTGCCGACAAGGGAAGGTGGGCCTGGTCGCGCAAGCCCGACCGACCGCCTCGCTCACACGTGATTGCGAAGCATGAGCTCCTTCGGGTGCGGACGGAGATAGACCTGGTCGCGGATGTAGGCGAGGTCGAACCGGTTCACGTAGTGGTTGACGAGCGTGATCGGAACGATCAGTGGGACCAGACCCCGCGCGTAGTCCTCGATGAGGGCGAGAAGCTCCCGCTTCTCGCCGGATCCGAGCCGGTCCTTGAAGAAGCCCAGGAGGTGCTGGAGCACGTTGACGTGCTTCCTCGCGGTCGCCATCACGCCGAGGGCGGCCATGAGCTGCTCCGCGTAGGCGTCGAGCCAGCGCGTCCGGGCGCCGGCCGGCTTCCCGGCCACCAGACGGCCGAGCGCTGCGTAGTGGCGAGGGCTGTGCGCGAGCAGGAGGAACTTGTGCGCGGTGTGAAAGGCGACCACGTCGCGCGGGTGGCCGCCCGATTCCCGGAGCGCCTGGAGACGGCGGTGAGCGAACACGCGCGTGAGGAAGTTCTCGCGGAGTCGGGGGTCCGAGAGGCGGCCCTCCTCCTCGACGGGGAGCAAGGGAAGGCCGTCCATCAGCGCGCTCGCGAAGAGCCCCCGGCCGACCCGGCCGGGCATCCCGTCCTCGGAATGGATCTTCACCCGGTCCATCCCGCACGACGGCGAGGCGCGCTTCAGGATGTAGCCCGAGAGCCCCAGCCCGGCCAGGGCGCGCACGCGGGTGCGGGCGTAGTCGGTCATCCGGCGTGTCAGGTCGACGCCGGTCTTCGTCCCCACCAGACGCGGCGCCAGGGCGTCGCCCTGGAGCCGGATCGCCTCGCGTGGCGTCCCGAGCCCGATCTCCATCTCGGGGCAGACCGCGACCCAACTCACGTAGCGCCCGAGCGTGTCGACGACGAAGGCGTCGCGCTTGTGGCCGCCGTCGTACCGCACCTCCTCGCCGAGCAGGCATGCCGAGACGCCGAGCTTGATCTCGAGATCCGGAGAGCGCCAGGTCGCGACCTCCGGATCCTTCACGGCCGGGATCGGCGGGCCGGCGCAGTGCCCGCCAGCCGCCAGAGCATGATCACGTGGGTCGCGATGATGAGCGGCACGACGAACGTCAGGAGGAGCGAGAGAGGAAGCTCCAGCAGCGCGCGCATGGACCCCGGCTCGCGGAAGGCGAGACGAGCGGCCGTCAGCACGACTCCGAGGATGTCGAGGAGCCCGAAGACGTTCCACGCGAGGTAGTGCACGCGACCGCCCCTCGTGTCGGGCCTGACGAACGTGACGAGAACCAGGACCCAGGCCGCTGTAATGTTGTCGCCCCAGCCGCCGGGCACGGCGAACGCCCACGGCAGCGCCCCACGCGCGTGGAGGACGAGAAAGTAGAAGCCGACGAAGCGCGTGACGTGGAAGAGGGCAAGCGCGCGCAGGTCCACCGTCTCCACGAAGGACCGGAGGGGCGTCCAGATTCGAGCGGCGACGAGCAGCGCAATCGTGAGCCCCACCAGGACCATCTGGGGGGCGGGCGGCGGGAGGGAGCGGACGAAGCCGGAAGCGCCCACCAGCAGGGCCAGCAGGAGCCACGCGCCGACCGCGATGAGGACCGGGCCGGTGCCGGGCGGGCACCAGGAGGCGACGGTCCCTGCTGGCTCCCCGTCGCGTCGCCGCACACTCCGTCCTATATCACACCCGCCCTTGCGGCGTCGCCGACGGTCTCCTATCGTAGCGCTGTGCCGGGCCCCGACTTCCTGCAGGGCGTCACGGTTCTCGACTTCACGCGCGTTCTCGCCGGCCCGTACTGCACCCGGCTCCTGGCCGATCTCGGCGCCCGCGTGCTCAAGATCGAGCGGCCGCGCGGCGACGACATGCGGGTCGCGCCGCTTCAGCTCGATCCGGAGCGGGGCGACCAGAGCACCTACTTCGTCCGCGTCAACGCCGGCAAGCGCTCGGTGGGCCTCGATCTGGGACGCCCCGAGGGCCGGGCGGTGGCGCTGGACCTGGTGCGGATCGCGGACGTGGTGGTCGAGAACTTCCGTCCCGGCGTGATGGCGCGGATGGGGCTCGACTACGCCGCGGCGGCAGCCCTGCGCCCGGACCTCGTGTACTGCTCGATCTCGGGCTACGGCCAGACGGGACCGTGGCGGGATCGCGCCGCTCTCGCCCACGTCGTGCACGCGACGTCGGGGCTGATGCATCTCGAGCGGGGGGCGACGGAGGAGCCGCGAGTCCTGTATCTCCAGGCCGCCGACATCCTGGCCGGCACCCACGCGTTCGGCGCCATCTCGGCCGCGCTGCTCCGCCGGGCCCGAACCGGGCGCGGCGCCTACCTGGACGTGTCGATGCTCGAGGCGCTCATCGGGGCGGAGGACATCAGCTTCGGCAGCGCTCTCAACGATGGGCCGACGTATCCCGGGCCGCGGAGCGGGATGCTCGTGCACCCGGTCGGCGACACCTGGGTGGCGCTCCAGGTGGTCGGCGTGCTCGATCTGTGGCCGCGGCTCCTCGAGCTCCTGGCCCGGCCGGATCTCGCCCAGGACCCGCGCTTCTCCACGCCACAGGCCCGGCGCGAGAACTGGGCCGAGCTCCGTCCGATCATCGCGGCCTGGCTCGACCGCTTCACCTCGGCCGACGACGCGCTCGCGGCCCTGAGCGCGGCCCGCATCCCGTGCGCGCGCGTGCTCTGGCCCGCCGAGGTGGTCGCGGCGCCGCACATGTCGGCGCGCGGCGCCTTCCCGTCGGTCGCCCATCCGACCCACGGCCCTGTGCGCGTGACGGCCTCGCCCTTCCACGTGGACGGGGAAGCCCTCGCGCCCGGAGGGCCGGCGCCGTACCGGCCCGGCGAGGACACGCGGTCCGTCCTGGCCGACTTGCTGGGTTACCCCTCCGACCGCATCGAGGATCTCGCGCGGCGCGGGGCGGTGGTCGGGCCCGGACTGCCGCCGCCGGCCGACCCTCTGGCCGGCACGCTCCCCGCCGAGTAGAATCGGCGCGGCACGGCGCCTGAACCGCACGACCCCAACCGAAAGTCAGCCCGAAGGGAGACCAATCGATGGCGAGTCTGACGCAGCGGATGCTCGGCGCGGCCAAGTTCGACGCCGCGACGTACGAGGAGGTCGAGGCCGACACCACTGCCACCCCGCAGGCCATGCTCGTGGTGGTGCTCGCCAGCGTGGCGGCGGGCTTCGGCGTGCTCCGCGTGGTCGGGATCGGCGGCCTGCTGATCGCCGCGCTGTCATCGCTCATCGGATGGTACGTGTGGGCCTTCATCACCTACTTCGTGGGGACGCGCTTCCTTCCGGGACCCAAGACGCAGGCGGACATGGGGCAGCTCCTTCGGACGATCGGCTTCTCCGCCTCCCCGGGGCTGATCCGCGTCCTCGGGATCGTCCCGGGGCTCGACATGCTGGTCTCATTCGTCGCGGCGCTGTGGATGCTGGTGACCATGGTCGTGGCCGTCCGGCAGGCCCTCGACTACGAATCGACGGGGCGGGCAGTCGCCGTCTGCGTGATCGGGCTCGATCTTCAACTTCGTGGTGCTCTTCGTGCTCTCGAAGCTTCTGGGCGTGCCGATCGGCGGCGCGCCCTGACGGATACCGGGCCTGCGGCGGCGGTCGCGAGCGCGGCACGGAAAGGAGAGGCGGAATGGCGGTTCACGGCAATCTGATCAACGGCGAGTGGGTGACGGGCGCGGACGTCAATCGCGACATGAACCCGTCGAACCTCCAGGACGTCGTCGGGGAGTACGCGCGCGCCGACGCGGCGCAGGCCCACGCCGCGATCGCCGCGGCGCGGGCGGCCTTCCCGGCCTGGTCGCGCGGCAATCGGCAGGAGCGGGCCGACCTGCTCGACCGTGCGGGGGACGAGATCCTGCGTCGCGCGGAGGAGCTCGGCACCTTGCTCTCCCGCGAGGAGGGGAAGACGCTCCCCGAGGGGATCGGCGAGGCCAAGCGCGCCGGCTACATCTTCAAGTTCTTCGCCGGCGAGGTCGTGCGGCAGGACGGGCAGTTGCTCGACTCCGTGCGGCCCGGCGTCTCGGTGGAGATCACGCGCGAGCCGCTCGGCGTCGTCGGCATCATCACGCCCTGGAACTTCCCGCTCGCGATTCCCGCCTGGAAGATCGCGCCCGCGCTCGCCTACGGGAACTGCGTCGTCTTCAAGCCCGCCGACCTGGTGCCGGGCTGCGCCTGGGCCCTTGCCGACGTCCTCCGGCGCGCCGGCGTCCCGGCCGGGGTGTTCAACCTGGTCATGGGGCGGGGATCAGCCGTCGGCGAGGCGCTCATCGGGTCCACCGACGTCGACGGGGTCAGCTTCACGGGCTCCGTGGAGACGGGCCGCGCCATCGCGAAGAAGGTCGTCGCGCGCATGGGCAAGATCCAGCTCGAGATGGGGGGCAAGAACCCGCTGGTCGTCCTCGACGACGCCGACCTGGGCGTCGCCGTGAACTGCGCGGTCCAGGGCGCCTACTTCTCGACGGGCCAGCGCTGCACGGCGTCGAGCCGCCTCATCGTGACGGAGGGGATCCACGAGCGGTTCGTCCGGGCGACGGTCGAGCGGCTCGAGAAGCTGGTCGTCGACGATGCGCTCCGGAAGGGAACCGACATCGGGCCCGTCGTGGACCAGGGTCAGCTGGACCAGGACCTGTCCTATCTCGACGTGGGCCGCCGCGAAGGCGCGCGGCTCGCGTGGGGCGGCGAGCGGGTGCGCCGCGAGCACGATGGCTACTACCTGGCGCCCGCGCTCTTCACCGACACCACGAACGCCATGCGGATCAACCGCGAGGAGATCTTCGGGCCCGTCGCGACGGTCATTCGCGCCCGGGACTACGACGAAGCGCTGGTGCTGGCCAACGACACGCCCTTCGGGCTCTCGTCGGGGATCGTCACCACCTCGCTCAGGCACGCGAGCCACTTCAAGCGGAACTCGCAGGCGGGGATGGTGATGGTGAACCTCCCCACGGCCGGGGTCGACTACCATGTGCCGTTCGGAGGGCGGAAGGCCTCGAGCTACGGCCCCCGCGAGCAGGGGGCCTACGCGCGGGAGTTCTACACGACCGTCAAGACCGCCTACACCGCGCCCTGACCCCGCCTAGCGTGGGGCCATGCGGATGGCGCCGTCCAGCCGGATGGTCTCGCCGTTCAGCATCACGTTCTCGATGATGTGGCAGGCGAGCGCGGCGTACTCCGCGGGCCGGCCCAGCCGGCTCGGGAAGGGGACCTGCCGGGCGAGCGACTGCCGGGCCGGCTCGGGCAGCATCCCCATGAGCGGCGTGTCGAAGAGCCCGGGCGCGATCGTGCAGACGCGGATCCCCACCTCGGCGAGGTCCCGCGCGATCGGCAGCGTCATCCCGACGATGCCGCCCTTCGAGGCCGAGTAGGCCGCCTGGCCGATCTGACCGTCGAACGCGGCGACCGACGCCGTGTTCACGATCACGCCGCGCTCGCCGTCCTCGCCGGGATCGCTCTGCGCCATCCGCGCCGACGCGAGCCGGATGCAGTTGAAGGTGCCGATCAGGTTCACCTGGATGACGAAGGTGAAGGACCCGAGGTCGTGCGCGCCGCGCTTGCCGTGCGTCTTCTCGGCGATCGCGACGCCCGCGCAGTTCACGAGGCCGCGGATCGGGCCGAAGCGCCCGGCGGCCGCGTCCATCGCCGCCGCCACGCTGTCGGCACTGGTGACGTCGCACGGGGTGAACAGGACGTGCGGCCCGAGCTCGCCCGCGATCTGGGCGCCGGCCGACCGCTCGAGGTCGAGGATGGCCACGCGCCCGCCGTGCGCGAGGAGCCGCTCGACCGTCGCTCGGCCGAGCCCGGACGCGCCGCCGGTTACCAGGAACGTGGAGCCGTCGATCTTCATGATGTGAGCCCTCGGGCGGGCTGGACGAGCCCAGATCGGGTTGGATTCGGTCTGCCGCGAGGACGCTAGCACGCGGCTCGCGGAAGGGTCAAGGCGCGCGGCGTTGCGCGCGCGGTTCCGGCGCGCCGCGCGCGAGTGGCGAATCGCCGTCGCCCGGTCGTGTCTCGACGACGACCGTAACCGCCCGTTTTCAGAGGCGATCCGACGTCGCGCTGACCGGGGAGCGGGGCGGCGCGGCGCTGCGGAGCCGCCATGTATACTGGCCCGGTGAAGGGACCCTGCCGCCTCGCGGCCCTCCTCGTCGTCGCGCTCCTCGCCGGCCTCGCGGGCTCGCGCGCCGGCGCCCAGGAAGTCGTCGAGGCGACGCTCGACAACGGCCTCCGCGTCCTCCTCCTGGAGGACCACCGGAGCCCGGTGGCCAGCTTCCAGATCTGGTACCGGGTGGGCTCGCGCGACGAGCGCGTCGGGCTGACCGGGCTGTCGCACTACCTCGAGCACATGATGTTCAAGGGCACACCGACCTACGGGCCGCGGGTCTACTCGAAGCTGATCGAGACCATCGGCGGCCAGGACAACGCCTTCACGAGCCGCGATGTCACCGTGTATCACGTGACCGTCGCCGCCGAGCAGCTCGACCTCGTGCTGGAGCTCGAGGCCGACCGGATGCGCCATCTGCTCCTCGATCCCCGGGAGGTCGACGCCGAGCGCAAGGTGGTGCTCGAGGAGCGGCGGACGCGCACGGAGGACGATCCGGTCGGGGCCCTGGCCGAGCTCTTCAACACCATCGCGTTCGCGGCCCACCCGTATCGCTTGCCGACGATCGGGCTCGTCCAGGACGTCGAGCGGCTGACCGCGCAGGACCTGCGATCCTGGTACGACACCTACTACCGGCCCAACAATGCGATCGTCGCCGTGGCCGGGGACTTCCAGGCGAACGAGCTCCTGGGGAAGATCCGGACCCGCTTCGGCGCCATACCGGGCGAGCGCCACACCGCCGCGCGTGGAGGTGGCGGAGCCGGAGCAGCGCGGCGAGCGGCGGGTCTGGCTGCGGAAGGAGTCCCAGCTCTCCGTCGTCTTCATCGGCTATCCGGTGCCGAATCACCGGTCGCCGGACGCCTTCCCCCTCGAGGTCCTGTCGGCCGTCCTGTCGGGCGGCCGCGCGTCCCGCGTCTACCAGCGGCTCGTCTACGAGGAGGGACTCGCCCTCGAGGCGGGGGGCGACTACTCGCGTCTCACCCTCGATCCCGACACGTTCACCTTCTACGTGACGCTGCTGCCGGATCGCGGCGTCGAGGAAGCCGAGCGCGCGCTCGAGGCCGAGCTGGAGCGGCTGCGCCGGGAGCTGATCTCCGACGAGGAGCTCCAGCGCGCCCAGAACCAGCTGGACGCGAGCTATCGATTCGGCGAGGATTCCGTCTTCAACCGGGCGGCGACGCTCGCGCGCCACGAGCTCCTCGGAGGCTGGCGTCTCAGCGAGGCCTACCTGCCGGGGATCCGGGCCGTCACGCGCGAGGACGTGCGGCGAGTGGCCGAGCGCTATCTCGTGCCCGAGCGCCGGACGACGGCCATCCTGATGCCCACGCCTCCGGCCGCCAAGCCGTAGCGCTCCGCGATGAACGCGTTCGGTCGAGCCCTCTGGGGCGGTCAATCGCGTGTTCGGCTGAGGGTCGCGATCGCCAATCCCGACGGCGGGCTCGAGCCGGGCCCGCCCGCGCTCGCCGTGATCGCGGCGAGCTGACGGAGGGGATGGATGCCCAGCGACGGGACAGCCCGCGGGCCCCTCGGCGACCTCGATCCCGAGACGTTCCGGCGATACGGCCACGACGTCGTGGACTGGATCGCGGGATTCCTCGAGGCGCCGGAGCGCTATCCGGTCCTGGCGCGGGTGAAGCCGGGGGACGTCCGGAATGCGCTGCCGCCGACGGCGCCGGACGGCCCGGAGCCGCTCGACCGCGTCCTGGCGGACTTCGAGCGGATCATCGTTCCGGGCATCACGCACTGGAACCACCCGGGCTTCTTCGCCTACTTCGCCATCAGCGGCTCCGCTCCCGGGATCCTGGGCGAGCTCCTTGCCGCGGCGCTGAACGTCAACGCGATGCTCTGGCGCACGTCGCCGGCCGCCACCGAGCTGGAGGAGGTCGTCCTGGGCTGGCTGCGGAAGCTCCTCGGCCTCCCCGCCGGCTTTGACGGCGTCATCTACGACACCGCGTCGATCGCGACGCTGTGCGCGCTGGCGGCGGCGCGCGAGGCCGCAGGGCTCGACGTGCGCGAGCGGGGGATGTCCGGGCGGTCCGATCTGCCGCGCCTCCGTGTCTACACCTCCGAGCAGGCCCACAGCTCCGTGGAGAAGGGCGCGATCGTCCTCGGCTTCGGGCGTGAGGGCGTCCGGAAGATCCCGACCGACGCCGAGTTCCGGATGGATCCGCGCGCGCTCGTGCGCGCGATCGCCGAGGACCGCGCGGCGGGCTGGCGGCCCATCGCGGTGTGCGCGACCGTCGGGACCACCGGCACCACGAGCGTCGATCCCGTGCCGGCGGTGGCGGACATCGCCGCGCGCGAGGCGCTCTGGCTCCACGTCGACGCGGCGTACGGGGGGGTCGCGGCCATCCTGCCCGAGCGGCGCGACGTGCTGGCCGGGTGCGATCGCGCCGACTCGATCGTCGTCAACCCGCACAAGTGGCTCTTCACGCCGATCGACTGCTCGGCGTTCTTCTGCCGGCAGCCGGACGTGCTCAAGCGCGCCTTCACCTTGATCCCTTCGTTCCTCCAGACGCCGGAGGGGAGTGCGGTCGAGAACTACATGGACTGGGGGCCTCAGCTCGGCCGCCGCTTCCGCGCGCTCAAGCTCTGGATGGTGCTCCGCGCGTTCGGCCGGTCCGGCATCGAGGCGCGCCTCCGGGAGCACATGCGACTCGCGCGGCTCTTCGCCGAATGGGTCGACGGCGACCCGGACTGGCAGCGAATCGCCCCGGTTCCGTTCAGCACGGTCGTCTTTCGGCTTCGACCACGGGACTGGGCGCCCGACGATTCTCGGCTCGCCGGTCTGAACGAGCGGCTCCTCGAGGCCGTGAACGCCTCGGGCGAGGCGTTCCTCTCCCACGTTGTCCTGGGCGGGCAATACGCCCTGCGCCTCGCCATCGGCAACATCCGGACGGAGGAGCGCCACGTGCAGCGGGCATGGGAGATCCTGCGGGCCGAGGCGCTCCGGCTCGGCGCCCTGCCGACCCACGTCGCGGGCGGAACAGCGGCGGCGAGCTAGACGAGCGAAATGGCACCTCCCGATCCGATCGCCGAAACGCTGGGTGCGCTCTTGAGCGTGCTACGGCAGCACCTGCCGAAGGACTGGCTCGCCGAGTGGGCCGTGAGCCGCGAGCGACAGATCCACGAGGCCCGACGGCGGCGGGGCCTCGCATGAGCTCGAATGTAGCGCCGGCGGGCCCCCTGGTCGTGTTCGGCGCCGTGATGTTCACGCTGGTGGTACTGCGCTTCTGCGGCGCGCTCGACTGAGCGCGGCGGAGCGAACGACGGAGGATCGATCGTGACCCGAGAGAACGACGGCCGCTGAAGGTCGGGGTGGAGCTTCCCATCGCCGTGGACAAGGGACGCCACGGGACGCCGCGCTGGCCGGACATCAGCTTGATGGCGCGACGCGCGGAGGAGGTCGGATTCGATTCCGATCTGGATCGAGGACCACCTGCTGTTCCGGCATGCGGGCCAGCGGGACCAGGGCGTCTGGGAAGGGTGGGCCATCATCGCCGCCGTCGCGGCGGTGACCTCGCGGGTAGAGATCGGGCCGCTCGTCTCGTGCATGTCCTTCCGGAATCCCGCGTACCTCGCGAAGCTCGCCGACACGATCGAGGAGATCTCCGGCGGCCGGCTGATCCTGGGGCTCGGCGCGGGCTGGCACGAATCCGAGTACCGCGCCTTCGGATTTCCCTTCGACCACCGGGTGAGCCGCTTCGAGGAAGGGCTCCGCATCGTCCACGGGCTGCTCCGCCACGGGAAGGTGGACTTCGCCGGGCGCTACTACGAAGCGCGCGAGTGCGTGCTGGAGCCTCGAGGCCCCCGGCCCGGCGGGCCGCCCATCCTGATCGGGTCGACCGGGGAGCGCATGCTGGGGCTGCTCGCCCGGTACGGCGATCTGTGGAACGTGTACTTCACTCCCACGAAGAACCGCCCGTCGGGCATCGCCCCGCTTCGCGACCGGGTCGACGCCGCCTGTCGCCAGGCCGGGCGCGACCCCGGAACGATCGGCCGAACCGCGGCCGTGTTCGTCGACATGGCGCCGGGGCGCCGGGCGTCGCCGCCGCTCCCGCCCCACTGGACCTTCGAGCCGCTGGCCGGCTCTCCGGAGCGGCTCGCCGAGGAGCTCCGCGCCTACGCGCGGGAGGGCATCAGCCACGTGCAGCTCTGGCTCGAGCCGAACACGCTGGAGAGCATCGAGGCGTTTGCGCCCGTGCTCGAGCTGCTCGACCGGTAGCGGGTCCGCCGGCCGGCGCCGTCGAGGGAGCCGGTATAATGCCGCCATGCGCATGGCTGCCGTGAGGGGCCTCGCCCTGACCGCTGCCGTCGCGGCGCTCGCCACGCCGGCGCATCCGCAGGTCCTGCCGGCCGCCTCCGGCCGCGTCCTCTCCGGCGGCGTGGAGCCGCTTCGCGCTGCCGAACGGTGTCGTCGTCCTCGTCGCGGAGCGGCCCGGTGTTCCCATCGTCGTCGTCCGGGCCTCGGTGGACGCCGGCGCGATCCTCGACCCCCCGGAGAAGGAGGGCCTCGCCAACCTGACCGCGCTCCTCCTCACCCGGGGGACCGCGACCCGCTCGGCGCAGGAGAGCGACCGAGCCATCGAGTTCGTCGGGGGCAGCCTCGAGAGCGACGGGGGCCGCGATTCGAGCGAGGTCGTGCTCTCCGTCCTCCGGAAGGACCTCGGGCTCGGCCTCGATCTCCTGGCGGATGCCCTGCAGCGGCCTGCCTTCCACGGAACCCGAGTTCGCGCGGCAGCGGGAGGAGGTCGTGGCGACGGTGCGCCGTTCGGAGGAGGACCCCGAGGCGGTCGCGGCGCGCGTCCTGCGACGGCTGGTGTTCCCGGGACACCCGTACGGACGCCCGACGGAAGGGAGCGAGACGTCGCTCGGGGCCATCACGCGCGAGGATGTCGTGGCATTCCATCGAGCCGCCTACCGGCCCGAGCGGACGGTCGTCGCGGTGGCGGGGGACATCACCGCGGCGGCGCTCCGGACCGAGCTCGAGGCGCGCCTGGGCTCCTGGTCGACGTCGGTCCCGCCTCCCGGGTCGCCGGGCGCCGCGGCGCTCGGTCTGCCGTCCCGCACGGAGACGGTCCAGCGGAGCCTGACGCAGGCCACGATCTTCCTGGGCGAGGCGACCGTGTCCCGGAAGCATCCCGACTTCTACCCGCTCCTGGTGGCGAGCCAGATCCTGGGCGGCGGCTCGTCCTCGCGCCTGTACACGCGGGTCCGCGAGGAGCGCGGCCTCGCGTACAACGTGTACGCGCAGTACGCGCCGTCTCGCCTCGCCGGGCTCTTCCTGGTCGAGCTCCAGACCGAGAACCCGCGGGTCCGCGAGGCGCTGGCCGTGGTGCGCGAGGAGCTGATCCGCCTGCGTCGCGAGCGCGTGTCCGAAGAGGAGCTGGCCCGCGTGCGCTCGAACCTGATCGGGGGCTTTCCCCTCCGGATGAGCACGGCGGCCGAGGTGTCGGACCTCCTGGTCGCGATCGAGCGGCACGACCTGGGCCTCGACTACCCGGCGCGCTTCCGGCAGGCGGTGTCGGCTGTCACCGCCGACGACGTGCTCCGGGTCGTGAGGACCCACTGGGATCCGGACGCGATGAGCCTCGCGCTGGTGGGCAACCTCCGCGAGGCCGGCATCGGGAGCCCCTGACGTGGCGCACTTCGGCGTGGTCCGGCACTCCTCCGGGGCGCTCGAGCAAGGGCTCGACGCCCACCAGATCGCCGACGCCCTCGGAGAGCGCGGGGCGGTCGGATGGCTCGATCTGGAGGAGGCGACGTCGGAGGAGATCTGCGCCCTCGAGGGCCTGTTCGGCTTTCACCCGCTCGCGATCGAGGACGCTCAGAATCCGGAGACGCGCCCCAAGATCGAGGAGTACGACAGCTTCCTTTTCGTCGTGACGCGCGCGATCAACCACAACCCCGGCGCGACCGCCCTCGACCTCATCCCGCTCTACGTGTTCCTGAACCGCCACATCATCGTGACGGTGCACCCGCGCCCGATGCGCAGCGTCGCCACCGCGATCGAGCGCCTGCGAAAGCATCCCGAGCTTCTCGAGTCCGGGCCGGACCGGCTCCTGCACCACCTCCTGGACCACGTGGTCGACTACTACTTTCCGATCATCGACGGCCTCGAGGACCGCGTCGAGGAGCTGGAGGACGAGGTCTTCCAGCGCCCGACCGACAGGCTTCTCGAGCGGATCTTCGCCGCGCGCAAGGAGGCGGCGGCGCTGCGCCGGAGCCTCGGCCCCCTCCGCGAGGTGCTGTCGAATCTGGTGAGCGGCGTGCCCTACGTGGACGACAACTGCCGTCCCTTCTTCCGGGACGTTCACGATCACGTGCTCCGGCTTCTCGACGAGCTCGAGACGAACCGGGACGTGCTGGGCGGGCTGCTGGAGAGCTACCTGTCGCAGGTCTCGAACCGCATGAACGCCGTCATGAAGCGCCTGACCGCGCTGGCGATGATCGGCCTGCCGTTCACCGTCATCTCCGGATACTTCGGGATGAACTTCGAGGTGATGCCTTGGCTCAAGCAACCGTGGGGGATCGCCGCGGCGACCATCCTCATGTTCGGGCTGTCGACGGGGGCGTTCGTGTTCCTCAAGAGCCGGGACTGGCTGTGAGCGGCCCGCGGGCCGGGGCGGGGCGGCATCGGTCGCCGGGGCGCCCTCGCGCTGGCCCTCGCAACCGCCCTCGGGTGCGTCCTTCCGGGATCTGCCGCGGCGCTGGTCGGTGACCTGGACGAGGGAGGGATCCGCGAGGCGATCGAGGTGGGGATCGCATCGATCACCCAGGACGACTTCGCGGAGGAGTGGCATCTCCGCCTCCCGGGCGGCGAGGAGGTCGTGGTCACCACGCCGTTCTCCCGGCTCGCGGTGGCGGCCCGTAACGCCACGATGAAGGGCGAGGCGCTGACCGAGAAGCAGCAGAAGGAGCAGATCGATCGCAGCAAGGGACGGATCCAGCTCCTGGTGACGATGCGCGGCGGGCCCCCCCGGAACTTCGCGCGCTTCTACCAGCCGGTGTTGGTGGTGGACGGCCGCGAGGTCAAGGCGAGCTTCGTCCAGAACGAGCGTACGCCCCTGATCCAGGAGGACGGCCGCCTGGCCGCGCGGAACGTGTACGTGTTCCCGCTGGAGGGGCTTCCGATGAAGGGCGCCGTGACGCTCGTGGTCAGGGGCGCGCCGCCGGAGCAGAAGGAGGTCCTGCGGGCCAAGATCGACCTCGGCAAGTTCCGCTGAGAATCACGCCAGACACTCTCGACGAAGGAGACAGGGTCCGATGGTCACGAAGGAGCGCTTCGCGCAGGGCATGACCTTCCAGCAGTACCTGGATCAGATGAACACCAACAAGGAGAAGTTCCTCGAGACGCTGGCGGCGACAGAGGTCACGCCGCAGGAGCGGGCCGTCTTCAAGGACCGCGGCGACAAGCTGAACGTGCTCGTCCTCACCGAGGACTGGTGCGGCGACGCCCTGACCAATTTCCCGGTGCTGGCGAAGATGGTCGAGGGCGTCCCCAACGTCGAGATGCGGGTGTTCCTCCGGGACCAGAATCCGGACCTGATGGACCAGTACCTGAACCGCGGGATCTTCAAGTCCATCCCGGTGTTCGTGTTCTTCGACCGGGACATGAAGGAAGTGGCGCGCTTCATCGAGCGCCCGCCGAAGATCACCGAGTACATGGAGCAGAAGCAGCTCGAGCTGCGCCGCCAGATGCGCGCCCAGCATGGCCCGGAGTGGCAGCGGACCGCTGTGGAGGAGATCCGCACGCTCCTCGGATGAACGTCGCGCACTTCCTCGAGACGAGCGCCCGCCGGTCCCCCGGGCGGCCGGCGGTGGTCTTCGGGGACCGCGTCCTCACCTACGAGGAGCTCGATCGGGAGGCCGGCCGGGTCGCGGCCGGCCTCGCCGGCGCCGGGCTCCGGCCGGGCGAGCGGGTGTGCCTCCACCTCGCGAACCGCCCGGAGTTCGTCCTCGCGTACTACGGCTGTCAGAAGCTCGGGGTGACGCCGGTCGCGCTGAACGTCACGTACGCGCGCGAGGAGCTCCGCTACATCATCGCGGACAGCGAGGCGGCGGCGATCCTGAGCGCGCCGCCGTTCGCCGCCCAGCTCCCGGAGGCGGGGGAGACGCCGACGGTCCGGGTGCGCGTCGGCACCGGGGAGCCGGGGGCGATCGGCTTCGAGGCCCTCGCTGCCCATCCGCCGATGCGGGCCGTGGACGGGGACCGCGAGGATCTGGCGGGGATCCTCTACACCTCGGCCACCACCGGCCGGCCCAAGGGCGTCATGCTCACCCACGCCAACGTCGTGTCGAACACGCACGCGACGGTGCACCACCTCCGCATGACGCCGGCCGATGCGGGGCTCTGCGCGCTGCCCCTGTTCCACTGCTTCGGCCAGAACTTCATCATGAACGCGCTGGTGGCGGCCGGCGGGACCATGGTCCTGCAGGAGCGCTTCGTGCCGGCGGACTTCCTGACCGCGATCGCCCGCCATCGCGTCACGATTCTCTACGCCGTGCCGACCATGTACATCCTTCTCCTGTCCGGCGACCTCGCCGCCCACGACCTGTCGTCGCTCAGGCTCTCGTTCTCGGCCGCGGCCATGCTGCCGGCGGAGGTCGAGGCGCGCTGGACTGCGGCGACCGGGCTGCCGGTGTCCCAGGGGTACGGGCTCACGGAGAGCTCGCCATTCGCCACGTACAACCACGAGCACAGCCCCCGGCCCGGATCGGTGGGCACCCCGATCGAGAACGTGGAGGTGCGGGTGGTGGACGAGCAGGACCGCGAGGTGCCCGACGGCACACTCGGCGAGATCGTGATCCGTGGCCCCAACGTGATGCGGGGGTACCTGGGAAAGCCCGAGGACACCGCGTGGACCCTGCGCGGGGGGTGGCTCCATTCCGGCGACATCGGCCGGCGCGACGAGGACGGCTACTTCTACGTCGTCGACCGCGTGAAGGACATGGTCAATGTCGCGGGGTTCAAGGTGTTCCCCCGGGAGGTCGAGGAGGTGCTCTTCGAGCACCCGGCGGTGGCCGAGGTCGCGGTGCTGGGCCGGCCCGACCCGATCAAGGGCGAGGTCGTCCGCGCGTGCGTGGTCCTGCGGGCCGGGCACTCGGCCTCGGCGGACGATCTCATCGACCGGTGCCGGGGGCGGCTCGCCTCCTACAAGGTGCCGGTCGTGGTGGAGTTCCTGACCGCCCTCCCCAAGAGCCCGACCGGGAAGATCCTCAAGAAGAACCTGAGGTAGGGGGCGGGGCGGGGGCGGCGCCCCCGCGAGCCCGTTTGCCGACCGTCTCGCCGTGTTACGCTTTTAAGTAGCCATGGCTCAGGTCGGCGTTCTGCTCGTCGACCCGGAACAGTCCCTGGTGGGGGGGATCCGGCAGTCCCTCGAGGGGCAACCCTACGAGCTCAGGCTCGCGGGCTCGCCCGCGCACGCGCTGGAGGCCATCGGCGGCGGCGAGGTCGAAGCCGTGCTGGTGAGCCTGGGATCGGGGGACGGCGCCGGCGCGCTCATCGCGGACATCTCCGGGCGCTGGCCGGATCTGCCCGTGCTCGTCGTGACCGCGCCCGGCGGTCGGGTCCACGGGTTCCAGGCGCGCGCGGCCGGGGCGTGGGACTACCTCGAGCCGCCGGGAGACCTCGCTCCTGAGCGCCTCGTCACCGCGATCGCGAATGCCCTCGACCGCCGGCGGCTGCGCCGCGAGCTGCGGGCGGCTCAGGCGGCCGCGCCCGAGACCCTGAACCTCGAGGCCCGCGAGCGGCAGGCGATCCTCGCGGCCCTCGAGGCGACGCGCTGGAACAAGCAGGCCGCCGCGCGTCTCCTCGGCCTGCACCGGCCGACGCTCTACGCCAAGATGCGGAAGCACGGCGTGCCCCAGGCGCGCCCGCACTGACCGACCCGCCTTCCTGCCGCCCGCCCGATCCCGGCCGCTCGAGCCTCGTTGCCCGAGCCCCTGGTGCCGCCGAACCCGCGGTTTTCTCCGCGCCGCGGGTGTCGCCTCGCGGGCACGGAAGGCGCGCCCGGTCCGGTTGCGGCGCTCCGGACCGTGTGCCACAATGGCTCTCGTAGGTGCGGCCCCCGATGCGGGGCCGCACGTGTTTCAGCTAATCCGTGCGCGCCAACGGGGGCGGCCTATGACGACTCAGCTGACCAACAGCGGCCTCGAAGATGTGGTGGTCTCGACCTCCGAGATCTGTTTCATCGACGGGGACCGAGGACGCCTCCTCTATCGCGGTTACGACATTCACGATCTCGTCGAGCACTCCTCGTTCGAGGAGACGGCAGCGCTCCTCTGGAACGGCGCCCTTCCGAAGCGTGCCGAGTTCGAGCGCCTCAAGAAGGCCCTGGCGACCCAGCGGCGGCTGCCTCCCAAGGTCCTGACGCTCGTCCGGGGCCTCCCCCGGAAGTCGGACTCGATGGACGTCCTGCGAACCGCGGTCTCGGTGATGGGCATCTACGACCCCGACGCCGGCGACGACTCGCGGGAGGCCAACCTGCGGAAAGCCGTGCGGATCCAGGCGCAGGTGCCGACCCTGGTCGCGGCCTGGAGCCGGATCCGCAAGGGCAAGGCGCCGGTCGCCCCGAACGCTCGGCTCTCCCTGGGCGGCAACCTCCTCTACATGCTGACGGGCCGGAAGCCGAGCGCGCTCGCCGAGAAGGCGATGGACACCGCGCTGATCCTCCACGCCGACCATGAGCTGAACGCCTCGACGTTCGCGGCCCGCGTCACGGTGGCGACCCTCTCCGACATGTACTCGGGCGTCGTCTCGGGCATCGGGGCCCTCAAGGGGCCGCTCCACGGCGGCGCGAACGTCGGCGTCATGCGGATGCTGCTCGAGATCGGGGACGTCGACCGGGCGGAGACCTGGATCAAGAACGCGCTCGCCCAGAAGAAGCGGATCATGGGCTTCGGGCACCGCGTGTACAACACCGAGGATCCGCGGGCGACCCACCTCCGGCGCCTCTCCGAGCAGCTGGGGCGGGAGGCCGGCGAGCTCAAGTGGTTCGAGATGTCGCGCATCATCGAGCGGGTGGTCAACGCGGAGAAGGGCCTGCACGCGAACGTCGACTTCTACTCCGCGTCCACCTACTTCTCGATGGGCATCGATCCCGAGCTCTACACGCCGATCTTCGTCGTGTCCCGGGTCTCGGGCTGGACGGCGCACATCCTGGAGCAGCAGGCTCACAACCGCCTGATCCGCCCGCGGGCCGAGTACCAGGGGTCACGTCAGGCGACCTACGTTCCCATCGACCAGCGCTGACGGCGCTCGCGGAATGCTCCGCGCTCGGTCGGTGAGTCCCCGGCACGCCGCCCCGGCCGCGGCTAGCCCGGCGGCCGGCGCCGACGACGGAGGCGAGTAGCCGATGGCGCGATTCACGAAGGGGAACGGGCTCGGGAACGACTACCTCGTCATGGAGGAGCGGGACATCGACTTCCCGCTGGGCCCGGCCGCGGTCCGCTGGATCTGCCACCGCAACTGGGGGGTCGGCTCGGACGGGATCCTCCTCCGGACGGCCTCGGGCGTCGCCGACGTGGGGCTCCGCATCTTCAATCCCGACGGGAGCGAGGCCGAGAAGTCCGGCAACGGCCTCCGGATCTTCGCGAAGTATCTCTGGGAGCGCGGCGGGCTCCAGAAGTCGCCCATGCGGATCGAGACGAAGGGCGGCGTGGTCGAGGCGGTGTGCCATCTCGCCGCGGGACGCGTGGACCAGGTGACCGTCGAGATGGGCCAGGCTACGTTCCGCGCGCCGGAGATCCCCATGCACGGCCCGGATCGCGAGGTCGTCGGGGTCCCGCTGCAGGTGGGCGACCGCTTCCTGACCGTGACCGCGGTGTCGGTCGGGAATCCCCACTGCGTCGTCTTCACCGACGCCCTCGACGACGACGAGGTGCGACAGCTCGGGCCGAAGATCGAGACGCACGCGTCCTTCCCCAACCGCACGAACGTCCAGTTCGCGCGGGTCCTGGCGCGGGACCGCGTGGAGATCCGCATCTGGGAGCGCGGCGCGGGGTACACGCTGGCCTCGGGCTCGTCCTCCTGCGCCGTCGCCGCGGCGGCGGTCCGCAACGGACTCGCCCGCGGCCGCATCACCATCCAGAGTCCCGGCGGGGAGCTCGTCGTGGAAGTCCGCGATGACTGGTCGATCCGCCTCCAGGGGCCCGTCGCCGAGGCCTGCGAGGGCACGCTGGCGCCCGAGCTGGTGCACGCGCTCCGCGCCGACGCCCCGCTGCCCTTCGAATGAGGTGCCCATGCCCGGCCTGATCCCGAAGACGGCGTTCATCGGCATCGATCACGTCGCGCACCTGGCGACGGGCGGGGAGGCGCCGGTCCTCCGCGCCAACCTCGCCGCCGCGACGCAGTTCCTCCTCGACAAGGGCGACGGCATGCCCGGGCGCGAGCGCTTCTTCACGACGGCGGACCGGACGCGTGAGGCCCTGGCGCGCCGGCTCGGCGGCCGGCCGGAGGACGTCGCGTTCCTCGGCAGCGCCTCCGAGGGCCTCCACGTGGCCTCCGAGGCCATCGACTGGCGGCCGGGGGACAACGTCGTGGTGGGCCAGAGCGAGTTCCCGTCCGTGCTCCTCGCGTGGCAGCGGCTCCGGCCGCGCGGCGTCGAGGTCCGGGCGGTGGGCCGCGAGGCTGTGGTGGCGCCGGACGAGATCGCGGCCGCCGTGGACTCGCGCACGCGGGCCATCGCGGTCAGCCACGTCGGCTACCTCACCGGGGCCCGCCACGACCTCGGGCGACTCCGGACCCTGGCGGACCGGTCGGGGGCGCGGCTGATCGTCGACGCATCGCACGCCCTCGGGGTCGTGCCCGTCGCCGGGATGCTCTGCGACGTGGTCGTCGCCTGCTGCTACAAGTGGGTCCTGGCCGTCCACGGCGTCGGGGTGTTCTACGCCAACAGCCGGCGCTGGCCGGGGCTCGCGGCGCCCTGGGTGGGCTGGCACTCGACGTATCGCGAGGACGACTGGCGGCGCCGGACCGACTACCGGCTCCGGGAGGACGGCTCGCGCTTCGAGGCGGGGAACCCGCCGTTCCTGCCGGTGTACATCCTGGACAGCGCGCTCCGCGTCCTGGACGAGCTGGACCCGCGGGCCGTCGAGACCCACGTCCTCGCGCTGGGCGGCACGCTGCGGGACGGGCTGGTGAAGCTCGGCCTGCCCGTGCTGACGCCCGAGGCCCCCGAAGAGCGGGCCGGTAACATCGTGTTCGCGACGGACCGGTGCATGGAAGTCGAGCGCGCCCTCCGCGAGAACGGCGTGCTCGTCTGGGCGGGCGACGGACGGATCCGCCTGTCGGTGCACGCGTACAACGACGAGGCCGACGTCGCGCGCGCCCTCGCGGTGCTCGAGGACCTGACGGCGCGCGGCGCCGTCTGACGAATGTCCTCCGGCGGGACGGCGGTGCCCGGCACCGCCCCTGTCCGCGAAGCGCACCGCTTCGACGTCCACGCTCTCGAGGCATACCTCCGTGATCGGCTGCCGGGCTTCGCCGGGCCGCTCGAGGTGCGGCAGTTCCTGGGCGGCCAATCGAATCCGACCTACCACCTCCACGCGCGGAGCGGCGACTACGTGCTCCGCCGGAAGCCTCCGGGGAAGCTCCTGCCGTCCGCCCACGCGGTCGAGCGGGAGTTCCGGGTGATCGCCGCGCTCCACGGCACGCCCGTGCCCGTCCCGGAGGCCCTCGTGCTGTGCGAGGACCCCGCGATCGCCGGGACCCCGTTCTACGTGATGCGCTACGTCGCGGGGCGGGTGCTGGCCGACCTGAGCCTGCCCGGGCTTGCGCCCGCCGAGCGGCGAGCCCTCTGGGACGACGCCGTCTCGGTCCTGGCGCGGCTCCATCAGGTCGACTGGCGCGCGCTGGGCCTCGCCGATTTCGGGCGGACGGGCAACTATTATGCCCGGCAGCTCCACCGCTGGGTGGGGCAGTACCGCGCCTCCGAGACCGAGACCATTCCGGCCATGGAGCGCCTCATCGAGTGGCTGCCCGCCCACGTGCCCGAGGACGACACCACCACGCTCGTGCACGGCGACTTCCGGATCGGGAACAGCGTCGTCCACCCGACCGAGCCCCGGATCCTTGCGGTGCTGGACTGGGAGCTGTCCACCCTCGGCCATCCGCTGGGCGACCTCGGATACCTCTGCACGCCGTTCCGGATGCCGCCGGGAATCGACGGGTTCCGCGGCCTCGACCTCGGGCAACACGGCATTCCCACCGAGGCGGAGGTGGTGGCGCGGTACTGTCGCCTGACGGGTCGCGACGACGTCCCGGACTGGGAGTTCTACGTCGCCTTCGCCCTGTTCCGGCTGGCCGCGATCTGCCAGGGGATCATGGGCCGCGTCCGCGATGGCACCGCCAGCGACCCCGACGCGCGCCGCCGCGGGGAGCGCGCGCGACCGCTCGCCGAGGCGGGCTGGGCGGTCGTGGACCGGGCCGCATAGGACGCGTCGACGTCGGCGGCGTGGCGGACGTCTGTCTTGACACGCTGCATCGCGGACGGGTAATGTCCCGACGTTACTGCCGCGCGTGGCGCTGGCGATTCAAGCGACTGATGGGCACCACCCGTGACCGTGCATGCTAGGAACGTCGGAGGCGCCCGGCCTCGCGGCGCGACGTTCCTGGAGCCGTTCTGCCTCCCGTTGTCCCGCTATCCCGCCGGGGAGCACGTCCGGGTGACGCAGTCGGGCCGATGGGCTGCGACCGCGACGGCGGTGACCGTGGACCAGCCGGCGCAGGCCTGGTTCCGCCAGATCGGCCCTCGCGTGCGGCAGAGCGTGCTGCTGAAGAGCATCGGCACGCCGGTCGTCATCGTGGTCTTCCTGCTCCTGTACCAGTACCTGCTGAACCATCCGATCTTTCCAGTGACCGAGATGCCGCTGACGGCTCTCGATCGCCTCGTCGGCTTCTATCCGCCCGCGCTGGTCCTCTACGCGAGCCTGTGGCTCTACGTGTCGATCCCGCCGGCCCTCCTCGAGAGCCGGCGGGAGCTCTTCGGCTACACGTGGGCGATCGGCGGCGTGTGCCTGATAGGGCTCGCCTGTTTCCTGCTGTGGCCCACCGCGGTTCCCCCGCTCGATTTCGACCGGGGACGCCATCCCGGATTCCAGGTGCTGCAGGGGATCGATGCGGCCGGCAATGCCTGCCCGTCGCTTCACGTCGCCACGGCGCTGTTCTCCGCGGTCTGGCTCGCGGTCCTGCTCCGGGAGATGCGCGCCCCCTGGATCGCGCGAGGCGCGAACTGGGCCTGGGGCGTCGGGATCGTGTACTCGGCGATGGCGACGAAGCAGCACGTCGCCCTCGACGTGCTCGCCGGGGCGGTCCTGGGCCTGGCCGGGGCCGGGCTGTCGCTCCGATACCGCGCCGGCCCGGGTCGGGCCGCGGCGGCCGGTTCGCGCCCTTGGTGAGCGCGGAGCAGGGGACCGCGAGGTTGTCGGCGCGGCGCGCCGCGCCGCGCCCCCGCGGAGGTCACGCTCGCGCGACGGGTCGGGCGGGCCGGCGGGTCTGATGCGAAAGGCCAGCCTCATCCTGACCCTCGCGCTGGCGGGCGTGGGCGCGAGCCTCGCGCTCTTGCCACTCCCGGCTTCCTGGTTCGTCGCGGCCGGCGCGGTGGCGGCGGCGGCGGCGCTGTTCGCGTGGGCCGTCTTCCGCGTCAACTCGAGCTTCTGGATGGAGACCCACTGGAAGGCGCCTCGGTCGTCCCGGGCGGTGGCGCTCACGTTCGACGACGGGCCCGACGAGCGGTTCACGGGGCGCGTGCTGGACATCCTGGCGGAGAAGGGTGTGCCGGCCACGTTCTTCGTCGTCGGCGAGCGGGTCGAGCGTCACCCCGAGCTCATCCAGCGCGCGCACGATCTCGGCCACGCCATCGGCAACCACACCTACACGCACTCGCTCCGATTCCACTTCCGCCTCGGGAGCGGTCTCCGCCGCGAGATCGGCAAGTGCAACGACGCGATCCGCTCGGCGATCGGGCTCGAGCCGCGCCTGTTCCGGTCTCCCCAGGGGCTGAAGACCCCGGCGCTGGGCGATGCGCTCCGCGAGCGGGGTATGGCCGCCATCGGCTGGCAGATGCGCGGGATGGACTACGTGATCCGCGATCCGGAGCGCATCGTGCGGCGGATGGTCGACGGCGCCGTGGACGGCGGAGTCCTGCTGCTCCACGACGGCGGAGGCTTGCAGGGGAGCGGGGATCGCTCGGCGACGATTCGCGCCCTCCCGATGGTCATCGATGGCCTGCGAGCCCGCGGCTTCACGTTCGTGCGCGCCGATCGGCTCTTCGCCGTGCCCGCCTACCGCACCGACCGCGAGGAGGCGAGACGTTGAGCCCGGCGGCGGAAGATGTCGTCGGGACCGGAGAGCGCGCGGCGGCCCCCGCCCACCGGGTGCCCTCGCTGCGGCGCGCCTGGCGAGCTTTCCGCACCGGGATCGCGTTCGCGCTGTTCGGGCTCGGCGCCCTCGTGATCAGCCTGGTCGCGCTGCCCCTGCTCCAGCTGACGTCGCGCCGCTCCGGCGACCCGCAGCGACGGGTGCAGGGCCTCATCCACCATGCCTTCAGGCTGTTCGCCTGGTACATGACCGTGACCGGGTTGATCCGGGTCACCTGGGTCGGCCGGGAGCGGCTGCGCGAGCGGCCCATCCTGGTCGTCGCCAACCACCCGACGCTCATCGACGTCGTGCTCCTGGTGGCCGCGATGCCGCAGGCCGACTGCATCGTGAAGACAGCGGCCGAGCGCCACCTGCTGCTGCGGCGCCTCGTGAAGGGCGCCGGCTACATCCCGAACGACCGTCCCGACGCGATCATCACTGCGGGCACCGAGAGCCTCCGTCAGGGCCGGTCGCTGCTGCTGTTTCCCGAAGGGACTCGCTCTCCCTCGGGCCGCCTGGGCCCCTTCCATCGCGGCGCGGCGCGCATCGCGCTGCGGAGCGGAACCGACCTGGTTCCGGTCCTCATCACCTGCTCGCCGCCGACCCTCATGAAGGGGCAACCCTGGTACGACGTCCCCGAGCGCACGGCGCACCTCACGCTCACGGTGAAGGATCCGATCCTGGTTCGAGAGCACCCGGCGGCGCGGAAGACGGAGGCCGGAGGCGCGCGGGAGCTGACCGACTTCCTCCAGGGGTTCTACGAGCGTCAGCTTCGCGTCGAGCCGCTGACGGCGCGGCGCGAGTGTCTCGGGAGCAGCGTTTTCAGGGGATACGGGAGCTCATGGCGAAGACGTTCGGCCTCGAGGAAGAGCAGATCACCCCCGAGGCGCGCCTCGTCGACGACCTGCGGCTGGACAGCCTCGACCAGGCCGAGCTTCTGGTCGTGCTCGAGCGCGAGACCGGGGAGGGGTTGCCGGAGAGCGAGCTGGAGGCGGTCCGAACCGTCAACGACATCCTGGATCTCGTCGAGAGGAAGCAGGTCGCTTCGTCGTGACCTCGCTCCTGACGGGCGCCACCATCGGCTATCCGTTTCTGATCTCGGCGGGAGCGGCGCTCGGCCGGCCGCGATTGCCGCTGGTCGTGATCGGCGCCCTGCTCCTCGTCTCGTTGGTCCTCGCGTGGCGCTCCGGCTTCGAGGGCGACGCGGTCTGGCGCGTGGCCGAGGGCGCGCTGATGATGGCCTTCCTCGTGGTGGCCGCCGTCGTGAACGAGGCGCACGTGATCCGGCTGGGGCCGGCGCTCGCAAACGTAGCCATGCTCCTGTCGTTCGGGCGCACCCTTCGGGGCGGCCCGTCGATGGTGGAGAGCATCGCGCGTCTGAGGCGTCGCGACCTGCCGGGAGAGGTGGTGACCTACTGCTGGCGGCTGACGCTGCTCTGGTGCGTCTTCTTCGGGCTGAACGCGGCCTTCATCACCTGGCTGGCCTTCTACGGCAGCCTCGCGTCGTGGACGATCTACACCGGGGTGCTGGCGTATCTGCTGGCAGGCGGCCTCTTCCTGGCGGAGCTCCTCTACCGGCACCGCCGTTTCACGGCGATTTCCTAGGACGGGCGCCACGGTCGCCGCTCCCGGGTCCACGGTGCCGACGGAGCCCTGCGCGCCGCTCGCAGCCCCCCGGACGAGCGAGCGACCCGTGCGTCCCTGCCTTCTCATTCCGATCTACAACCACAAGGACACGATCGGGGGAGTGCTCGACTCCCTGGCCCATCTCGGGCTGCCCTGCCTGGTCGTCGACGACGGGAGCGACGAGGCGACGCAGGAGACGCTTCGGCGGGAGAGCGTCCGCCGGCCCTGGGTCGAGGTTCTGCGTCTGCCCGTGAATCGCGGGCGGGGCGCGGCCCTTCGCGAAGGGTACCGGCGCGCCGCCGCGCGGGCCTTCTCCCACGTCGTCCAGCTCGACGCCGATGGCCAGCACGACCCGGCCGACGTGTCGGAGTTTCTCGACGCGGCGCGCCGCGAGCCGGAGGCGCTGATCCTCGGCCGGCCGATCTTCGGCGCCGAGTCGCCGCGCGCCCGCCGCTACGGCCGGAAACTGTCGCAGGCGTTCGTCTGGGTGGTGACCGGGTCCATGGCGGTCCGGGATCCCCTCTGCGGATTCCGATGCTTTCCCCTGAGCCGGACGCTGCCGGTCATGAATGGCGTGACCCTCGGCGATCGGATGGACTTCGACCCCGAGATCGTGGTGCGTCTCGCCTGGGAGGGCGTCCCGATCGTCAACATCCCGACTCGCGTCCGCTACTTCCGCGGCGGCCTGTCGCACTTCCGGATGGTCCGGGACAACCTCCTGATCGTCCGCACCTACCTTCGCCTCGTGGGCGCGCGCGTGGGCCGCTGGCTCGGGTACCGGGTATGACGACAGAGGCGGTCGCCCCGCGCACCGGCTCCTGGACGTCCGTCGCGGAGCGCGGCTCGATCCTGGGAATGCGCTTCGTCGTCTGGTGCTACCGGCGGCTGGGGCGCCGGTTCTGCCAGTGGCTCATCCTGCCCGTCGTGCTGTACTTCTTCCTGACCGACCGGAGAGGACGGCGAGCCTCGCGCCAGTACCTGCGCCGGCTGTACGCCCGACCCGGGGGCCCCGAGGCGCTGGGGGCCCCGCCGACCTGGCGGCACTCCTTCCTCCACTATCGGGCGTGCGGGCTCAGCATCCTCGACCGGGTCGGGTTCTGGCTCGGGAAGGGTGACGAGTTCTCGATCGCCTTCCGGAGCGACCGCGAGTTCGACCGGCTGAAGGCGGAGGGCCGCGGCGCCATCATCCTCGGCGCGCACCTCGGGAGCTTCGACGCGCTCCGCGTGCTCGCCCGGCGCGGGCAGGTCATCGTCAACGTCGTGATGTTCACCGAGCACGCCCGGATGATCAACTCGATCTTCGAGACCCTGGACCCGGACGCCACGCTCCGGGTCATCCAGCTCGACACGAGCTCGATCGGCTCGGCCTTCGCGATCAAGGCCTGCATCGAGCGGGGCGAGTTCGTGGCGCTCCTGGCCGATCGCGTCGGGCTCGGCGATGACAAGCGCACCGGGCGGGTCGAGTTCCTCGGCGATCGCGCGACCTTCCCGCACGGCCCGTTCCTGCTCGCGAGCCTGCTCAAGTGCCCCATGATCTTCATGGTGGCGCTTCGGATGGGCGACGGCCGGTACGGGGCGTTCGTCGAGCGGGTCGCGGACAACGTCATCGTCGAGGGGCCGGAGGACCTCGACGCTCTGGCCGGCGACTACGCGCGGCGGCTGGAGCGGTACTGCCTGATGGCGCCGTACCAGTGGTTCAACTTCTACGACTACTGGTCGGACGACGCGGGGACGTAGCGAGCAGCGCGCGCGGCGGGGCGCCGCCGCTCAGGCGTGCTTCCGGAGCTCGAGTCGCCCGATCTGGCGGCGGTGGACCTCGTCGGGCCCGTCGGCGAAGCGGAGCGTCCGGGAATGCGCCCACCAGTACGCGAGCGGGAACGCCTGGCTGACCCCGCCGCCGCCGTGGAGCTGGATCGCCCGGTCGAGCACGCGAAGGGTCATGTTCGGCACCGCCACCTTGATCTCCGCGATGGCCTGCTTGGCCGCCTTGTTCCCGACGGTGTCCATCATCCACGCCGCGTGGAGCACGAGCAGACGGGCCTGGTCGATCTCGATCCGCGACTGGGCGATGCGCTCCAGGGTCACATCGTTCTCGGCCAGGCGTCTTCCGAAGGCCACGCGGTCCTGGGCGCGGCGACACATGAGCTCGAGCGCGCGCTCGGCGACGCCGATCTGCCGCATGCAGTGGTGGATCCGCCCGGGGCCGAGGCGTCCCTGGGCGATCTCGAAGCCGCGGCCCTCTCCCAGGAGCAGGTTGGAGGCCGGAACCCGCACGTTCTCGAAGACGACCTCCCCGTGTCCATGCGGCGCATCGTCGTAGCCGTAGACCGTGAGCATGCGGAGGATCCGCACTCCCGGCGCGTCCCGGGGCACCAGGATCATGGACTGCTGCTTGTAGCGGTCGGGGTTCCCGGGATCGGTCTTGCCCATGAAGATGATGATCTTGCAGCGGGGGTCGCCGATCCCCGACGTCCACCACTTCCGTCCGTTGATGACGTACGAGTCGCCGTCGCGGGCGATGCTGGCCTCGATGTTCGTCGCGTCCGACGAGGCGACCGCGGGCTCGGTCATTGCGAAGGCTGACCGGATCTTCCCGTCCAGGAGCGGCGCGAGCCACTCGCGCTTCTGCGCCGCGGTGCCGTAGCGGACCAGCACCTCCATGTTCCCGGTGTCGGGCGCCGAGCAGTTGAAGACCTCGGGCGCGATCGGGGAGCGCCCCATGATCTCGCAGAGCGGCGCGTACTCCAGGTTGGTCAGGCCGGATCCGTGCTCGCTCTCCGGCAGGAATAGATTCCAGAGGCCGCGCTCGCGCGCCTTCGCCTTCAGCTCTTCCATGACGGGTGGCACCTGCCAGCGCGTCGGGCCCGCGTCGAGCTGATCGACGAACGTCTGCTCGTTCGGGTAGACGTGACGGACCATGAAGTCCGTCACCTGCTCCTGGTACTCCCGCGTGCGCTTCGAGTACTCGAGGTCCACGGCGCCGCCTCTCTCCGCCGGCCTCAGGGCCGCTCGGTCCGGGTCGTCCTACTGAACCATCCCCGGCCAGTTTCCGCAAGCGGAGGCGGTCTTCCGGCGTCGCCGGGGCCGCGCTCGGGGACGGCTTGCCGGGCCCCCGGTAGTTTGTGACGCCCCAGGTTTTGTCGTACCATCGGTCGATGCACAGTGGGGGTGGTGTGGGCTCTCATTCGACGCCCCGAGAGGTTTGATGACGCACGGTTCGCTGATCGACCTCCTCCGGGGAGGAGTGCCGGCGCTCGCGGCGCTGGTGATCGGAGTCGCTGTCATCCGCATCGTCTGCCGCCGCCCCACCCTGTGGCGCCTGTCCTTCGCGCTCCCCCTCGTGGGCCCTGGCCGGGAGCGTGGCCCTCTTCCGAGTGCTGGCGCCGGCCGAGGCGCGCCTCTCGAAGACGCCGGCGCGGCGCCAGGCCGAGCGGGACGATGCGATCAGCCGGGCGGCGACCCTCGAGTACGAGGGCCCCGGGGCCGATAGAGCGAGCCAGCTGGTCACCCGGATGCGGCGGTGCTTCGGGCTCGTGAGCGATCCAGCAGGGCGCGGCTAAGAGACGAGAGGAGAACGGATGGCGGTGGCTGAGCAGAAGGTGGTACCGGTACCGGTACCACACCGGCACCGGCACCGGTAGAGGAGAAGGAAGCTTCGGGGTTGCGGCTGTCGCTCAAGCTGAAGCTCACGCTCCTCATCACGACGCTCCTCGTGCTGACCGTGCTGCTGGTGAGCGTGTTCCTCGTCCGGCAGGAGCAGGAGAGCCTCACGAACGAGATGAGCAAGCGCGGGCGCACGATCGCGAGGGACCTCGCGAACGCGTCGAAGAACCCGATCCTGTCGAACGACGACCTGACGCTGTCCCTGCTGGTACAGGACGCGATGAAGGACCCCGACGTCGTCTACGTGATCTTCGCGGACGCCGACGGCAAGATCGTGGCGCACCCGGATCTCGGCCAGATCGGCCAGCGGGTGGAGCGGCCGGAAGGCCTGCCGATGGCGGTGGGCGACACGCAGGTGACCCCCTACGTGGACCCGAAGCACGGGAAGGTGATCGACTTCGCGGTGCCGCTGGTCTTCAGCAGGGTGGCGGTCGGCTCGCTGTACCTCGGGTTCAGCCGGAAGCCGATCGACGAGGCCGTCGCCACCGCGCGCAACTCGACCATCGTCATCAGCGCGGCCATGGTGATCGTCGGAATCCTGGGGGCGCTCGGGCTGGCCACCGTCCTGTCGGGACCGGTGATGCGGCTGGTCGAGGGGACGCGCGCCGTGGCCGCGGGGAACTTCCAGATCCACCTGCCGGTCACCTCCCGCGACGAGATCGGAGCGTTGACCGAGTCCTTCAACCAGATGGCGAAGAACCTCCGCGAGAAAGAGATGATCAAGCGGGCGTTCACGCGCTACGTCGCGCGCCAGGTGGTCGACGAGATCCTGAAGGACCCCGAGAAGCTCGCTCTCAAGGAGGAGCGCCGGGACGTCACGGTCCTGTTCTGCGACATGCGCGGGTTCACCTCCCTGGCCGAGCGCCTGACGCCGGAGGAGGTCGTCGCGCGTGCTGAACGACTTCTACACCCTGATGGTCGACACCACCGCGAAGAACGACGGGATCGTGGACAAGTTCCTCGGCGACGGTGTCATGGCGATATTCGGCGCCCCGATCGTCCACGAGGACCACCCCGCCCGCGCGGTCAAGACGGCGGTCGCCATGCAGGCCGGGGTGGCGGAGCTCTCGCGGAAGCGCGCGCGGGAAGGGAAGGACCCGATCGCGGTGGGAATCGGCGTCAGCGCCGGGGAGGCCGTCGCCGGGACGGTGGGGACCGAGGACCGCATGGAGTACACGGTCATCGGCGACAGCGTGAATCTGGCGGCGCGCCTGGAGTCCAATGCGAAGCCGGGACAGATCCTGATCAGCCAGCGCACGTATCAGCGGGTGAACGGGGTGGTCAACGTGCGCTCGCTCGGCGTGATCCGGGTGAAGGGCAAGGAAGAGCAGGTCGACGTCTACGAGGTACTCGGCCTGACGCAGGGTGCGTGAGGCCGGCGAGAGGGCGAAGCACGTCGTCGAGCCGACCGACGGCAGGCTCGGAGCACTGCGTGGGATTGACGGACGGATGCAACGCGATGAGGGCCGGTGGCCCGAGACTTCGCCGCGAGAGCAAGGAGAGGTGGATGGCATCTGGGGCAGGAGTCCTGCTGAGACGGTTACTCGTATTCGGGGCAGTGGTGGGCGCGCTGAGCGCCTGCGCGGCGGCCCCTCCCGCGTCCACCGGGGCTCCGGCGCCCCCGCCCCAGGCGCCTCCGGCCCCCGGGCCCAGCGCGGCGCGCCCGGCGCCGGCCCCGGCCCAGCCTCCGCGCCCGGCACCGGCGGCGCCGGTCGAGCCGCTGCCAGAGAGCTTCGAGTCCGACAGCTTCGTGGTCGTGCTCGCCAAGGGGGGTGACACCGCGGCCGGGCTCGCGCAGCGCTTCCTCGGAGATCCGGCGAAGGCCTGGATGATCGAGGACTACAACGGCACGGCGACCTTCACGCCGGGCCGCGAGGTCGTGATCCCGAAGCGGCCGTGGAACCTCGCGGGCGTGGAGCCGCGCGGCTACCAGCTGGTGCCGATCCTCTGCTATCACAACCTGGGGCCCCAGACCCGCGGCCGGCTCGTCATGTCCGCGAGCGCGTTCGAGGAGCAGATGCGGTACCTCAAGCGCGAGGGCTACCACGTCATCACGCTCAAGCAGTTCCTCGAGTTCACGGCGCTCCGACAGCAGCTCCCGCGGAAGACGGCCGTCCTGACGTTCGACGACGGCTGGAGGTCCTTCAAGGAGTACGCGTACCCGATTCTCAAGGAGCTCGGGTTCCCGGCGACGCTCTTCATCTACACGGACTTCATCGGCGCCCGCATCGCGCTGTCGTGGGCGGAGCTGAAGGAGCTGGCCCAGGAAGGGTTCGACATCCAGGCGCACTCGAAGTCGCACGACGACATGCGCAAGAAGCCCTCGGAGTCCGAGGAAGACTACAATCGACGCATGCAGGCCGAGCTCGTGCAGCCGCCGTCGGTCTTACAGCAGCGCGTGGGGACGCCCGCGAAGATCCTCGCGTACCCGTACGGCTCCCACGACGAAGGCGTGGTCAAGCGCGTGAAGGAGGCCGGCTACATCGCCGCTCTCGACGTGCGGCGGCAGGGGAACCCCTCGTTCACGCCGATCCTGACGATCCATCGGGCGCAGGTCTACTCCGAGATGAGCCTCGATGACTTCATCCGCAACCTGACCGTGTTCAGCGAGGAGGCGATCCGGTGATGGTCGTCCGTCCCGGCCGATCGCTTCTCCTCGGCGGTCTGGGGCTCCTGCTGGGCGCCTGCGCGGCCGCCACGGCGCCGCCGGCCCCGCCGCCCGCCGCTGCGACCCCGCCGCCCACCGCGCGCGCCCCTGCCCCCGCTCCTGCCGCTCCCACGGCGCCGCCGCCGACCGTCGCGCCGGTTCCGGCACCCCTGTCGCCGCGCCAGCAGCTCGCGGCGGGGCACAAGGACAAGGCGCGCCGGCTGGAGCGGAGCGGGGATCTCCGGCAGGCGCTCGACGAGTGGAAGATCGCCCTCACCATCGATCCCGCGGATCAGGACGCCCAGGCCGGCCAGCGACAGCTCCAGGCGCGCATGGACCGGTCGATCACCGAGCGGATGACCCAGGGGCGCGAGGCGCTGGAGAAAGGCGACCACCTGGAGGCCCGGCGCCACTTCCTGGCGGTGCTGGCCGTCGACCCGGCCAACCAGGCGGCCTTCTCGGCGCTCCAGAACGACGTCAAGGAGATCCGCTTCGTGCCGCACACGGTCAAGGCCGGAGAGACGCTCGCGACGATCTCCGAGCGCTACTACGGTGACCGTTCCCGGTCGGAAGTCATCTGGGAGACGAACCAGCTTCCGCCGAATCCGCGGCTGAGCGCCGGGTTGGTGCTGAAGATCCCGGAGATCCCCGGGGTGCCGTTCGTCCTGCCCGAGCTCCGGCCGAAGCCGCCCGAGCCGGTGGCGCGGCCCGACGCCCCGCCGCCCGAGCCGGCCCGGCCGACCGAGCCGGCCCGGCCGACCGAGACCGTCGAGATCAACCCGCTCCTGGTCGGCGCCCGCGAGGCGCTCGAGAAGGGCGAGTACCAGGTGGCGCTGGCCGACGTCGACCGCGTCCTCGCCAGCAACGCGCAGAACCCCGACGCGGCCGACCTGAAGAAGGCCGTGCTGTACGGGCTGGGGAAGAGCCAGCTCGGTCAGCGGAAGTACGAGGACTCCGTGAAGACGTTCGTCCAGCTGGCGCGGCTCGCGCCGGCGTACCAGGACTCGCCGGCGCTCCTGAAGCAGGCGCGGGAGCGCGCCGCCCAGCAGCACTACGCGCAGGGGCTTCAGCTGTACCGGGAGGAGAAGCTCGAGGACGCGATCGCGCAGTGGAAGACGGTGCTCGAGTACGACCCCGAGCACGCGAACGCGAAGAAGAACCTCGAGCAGGCCGAGCGCCTGCTGAAGAATCTACAGCAGCGCCAGCAGCCGAAGAAGCCCTGACCTAGACGCTGGGCTCGTGCCCGAGGATCGCCAGGAAGTGCTTGACGATCTCGGGGTCGAGCTGGGAGCCCGCGCTCTCGCGCAGGCGCCGGGTCGCCTCGTCCGTCGAGAGCGCCCTCCGGTACGGCCGGTGATGGGTCATGGCCTCGTAGGTCTCGGCGACCAGGATGATCCGCGAGAACAGGGGGATCTCGTCGCCGCGGAGGCCCTCCGGATAGCCGCTTCCGTCGAACCGCTCGTGGTGGTGACGGACCGCGCGAGCGATCTCCGCCAGCGCCGGCTGGCCGCTGAAGACCTCGGCCCCGCGGACCGGATGGACCCGCACCTCCTCCATCTCGTCCTCGGCCAGCACCGAGGGCTTGCGGAGGATGTACTCCGGGGTGGAGAGGTAGCCGACGTCGTGGAACGCCGCCGCGATGAAGAGCATGAGCCGGTCGCGAGGCCCGAGCTTCATCACCTCGGAGATCTTGTCGCAGTACGCTGCCACGCGGGACGAGTGGCCCGTCATGTAGGGGTCGGCGGCGTGGGTCGCGTCGGCCACCGCGCGCACGACGTGAAACAGGAGCTGCTCGCTCTCGCGATCGAGATCTCCGAGCTGCGCCACCTTTCGCCCCCCTTGCAGTCCCTCGCCGCGCGCCCGACCGGTGGCCAGGCTTGGCGGACACTCTAGCCCCCTCCCTGGACTGGACGCAAGGTAATCGGCACGCGCCCTCCGCGCCGAGACTCGCCGCTGGCCGCGGGACGGCGCGGCTATAATAGCGGCCTGTGGGCGACCTGATTCCAGCCTGGGCGTGGGTCCTGATCGAGGACTACGTCGACCGATCTCTCGAGGACCATGGCACGACGAATCCGACGGCGCAGGAGACGCTGACCGAGGTGGCGCGTCTGTGGCCCGATCTCACGTGCACGATCCTCGTCCAGGAGCCCTGGCAGGGGACGGTCCGGTTCAAGCGGCTGCTCCGCCTCCGCGGGGACGAGATGCGGCCGTTCCTGGAGTCGCCCGAGGGCTTCATCCGGGAGCGGTTCGGCGGCGGGAAGTTCAAGCTGAACATCCACCACGGCATGCACTTCGTGAACACGAAGAACTTCAAGCCCGAGGGCCCCGCGCGGTGGCAGGCGCTGCCGGAGCTGGTGGAGGAGTGACGTTCCCGGGATCCGATGCGCGCGCCGATGATCGTCGCGGCCGGAGCCAGAGACGAATGACACGAGATCGACGCCTCCGGCCCCGCTGGCTGATCTGGCTGGTCATCGCGTGGAGCGTGGCGATCGCCTCCGTGCCGCGTCTCGGAGACGCCGCGCCGCTGCCGCCCGCCCGCGAGGGCAGCGCCGCCGGAGACCTCGAGGACGTCCGGGCTCTCCTCGAGCATCACCTCGTCCGCGAGCGGCTCAGAGTCCTCGGCGTGTCCGAGTCCGAGGCGGCGGTGCTGTGGCAGCGCCTGACCCCGGCCGAGCGGGAGGAGCTGGCGGCCCGGGCGGACGAGCTCCGCGCGGGCGGCGACCCGGTGGCGGCGGGGGTGGCGATCGCGATCATCGTGGCGATGGCCGTCATCCTCGTCCTCGAGCTCATCGGCCGGCGGGTCATCTCCCGACCCAGCACCGGCGCCGAGCCGTGACGCGCCGGCGAGCCGGTTCCGGGGGACGCAGACCCGGATGGATGGCCAGCACGGTCTGACCTCGTCGCGGCGGGACGCGAGCGGGGCGCTGGTCGCCCTGCCGGCGCGCCCCTCGCGCATCGTGTCCCTGATCCCGAGCATCACGGAGCTCCTCTTCGCGCTGGGGCTGGAGGAGCGGATCGTGGGGGTCACGATCTTCTGCAGCGAGCCGCGCGACCAGGTCGCGAAGAAGGCCAAGGTCGGCCGCGAGAAGGATCCCGATCCCGCCCGCATCCGGGCTCTGGCCCCGGACCTCGTCATCGCCAACATCGAGGAGAATCGACGCGAGGTCGTGGACGCGCTCCGGGCGGCGGGCGTGCCGGTATGGGTCACGTTCCCCCGGACCGTGGCGCAGGGCATCGCCCTGGTTCGGGAGCTCGGCGACCTCACCGACACGGAGCCCGTGGCGCGGGCGCTCGCGGAGTCGCTCGAAGCGGCTCACGCGCGAGTGGCCGCGCGCGTCGGCAGGCGAGATCGGGTCAGGGTCTTCTGCCCGATCTGGCGGGGTCCGTACATGACGATCAACCGCGACACGTACGTGAACGACGTCCTGTGGAGCTGCGGCGGCGCGAACGTGTTCGCCGCGAGCGCCGACCGCTATCCGACGATCACTCTGGAGGACGTCCGTGCCGCCGGGCCCGACGTCATCCTGCTGCCCGACGAGCCGTACCGGTTCCGCGCGGCGCACCTCGCCGACTTCGCGCCGCTCACTGACGTGCCGGCGGTCCGGGCGGGCCGGATCCACCTCGTCGACGGCAAACTCCTCAGCTGGTACGGACCCCGGATCGCCGAGGCGTTCGACCGGCTGCCCGCCCTCTTCTTCCGGGACGCCCCGCACGACTGAGGCGACCGCGCGCGGGGACACCCCGCGCCTCGAGTAGCAGCTCGACCTCGACCGACATGCCTCCCGCCAGGCCCTGCGCCGGCCGGAGCCACACCGCGGGGCGGGACCTCGAATCCAGCGCGGTTTCCAGGAGGACGAGACTCTCCTCGAGCAGCGCGGGATCGAGCGCCTGAGAGGTCGCGGTCGTGACGAAGCCGGCCAGCACGACGCAGCGGAACCGGTCGAGCGAACCGGCGGCGGCGCGCGCCGACGCCAGCGCGTTCTGAGTGGCGAGGCGGAGCGCGGCCGCGGTGTCGCCGACCCCTACCGCCTCGCCGACGCGCCCGCGGTAGACGAGCTGACCATCTCGCTCCGGATCGTGTCCGGCGACGAAGACCAGGGAGCCCGCCCTCACGGTGGGCACGTACTGGTCCGTCGGCGGAGTGGGCGTGATCCCGGCCAGGGGATCCCGCCGCTGCCCGGATCGCGGACGCGAGGCCGTGAGCCTGGCCTACGCGCGCCCGCGGCGCGGAGCGCGACGGGCGGCCGCCGAAGCTCGCTTCCGAGGGTGACTCGCCGGTTTCGCCGGCCCCGAGATCTCCAGGACCATCTCGATCTCCACAGGGATCCCGAACGGGAGCGAGCCCATGCCGACGGCGGACCGCGCGTGCCGGCCCGCGTCCCCGAAGATCTCGACCATGAGGTCCGAGAAGCCGTTGATCACTTTCGGCTGGTCGGTGAAGTCGTCCGCGCACTGCACCATGCCGAGGACCTTGACCACGCGCTTCACGCGATCGAGAGTCCCGACTGAGTCGCGCACCGTCGCGAGGAGGTTGAGTCCCGTGAGGCGCGCGGCCTCCTGACCCTGCTCGACGGTCAGCTCGCGACCGACCTTGCCCTGGTAGGCGACCCGCCCATCCCGCAGCGGGCCATGGCCAGAGGTGAAGAGGAGATTGCCCGACCGGGCGGCGGTCACGTAGCTCCCGAGCGGCCGTGGCGCCGGCGGGAGCTCGATGCCCAGAGCCTTCACGCGCGCTTCAGCACCCATCGTGACTCCTTGCTTGTTGGCGTGTGTGGTGATCCGGGGACCCCAGCGCGGCCATCCTAGGTAGGGCCGTCCGCGAGTGTCAAGCGGCCGGGGCGCGACGTGCTACCCGGGGCGTGTGGCGTCGACGGGCCGCGGGCTTCGAAGCGCGGCCACGACTCCGAGACAGAGCGCCGCGAAGCCCAGATAGGTGACGGTGTCGCCAGCGACGTCCGCGAGCCAGCCGCAGAACGGCGAGCCGACGGCATGCCCGAGCGCCCACGCGAAGTTGGCAAGCGCGATGGCCAGGACGCCGTCGACGCCCGCCGCGTCGGCGGCGCGCGTGAGAAGCGACATGCCGGGGACGAACGTCGCGCCGAAGGTGATCGAGGCCGCCAAGGCGAGCCCGGCCACGGGCGCCGGGGAGTCCGTCATGGCCAGCGCCCCGAGGATGGCGCCCGAGCCGAGCAAGCCGGCGGTGGTCGGGGCGAGCGCGCCCCGGCGGTCCGCCCAGCGGCCGAGCAGCGGGTGCGCGAATGCCTCGAGGACGGCGGCGGCCGCGTAGAGTGCGCCCAGCCCTCCGGCGCCCCAGCCCTGCGCGCCGAGCGCGAGAGGCACCAGCACGTTGAGGACCGCGAACAGGAGCGGCGCCAGCAGGATCAGGCCCAGCGGGACCCGCAGGGACGGGATCCCGAGCGCCGCGACCATCGTGACGCTGCGCGTCTCCGCCCGCGGCTCCGGCAGGGTCGCCGCGCGAGCGCCCAGGAGGGCGCACGCCGCGGCGATCGTCGCGAACGCTGGGCCGGTTCCGACCCAGGCGGCCGCGGCGCCCAGCGCGGGTCCGAGGAACGCCCCCGCGACCGCGGCGGACATCGCGAAGCCGATGAGCTCGCCGCGGCGCTCGGGTGGCGCCGTGCGAGCGAGCCAGCCGATCGCCGCCGTCCACGAGCACGCGCTCCCGACGCCGGCGACGAAGCGGGTCAGGACGAGCAGGCCCCACTGGTTGGTGAGCCCGAAGAGGACGCTGTTGACCGCGGTCAGGCCGAGCCCGAGGACGAGGCTCGTCCGGAGGCCCAGTCGCGAGGCCAGAAGCCCGCTGGGAAGCGCCGCCACGAGGACCCCGGCCGCGAATGCGCCCGCGAGCAGACCGACCGCGCTCTTCGACAGGCCGAGCGAGGCCGCGTAGCCGGGCAGGAGCGGCGACAGGACCGCGAAGAACGTGGTGTCGACCAGGACCACGGCCGCGACGAGGAGCTGGAATCGGCGCACCGGGTCATTCTACCCGCGGTGGACGCGCGAGGCCGGCGTAGGTGACGGCGTTGACGGTCCTCGACCGGCGTGATACCACCGGCGCCGTGCAGGACGCTCCCTCTCGCCCCCCGACGCCGCGCGAGGCGGCCTCGTTGATCCTGGTGCGCGACGTTCCGGACGGTCTGGAGGTGCTCCTTCTCCAGCGTCATCCCGAGAGTCGGTTCTCGCCCGGCGCCTACGCGTTCCCCGGCGGGCGTGTCGAACCCTCGGACGCGGCAGCCGACATGGAGGCGCGGTGTCGCGGGCTCACCCGTGCCGAGGCGGCGCGTCACCTCCCCGGCGTGGAGCCGCCGGAGCGAGCGATCGGCTTCTGGGTTGCCGCGCTCCGTGAGGCGTTCGAGGAGGCGGGGATCCTTCTCGCCTACCGTCTGGACCAGGAGCCCGTGAGCGCGGCGTCGCTGGCGCAGGCGCGAGCGCGCCGAACCGAGTGTCGCCAGGACAGCGCGCTCTTCGGGCGCCTCCTCGCCGACCTCGGTCTGACGCTGGCGACCGACCGCACGGCCTACTGGGCGCACTGGATCACGCCGGAGGAGCGCCCGATCCGCTACGACACGCGCTTCTTCGTCGCGCCGGCGTGGCCGGGGCAGGTGCCGGAGCCGGACGGCGTCGAGATGGTGGCCGCGCGCTGGATGAGACCGGAGGAAGCGCTGGCGAGCCACCGCGAGCGCGCGCTGGTGCTGCCGCTGCCCACGCAGGGCATCCTCACGTCGCTCGCCGAGCACCGCGACGCGGAAGCGTTGCTCCGGGCGGCGCGAGGGCGGGAGGTCCGGCCCGTGCGGCCGCGCATCGTCAGGGACGCCGGCGGCGAGCGGGTCCTGCTTCCGCACGACCCCGGCTGGTTCTGAGACCGGCCCGCGACAACGCCTTCAAGTAGAATCGAGCCCATGTCGGTCGGACGATTGCTGGCTGTCGGGCTTGCCCTGGTGAGCCTCGCCCTGGGCTTGACGGCCGGGCAGCTGACCGGCCACGCCGCGGCCCAGGGAACGGCGCCGAAACCCGGGAGCGCGCCGCCCGGCAAGGTCCCTGCCGCGCCTCACGCTCATGGCACCCCGAGGGGCTGGCGGTTCACGTGGCCCCAAGGAGGCGATCCCGCGAAGGGCCGCGAGGTGTTCCAGAAGCTCGAGTGCTACAGCTGTCACGAGGTGCGGAGTGAGCGGTTTCCCACGCCGAGCGATCCCGGGCGCGCGGGGCCCGAGCTGTCGACGATGGGGGCGCTCCATCCGCCGGAGTTCTTCGCCGAGTCGATCATCAACCCAAGCGCGATCGTCGAGCGGGGTCGCGGCTACGCCGCGGCCGACGGCTCTTCGAAAATGCCGTCGTACGCCGAATCCCTGACGGTCCAGGAGACGATCGACCTCGTCGCCTACCTGCGGCAGCTCCGGCCGCCCACCGCGTCAACCCCGGCCCCCGCCGGCCACGGGGGCCATCCGGGGCGCACGACCCCCTGAGGCGGCGACCCGCCGGCCGGCGTCGTCTTCCCGGCACCGCCCGGACTCGCCCGCGCATCGTGAGGAACGGAGGTCGCGGGCGCATCCTCGCAGGACCCTGGGGCTGGCCGCCGGGGCGCCCCGCGCCACCACCCGGACCTTGTCCCTGGACCACGTTGGCGGGCATGCCCGCCGCCACGGTGAAGGGGGAACGTCCTGCTCGACTACCGATCCCTCGCGCACTGTGGCGAAGTCACGCACCGTGACCCCCGGTAGCACGATGGCGCCTGCCGCGATGACTGCGTCACGGCCAATCCGGTCCGGCTGCTGCACTTGCCCCAGGTGCGCGAGCCACGCCTCCAACGGCCGGTTGTGCGCAAGGATGATCGCCGGGTCAGCCGCGCCGCCCGGTTCCGTGCATCTTACGCCCGGCTCGCCTCGCCTATCCGCACGAGGGCGATGTAGAGGTGGTGCGCCTCGTGAAGCAGGAAGAACTCGAGCCATGCCGTCACGTCCATCTCTCCGAACGTCGGGTGGAGCCCCGTGCGCGCGGTCTCGGCCGGGGACAGACCGCGCACCAGCGCGACGAGCTCCGCGCGCAGGGCCCTGAGCCGGCCGAGGATCTCGTCCGGGGCGAGCACCGCCCACGCGGGCCACTCCGGGTCGCTCTCGGCGCGATAGCGCCCGAGCGCCGGGCGCTCCTCGGCCAGGAGGCGCCGCATCCGATCGAGGAAGACCGCATGGTGTCGCGCCAGATGGGCGAGATTCTCGCGCGCCGACCACTCGTCCGGCCGCGGCCGCGCGTCGAGCGCGCGCGGCGTCGACCGCGCGAGGATGAAGGTGAGCGCCTGGAGCTGGCTCTCGAGGCGCGCGAGGAGCGGAGCGGGGATGGCCACGGGAGCCTCCGCCGGGAGACCGGTCAGCTCACGCGCCTGACCACGCCGAGGGTCAGCCCGTGGACGCCGAGCGCGCCCGCCGACGCCAGGGCGTAGGTCTGGGGGATCGTGACGCGATCGAGCAGGGTTCCCACCACGAGCAGGAACGTTGCGAAGCCGAACGAACCCAGCACCATGCCCCGCAGGAGCTGCGCGGCCGCCGCGCCGCCCTGATCGCGGTGCGCGAACACGGCCAGGAGGGCGCCGAACACCGGGATCGGCGACAGGGCCCCGGCGAGCGCGGGCCCCAGCGCCGCCGCCACCGACGTGAGGACGAGGACCAGCGCCGCGGCGATCGCCATGCGAATCGCCAGATCGCCGGGCAGCAGGCGTCGCGCGGGCCGGGGACGCCCGTGGCCGGTCATGACCGCGCCGACACCGGCGAGAACCGCGCAGACGAGGGCGAAGGCGAGTCCGAGCGGGAGCGTCGCTCCCCGGAGCGCGAGCGTGCTGACCGCGAAGGCGCCGAGGGCGGCCGCGAGGCAGCCGGGCCATCTTATCCGCCGGGCAGCCGCCGCGCCGTACGCGAAGGAGAACGCCGCGAGGGAGATCAGCCCGAAGAGCGTGCCCAGGGCCGCGCGCGCCGTGAACTCCGGCCCCTGCTCGAGCGCGAGGATGAGCGACACGGGCCCGGAGGTCAGCGGAAGGCCGGCCAGCCATCCGCCGACCGCGGGGCCCCAGCGGCGTCCGGCCAGCGTGGCGAGAAGGATGAGCAGGGGCGCCAGGAGAAGCTTGAGGACCGTCGTCGCCACGGGCCTTACGGTCTCACGTCCGGGCGCTTCTGCCCACCACCTCGCTTGACAGGCGTGGCGAGCGGAGTGACACTCCCTCCGCGTCTGGCGGTACCGCGCGCGCCGTGACATGGTGGTCACGAGGCGCGCCCAGCCTCTCCCGGAGCGACGACTCCCAGCGTGCGAGCATCGGGCCTTCGCGTTCTCGTCAGCGCGGCCGCCATCCTGGCGGCCCTGGCCGCGTGCCGGCTTCTGTGGCTCTCCCGGGGCTGGCCCCTCGTTCACGACGCCCCGCTCATGCACTACATCGCGTGGCGGATCCTCGAGGGCGCGGCGCCTTACCGTGACCTGTTCGACATGAACTTTCCCGGCGTCTACGCGGCGCACCTGCTGCTGCTCGTCACGCTCGGCCCCGGGGATCTCGCGTTCCGGGCCTTCGACCTCGGCATGATCGCGGCGGTCGGCGCCGGACTCGCCTGCGCGCTGCGCTCGTCGGGCGCGTGGGGCGGCCTCGCCGCCGCGGCGCTCTTCGCCCTCTACCACGTCGCGGGCGGCCCCTGGCTCGCCGGACAGCGCGAGCTCCTGCTCTGCGTCCTTCTGGCATGGGGCGCGGCGGCCGTCGTGGCATCGGCCGCAGCGGCCGGAGCGAGGCGGACCCGATTGCTCGGCGCGGCGGGCCTCGCGCTCGGCGCGGCCGTCCTGGTGAAGCCGCATGCGATCATTCTGGCGCCGCCGCTCCTCCTGTGGAGCTGGCGAGGGGCGCGGGCGACGCGGGACCTCGCCGCCGCCGCGCTCGGGGCGGAGCTCCCCGGGGTGGCGGCTCTAGCCTGGCTCGGCTGGAGCGGCGGTCTCGGAGCCTTCGTCGACATCACGTTCCGTTATCTGATCCCGCTCTACAGCCGGCTCGGGCGGAACGATCTCCTCCACGAGCTCGTTGCGCGCGACTACGGGCTGGCCGTGCTGGCCGGCCTCGCGGCGTGGGCCGCCCTCGGCGTCATCGCCCTCGTCGGCGGGCGCCGCCGGCCGATGCTCGCCGTCCTCGCCGTCGGTCTCGCGTACGGCGTAGCGCATTTCTGGGTGCAGGGGCGGGGGTGGGAGTACCACTTCTATCCGCTCGCGCTCTTCGCGACGGCGCTGGGCGGCGCCGGCCTCGGGGCGGCGCTGGCCGACCGCCGCCGCGCGCTCGCCACCGCGCTCGTCCTCGCGCTCGCGGTGACGACGGGGGCGCTGTGGACGAAGGGTCAGCGCAACCTCGCCCCCGCCTGGATCGCCGCGAAGCTCGAGCGGGTCGGGCGCGTGACGGAGGCGCTCCGGCCGCTCGTCGCGGAGGGGCGCACGGTGCAGGTGCTGGACACGACCGAGGGGGGCATTCACGCGCTGCTCCGTCTCCGCGTCCGGCAGCCCAGCCGATTCGTGTACGACTTCCACTTCTACCACGACGTGGGCCATCCTTACGTGCAGGGGCTGCGCGCCCAGCTCCTGGACGCTCTCCGTCGCCGGCCTCCCGCGGCCGTGGTGGTCTTCGTGCCTGGATGGCCCGGGGGCGGGTACGAGCGCATCGCGGGCTTCCCGGAGCTCGAGCGATGGCTCCATGACGGGTATCGCGTCACCGAGGAGGGAGATGGGTATCGGCTCTACGTCGAGCGCGCCGCCGCCCGATAGCGGAGGACGCGCGGCGATCACCCGGGTCGTGGAGGCCTACGACGACTGGGTGATCCGGACGTACTCGCGGGCGCGCTTCCTGATCCTTCGCCAGCGCTTCCTCGACGAGATCGGCCAGTACCTGCCGCGCTCCGGAGACGTGCTCGACCTCGGCTGCGGCTTCGGGCTCTTCTCCCTCTACTACGCCCAGGTCCGGCCGGGCCTGCGTCTCCACGGCGTCGATCTTGACGCGCGCCGCGTCGGCATCGCCCGCGAGGCCGCGCGGCGGCTCGGCCTCGCGAACGTCGAGTACGTCGTGGGCGACGCGCGGGAGTTCCGCGCCCGGCGGGGCTACGCGGGCGCCTACATGCTGGACATCGTCCATCACGTCGAGCCGGAGGCGGTACGGCCCCTCTTCCGGGAGCTCCGCGCCTCGCTGGCGCCCGGCGGCAGCCTGGTCGTGAAGGACGTGGACACGCGGCCGGCCTACAAGCGCTGGTTCACGCATGCGCTCGACCTCCTGGTGAGCCCCAAGAGCCCGCCGCACTACTGGGCGGCCGAGACGATGCAGGCGGCGCTGGAGGAGGCCGGCTTCGAGGTGTTCCGGCACGCGATGGTCGACTTCCTCCCGTACCCCCACGTCCTGTACGTCTGCCGCACCCCGGGCGGCTGACGCGCCCGGGGCGACCCGGGCTCAGCCCGGGAGATCGAAGAGGGGAGGGGCGGAGAGCGCCTGCCCGAGCAGCGGCATCGTCACGTTCGCTCCCGTCAGGACGAGGACCACGCGCTTCCCGCGGAGGTCGGCGCGGTGGCTCCACGCCGCGGCCAGGGCGGCGGCTCCCGCCGGCTCGACCAGCACATGGGCGTGCTCGACGAGCGCGCGAAGCGCCTGGAGCAGCACCGGATCGGGAATGCTGACCGCGTCGTCGACCCACGTCCACAGGCCCTCCAGCGCGAGGCGGGCGGGGACCCGGCACACGAGCCCGTCGGCGACGGTGTCGATCGCGCGCTCGATCGCCCTCCGGGCGTGAAAGCTCTCGACCATCGCGGGTGAGCCCGCCGACTGGACCGTGACCACCCGCGCCTGCGGCTGGAGACCCTTGAGGGCGACCGCGCAGCCGACCGCGAGGGTGCCGCTGCCCATCGGCACGTAGAGGACGTCGATCTCGGGAAGACGCTCGGCGATCTCGAGGCCGACGGTGCCGGCGCCTTCCATGACGTCCAGGCTCTCGCCGTCGTCGACGAACAGGAGGCCCCGCGAGGCGGCGAAGCGCTCGGCGTCGGCCTTGGCCTCGTCGATGTCCGCGCCGCCCTCGTGGATGGTCGCGCCGAGGGCCTCGATCATGCGCCGCTTCACGGGATTCGCCCCGAGAGGGAGGAAGATGTGGGCCGCGACCCCGACCGCCCGCGCCGCGTACGCGACGCCCTGCCCGTGGTTGCCGGTCGAGGAGGTCACCGCCTCGACCGCGGCACCGCCCTCGCGCGCCCGCAGGAGTGCCGTCAGGGCGCCGCGGAGCTTGAACGACGCGATCGGGCTGATCGTCTCGTTCTTGAGCCAGACCTCGGCGCCGAGCGCGCGCGAGAGGAGCTCGGAGCGGACGAGCGGAGTCTCGGGGAGATGGACGCGGATGGCGGCGCGCGCCCGATCGACGCCGCTTGGATGGGGCAGTCGGAGCGGAGGCCTTCGCTGGGACCGCCCGCGCTCGCCCGTGGTCTCACCGGCCATGCTCGTCTCCTGGTCTCAGCGGTAGTGGCGGCCGGGACGCGAAGCGCGGCGCCTCGCCGCCCGCCCTCCGACCGGCTCATGACGTAGAATTCTCGCATGGATCCGGCACTCGACGCCGCGCTCCGCCGCGCGAGCTACATCTACGTCACGACGGTCGGCGCATCGGGCAAGTCAGGCACCGTCCCCGTGTGGTGCTGGTACGACGGCACCGCCGCGTACTTCACGACGCGGCGGGACAGCCTCAAGGCGCGCCGCATCCGGGACACCGGACGCGTCACGGTGCACGTCGGCACCGAGGATGGGCCGTCCTTCGAGGGCCGGGCGGAGGTGGTCGACGGGCGCCGCGACCTGGAGACGGCGTTGCTCCGCGCGTACCGACGGAAGTACTGGCTGCTGGTTCCGCTCTGGATGGGACGCTACATCCGGCGCGGCCTCGAGAGCGGCCGGAGCGCCCTGGTGCGCATCACCGTGCTTCCCCGGCCGGTCGCCTGAGCCCCCGGTGGGACTCGAAACCCTCCTGCGGGGGCTCCTGATCGGCTTCTCCATCGCGGCCCCCGTCGGGCCGATCGGCGTGCTGTGCATCCGCCGGACGCTCGCCGACGGCCGGGTCACGGGCCTGGCGGTAGGGCTCGGCGCCGCGGCCGCGGACGCGGTCTACGGCGCCATCGCGGGGTTCGGGCTGACGGCCGTCTCGAGCTTGCTCGCCTGGCGATGATCGTCGCCAGGAGCGCGGGTTCCCTGGCCCGTTGACAGGGCGACGGTCGGCTCCCTACCGTAGTGGTGTGAGCGGAGGCCGGTTCGAGGAACTCTCGCGCGCCCACGAGCGTACGAAGGCGGACCTTGCCCGCGCGACTCGAGAGCTTCGCGAGCTCATCGGCATCGGCGTCCGGCTCGCCGCCGAGCGCGATACCGACTCTCTCCTCGACCTCCTCCTGACCACCGCTCGCGAGATCACGTGGAGCGACGCCGGCTCCCTCTACCTGGTCGATACGGACGCCACCGGCACGCGGTGCCTGCGGTCGGCTCTGGTCCAGAACGACAGCCTCCCGGTCGCCGTCAAGGAGCACGTCATCCAGATCGGTCCGCAGAGCGTGCCCGGCTACGCGGCGCAGAGCGGCGAGGTGATCAACCTGGGAGACACCTACGCGCCGTACGCCGGGCTGCCGTTCGCGGTCGATCGCACCCTGGATCAGGAGACCGGCTACCGCACGAAGTCGATGCTCGTGGTGCCGATGAAGACTCCGAAGGGCGAGGTGCTAGGGGTCCTGCAGCTCATGAACCGGAGACCCGAGCGAGGCCGACGCTTCGCGTCGCCCGACGACATCGCGGGCGAAGCCGTCGCGTTCTCGGCGCGCTCCCAGGACCTGGCGATCGCCCTGGCCGCCCAGGGTGCGGTGGCCCTCGAGAACAGCCGCCTCTACGCTGAGCTCCGCGCCGCCCTCGTGACGGTCGAGGAATCCCAGCAGCGGATCATCCGGAGCGAGCGTCTCCGGGCCCTCGGCGAGATGGCCGGTGGCGTCGCGCACGACTTCAACAACGTGCTCGCGGTGGTCGTTGGCCGCGCCCAGCTCCTGCAGCGCCAGATCGAGGCGCCCGAGCTGCGGCGCCAGCTCGAGATCATCGAGCACGTCGCCCAGGACGGCGCGCAGACCGTGCGGCGCATCCAGGAGTTCGCGCGAATGCGCCGGACCCGCCCCTGGCAGCACGTGGACGTCAGCGAGGTCGTCCGCGCGGTGGTCGAGGCGACCCGGCCGCAGTGGATCGACCAGGCCCAGGCGCGGGGCGTGACGTACACGATGCGGCTCGAGCTCGCTCCGGTGCCGCCCGTGGCCGGCGACCCGGCCGAGCTCCGCGAGACTTTCCTGAATCTGCTCTTCAACGCGCTGGACGCCATGCCGCAGGGCGGCGCTGCGACGTTCTCGACGCGGGTCGAGGGCGACCGGGTCGTCTGCGTGGTCGCGGACACGGGCGTCGGCATGAGCGAGGCGGTCCGGCAACGCTGCTTCGAGCCCTTCTTCACGACCAAGGCGGAGCACGGGACCGGACTCGGGCTGTCCATCGTCTACGGCATCGTGACGCGCCACGGCGGAGAGATCGAGGTCTGGAGCAAGTCCGGCGAGGGCAGCCGCTTCACCCTGCGGTTCCCGGTGGGCGCCGAGATTCCGCCGCCGGCGCCGGAGCTGCCCGCGCCGCAGACGGACCGGCGCGCGCGCATTCTCGTGGTCGAGGACGAGTCCTCGGTGCGCGAAGTGCTTGTGGACGTCCTCCGAGGACAGGGGCACGAGGTCGTGGCCTGCGCGGACGGCATGTCGGCCTTGACGCACGTCAACGAGCCGGCGTTCGACCTCGCCCTCGTCGATCTCTCGATGCCTGGCCTGTCGGGCTGGGACGTCGCCAAGGGGCTTCGGGCCGCCCAGCCGAACGTTCCCATCGCTCTCATCACCGGCTGGGGCGACCAGATCGACTTCGGAGACGCGCGGGCGCGCGGGATCGACTACCTGATGGCCAAGCCGTTCAACATCGACGACATCACGAGGCTCGTGGCAGGGGTGCTCACCCACGAGTCGCCCGACGCCGCGCGGCGGGCAGAAGGAGCGTGACGATGGCGTGGACGCGGGTCCTGGGGCTGGTCGCGACGCTGGTGCTGTGGTCGGCCGGGATGGCGGCGGCGCAGAGCACAGCCTGGCTCCACGTGACCGTGGAGACCCGGGGCGCGACCGGCGAGCAGGTCAGCACCTTCCGCGCCTTCACCACCTCGGACCAGGCCGGGTCGCAGCGGATCACCGTCGATCGCCTCTGCGTCAAGGGCATCGCCCATCAGGTCGAGGAGCGATGCGTGGACAACACGGACGCGGTCGAGATGGTCGAGACCACGACGGGGCTGTCCGGCGTGGGCAACCTCTGCGTCGAGGCGGTGGCATCCGCGACGTCGAAGGCCGGCCCCCTCGCGGCGACTGCTCGCGCGTGCCCCTGACGGGCCGTCGGCGCCGCTCGGCGGCGGAGGCCGCGAGCCCGCGCGGAGGCCGATCGCTCTAGCCACGGCGCCGGGCCCTCCGGCGGATCGTCTCTCGGCGGTCCCGCGCGGGCCCCCCGGTATACTGACCCCAGGACCCGCCATGGACTTCGCCCTGTCCGAGGCTCAGGCAGAGATCCGCCGCCAGGTCGCCGCGCTGGCCCGAGGGTTCGACTGGGGCTACTGGCGGGAGAAGGACCGGAAGGCGGAGTACCCCACCGAGTTCGTCCAGGCGTTCGCCGACGCCGGCTGGCTCGGGCTCGCCATCCCCGAAGCGTACGGGGGCGCGGGTCTCGGCGTGACCGAGGCGGTCCTGATGCTGGAGGCGATCTGCGCCTCGGGCGCGGGGCTGTCGGGCGCCTCGCCGGTGCACTTCGCGGTCTTCCCGCCCATGCCGATCATCCGCCACGGCAGCGAGGACCTCCGCCAACGCGTCCTGCCGGAGATCGCCCGGGGCCGGCTCAGCCTGGCGTTCGGCGTCACGGAGCCCAATGCCGGGAGCGACACGAGCCGAATCGAGACGATGGCCCGCCGGGACGGCCGTGGATGGACCGTGACCGGCCGCAAGGTCTGGACGTCCAACGCGCGCAGGTCCGGGAAGATGCTGCTGCTCGCGCGGACGACCCCCGCCGGCGCGACCGGCGCGCGGAAGCTCGACGGGCTCACGCTCTTCGTCGCCGACCTCGACCCGAGGGCCGTGGAGATCCGGGAGATCGAGAAGCTCGGCCGGGCGGCCGTGGATTCCAACGAGCTCATCATCGACGGGCTGCGGATCGCGGACGAGGACGTCGTGGGGGAAGTGGGGCGCGGCTTCTACCACCTGCTCGACTCGCTCAATCCCGAGCGCATCCTCGTGGCGGGCGAGGCGGTCGGGATCGGCCGGGTCGCGCTGGAACGGGCCGCGGCCTACGCGCGGGAGCGGGTGGTGTTCGGGCGGCCCATCGGCCAGAACCAGGCCGTCGCGCATCCCCTGGCCCTCGCGTGGGCGCGCCTGGAGGGCGCCTGGCAGCAGACGCTCCGCGCCGCGTGGCTGTTCGACCAGGGCCAGCCGTGCGGGGCCGAGGCGAATGCGGCCAAGGTGCTCGCGGCGGACGCCGGCTTCGAGGCGGCGGACGCCGCCCTCCAGACGTTCGGCGGCTTCGGGTATGCGAAGGAATTCGACGTGGAGCGTCTCTGGCGGGAGGTGCGACTCTACAAGATCGCGCCGGTCTCCCAGCAGATGGCCCTCAACTACCTGGCCGAGAAGGTTCTCGGTCTGCCCAAGTCGTATTGATCAATCGGCGTATCGGCCTCGGGTCCGAGGACCCGCCGCCCCGGGCGCTCGTCCCGCTGCGGTGATGACGGAGCCGGCGGCGGCCGTCTGAACCAATATGGCCACCTTTCGGGACTGGGTCCGGCACCACCGCGTCCTGGCCGCGTTCGTGGCCGGCGTCCTGCTGACGCTGGCCGCGGTGGCCGTGGTCGTGTTCCTGGTCCTTGCCGATCAGCGCCGGTCGGCCCAGGTCCTCGCGGCCGCGCTCAGCCAGGCCCTCCAGCGCGGCGTCGAGATCGAGCGGGTCACCGATCTCGGACCGTCCCGAGTCGTTCTCCGGGGCCTTCGGCTGCCGGCCGATCGCGGCTGGCCGGTGGAGATGAAGGCCGAGTCCGTCGAGGCCTCGGGGCCCCTTCTGTCCGCCGCGCGCGGGGACTCGGCGCCGATCCGGCTTCTCGTGACGCGTCCGACCATTGTCGGGGGCGGCGGCGGCGCGAGCGGGGCCGCCGCCCTCGAAGGCCTCCGTCAGGGCCTGGCGAGCTTTCTCGGGAGCGCGCCGATGCTCGACGTGGCCGTCACGGGGGGCGTCGTCCAGACGGCCGGCTCGACGACCGAGGACGTGACCTTCGACACGACCCTCCGGAAGGGGAAGGGCGAGGTGCGCGGCGAGGTGGTGCTGCGCGGCCGGGAGCGGTCCCGGTTCACCCTGGGGCTCGTCGCGCGGGCTGACGGAGACACCATCCGGCTCGACGTGGCGGGCGATGGCGCGCTCGCGCCCCTGGCGCCCTGGCTCCCCGCCGCGCTCGCCCAGGCCCGAAAGGCCGAGCCCGCCAGCGTGCGCGCCCAGGTCGGCCTCTCACCGGGCGACCGCTGGGCGGGACGGATGAGCGCCCGCCTCGGCGACGTCGTGTCCGTCGAGGGCGCGCTGTCCTTCCAGGACAAGCGGCTCCGCATGAGCGAGCTCCGGGGCACGAGCGACCTCGCGCTCGCCGCTCCCGTCGCGGGCCTCGCGGGACCCGTGACGGGTCGCGCCGAGCTCGCCGACGGCGAGGTCACCTGGACGCCGGAGCGCGGTGGCTGGCCGGAGGGGCGGATCACGCTCCACGTGCTGGACGCGGTCTTGCCGGCGGCCACCATCGGGTCTGACGTGCGCGCGCGCGGACTCGAGGTGACGCTGACCCTCGAGCCACGCGACGGCGCGGCCGGCGTCCGCGGCGAGCTCCGCGGTGAGAGGCTCGAGGTCGCGGGACTGGCGCTGGCGCCGGTGGCGACGCCCTTCCAGGTGGACCTCGGCCCGGGCGGTAGCCCGGCGCGCGTCGAGCTGACGGGATTGACGGCGCAGGCGCTCGGAACGCCGCTCCGGGGCACCGCGACCTACGACGTCGCGCGCGCCCGGGTCGACGCCCGGGTGGAGACCGGCGCCGGGCGCCTGGATGCGCTGGCGCGGCATTTCGGCGGGGACTTCCTGGGCCAGTCCGACGAGCTTCGCGCCGGAAGCCTGCGCGTTCTCGTCACGGGGCTCGACGCGAAGGGCTGGACGGACGGGAAGGTGGACGCGGAGGCGCGGAACGTCGTCCTGCGACAACCCGCTGGTCAGGCCGGCGTGCAGCGCGCGCACGTCCAGGCGACCGTGCGTGCCGGGGCCGCCGCCGTCGCGTACGAGGCCGAGGGCGTTCGCGGCACTCTGCCCGCCTTCGAGGGGGCTCTCGATCGCCTCGAGGGCACCGCCGACGTCGGTCGCGACGCGAGCGGCGCGCGCCTCCGGGGGGCCACGATGGTGGGCCGCGACGCCCAGGGGCGCGAGATGCTCCAGGCGAGCCTCGCGCCCGCGTCGACCGGGGCCGGGGGGCCGATCCGGCTGACCGCGAAGCTCCCCGCTCTCGATCGGCTCGCGCCGCTGTGGCCTTCGGTCAAGCGCCAGGTCAGCGGGTCGGCGACGGTCGAGCTGGAGTCGCCGGATCTCGGATTCGGCTCCTACGAGGGGCGCCTCGCCCTGCAGGTCTCGACGGCGGAGCTCCTGGACGGCCGCCTCTCGGTTCGCGACGTCTCGGGGGACGTGCCGATCCGCCGCGGCAACGAGACGCGCCAGCCGGTGATACGGGCCCCTCAAGGTGGGCGAGCTCGTGGGCTACGGCGTCGTGCTCTACGACCTCGCGGCCCGCGCTCGGGCCGTCGACCAGCGGATCACGCTCACCGATCTCCACTACGGGCTCTATTCGGGCGAGGGCGGAGGGACCATCGACGTCGAGCTGGGCGCCAAAGGGGTCGCGGTGAACGGTCGCATCAACGGCGAGCGGGTGCGGATCGACGAGTTCATCGCGGCGTACGGGATCCACGGCGGCACGATGACGGGGCTCCTGCGGTACGATCTGAACATACGCTACGGTGGCGGACACTACGGCGCGGACGGCCGGATCAGCGTGCCTCAGGGCGGCACGGTCACGATCGAGCTGCTCGACAAGCTGCTCTCGTGGGCTCAGGCGGATCCGACCGGGGTCGTGAAGACCGCGCTGGGCAACCTCCGGGACTTCGACTACAAGGCGGCCGACGTGACGGTTCGCACGGACACGGACGACGTCAAGGTGACCGTCAGCCTCAAGGGACGGGAGATCCTCGGGATCTTCCCGCCGCGCGTCAAGGAGATCAACGTGGTCGAGATGCCGCTCGGGTTCCTGAACAAGCAGTTCCCCGGCCTATGAGACCGCTTGCACGGCGGGCGGCGGGAGGAGCGCGGCTGATGACGTGGAGAAGAGGCCACCGCGTGGCCGTGATCGGAACGCTCGCGCTCGCTCTCGCGGCCTGCGTTCCCGTGACCGTGAACGTCACGTTCCCCCAGGAAAAGCTCGACAACGCCGCGCGGCAGATCGAGGATACGTCCGCCCAGAGCGCGTCGGCGTCGCCCGCGCCGCAGCCGCAGGCCCCGAGCGCGGGCGGGACGCGGAGCGTCGACGTGGCTGCGACGCCCCGGCTCAACGAGCGCTCGCCGGAAGTCGTGAAGGTGACGGAGGCGCGGCGGGCCCGGCGCCCGGCCCTGCGCGAGTTGAAGGCGCGCGGTTGCATCGGCGAGACGAACCAGGGGCTCCTGACGGCGCGGCCGGGCGAGGGGTGCGGCGCCGAGGTCGCGGACCTGATCAACGCCGAGAACGCGGATCGCCAGGTGATCTACGACGCGTTCATGAAGGAGAACAACATCCCGGCCAGTGACAGCCCGCGCGTGCGGAGCGCCTTCGCGAAGGCCCGGCTCGAGCGCGCGCGGCCGAACGACTGGATCCAGCTCGAGAACGGGCAGTGGACCCGCAAGAGCTGACCACGGACGGGAGGACGAGCGCATGATCGGGAACGGCACGCTCTACCGTGGCCTCGTCGTTGTCCTGGTGGCGACGTCACTCGCGGCCTGCGTGCCGGTGACGGTGAACGTCACCTTCCCGCAGCAGAAGCTCGACGACGCGGCGAGCCAGATCGTCGACATGAGCCGCCGCCCGGCCGATGCGCCGGCGCCCGGCCCGACGCCCGCGCCGGCCCCCACCCCCAAGCCCGGCTCGCGCCTCGAGCGATGGCTCGCGCCCCTCGGGCCCCGCGAGGCGGCCGCCGAGGAGCGCCCCGTCCAGATGGCGCAGGCGCCGAAGACGGACAGCGACGAGCTGCGCCGGCTGACCGAGTCCCAGAACCGGCGCCTCGGAGCCGTCCAGCAGGCGCTGGCGCGCGGCTGCGCGGGCGAGAGCAACCAGGGCCTCCTCGAGCCGCGGCCGGGGCAAGGCTGCTCGGGGGACGTGGCGGGGGTCATCGGGGCGGAGAACGCCGATCGGCAGGCCATCGTCGAGACGTTCATGCGCCAGAACAAGATCGCCCCGTCGGACGTGGGGCGCGTCCGCGCCTCGTTCGCCAAGGCCTACCGCGACCGCGTGGGCGGCGGTCAGTGGGTCCAGACGGACCGGGGGGAGTGGGTCAAGAAGTAGCTAGGGCGACGCGACGACGCGGTCGACGAAACGCCCGGCGAGGCCGGTGTACCTCGCGGGGTCCAGAAGGGCGTCCAGCTCCTTCGGACCGAGGTGGGCGCTGACCCGGGGATCCGTACGACGTGGAGACCCGACAGGATGCCTCCGAAGAACGCGCTGTCGATCATTCCGGCCATCGGCCCTCCGGCGTCAGACGTGCGAGACGGGCTCGCCGCTGTCCTCGCGCGTCCGCTTGACGTAGCTCTCCAGCGCCTGGCGCGCCAGCTCGCGCGCGCCCAGCCCGAAGGCGAGCGAGAGCGCCAGCACCGCGCCGCCGAACGCGATGCCGAAGACGAGCAAGACCATCTCGCGGGCAACTCCCAGCTCGGTGAGGGCGACCGCCGCGGCGACGATGAGCACGAGCCAGCGGACGGCCGTCGCCAGCAGCGTGGCGCCGGCGACCTGCGCGTTGACCGCAGCGATCAGCACGGCCTGCGCCAGGAACTGCGCGAGCATCCATCCGCCGACCACAACCAGCACCGCGATGATGACGTGCGGGAGGAACGCGAGCAGCACGCCGACCGCGCCCTGCGTCCCGGGCATCTCCAGCGCCTCGACCGCCATCAGGAGGCTCACCAGGAAGATGGCCCAGTACACGAGCCGCCCGAGCAGCTCGGTCAGCGCCGGACGGTGGCCGGGTCGGCCGAGGACGCCGGTCAGCCCCCACCGCGCGCAGCGGACGTCCAGGTTCGCCGCGGTCAGGACCCGAACCGTGATGCGGCGGACGAGGGCCGCGATGATCCAGCCGAGGAAAATCAGCGTGAGCGCGGCCAGGATGCGGGGGGTGACGAAGAGGATGCGGTGCCCCACGTCCCGGATCGCATCGAGAACGATGTCGCTCCATTGCTGCTGCATCGTTACCTCCATCGAGCCGAAAGCACGGGCTTCTCGGCCTCGAAGGCCAGACACACTCGCTCGAGGGCCTCGTCGGCCCGCCGCGAGAATGCGGCCTGGGTTTCGAGAACGAACGCCGCGACCCGCCCGAGGTAGAGGGGCGTCAGCGATCGCAGGAGGTGGTCCCGTGGGAGCCGCCGCTCGTGGTGCGCCACGGCGAAGTCTGCGACCACTCGAGCCCACAGAGCCGGCGGGAACCGGAAGTCGTCGGCACCGAGGAGCCCGAGGGGATAGAGCTGTGTGAGGGTCTCGTCCGAGAGCGCCTGCTCCCACAGGGGCAGGAGGTCCTTCAGGCCGAGGTGGAAGGCCCGGACCATGCGGTCGGGCCGGACGTCGCCGGCTGCCGCTCCGCCGGCGACGCCGCGGTCCCGCCGCGGGACGTCCCGGCTGCCGCGGACGTCCTGCCACGTGGCCGCGTCGCGCTCCATGAGACGGAGGAGCGGCCCCACGGAGTCGACGAGCGTCTGGGCCAGATCCACGGGAGCCGCGCCAGGATCGACCTGCTTCCGTCCCAGGTGGACCTCGAGAATCGCGTAGTCTCCGGCCAGGGCCTGGCCGAGGAGCCGCATCTCCGCGCCCTGACCCGTCGGCTCGTCGCCCCAGTCCTCCACCGGGGCCAGGCTGTCGAGCAGGGTCGGCGACACGGCGCCGCACCCTCCGAGCACCTCCTGGAGCCGCTTGCCGAAGAGGGACCGGGCGAGCGGCGCGAGAAGATTCGTGGTGAGAGTTCCCTCCGTGAGCGCGCGGGTGTAGATCGGGGAGACGTAGTCGGCCTCGCCGGCCAGCACGGGTCCGAGCAGCGGCTCGACCCAGTCGTCGGCGAAGCTCGACAGGCCGGCCTCCACCAGGCCGGCCGCGCGGGCGCCGACGTGCCGGGCCGCGGCGAGCCCCGCGACCACGGCGCGGCCGCGCCCCGGGCGTCCGGAGATCCGAGCGCTGGCGACCGGGACCGGAGCGCCCGTGACCGCGTGGTCGCGCACGGCTTCCACGCTCCCGTCCTGCGATCCGCCGTCGACGAAGAGGACCGCTGCCTTCCGGCCGGCGAGGACGCGGGCGAGCCCCGCGGCCGCGGCGCCCACGGCGGCGGGCGCCGTCCGCGCCTGATTGAGCGCCGTCACGACGACCAGCGCCTCGACCGGCCCCAGGGCCTCCACCGCCGCGATGCCGTCGGGGGGAAGCGCGGTCTCGAGCGTGAGCCCTTCCGCCACGTCCGCCCTGTCCGCTACGACGTCATCTGCGCGAGGAGCGCCAGGTAGTCGCCGAGATGCCGGGGCAGGAGGAAGTTGCGGCGCACGTACTCGCGCGCGGCACCTCCCAGGCGGGCCGCGAGGTCGGGGCTCTGGAGGAGCTGCCGGATCCGGAACGCGGCCCCTTCGACCGATCCCACCGTGTACCCGGTCACCTCGAACAGGACCTGCGCCGGGATCCCGCCCGCGACGCTCCCGACGACGGGCTTGCCCTTCCACATCGCCTCGGCCACCGTCAGGCCGAAGCCCTCCCGCTGCGGGAGATGGAGGACCACCGTCGCGGCGCGCTGAAGGGCGTTCACCTCGGTGGCGGCGTCGGGCGGCATCACCAGCACGTGGACGTCGGGATCCTGCCCGGCGGCCTCGCGCAGCTCGGTGATCACGGCGCTGCCTTCCGGATTGTCGGTGGCGCCCCATCCGGCCAGCACCAGCCGGCACGGGACGTACTTCTGCGCGAGGCGGAACGCGGTCAGCGCCCGCACGGGCTCGGTGGCGCGCGAGTAAGAGGCGATCTGGAGCAGGATCGGCTTGTCGCGGGGGATGCCCAGGCGGTCGAGGACGTCGCGTACCTCCCGTCGCGAGAGATCCCGGTTCTTCTCGCTCAGCGGATCGATCGACGGATGGACGACGAGCATCGGAACCCGGACGCGCTGGGCGAATTTCGGCATCGAGTAGATGACGGTGTCGTACCGCTCGAGGTCGCGGCGCACCAGGTGCCACGCGCGCCGCCAGGCCCGCGAGAGGTCCGCGTGGCAGCGCCATACCCAGCGGCCCCGCTCCGGGCGGTGGCGGACGAGCGGCAGGGCCGGCAGATCGTGGATCATCACCAGGTCGGACTGGAGCGGGATGGTGGCGGCGTTGGTTGCGGCGGCCTCGACGTAGGACACGAGCATGGCCTCGGTGATGGCGGCCGGCTGGCCGCCGAGCGCCGTCTCGATCGTGCGGGTCGCCGCGTAGAACGCCGGGTCTCCGACGATGACCTCCCAGGTCGCGTCGACGCCCAGGTCCTGCATCAGGGGCACGATGCGCGCCAGCATCTCCGAGGAGCCGCTGCCGTAGCGGCTGGCGTTGACGTGGACGAAGCGGCGTCCCCGGAGCCGCTCGGCGAGCTTCATCAGGAGGTCGATCGCGCCCTTCGGCGCGACGTCCCGGTAGTCCTCCAGTCTGGGGGCGCTCATGCGGTCAACCGCGGCGCCGGCGTCGGCTCATCGGCCCGCGCCGCCGGCGAGCGCGTCGTCGAGCAGCGCGATCAGGCGCACGCGGGTCTGCTCGAGGCTGCTCGAGTAGGGGTTGACCGCCTGGATCCGGGCGGCCAGCTCGGGGAGCCCGAGGCCCCGCTCCAGCCACGCCGCGAAGTCGTTGCGGCCGCGACCCAGCCGGAGCCGCGCCTCGACGAGGTGGAAGTAGAGGGAGCTCTGGTCGATCTCCAGCAGAGCGTCGCGCAGCTCCTGGAGCGTCCGCACCTCGATGCCCGTCGGGACCTCCACGATGCGCGACTGGATGAAGTCGAAGGGCTCCCCGGACACCGCCTGCGGCACGATGCCGAGCCGCCGGAGGTGCTCGTCCACGACCGACACGAGCTCCTCGCGGAGCGCCTGGAGGGTCGCGAAGTCGGCGGGGTCGACCATGGCCAGGCGCTCGCCGAGGACGCGATCGCGGACCTGGACGTCTACCCACGTCGCGAAGTCGTTCGGATAGAGGCCGACCGTGAGGCGGTGGCGCAGGAGGAACCCGTGGGTGTGGTAGTAGATCGAGTCGAGAGGGACCTCGTCGAGGAGCTGGGCGAGCTGCCGCTCGTTCTCGGCGCGCAGGCCCACGAACTCCCGCAGCTCCATGCACGCCATGAAGGCGAACGCCCCCTCGCCGGGACGCAGCCGGCCGGCCGCCGGACCGGGGAGCCGGGCGACCGCGCGCTCGACGGCGAGGAGGGGGACCCCGACCCACGCCGGGCGGTTGGCGAGCTCGTAGGCGAGCTCGTAGAGCGCCTTGTCGAGCTCGTAGGCGCGCAGCCCGCGCTCGAACCGGTCGCGCTCGGCCGGAGCCAGGGCGGGCTGGCCCGGGCGCGCCACCTCGCCGAGATAGGCGTCCAGGAAGGCCGTGCGCATCCCGGTCTCCCACGTCTCCGCCCACGGCCGGAGGCGCTCCGCCAGCCGCGCGTCGTGAGGGTTCGACTCGAGCCGGGCGCCGAGAGCGATCTGTGCCGCGTATGCGAACGACCTGAGCATGCCCGCGACGTCCTTCAACACGCACTGCTTCGTCCGCCGCTCGGCCAGCGTCCGCGCCGGCTCGCCCTCGAAATCGAGGATGACGAAGCCGTCCGCCGTCCGGAGGAGCTGCCCGAGATGGTAGTCGCCGTGGATGCGGATCTTCATGGCGCCGGACTCCGCGAGGGTGTCCACGGCGCGCAGCTCGTCGCCCAGGCGGGCGCCGTCGGCCACTACACGCTCGGCGGCATCGCGAAGGCGTGCTGGAATGCTCGAGAGCCCTGCCGCGAGGGCCTCGATCGAGCGGCGGAGCTGCGCCTGCATCGCCTCGCTCCAGCGAGCGACGTCGTCTGCCGTCACGGGCTCGGGGGCGAGCGGATGGCCAGCCGGGGCCGAGGCGAGCGCCCGGTGGAGACGTCCGGTGAGGGTACCCAGCCGGGCCGCCTCGTGCGCGTCCGCGGACGCGAGCGCCCGGGCGAACACGGGATCCGGCGACTCCTCCTCTCGTCCTTCGATCGCGGCGGCATAGTACTCGCCGAGCCGCTCGAGGGTGGCTGTCCACGCGTCGCCCTGGTTCGGGACGAACTCGTGCAGAACCGCGAGCGTCACCGGATCCGCACCGTCTGCTTGGTAGACGATCGCGCCGGCCAGCCGGGGGGCTCCGGGGAACGCCGCCTGGCGCGTGAGGAAGTCCGTGATCTCGAGCTCCGGGCTCGGGCCGGATTCGAGCCTGCGGAAGATCTTCAGGATGACCCGCCGATCGTAGACGACCGACGTGTTGCTCTGCTCGCTGGTGATGGGGTGCGGCTCGCCGGGCGCCGTCGGGAGGATCTCGGCCAGCACCGGCGTGGACGCGCACCGGAAGGCGCCGTGGGCGCCGGCCAGCGTCGCGTCGCTCCGGATGGCCTCGAGGAGCGCGAGGCAGAACCCCGGCTCGCCCATGGCGTCGACGAACGCCTCCTGGCCGGCCGCCGGTGGCGCGACCGGGATGCAGTACCGCTCGCGCCCCTGGTCCGCGAAGACCACGTCGAAGAGAGCCAGGAGCCCGTCCGTCCCGGGCACGGCCGCGTGGTCCATCGGAACGACGTCGGAGATGTCCCGGTTCTTCTCGCCGAACCACCGACGGCTCCCGAGCATCTCGCGGAGCGCCGCCGCCGCGCGGACCGGAAGGGCCTCGGCGGCACCCTCGGGCCCGGAGCTCCCGCTCTTCGCCTGCGCGGGGGCGGGACGCCGCCTAGCGCCCACGGGCCGCCCCGAGCGCGTGGTAGAGATCGAGCGTGCGGCGGGCCACGACGGCCCAGCTGAAGAGCGTCTCGGCCCGCTGCCGACCCTTGACGCCCATCGTCCGGCGGAGCTCCGGGTCCGCGACGAGCGCGTTGATGGCCCGGGCCAGCTCCCGGGCCAGGCCCGCGGCGTCCCGCGGCTCGACGATCCCGTCGTGCTCCACCAGATCGACCGGGATCAGGCGGCCGGTCTCCCCGTCGACGACGACCTCGGGGATGCCGCCCACCGCCGTCGCGATCACGGGGATCTCGCAGGCCATCGCCTCCAGGTTGATGAGGCCGAACGGCTCGTAGACGGACGGGCAGCAGAAGACCGCCGCGTGGGAGTACAGCTCGACCGCGGTCGCCCGATCCACCATCTCCGCGATCCACACGATGCCCGGCCGTCCCACCTGGGCCTCCGCCACGGCGGCCTCGACCTCTCGCGCGATCTCGGGCGTGTCCGGCATGCCCGCGCACAGCACCATCTGGATTCCGGGGTCGAGGTCGGGGATGGCCCGGATCAGGTGGAGGAGGCCCTTCTGCCGGGAGATCCGGCCCACGAAGAGGACGTACGGGCGCGCGGGATCGATAGCGAAACCGCGCGAGGCGCGCGCGGCTCTGCGTCGGGCGGTAGGTGTCGGTGTCCACGCCGTTCGGGATGACGTGCACCCGCTCCGGCGCGATGGCGAAGTGATGGAGGAGGTCGCGCCGCATCTCCGTGGAGACCGCGATGACGGCGTCGGCGGCCTCGATGGCGGCGCGCTCGGCCCACGCGGCGACGTCCGCGCCCTGGCCGAGCTGCTCTCGCTTCCACGGTCGGAGCGGCTCGATCGAGTGGGCGGTCACGACCAGCGGGATGCCGTGGATGAGCTGGGCCAGGAGCCCGCCGAAGGCGGCGTACCACGTGTGGGAGTGGACGACGTCCGCGTCGGTCGGCTGGACCCCGAGGCTCAGGCAGACGCGGAGCGCGCGGATCACCGGCGCGAACGCGTGGCCGTCCTCGGGGGGGGCGCTGACCGTGCCGGCGTCCGCGTAGCCGTGCACCACGAGGGTCCCCGGCCTCGACGTCGTGGCGTCCGAACGTGCGCACCTCGACGGCGGCGAGCCTCGCGAGCTCGCGCGCGAGGTACTCGACGTGCACCCCGGCGCCCCCGTAGATGTCGGGAGGATATTCCCGGGTCAGCAGCAGCGCCTTCAACGGCGCCCTGGCGGCCGCGCCGGGGCACGCTCGGCGCGAGGGGCGGGAAGGGGGTCTCCGGTCGCGCTCACACCGAGTCTCGCTCGATGCCATAGGCCTCGGGCGTGCGCCCCGGGCGGTCGAGCCGGAGCCAGTACGAGCCGTACGGCGCCAGTGTGAGCGCGTAGGGCCGGTCCCCGATGGCGGGGAAGCGGGACCCACCGAGGAGCTCCATGGGGACGGCGCCGCGGAAGTCCGCGAGGCCGAGCTCCACCGCCTCCGCCGAGGGCGCCAGATTGTGGACGAGCAGGACGGTCTCGCCGCGGTACTCGCGGAGGTGGGCGAGGACGCGTGTGTTGGTCGACGTGAGGAACCGGAGCGTGCCCCGGCCGAACACCTTCGAGCGCTTGCGCGCGGCGATGAGCCTCCGGGTCCAGCCGAGCAGCGACGGGGTGGACCGTTGCTGCGTCTCGACGTTGACGGCCTGGTGGCCGTAGACGGGATCGGTGATGACCGGGCTGTAGAGCCGCTCCGGCTCGACGCGCGAGAAGCCGGCATTGCGGTCCGCCGACCACTGCATGGGCGTCCGCACGCCGTGCCGGTCGCCGAGGTGGACGTTGTCGCCCATCCCGATCTCGTCGCCGTAGTAGACGATCGGCGTCCCGGGGAGCGTGAACAGCAGGCTGTTGAGCAGCTGGATCCGGGCCCGGTCGTTCTCGAGAAGGGGCGCCAGGCGCCGCCGGATGCCGATGTTGAGCTTCATCCGGGGGTCCTGGGCATAGGCGTAGTACATGAGGTCCCGCTCGGGGTCGGTGCACATCTCGAGCGTGAGCTCGTCGTGGTTCCGGAGGAAGAGGCACCACTGGCAGTTCTCGGGGATCGGCGGGGTATGCAGGAACATGTCCGTGATTGGCCGGTGGTCCCCGCTGAAGACGGACATGTACATGCGCGGCATCAGCGGGAAATGGAAGGCCATGTGAAATTCGTCGCCGTCCCCGAAGTAGGGGCGGACGTCGCGCGGCCACTGGTTGGCCTCGGCCAGGAGGATCCGCCCGCGGTACTGCGCCTCCAGGCTGGCCCGGAGACGCTTCAGGAACGCATGGGTCTCGGGGAGGTTCTCGCAGTTCGTCCCCTCGCGCTCGAAGAGGTAGGGGACCGCGTCGCAGCGGAACCCGTCCAGACCCCGGTCGAGCCAGAATCGCATCGCGTCCATCATGGCGGTCTGGACCGCCGGGTTGTCGTAGTTCAGGTCCGGCTGATGGCTGAAGAACCGGTGCCAGTAGTAGGCCTTCGCGTCCGGGTCCCAGGTCCAGTTGGACTTCTCCGTGTCCACGAAGATGATTCGCGCGTCCCGGTAGCGCTGGTCGGTGTCGCTCCAGACGTAGTAGTTGCGGTACGGAGAATCCGGGGCCGAGCGCGCCGACTGGAACCAGGGGTGCTTGTCCGAGGTGTGGTTCACCACGAGGTCGGCGATCACCCGGAGCCCCCGGCGATGCGCCTCGGTGATGAAGGTCTCGAAATCCCCCATCTTGCCGTAGAGCGGCGAGACGTCGTGGTAGTCGGCGATGTCGTACCCGTCGTCCCGGAGTGGCGACGGGTAGAACGGCAAGAGCCAGAGGCAGTCCACGCCGAGGTCCTGGATGTAGTCCAGGCGGGACGTCAGCCCGGGGAAGTCGCCGATGCCGTCGTCGTTCGAGTCCTGAAAGGCCTTGACGTGGACTTCGTAGAAGACGGCGTCCTTGTACCAGAGATCATCCATGGACGAGGCTCTCCGGGGTCGTCCCCGCGGGCGACGTGCGGGCGGCGCGGGCGCTCAGTAGCACGGCGTTCCGTAGTCGCGCTGCGCGAAGCGCTCGAGGCGGAAGATCGCCGCCGGCTCCCGCCGCGGGTCGAGCCGGATGCGCTGGACCGGTCCCCGCCAGAGCTGCCGTTCGTCCGAGATCAGCTCGTGGGCCTGGAAGGGCTCGTCCGGCGCGACGCCCAGGGCCTCCAGCGGCACCCGAACCTCCGATTCGCGCGCGGTGAAGGGATCGAGGTTCACCGCGACCAGGACCGCATTGCCCCCGTCGAAGCTGCGCTTGCCGTAGCAGAGAACGTGCTCGTCGCTGCTCTCGTGGAAGTCGAGGTTCCGGTACTCGTGGAGCGCTCGGTTCTCGCGGCGGATCCGGTTGATGCGGGCGACGTAGTCGCGGATGTTGCCGGGCGCGTTCCAGTCGCGCGCCTTGATCTCGTACTTCTCGGAGTCCAGGTACTCCTCCGTGCCCGGAATGGCCGCGTTCTCGCAGAGCTCGTAGCCGCTGTAGATCCCGTAGACGGATGACAGGGTCGCCGCCAGGACGAGCCGCATCCGGAATGCGGGCGGCCCTCCCTGCTGGAGGATGGGCGGCAGGATGTCGGGCGTGTTCACGAAGAAGTTCCCGCGGAAGTACTCCGCCTTCTCCCCACGTGTCAGCTCCGTGAGGTAGTCGATCAGCTCCTGCTTGAAGTTCCGCCAGGTGAAGTACGTGTAGGACTGGGTGAAGCCGACCTTCGCGAGAGCCTCGACCACCCGGGGCCGGGTGAAGGCCTCGGCGAGGAAGATCACGTCGGGATGGACGGACTGAACCTCCGCGATCACCCACGACCAGAACGGGATCGGCTTGGTGTGGGGATTGTCCACGCGGAAGATCCGGATGCCCTGCTCGATCCAGAAGAGCAGGATCCCCTTCGCTTCCTCCCAGAGCGCCTCGCGCTCGCGGCTGTAGAAGTTGATGGGATAGATGTCCTGGTACTTCTTCGGCGGGTTCTCCGCGTACTTGATCGTGCCGTCCGGCCGGTGGTGGAACCACTCGGGGTGCTCTTTCACCCAGGGATGGTCCGGCGAGCACTGGAGCGCATAGTCGAGCGCGATCTCGATCCCGTGCTCCCGGGCCGCGCGCAGGAACGCCCGGAAGTCGGCCGGCGTGCCGAGGGCGGGGTCGATCGCCTTGTGCCCGCCCTGCTCGTTGCCGATGGCCCAAGGGGACCCGGGATCGTCGGGACCGGCCTGGAGCGCGTTGTTGCGCCCCTTCCGGAAGCTCCGTCCGATCGGATGGATCGGCGGCAGGTAGATCACATCGAAGCCCATCGCCGCGATCTCCGGCAGCCGCTCGGTGCAGTCATCGAAGGTCCCCGGGCGGCCGGGCACGCGGCTCTGGGACCGTGGAAACAGCTCGTACCACGCCGCGAACCGGGCCAGCGGCCGGTCCGCCACGACCTCGAGCTCCTGGTCGTATCGCGTCGCCGCCGAGCGATCGGGATGGGCGTCGAGGATCTCCGCCACTTCCTCGTTGAGGAGGAGGCGGGCGCGGCGATCGACGTCGCTCGCCGCGTCGAACTCGGCAAGCCGCGCCTCGAGCCGGCGCCGATCGGCGCCCACGACTCGCGCGAGGGCGCTGCGCAGGAGCCCGGCGCCCTCGAGGAGCTCGCTCGTGACGTCCATGCCGACGCTCACGCGCTTCTTGAGATCCTCGGCCCAGGCCCGGTAGGCGTCCGGCCACGCCTCGAGCGTGTAGACGTACCGGGTGTTCTCCTCCAGGAGGAACCGGCCGGCCCACCGGTCGTTGCCGAGGGGCTCCATGGGCGCCTCGTGCCAGGCCGTGTCCTTCACGGTCCGGTAGCGGAGGACCGCGGCCAGGTTGCCATGGCCTTCCTGGAGGATGTCCGCCGACACCTCGAACAGGTCGCCCACCTCGCGCTTGACGGGGAAGCGCCCCCCGTCGAGCTCGGGCCGGACGTCAACGATCCAGACGCTGCGGACGTCGCCGCGCGGCGACCGATAGGTCATGGCGCCTCGCTCCATTCCGTGTCGCGATGGGGCGAGGGCCGACGGCCCCCGGCGCGTCGCAACACCTCAAGGATAGCGCGTCCCTGGTTAGCCTGGCCGGGAATCGAGGACGGCACGAAGCAGCGAGTGGACGTCGGGAACGCCTTCGAGCCGGATCGCCGCCGCCGTCGTCTCGGGGCCGACGTGGATGGCCAGGCTGCCCGGCGGCAGGGCCGCGAAGAGATCCTCGTCGGTCCGGTCGTCGCCGATGGCTACCAGGAGGGCGCCGGCGGGGACCCGCGCGACGATGAAGGGGATCAGGCGCCCCTTGTGGACCCCGCGGGCGACCACCTCGATCACCTTCGCGCCCGGCAGGATCTCGGCAGGCGCCCGCTCGAGGAGACGCGTCAGCGCGAGCCTGAGCGCGAACGCCCGGCGCACGCCGAGCTCCGGCTCCACGAGCCGGTAGTGCCAGGCGAGGCCGCCCGTCTTTTCCTCGACCATGGCTCCCGCGGTCCGCGCGGCGAAGTCCCGCATGAGGGCGAGCACGTCGGAGCGCCACGACTGGGGCCCCGGGATCCCGGTCGCCCACTCGGAGGCTCCCGGCAGTCGGGACAGCAGACCGTGCTCCGCGTGGAGCCCGATCGGGAGGCCGCCGAACCAGCGCTCGAGCGCGTCCTGCATCCGCCCGCTCACGATGTGCACCTCGGTGTTCGGCCGGTCCGCGAGGTCGCGCAGCAGCTCCACCAGCTGGCCGTCAGGCTCGGCCATTGCCGGTATCGGCGCGAACGGGACGAGCGTTCCGTCGTAGTCCAGCAGCAGGACGAGGACCGAGGCCGCCCCGATCCGGGCCGCCAAGGCCTCGGTCGTGTGCGACGAGTGCATGCCGGTACGAAAATTGTACCATCCGGGCGCGGCGGGGACGCTCGGTCGCTCGCGTCTCGCGCTTCGGTCCGCCCGCCTCTCGGGTGACAATGGTAGTGCATGAGCGATCGGGCGACCCCATCGCGCCCTGGCTCGCTTCTCGGCCCGGGCGGCGCCTGGATCCGCGCGCACAGCCTCGAGGTGGCGCTCGCCCTGCCGCTCGTCGGGTACCTGTTGCTGCTGACGGCGGCGCCCATCGTCGAGACCGTCCGGCTGTCGCTGAGCGACCCGCTCGACGGAGGCTTTCCGTCCCTCGGGCGCTATCGTGCGCTGCTGACCTCGGATCTCTTCCGCGCGGCGTTCCGGAACACGATCGTCGTGGTGGTGCTGTCGCTGGTCCTGGAGATTGGACTGGGCCTCCTCGTCGCGCTGACACTTCACCGGCAGTTCCCTCTCCGCGGGCTCGTCCGCACGCTCGTCCTGATGCCGCTCGGGGTGCCGACCGTCGTGTCGGCGGCGGTGATGCTCCTGGTCTTCTCGCGAGCGGGCTATCTCAACGGGCTCTTGCTGGCGGCCGCCGACGGGCTCGCGCTGATCGGCATCCACTGGCGATTCGAGCCCGTGGGGTGGACCGTGGCGGGGGGCTGGCGGACGCTCTTCACGGTGGCCGTCGCCGACACCTGGAAGGTGCTGCCCGTGGTCTCCCTGATCCTGCTGGCGGGACTCCAGGCGATTCCCGAGGAGGTGGAAGAGGCGGCCAAGGTCGACGGCGCCACGGGCTGGGGATGGGCCCGCCACGTGGTCCTCCCGCTCCTCGCGCCCTACGTCACGGTGGCGGTGATCCTGCGCGCGATCGACGCCTTCCGCATCTTCGAGGTCGCGCTCGTGCTGGCGGGGCGCGTCGAGCCCGTCCTGGGGACGTTCATCTGGAGCCGTTACGCGCCGCCTACCAGCGATCCCTACACCGCGGCGGCCGGCGCCGTCGTCCTCTTCCTCCTGATCCTGGGCTTCGTGAGCCTGTACCTGCGGGTGGTCGTCGGCCGCAGCGAGGTCGTCGCGTGACGGATCGCGGGAGATCGGAAGGCCCGAGTGTCCTCCGGCGGCTCCTGTTCGCCGCCTGGGTCGCCGCGTGCGTCGCGGCCGCGCTGTTCCCGATCTTCGTCCTCGTGATGGTCTCGCTGGCGCCGGGGGCGGCGCTCTTCGGCGAGCGCCCCGCGCTCATCGTGACCGCGCCGACCTTCCGCTTCTGGCGCGCCGTGCTGACGGGCGGGGATCTCTGGGCGCCCCTCGCGAAGAGCCTGACCGTCGCGGTGCTCACGACCATCGGAGCGCTCGCCGTCGCCGCTCCGGGGGCGTACGCCATCGCGAAACTGCCGGCGGCGGCCCGCCGCGGGGTCGTGGTGGGCCTGCTCGTCACGCGGATGTTCCCGGAGCTGACGATCGGCGTGTCGGTCGCGACCCGCTTCGCGCAGCTCGGGCTCACCGACACCTACTGGGGGCTCGCGCTCGCCCACCTCACCGGGGTGCTGCCGTTCATCGCCTGGATCCTCGTGGGAGCCTTCGAGGCCATTCCGAGCGACGTGGAGGCGGCTGCGTCCATCGACGGGGCATCGCGCCTGGCCACGCTGTGGCGGGTCGTGCTCCCGATGACCGCGCCCGCGCTGGCCGTCGCCGCGCTGTTCGCGTGGCTCTATTCGTGGAACGAGTTCCTCTACGCGCGGCTCCTGACGACCTCCCAGAACACGCTGCCGCTGCAAGTCTTCCAGGCGATCGATCGCGGGACCCGTCAGCAGATGGCGGCGGTGGCCGTCGCCCTGGTGCTGCCCATCCTGGGGATCGTCGCCGTGCTCCAGCGGCATCTGCGTCCGGGCGCGCTGGCGGGGGCGATCCGAGGATGAGGGGGCGGCGATGATCTGGTTGCGCCGCTTCGGAAGGTCGCGGCCGCCGTCGTGGCGGGTGCGCTCGGCGTTCTGGCGGGGGCTTGCGGACGCTCCGACGACGCCGAGCGCGCCGGGCTCACGTTCAGCGCGTCCCTGGCCGAGGACGAGAGGCCGGCGGTCCGCGAGGTGCTCGACCGGTTCCGGGCGGAGGGCGGCGTCGCCGTGGCGCTCGTCGCGGTCACGGCGAACGACCTCCCCGAGAAGCTGAAGGTCGAGGTCGGCTCGGGCCGCCCCAGCATCGACCTGTTTGCCCAGGACAACCTCGCGCTCCGCGCGCTCGTGGACGGCGGGCTGGCCCAGGTGCTGGACGACGTGGCCCTTCCGGAGGGCGTGCTGCCCGCAATGGCGCCGCCCACCTTCGACGGGAAGCGGTACTTCCTCCCGTTCCGCCCGAACGTGCTCGTGACCTACGTCAACCGCGCCCGGATGCAGGAGGCCGGCGTGGCGCTCCCTCGGACGGTCGCGGATCTACGGACGGTGGCGCAGGCGTTCCGGGCCCGGCGCGGCGCCCCCAAGGTCACGCTCGCGCTCGCCGAGGGCGCCCCCACCGCGATCACGGTCGCCGAGCTCGTGCTGGGCTTCGGGGGCGATCCGCTGGTGCTGAACGACGCGGGATCGGTCGCCGCCTTCGAGCTCCTCGCGGGGCTGTGGCGCGACGGGCTCCTGGCCCGGGAGAGCCTCGTGGCCAAGTACGACACGCAGGTCGATCACCTGATCAGCGAGACGGCGTGGCTCGCGCAGAACTGGCCCTTCACCTCCGGGGTCCTGGCGCGCCAGGACCTCCTGGACCGGTTCGAGGTCTACGAGGGCTGGCGGGGACCCGTCCGCGCCGCCCACGTCGTGGGGGGCGACGTCCTCGGGATCCCGCGCGGCGTCTCGGGGCGTCGCCGCGAGCTGGCCGTCCGGCTCGCCCAGTACCTCATGTCGCGCGACGCCCAGGAGCGCCTCGTCGCCGGGAACGCGTGGCCCGCCATCCGGCAGGACGCATACGGCCGCGTGCCGGAGGCGCAGCGCCGGACGTTCGAGGCGGTGCGCCGCGCGCTGGCGGACGGATGGCACCGGCCGGGCGTCGCCTACTGGCCCGCGGTGAGCGACGCGATGAACGAGGCCGTCCGCCGCATCGTGCAGAGAGGCGAGCCGACGCGGCCCGTTCTCGATCGCCTGCACGCCGCCATCGCGGACGCCGCGACGCGGGCGGGCGCGCCCTATCCGCCGCCGCGCTGAAAAGACGACGCCCGCCGGGCGTTCGGCCCGGCGGGCGCGCGTCGCGGACCGTGGGGCCGGCTACTTCTTCGACGCGTCGAAGATCTCGCCGAACAGCACCCAGCGCTCGCCGTCGAACTTCGCGAGCTGCTCCTGCTCGATCGGATAGAAGTCCGTCGGGCTGGTGTTGATCTTGATGCCGGGGAGGAGCATCGGGACGACGAAGTCCTTCAGGCTCGCGGCCTGCTTCATGACGTTGGCGCGCGAGAGGTCGTTGCCCGCCTGCTTGAGCACCTGGACCATCGTCTGGGCCACCGAGTAGCCGTAGACGTTGAAGGCGTCCGTCTTGTTCCCGTCCGGATAGTACTTGTCCATGAACGTGAGCCAGTCCTTGTAGCCCTGATCGTTCTTCCACTGGGGGTCGGTCGGGTCCTTGAGGTACTGGACCGTGATCAGCCCCTTCGACGCGTCCAGGCCGGCCGGCTTGAGCACCGCGCCCACCGATGCGGACACGTTGTTCAGGAGGTGGATCGGCTTCCAGCCGATGTCGGCCGCCTTCTTGATCGCCTGAGCGGCGAACTTCGGAATCGTGACGTTGAAGAACACGTTGGCGCCGCTGTTCTTGAGGTTCACGATCTGCGAGTCGACGGTCGGATCGGTCACCTCGTAGGACTGCTCGAGCACGATCGCCTTGGCGGCGGGGCCGAGGCCTTCCTTGAAGCCCTTGAGGTAGTCCTTCCCGTAGTCGTCGTTCTGGTAGAGGATCCCGATCTTCGCGTCCGGCACGTTCTTGAGCACGTACTGGGCGTAGATGTGGCCCTCAGCCTGGTAGTTGGGCTGCCACCCCATGGTCCACGGGTGGCCCTTCGGGTCGCCCCACTTCGTCGCGCCGGTGGCCACGAAGAGCTGCGGGACCTGCTCGTCGTTCATGTACTTCCAGATGGCGCTGTTCGACGGCGTGCCGAGGGTCTGGAAGAGGAGGAGCACCTTGTCGTCCTCGACCAGCTTCCGGACCATCTCGACGGCCTTGGGCGGGCTGTAGGCGTCGTCGAGCGTGACGAAGTTGATCTTGCGGCCGTTGATGCCGCCTTCCTCGTTGACCTTCTTGAAGTAGGCGCCGATGGACTTGCCGATCGTGCCGTAGGAGGAAGCGGGACCGCTGTACGGATTGGTGTTGCCGAGCTTGATCTCGGTCGCGGTCACCCCGGGATCGGCGGCCAGGACCTGCCCGGCCACGAGCCCGATCGCGACGGCGAGGATCAGGGCGAGAACGCTCCTACGCTTGTGCATGTTGCCCCCCTTTCGGTGTCATGGTCGCTGAGGTATGCACCGGGCCGGACCGCCTGACGAGCCGCCGGACGGCGCGCCGCAGGAAGCCCGCGACGCCGTCCGGCATGACGTACATGAACGCGATCAGGAAGACCCCGTAGATCGCCCAGGGCGCGGCCTTGGAGATGTCCTGCGCGTAGTTGGGGACGAACTGGATGAACAGGGCGCCGAAGATCGCCCCCGGGATGGAGGCCAGCCCCCCGATCACGATGCCGACCAGGAAGGTGATGGAGAGGAACACGTTGAACGAGTCGGGCGCCACGAACGCCACCGCGAGCCCTCCAACCGAACCGGCAATGCCAGTGTAGCAAGCACTCACCCCGAACGTGAGCGACTTGTAGAGGGCGGTGTCGATGCCCATCGCCTGGGCGGCGATCGGGTTGTCCCGGATCGCCACGATGGCGCGCCCGGGGCGGGTGCGCAGGAGGTTCCACGTCAGCACGAAGAGCACGATCAGGACCGACAAGGCGACGTAGTAGAGCCACTGGTCGCGGGAGAGAGGCAGGCCGAGCGGCGCCCGCGGCTTCGACAGGACGATGCCCTGCGACCCGCCGGTCCAGGAGTCGAAGTACTTGAGGATCTGCGGCACCGCGAGCGCGAGGGCGAAGGTCGCCAGCGCCAGATGAAGCCCCTCCAGGCGGAGCGCCGGGATGCCGAACAGGAACCCCACCACGAAGCACACGAGGCCGGCGGCGGGGATCGTCCACCCGTAGCTCACGCCCCACCGGTCGATCATGATCGCCGTCGTGTAGGCGCCGATCGCGTAGAAGGCCCCGTGCCCGAGCGAGATCTGGCCGTTGTAGCCGGTGAGGAGGTTGAGCCCGAGGAGGACCATGGCGTACACGCAGACCTGCGTGAACTGGAAGAGACGGAAGCCGCTCAGCGGGAAGGGCAGGAGGAACGCGACGACCAGGAGCGCGCCGACGCCCCACCACCAGAGGCCGCGCTCGCGCCCGGCCCTAGACACGTCGCACGACCGCGTGGCCGAAGAGACCGCTCGGCCGGATGAGCAGCACGCTCACGATGATCAGGAGCGCCACGGTGAGCTTGAGCTCGGTGCCGATGAAGGGGATGAACGTCCCCGCCAGGTTCTCGATGACCCCGACGAGGAAGCCCCCGATCACGGCGCCCAGCGGGCTGGTGATCCCGCCGAGCGTCGCGCTGGCGAAGGCGTAGATCAGGATCCCGCCCATCATGTTGGGCTCGAGGAAGATCACCGGCGCGACGAGCATGCCCGCCACGGACCCCACCAGGGCGGCCAGCCCCCAGCCGAGCGCGAGCATCCAGCCGACCCGGATGCCGCAGAGCCGGCTGGAGGCCGGGTTCTGGGCCGCCGCGCGCATGGCGAGCCCGAGGCTCGTGAAACGGAAGAAGGCGTAGAGGAGGCACAGCAGGACGAGGGTCACGCCGATGACGCCCAGATCGTGCTGGCCGAACACCACCTTGCCGATGCGGATCGGCGTCCGCGGGAAGGGGCTCGGGAACGGCTGGATGACGTACGAGTACAACCACCCGGCGAGGCTGTTCAGGATCACCAGGAGGCCGATGCACACGATGACGAGCGTCAGGACCGGCTTCCCCTCGATCGGCCGGATGACGATCCGCTCGATGAGGAAGCCGCCCGCGAACGCGAGGACGACGGTGGCGAAGAAGGCCACCCAGTACGGCGCGCCGGCGTTGAGCATCGACCACGCGAGGTAGGTGCTGAACATGGCCATCTCGCCCTGGGCGAAGTTCACGATCTCGGTGGCCTGGTAGATCATCACCAGCGCCAGGGCCAGGCTCGCGTAGATGCCGCCGGTGGCGAGCCCGGAGACGATCTGCTGGAGGAGGGTCTCAATACCCAAGGTAGGCCCTCCGGACGGCGTCATCCTTCCGGATCTCCTCCGCCGGGCCCGCGAGGACGACGCGCCCGGTCTCGAGGAGGTACGCATGGTCGGCGAGGCCGAGCGCGAGCGCCGCGTTCTGCTCGACCAGGAGCACGCTGACGCCTTCCCGCTGGTTGATGGCGCGCACGATCCGGAAGATCTCCTGGACCACCAGGGGCGCGAGGCCGAGCGACGGCTCGTCGAGGAGCAGCAGGCGAGGCCGGAGCATGAGGGCGCGGGCGAGAGCCAGCATCTGCTGCTCGCCGCCCGAGAGCGTGCCCGCGACCTGGCTGCGGCGCTGCCCCAGCACGGGGAAGTAGCCGTAGACCCGCTCCATGTCCTCGCTGACCCCGGTCCGGTCGCGCCGCACGTGGGCCCCCAGGCGCAGGTTCTCCTCGACGGTGAAGCCCACGAACGTCCCGCGCCCCTCCGGCACGTGCGCGATCCCGAGCCGGGTGATGTCCTCGCAGGCCTTGCCGTCGATGCGCCGGCCGTCGAGCTCGATCCGCCCGCGCGGCGGCACGATCCCGGACACCGCCCGGAGGGTCGTCGTCTTGCCGGCGCCGTTCGCGCCGAGGATCGTGGTGATGCCGCGCGCCTCGACGGCGAAGCCGATCCCGTGGAGGACCCTCGTCTCGCCGTACGCGACGTGCAGGTCCTCGACCTGGAGGATGGCCGTCATCAGCGGGCGGCGTCGGTGGGGGCGATGCCCAGGTAGGCCCGGATGACGTCGGAATTCTGCTGGACCTCGGCGGGCGTGCCCTCGGCGATCTTCCGGCCGAAGTCCAGCACCACGACGCGGTCGGACACCTGCATCACGAGCCCCATGTGGTGCTCGACCAGGAGGATGGTGAGGCCGCGCTCCTTCCGGATCGTCGTGATGAGCCCCGCCAGCGCCGCCACCTCCTCGTGGTTCAGGCCCGCGGCGGGCTCGTCGAGCAGGAGGAGCCGGGGCTCGGCGGCGAGGGCCCGCGCCAGCTCGACGCGCTTGAGGGTGCCGAAGGGGAGCCCGGCAGCGGGGTGCCCGGCGACGCCCTCGAGGCCGAAGAACGCCACGAGCTCGCGCGCCCGCTCCGAGATCTTCGATTCCTCCGCGCGCACGGCGGGGAGCTGGAGCGCGCTCGCGACGAAGCCGGCGCCGGTCTGGCAGTGCATCCCGATCATGACGTTCTGGAGCACGGTCAGGCTGGGGAAGAGCGCGAGGTTCTGGAAGGTCCGGCTGATCCCCAGCGCCGCGATGCGGTGGGACGCGGTCGCGCCGATCGGCTGTCCCTCGAACGCGAGCGAGCCCGCCGACGGGTCGTAGAGGCGCGACAGGCAGTTGAAGAGCGTGGTCTTCCCGGCGCCGTTCGGACCGATCAGCCCGACGATCTCGCGCGCGGCGACGTCGAACGACACCCCGTCGAGCGCGACGATCCCGCCGAAGCGCACGGTCACGTCGCGAACCGAGAGGACCGGAGACCCGTCGGAGGGCGTGATTCGAGCGAGGCGCCCCGGCCTCCCGCCGGTCACCGAGTCAGTCACGGCCGTGACAGCGTTGTCAGGCGTTCGTCCCATGAGGACCGGAGGCCGGAAGTGGTGCGTCGAGACCGTATCACCTCCGGGCGACCGGCGTCAATTCGCCCGTTCGTCGGCGGCTCCCGATGCGCCGGGCCGGATCGGTCCATCGGGATGTCAGGCCCGCGCCCGCTCAGGCGGCTGGCGGCGCCTCCAGCTGCGGGGCAGCCTCCGGGGCGCTCCGGACGGCCGACCGCCGGCGCACGAGCAGCCCCTCGGGGCGGAAGACCATCAGGACCATCAGCGCGAGACCGAAGACGAGCATGCGGTACAGCAGGAAGTCCCGGAAGATCTCGGGCAGGGCCACGATCAGCCCGGCGCCGAGGAGGACGCCGGCGAGGCTGCCGCTGCCGCCGATGATGACCATGGCGAGGACGTTGATCGACTCGGTGAAGAGGAAGTTGTCCGGGAAGACCGAGCGCTGCCACGAGGCGAGCAGCGCCCCGGCGAGGCCGGCGAGCGCGGCGCCGATCGCGAACGCCTGGAGCTTCGCCACCGTCGTGTTGATGCCCATGACGCGCGCGGCCAGCTCGTCCTCGCGGATCGCCTGCCAGGCCCAGCCGATGCGCGAGTGGCGGAGGCGCGCCGAGACGAACAGGGCCAGCGTCGCTGCCGCCAGGAACAGGTAGTAGTACTGGGTGTTGTGCGTCGCGGTCCAGCCGAAGAAGCTCGGCGGATCGATGGTCACGATCCCGCTCGGCCCGCCGGTGATGTTGATCGGCCGGTCCAGGTTGATCAGCAGGAGATACGTGATCTCGCCGAACCCGAGCGTCACGATGGCGAGGTAGTCGCCGCGGAGCCGGAGCGTCGGGGCGCCGATGAGGATGCCGGCGATCGCCGTCCCGACCAGCACGACCGGCAGGACGGCGAGGGTCGGCCAGTGGAGCCCGAAGTGCGGTGACGCGAGGAACGCGTAGATGTAGGACCCGATGCCGAAGAAGGCGACGTAGCCGAGGTCCAGGAGGCCGGCGAAGCCCACCACGACGTTGAGCCCGAGCGCCAAGGTCGCGTAGAGGCCGATGCGCGTCGCCACGCCCGTCCAGTAGTCGTTCGGCGCCACCAGGGGGAACACGAGGGCGGCCGCCAGCAGCGCGGCGGGAAGCCAGCGCCGGCTCCCGCCCGCGCCCGCGCTCGCCGGGGCGGGCGGCGCCGCCGCGGGCCCGGAGGCGCTCACACCTTCTCCGATTCGGGCACGGACTCCCCGAGGAGCCCCGCCGGCCGGATCACCAGCGTCAGGATCAGGATCACGAACGCCACCACGTCCTTGTAGGCCGGGTTCAGGAACGTCACCGCCAGGCTCTCGATGAGACCCAGGATGACGCCGCCCAGCATCGCCCCCCGGATGTTGCCGATGCCGCCCAGCACCGCGGCGGTGAAGGCCTTCAGCCCGGCCGAGTACCCCATGAAGAAGTCGATCTGCGTGTAGTAGAGGCCCACCAGCACGCCGGCCGCGCCGCCCAGCGCGGAGCCGAGGAAGAACGTGACGGCGATCACGCGCCGGACGTTCACGCCCATCACCGCCGCCATCTCGCGGTCCTCGGCGACCGCGCGGATCGACCGGCCGAGCGTGGTCCGCTGCACCAGGAGGTTGAGCCCCCACATCATGAGGAGCGCGCTGCCGGTCATGGTGAGGACCAGGACCGACACGCTCACGCCGCCGAGGTTGAACGTCCACGCCCGCGGGAAGAGAAGCCCGGTCATGAACACCTTCATGCGGGCGCCCTGCGTCAGCATGATGGCGTTCTGGAGGAAGATCGACGCCCCGACCGCGCTGATCAGCGGGCCGAGCCGCGTCGCGCCGCGGGTGTAGAGCGGGCGGTACGCGAAGCGCTCCAGCGCGGTGCCGACCAGCCCCGAGCCCGCCATGGCGAGCCCGAGCATCAGCGGCAGGACCCAGGCCGGATGGAGCCCGCCGATCTTCTCCTTGAGGAGGAGAGCCAGCACCCACCAGCCCAGGTAGGCCCCGAGGGTGAAGACCTCGCCGTGGGCGAAGTTGATCATGAAGAGGATGCCGTAGACCATCGTGTAGCCGAGCGCGATGAGCCCGTAGACGGAGCCCAGGGCGAGCCCGAAGACGATCTGCTGCGGCAGGATCTGGAGGACGTCGCTCACGAATGAGGTCCTTTCGCGTCGCTGGCCGATGCGCCCGCGCGCGCCGCGCCGGAGCTCATGCGGACGCCGCCTCCCCGCGCCCGCCCGGTCGGGACTCTCGCTCTCGGTCTCGCCGAGGTAGGCGCGCCGGATGTGATCCGCGCGGAGCAGGGCCGCCGCGGAGTCGGTGACGACGATCCGGCCGTTCTGGAGGACGTAGCCGCGGTGCGCGATGCCGAGGGCGACGGTCGCGTTCTGCTCGACGACGAGGATCGTGGTGCCCTGGCGGTTGATGGTCTCGATGATGTCGAAGACCTGGTCCACGAGCGCCGGGGCCAGGCCCATCGACGGCTCGTCCATGAGCAGGAGCCGCGGGCGCGCCATCAGCGCGCGGGCCATCGCGAGCATCTGCTGCTCGCCGCCGGAGAGCGTGCCGCCCTTCTGGTCGGCTCGCTCCCGGAGCCGCGGGAACAGCCCGTACACGCGGTCGAGGTCCTGCTGGAGCTCGGCGGGCGCCTCGCGCCGGCGGGTGTAGGCGCCCATCGTGAGGTTCTCCCACACCGTCATGCGGCCGAAGATCCGCCGGGCTTCCGGCACCAGCGAGATGCCGCGGCTCACGATGGCCTCGGTGGGGAGCCCGTCGATCCGCTGGCCCTCGAACTCGACCGTTCCCTGGCGGGGCCGGACGATGCCCAGGATCGTCTTCATCGTCGTCGACTTCCCGGACGCGTTGCCGCCCAGGAGGCAGACGATCTCGCCCTGGCGCACCTCGAGGTCCATGGACTTCAGGATCTGGATCGGGCCGTAGTACGTGACGACGCCGGCGAGCCTAAGCACGGCCGCCCCGGCGGCCGAGGTACGCCTCGAGCACCTCGGGCGTGTCCCGGACCGTCTCGAAGGTGCCCTCGGCGATCTTCGTGCCGTGGTCGAGCGCGACGACGCGACCGCAGACGCCGCGGACCAGGCCCATGTCGTGCTCGATCAGGAGGATCGTCACGCCCTGGTCCCGGATCCGGACGATGTCGCGCATGAGCTCGCGGGTCTCGGTCGGGTTCATGCCGGCCGCCGGCTCGTCGAGGAGCAAGAGGCGCGGCTCGGTCGCGAGCGCCCGGGCGATCTCGAGCCGGCGGCGGTTCGCGTAGGACAGGGTCCAGGCCGCCTCGGTCACCCGGGGCAGGAGCCGCTCGCCGAAGAGGCCGAGCAGGGACTCCGCGCGCTCGCGCGACCGGCGAACCTCGTCCTTCACGGCGGGCGCGCCGAGGAGGATGCCGGCGATCCCCGCGCGGGTGCGGCAGTGCATGCCGACGAGGACGTTCTCGAGGACGGTCATCTGGTTGAAGAGCCGCTGGTTCTGGAAGGTGCGGGCGACGCCGAGGGCGGTGATGGCGTGGGACGAGCGCCCGGCCAGGTCTGCCGGGCTGCCCGTCGCGCCCGAGGAAGGTCATCCGGCCGGCCGTGCTGCGATAGATCCCCGTGATCAGGTTGAAGACCGTCGTCTTGCCCGAGCCGTTCGGCCCGATCATGCCGACGATCTCCCCGAGCTCGACCCGGAGGTCGAGCTCGTTCACGGCGCGGAGGCCGCCGAAGGCCTTGCTGAGACCCTGGGTCTCGAGGAGGGCCATCGGCGGCCGGGCCGTCGCTCGTCCGACCGCTGCTACTTCACAACGATGGTCTTGACCTGCTCGAACCCCGTGCCCTTGACCTGGTAGACGAAGATGACGCCGCCGGCGACGTCACCCTTGTCGTCGAAGGTCAAGGGGATGCCGAGGATCCCCTTGTATTCCTTGGTGGCGCGGACCGCATCCCGGATCGCGGCCCGGTCGGGCTTCCCGACCTTCTTGATCGCTTCCAGGATGATGTTGGCCGCCTCGTAGGCGAGGGGGCCGTAGGAGCTGACCGGCCCGTACTTCGCCTCGAACGACTTCACGAAGGTGGCGGCGGCCGGGATCTTCTTGAGGTCGGGGGCGAGGAAGGTCACGTAGTTCCCCTCCGCCGCGCCGCCGGACGCCTGGATGTAGTCGACCGGCTCGAACTGACCGTCGGGACCGATCATCTTGACCTTGTCGAGCCCGACGTCGGGGAGCTGCTTGGCGATGAGCGCCGCCTCCGGCGCCCACAGGCTCGCGTAGATGACGTTCGTGTCCTTCGGCAGGGTGCCGAGGACCGCCCGGAAGTCCTTGTCACCGGCCCGGATGACGTAGCGGAGGGCGGTCGCGCCCATCGCCTTCGCTTTCTTCTCGACCTCGTCGGCGGCGCCCTTGGGGCCCGTCGTCCCGTCGTCGAAGATCGCGATCTTCTTCGCCTTGAGCTCCTCGATCGCGAAGATGGCGCCCGCCGGCCCCTGTGCGTCGTCGCGCGCGCACACGCGGTTCGTGTTCTTGAGGCCGCGGTCGGTCACCTTCGGGTTGGTGCAGCCCGGGCTGATCAGCGGGATCGCCACACGGTCCAGCACCTCGGAGACCGGGATGCAGGTGACGCTGGTGATGCCCCACACGGCGCCCATGACCGCGGGATCGGCCGCCACCTTCTCCGCCGCGGCCACGCCGACCTGCGGATTGCCCTGGTCGTCGGCGTCCATGACCTCGACTTTCTTGCCCAGGACGCCGCCCTTCGCGTTCCACTCCTCGACGGCCAGCTTGACCGCGTTGGCGACCTCCTGGCCCTGCTTGGCCAGCGGCCCCGTGAGGGGCACTCCGGCCGCGATCTTGATTGTCTGCTGCGCCGCCGCCGGCCCGCCGACGAGCGCGACAGCCGCCAGGACGGCGCCCACCACCGCGACGATTCTTCCGCGCATTCGCATCAGCCTCTCCTCGCCTCGTGAGGGTTCCGTGAGTCTCCCCGGCGCGCCCCGGATCAGGGCAGCGCGCGCTCCGCCTGCAGGTCGGCGACCGCCTTCTTGACGGCCACCGCGGTTTCCTCGATCTCCCGGTCGCCGTGCGCGGCCGAGACCCAGCCGTGGTTGGCCGACATGTCCACCCCATGGAGGATCAGCGCGCAGCGCCACTTGTGGACGAGGCTCGCGTCGCGCTTCGTCCCGGCCTCGGGCGGCCCCTCGAGCGAGATGTGGCAGACGGAGACGTCGCCGTACGCGACGCACGGGGCCCCGGCCTTCCGGAAGACTTCGTTGAGCGCCGCCCGGAGCTCCGCGCCCCGCGCGTTGGCCGTCTCGTGGTGCTTGCCGTCGGCGATCTGGGACAGCATGGCGATGCCGGCGGTCGCGGTGAGCGGATTCGAGTTGTAGGTCCCGTTCTGCGCGACGCGCCCCTGGCGGTTCTTCTGCGCGTCCGAGCCGAACGCCATCTGGCTCAGGATCGCCCGCTTCCCGCAGACCGCGGCCCCCGGCAGGCCGCCGGCCACGATCTTCGCGAGCGTGGTCATGTCCGGCGTGATGCCGTAGTACTCCTGGGCGCCGCCCGGCGCGTAGCGGAAGCCCGTGATGACCTCGTCGAAGATCAGGACGAGGCCCTTGTCCGACGTGAGCTGGCGGAGATCCTTCAGGAACCCGGGGTCGATGGGATCCGTCCCGGCCTGGGCCCCGCTCGGCTCCAGGATCACGGCGCCGATGTCGCCGCGGCTCTTGACGAGGCGCTCGAGGGCGCCGATGTCGTTCGGGGGGGACAGCAGCACCTCGCCCAGCACCGGGCCGGGGATCCCGGCCGACATGGGGATCTCGAAGGGCGGGTTCACGCCGGTCGCCACGCCGTCGGCCCAGCCGTGGAAGTGACCGGTGAACTTCACGAGCTTCGGCCGGCCGCTGTAGGCCCGCGCGAGCCGGATGGCGAGATGCGTCGCCTCCGTCCCCGACATCGTGAACCGCACCATCTCCGCCGAGGGGATGAGCTTCGTGATCCAATCGGCCCACTCGACCTCGAGCTTGTGGCAGGCGCCGTAGTGGGTGCCGAGGCTCACCTGCCGCTTCACCGCCTCGACCATGGCGGGGTGGGAGTGCCCGAGGAAGAGCGCCCCATGGCCCATCCAGTAGTCGATGTACTCCCGGCCGTCCACGTCCCACTTGCGGGGCCCGGCCGCCCGCGCCACGTAGAGCGGGAAGGGAACCAGGTGGCGGCTGTCGTGCGTGATCCCGCCCGGGATGATGCGGCACGCCTTTTCCCACTCCGTCCACGATCCTGGCAGGGCCTTGCGGTATCGCTCGGCGATCGTCTCGCCCATAGGGAGGTCCTCCTCAGTAGGGGCGCCGCTCCGGGAGCCGCTCGCCCGTTCCAGTGCGTCGGATGTAAGGGTCTACTATGAGACCCGCGGGGCCGCCGTCAAGACGCCCCCGGGGGCCGTCCGCGGGGGCGCCATGGAGAGCCGACAGGGCGAGCGCCGGCGGCGGCGTCGCTACCAGGCGGTGTAGCCCCCGTCGAGGACGAGGACCGCGCCCGTCATGTAGCGCGCGGCGTCGCTCGCCAGGTAGACCGCGAGGGGGCCCATCTCCTCGGGGCGCCCGAGCTCCCCCATCGGGATCTGGGCCCGCAGCGTCTCCATCATCGCGGGGTTGAGCCGGCCCCCCCGGACGTTGGGCTCGGTGAGGAAGGCGCCAGGCGCGATGGCGTTCACGGTGACGCGATGGGGCGCCCAGTCGGCGGCGACCGCGCGCGTGAAGTGGATGACGGCGCCCTTGCTCGTCTCGTAGCTCCGCCCCCCGACGCCGCGCGTCGCGACCAGGCCCGAGACCGAGGCGACGTTGATGATCCGCCCGCCCTGGCCCCGCCGGACCATGGCCCCGCCGATCAGCTTGGTGCAGATGAACGTGCTCGTGAGATTGAGGTCGACGATCTCCTGCCACTGCTCGAGCTCGAGGTCCTCGGTCGCCGTGTCGATCCGGCGGCCGCCCACGTTGTTGACGAGGATGTGCACCGGGCCGTGCCGCTCGAGCGCCGTCCGGCACGCGCGCTCCGCCTCGAGCGGCTGGCTCACGTCCGCCTGGATGAGGACCGCGGCGCGCCCGCGCCGCTCGACGTCGGCGCCCGCCGCCTCGAGCGCCGGGCGGTCGCGGCCGACCAGGATCAGGTCGGCGCCGGCCTCCGCGAGCGCCAGCGCCATCTCCCGCCCCAGCCCACGGCTCCCGCCGGTCAGGAAGCAGCGCTTCCCGTCGAGTCGGAAGCGGTCGAGGACGCCCATGGACTACTGAGGACGCGCCATGATGCCGTTCAACGCGAGGCGCCCGCCGTCGGCATAGATGGTGGTGCCGGTCACGTAGGACGACTCGTCCGAGGCCAGGAACACCGCGACGCTCGCGATCTCGTCGGCCTCGGCGATGCGCCCGAGGGGCGTCCGCATGAGGAACCGCTCGATCATGCCCGGCATGCTGAAGAAGTTCGCGTTGATCGGCGTGTTGACCGTGCCCGGCCCGATCCCGTTGACGCGGATGCCGTGGGGCGCGAGGGAGACCGCCATGCCCTTGGTCAGCATGGCGATGCCGCCCTTCGAGGCGGCGTAGTGGACCAGCACCGGGTGCGCCACGACGGCGTTGACCGAGCTCATGTTGATGATCGTGCCGCGGACGCCCGCCTGCACCATGTGACGCGCCGCGGTCTGCCCGCACAGGAACGCGCCCTTGAGGTTCACCCGGATCACGCGGTCGAACTCTTCCTCGGTGAGGTCGAGGAACGGGATCTCGGCCTGCACGGCGGCGTTCGACACCATGCAATCGAGCCGTCCGAAGCGCTCGACGGTGCGGCTGACCAGGCGCCGCACCTCCCCGGCGTCACCCACGTCGGCGGGAACGGCGAGCGCGGAGGCGCCGAGACGCCCCGCCTCGGTCTCGACCTCGGCCGCGAGGCGGTCGGCCAGCACGACGCGGGCGCCTTCCTTGACGAACCGCTCGGCGATCGCGAGCCCGATGCCCCGGGCCGCGCCGGTGACGATGGCGACCTTGCCCTGGAGCCGCATCAGTGGCGGCCCTCCACGAACGCGACGGCCTCGATCTCGATGAGGTAGTCCGGGTGCGCGAGCGCCGGGGTCGTGATCAGCGTGGAGGCGGGGAGCTTCGGGCCGAAGAACTCCTCGCGGATCGGCACCAGATCCTGCCGATAGCGCACGTCGGTGAGGAAGAACGTGAGCTTCACGACGTCGGCGAGGGTGCCGCCGCCGGCCTCGACCATCGCCTTGAGGTTCTTCAGGACCTGTCGGGCCTGGGCCGAGAAATCGCCGCGGCCCACCACCCGGCCCTTCGCGTCCTGCGAGATCTGGCCCGAGATGAACAGGAACGTCCCGGATCCGGTGACCTTTACGCCCTGGCTGTATGAAGGAGAGTCGAACGTGGCCTTCGCGCAGTAGCGCTGCTTGGGCATTGAAGCCTCCAGGTGAGGGGTAGTGCGCCGCGGTGCGCGCCGATTCTCGGGCAGGACGCTCCGGAGCGCAAGCCGCGCCCGTGTCGTCGGGCGCGCGCATCCTTGACCACCCCTCGCGCGTGTGTTACGACACCGCCTGACCATGGACTTCGCGTTCTCGGCGGCCGAGGAGGACTTCCGCAGCGACCTGCGAGGCTGGCTCGAGCGCGAGCTCCCCCTCCACCGCGCGAAGTGGCCCGCCACCGACGACGAGTTCACGCTCCATCCGGATCGCTCGTTCGATGCGTGCCTCGCGTGGCACAAGCGCCTCCACGCTGGCGGGTGGGTCGGCATCGCGTGGCCGCGCGAGTACGGCGGCCGCGGGGCGAGCCTGGTCGAGCAGATGATCTTCCAGGAGGAGATGGTGCGCGCGGGCGCGCCGCCCGGCGTGAACACCATCGGGCTGATGCTGGCCGGCCCCGGGATCATGGAGTGGGGGACCGAGGCGCAGCGGCGCCGGTTCCTGCCGCGCATCCTCTCGGCCGAGGACATCTGGTGCCAGGGCTTCTCCGAGCCGGGCGCGGGGTCCGATCTCGCGGCGCTCGCCACGCGCGCGGTCCTGGACGGCGACGTCTTCCGCGTCTCGGGTCAGAAGGTGTGGACGTCGAACGCCCATCGGAGCCAGTGGTGCATCCTGCTCGTGCGGACGGACCCGACGGCGCCGAAGCACGAGGGCATCTCGTGCCTCCTGGTGGACATGCACAGCCCCGGCATCACGGTCCGGCCGCTGGTGCAGCTCACGGGGGACGCGGAGTTCAACGAGGTCTTCTTCGACGACGTCAAGGTGCCCCGCGATCACCTGCTCGGTCCGCTCCACGCGGGCTGGAAGGTCGGCATCACGGTGCTGATGCACGAGCGCACCGGCCTCGGGAACCAGACGAACCTCCACCACTTCACCCGGTGCCTGCTCGAGCTCGCGCGGCGGACGCCCGCCGGCGACCGGCCGGCGTCGAAGGACCCGGTGACGCGGCAGGCGCTCGCCCAGTGCTGGATCGAGACCGAGGCGCTCCGGCTGACGAGCCTCCGCTCGATCACGCGCCGGCTGCGCGGCGAGCCGCCCGGTCCCGAGGGCTCGGTGCTGAAGCTCGCCTTCAGCGAGGCGTACGTCCGGATGGCGGAGACGGCGGGGAGCCTCCTCGGCCCCCGCGGCCAGCTCTGGCGCGGGGCGCCGGGGGCGCCGGACGGCGGCCGCTGGGCGTTCCAGACGGTCTTCGCCCGCCGCTTCGCCATCGCCGGCGGGACGTCGGAGATCCAGCGCGGCATCATCGGCGATCGGGTCCTGGGGCTGCCGCGCTCGTGACCGACCGCGTCCTCGAGGCCGCCCTGGACGCGGTCCGCGCCGCCGGCGCGATCGCGCTCCGCTACTTCCGGGCCGACGTCCGCGTCATGCGCAAGGCCGACCTGACGCCCGTCACGCAGGCCGACCACGAGGCGGAGGTCGCTCTCTTCGAGCGGCTCCGCGCCGAGTTCCCCGACATCGGGTTCCTGGGGGAGGAGTTCGGCGCGCAGGGCGGTCAGGCGCGGCGCTGGATCGTGGATCCCATCGACGGGACGAAGAACTTCGTCCGGGGCATCCCGTACTGGGCGACGCTGCTCGCCCTGGAGGAGGAAGGGGAGGTCACGCTCGGCGTCGTCCACTCGCCGGCGACGGGCGAGCTCTTCTGGGCCCGGCGCGGGCAGGGCGCGTGGGCGGACGGCGTCCCGCTGCGCGTCTCGGCGGTGGACCGTCTGGCCGACGCGATGCTGGTGCACTCGAGCCTGAATCTCCTCCGGGAGCTCGAGGACGCGAAGTGCTGGGACGGGTTCGTGCGCCTCGTGGACCGGACCGACCGTCAGCGCGGCTTCGGCGACTACTTCGGGTACACGTTCGTCCTGCGGGGCCAGGCGGAGATCATGCTGGAAGCGGACGTGAAGGCGTGGGACGTCGCGCCGTTCAAGGTCCTCTTCGAGGAGGCCGGCGGGCGGTTCACGGATCTCGCCGGGCGTCCGTCGATCCACTCGGGCACCGCGCTCGCCACGAACGGGCGCCTCCACGACGAGGCCCTCGCGCTGCTGAGCGCCGCCTCGGGCTGACGGCGGCGCGCAAGGACCCACCCGGAAGCCGGGCCCAGCGAGCTCAGCCTCCCGAGGCGGTTCCGGGCGCGAGAGCTCTCAACCCCACGACGTTGAACGTGGGCATCGGCTTCGAGAACCCCTTGAACGGGAGCTCGCCGACCGGCTCCGCTTCCGCGAGGGCCTCGACCGCGCCGAGAAGGCGCTGTGATACGAGGATCTGGCCGGGCTTGGCCGCGCCGCACAGGCGCGCGGCGAGATTGGTGACCGTCCCGATCGCCCCGTAGTCCAGGCGTCCCTCGAAGCCGATGGCGCCGATCGTCGCGAACCCCTGCGCGATGCCGATCCCGATGTCGAGCTCGTAGCCGCGCTTCCTCCACCGAGCGCCCAGCTCCCGGGCACGGTCTCGCATCGCGAGCGCCATCCGGACGGCACGCTCCGGCGCGTCGGGGACCGGCACGGGATCGTTGAAGAAGACCATCATCCCGTCCCCGGCGAAGCGCTCCAGCGTGCCCTCGTGGGCGAGGATCAAGGCGCCCATCGCTGCGTGGTACTCGCGGAGGACGCCCATGACCTCCTCCGGCTCGGCCGTCTCGGCGAACGCCGTGAAGCCGCGGAGGTCGAGGAAGACGACGGTGACCTCGCGCCGGTGGGTCTCCAGGGGATCCTCCGCGCCCCCGTCCACGATCAGCTCCGCGAGCTGCGGGGAGAAGAAGCGTTTCAATCGCGAGAGGCGGTCGAGCTGGGCCACCTGGGCCTCGACGCGCTGCTTCGAGCGTCCGGTTCCAGTCGGCCAGCTTCACGGCCATCGCCTCCACCGAGTCGTGGAGCTCCTTGATCCGCAGCATCGATTTCACTCGTGCGACCAGGGCGACCTGATCGACCGGTTTCGTGAGGTACTCGTCACCGCCGGCCTCGAGGCCGGCCACGACGTCCTTCGGATCGGCCCTCGCGGTGACCATGATGATCGGCGTGAAGGGGAAGGAGGGGTCTGCTCGGAGCTGCCGGCAGACCTCGAGCCCGTCCACCTTGGGCATCATGACGTCGAGGAGGATCAGGTCCGGGAGGAACGTCCGCGCCGCCGTCAGCGCCGCCTCGCCGTCGGCGGCGGTCAGGACCTCGTAGCCATGGGCGGTCAGGCGCAGCTTGAGGATGTGGACGTTGGCGGCCGTGTCGTCCACGACGAGGATCCGGGGCGGCCTTCGCACCGGGCGGGCCTCCAGCGCCGCTAGGCCAGGTACTCGCGGACCTTGGCCAGGAGCTGGCGGGGGACGAACGGCTTGGTCACGTAGGCGTCGCAGCCGGCCTCGAAGGCCTTCACGTCGTCGCCGGAGAGCGCGTACGAGGTGACGACGATGAGCGGGATCGGGCGGAGCGCCGGGTTCGCCTTGATCCGGCGGGTCGCCTCGTAGCCGTCGAGGCCGGGCAGCTGGATGTCCATGAGGATCAGGTCGGGGCGCTCCGTCTCCGCCAGCCGCACCCCGTCTTCCCCGGTCTCCGCCTCGATCAGCTCGAAGCCGGCCTTGGTCAGGAGGAGGCGCAGGATGCGCCGGTTCTCCTCGTGGTCCTCGACCACCAGGATCCGCTTGCTCATCAGGCCACCACCTGCTGCTGGACACGCACCGGCAGCGCGAACCGGAAGGTCGAGCCGCGGCCGAGGGCGGACTCCACCCAGATCCTGCCGCCGTGCATCTCGACGATCCGCTTGGCGATGGCCAGGCCGAGCCCGGTGCCGCCCTTCTTCCGCGTGGAGGAGCTGTCGGCCTGCTGGAACTCCTCGAAGATCCTCGCCTGGTCGGCCTCGGAGATCCCCGGGCCGGTGTCGGCCACCGAGACCACGAAGCCGCCGTCCGAGACGGTCACCTCCACCCGGACCTCGCCGGCCTCGGTGAACTTCAGGGCGTTGCCGACGAGGTTGAGGAGCACCTGGGCGATCCGCCGCGAGTCGCCCCGGCCGGGCGGCAAATCGGGGGGCACGATCACGCGCAGCGCGAGCTTCTTCTCGGCGGCGAGCGACTCCACGCCCGTCGCGACGGCCTGCGTGACCTCCTCCATGGCGTAGTCGGCGAGGGACAGGATGAGCTGGCCGGCCTCGATCTTGGAGAGATCGAGGACGTCGTTGATGAGGCCGAGGAGATGCTGGCCGCTGTTCCGGGCGCGCTCGAGACTGTCCCGGATCGGCTCGGGCACGTCCCCGAAGGTCTCGTCGAGGATCAGCTCCGTGTACCCGAGGACGGCGTTGAGCGGGGTCCGGAGCTCGTGGCTCATGTTGGCCAGGAACTGGGACTTGTGCTGGCTGGCGACCGCGAGCTGGCGGCCCTTCTCCTCGACCTCGCGGAACAGCCGCGCGTTCTGGATGGCCAGCGCCGACTGCGTGGCGAACGTTTTCAGGAGCTCGACGACCTCAGGGGCGAACTCTCCGGGCGCGCGCCGGTTCACCGCGAGCGAGCCGATGATCTGGTCCTCCCGCATGAGCGGCACCGCCAGCAGGGCCCGGTAGCCCATCCGGAGCAGGATGTCGCGAAGGTGGCTCTGGTAGGCGCCCTCCAGAGTGATGTCGGGTATCTGCAGCGGCTCTCCCCGCTCGGCGGCGCGCCCGCTGAGGCCCTCGCCCAGCCGGATCGGCGTCGCGCGAGATGCCTCGACCAGCTCCGCGTTGTAGTTGTGAGTGGCGCGCAGCTGGAACGCCCGGGTGGCCTCGTAGTACTCGGTGATCGCGGCGCCGTCGGCCCCCGCGAGCTGGGCGGCCCGCGACACGATCGTGTTCAGCACCGTCTCGAGATCGAGCGTGGAGCTGACCGCCTGGCCGACCTCGCCGAGCGCCCGCAGCTCCGTGACCGAGCGCGTGAGCTGGGCCGTCCGGGCCTCGAGCTCCTGGAACAGCCGGACGTTCTCGATGGCGATCACCGCTTGGTCGGCGAAGGTAGTCACCAGCCTGATCTGCGCCTCGGAGAATGGCCGGCAACTCCGATCGCCAGATCACCGACGGCCCCGATCGGGCTATTCCCTCGCGCAGCATCGGCACGGCCAGTACCGTTCGCATGTGGAGAATTGACTGCACGGGATTGCGGTACTCCGGATCCTGCGTGACGTCGGGGATGTGGATGACCCGACCGCTCCAGCACGGCCCGGCCCGCCGCGAACTGCGCGCCCGGCCGTCGCGGCAAGGCCATCCGCAGCACTCTCGACCTCCGCAGGGGCGAAGCCGAAGGTCGCTGCAACCGCGAGGAAGGTCTCCCTCGAATCGGAACAGGTTGCTGCGCGTGGCGTCGCATAGACGCGCCGCGCTCCGGACGATCGTGTCGAACACCGGCTGGACGTCGGTCGGGGAGCTGGAGATGACCCGCAGGATCTCCGCCGTCGCAGTCTGCTGCTCGAGGGCCTGGGTCAACTCGCGGTTCCGGGCGTCAAGCTCCGTGAAGAGCCGCACGTTCTCGATGGCGATCACCGCCTGCGCGGCGAAGGTCTCGAGGAGCTTGACCTGCTTGTCCGTGAAGGGCTGCACTTCATCCGGCCGAATGAGATGACACCGATCGGCTAGACCTTCCCGGAGCAGCGGCACGGCGAGCACCGTCCGGGCAAGCCGGCTTCCACGATTCCGGAAGCGGCCATCGTATTCGGGGAATCGCTCGGGCGGCGTCAGGATGTCCTCGATGTGGATCATCATCCGGGTCAGGATCGCGCGAGCCGCCGCAGTCCGCGACCGGGTCGCGGCGAGGTCCCGCCGCACGGCATCCAGCGCTGCCGATGCCCATATGGTCGCCACGAGCCGGATCAGGCTCACCCTCCAGCGGAAAGACCGGTATTGGTCGCCCGACAGGATCGTGCGCGCTCTCTGCCATGGCGTCCAAGACGGGCTGGAGGTCGGTCGGCGAGCTGGAGATCACCCGCAGGATCTCTGCCGTGGCCGTCTGCTGCTCGAGGGCCTCGGTCAGCTCGCGGTTCCGGGCCTCCAGCTCCGTGAACAGCCGCACGTTCTCGATGGCGATCACCGCCTGGTCGGCAAAGGTCTTCAGCAGCTCGATCTGCTTTCCGGGAAACGGGCCAGCCTCCGGCCGGTAGATGACGATGGATCCGATGGGCGCGCCGCTCGCGGAGAATCGGCACGCCCAGCAGACTTCGGAAGCCACGGCGCGTCGCATGAGGACTCCCGTAGTCTGGATCCAGAGCGTGGTCGGGAATCTGGACTACCGAGCCGCTCAGGATCGCCCGGCCTGAGATGCGAGTCGTGGTCGGACGCATCGGGTACTCCTGGCGGATATCCTCAAGCCAGTCGTCGGCGAAGTTGTGATGCGCGACAAGATGGACGAGCTGGCCGTCGAAGCTGAACACGGCGCCGTACCGCGCCTCGCACAGCCGCACCGCACTCCCGACGATGGCGTCGAACACCGGTTGGACGTCGGTCGGCGAGCTCGAGATGACCCGCAGGATCTCGCTCGTGGCGGTCTGCTGATCGAGCGCCTCCGTGACCTGGGCATGGGCCTTCGTGAGGGCCAGGTTCTTCCCTTCCAGCTCCGTGAACAGCCGGACGTTCTCGATGGCGATCACCGCCTGGTCGGCGAAGGTCTTCGCCAGCTCGATCTGCTTGTCCGTAACGGCCTGTACCTCGCTCCGCCGCAGGCAGATGACGCCAATAGGTACGCCTTCGCGCAGGAGCGGCGTGGCGAGCATCGTCCGAGTCGGGAAACCAGCGCCGCACGCTGGCGTTCCCACGTCTCGGGGAATTCCGTCTCGGCCAGCGCTAGATGTCCTCGACATGGATCGTCTGGCGATCACGCACCGCGCGCCCGCCTACGCTCCGAGGGCTTACGGCGATGGTCCCGCCGATCGGCACTGGCACAGGGACGGACCCATGTGCCGCGACGAGCCGGAGGGACTCGCCCTCCAGGCGAAAGATCGCGGCATCGGCCGCGCCGCAGAATCGTGCGGCGCTCTCGGCCACGACGTCCATCACGGGCTGGAGATCGGTCGGCGAGCTGGAGATGACCCGCAGGATCTCGGCGGTGGCGGTCTGCTGCTCGAGGGCCTCGGTCAGCTCGCGGTTCCGCGCCTCGAGCTCCGTGAACAGCCGCACGTTCTCGATCGCGATCACCGCCTGGTCGGCGAAGGTCTGTGCCAGCTCGATCTGCTTGTCCGTGAAGGGCTGCACTTCACTCCGTCGCATGTAGATGGCGCCAATGGGTACGCCTTCCCGCAAGAGCGGGGTCGCCAGGACCGTCCGCGCCGGAACAGCGACGCGCCGTGCGCGTGCCACGTCTCGGGGAACTCGGTCTCGGGCAGCGCAGCAGTCGTCGATGTGGATCGTGTGCCGATCACAGCACCGCGCGGCCGCCTGGGCTTCCCGGGCTAGCGGCGATGGTCTCGCCGATCGGCATGTGCGCAGCGCAGCGGCCCATGGGTCGCGACGAGGCGAAGGGACTCTCCTTCCAGCCGAAAGATCGCGGCATTGGCCGCGCCGCAGAATCGCGCGGCGCTTTCGGCCACGACGTCCATGACCGGCTGGAGGTCGGTCGGCGAGCTGGAGATGACCCGCAGGATCTCGGCGGTCGCCGTCTGCTGCTCGAGGGCCTCGGTCAGCTCGCGGTTCCGGGCCTCGAGCTCCGTGAACAGCCGCACGTTCTCGATCGCGATCACCGCCTGATCGGCGAAAGTCTTTGCCAGCGCGATCTGCTTGTCCGTGAAGGGTTGCACCTCGCTCCGCCGCATGTAGATGACACCTATAGGTATTCCTTCTCGCAGGAGCGGCGTAGCAAGCACCGTCCGAGGGGGAACAGTGACGTCCCGCGTGCGGGCAGCCGTCTCCGGGAACTCCGCCTCGGGCAGCGCCTGGAAGTCCTCGATGTGGATCGCTTTCCGATCACGCACCACGCGCCCAGCCACGCTCCCAGGGCTTACGGCGAAGGTTCCGCCGACCGGCGTTGTTCCAGGCAGGACCCCATGGACTGCCACGACCCGAATGGAGTCGCCTTCTAGGCGGAAGATCGAGGCATCTGCCGCACCGCAGAATCTCGCCGCACTCTTGGCCACGACGTCCATGACCGGCTGAAGGTCGGTCGGCGAGCTGGAGATGACCCGCAGGATCTCCGCGGTGGCCGTCTGCTGCTCGAGGGCCTCGGTGAGCTCGCGGTTCCGGGCCTCGAGCTCCGTGAACAGCCGCACGTTCTCGATCGCGATCACCGCCTGGGCGGCGAAGGTCTGGAGGAGCTCGATCTGCTTCGCCGAGAACGGACCGCGACCGCGGTCCGACCGACGGCGATCGCGCCGATAGGCACTTCCTTCCCGCAAGAGCGGCGCCGCCAGGCACGTCCGGAATGCCGATCGCCCGCGCCGACGCTGTGTCGCACTCGTGTCTCGGAAACTCCGTCTCGGGAACGTGGCAGATCCTCGATCGATGGATCGTACGCCGACTCCGCGAGCGCACGGCCGTCACCGGGTCGCGCGCGGCACGCGTAGCGCTGTCGGCTGACCTCGCAGGGCGTCGGGCAGCGGGCCGTGAATCGCGACCACCTGGTGGAGCAGTCTCCCTCCAGGCGAAACGATCGACGTTATCCGTGCGCGCCGTCAGCACACCGCGCCGCGCTGCTCGGCAATGGCGTCGAAGACCGGCTGGAGATCGGTCTGAGACCTGGTGATGACGCGCAGGATCTCGCGCGGTCGCCGTCTGCTGCTCGAGCGCCTCGGTCAGCTCGCGGTTCCGGGCCTCGAGCTCCGTGAACAGCCGCACGTTCTCGATGGCGATCACCGCCTGGTGCGGCGAAGGTCTGGAGCAGCGCGATCTGCTTCTCGGTGAAGGCCCCTGCCGCCCGTCGCGCCGCATCAGATCACGCCGATGGGTCTGCCTTCGCGAAGCATCGGCACGACGAGCATGCGTCCGGACCGCCGAGCACCGCCCGCGCGCTCCGCTGCGCCTCCGGCAACGCCGGCTCGAGCTCCACATCCTCGATGTGCACGACGATCCGCTCGCGCGCCACGCGTGTCGTCACCGTGTTCTCGTCGAGCGGGATCGGGTACGACGACGCACGAAGGCCTCGTTGCGGCCCGTGCAGTTCGTGCGAGCGCCGCGAGGTTCGACATCGCCGTCCGCGACGCGGAACGTGCCCCCGAAGAACGCGTCGCAGAGACGCGCCGCGCTCTCGGCGATCGCCTCGAAGACCGGCTGGAGGTCGGTCGGGGAGCTGGAGATGACCCGCAGGATCTCGGCGGTGGCGGTCTGCTGCTCGAGGGCCTCGGTCAGCTCGCGGTTCCGCGCCTCGAGCTCCGTGAACAGCCGCACGTTCTCGATGGCGATCACCGCCTGGGCGGCGAAGGTCTGGAGCAACTCGATCTGCTTCGGAGAGAACGGACCGCGAGCGGTCCGACCGACGGCGATGGCGCCGATAGGATGTCCTTCCCGGAACATCGGCACCGCCAACAGGCTTCGGAAGCCGACCGCCCGCGCAAGTGAGGGGTCGTACTCTGGCTCACTCTCCACATCGAGGATGTGGCAGATGGCTCGATCGAGGATCGCCCGACTCACACCGTGGTCGCGGGTGAGCGGTCTCGGGAAACGAGACCGGGTGAACTCGAGGGCTTCGGGCGTGAAGTTGTGCGAGGCGCTAGGTGGAGCATCTGCTTCGACGAGAAGGGCCGGACCTCCGACCGCCAGATGAGAATGCCGCCTACCGGCACCGCCTCGCGCAGAAGCGGCGTGGCCAGGAACGTCCGCCCGCCCCCACCCTGCTGGCGTGAGCGCGCCTGTGTCACCGGGAACTCCGTGCCCGGCAGCGCCCACAAATCCTCGACGTGAATCGTCCGTCGCTCCGACACCGCCCGACCTGTCACCGAGTCGCGCGTGACCGCGACGGGATCCCCGATGCTCAAGACGCCCCGCAGTGGACCGTGCCTAGTCACCAATCGCAAGACGTCTCCATCGAGGCGGAAGATCAACGAATCGTTGGCGCCGCAGACTCGCGCGGCGTTCTCGGCGACCGCGTCCATGACCGGCTGGAGGTCGGTCGGCGAGCTGGAGATGACCCGCAGGATCTCGGCGGTCGCCGTCTGCTGCTCGAGCGCCTCGGTCAGCTCGCGGTTCCGGGCCCCGAGCTCCGTGAACAGGCGGACGTTCTCGAGGGCGATGACGGCCTGGGCGGCGAACGTCACCAGCAGGTTGATCTCGGCGTCGGTGAACGCGCGCACCTCGTGTCGCCAGGTACAGATGACGCCCACCGGCTCGCCTTCGCGGAGCAGGGGTACCCATACAATGGTCCGGGCGCCGAGCGCCTCGACCGTGGCGGCTCGAGCCCGCGTGCCTTCCGCGTATGCGGGGTCGGCCAGCGTGTCGAGCACGTGGATCGGCCGGCGGTCGGCCATGGCCCGAGCAAGCCCAACGCCGGGAGAGAGCTGAGAGAGTGGCCGCGGGGTCCGAATGCGTTCGGTGAAGGTCGCCGGTGCGCCACGATGGGCCGCCAGCCGGAGCGCCTCGTTCTCGTAGAGAAACAAAAGCCCGACCGGCACGTCGCACAGCCGCATGGCGCTCGCCAGGATCGTCTCGAAGACCGGCTCGACCGCGGTCGGCGACGCATTGATCGCCCCGAGAACCTCGCCGGTGGCCCGTTCTCGCTCGAGGGCGTCCGTCAGCTCACGGTTGCGCGCCGCAAGCTCCGTGAACAGGCGCACGTTCTCGAGGGCGATCACCGCCTGGTCGGCGAACGTCGACAGGAGCTGGATCTGAGCCTCGCTGAACGCCCGGACCTCGCGGCGCCAGATCACGATGACGCCGATCGGCGTCCCGTCCTTCAGCATCGGCACGGCAGAGCGCAGTGCGGCCGCCCAGGAGCTCCACCGCCTGGACCCGGAGGGGGTCGCGCTCCTCGTACGCGCGGTCGGCCATCAGGTCCACGATCTGGACGGGCTGGCGCTCGGTGATTGCGCGGGCCGGCCCGGTGTGCGGGCCATACCGCTGCGGCCGTTGCCACGCCTCGACCAGGTCGCCGGGCAGCCCCCGGTGGGCGACCAGGCGGAACGCCTCGCCGTCGAAGAGCAAGAGGTTCCCGACCGGCGAGGCACAGAGGCGAAGCGCGCTGTCGAGAATGGCGTCGAAGACCGGATCGACCGTCGTCGGCGAGCTCGCGATGACGCGGAGGATGGCGCCCGTCGCCCGCTCGCGCTCCAGCGCCTCGGTGACCTCGTGGAACAGCCGCGCGTGCCCGATGGCGATGGCGGCCTGGTCGGCGAAGCTCTCGAGGGCGGCGATCTGCGCAGGGGTGAACGGACGGGCCTCCGAGCGGCGGATGACGATCACGCCGAGCACCCGCTCCTCGCTCACCAGGGGCACCGCGAGCAGCGCCCGGAACTCTCGGCGGCTCAGCTGGAAGGCTGTCGGGAACTCGGCCGCCGCCGCCTCGATGTCAGGGAGGTGGACGGTGCGCCGCTCCAGCACGGCCCGCCCGGCAGCGGAGTCACGCGTGAGCGGCATGGTGTCGCCGGGCTTCATCGTGAGGCCGAATCGGCCCGTGATGGGCCACCAGGCGCAGACGGTCGCCGTCGAGTCGGTGGATGAGGCTGTCGGTCGCGCCGCAGACCCGCGCTGCCTGTTCGGCGACAGCGTCGAGCACCGCCTGGAGGTTGCCGGGGGCGCTCGCGAGCGCGCGCAGGATGCGGACGGTGGCGGCGAGCTGCTCGCGCACTCCCGCGGCACCCGGGGTCGCCGGCGGCCGGGACCTAGCGGACCGGGCGGGATGGAGCTTTCCGGCGTGACGCCATGCTCGCTCCTCCGGCGGGCCGACTCGTGCGCGGGATTCTAGCACCTCGTGCCGCGGGACGCTGCGTTGGGAGAAGTGTCAGGGGGTTCCGGGCTCGGCCTCCTGGATCAGCGTGCGTGCCGTCCGATTTCACGGCACGGGGTCGGGCCGGAGGCGCCGGTACACCGCCGGCGAGCCGGGATCGAGGCGCATCTGCGGCCGGATCCGCCGGCTCCACGGGCTCGATTCCCGCGCACGGTGCCAGGCCTCGCCGTCCGGGACGTCGGCCCGCTCGAACTCGTACACGGTGAGGTACTTGGGCTGGCCGTCGACGGCCACGAAGCGCCGCGCGCGGATGACGCCGGGCACGGTCAGGTAGGTCGGGATGTAGACCCAGTTGTACCAGTCGTTGAACTCCTCCTCGATCGCCGCCGGCACGTCGATGCGGCCCATCTGGAGGTAGGGCGACGGCCCCATCGTGAGCTCGATCGGGTCGGTCCGCGCCGGGAAGATCTGGCGGTAGCCGTTCAGCAGGTAGTTGCGCCCGATGTGGCCGCCCGAGGCGCGCTGGCGCTCCGGCGACGGCCGGAAGCGCACCTCGTCGAGGAACGCGGCGGTCCGCAGCACGCTACACGTCCTCCAGCTCGTACATCGCGAGGTACCGCGGGCCGCCGCGGAGGGCCACGTAGCGCGCGGCCGAGAGGAAGCCCGGGACCGCCAGGAGGCGGGCGAGGTGCTCCTCGTCGTACCAGCGGTTGAAGGCCGCCTCGTGCTCGGGGTCGACGTCCGTCCACAGCATCAGGAGTCCCGTCCCTCGTGTCTTCGCCATGCGTCTCCTCGCGTCGGGCGCTCAGCCCGCGTGATGGCAGGCCACGCTGCGGCCGGCGCTCAGGTCGCGCAGCGGAGGATCGACCGTTTCGCAGATCCCGGACGCGAGCGGGCAGCGGGCGCGGAAGGGGCACCCTACCGCCGGGAGGGCGGCGGCGAACTCGGCATCGGCCGTCGCGCGGCCGGCCAGCCACCCCGGCTCGAGCCGGGACCGCGCCGCGAGCAGCGCCTGCGTGTACGGATGACGGGCATCCTCGAGCGGCGTTCCCGGCGGCAGCACCTCCACGATACGGCCGCCGAACATCACGGCGATCCTCGGCGCGATGTACCGGACCACGTGGAGGTCGTGGCTGATGAAGACCATGCTGAGGTGGAGCCGGCTGCGCAGGTCCGCCAGCAGGTTGAGGATCTGCGCCTGGATCGAGACGTCGAGCGCGCTGACCGGCTCGTCGGCGATCAGGACGTCGGGGCCCGCGGCGAGGGCGCGCGCGATGCAGATCCGCTGCCGCTGACCGCCCGAGAAGTCGGACGGATAGCGGTCGACCGCGTGGGCAGGGAGCCCCACCTGGTCGAGAAGAACCTCCACGCGCCGCGCGGTCTGGTCGCGGGGCACGAGGTCGTGGACCCGCAGCACCTCGCGCAGGGCGGACCCGACCGTCAGCCGCGGGTTCAGCGACGAGTAGGGATCCTGGAACACCACCTGAATGCGGCGCCGCAGGAGGCGGAGCTCGCGCCGGCCCCGCCGCGCCAGGTCGATGCCGTCGAAGAGCACCCGGCCCGCGTCGGGCCGCTCGAGGAACGCGAGACAGCGCGCGAGCGTCGACTTGCCCGAGCCGCTCTCGCCGACGATGCCCACCGACTCGCCGCGCTCGACCGAGAGCGAGGCATCGGCCAGCGCCGGCCGTGCCGCGCCCGTCGCGGCGGCCCGCCCGAGCCACCCGCGACGGTGCACGAACGTCTTGGTCAGATGCTCGGCCGCCAGGAGCACCTAGCCCTCCGCCGTGCCCGCCGTCACGAGACCGCGGCGCAGCGCGCCGAGCTGGTCCCGCCGGATGCAGCGCGCCCAGTGCCCCGGCGCGGCCTCCTCCATCGGGATCGGCCCGGCGACACAGACGTCGCGGGCGAGCTCGCAGCGGGGCGCGAACGCGCAGCCTGGCGGGAGGTGGGCAGGGTCGGGCGGCGTCCCGGGGATGGCGCGGAGCCGCTCGCCCACCACCGCCTCGGGGAGACTGTTCATGAGCCCGATGGTGTAGGGGTGCTCGGGGCGGCGCAGGACCGCCCGCGTCTGGCCGACCTCGACCAGCTCTCCGGCGTACATGACGCCCACGCGGTCGCAGAGGCCGGCGACGACCCGGAAGTCGTGCGAGACGAGGAGCAGGCTCATGCCCTCCTCGCGCCGGAGCGTGTCCAGGAGGCGCAGGATCTCGGCCTGCACGATGACGTCGAGCGCCGTGGTGGGCTCGTCGGCCAGGAGCAGCGTCGGCCGCGCGGCGAGCGCCATGGCGATGTGGATCCGCTGGCGCATCCCTCCGCTGAACTCGTGCGGGTAGGCCGCCGCGCGCCGGGCGGCGTCGCGGATCCCCACGCGCTCCATCATCTCGATCGCGCGGGTCCGCGCGGCCCGCCGCCCGAGCTTCGCGTGCGCCTGGACGACCTGGGCGATCGCGTCGCCGACGCGCAGGACGGGATTGAGCGCGGTCAGCGGGTCCTGGAAGACCATGGCGATGCTGGACCCTCGGAGCGCCTGCATCTGGCCGTCGGTGAGCTCGAAGAGGTCGTGGCCCCCGTAACGGATCCGCCCGGTCGCGGCCGCGCCGCGCGGGAGGAGCCGAAGGATGGCCCGGCACGTCAGGCTCTTGCCCGATCCGCTCTCGCCCACCAGGCCGAACGCCTCGCCGGAGGCGACCGTGAACGACACGCCGCGCACGACGGGTCGCCCGTCTCCGGCGAAGGCGACCGTCAGGCGCTCGACCTCGAGGGCCTCCCTAGGGGGCATGGACCCGGCGGACGATGTCGGACGCGCTGTCGCCGACGAGGCTCACGAAGAAGCTGGTCACGATGGTCGCGAGGCCCGGGAAGATCACCACCCACGGGGCGGTCAGGATGAAGTTCCGGCCCTCGGCGATCATCACGCCCCACTCGGGCGTCGGCGGCTGCACGCCGAGGCCGAAGAAGCCGAGCGAGGCCCCGGCCAGGATGTCGAGGACGAAGTCGCTCATGCCGAAAACCAGCGCGGGGACGATCACGTTCGGCAAGAGGTGGCGGAACATGATCCGGATGTCGCCGTACCCCAGGCTCCGGGCGGCCAGGATGTAACCGCGTCCGCGGGCGCTCAGGGCTTCACCCCGGACGATGCGCGCGTAGGCGACCCAGCTGACCAGCGAGATCGCGATGTAGAAGTTGGTCAGGCCGGGGCCGAGCATCGCCACGATCGCCAGCACGAGCACGAAGAACGGGAACGCGGTCACCACGTCGACGATCCGCCCGAGGATCGAGTCCAGCCAGCCCGCGTAGTACCCGGCGAACAGGCCCACCACCGCGCCCATGACCAGCGGGATGATCACGCCGATCGTGCCGATCTGGAGGTCGGTCCGCGCCGCGAAGAGCACCCGGCTCAGGATGTCCCGGCCGAGCTGGTCGGTGCCGAACCAGTGGAGCGCGTTTGGCGGCTGAAGGCCGCCCTCGCCCAGCGCGGTGGGATCGTAGGGGGCGATCCACGGGGCCAGGAGGGCGAGCGCGGCGACCGTTGCGATCCCGGCGACCCCGACGCGGAGCGACCAGCCGCCCCCGCGGAGCCACCTCCGGCTGCGGGCTCGCGGGACGGCGAGGGCGGAGGCCTCGCTCATGCCCGGAAGGACACGCGCGGGTCCAGGAGCGCGTAGGTGAGGTCGGTCAGCAGGTTGACGATGATCACGAGGAGGGCGAGGACCAGCGCGACGAACTGGATGATGGAGTAGTCGCGCGTCAGGATCGACGTGATCAGGAGCGAGCCCACGCCGGGGATGCCGAAGACCTGCTCGATGATGATCGTGCCGCCGATCAGCCAGCCGACGTTCAGTCCCAGCACCGAGATGAAGGGCGTCAGGCCGTTCCGGAGGAGATAGCTGAACAGGAGGGTGCCCCGCCGGAGGCCCATCGCGACGCCGGTGGTGACGTAGTCCGAGCCCAGCACCTCGACCAGGCTGCTGCGCAGCGCACGCACGAGGATCGGCGACATGTGGAGGCCGATCGTCAGGGCCGGCAGGGTCAATCGCCCCAGGGTCTCGAGCCGGGTCGCGCCGGTGCCGCCCAGGGGAAGCAGGTGGAACTTCACGCTGAGCAGGAGGGACAGGACGATGCCCATCCAGAAGGTCGGGATCCCGATGACGCCCGTGAACAGGAGCCGGATGACGTGATCGACGAGCCCCTCGCGCCGGAGCGCCGCCAGCGTCGCGAATGGCACCGCGATGACGAGCCCGATGAGGGCGGCGTAGCCGATCAGGGCGAGCGTGATCGGGATCCGCTCGAGCGTCAGCGTGGTGACCTCTTGCTTGTAGAAGTACGAGGCGCCGAAGTCCCCGCGTGACAGGTTGCCCAGGAAGTGCAGGTACTGGCGCCAGACGGGGAGGTCGAGGCCCAGCTGGTTCCGCACGCGCTCGACCAGCTCCGGGGTCGCCCGCTCGCCCAGGATGGAGATGGCCGGGTTGCCCGGGATGAGCCGGATCAGCAGGAAGACCACGATGCTGACGCCGAACAGGACGGGCACGATGCCCACGACCCGTCCCGCGGCGTAGCGAATCATCCGGCCGTCGCGCTCTCGATCGCGGTCGTGTCTGCGCGCGCGTCACCCCCGGCCGGGCCCGGTCGGCGGCACCCGGCCGGGGAACCGCGTGTCGCGCTCCTACTTCTTGGTCACGTCCTCGAAGCTGTACTTTCCCTGCGAGTTCGGCGAGAAACCTTCGACCGCCTTGGAGCTCGCGTAGAGCCGTGGCTCGTGCACCACGTAGATCTGCGGGCAGTCCTGGTTGACGATGCGCTGGAGCTCGGTCACCAGCACCTGGCGCTTCTTCGGGTCGAGCTCGCGGCGCTGCTGGAGGAGGAGCTCCTTGGCCTTCGGGTTGTTGTAGAAGGTGTGGGCCGCGTGCTGCGACGAGAAGTCGAGCGCGACGCCCAGGAGCTCGTCGGGATCGGGGGTATCGTTGGTCCAGGCGGCGTTGTAGATCGAGTACTTCTCGGCGTTCCGCATCTGGATGAGCGTCGTCTGCTCGAGCTGCTCGATCTTTAGCGTGATCCCGATCTGCTTGAGGCCGGCCGACCAGATCTGCGCCGTGTCGAGCCGGTGCTGGTTCCCGGCCGGGACGTTCACGCTCACCGTGAACCCGTTGGGCACCGAGCTCTTCGCCAGGAGCGCCTTTGCCTTGGCGAGGTCGTACGTCACCGGGTCGGCATTCCCGTCGTAGAAGAGCGTGCTGCTCGGCAGGAGCGACCGCGCCACCGTCGCCAGCCCGAAGTAGAGGTTCTTGGCGACCGCGGCCCGGTCGATCGCGTGGGCCATCGCGCACCGGACGTTGGCCTCGTCCAGAGGCTTGACGGTCTCGTTGAGCGTGTACCGCAGCGTGGCGGTGCCGTCCACCTTCTGGATCTTCTGCCCCGAGGCGGTGAGAGGCTGGACCTGGTTCGGGGGCACGAAGTCGATGATGTCCACCTGCCCGGACTGGAGCTGCAGCACGCGCGTGTTGTCGTCACCGACGACGCGCATGACGATCCGGTCCACCTTCGGCTTGCCGGGCTGCCAGTAGTTGGGGTTCTTCGTGAGCGAGAGCTGCGAGCCCTTCTGCCAGCTCTCGAGGACGAACGCGCCCGTTCCCAGGGGATGCTGGTTGGCCTCCTTGCCCCACTTCTCGAAGTTCGCCTTCGAGTAGATGCTCGCGGCGAAGGTCGACAGCGCGGGCAGGAGCGGGGCAAACGGCTCCGACATGTTGAGGCGCACCGTCTTGTCGTCGACCTTGGTCACCGACTTGACGGGGGAGAACAGGAAGCCCCACGACCCCTTCTGGTCGATCGCCCGCGTGAGCGAGAACACCACGTCGTCGGCGGTCAGGGGCGAGCCGTCGGAGAACTTCACGCCCTGGCGCAGGGTGAACGTGGCGGTGAGGCCGTCGGGCGCCACCTTCCAAGCCGTGGCCAGCTCCGGCTCCACGCTGTTGTTGGAGGCTAGCTTGACGAGGCGGTCGTAAACCTGGAGCTCCACGAAAATCGAGGGGTCGTCCTCCGTGGAGGACGGATCGAAGGTCAGCATGTCCGCGTTTCTCGCCATCGTGATGGTGACGGGATCCGCGGCGTACGACGGGACCGCGAGCGCCGTCAGCGCGAGCACGAGCGCGAGCACGCCGGGCGAGACGATGCGCCGCAGGACGGAGAGAGGACCCCGAAGTCGGGACCGGCCATCGATCATGACGTGCTCCTTTTCTGAGGAACCCTCAGCCTGATCGGAACGAAGGTGTCGCGAAGCGGTAGACGGGTAGGGACTCCGCTTGCTCCTCCTGCGGCATGCTGGCACACGCCACCGGAGCGCGCAACGGCCGCGCGCCGCGCCGACCGGAGGTCCGGCGCCGCCTATCCGGCCCCGACCGCCGGCAGGCTCGCGTCCCGGACGAGCGCGTTGAAGGCGGCGACGTCCGTGTCGATGAGCGCCTGGAGCCGGGCAAGCTCGTGCCGGGCCAGCGCCCCGAGATGCTCGTGGACGAGGTACGCCTGGCGGGGCGGCGCCGCGTCGGCGCTCGACAGCACGCTCATCAGCGAGGCCAGACGGAGGTTGAGCCGCGCGGGCAGCCGGAGGGCGTCCATGGAGTTCTTGGCCGAGGTCTGGATGAGCTCGGTCTCGATCTCGCCGAGCTTCTGGACGAGCCGATCCGCGGCCTCGGCGACGGGGCGGGGCGCATCGGATGACTCGCGGAGACGCTGGGACCACTCGCTCACCTGGCGGCGGATCCGCCGGAGCCGGTTGACCGCTGCGTGGGTGGCGGACAGCGTGTCCCGGATCTCGCGCCACAGGGCGAACTGCGCATCGAGGTCGGCCTGGCTGGCCGTCACGCGAGGATCTTTCCTGATCTCGAACGGCTGGGTCCACGAGCGGTCGCCCACCGTCAGGCGGACCTGGTAGCGGCCGGGCGGCGCGAGCGGGCCCGTGATCGCCTTCTCGGTCGAGACGTCGCCCTGGACTTTCTCGGCGCCGGGATAGCGGAGATCCCACACGAAGCGGTTGAGCCCGGGGCGGGCGGTGACGTAGCGCTCGTCGGCCGCCGGCGCCGGTGCGGGGGGCAGCGCGTCGGGCGTGGCTGGCGGCGCGCCGGCCTCTGCGGGCGGCGCGGTCTCGGGCCGCGTCGTGAAGGTCCGGATGACGGAGCCGCCCTCGTCGAGGAATGTCAGGCTCACGGACCCGGCAGACGCCGCGCCCACGCTGTAGTAGACGATGGCGCCGACGGGCGGGTTCTCGCCGGCGTCGAGGAACGTGCGGACGCGCTCGCCCTCGGGCGTCCGATCCTCGTAGAACGTGAGGCCGGTCCCGAGCGCCATCATGTAGTTCTTGTGGGCCTTGCCGGGGCCCCGGAAGAGATCGACGCTCCAGTTCTGCCACGGCCGCACCGTCGGGCGGGGCGGGAAGAGATGGGGAGCGCCGCCGGCCTCCTCCACCGACTCTCGCAGAGGCGTGAGGTCGTCCAGGATCCAGAACGACCGCCCGTGTGTCGCCGCCACGAGGTCGCCGCCCTTGACCGCGATGTCGTAGACGGGAGCGACCGGGAGGTTCCAGGCCCCGCGGTGCCACGTGCGCCCGTCGTCCCTCGAGACCACGATGCCGGTTTCCGTTCCGACGTACAGCAGCCCCGGTCGGACGGGGTCCTCCCGGATCACCCGGCTGATCTCGCCGGCCGGGAACCCCGCGGCGAGCGCCTGCCAGGTCCGGCCGTAGTCCTCGGTCTTGTAGAGGTACGGGTGGTAGTCATCGATCTTGTAGCGGGTGGCAGCGACGTAGACCGTGCCCCGGGTGTGGGGCGACGGCTCGACCGTCGCGATCAGCGACCATTCGGGGAGATCGGGCGGCGTCACGTTCTGCCACGTCTGCCCGTCGTCGCGGGAGACGTGGATCAGCCCGTCGTCGCTGCCCGCCCACAGGACGCCGCGCTCGCGAGGGCATTCCGCGAACGCGTAGACGGTGCCGTAGTGCTCGGCGCCGCTCGTGTCCTTCGTGAGGGGTCCGCCCGAGGCCTCGAGCTTGGTCGGGTCCTGGCGCGTGAGGTCAGGGCTGATGGCCTCCCAGCTGGAGCCCTCGTCGCGCGTCCGGAAGACGAGGTTCCCCGTCGCGTACAGCGTCCCGGGGTCGTGCGGCGAGAAGACGATGGGGAACGTCCACGCGAAGCGGTACCGGAGGTCCTTGGCGCCCCAGCCGTAGTAGACCTCGGGCCAGACGGTCACGAGACGGATCTGGCGCGTGCGATGGTCGTAGCGCTGGAGCGCGCCTCCGCCGCCCGGCGAGCTGCCGACCGCCCCGACGTAGACCAGGTTCGGGTCGCGCGGATGCACGGCGATGTACCCGCTCTCGCCGGTGCCCGCGGGGTAGCAGTCGCCCCACGTGATGCCGCCGTTCTCGGAGGCGCTCGGCACGCTCACGCTCGAGTTGTCCTGCTGGGTCCCGTAGACGCGGTACGGGTACTGGTCGTCGACGGCCAGGTGATAGAACTGCGCGGTGAGCTGGTTGTAGATCGTGGACCAGCTGTGGCCGCCGTTGAACGAGACGCATGCGCCGCCGTCGTTGCCCTCGATCATCCGTCGCGGGTCCCGCGGATCGATCCACAGGTCGTGGTTGTCGCCGTGGGGCGTCGTGACCTCCGTGAAGGTCTTCCCGCCGTCGGTCGACTTCCACATCCTGAGGTTGGTGACGTAGACGGTGTCGGCGTCGGAGGGATCCGCGAACACGTGGCAGTAGTACCAGGGGCGGTGGATCAGATCGCGGTTCTCGGACACGAGCTCCCACGTCCGGCCTGCGTCGTCGGACCGGTAGAGACCGGCCTTCTCGGCCTCGACGATGGCCCACACGCGGTCCGGCCGCGCGGGGGAGACCGTGACGCCGATCTTCCCCTTGATGCCCTTCGGCAGCCCGGGATTGTCCGTCAGGTCGGTCCAGGTGTCGCCGCCGTCGACGGACTTGTAGAGCCGGCTGTCCGGGCCGCCGCTCGAGAGCGTCCAGAAGTGCCGGTAGACCTCCCACGTCGAGGCGTAGAGGACGCGGGGATTGGTTCGGTCGAGCGCGAGGTCGATCGCCCCGGCCCGCTCGCTCCGGAAGAGCACGCGTTCCCAATTGCGCCCGCCGTCTCTGGAGCGGAACACGCCCCGCTCGGCGTTCGGAGCCGAAGGCGTGGCCCAGCGCCGCGACGTACACGAGGTCCGGGTCCTTCGGGTGGACCTGGATCCGGCCGATGTGGCGGGTGTCGGCGAGGCCCATGTGGGTCCACGTCTTCCCGCCGTCGGTCGTCTTGTAGACGCCGTCACCGTAGACGACGTCGATCCGGATCGTCGCCTCGCCGGTGCCGGCGTAGACGACGTTGGGGTCCGACTCGGCCACGGCGAGCGCGCCGATGGCGGACGTGCGGAAGTAGCCGTCCGAGACGTTCTCCCAGTACGTGCCCCCGTCGGTCGTCTTCCACACGCCACCCGCCACCGCGCCGAAGTAGAACACCATCGGCTCGGTCGGATGCCCGGCGACGGCGACCACGCGGCCGCCACGAGGCGGGCCGATACAGCGCCAGCGGAGACCCTGGAACCAGGCTGCGTCCATCGGAGTGACCTCGCTACGGGGATTCTCGCGGCCGCCCGGATGGAGGCTCGAGGCGGCGCACCGCCGCCGATCATAGGCCGACGGCGCGGTGCGCCGCAATCGGCCACTCCCTCCGCTCGAAAGCCAAAGTCGGGGTCAGGCCCCGCGTTTTGGTTTCCGCCGCTGAAGTCCCGAAAGCCAAAGTCGGGGCCTGACCCCGGAGTTTGGTTTCTGCTGCGGGGGGCGGTGTTGACGGGGTGGGGGGGCCAATCTAGAGTCGGGCGGATGGTTCGGCCCGACCTGGCTCGGGTCCAAGGTGACGAAGGAGGGCGTCATGGAAGAAGTGTTCCCCGTCGGCTGCGGCGTCATTCTGGGTCTGGTGGTCGCCTACCTCGTCTCCGGGCGGCTTCGAGGCTGGGTCCTCGCGATCGGGAGCCTGCTGATCGGCGCGATGGCGGCCTGGATCACCGGCGAGCTCGCGGTGAGCTGGCTCTATCTCCTGGTCGACGTCGGCCAGGTGCTGGTCGCCGGCGGCCTCACGTGGATCCTGGCGCTGCGCTGGCGGCGCCTCGTCGGCGCCTCGCGCCGGGAGGCGTGACGACCCGGCCCGCCATCCGGCGGGCCGACGGCTAGGCGGTCGGAGCCGGGAGCAGACGCCGGATCTCGCGCGCGAGCTCGTCGGGCGCCTCCAGGCTCACGAAGTGGCCGATCCCCGGGAGCGGCCGCAGGTCCACCGGGCAGCCGGCGTCGAGCTCGCTGTTCATGGCGACCCGGGCGGACAGGGCTCCGTCCTTCGCCGCCCAGATGAGGGTCGCCGGCGCCGTGATCGGCGTCCGGTAGACGGCTTCGAGGCGCGCGCGCTTCGCCGGCCAGATCTGCGTGGACACCATCTCCCGGTAGTACTGGATCGGCGGGCGCGCGTCCGCCGGCCGCTGGAAGCGCGCGACGAGCTCGTCGACCAGCGACACGTCCATCGTCCCCTTCCGGCCCTCCCGGAGCGTGAACGAGAGCTTCAGCACCCAGCGCCCGAGCGCGGTGCTGAGGAAGAGCTCCGGGAGCCACGGGATCTCGAAGATGGGCACCCAGGGAATGCGGATGGTCTGGAAGTCCTCGAAGTGGAGCACGGCCCGCACCAGCGTCCGGGGGTGCGGGCAGTTGACGACGGCGAACCGCTTGACGAGGTGCGAGTACCGGTGCGCGAAGATCCACGCCAGCGCGCCGCCCCAGTCGTGCGAGACGAGGACGGGCCGGTCGAGGCCGAGCGCCCGGATCAGCGCGGCGATGTCGTCGGTCAGCGTGAAGACGTCGTAGCCGTCCCGGGGGCGCTCGGTCTCGCCGTAGCCCCGGAGGTCCGGCGCATAGAGACGCGCCTCGGGGAGCTGCCGCATCACCGGCCGCCAGCTCATCCAGCCCTCGGGGAACCCGTGGAGGCAGAGCACGGGCGGTCCGTCGGATGGTCCCGACGTCGCCACGTGGAAGGTGATCCCGTTCGCCTGGACGGCTCGGTGCTCGATGCTCATCGTCATGACTTCTCCGTCGCGCGCAGCCTCGCGTCGGTTCACCTCGGAGGGCTAGCCGCGCGGGTCCCTTTCGAGGACGCGCACCGCGTACTGGGTGCGGATGGCCCGGTCGAGCCGAGGGTCGGCGAGCTCCAGCTCGTACGCGTCGCCGTAGATCAGCTGGCCGTCGACGGTCGGCACCGTGCCCGAGAGCATGACCACGCCGTCGAGCGCGCGGCCGACGCGGCGCCGGAGGCCGGAGAGCAGCGTGTCGAGGGCGAGGAGGCTGCCCAGCTTGGCCTCCTGGTAGAGAGCGCGCTTCCGGCCGCTCCGGACCCACGCCCGGAGCTGGAGCTCGTCCCAGTGCCCCTCCACGTCGGCCAGGCGCCACACGATGGGCGCGAGCACCTTCGGGCAGAGCTGCTTCGCGGCGGGGACGGAGTGGCGCTCGACGAAGCGGTCGGTCTGGTCGCTCGCGACGGTGACCCAGGGCCCGTCCGCGCCGAAGAGCAGGGCCACCTCGGCCTCGCCCGACGTGAACGGGCCCTGGACCTCGATGACCTGGTCGGTGGTGGCGAGGTAGGAGGCGACGGCGAAGAAGATCGGCACCTCCTTCGGCCGGGCGATGCCGAGACTGCCGAGCTCCTGGATGTGTCGCTCCGCATCCGACCGGTCCCGGCTCGTGTAGCCGGCGCAGACGACGTGGCGCACGCCGAAGCCGAGCGGCGCTCGGCCGTCGGGGCTCTCCACGACCAGGGACAGCTCGGGCTGGAAGACCATGGCGGTAGTCAGGCGCTCCGCGGAGCGGTCACCCGCTCAGACGAAGAGCGACACGCGCGAGCGCGCGGCGTCGCCCAGGAACGTCGCGACGCCGCCCACCTCCACGCCGTCGATGAGCTCCTCCCGGGTGATGCCCATCACGTCCATGGACATCGTGCAGGCGATGAGCTTGACGCCCATCTGGCGGGCCATGTCGAACAGCTCGTCGATCGAGGCCACCTGCTTGTCGCGCATCATCGACTGGAGCATCACGCGCCCGACGCCGCCGAAGTTCATCCTGGAGACGGGCATCCGGTTGAGCCGGCGCGGCGTCATGAGGGCGAAGAGCTTCTCCTTGAGGCCCTTGCCCTGGAGGCTCGGCCGGCGCTTCAGCGCCGAGAGCCCCCAGAAGTAGGGGACGTTGAGCATGTCGACGGGGTGCGGCCCTTCCACGCGCCACCGCGCGAACTCCTCGGCGTTGCGCACGTCGAGGACCCGCGGCGGCGCGGGGCCCGAGAGACGCTGGTAGAGATCCGGGGCCGAGAGGTCCGCCACGGCCGGCCCGCCGCCTAGATCCAGCCGCCCGCGAAGGGGATCACCTGGCCGCAGAAGAAGTCGGACTCGTCGCAGGCGAGGAAGACGCACAGCTTCGCGGATTCCTCGGAGCGCGCGAGCCGCCCGGCGGGGACGTTGCGGATCACCCGGGCGAGCCTGTCGGGGTGCCCGGTGACCTCGGGGCCGAAGTAGGTGGGATTCTCGACGAAGTTCTGGGCGATGGCGTTCACCTGGATGTTGTGGCGCGCCACCTCGCGGCCGACCGCGCGGGTCAGTCCGTTCGCCCCGGCCCGCGCCGCCGAGTACGCGGTGTAGTTCGGCAATCCCGGGATCGCCACCGCCGACGTGATGTTGACCACCTTGCCGTGGCCCTGGCGCTTCATCACGCGGATCGCCGCGCGGAGGCAGAAGAAGGGCTCGTCGTAGAGGGCGGCCGTCATCGACCGCCAGGTCTCGTCGGAGACCTCGTCGATCGGCCCGCCGACCGGAGAGTGGCTCGAGTTGTTGACCAGGACGTCGAGCCGCCCGTGGCGCTCCGCGACCGTTCGCACCACCCGGTTCGCCTCGCCGGACGTCGTGAGGTCGCCCGTGACCACCGTCGCCTCGCGACCGTGGGCGCGGGCCAGCTCGAGGGCGGCGTGGGCGCGCGGCTCCGTCCGCTCGTGGAGCGCGAGGATCGCGCCCTCCTTCGCGAACTCCTCGGCGCACGCCGGGCCCATGTACTGGCTGACGTTGGTGATCAGGACGACCTTGCCGGTGAGCCGCATACGGCGCCCGTATCGTACCGGGAAGCTCGGGCCGAGGCAACGGCCCGGCCAGCCGGCCCGCGCGAACGTCAAGCTCCGGGGTCAGGCCCGAGTTTGACTTTCAGGGTGCTCGACCAGACGGAAATCAAAGCCTGGGCCTGACCCCGCTTTGGCGTTCGGGGCGGTCAGCGAACGCGGACGCCGTGTCTGAAGACGGCGGCGACGCGGGTGAGGTGTTCGACGTCCGCCAGCGGATCGGCGTCGAGCACGAGGAGGTCGGCATCCTTGCCGACCTCGACCGTCCCCACCTCCCGGTCGAGGCCGAGGAGGCGCGCGGCGTTCCGCGTCACCGTCTGCAGCGACTCCATCGGCGTGAGCCCGGCCAGGCGGGCGAGGTGGACGTTGTACTCGAGGTGGCCGAACTCGGTGTCGAACGGCCCCGCGTCGCTTCCGAACGCCATGCGGTCCACCAGCCCCAGGTCGCGCAGCGCGCCGATCACCGGCAGGAAGTGGTCGAAGTAGCGCTCGAGGTTGGCGAGCTGCGCCTGCTCGCTGGCGGTGAGCCCGGCGTCCGCCGCCTTCCGGCGGAGCAGGAGCACCGTGTCCCACCCGCTCGACTGCGGGTTGAGGTCGAGGAAGGCCGGGGAGGCGGCGAGCTTCTCCGCCACTCGCCGGTCGAGACGCGGGAGACCGGTCGGCGCGCCCGCGCCGCCCATGTCGACGATCTCGCCGGGCGCGAGGAACTCCACGTGCGCGATCGCGTCGACGCCGGCCAGGACGCAGTTCTCGATGGACTGGGTCGAGCGCGCGTGCGCGACGGTGCGCCGCTCCAGCGCGTGCGCGGCGTCCACCGCCGTCCGGAGCTCGTCGACGGTGTAGGAGGCGAGGTACGGGATGCCACCGCGCGTCCCGCCGCCGGAGGCGACCACCTTGATGACGTCGGCGCCCTCCGAGACGAGGAGCCGGACCTCGCGGCGGATCTCGTCCAGGGTGTCGGCCACGCTCCCGCACCAGTGGAGATGGCCGCCGCTGTGCGTGATGGCGCGCCCCGCGAGCTGGAGCCGCGGGCCCGGGAAGTAACCGCGCCGGATCGCCTCCCGGACCGCGAACATCGTCCGGCCCCGCGCCGCGCAGTCGCGGACCGTCGTCACCCCCGAGCGGAGGTGAAGGGTGAGCTGGCGCATCGCGGTCAGCGTGAGGAGATCGTCGGGATCGGTGAGGCTCGCCTCGAGGTCGCGACGGTCCGAGGGCAGGGTGGGGTGGGCGTGAACGTCCACCATGCCCGGCATCACGGCCTGGCGCCGGAAGTCGCGCACCGGCACGTCGAGGGCGCCGAAGGCACCGGCCGGCCCCACCGCGGTGATGCGCCCGCCCTCCACGCGGACGATCGCGTCGGGCACCGGCGCGCCGCCGCGGCCGTCGATCAGCGAGCCGGCGGCGATCGCGAACGCGGACCCGGTGTCGTGGGCCTGGCCGACCGTGCTCACGCGCCGATTATAGGGCCCGGCAGGCGCGCGCGAGTGGAAGTCGGGATCGGCCCCTGACGCTGGACATCAAAGTCTGGGCCTGGCCCCGGCTTTGGCGTTCGCGGCCGGTCAGCGGATGGAGTCGAAGAGGCGGCGGAAGAACGAGCGGACGGTGGCGGCCGGGCCGTGATCGGGGCAGAAGTCGCGCGGCTCGGTCGACGCGAGGAACGCCTCGCGGATGGCGACCGGGCACCAGGTGGTGGCGAGCTTTCCGTTGGCCGCGTCCACCTCTCGGAAGGTGATGGAGGGCGGGGGCTCGGGCAGGGTCGCCGGCACGACGCCGAGCGCGGTGCGCATGAAGTCGGCCCAGATCGGCAGCGCGGCCTGGGCGCCCGAGAGGCGAAGCACGTCACGCTGGTCGAACCCGACCCACACCACGGCGACGAGGCGCGGCGTGTAGCCGACGAACCACGTGTCGCGACCCTCGTTCGTCGTGCCCGTCTTGCCGGCGACGGGCCCCTCGACCCCGAGCGTGCGCGCCGCCGCGCCCGTGCCGCGGTCGATCACGCCGCGCAGGAGATGCGTGATCAGGAACGCCTCGTCGGGCCGGAACCCCTGCTTCCGGTCGACGCGCGGCTCGCTGACCCCGCCTTCCCGGTCCACGACCGCGCGAAGCCCGGTGGGCCGGATCTGCTCGCCGCCGCTCGCCAGCGCGGCGAACGCCGACGCCAGCTCGATCGGCGTGACCTCGAAGCTTCCCAGAACGAGAGCCGGCACCGGCTCCATCGGGCTCGTGAAGCCGGCCTCGCGCGCCACCCGGACGACCGCGTCGTAGCCGACGGTCTCGGCCATCCACACCGTGGCGGCGTTCAGCGACTGCTCGAGAGCGCGGCGCACCGTGACCGTGCCCTCGTACCGGTTCTCGTAGTTCCGGGGGGTCCACGCGTTGCGGCCGGTGCCGACGGTCAGGGGGCGGTCCTCGAGGAGCGACGCCGGCGTGAAGTTGGGCGGCTCGCCGCGCGGCCCCTGGCTCAGGGCGGCCAGGTAGACGAACGGCTTGAAGGCCGAGCCTGGCTGCCGCCGCGCCTGCACCGCGCGGTTGAACTGGCTCTGCCCATAGTCGCGGCCGCCGACCATCGCGCGGATCTCGCCGGTGCGGGCGTCGAGCGCCACGATCGCGCCCTGCAGTCGCGCGGCCGGATCGTTCCGCCGGAGCGCGCGGTACTGGCCCTCTAGGCGGTCGAGGCCCCGCGCCAGCGCGCCCTCGGCCGCCCGCTGGAGGACCGGGTTGAGCGTCGTGTAGATCCGGAGCCCGCTCGACGAGGACTCGTCGGCCGGCTGCAACTGCTCGACCTGCCCGCGCACCCAGTCCGCGAAGTAGGGCCCCAGAGCGTTCAGCACGGAGCCGCGCTGGACCGTCATGCGCTCCTTGAGGACCTGCGCGAGCTGCTTGTCGTCGAGCATCTTGAGATCGTGCATCTGGCGGAGGACGGTGTTGCGCCGCTCTCGCGCCCGGTCGGGATGCTGGACCGGCGAGTAGGTGTTCGGGGCCCGGATGATCCCCGCGAGCGTGGCGGCCTCGCCGAGCGTGATCCGCTCGACGTCCTTGCCGAAGAAGCTCCGCGAGGCGGCGCCGACGCCGTACACGGCGAACCCGCCGTGCTGGCCGAGATAGATGCCGTTCAAGTAGGCGGAGAGGATCTCGTCCTTCCCGTAGCGCCGCTCGAGCGCGACCGCGAGGGCGGCCTCCCGGATCTTCCGCCCCCAGGTCCGCTTGGGGGTGAGCACCAGGTTCTTGACGAGCTGCTGGGTGAGGGTGCTGCCGCCCTGGCTGACGCCGCCGCGACGGAGGTTCACCCAGACCGCCCGCGCGACCGCCCGGACGTCGACACCGTGATGCTCGAAGAAGCGACGGTCCTCGGCGGCCATGACGGCCTGGACGAGGTGCTTCGGCACGGCCGCGAGCAGAACCGGGTGACGCAGCTGGTTGGCGGCGCCCCCGAGCCCCGTCAGCGTCTCCGGCTCGAGCTCGATCTCATCCAGTGGCTCGCCGGCCGTCGTGATGAGCTGACGGATGCGGGCGCCCTCGAGGAGCAGCCGGATCGGGAGGGCGGGCCGGGTCGAGCGAGGGTCGTCCCGCGGCCGGAGGTGCACCTCCCAGAGGGCGGACTCCCGGCGGAATTGCCCCGGCCCAGGGCTGGCTGTCTGGGTCTCACGGTACCCGAGACGTCGGAGCGCGCCTTGAAGATCGGCGGCCTCGACCGACACGCCCGGGGCCAGGACCTGACCGGCGGCGTAGATGAGAGCGGCGTCCTCCCCCCGGGAGAGATCGACGCCCGCCACCGTCCGCCAGGTCCAGATGCCGAACGCGATCGGAGGGCCGAGCGCGAGCATGAGCGCGACCGCCAGCAGGAGCCCGCGGCGCCGCCTGGCGGCGCGCCCGAGCTCGATCAGGCGAGGGGGAATTCGCAAGGAGGGAAGTCTGCGCGGCACCGCGGTGAGGGCTCCGAGCAATGGGCGTGCCGCGCTCGCCGGTCTGAGGCGCGCTCCTCGCTTGCGGCGTCCAGCGCGGCCGCTCGGGGCGCCGCCGACGCTCCTGCACCGGCCCAGGGAGCGGAGGGTGTAGCGCTTACCGTGTCGAGCTTACGCGTGGTCAGGCGCCCCGGTAGGTGATGCGGTAGACCGCACCGAGTCCGTCGTCGGACAGGAAGAGAGCCCCGTCGGGCGCCACGGTCAGATCCACGGGGCGGCCCCAGTAGCGGTTGCCGGCGAGCCAGCCCGTCGCGAAGTCCTCCGCGGTCGGCGCGGCGCCCCGGAGCTTCACGCGGATCACCTTGTAGCCGACGGGAGTCGGGCGGTTCCAGGAGCCGTGGAGCGCCACGAACAGATCGCCGCGATAGTCCGCGGGGAACTGGGATCCCGTGTAGAAGGCCAGTCCCAGCGGCGCGGTGTGCGCTTGATAGAGGAAGCTTGGCTGCCGTGCCGCCTTGCATCGGTCGCCCGCCGCCAGATCGGGGTCGGGCATGACGCCTCCGGGCGACCAGTGGCAGTAGGGCCATCCGTAGAAGCCGCCGTCCTCCACCCGTGTGACGTACTCGCCAGGGCGGTCGTCTCCGAGCCAGTCGCGCCCGTTGACGGTGGCCCAGAGCTCGGACGTCCCGGGGCGGAACGCGATCCCCACCGCGTTGCGAAGCCCCGTCGCAAACGGCGCGCCGTTCCGGCCGTCGAGGTCGTACTGATAGATCGCCGCGCGGCGCCGGTCACGCTCCTCGCAGTTGTTGCACGACGAGCCCACCGAGACCAGGAGCTTCCGATCGGGACCGATCGCGATGCTCCGTGTCCAGTGACTGCCGCGCGCCGGGAGATCGGGCACGATGACCGTCGGTCCGCCGCGGACGCGGCGTGTGGCCGGATCGTAGTCGTAGCGCACGACGCGCCCCGTCTCGGCGACGTAGAGCTGGCCGTCGAGGAAGGCCAGCCCGTGGGGAAGCTCGAGTCCCTCCACGACCGGCACGGCCCCGTCCGCCCGTCCATCCTCGTTGTCGTCGGGGAGCGCAACCACCCGGCCCGCGCGCGGCACCGAGACCAGGAGCGTGCCACGGGGGTCGAGGGTCAGGAAGCGAGCGTGCCCGAGATCGCGGGCGAAGTAGTCGATCGCGAAGCCGGGAGGGAGTCGGATCGTCGAGAGATCGGCGGACGGCGCGGGCTGAGGAAGGACCCCCACGCAGCCCGCGAGGGCTACCGCGAGTCCGCACGCCCGGCGGGCACGTCGGAGGCAGCCTCGGGACACGCCTTTGGACGGCACACCGAAGTGGATCACAGCCTCTCCTTCGAGACCCTACCAGAACCGGTGGCCCTCCGCCACCGGCGCGGTGCGCCGCCCCGCTTCGCCGGCCCTGCTAAAATGCGGGTTCGTGACCGCTTCGTCCGTCGATCCCATCTCGCTCGTCGTCGCCGACCGTGAGCGCGCCCGGTCGGCGAGCGATCCCATGACGGACCTCTGCGTGCTGGCGACCGCGGGGAGCGCGGACGGCGCGCCGGGCGTGCGCCCGATCGTGCTCCGCGACGTGGGGCCTCAGGGAGTCGGCCTCCTCATCAGTCAGAGCAGCCCGAAGTGGGAGCCGCTCGCGTCGGGGCGCTGCGAGCTCTTGCTCCTCTGGCTCACGATCCGCCGGCAGTATCGCGTGCGGGGCGCGATCGCCCCGATGCCCGAGGAGCTGGTCGAGCGCTACTGGAGCCAGAAGGTGCTCGAATCCCGGCTGCTCGATCTCTACTACGCGACGTACGGCGCGCAGTCGACCGCCGTCGGCTCGCGCGAGCGATTCCTGGAAGGAATCGATGCGCTGCGTCAGCGCTATCCTACGGCCGAGGCGGTCCCGCGGCCGGAGCTCCTCCGCGGCGTATACCTCGTGCCCGACCGGATCGAGGCGTGGCGGGGATCTCCGGATCGCCTTCACGACCGCCGCCGATTCGTGCGAGAGGCGAGCGGCTGGCGCGAGGAGACCCTGGTTCCGTAGCCAAGTCGGCATCGCTCGCGCCCTGCCGCGCGTTCCGCCCGCGACTGCGCAGTCAATCGCGAAGACGCGAGGATTCCGGGTAGCTTCTTCCCACCGCTGTAGTTCTTTCATGGGCGTTTCTGCGACGTGGGGATTCCCGCGCCGATGCCACGACTCTCAGGTCCCGCAGGGTGTCACGAGTCGAGACACTCCAGGACCAATAGCGGAGATCTTCCCGCTTTCGAAAATGTGGCATTCCCGTTGCTCCAACCCATAGTCGGCGTCTGTGTCGATCGACGCCTGCGTCGCAAGAAGTTCGAGGTCAAGGGCTGACGAGCGAGGACGCGTCGCGCTCCCCGGATGCCGGACGAGGAGTCGGTCCGGGGAGCGCCGACAGCAGGGTGGGCGCCGGAGCGCTCAGGTCGCGCCCGGCGCCCGTGGAGGTGCCCGCCATGAAGCGACGTCTCGTATCCCTGGTTGGTCTGGCGCAGCTGATGGTCCTCGGGGCGTGGTCGGATGCCCTCGCCCAGGGACTGCCCACGCCCGGGCCCGGCGGAGCCCCGTCGGACGGCAGCATGATGGCGCCGGCCATCATCCTCGCGCTGGCGCTCCTAGGCGGGCTCATCCTGGCGGTGGCCATCGTCGATCTCAAGCGCAAGCGGCGCGCCGAGGCCGTCGCCATCGAGAGTCAGATCGCCGACGCCCTCATGCGGGAGCCGCGCCTGGCCCGGAGCGCCGTCACGACGGTGGCGCACGTGCCGATGACGGGGCGGTCGGGTCTGACGGTGGAGGTGCGGGGCGAGGTGGAGTATCCGGAGATCCGGGAGACGGCGGTCCGGGTCGTTCGCCAGGAGCTGCTCCGGTTCCATCCGGACGCGACGGTCGAAGACCGGATCTTCGTGTCGCCCCCGGTTCCGGCCGGCCGACACTGACGCTCAGCCCGCGCCGTCAGCCTCCCGGAGGAGCTGACGGGCGATGATCAGGCGCTGGATCTCGGAGGTGCCCTCGTAGATGCGAGGCGCGCGCACCTCGCGGTACAGTCGCTCGATCGGCGAGCCGCGGAGGACGCCTGCGCCTCCGTGGATCTGGACCGCCTGATCGACGACCCGGTGCGCCACCTCGGTGGCGAATAGCTTCGCCATCGCGGATTCGAGCGTCACCCGCGCGGCGCCCGAGTCCCTGAGCCTCGCCGCCGAGTAGACGAGGAGCCGGGCGGCGCGGAGCTCCGTCGCCATGTCGGCGAGCTTCGCCTGGATCGCCTGGAACTGGGCGATCGGCTGCCCGAACTGCGTCCGGCGACGGGCGTGCGCGAGCGCGAGGTCGAGCGCGGCCTGTCCGAGTCCCACGGCCTGAGCTCCCACCGACGCGCGGAAGACGTCGAGGGTGTCCATCGCCACCCGCCAGCCCTCTCCCTCGGCGCCGAGCCGGTGGTCCACGGGGATGCGGCAGGCGTCGAAGCGCAGCTCCCCGATGACGTGCGGCGCCAGCGTGTGCATCGGCGCCCCGCCGAGACCGGGCGCGTCCTTCGGGACGACGAAGGCCGTCAGACCCTTCGTGCCCGGCGCGGAGCCCGTGCGGGCGAACACCACGTACAGGCTGGCGACCGGCGCGTTCGAGATGAAGTGCTTCGCGCCGGTGAGCGCCCAGTGATCGCCCCGGAGCTCGGCCCGGGTGGCGATGGCGGCGGCGTCGGAGCCTGCCTCGGGCTCGGTCAGCGCGAAGGCGGGAACGGTCTCGCCGCGCGCGAGCGAGGGGAGCCAACGCGCCTTCTGCGCCTCCGTGCCGGCGAGCAGGATCGGATAGCTGCCGAGGCCCTGGATCGCGAAGAGCTCCTCCGCGGGCGCGCATGTGCGGGCGAGCTCCTCGCGGATGAGGCACAGGGTCACGGACCGGAATGGGCCCTCGAGGCTGCCGCCGTAGGCGCGGGGCACGAGTCGCGGAAACAGGCCCTCGCGCCCGAGGGCTCGCGCGAGCTCCCAGTTGAGGTCGTCGCGCTCGCCCCACGCCTCGGCGAGCGGACGGAAGGTCTCGGCGGCCGCCCGCCCCACCGCGGCCCGGAGTGCCTGCTCCTCATGCGAGAGATCGAGGCCCCCGTCCCGGAAGCTCAGGGCGTGGTCCCATCCGGCTTCGCGAGGGCGCGGCCGTCCAGCCCGACGTACCCTTCGAACACCGGGCGCTCCCCGTCGACCCGGAACAGGGCCAGCGGTCGCCCGAGCGTGCCGTCGTCTCGGAGCACCAGGTCGCCCGCGTAGAGGGACGGGAAGGGGCCGCCGGTGGTCAGGACGTCACGGAGCCGCGAGGCGGTCACGCCGCGCCCGCTGGCCAGCGAGCGCTCGGCGGCCTCGGCGAGAAGAATGGCGACCTCGTAGGCGCTCGCGGCGAAGCGCGACGGGGGACGGCTGTGGCGCGCCTCGTACGCGCGGGCGAAGCGGGCGCCGCGCGAGCCCGGCATCGGCACGAACGCGTCCGAGAGGAGCATGGCGCCGTCGAGCGCGCGCCCCGCGGCGAGGACCGCCGCCCGATCGTCGTCCACGGCCAGGATGAGACCCGTGTAGCCGGCCTCGCGGAGGCTGCGCGCGGCTTCTCCCAGCGCGGCCCCCTCGAATCCCAGCACGAGCGCCTCCGGTCCCGAGCGCATCGCCGCCCGCAAGCGCGACCGGAGATCGGAGGCGTCGAGCGACACGCTCTCCTCGTGCGTCAGCTGGCCGCCTTGCTTTCGCCAGCGGGCCGCGACCGCTGCGCGAACCGCGCGGCCGAAGCCGTCGCCGCCCGCGACGACGGAGAGGCGGCGAATGCCGCGCTCCCAGGCGTAGGCGCCCAGGACGTCGGCCCGGACGCTCGGCGACGGCCGGAGCTGGATGAGCATGCGGCTGGTCGCCGGGAAGCGCTCCGTGGCGATCCCGGCATGGAGAACGAGGACATCGCGCGCCGACGCCAGGGGATAGACGGCGAGCGTGGGCGTCGGAGAGCTGGTCACGATGGCGCTGACGCCGGACCCGAGGAGCCGCTGGGTCTCGGCCTCGGCGTTCCTCACGTCGAGGGGCTGAACGTCGACCGCCTGGACGACGAGGGACAGCGTCCTCTGTCGGTCTCGGGGCTCGATCGGGTCGGTGGCGGGTGCGCCGGCGTCTTCTTGGGCTCGCCCGCGTCCGAGGCGGACGTGCTCGGCTCGCTCTCGGTCGGCGGCTTGCTCTTGTCGCCGGCCGTCGGCGTCGCCTCGCTCGACGGGGCCGGCGTCGGCTTACTCTCGCCGCTGGCTTTCGGCATGGTTGCGCTCGACGGGGCCGGCGTCGGCGGCTGGCTCTCGGGGGCGGCCTTCGGCGTCGCCTCGCTGGCCGGCGCGTTCTCGGACTCCTGTGCGCTTCCCTCCGTCGTCGAGGGGCTCAGCGGCGGTCCCGGATCCAGCTCGGCCCTGGCGAGTTCCAGACCCTGCTTGATCTCCGCGCCGAACCAGGAGCCCGGACCGTTCAGGGGAAGGAGCGCGCCCAGCTTCAGTGTGGGCCCGCTGGGCGCAGCCGGCCGGCGCGCACCCGGGCGTGGCCTGGGCTGGGCGGGAGCCTGGCCTGCCAGACACGCGAGGAGCGTCACCACGGCAATAGCCCCGAGATGCTGGCAACGCATGCACCCAAAATCTTACCGTAGCGGGAGAGGCGTCGGAAGCGCCGGGGAGCGGACCGCGGCGCCTTGGGTATGGTATAAGGTCGAAAGAGGCAATTCCCGCCCGCGGATGCGGGTGCGGAGCGCGCCCAGCGAGGACCCAAGAGGAGCCCCGGTCATGGCGACGTACGATCTCCGCGCGAAGGCCCTGATTCTTCATCCGGACGACGACATCGTCATCGCCAAGGCTCCCATCCCGACCGGGACGGTCCTCGATCACGACGGGGATCGGCTCGAGGTGGTGTGCGACGTCCGCCCCGGGCACAAGATCGCTCGCCGGGCCCGCGGGACGGGAGAAGCCGTCCGCCGGTACGGCCAGGTGATCGGATTCGCCACCCAGCCGATAGGGCGAGGTGAGCACGTCCACACGCACAACCTCGCGGTGGGCGACTACCAGCGGGAGTACGAGGTCGGGGTCGACGTCCGGCCCGTCGACTACTACCCGCCCGATCAGATGCGCTACTTCGACGGGTTCAAGCGAGCCGACGGGCGAGTCGGGACGCGCAACTACCTGGCGGTGATCTCGACGGTGAACTGCTCGGCAAGCGTCTGTCAGTTCATCCGCGAGCGCTTCCGTGACGTCCAGCGCGACTTTCCGAACGTCGACGGCGTCATCGCGATCACCCATAAGTCGGGGTGCGGCACGAAGCTCTTCGGCGAGGACCACGAGGCGCTCATGCGGGTCCTCGGCGGCTACGCGCGCCATCCGAACGTCGGCGCCTACGTCCTCATCGGGCTCGGCTGCGAGGTGAACCAGACCGTCCCCTTCATCGAGCGGCAGCGGCTCGGGCGGCCCCGTGTCCTCTCCATCCAGGAGGCGGGCGGGGTGCGCAAGACCGTCGAGGCGGGGATCAAGGCGGTCCAGGACCTGCTGCCGGTCGCGAACGAGGCGCGGCGGACGCCGCAGCCCCTCTCGGAGCTGATCCTCGCCACGAACTGCGGCGGCTCCGACGGCAACTCCGGGATCACCGCGAACCCGGCGCTGGGCTGGGCCGTGGACGAGCTCGTCCGCTACGGCGGAACGGGCGTGCTGGCGGAGACCTCGGAGATCTACGGCGCCGAGCACCTTCTGATCCGGCGCGCGGTCAACGAGGGCGTGGCCAAGAAGCTCATCGACCGCTTCAAGTGGTGGGAGTACTACTGCCGCGTGCTCGGCGCGGAGATGGACAACAACCCCGCGCCCGGGAACAAGGCCGGCGGGCTGACGACCGTGTTCGAGAAGTCCCTCGGCGGCGTCACCAAGGGGGGCACCACGCCTCTGGCCGACGTCTTCCTCTACGGGGAGCCGATCACGACCCGCGGCTTCGTCTTCATGGACACGCCCGGCCACGACCCGGTCTCGGTGACGGGCCTGGTTGCCGGTGGCGCCAACATCGTCGTGTTCACCACCGGGCGCGGCTCCGTCTTCGGCTGCCGGCCGGTGCCCTCCATCAAGCTGGCCACGAACTCGCTCGTGTACCGGCAGATGGAGGAGGACATGGACATCAACTGCGGGGTGATCCTCGAGGGGACGCCGCTCGAGACGGTGGGACGCCAGGTCTTCGAGGAAGTGGTGGCGGTCGCGTCCGGGAGGAAGACGAAGAGCGAGGCTCTGGGGATCGGGGAGGAGGAGTTCGCGCCCTGGATCATCGGACCAGTCCTCTGAGCGCTCGCGGGCGGAACGGGCGAACGCCGGCCCTCCGGGATCACCGGGAGGGCCTCGGCATGATGTCAACGCGTCGGCGCGGAGGGGAGCATGGGGCGACGATCCTATAGCGGCGAGAAGTGGCGCAGGGAGCAGGCCCGGAAGGCCAAGCGCGACGCCAAGGCCGAGAGGAAGAAGGAAGGCGCGAAGGAAGGCGAGACCGGAGGCGGCCCGCCGATCGACTGGGACGCGATGGTGGGCGGGCCCGACACGCCGCCGCCCCCGCCCGACGACGAGCGCCCCGCCTAGCGACGGGGCCTACAACCCGAAGCGCTGCTCCACGTCGGGAATGGCTCGCGGCAGCGCGAGCAGGACCACGTGGTCACCCACCTCCAGGACGCGGTCGGGATCCGCCGTGAGCACCTGATCGCCCCGGACCACCGCGCCGAGCAGCGCGTCGGCGGGCAGGCCCAGCGCCTCGATCGACCGGCCCGCCGCCGGCGTGTCCTGCTGGACGACCACCTCCAGCGTCTCCGCCTCGCTCTCCGGCAGCTCGAACACCGACACGACGCGCCCGCCGCGCACGTACTTCAGGATCACGCTGGCCGTGAGCAGGCGGGGGCTGATCGCGGCGTCGATCCCGAGAGACCCGACCAGCGGGATGAGGTCCTGGCGCTTGAACAGCGCGACGGCCTTCTTGGCGCCGTGCCGCTTGCCGAGGAGCGCGGCCAGGAGGTTCGTGGGGTCGTCGTCGGTGAGCGTCGCGATCGCGTCGGCCGAGCCAATGTCCGCGTCCACCAGGAGCCTCACGTCGGTGCCGTCGGCCTGCACCACGCGGGCGTGGGCGAGCTGTCGCGTGAGCTCTTCGCAGCGGCTCCGGCTCCGCTCCAGCACCGTCACCGCGATCTCGTCGGCCTCGAGCCCGCGCGCCACCTCGAGGCCAATGCGCCCGCCTCCGATGACGAACACCCGCCGGGTGGCCGCCGCGGTGCGCCCCATGAGGACCAGGATGTCCGGGATCACGTCGCGGCGGCTCAGCACGTAGACGTGGTCCTCGGCCGCCAGCGCGGTGTCCTCGGTCGGCACGATGAGCCGCTCACCTCGCGCGATCCCGACGACGCGGAAGGGCGCGGACGCCTGGACCGAGCGGAGGTCGCGGAGGCGGCGGTTCACGAGCGGCGCCTGGGCTCCCACCTTGACGCCCAGGAGCTGGACGCGGCCGTCGGCGAAGTCCGCCACCTCGGCCGCCCCGGTCGTCTTGATCACGCGCAGGATCTCGCCGGCCACGACCTGGGTCGGATTGATCAGGAGATCGATCCCGAGCACCTTGCCGCCGGCCAGGATGGGGTGCTCGCCCAGCTCGATGTCGCGGACGCGCGCGATCTTGGTGGCCACGCCGTACTGGTGCGCGATGGCGCAGGCCACGATGTTGACCTCGTCGACGTCCGCCACCGCGATCACCATCGCGGCGTCCCGGACGCCCGCCTCCTCGAGCGCGCGCGGTGACGAGCCGTCGGCCTCGATGGTCCGGATGCGCAGCGTGTCCTGCACCCGGCGCACCACCTCCGGATGCCGCTCGATGACGACGATCTCGTGCGCCTCGTGGGACAGCCGCTCGGCGATGTGGTAGCCGACCTCCCCGGCGCCGATCACGATGATGCGCATGTTCCGAGCTCAGCGGTCCCCGGCGGGTTCCTGGTAATCGGGGCAGTGGGCCGCGTACGTCGGGGTGACGCGGCGACGGATGCGCGGGCAGAAGAATTCCGCGGTGAGGCTGCGGCCGGCGGCCCGGTCGGGCGCCGATTCCTCGAGGTCCGCGGGCGCCTCGGGGAACCAGACGCAATCGAAGCAGAAGGGTCCCGTGGGCTCGCGCTCGGCCATGGTGGGGGAACGGTAACAGAGGCGCTCCGACAGGCGCAAGGCGATCGTTGCTCGCCGGGGAGCGCGCTCTTAGGATCGAGCCGATGAGTGGATCCACCCGCCGGCGCCGCCATCCGGGCCGAGGCGTCGCCGGGCTGTTCGACAGGCTCGTCCGGTGGACCCGCATGCCGCCAGCCCGGTCGGATCGGGGGCGGCGGTTCCTCGTGGTCCAGATCTGCGGCTGCTCCCACGACGTCATTCGGGAGGCGACCCGCGGGCGGCGCATGCCGGAGCTGGGGCGACTCATCCGGCAGGGCGTGGTCGAGCTCCATCCGGTTCCGTCCGGACTGCCCACCTCCACGCCAGCGTTCCAGGCGGGGCTCATGTACGGGGGCCCGGTCGACGTCCCCGGGTTCGAGTTCGTCGACAAGCGGACCGGCACGTACCGCTGGTTTCCGCGGCCGTGGGACGCGGCGGCGGTCGAGGCCGCTCACGCCCGGCCCGGGCAGGGCATCGTCCGCGGCGGCCGCACGTACGGGTGCGTGTTCGGGGGCGGGGCCGACGACACCGTCCTGACGTTCGCTCACGTCCTCCGAGCCCATGCCTTCTGGGGGCGCCTGGGGTTCCGCGCCCTGATCGTGCCGGTCCTGATCCTGGCCTGGCTGGTCGCCAAGATGTCGGTGGTGTCGGTCGGCCGCCTGCTGAGCTGGCTCGGCGGTGCGCTCCGCGACTTCAGCCTGGGGCGGCGAGTCCGCTCGTTCCGGCGGATGCTCACGCAGCTGCTCATCGGCGGCTGGCTGCGGGAGCTCTTCACCCTGGGCGTGACGGCGGACCTGTACGCGGGCGTGCCCGCGCTCTACGTGAACTTCGTGGAATACGACGTGGCGGCGCACGAGCTCGGCCCGCGGCACCCGGAGGCTCTCGAGGCCCTCCGGGGCATCGACCGGAGCATCGCGCGCTTCGCGCGCGTCCTGCGCCGGATCCCGGAGCACCGCTACGACCTCTTCGTGCTGTCCGATCACGGCCAGATCCACTCCGTCCCGTTCCACGCCGTGGCGGGCGGGGTGGGGGTGGCCGAGGCGATCGTCGGCTGCTTCGGGCCCGAACGCGGACCGCGGGCGGCGCCCGAGCCGCCGGCCACGGAGGCGGCGCCTCATCGCGCGATGGGCCCGGACCACGTCGCGCCCGCACTGCCCCTCTGGCCGTTCACGGGCCGGTGGCAGCGGGAGCTCGCGTGCACGGAGCGTCCCGTGCGCGAGCGGAACGCCGTGTGGATCGCCGGCCTCTGCATCGTGCCGGCGGGACCCAACGTGAACGTGTACCTCACCCACACGCCCCGGCGCGTGCTGGCCGAGGAGATCGAGGCCCGTCACCCGGGCGCGCTCGACCGGCTGTCGCGCCACCCCGCCATCGGCTTCGTCCTCGCCCGGGATGCTCGAGGACCCGTGTGCTACTATCGGGGCGAGGTGTTCCGGATCCCGCCCCACCCGGGTACCACGGGCTGTCCCGTCTTCGACCGACACGATCGCGACGTCGTCGTGCGGGGCTTGCTGGACCTCCTGGAGATGCCGTCGGGCGGAGACGTCATCCTGTACGGACACTACACGGAGGCCGGCTGCGTGAACTTCCTCGACGAGCGAGGGAGCCACGCCGGGCCCTCCGAGGACGAGCTGTACGCTTTCATGGCCGCGCCGCCCGGCCTGGCGTTCGACTTTCGCGCGGTGCGGCGCGCCCGGGACCTCCATGCCCTCTTCGCGCGCTACCACGAGGAGACCGATGACTGACGGGAACGCGCCGACGGCGCGCGAGCTCAGGCCGGACACGCTGCGCTTCTGCCCGCTCTGCGGAGCGGCCGTGGAGCGTCGCGTCGTCGCCCACGACATGCGCGAGTATCCGGTGTGCACCGGGTGCGGCCACGTCTGCTACCTCCATCCCAAGGTCGTGGCGGTGACGATTCCCGTGCGGGCCGGGCGCGTGCTCCTGGCCCGGAGGGCGATCGAGCCGGGCCACGGTCTCTGGACCTTTCCCGGTGGATACGTCGACTGGGGAGAGAGCGTGGCCGGCGCCGCGCGCCGCGAGATGCGCGAGGAGGTCGGGCTCGACCTCGAGCCGGAAGGCCTCGTCGGCATCTACTCGTACCAGGACGCGCCCGTGGTGATCGTCGCGTACCACGTCACGGTGCCGGACGGCCTCGAGGCCAAGGCGGATGCCCACGAGGTGAGCGAGATGGGCTACTTCGCCCGCGACGAGATCCCCTGGGACGCGCTCGCGTTCCGGAGCACGCGCGAGGCGCTGGAGGACTGGTTCCGGCGGCCGGGTGTATAGTGGCGGTGGCGCGTTCTGCGCGCCGATGGAGGGCGCCGTGAGACGACGGGCGATCCGGACCGCGACGGCTGTGGCGCTGGGCCTCCTGCTCCTGCCCACGCTCGGCGTGGCCGCGCCGCGCGGGAGCTGGAACGGCGGCGGCGGCTCGCGGGCGCACGGCGGCCACGGCGGCTGGGGTGGTGGCCACCGCTGGAACAACTGGTCGGGTCACGGCGGTGGGCACGGGCATGGCGGCCACAGCCATGGCGGGCACAGTCATGGGCACAGCGGCTGCTGCTGGGGCTGGGGCAGCTTCGCGTTCGGCATCGGTGTCGGAACGGTCCTGACGGCGCCGTACTGGGGCTATCCGCGCGCGTACGCCGTCCCCGCATACGCGCCCTATCCATATCCCGCCTACCCGGCCTACCCCGCGTATCCCGCGGCGTACCCGGCGGCGTATCCTTCCCCCTACGTGGCGCCCTACGGGGCCCCGGCCTATCCGCCGCCGCCCCCGCCGCCTCCGCCCCACGACCCGTCCGGCGCGCTCCCGCCCACTCCGGAGCCCCTGACTCCGGGGCCGGGGTCCCACGGGCCTGGAGGTCCGAACGCGGCCGCCGCGGAAGCGGCAGCGGGTGCCGCGGCGCCGCCTCCAGCTGGCTGCGAGACCATCACCGTCGCGGGCCACTGGGAGCTGCGCGTCTACCCGACCGGTCAGCGTCAGTCGGTCTGGATTCCGACCTCGACCCGGTCTGTCTGCCGGTAGGCTCGCCCGCGGGCCGCGCGCCTGACCCGCCCTCGGCGCGTGCCGGCCCGCTCCGCGCCTCGTCGACCTGACGTGGGGAGGCGCGCTCCTCCCGCCGGACACGCGGCAGGGACGCTCGGCTTCACGCCCCGCGAGTGGCGCTCGCTCCGGGCGCTCCGCACTCCCGCGGGAATCCAGCGCGCGCTCGACGCGATGCCGTATCACGCCGCCCACACCGCGTGGTCTCCCCGTCGGGTGCTCCGGGAGCAGACCGCGCACTGCCTGGAGGGCGCGATCTTCGCGGCCATGGCGCTGCGGGCTCTCGGTTTCCCGCCGCTCCTTCTGGACCTCGAGGCGGTCCAGGATACCGACCACGTCCTGGCGGTCTTCCGCGTCGATAACCGCTGGGGGGCGATCGCGAAGTCGAACTTCACGGGCCTCCGGTACCGCGAGCCGGTCTACCGCGATCTGCGCGAGCTCGTGATGAGCTACTTCGACGGCTACATGAATCTGCGAGGCGAGCGGACCCTCAGGGCCTACTCGGCGCCCGTGAACCTCGCCCGCTTCGACCGGCGGCGGCCGGGATGGATGACGACGGCGGGGGATCTGTGGTGGGTCGCCGAGCACCTGGCGGTCATTCGCCACCGGGCGATCCTGACGCCCGCGATGGCCCGGCGCCTGTCGACGGTGGACCGCCGGTCGCGTGCGGCGGCGCTCGTCGGCCACCGTGCGGACTGAGGGAGTCGAGCCGGGCTCGCGTCCCGATCCGTCACGAAGCCCGATGTCTGCTGGTCGCGGCGAGCGATCGAGCGCATGCTCCCGGCCATGACCCCGGGGAACTGGCTGAGGGCGGCCAGGGAGCCGCGGTGGCGAGCCCTGGCCGGCGCGTTCGTCACCGTCGTCCTGGCCCAGGGACTGTCCAACAGCTTCCCGGTGTTCCTCCTGCCGATCTCCGACGACCTGGGAGGCCTGCGGAGCCTGTCCGCCGCGGTCTACTCGGTCCACAACCTCGTGACGGGGCTCGTGGGCACGGTCGTCGACGCGCTGATGCGGCGCGTCGGCGAGCGCCGGATCATGCTGGCGGGCGCCGTGATCATGGGCGGCGGCGTGGCGCTCGCCGCGACCGCCGACTCGCCGCTCGGCCTCCTCCTGTGGTTCGGCGTCATCGCGGGGGGCGGGGCGGGCCTCCTGGGCAGCGTCGCCCAGTTGGTCGTGCTGAGCCGCTGGTTCCCGACGGCGCGAGGCGCGGTGAACGGGGTCGCGTTCTCGGGGATGGGGCTCGGCATCTTCCTCGCCGCGCCGCTCACCGCGCTTCTGGTGGACCACGTCGGGTGGCGCTGGGCGATGGCGAGCCTCGGGGCGGGCGCCGGACTCCTGCTCCTGCCGGCGGTGCTCCTCACCCCGCGCCTGATGACGGAGCGCTCGGACTCGCCCGCGCCGAGCGCCGCCCACTCCGACGACGGACCGGGCCTGTTAGCCGCGGTCGCGACGCCGCGCTTCTGGTGCTTCGCGGCGGCGTTCTTCTTCACGCCGGTCTCGAACTTCATGGTCACGACGCACCAGGTTGCCCACATGGTGGAGGCCGGGATCGACGCGCGGCGCGCGGCGGCGGCGTTCGGGACGGTGGGGCTCCTGTCGGCCCTCGGGCGCGTGACCTTCGGGACCCTCTCCGACCGCTGGGGGCGGGTCCCGACCGCGCTCCTGAGCTACGTGGCGACCGCCGGCGGTACGCTCGCCCTCCTCCTGCTGGCGCCCGGCTCCCCGGGGTGGCTCCTGTGGGCGTACGTGCTGCCGTTCGGTTTGACGTTCGGAGCCCGAGGTCCGATCGTGGCGGCCCTGACGGCCGACGTCTACCGCGGTCGGAGCTTCGGCTCCGTGCTGGGCGTCATCACGTTCGGGAACCGGGTGGGATCCGCCATCGGGCCGTGGCTCGGCGGCGTGATCTACGACCTGACCGGGAGCTACCGACTGGCGTTCGGGGTGTCGATCGTGGCCCTCGCGGTGGCGGCGGTCGCGTTCGCGGCCGCGGGGCGGAGCCGGGCGAGCGACTGAGCCCGCCGGATCGGGATCCCGGACGCACTCGGTGAGGCGGCCGGGCCGGAGACCGTCCTACGATTGCGCCGAGCCGTCCGGTCGGCCCGCCGTCAGAGCCGGGCCCCCAGCTTCCGCTCGGCTTCCTCCAGGCGGTTGCCGAACTCCTGGAGCAGCGGGCAGCTCGACCACGACGCGCGGATGATCGTGTGAACCTGGCGGTAGAAGGCGAGCTTCATGGCGGGCGGCGCGTGGAAGCGCTCCCAGAGCGCGTCGCCCGACGCGGCGTGGGCCGCGATCATCGAGATCAGGTTCGCGATCTTGTCGGCCGCCGCGACCAGCAGGGAAGGGCGGGGCGCCGTCTGCAGCCGCCGGAGATACCGGGCCTTGCGCGTCTCCCAGGAGAGCCCGGGGAGGTCCGGCTCGGTCACGTCGAGGACCGTGTCGCGGACCTTCTCGCCGAAGGCCCGCTCGATCTCCTCGGCGGTCACGAGCGTGTCCTCGAGGGTGTCATGGAGCAGGCCCGCGATGATCGTGTCCTCGTCCCCGGTGTACCGGGAGAGGATCAGGGCGACGGTGACCGGATGGACGACGTAGGGGAGCTGCCCGTCCCCCTTGCGGACCTGGCTCTCGTGGGCGCGCATGGCCAGCGCGATCGCCCGCTCGACGCGTCCCGTGAAGATCGCCATGGCCGTTTCGTTATACCACGCCTCCCGTCAGACTTCCCCGGCGGCGGCTCCTTTCTTGGCCTCGGCTTCGAGTCGCGCGTAGTCGGGGGAGCCCTCGCGGACCAGACGTCCCATGCGCTGCTCGACGGCGCGGGTGAGCCACACCAGCGCCTCGTTGTAGGGCGTGGGCACTCCGAGCCGTTGCCCCAGCCGCACGATCGCGCCGTTCAGGGCGTCGATCTCGGTGCGCTTCCCCTGCTCGACGTGCTGCAGCATGGACGGCTTGTTGAATTTCACGCGACAGAAGGCCTTGATGCTGCCCATGAGATCCGGATCGGGCAGGACGATGCCATGGGCGCGCACGACCGCAAGCGCCTCCTCGATGACGCGCGTCTGGAGCTCGTCCGCCCCCGGGTGGCTCGAGATCTCCCCGACGCGCAAGCCGGTCACCGCGCAGATCGCGTTGATCGCGGAGTTGTGGACGAACTTCGCCCAGATCAATCCTTGGATGTCCGGGACGATTGTCGAGGTGAACCCGGCGGTCCGGAGGGCGGCCGCGAGGCCTTCGATCCGCGGAGTGACCGCTCCGCTGAGCTCGCCGAGCCAGGTGGGTCCCGCGTGAGTGTGGCTCACCTCGCCAGGGCCCCGGATCGCGGCGCTGTGATACGAGAGCCCGGCCGCCACCCGGTCCCGCCCGAGCGCCTCGGCGAGCGCCTCGACGTTGCCGATGCCGTTCTGGAGCGTGACCGCGAACCCGTTCGCTTCGAGAATCCTGCGGGCCGACGCCCCGGCCGCGGGGGTCGTGTTGGCGTCCGTGAGGATCAGGGCGACGTCGGCGGGCGGCGCCTCGTCGGCGCGAGCCGTTGCGCGGAGCCTGACACGCACGTCGCCCGTGATGCCGTCGAGCCGGAGCCCGTCGCGCCGGATGGCCTCGATGTGCTCGGCCCACACGTCGAGCAGCGTGACGTCGAATCCCGCGCGAGCCAGGAGGCCGCCGTAGAGGGAGCCCATGCTGCCCGCGCCGATCACGCAGAAGCGCACGGCCGTCTCCCGACGCGCAGGTGAGCCATCGGCCGCCAGCCTAGACCAGGACGCCCCGGCGTGTCGACGCCATGCCTCCGCTCTCCCGGGGAGGTACCCAGCGGGGCCACGGCCCGCTTGACTGCCTCCGCACACCGCGGTCGGCGTTGACGGCGGGACGGTCCCGGCGCACAGTAAGCGATCGGGAGGAAGAGGGATGAGCGACACCGACCGCGGCTCCGAGCCCGTTGCGCTGATCGTGGTGCGCACGGGGGCCGTCGATCGGTTCGCCGCGCTGCGAGCGGCCTTCGCACCGGAAGGGGTCGAGGTCGTCTGGGACCGGAGGGTCGGCGAGCGCCGGCGCTCCTCCGAGCCGGGTGCCGCCGGGTCGGAGCGCCGCGGCCGCGACCGCCGCGGCTCCGAGCCGGCGAGCTGGGCGCTCCTCGACTTTCTCGTGGTTCCCGCCCGCGCTCCGATCTCCTGACGCCTGCCCGGCGCCGGCGCCGGCCGGCGAGCCTCAGGGACCGATCGCCTGGAGGAGCGTCCGGGCCTCCGGGGCGTCTCGCATCGACCACTCCGCGGGATTCGCCGGCGCCGTCTCGTCGAGCACGGCTTGTAGCTCCTTTCGCGCCTCTCGCGGTGCGCCCTTGCTTCCGCAGGACCTTCGCCAGGCCGACCCGCAGCGGCGTGAAGTGCGGGTCGACCTCGAGACCCTTCCGGAAGGAGCGCTCGGCGCTCTCCAGGCTGCCGCCGAGGAATCCGGGGACCTCGTAGTCGACGTTCCCGGCGAGCGCGTAGGCGGCGGGCAGGCGCGGGTCGAGCTCGAGCGTCTGCCGGGTCGTCTCCCGCATCTCCGGCAGGAGGAACAGGGAACGGAGGACGCCCCGCGTCTGGCCCCAGCGGCCCAGATTGATCCCGTAGAAGAGGTGGGCCATCGCGGAGCGCGGCGCCAGCTCGATCGCCCGCCGCGCCGCGTCCTTGCCCTGCTCGTAGGCGGCGAGCTTCTGCTCCGGGGTGGTGGCCCGCACGTCGCCCCAGATGAAGCAGACCCGGGCGAGCGCCGTCCATGTCTCCGCGTCCGCGTCCCGCGGCGCGGCCTGCGCGAGGCCGTCGCGCACGGCGTCGAGGCGCGCGGGGTTCTCGTGATATCGAACGGCGAGAGTTTCGAGCTCCGCGACCAGCGGGGACCGCGCGGCAGCCGGTCCGGGTGCGCCGACGATGACGATCAGGAGCGCGGCCGCGAGCGCGCGCGACGAGCTTCCGCGACGGATCAGCCGGCGGGCCTTTCCTGGCGGAGCTTGAAGCGCTGGATCTTGCCGGTGGCGGTCTTGGGAAGGTCCGCCACGAACTCGATCCAGCGCGGGTACTTGTAGGGCGCGATCTTGTCCTTGACGAAGGCGCGGAGCTCCTCGGCCAGCGCCTCCGAGGCCCGACCGGGCTCCTTCAGGACGACGTACGCGCGAGGCTTGACCAGGCGGTCGGCGTCCTCCTGGCCGACGACGGCGGCCTCCAGCACCGCGTCGTGCTGGATCAGCGTCGCCTCGACCTCGATCGGGGAGACCCAGATGCCGCCGACCTTGAGCATGTCGTCGCCGCGCCCGTCGTACCAGAAGTAGCCGTCCGCGTCCTGGTGGTACTTGTCGCCGGTCAGGATCCACGGACCGAAGAGCGTCGCCTTCGTCTTCTCGTGCTGGTTCCAGTAGTAGGCCATGGTCGAGTCGCCGCGGACCCGGAGATTCCCGATCTCGCCGGGCGCCACCGGGCGGCCCTCGTCGTCGACGATGGCGCACTCGTACCCCGGGACGGGAAGCCCGGAGGACCCGGGCCGCACGGCCCCGGGCCGGTTCGACAGGAAGATGTGGCCGCTCTCGGTCGTGCCGATGCCGTCGATGACCTCCACGCCGAAGCGCTCACGCCAGCGGCGGTAGAGGTCGGCCGGCAGCGCCTCCCCTGCGGACACGCAGAGCCGGAGGGAGGAGAGATCGAGCGGGCGCTCGCCCTCCTTGGCGGCCAGCATCGCGGCGTAGAGCGTCGGCACGCCGAAGAAGATCGTCGGCCGATGCCGGGCGACCAGCTCGAAGACGACGTCCGGCGTCGGCCGGCCCGGGTAGAGCACGCTCTGGGCGCCCACGCTCATCGGGAAGTACCCGGCGTTCCCGAGGCCGTAGGCGAAGAAGAGCTTGGCCGCGGAGTAGACCTTGTCGGTCGGCCGGATGCCGAGCACCTGCTTCCCGTACGTCTCCGCTGCGATCACCATGTCGTGGTGGAGGTGGACGGCGCCCTTCGGCCGGCCGGTCGAGCCCGAGGAGTATAGCCAGAACGCGACATCGTCGCGGCCGGTGTGGGCGGCCTCGAGCCTCGCGGACGCGCGCGCGACGCGGTCCTCGAACGAGAGGTGCGGTCCCGGGGCGCCACCGGCCACCAGCACGTGCCGGAGATACGGCGCGCCCTGGAGGGCCGGCGTCATCTCGGCGAGGAGCGGCGCCGAGACGACCGCCACCCGCGCGCGGCTGTCGTCGAGGACGTAGCGATAGTCGGGCGCGCGGAGGAGCGTGTTCACCGGGACGGGCACCGCGCCGATCTTGATGGCGCCCCAGAAGGTCCCGAGGAACTCGGGCGTGTCGAGGCAGACCATGACCACGCGCTGCTCCGGCTCGACGCCCAGCTCGCGGAGCGCGTTCCCGCTCCGGTCGACGAGCTCGCGCAGGTCCTCGTAGGTCAGCACGCGGTCCACGCAGTGGAACGCGGGCGCGGCGCCCCGCCCCTCGGCGACGGGACGGTCGACGAACCAGCTCGCGACGTTGAACTCGACGGGCAGGAAGTCCGACGCGTTCATGACATTCCCCATGTCGGCCGTCTGTAGAATCAACCAGTTACGCGGGCGCGGTTTCGGCTTGTGCCACCACTGTGCCCAGACTGTGCCCAGCGTGCCCCAGGACGGCCCTAGTCTGGGAGATCATCCGATGGCCGACCCCTTCCTCCCGCAGCGGCACCCCGAGCTCTGCCGCCAGCGCCCGCAGCTTGTCGACCTCGGCCGCGGCGCCGTGTCCACCGCCCCGTCCGGACCTGACGCTGGAGCAGATCCCACTCGGCGGGGGTCTCGCCGACCGGCGGCGGTCGTTCGGGTGAAGCGGAGGATCATCTCGGCTCCTCCATCTGGACGGTTGCCGGCCTCACTTGATCTCCAGTTCCAGGCGCTCGCGCCGTCGATCGATGGTCAGCAGGAAATGTCCAAGGACCTCTCCGCCCAGGATGCCGTCCACAGCGGACGCTCCGGGGAGCAGGTCGTACACACCGACGTCGATATCCTCGACGGTAAGGCTTCCGAGACCCAGCGACCGGAGGCGCGTGTAGGGAACAACGATCACTCGGCCGTCGGCGAGCGTCGTCGGCCAGCGAGGCGCATTGGGCGGCGGGTCGATCCCCAGCCGGTTTGCCGTGGCGGAGCGGAGGGTCGTCCTCGACGCTCCGGTGTCGAGGAGGAGCGTCAGATGCTCGGAGCCGTTGGCGATCAGCTCCACCCGGATCAGATTGCCCGTTACGACGATAGGGATCGAGGTCTGCCGGGACCCGTCGGCCGCCGGCACTGGACGGCCCGGCGCGAGGGCAGCCTTGGCCCGCTCGATACGCTCCCGAGCGCGCCCGCCAACGCAGTCGGTAAACTTTCGCCGCTCCTCCGATGTCCGGGACGAGAACTCCACTTGCCCGCGCTCGTTGACTCCCCAAACGTGCACGCCTGAAGTCTCACGCTCGCACTGTCGCGCCGTCTGCAGAAGCAGATCGCGGGGCGTGCTCTGGGGCGGACGAGATGCAGCGCTGCAAGCGCCGAGAGCGACCGTAATCAGAAAGCACCCGAGCACCGCGGCGCCACGCGATTCAATCGACATGAGATTGGCCACTTGGCTGGACCGGCCGGGCATCACGCCCAACCGTGCGGTCGAATCGGCAGCGCGGAACCGCATCGGCGCGACCTCGCGGCCGCAGGTCCAGCAGGCGAGGGTCGGCCGGCGGCGGCCAGCCAGGTGGGCGGGGTCACCGCGTCGCCTGGTTAGTCTAGATCGAAGACGGCGTCCTGTAGAGTTGGCGAGAGAACGGTAAGTATCGCTTCTCCGCGAGCTTTGCGAAAGTCGTCGGTGCCGCCCACAATGCCGAAATGCGCTACGGCGCCGGCCTGCGGCAACGGCGCGACCCCGCCAAAAATGATCTGCCCACTAGCAAAGGTGGCGGTAAGCAGGCACTGAAGGCGGGGCGCCAAAGGTGGGACGCTGACGATCGAACACGCCCCCGTGCCCGTGCCCACTTCCTCTGCCTCCTCGTTAAGCAGCACGACACTGGTGATGAGCTGGTCGCCGAGTTGGGGGTTAGCGAACTCACCAGTGAAGGTCTGCTGCACCACCTGCGCGGTGACATGGATGTGTTGTGCTTTAGCTTCGGCCAGCGTCGCGGCCAAAGCCAAGCTGAGAACCACGACTGTCACGCAGTGCGGCATGTGCGCTCCTCCTTCGAGGCGAGTCCAGTCAGGACGTGCATGGGGAAACCGCCGCCCCGACCCTACCGCGAGCCAGCCCCGAGCGCCAGAGGGCATGATAAAATTGGTTACGAACGGAGGGGGCATCAAAAGTCACGGTTACAACTCCAGCCGGAGGTGACGTGACGCGAGCAGTTTGCGGGAGTATGCGCGTGCAGCGGGAGCGTACTGCGCGCGCGCGGGCGGAAAAACAAGGCTGCTGAGAGGTGGTGGCGGTCACGGGCTGCGAAGGCGGCATCGCGCTGAGACGCGCTGCGCCGCTACGAGTGCCCGCGCGGGCCGCTCGCGCCGATACGGGCGGTGGCGCGGCGGCCAACTGCTCTGAAGACACGGGTCACATCGGCGCGCACCGCTGGCACGCTTCCTCCCCGAGTTGCTAGATCGGCTGACGCGGAGTGGCGACGTGGGGGTCACAAGAGGTCGACAAGCACCTGCGCCAGGTCAGCCCGGACCTCGCTCGCCTCTTGGCGCCTTTCGGCGCACCTGCCGCACCGGGGCCAGAGATGACGCGCCGCGGCGCCTGGCTCAAGCACCAGATCCCCGTCCGCACTTCGCCGAGTGGACGGACGCTCAGCGCGGCTTCCTCGAATTGGACTGGTCGCTCACTGCGGCCCCACCACATGGGCTTCTACCTCTACACCTCTGCGCGGTGGATGTCGCGACACGTGGGTGGACTCGAAGCCGTCTGGGGCAAGGGTCAGAAACGAGTCGGCACCGATACACACGTCGGCCAGCGCCTGCCATGCCTCTGCGCGGCCTGGATAGCGACAACGGCTCCGAGTTCATCAACGACGACTGTATGCCTGGTGTCAGGCGAGGGCATCACTTCACCGCAGCGCCCGTCAGAAGAACGATAGAGCGCACGTCGAGCAGAAGAACGGGGCGATCGTCCGCCCGCATCGGCTATGATCGCTACGCCTCTAAGGCCGCCTATGCTCAGCTCGGTTAGAGTGTATGACCTCGCGCGCCTGCACATAAACTTCTTCCAACCGGTCCAGCAGCTCGTGCGCAAGGAGCGACGCGGCTCGCGCGTGCATCGCGTGTACGATAGCGCTCGCACTCCGTATCAGCGGCTAGAGTGCGACGAGCGTGCTCTCCACGGTCGTGTCGGCAGGAGCTAGAGGCGATGTATCAGCGCCTGAACCCACTCCATCTCCGCCGACAGCTCGAGAACTGCCTTAGAGCGCCTCTGGACCTTGGCAGTCTCACCTCGCGGCCAGGAACAGCACCTCGGCAGGGGGATAGGTAGAGATGGCCTCGCGCCTAACTCGCGCTCCTAAGGGCTCTCAGCGACCTGCCGCTCTCGCCCCACGGCCTCGGGTAACCCTGACTTCTGATCTGACAGGGTCTCGGAGGGTAACCCAGACTTATGAGTGAACGCGGAGGGCACTGATACACTGAAAGCCCGATGTTCATCCCGCCCATGCTGTGTACGTCCCTCAGAGACCCGAACCGCCTCGGCGACCCGCGCTACGCGGCAGAGCCCAAGTTCGACGGCCAGCGGGCGCAAGTCCACATCGCGGGCGGGCGCACCGTTGGGGCCTATAGCCGCCGCGCATTGCCGCTGCTTAACCACGCGGGACTCGCGTGGCTCCGTGATGTGCAGTGGCCCGTCGCCCAGGCGGTGCTCGACGGTGAGGTGTGCGGCGACACTGGATCGGATGGCATTCAATCTGTACTAGAGGCGCGTGGCCGCCGTGACGCAGTGACGACATTCCTGGCGTTCGACGTGCTGGTACTCGACGGCCGCGAGGTTATGCGGGAGCCATGGGAGGATCGGCGGAAGCGCCTGGAGGACATCGGCGCCGCCTTCGACTCCAAGCGCATTGCGGTCGTCCCTGTATCGGATGATGCCAACCGGCTGTGGTCCCTCTGGGTCGGACAAAAGGGCGGCGAGGGCATCGTGCTCAAGGAGCGGCGGGCGCCCTACCGTCCTGGTGTGCGGTCCCCGGCATGGCTCAAGGTGAAGCACCGGCTCACGCTTCGGGCGTAAGTGCTGGGCGGCTCCCCTGACCTAATCAAGTGGGGCGATCGGGGCTGGGCGGCCCGAGTGCAGTTGGCGTACACGCACCCGCGCACCGGCGCCCTCACGACGATTGAGGAGCTGGTGCGCGTCACCGACCCGGACGGCTGGGCACTGCGGCTAGGCGACACTGACGTGCTGTGCTGGGGCGTCCTGTCGAGCGGGCGGCTACGGCATCCGGTGTTCGTCCCCCAGGAGGCGCTGCATGGCAAAGACAACCGAGCCGCCCGCCGGCCGCCGCCCGCTCAAGCCGGGCGGCGGCCTCCCCAGTGCGCTACGCGCGTTGCGACCAGCTCGGCTCCCCCCACGTTCCGCGCGGCCAGACTCCTCCCCGCGCGGGCGATCACACCTCACAACACGTGTTAGGGCCGACGGCTTACGAAGCAGACGCAATATTCATCGACGTCACCAGAGGCTAGGAAATGTAAATCGTCCAGCATGCGGTTATGTCCACGTACAAATCCTTTGAAGATTCCGGTTGCTTCCAAGACTGTCAGTTCCCAGGTTCCCTGCAAGATCGACCCCCCTTGCCCATCGGGGAACTGCGTAATGTTGTTCTCCGGCAGGAAGCGCATCGACAGCGCGCCTCCAGGGAGATCGTAAGCGCACAGGTCACCGACTGCCTGCACGTAGAAGTCCCCGATAGCCGTGAGTGCATCATCGCTGCTCGGAAGGCCGTTCACCGGGTAGATCTTTGTTGTGTTGTAGCCAGCACTAAGATCTACCGTGGAAAGGCCGAGATCGGGCCCATTAACCACGGGCTGATAGAGTCCCTTCAGCAGGACGGCGAAGGAATTGTGCACGCCCTTTCCCTGGGCCTTCACCCCCGCAGGCCATGCCAGCAGAGTGAGCAGCGCCCCGCCGATCACAGTTCTTCTTTGCAGGTTGGTTGATTCTTGTCCGTTGGGCTGGCTTTGGTTGATCAAGGCTTGGTTGGTGATGATAGAGGGCTTCATGAGATATGCGTTCTCCTACCTGCACTTACACTGGAGTTTCCGTCCGGAGCTTAGAGTCCTTCCAGAATGGACTCTCACGCCCATCAAGGGGACTGTCAGCCTCTCGCACGCCTCCTCTCGTCGCTGGCAGGGGTCCTCTAGGATCGCCGGTCGCTACTATCCAGCAAAGGGCACTGCCGGAGCCTCGGGCCGCACCCGAGGGGTGGTCATGCAGGAGCGTAAGTGGTGGGATGCTATCCCTCTCGTCAATCGTGTCAATGAAGGTTTTCCCCCTCACTGTGAACACGATCACAGGCGAGGCAGGAGGACGCGCGAGTGAACAGCGGCGTGCGGACATTCGCGGGCACCCCGCTGCCGGCGGGGCGCCGACGGAGGCGCCGCATCGAGGGGTCCATCGCGGCCTAATCCTGGGGTACCGAGAGCTCCTGCCGCGGCTGGAATAGTAGACTGGGCTTCGCGGGCTAGGCGGCGGCTGATCCCCGTCGCCGAACAGCCGGCTCCTCGACGGCCTGCCCGCGATCACTCTCCCGAGGGCTCCGAGGAGCGGCTCTCCGCCGAGCGATTGGTTCTCAAGCCCTGGGAATTGGCAAGAGCCCTTGGGCACCCTGGAGAGCCCCCGAGCGTCCATCGCATGGCAACGAAGTGGCAACGAGACCAAACGTTTCCTGCACGTCCGTTTGGGCATGGAGCTCCGCACGTTTTGGCCCTTGCCGGGCAGGACTGCCGCGGGCTAGACTCCCCGCCACTCTGGGAATGCGCCGCTGGGCTGGCGGCGAGACGGGCGAGGGGGGCGAATAGGTTTTGGACCCTCAAGGTTCCAAACACCTCCCGTGGCCAGCCTGGCGGGTCTCCGCTACGCAATGCGCCTACGTGGCCAGTGGGAGGTCGGCGCATGATCAAACGCTTCGAGGGGAAGACCATCATCGTCACCGGGGCCGCAGGTGGGATCGGAAGGGCGGCGGTAGAGCGATTTGCAGATGAGGGCGCCAACATCGTGGCGGTGGACCTGCCCGGGCGCGCGCTCGAGGAGATCCGGCAACTGGTCGAGCGCGGCGGTGCCCCGGCCATCGCCGTGCCGGCCGACGTGACGCGATCCGAGGATGTCGAGGGCTACGTGCGTGAGGCGCGGCAACGATTCGGCGGTGTCGATGGGCTGTTCAACAACGCCGGCATCGAGGGCTACATTGGATCGAGCCTCGACTACCCCGAGGACCAGTTCGACCGAATACTGGCCATCAACGTGAAGGGTGTGTGGCTGGGCATGCGAGCCGTGATCCCCGCAATGAGGCTGCGAGGCAAGGGCGCGATCGTGAACACCGCCTCGGTTGCTGGGCTTCGGGGCAACGCTCTCATCAGCGGCTATGTAGCCAGCAAGCACGCCGTGATTGGCCTGACCAAAAGTCTCGCCCTCGAGTTCGCCAAGGAAAACATCCGCATCAACGCCGTGTGCCCGGCCCCGATCGACACGCGAATGATGAAGGCACTGGAAGAAGGCGTCGATCCGACCGACCCGGCGAAGGCCCGCATCAGCATCGCTGCCCGGATCCCCATGGGGCGGTACGGGCAACCCGCGGAAGTGGCCGCGCTCGTGGCCTACCTGATGAGCGACGACGCCTCATTTCTGACGGGGGGCGCCTACACCGTGGACGGGGGGTCGATGGCCTGACACCGATGAGACCACGGCCATGTGGCGCAACTCGGAGCGGGACCGCCACCGCGATCAGATTCATCCACGTTCTGGGCGGTTCGCGTTCCGCTTCCTGACCCGGCGCTCAGCCTCTCCGTCGGCCTGTCCCTCGCCGACGCCCCTTGTCTCGGCTGCATAGCAGATCTCCACGAGCGGAACGATGCCTCTCGGGCCGCCACCGTCCTTGACATCGCCCGTGCCGGCCGCGCACCATCGGGGTCGAGTTGGTCAGGGCGCCTTCGTCCGCCACTGAGAACGTCCGGGCACCCGCGACCGACGGCTGCCGGATGGAACCGTGAGGTTACTCTTCTTCGACGATTGGAAGCTCGGTGTGCTGAAGGGCGATTCGGTCGTGGACGTGTCGGCGGCCGTGCGCGGTATTCCACAGGTGGGCCCGCACGACTTGATCAATGGGCTGATCGCGCGGTTCGCCGAGTACCGGAGCCGCCTGGACGAGGCGGCGGCCCGAGGCGCTGGGGTGCCGCTCGTCCGGGTCCGCGTCCGGCCGCCGGTTCCCCGACCCGTCAACATTGTGGCCATGGCAGTGAACTACATGGAGGACGGTACCCGGAGCGGGCCGGCCCCGATCAACGCCTTCCATAAGTCGCCGACGAGCATCATCGGCCCGGGTGACACGATGGTGCTGCCCGACGTGCCGGCCACCATCTTCGAGGGCGAGGCCGAGGTCGGGGTCATCATCGGCAAGCGCGCGTCCCATGTCCGCGCCGCTGACGCGATGAGCTACATCTTCGGCTACACCAATTTCATCGATGGGTCGGCCCGGGGCCTGCCACCGGCCGGTAACACCTTCTACCAGATGAAATCACGCGACACGTTCTGTCCGATCGGGCCGTGCATCGTCACTGCCGACGAGGTACGCGACCCGCACAACCTCAAGGTGCAGCTGTGGGTCAATAGCCAGCTCAAGCAGAACTTCAACACCAGCGACATGGCCCACAGGATCCCGCGCTGCATCGAGTGGGTCACCTCGATCCACGCGCTCGAACCCGGCGACATTCTCGCCACCGGCACCAACCACCGCGGGTTGAGCGCGTTGCAGGACGGCGACGTCGTCGAGCTGGAGACCGAGGGTCTCGGTCGCCTGCGCATCTCCGTGCGCGACGATCTCAAGCGCACCTGGGGGCGCGAGACGCGCCTGGATCGTCAACAGAAAGGGCACGAGGGGACAACACCCCAGCTCACCGGAAAGCACGCCCTGACGAACTAGTCCACTGTCTCCCACGTCAAGACCGCGATGACCTCTCTGCCGTCGGGCCCAATCTGGGGGCCGCCAGTGACAACAGCCGCCACGTCCCATAAAGCGACTCGGCCTGGGCATCTGCGCCAGTAGCGTTCATGGTGTCTCCCTCATGAGAGCGTCAGGGCAGGAAGTCCGACGCGTTCATGAGCGCTCCCTCTCAGACGAAGCCCTGCTGCTCGAGGAAGGCGACGATGCGGTCGGCGACCGCGCCGGGCTCGCCCTCGACCAGGCCGGACGCGGGCGCTGCCGCCGCCGGTGCGCCCCGGCCCGCGGCGCCTCCGCCTCCGACGAGCTGACGGAGCCGGTCCGCGGCCGACCGGGGCGGCCCGGCGGGCGCCGCCGCCGTGCGGCGGGGACGCGGCCGCGGCCAGTCCACGCGATCGATCTGGAGCCTCACCGCCGCGTTCACGGCGTCCGCGGTGAGGCCGAGATCGGCCAGCGACCAGGTCTCGTGGCCGCGGCCCGCCGCGTCACGCCGCGCGCGCGCCGACACGTAGCGAGGCTCCGCGGAGTCCGCGACCACCGTGACGACGGCCGGCCACGACACGGCGAGCTCCTCGCGGCGCCCGCCGCCCAGTCGCCGCTCGACCACGAGGTCGTGCTCCTCGCGGCCTACTCGAATCGCCCCGGCCGCGCACGGCCAGCCGAGGTGGGCGGCCACGAGCGCGGGCAGGGCGCCGGTGGCACCGGCGAGGCCGCGCTCCCCGGCGACGACGACGTCCGGGGCCACGCGCCGGACGGCGGCCGAGACGACGCGGGCGGTCGCCGAGAGGTCGAGCGCCCCGAGGTCGTCATCCCAGATCCGGATCGCGCGGTCCGCGCCCCGACCGAGGGCCCACGCCAGGACGCCCCCGGCCTCCGGCGGTCCCACCGTCAGGGCGACCGCGCGGCCGCCGAGCGCGATCGCCCACTCGAGAGCGGCGCGATCCGCGCGGGCCGTCACGACGAGCCGATCGCCGCCGCGGTGGCCGACCGCTCCGCCCGCCGCCGGATCGCGGAGGTCGAGATCGACCGAGACGTCGAGCCCCTGATGGACGAGGACCAGCGCGATCACGACGGCTCCGCGCGGGCGCCGGACCGGGCCGGCTGGCTCTCCCACAGGAGCTCGGCCACGTCCCGGACCGCGATCCCGCCCGGCTGGGTCTCGCCCGACAGCATGAGGGCGCAGAACGGGCACGCCGTGGCCACGACCTTCGCGCCGGTCTCCCGCGCCTCGGCCATCCGCAGCGCGGCGATCCGGGAGCCCTGCCGCACCTCGACCCACGCGCCGCCGCCGCCCGCCCCGCAGCAGAACGTGCGCTCGCCGCTCCGCGGCATCTCGATCGGTCCGCCGTTCGTCGTCCGGAGGGCGGCCCGCGGCGCCGTGGTCTCCCGGTTGTGGCGAGCGAGGTAGCACGGGTCGTGAAGGGTCACCGGCTCGGCCGTGGCCGCGCGCGGCGCGAGGCGGCCCGCCTCCACCAGCTCCGCGAGGAGCTGGGTGTGATGGAGCGTCGGGATCGCGGCCGCGCCGGTCGCCGGGCCGAGCTCGTTGCGGAAGACGTTGAAGCAGTGGGCGCAGTGGGTCAGAAGGCGCTGGAACCGGACGCCGCCCAGCGTTCCCGCGACGCGGCCGGCCGCCTCGCGGAACGCCGTCTCGTCGCCGATGCGCCGCGCCGGGTCGCCGGTGCAGCTCTCGGCGGACCCGAGGATGGCGAACTCGACCCCGGCCGCCTGGAGGAGCCGCGCGGTGGCCCGCGCGATCTGCCGGCCGTGGGGATCGAAGGCGCCGGCGCAGCCGACCCAGTAGAGGACGTCCGTCGCCTCGCCGGGCATGATCTCGCGCACGCCGAGATCGGCCGCCCACGCCCGGCGATCGGCGGGCACGCCACCGAACGGATTGCCGCGCTCGACCGTCGCCTCGAGGGCGCGCGCCGCGGCGGCGTCGACGGCCCCCGCCTCCACCAGCGTGCGCCGGAGGTCGACGAGCTTGTCCAGCACCTCGATCTCGAAGGGGCAGGCCCGGACGCACGCCGCGCACGTCGTGCACGACCACGCTTCCTCGGGGCTGACCAGGCTCTCGAGCGGCCGGCCCTCGCGCATCGCCTGGAGCGTCGCCTGGACCACGCGCCGCGGGTCGAGCGGCTTGCCGGCCGCCGTCGCCGGGCACACCGACGTGCATCGGCCGCAGCGGACGCACGTCGCGGCGTCGAGCAGCTGGGCCCAGGTGAGCCGCTGCGGCTCGAGCGGGGCGGGCTCGGCGAGGGCGGGCGCGAGCAGCCCCGGCGTTCTCAGCTGGCGGAGAGCGAGCTGTACCGGCGCCGCGACCATGTGCCGGAGCACCGTCCCGCCGATCAGGCCGAAGAGCAGCCAGCAGAGCGCGGCGTGCGTGGTCCAGAGCGCGCGGTGGAGCGGGGCGGCCGGGACGCTCGCCGCCATGATGGCGCGCGAGAGGGTCCATCCGACGAACGACCAGCGCTCGAACGGAGGGTCGGTCGCGGCGATGCGCGCGCCCTCGAGGAGGAAGCCCGTCGCGCCGATTGCGGCCAGGAGCGCCAGGATCCCGAGCGCGATGCTGCTCCGCTCGAGCCTGGGCGGCTGGCCGCGGAGGCGCCGCCACGCCATCCAGGCGATGCCGGTGAGGAAGGCGAGCCCGGCCCACTCGAGCAGGAACGAGAACACGAGGTATGTCGGGCCGACGAGGAACGGGACGATCTTGTCATGGACGAAGACCAGGCAGGTTCCGATGAAGAGCCCGAGGAAGCCGTAGAAGAGGAGCGCGTGCGCCCAGCCCGCCCCGCGGTCCTCGAGGAGGCGGCGGTGAGACAGCACCTCGGCCAGCACGCGGGCGAGGGCCGGCCCGAGACGGAAGCCCGCCGCGGAACCGACGGGCCGCGCGCGAAGGGCGACGCGCGCGTAGCGCGCGAGGGCGAGCGCGCTCACCAGGAGGCCGACGGCGGTGCCGACGTAGAGGAGGGTCTCGAGCCAGGGGGGAACGTTCCACCAGACCGCGCGCGTGACGTCCGTCATCGGGGCGCCGTCCGGCCCGCCGCGGCCGAGGTCCTACGCTGCCGGAGCCGCTCGATCAGCGCCTCGGCGACGGGGCGCCAGTCGCCGAGCGCGGCGAGCTGCGCGCGTCCGAGGAGGGGCGCTCCGCGGTCGGCGTTCACGGCGACCACGGTGCGCGCGCGCTCGATTCCGGCGATGTGCTGGCTGGCGCCCGAGATGCCGAAGGCGAGGTAGAGCTCGGGCGCGACCGCGCGCCCGCTCTGGCCGATCTGGCGCTCCCACGGGATCCAGCCGAGATCGACGGCCACGCGGCTCCCGCCCACCGCGGCGCCCAGGAGATCGGCGAGGACCTCCAGCTGACGGAAGCCGTCGGGGCCGCCCACGCCGCGGCCGCCGGCGACGATGCGCTCGGCGTCGCGCAGATCGACGGTGCGAGGGTCGGCCGCCATCACGCGGCGCACGCGCACGGGGCCCGGCGCGCCGTCGGATCGTGGCGGGCTCTTCCTCCACCGTGACCGCGGAGCCGGGGCGGGCCGGACCGACGCCGAGCGCGCCGGGGCGGAGCGTCACCACGGCAGCGGCGCCTGCCGGCACCCGGACCGTCGCGTAGAGGCGGTCGCCGTAGGCCGGGCGGGTGACCTCGAGGCTTCCGTCCGCCGCCCGGCGCGCGCCGACCGCGTCCGGCGCGAGCGCGGCGTCGAGGCGCGTCGCGAGGTGGGCGGCGACCTCGAGACCGTGCCGCGTGTGCGGGAGAAGCGCGATCACCGGGCCAGGGGAGTGGTCGGCGAGCCACGCTCCGACCGCGCATCCCACCTCGGCCGGAGCCGCCGCGCCGGGCGTCCGGAGGAGGACGAGGCGGGCCGCGCCGTGCCGGGCGAGGGCCGCGAGGGCGTCGCGCGTCCCGGCCGGACCCACGGCCACCGCGCCCGCCACCCCCGGCCGCGCCAGCTCCGCGGCCTCCCCGAGGGCCTCGAGCGTCGCCTCCCCCGCCGCGCCCTCCGCAACAACCCAGACCGGGGTCAGACTTTGCTTTCCGGACATTTCACCTTGCGCGCTCCGGCCTGAGCGGGGATTGTCCGGAAGGCAAAGTCTGACCCCGCCTAGAGACTGCGGGCGACGCGGGTGCCCTCGAGGATGGCGTGGTGGACGCCGCGGGGCGCGACGCAGTCGCCGACCGCGTGGAGGGCGGGGACCCGGCCCCGCAGCGCCCGGAAGAGCGTGTCCGTGGAGCGCGCGCCCATCGACAGCACGACGGTGTCCACGCCCTCGATGCGGCGCTCCTCGCCGGTGTAGACGTTGGCGACGACGACCGTGGAGCCCTCGACGGCGACCAGGTCGGTGTGAGGCGTGAAGACGACGCCCTTCGCGAACAGGCGCGTGTAGAGCGGCACGATCGAGGTGATCCCGACGTCCTGGCCCGCGTAGAAGAGCCGCGAGACCACCTCCACGCGCCGCCCCTGCTCGAGCAGGAAGTCGGCGGTCGAGAGCCCCTGCTGGGTGTGGACGTCGTCCACGACGACCACGCGCTCCCCGACCTCGGCCCGCCCGAGGAGCACGTCGCGGTCGGTGACGACGTGCTTGCCGTCGAGCCCCGGCAGGGCCGGCACGAACGCGTGAGACCCCGTCGCGACCACGACCACGTCGGGGCGCTCGGCGAGGACCGCGTCCACGTCGGCCGCCGTCGACAGCCGGACGTCGACGCCCTGGCGCTCGACCTGGCGCACCAGGAATCGCGCGATCCCCGCGTAGTCCGCGCGGGCGGGTGTGCGGGAGGCGACGAGGACCTGGCCGCCAAGCTCCCGGCCCTTCTCGAAGAGGACGACCTGGTGGCCGCGCAGCGCCGCGACGCGCGCCGTCTCGAGGCCGCCGACCCCGCCGCCCACCACGACGACGCGCTTCCGCGTCGCCGCGGGCGACAGCTCGCCCAGCTCGGCCTCGCGCCCGGCCCCCGGATTCTGGATGCAGGTGACCGGCTTCCCCTGGTAGATGCGGTCGATGCATCCCTCGTTCGCGCCCACGCACTGGCGGATCTCGTCGAGCCGGCCCTCGCGAGCCTTCCGAGGCATGTCGGGATCCGCGATGAGGGCGCGGGTCATCCCGACCACGTCCACCGACCCGTCGGCGAGGATCTGGTCGGCATGGACGGGATCGACGATGCGCGTGGCGTGGAAGATCGGGATCTCCGGGACGGCCGCCTTGATGGCGGCGGCGAGCGGCACGTACACGCCGTTCGGGAGCGACATGTTGGGCACGGCGCCCGCCTGGAGCGCGAAGGTGTGGGCGGCCCCGCCGATGATCGAGAGGAAGTCGACGAGCCCCGAGGCGGCGAGCCGGTGCGCGATGTCGGCCATGTCCTCGGCGGTCAGGCCGCCGTCGGTGAACTCGTCGCCCGAGATGCGGGCGCCGACCACGTAGTCCCGGCCGACCTGGCGGCGGATCTCCCGGAGGACCTCGAAGCCGAAGCGCATCCGGTTGTCCAGAGTCCCGCCGTACTCGTCCGTTCGCTGGTTGAAGACCGGGGACCAGAACTGGTCGACCAGGTGGTTGTGGGCGAACGAGAGCTCGACCCCGTCGAGCCCGCCCTCCCGGGACCGCCGGACCGCGTCCCCGAAGGCGCGCACGATCATCGCGATCTGGTCGGCGTCCATCTCGTGCGGGATCTCCCGGTGGACCTTCTCCGGGATCTGGGAGGGCGCGAGCAGCACGTGCCAGCTCTCGTTGTCCGACTGCGACCGCCGGCCCATGTGCGTCAGCTGGGTGAAAACGAGGCAGTCGTGGCGGTGGATCGCCTCCGCCATCGCGCGGTAGGAGGGGATGATCGAGTCGTCGTGGTTCGCCGGCATGTTCCACGCCGTCGCCGGTGACGAGGGATGGACACTCGACGACCCGCCGATGATCGTGAGGGCGCATCCGCCGCGCGCCTTGCCCTCGTGGTAGGCGCGGAGCCGGGGGCCGGGCTTGCCCTCCTCGGCCATGGCCTCGGCGTGCCCGGTGGAGAAGATGCGGTTCCGGAGGGTCAGGCCCCCGACCCGGATGGGCGTGAAGAGATAGCGAAACTCGTGTGCCATGGCTCCCTCGGGCCTCCCGCTTGGCGCAGGACCCGCGCTCGCGTCGGCGGGTCACCAGGGGCCCTGGCCGGGATGATACACGGGTTCGAATCCCCGTTGGAGCTATCGCGCCCGCGGGTGTCCATCGGCCGTCAACCTGACGCTGGAATCCCTGGCGCCGCTCGAGGCCATCTCAACGGTCAGTACGACCGAACACGGAGGATGTCGCAAATGAGCACGCTCACGGGGAAGCTCCAGGGGAAAGTCGCCATCGTCACCGGGGCATCGAAGGGGATCGGCGCCTCGATCGCCAAACATCTGGCAGGAGCGGGCGCCGCCGTCGTCGTGAACTACGCGTCGAGCAAGGAAGGGGCGAGCCGGGTGGTCGCCGAGATCGAGGCCGACGGGGGGCGGGCGGTCGCGGTGCGAGCCGACGTCGCCCGGGCCGCCGACGTCGAGCGCCTCTTCTCGGAGGCGAAGGCGACGTTCGGCCGGGTCGACATCGTCGTCAACAACGCCGGGATCTACGAGTTCGCGCCGATCGAGCAGGTCACCGAGGACCACTTCCACCGCCAGTTCGACCTCAACGTCCTCGGGCCGATCCTGACCGCGAGGGAGGCGGTGAAGCACTTCGGCGCCGAGGGCGGCAGCATCGTCAACATCAGCTCGGTGGCCAGCACCGCCGCGCCGCCCACCGCCTCGGTCTACAGCGGGACCAAGGCCGCCGTCGACGCCGTCACGCGCTCCTTGGCGAAGGAGCTCGGCCCGCGCGGGATCCGGGTGAACGCGATCAACCCGGGCATGGTCGAGACGGAGGGCTTCCGGACCGCCGGCCTCCACGAGAGCGACTTCCGGAAGCAGGTCGAGGCGCAGACGCCGCTCGGCCGCATCGGCGTGCCCCAGGACATCGCGCCGGCCGCGGTGTTCCTGGCGTCCGCCGACGCGGCGTGGATCACGGGTGAGACCCTGCACGTCACCGGAGGTGTGCGCTGACGCCGTCGGCCCGGCCAGCGGCGTCCTGATTCCCATGGCCCGCGGAGGGGATCCGGCCGCGATCCGCGAGCACTGGGAGCGCGCCGGTCTCGGCCCGGCGATCCTCGCGGCCTTGGCCGCCGCCGGCAAGAATCTGGAGGCCCTCACCGTCGAGGACGTCGCGCCCGCCGACCACTTTCACGGGGGCGGCATGCCGGCCACGGAGCGGCTCGCGCGTCTCGTAACCCCGGCCGCGGGAACCCGTGTGCTCGATGTCGGCGGCGGCCTCGGGGGACCGGCCCGCACGCTCGCCGCTCGCTATGGCTGCCGCGTCACGGTCCTCGACCTCACCGAGTCCTACGTGCGAGCGGGGGAGGTCCTCACCGAGCGCCTGCGCCTCTCCGATCGTGTGGATCATCGGGTCGGCGACGCCCTCGCGCTGCCGTTTCCCGCCGGCGCGTTCGACATGGTGTGGACGCAGAACAGCGGCATGAACATCCCCGACAAGGAGCGGCTCTACGCCGGGTTCCATCGGGTGCTGCGTCAGGGCGGCGTGCTCGCGTTCCAGGAGCCGATGGCGGGCCCGGGCGGCCCGCCGATCCTCCCGCTGATGTGGGCGCGCGATGCCTCGCAGAGCTTCCTCCGCTCGCCCGCGGAGATGCGGGCGCTCCTCGAGTCAGTCGGCTTCCGCGTGCGAGTCTGGAACGACGTGACGGACGAGTTCTCCGTCGCCACTCCCGCGGCGGCGCTCCCGCCGTATGCCATCGCGAAGCTCGTCATGGGCGACGAGCTCCAGGCGATCATGGACGCCGGGCAGCGGAGCCGCGACGAGCGTCGCCTGCTGTCGATCCACGCGGTCTGCGATCGGCCCTGAGCGAAGGACACGGCTCGACTCGCGCTTCGACCTGCCGGAGGAGCTGCACCGCAAGCTCCATTGTCGGCGGCCCCACGTCAGATCTGCCGGCCGGCCTTCTCCCAGTAGGGGGCGCGAAGCTTGCGCTTGAAGATCTTGCCGGAGTCCTCGCGCGGCAGGCCGCGCTCGAACCTGACCAGCTTCGGCACCTTGTACGCGGCGATGCGCTCGCGCAACCAGGCCTGGACGGCGTCGGCGGTCAGCGTCGCCCCTTCCTGAGGCTCGACGTACGCTGCGAGCGACTCACCGTATTCCTCGTCCGGGATCCCGAACACGGCGCAATCCTGGACCCCTGGCATGCCGATGAGCACACCCTCGATCTCGGCCGGATAGATGTTGACGCCGGCAGAGATCACCATGTCGCGCACGCGATCGCACAGGAACAGGTAGCCGTCTGCATCGACGTAGCCGACGTCGCCGCAGGTGATGAGCCCCGCCCGCTCGACCTCGCGGCGCTTGTCGTCCATGCCGTGGTACGTGAAGTCGGGGAAGCCACCGATCCGGATGTACACCTCGCCGATCTCGCCCGGCCCCAGCTCCTTGCCGGCGGGGTCGAAGATCTTCACCACCGCGCCGTCGATCGGCCGGCCGACGGTACCGGGCTTCCTCAGCGCCTCGGCCGACGTATGGAACACCGCGCCGCCGGTTTCGGTGCCGCCGTAGTACTCGTTGATGACCGGGCCCCACCACTCGATCATCTGCCGCTTGACGTCGGGCGGGCAGGGCGCCGCGGCGTGCGTGACGAACCGGAGCGACGAGAGATCGTATCGGCGGCGCACCTCGGGCGGCAGCTTGAGCAATCGCACGAACATGGTCGGCACCATGTGGAGGTGCGTGATGCGATGCCGCTCGATCTGGCGCAGCAGGTCTTCGGCCTCGAATCGCGGCTGCAGGATGACCAGGCCGCCGTCGCGCACGGCGTACAGCGCGTACAGGTTGGGCGCGGAGTGGTAGACGGGTCCGGTCACGACGGTGCGGATACCCTCGCCCGGGCGGATGTCGAAGATGCGGGATACCATGGCCGTCATCGTCGCCTGCATCTCGGGCGTCGCTGGCTGCCGGCGCACGCCTTTGGGACGTCCCGTCGTGCCCGAGGTATAGATCATGTTGGTGCGCGTGGCGCGCGGCGGGTCGGTCCACCGCGGCTGGCTGGCGACCCAGGCGTCCCAGGAGACGGCGTCCGGTGGCACCGCACAGGCATCCGCCGCGATGCCGTACGCATCGCGGAGCTCGGGCGGCGTCGGCACGATGAACACGCTGGTCCCGGGGGGAATTCCGTCGCGGATCTGCGGCAGCAGGTCGGCGTGCACGACCAAGGCCTTCGCGCCGCAATCCCGGATGATGTAGCTCGCCTCATCGACCTTGAAGTGCCAGTTCACCGGCACCGCGTAGGCGCCGAGGAGGCCGGCGCCCATGGCGGCCTCGAAGAACGCGAAGTCGTTTCGGAGCACCAGCGCCACCGCGTCGTTCTCGGCGATGGTCAGCGCATGGAAACCCGATGCCGCCCGCGCCGCCCGTTCGAACAGCGTCGACTGCGTGAGCCGACGCGCGCCGCTGAGGATGAGCCCGTCCATCGTCACCTCGGAGAGCGAGGGTCGCTAGCGCACCACCACCGCCGGCACGTTCGCCAGCAACCACCGCGCGAGCGCGGTGACCCGCGCGTCCTGCTGGCGCTGGCCCATCACCTGCACGCCGACCGGCATGCCATCGACCGCCATCAGCGGCACCGTGACCGCGGGCGCGAACAGCATCGAGCTCGGCGCATTGAACACGAAGTCTCCGGTCGGGCGCGGCGCGAGCGGCTTCCCCGGCACGTCGCCCGACCACAGGGGTGCCGGTCCCGGGCAGGCGAGGGTGACGATCGCGTCCGCGAGCGGTGCCACGGCGGCATGGCGCAGCTGCGCCGCTTGGCGTTCGACCAGTCGCGCCTGGTACTCGACCGGCGTCATCGCCTCGGCTTGAGCCACCACGGCCTTGGCGCGCTCGCTGACGCCTTCGGGATGCTCGTCGATCAGGTTGCGCTGGTACCAGCGATTCTCCCAGGACGTGATCGCGTTGCACAGCGCGCGCGCGTTGCCGACCGCCTGCTCGAGCGCCTCGACCCAGGGATGATCGCCGCGCCGAACGAGCGTGACGCCCACGCGGCGCAGGTTCTCCAGCAGGCTCTCGAATGCGGAGCGGCTCTTTGCGTCGAGCCCGGCCCAGCCTTCGGTCTCGAGCACGATCAGCCGGTCGGGCTTTGCCGCCGCGGGCGGCGCCGACGGGCCGGTGAGGCCGGGTCCACCGCGGTCGCCGCCGCAGCGACTGGCGATCTCGAACGCGACCTGCCACATGTCCTCGATCGAGCCCGCGTGCACGCCGTGGGTGCTCATGCTGGTGGCCTGGCGCTCGCCGCGGTTGATGCCGCCCTGGCTCGGCTTCAGCGCGACGTTGCCGCAATAGGCGGCGGGCCGGATGATCGAGCCGCCGACCTGGGTGCCGATCGCCGCCGGCACCATGCGTGCCGCGACCGCGGCGGCGGAGCCGGACGAGGACCCGCCCGGCGTGCGCGCCGGATCGAACGGATTCGTCGTCGGACCGGGATGCGAGCCGCCGAGCTCGGCGGTCACCGTCTTGCCGAGGACCACCGCGCCGGCCTGGCGCAGCGCCCACACCGCCGCGTTGTCGCGCTTCGGGAAGTTGCCGCGGTAGGCCTCGCAGCCCATCTGCGTCGGCATGTCCTTGGTCTCGAGCAGGTCCTTGATGCTGATCGGCAGTCCGTCGATCGGCGACAGCGGCTCGCCCGCCTTCCAGCGCGCGGTGCTGGCGTCGGCCGCCGCCCGCGCCCCGTCCGCGTTCAGGGCGGCGTAGGCCCGGACCACCGGCTCGCGTGCTGCGATGGTGGCCAGGCAGCGCTCCAGATAGGCGCGTGGCGTATCGCCGCCGTCGCGGAACTTCGGTACGGCGTCGTGGAAGGTGAGAGCCTGGAACTCACGGGGATCGTAGCCGGCCATCGAGCACCTCCTGCCGGACGAGTATAGCGTCGCGGCGCGTGGCCGAGGTGTACCGCCGCCTCCGGGATGTGGCCCCGCCCAGCGATCTCACCGATCCTACGGCGAGGTTGGCTCACACGAGGGGGTCCAGGAGCCGGCGCGGTGACCCAGCCCCCTGGGGATCGGAGCGATCACGCCCGGGTCAGACGTCGCGGGCAGGGTGTATCCGCATTCCCGTAGAGTGGGTCGTGACCGGCACGTCGATGAAGACGCCCAGATCGGACACAAGGTGAACCGGACGTCCAGCTCGATCATCGCGCTCATCCGACTGGGGTCGACGGCGGCATGACTCGGCAACCGGCGACGCGTCCGCGGGTCGCGCGAATGCTGATCGTCTCCACCGCGGTCGCGGCGGCCTGGCCCGCGGTCGGCTTCGCCCACGTCGGTGGTGGGGCCTTCATTCTGCTGCTGCCGACGCACCTGTACGTGGCGGGCGGGGCGATCGTCGTGGCGGCGACGTTCTTCCTCACCGCGGTCGCGCCGCCGCGGGTGTTCGCGCGCCTCGAGGCGCTCTCGGTGAGATGGAGCCTCCCGGCGTGGCTCGGGGGCGCGAGGCTCTCCACGGCCACGAGCCTGTTCTCCCTTGCCATCGTCGTCCTGCTGATCGCCGCGGGCCTCGTCGGCAGCCGCGATCCTCTCGCGAATCCGCTTCCGTTGTTCGTCTGGACCGTCTGGTGGATCGGGTTCACCTACTTGCACGCCATCTTCGGCAACCTCTGGGCGTACCTGAATCCCTGGATCGGCCTCTACCGCCTCTTGACCTCGGTCGGGCGGCTTCGCCGGCGGCGTATCCGTCCGCCTTTCGCGTATCCCTCGTGGGCCGCGCACTGGCCGGCGGTCGCGGGATTCCTCGCGTTCGCCTGGGTCGAGCTCATCTACCCGGCGCCCTCAGACCCCGCGGTGCTGGCCCGTCTGGCCGCCAGCTATCTCCTCTTTCAGTTCGCGGGCCTGCTCGCCTTCGGGGAGCCGTGGCTTCGCGAGGCGGAGCCGTTTTCCGTCTTCTTCCGGATGGTCTCGTGGCTCTCGCCATTGGGCGTGGACGGGCCAGACCGTGGCGCCGCTCGTCGGATCGAGATCACGCTCCCTGCGCTCAGGCTGCTCCGAGGGGAGACCCGCGCCGTGAGCCTGGCGGCGTTCGTCCTTCTCGTGCTCGCGTCCGTGTCGTTCGACGGACTCTCCCGGACGTTCCGGTGGCTCGGGCTGCTCGGCGTGAACCCCCTCGCGTATCCGGGCCGCACCGCTCTCGTGCTTCCGAACACGCTGGGCCTGATTGCGGTCTTCGCGGCACTGGCGCTCGCGTACGCGGTGGCAGTCGGCCTGCTGGCGCGACTGGGTCGGATCCGTCTGCCAACGGCCCAGCTCGTCGCGCTCTTCGCGCTGCCGCTCGTTCCCATCGCCTGCGGATACCATTTCGCGCACTACCTGCCGGTCTTCCTGGTGGATGTCCAGCACGCGATCCGGGCCGCCTCCGACCCCTTCGCGCGCGGCTGGAACCTGGCGGGGACGCGCGACCTGCCGGTCGTGACCTCGTTCCTCTCGGATCCGGCACGCGTCTATGCCGTCTGGCACGCACAGGTCGCGCTCATCGTAGGCGCGCACGTGGCGGGGGTCGTCGTCGCTCATGCGCTCGCCGTGCGACTGGCCGGGCGAGGGCGGGCGCTGGCGAGCCAGCTTCCGATGGTTCTCCTCATGATCGGGTACACGGCGCTGGGGCTCTGGCTCCTGTCGACGCCGGCCGTCGGCTAGCGTCGAGCCGCGTCCCTTCGGGGACTCCTGTGATTCGATTCGCCGATGTATGATCGGGAACCGCTCGAGAGGGGTCAGGGGACGACACTGGATACTGGAATCGTGAGGTGACCTCGTGATGAGCCTGGCCGAGCCAGTCAGACTCGCTGAGGGGCAGGTCGCGGCATCGGGAGCGATGCTGGCGCGGGCCTTCGCCAACGATCCGTTCTTCATCTACGTGCTGTCGGACCCCGTCGAGCGGGAGCGCCTCCTGCCGCCGCTCATGGTGGCCTGGACGCGGTACGGCCTCCTCTTTGGCGAGGTGTACGTGACCGCCGGGCCGGTCGAGGCGAGCGCCATCTGGCTGCCGCCGAGCGCCGCGATCGGACGGACCGGGGAGCGCACGGACCGAGCGGGGCTGACCGCAGTCGTCAGCGCCTTCAGCGACGGGGCGCGAGCGCGTTACGAGGCGCTGCTCCAGCACCAGCGTCGCATCCGCGAGGCCGCCCCGTCCGTCCCGCACTGGCATCTCCCTTTTATCGGCGTAGACCCCGCGCGACAGGGCCTCGGCCTGGGAAGCCTGCTGTTGCGCGCGGGGCTCTCGCGCGCCGACCAGGACGGGGTCGAGTGCCGGCTGTTCACCGAGCTGCCGCGGAACGTGTCGCTCTACCAGCGGTACGGCTTCGAGATCGCCGTCGAGGGGGACCTCCCCGACGAGGGGCCGCACCTCTGGTTCATGAGGCGGAGACCCCGCCCCATCACGCCATAGTCGTCACGATCGACGACGTCTGGACGGCGGCTCGCCGGCGGCTGCCGCGGTCCCCAGGGTGGGCCAGGCTGACCGGCGCACCGGTGCGGGGCCGTCCACCACCGACGAGACCGGCCCGGTCGGCCGACCCTGACACCGGGCGCGCGAGTCTACGCGATGATGCGAGCGGTCACGCGACCGACGAGCAGAAAAGACCACGATCGAGCTCTGCCCCTTCCATGGCCCTCGCCGTCCTGGTTTCGCGGGCGTCTCGACACGAACAGAGCGCGCTGGTAGGCTCCGCGACGAGGCCGCGGACATGAGCGTGAGCAGGCTCGAGCAGCGCCTCGCGGGTGGCGACGTCGTCATCCTCGACGGCGCCACCGGCACGGAGCTGGAGCGGCGCGGCGTGCCGATGGACGGTCAGGCGTGGAGCGCCACCGCCAACCTCACCCATCCCGACGTCGTGCGGAGCGTCCACGAGGACTACATCCGGGCGGGCGCAGACATCATCATCACCAACACCTTCGCGACCGCTCGCAGCCTCCTGGACGCGGCCGGGCTGGGCGAGCGCGTGGTCGAGGTGAACCGGCGGGCCGTCGAGCTCGCCCGGGAGGCACGCGATCGGGCGGCAGGCCGCCGGGACGTGTGGGTGGCGGGGTCGATGTCGACGATGGCGCCGGGCGCCGAGCCGGCGCGCCGGCCGTCGGTCGCTGACATGACCGCGATGCTCGGCGAGCAGGCCGACATCCTCGCGCGCGCGGGCGCCGACCTCCTCGTGCTCGAGATGATGCGCGACGTGGACTACGGCGTCGGGGCTGTCGATGCGGCGCGGGCGACGGGGCTTCCGGTATGGGTCGGATTCTCCTGCCGGCGCGCCGCCGACGGGACCGTGCGTATGTTCAGCGGCGTCAGGGACGACCTGGCGTTCGCGGACGTCATCGCGCCCGTGATGGCGCGCGGCGGCGCCCTCCTGGCCGTCATGCACAGCGAGGTCGGGGATACCGGCCCGGCCATCGAGGTGGCGAAGCGCCACTGGACAGGGCCGCTCGCCGCCTACCCGGAGAGCGGCCACTTCGTCATGCCGAGCTGGCAGTTCGTGGACGTGATGTCGCCCGAGGACTTCGTCACCCACGCGATGGGCTGGCTGCGCCAGGGCGTGCAGGTGCTGGGCGGCTGCTGCGGCCTGGGCCCGGAGCACATCCGCCTCCTGCGCGAGCGGCTGCCCGCGCAGGTGCCGCAGTCTCGATGATCACCCGAGCGGCCACGCTCGCGTACTGACCCACAGCCGTGCGGAGGCAGAGATGATCGACACTCGAGTGCACGACCTGCTGGGCGAGGTCGGCCTGAAGCCTTCACAGGGCGTGCAGGCGACAATCGTCGGACGTGACCCGGTCCTCGGCTACCGCTTCCCGGTCGGCGAGGCGGCCGCGGTGGCGCTGGCCGCCTGCGGCGTGGCGGTGTCGGATCTCTGGGAGCTCCGGGGCGGCCGGCCCCAGCGGGCGCGCGTCGACGTTCGACGGGCCGCGGCGTCGCTGCACAGCCGGGACTATCTCAGGCTCGACGGCGGGCCGGGCCCGCTCGGGCCTGCCACGGGCAACCCGCTGGTGGATTTCTACCGCTGCCGCGACGGCCGCTGGGTGCACGTGCACGGCGCCCTGTCGAACCTCGCCTACGGCACGATGCGGGTGCTCGGCTGCGCGCGCGAGCGCGAGTCCGTCGCGGCCGCGGTGGCGGGCTGGGACGGCGAGGCGCTGGAGGACGCGCTCGCCCAGGCCGGTCAGTGCGGCGCGATGGTGCGCACCGCCGAGGAGTGGGCCGCGCACCCCCAGGGCCGCGCGCTCGCCGATCGACCGCGAGTCGAGATCGTCAAGCTGGGCGAGTCCGCGCCGGAACCGTTGCCGGCCGGAGAGCGACCGCTCTCCGGCGTGCGGGTGCTCGACCTGACGCGAATCCTCGCGGGACCGTCACACGCCCGGACGCTGGCCGAGCACGGCGCCGACGTGCTCTACATCGCCTCGCCCTGGCTGCCCAACCCTGACGCGTTCGTGATGGACACGAACCACGGCAAGCTCTCGGCCTTCCTCGATCTCGACCAGCCCGACGACGCGACGCGGCTGCGCGAGCTGGTCCGCCAGACCGACGTCTTCGCGCAGGGCTACCGAGCCGGCTCACTCGCGCGGCGCGGCTTCGGCCCCGACGAGCTCACCGCGCTGCGGCCAGGGCTGATCTACGTGTCGATCAACTGCTACGGCCACGCGGGCCCGTGGGAGGCACGCCCGGGCTGGGAGCAGCTTGCCCAGACGGTCACCGGCATCGCGGCGGCCCAGGGCCGGCCCGACCGACCGGAACGGATGCCGGTCGCCGCCTGCGACTTCACGACCGGGTACCTCGCGGCGCTGGGCACCCTCGTCGCGCTCGGCCGACGCGCGCGGGAAGGCGGCAGCTATCACGTGCGCGCCTCGCTCTGCCGGAGCGGGATGTGGTTCGTCGGCCTCGGCGCGACCTGCGACCCGGCGAAGGCGAGCGGGACCGGCGATCCGGCCGAGCTCTGCGTCGAGACGGACACGCCCTTCGGCCGGCTCCGACATCTCAAGCCGGCCCTCGAGCTGTCCGAGACGCCGCCCTACTGGGCCCGCCCGACCGTGCCGCTCGGCAGCCACCAGCCGGTCTGGCCGAACGGCCGATAGGCGGTGGGACATGGCGGTGGCGGCGGATCTTCGCCTTCGCCACTGGCGAGGCCGCGGAACCGACAAGGGCGCCGACAGCTAAGTGGCCGTATCTGCGGCCGAGAGCTCCCTGGCATCGCACTGGCGCGAGGAGCCGACGTACCGATCCGCCGTCGGCCCGGAGGTGTCCCAATGCAAGCATCTGACGACAGCGGTCGCGATGTATCGGGAGATGGGCATGGACTTCTGGCTGGAGAAGGCGGAGGCTGCTCTCAAGGGGATCGGCTGAACGGAGCGCCTCGAATGACGGGCGCCCGAGGCCATGGAACCTCACCGGGATAGGAGGCTCCGATGCACGACCGACTGATCTCCGGCGACAACCACATCGATCTCACCTACTGCCCGCCCGATCTCTGGTCGTCCCAGGCGCCGGCGAAGTGGCGGCTGCTCGCGCCGCGCGTGGAGGAGCGGGAGGACGGCTGCCACTGGCTCGTGGAGGGGCGCGACCAGGGCATGTGGAACGGGGTGGGGCCGCGGTTCCTGAAGTACGAGCCCGGGGTCTTCGGCCACATCGACGAGATGAAGGCGGTCGGCTTCACGTGGGACTATCGCCCCGGCGCCCAGCCCCGGCCGACCACGCCGGCCCTCCGGCTCGCCGATCTCGATCGGGACGGCGTCGACGCCGAGATCATCTACGGCTGCCTCATGATCAACGAGCTGATCGAGGACGCGGACCTGCGCGCCTGGACCAACCAGATCTACAACGACTGGGCCGCGGACTTCGCCAAGCGCAGCGATCCCGACCGGATCTTTCCCCTCGCCATCATCCCGAACACCGATCCCGCCCTGGCCGCCGCCGAGGTGCGGCGCTGCGCCAAGCTCGGGCTCCGGGGCGGGGATCTCGCGTTCAAGCGCCTGAGCGTGCCCCTCTATCACGGCGGCTGGGATCCCCTCTGGGAGGCCGCCCAGGAGTGCCGGTTCCCGATCTCGTTCCACTCCAGCGGCTTCAAGGGCCTGCGGGCGCCCGACACGCCGCAGATGGAGAAGGAGTACGCGGTGACCTGGCGCCTCGTGCGGGCGAGCCTGTTCCAGCTCGACGGGATGGAGGTGCTGGTCTCCCTGATCGCCTCGGGCGCCTGCGAGCGCTATCCGACCTTCAACTTCGTCCTCGGGGAGGCCGGCGTGACCTGGATCCCTTACGTGTTCGATCGCCTGGACACCGAGTACGAGGATCGCGGCCGATCGCTCGGATTCTCCCTGAAGCCCAGCGACTACTTCCGGCGCCAGGGATTCACCACGTACCAGCAGGACCAGTATCTCGAGCCCGCGATCCCCATCGTGGGCGAGGACAACATCATCTGGGGCGCCGACTACCCGCATCCGGACTGTCTCTGGCCCGACTCGCGGCGCCACCTCGAGAAGAACCTGGCCGGACTGCCGGAGCACGTCCGCCGGAAGATCACGAGCGAGAACGTCGCGAAGCTCTATCAGCTTCCCTCGCGGGCGCGCGTCGCCGCGTGAGGGCCGGCAGACGAGCCAACCCGCGCCCAGACTGGAAGGTCCTCGGGCGACCCGCGATCCGTTGAACGGGTTGCGGGGATCGTGCTACAAGAGGCCGGTCGACGCCCCAGGGGAGCGGCCCAACCTTCCGGGAGGACCAGCCATGAGCGAGGCCATCTCGAGCGGAACGAGGATCTCCAGACGGACTCTATTGAAGACGGGCGGCGCCCTGGCTGTGGGCGCCCACCTTCCGGGCCCGTGGGTGTCGCCCGCGGCCGCGCAGGCGGCGCCGCTCCGGCTCGGCTTCCAGGTCCACCGGACCGGGATCGGCGCCGTCTACGGTCGCTGGTACGAGCGCACGACGGCGGCGGCGGTGAAGCTCATCAACGAGAAGGGCGGCATCGGCGGGCGGCCCGTGGAGATCGTCGCGGAGGACGACGGGACGGACCCGAAGCGCGGCGCCGAGGTGGTCGAGAAGTTCGCGACCCAGCACAAGGTGGACTTCATCTTCGGCACCCTCTTCTCGCACGTCGTCATCGCCTCGGCCCCGCGGGCGGGGGAGCTCAAGATCCCGTACCTGGTCGTGAGCGAGGGCTATCACGTCGCCTCCGGCGGCCTGAACCGCTACGTGTTCCAGCCGGGCATCACCGACGTGCGGGCGCAGATCACGGCCGTGGCCGGGTGGATCCTCAAGAACCTCGGCAAGAAGGTCACGCTGATCTTCCCCGACTACGCGTTCGGCCACGACCACCGCGACTTCTTCAGCAAGGTGGCGGCCGCCCAGGGCGGCACCGTGCGCGCCCTCATTCCGATCCCGCCGACCGAGACCTCCTTCACGAAATACTTCCCCCGCGTCCCGGCCGACACGGAGGTGCTGTACCACGTCATGGTCGGCCCCGGCGTGCTCACCTTCGCCCGGGAGATGGGAGAGCACTTCGGCTCGAAGCGGCCGCAGATCTTCGGCTTCGTCGATTCGGTGGAAGGCGTGGACATCGCGAGCCCCGGGCTCGAGTTCCTGGAGGGCACGTACTTCTGGGAGGCCTTCCCGCGCTACGCCGGCCCGAGCACCCCGGCGCACGTGCGCCAGTACCGGGAGCGGGTGGGGATCAACGACAGCGGGGCGAGCGTCTCGGATCCGAAGGACGTGTCCACGGCGTCCCACATGTTCGGCTGCTGGGAGACGCTCTTCGTGATCAAGGAGGCCGTCGAGAAGAGCGGGTACAAGCGGCCGGGGGCCGACTACAAGGCCTTCATCGAGACCCTGGAGGGCTTCCAGTCATTCCCGGAAGGCCTCGAGCACCCCCAGGGGCCGAAGCGCTTCGTGGGCCGGATCCACCAGGCGTTCGGCCAGCAGGTCATCTCCAGGGTGGAGAAGCGCCAGCTGCAGGTCGTCCACCGGACGGCGATCGAGGACTCGATGTACGAGCCCGAGGCGGACTATACGAAGCAACCGCTGTAGTCCCGCCCCGACCCCGGCGGGGACGGCGGGCGCCGCCCCCGCCGCGCTTCCGCGCTCATGAGCCTCGAGGCCCACCTCTTCCTGGCCCTCCTCGAGGGCACGGTCGGCGCCTTGGTCCTGGCGCTGACCGCCCTGGGGCTGTCCCTCGTGTTCGGCGTGATGCGGATCGTCAACGTCGCCCACGGGGAGTTCTTCATGCTCGGGGCGGTGGTGACCTGGTACGTGTCGACGGTCACCGGGAGCTTCCTCCTGGCGCTCCTGGCCGCCCCGGTCGTCGTCGGCGCCGTGGCGATCCTGGCGGACCGGCTCGTGCTGGGGCGGATCGGTTACGAGCCGGAGAGCACGATCGTGGCCACCATCGGGCTCCTCTACATCCTCCAGCAGCTGGTCCTGAGCACGTACGGCCCCTACGCCCGGCCCGTCACTCCCCCCATCTACTTCCGCGTGGTCTTCCCGTGGTTCGGCTACTCCGGGTACAAGCTCGTCGTCGCCGTTGCGGCGGCGGCGCTACTCGTGGCGACGTGGACGGCCCTCTCGCGCACGCGCCTCGGGCTGTACATGCGCGCGACGCAGCAGGACCGGGAGATGGCCCAGGCGTTCGGCGTGCCGGTGAACCGCGTCTACACGATCGCCTTCGGCGTGGGCGCCGGCCTGGCGGCCGTGGCCGGGGCTCTGATCGTCCCGGTCCAGCAGGCCCATTACCTCATGGGCCAGGACGCCCTCCTGCTGTCGTTCGTGGTCGTGATCCTCGGCGGGCTCGGGAGCCTCCGCGGCACGCTGGTCGCGGCGCTCCTCGTCGGGCTGAGCGACGGGGTGATCTCCGTGCTGTTCTCGCCCACGCTCGCCAAGATCGTCGCCACGCTACTGGTCGCGCTGGTCCTGGCGCTGCGGGGCCGCGGCCTGTTCGGCGAAGCCACGGCGTGAGCGGGCGGCACTCCGGCCGGGTGCTCCTGCTGCACCTGGCCGTCGTCGGGCTGCTCGCGGGGCTGCAGCTCGTGCTGCCCCCGTTCCACCACGGCATGCTGGCGCGCGTCATGGTGCTGGCGGCCTATGCGGTCGGCTACAACGTGCTGCTGGGCTATACGGGTCTGATGAGCCTGGGGCACGCCATGTTCTTCGCGGCCGGGATGTACGGCACCGGGCTCACCATCCACCACCTGGGTTTCGGGGTCGCGGCGGGATTCCTCGCCGGCGCCGTTACCGGCCTGGCGGTGGCGGCCGTGGTCGGGCTCCTGACCCTGCGAACGACCGGCTCCGCCTTCCTGATCGTGACGATGATGCTGGCCCAGAGCTTCTATCTGGCGACGCTCTACTGGAACGGCGTCACCGGAGGCGATCAGGGGTTCATCTTGACGGGCCTCCACGTGGATCTCCCCGGGCGGCGCCTGGCCCTGGCCGAGCCGAGCGTCAAGTACAACCTGGCGCTGGCCGTCCTCACCGCGTGTCTCCTGGCGAGCCTCTGGCTCACCCGCTCGCCGGTCGGGCGCGTGCTGGTGGCGGTGCGTGAGAACGAGGAGCGCACGCGACTCCTCGGCTACAACACGTCCCGGTACCGTCTCTTCGCCGTGGTCGTGTCCGGGCTCCTGTCGGGCGTCGCGGGCTCCGCGTACACGCTCCTGTTCGCATACGTCGGCTCCACGTTCGGCGGCATCCTCTACTCGATCTACCCGTTGCTGTGGACGCTTCTGGGCGGCGCCGGGACCGTGCTGGGCCCGCTGGTGGGCACGCTCGTGATGACCTACGTGGTGGACATCACGAGCGGCTTCACGACCGCCTACCTCCTGGTCGTGGGCGCTGCCCTCGTGGTCATGACCCTGTGGGCGCCGGCCGGCATCGTGGGCGGAATCCGGGCGCGGTGGGCGGCGTGGCTTCCGTGACCCCGCTGCTCGAGACCCGGGGAATCTCGAAGCGCTTCGGCGGCCTCGAGGCCGTCAGCGGCGTCGATCTCCGGCTGGACCGCGGCGAGGTGCGGGCGCTGATCGGCCCGAACGGCGCCGGCAAGACGACACTGGTCGGCCTCGTCAGCGGACGCCTCCGGCCGACGACGGGCGAGGTGCGTCTGGCGGGCCGCGACATCACGCGGCTCCGGTCCTGGGAGCGGGCGCTCCTCGGCATCGTCTACACGTTCCAGGTCACCAGCATCTACAGGAAGCTCTCCGTCCACGACAACGTGGCCCTCGCCGCCCAGCGCCGGCGGCTGCGGACCCCGCTCGACTGGATCGCCCTCGATCGGCGTCCCGTCGAGGCGGCCGTGGACGCGGCGCTGGCCGAGGTCGGTCTCGGGGACCTTCGCGGCCAGCAGGCCGGGGCGCTGGCCTACGGGCACCAGCGGCTGGTGGAAGTGGCGATGGCCCTCGCCCTCGGCCCCGAGCTGCTCATCCTCGACGAGCCGACGCAGGGGCTCGCCGGCGACGAGATCGAGGCGCTCTGCCGGCTGGTGCGGCGCATCGCGGGGACGACGACGGTCCTGCTCATCGAGCACAACATGAGCGTCGTCCTCGAGCTGGCCGGCCGGGTGACGGTGATGGACCGCGGTCGGGTCCTCGCCGAGGGCACCCCGGCGGAGATCGAAGCGCACCCCGAGGTCCAGCGGGCCTATCTGGGGCGCTGACGCGTGAGCCGGATGACGCTCAGGCTCGACCACGTCAACTGCCATTACGGCGCGGTCCACGTCCTGCGGGACGTGTCGCTCGAGGTCGCGACCGGCGAGGTGGTCGGCTTGCTCGGCCGGAACGGGGCGGGGAAGACGACGACGCTCAAGGCCATCATGGGACTGGTCAAGGCGCGGTCGGGCGCGATCACCCTCGGCGCCACCGATCTCCTGCGCGTGTCGCCCGACGAGATTCCCCGGCGCGGGGTTGCCTACGTCCCGCAGGGCCGTCGGCTCTTCCCGGACCTCACGGTCGCGGAGAACCTTCGCATGGGCCTCCTCGTGCGTTCGAGCGGCGAGGAGACGCTCGGGCCCGTGCTCGAGCTGTTCCCGGTCCTGCGGGAGCGGCTCGCCCAGCGCGCCGGGACTCTCTCGGGCGGGGAGCAGCAGATGCTCGCCACCGCCCGCGCGCTCTGCGCCCGCCCGACGATTCTCCTGATGGACGAGCCGAGCGAGGGGCTCATGCCCGCTCTCGTCGATCGCGTCCTCGCGACGGTGACGGCCCTCCGCGACCGCGGCGTGGGCATCCTGCTGGTCGAGCAGAAGGTGGACGCCGTCCTTCGAGTGGCCGATCGGATCGCCCTCATCGAGAACGGCCGCATCGTGCGCCAGGCGACGCCGGCGGAGCTGACCGCGGAGCCCGAGACCCTGCTGCGTTACGTCGGCGTCCGGCGCTAGCCAAAGCCGCCCGGATTCGCTCGCGGCCCGTACACCGCCGGCGCCATGTCGTGGCGCCCGACTCAGCTCAGCTGCTTCCGCCGCCTCCCGACGGTGACGGCGCTGCCGTGGACCTGAGCGGAGGCGCACGAGCGGCGAGATCTCGAATTCCCACGGTGCGAAATGCCCCACGGCGTTTGCGCGGACTCCATGGATCTGACAGAATCGAAGCCCATCCGAGCCGTTCGAGGCAGCGCGGACCATGCGTGGACGCGGGGGATCGCGATGAAGACCTTGATCCGCAACATCGGGATGCTGATCAGCGGGGACATTCGCCGCCCGCTCCTGGACGCCGACTCGATCCAGATCGAGGACGGCCGCATCGCCGCGGTGGGCAAAGGCCTCGAGGACGCAGCCGACACCGTCATCGACGCCAAGGGCTCGACCGTCGTGCCGGGCCTGATCGACTCCCACTGTCACCCGGTGTTCGGCGACTTCACCCCGCGGCAGCGGACCGTGGACTTCATCGATTCGGGGCTCAACGGCGGCCTGACGACGATGATCTCGGCTGGCGAGGTGCACCTGCCGGGCCGGCCCAAGGACATCGTCGGATTGAAGGCGCTGGCGATCGTGGCTGCCAAGGCCTACGCGAACGCGCGTCCCTCCGGCGTCAAGGTTCACGCGGGGGCGCCCATCCTCGAGCTGGGCCTGGTCGAGGAGGACTTCGCCGAGATGGCGCGGGCGGGGGTCCGCCTCGTCGGCGAGATCGGGCTCGGATCGGTCCGGACCGGCAAGGACGCCGCGCCGATGGTGAAGTGGGCCAAGAAGCACGGCATGACCGTGACGATCCACACGGGCGGCCCCTCCATCGCCGGCTCGAGCCCCATCAGCGCCGAGGTCGTCCTCGAGGCGGCGCCGCACGTCGTCGGGCACATCAACGGCGGGACGACCTCCATGAGCGAGCGCGAGATCGACGTTTTGGTGGCGACCGACATGGCGCTCGAGATCGTCCACTGCGGCAACGGCCGGACCGCGCTCCACACCCTGGCGCGCGCCAAGGACGCGAAGGCGCTCGATCGCGTCATCATCGGCAACGACGCGCCCTCGGGCACCGGCGTGGTGCCGCTCGGCATCCTGCGTGTCATCGCCCACCTGACCTCGCTCGGGGGGATCGAGCCCGAGGAAGCGATCTGCATGGCTACCGGCAACACCGCGCGCGTGTACGGGCTCCACGCCGGCGTCATCGAGCCGGGCCGTGAGGCCGACCTCTGCGTCGTGGACGCGCCGATCGGCTCGGTCGGGAAGACGGCACGCGACGCGCTCAGGGCGGGAGATCTCTGCGGCATCTCCATGGTGCTGATCGACGGCCAGGTCAGGATCGGCCGGAGCCGCAACACGCCGCCGGCGGCCCGGGCGGCCGAGGTGGTCAAGGGGCATGGTCCGGCCGGGGGAGGGCACTGATGCGGATCCGGAAGCTGGTCACGCTCGTGGAGGAGATCGTGGAGGACGGCGGGAAGCCGGTCGCCAAGCCCATCAAGAAGGCGGCCGCGGTGGCGGTGATCGAGAACCCGTTCGCGGGGCGCTTCGTCGAGGACCTCCAGGCGCTGATCAAGACCGGCGAGGAGCTCGGCGAGCTGCTCGGGCGGCGGGCCGTCGCGGCGCTCGGCGGAAGCGGGCCCGTGCACTCCTACGGCAAGGCGGCCATCGTCGGCGTCGACGGCGAGTACGAGCACGCGGCGGCCATCCTCCATCCGACGCTGGGCACGCCGTTCCGCGCCACGGTGGGCGGCGGCAAGGCCATCATCCCGTCGGCGAAGAAGCTCGGCGGGCCGGGGACGCCCATCGACGTGCCGCTTCACTACAAGGACGCGGCCTTCGTCCGGACCCACTTCGACGCGATGGAGGTGCGCGTGCCGGACGCGCCGAGGGCGAACGAGATCCTGGTCGCCCTGGTGGTGACGGATGGGGGCCGACCGCATCCCCGCGTGGGCGGCCTCACCATCACCGAGGCCAAGAAGGAGGACGGGCTCCGATGAGGGCCGGTCTCCGCCTCCCCAGCTTCGCGCTGGGGCCCAAGACCGCCTCGCTCCAGGAGATGGGCGCCTATCTCCGCCGTGCCGAGGACCTGGGGTTCGAGTGCGCCGTCGCCATCGACCACCTCCTGCTCACGCCGCCCGCCTATTCCTGCACGTGGCTCGAGCCGGTGGCCATGCTCGCGGCGCTGGCCGGCGTGACGCGCACGATCCGGCTCGGCACGATGGTGCTGGTCCTGCCGCTCCGGAATCCCGCCTACTTCGCGAAGGAGTGGGCGACGCTCGACGTCCTCTCCGGCGGGAGGACGATCCTGGGCGTGGGCGTCGGATGGCACGAAGACGAGTTCCGGCTGATGGGCATCCCGCACCGCGAGCGCGGGCGGCGCATGGACGAGATGCTGGAGGCGGTGACCGCGCTCTGGGCGGGCGACAACGTCACGTACCAGGGCGCCCACTACCGGTTCGAGAACGTGACGATCGACCCCAAACCCGCGCAAAGGCCGCACCCGCCGATCTGGATCGGTGGCGGGACCCAGCCCTCGGAGAAGATCTACGGGCAGACGGTCCCCAACATCGACCCGGTCCTGCGGCGCATCGCCAAGTACGCCCGGACCTGGGTGCCGCATTCCTCGTCGACCGCCGAGATGGTCCGGAGCGACTGGGAGAAGATCCAGCGGTTCATGGGAGACTTCGGCCGGAAGCCCGACGAGATGTCGAAGGTCTACTCGAACTTCATCTGGGTGCTCAAGCCCGGCGAGAAGCCCGAGTCGGCCATTCCCCACTTCAAGGTCTACTCGGGGATGGACCTCGACTACTGGCGGGAGTTCTACCTGCTCGGCGAGGCCGAGGAGCTCGCGGACCGGATCCGGGGCAAGCTCGACGCCCTGAACGGCTGCGAGTGGGTCGTGCTGAACCCGCTCGACTGGGGGATGGAGCAGCTCGAGCTTCTGGCGGGCGAGGTGCTGCCGCGGGTCGCCCGTCGCTGAGATGGTCGCCGGCGCGGGACCCGGCGTCGCCACGCGCGTGCTGGGGGCTCGCGTGAAGCGGCTCGAGGACCCGGCGCTCCTCGCCGGCCAGGGGCGATACCTCGACGACATCCGTCTCCCGGGAATGCTTCACGCCGCGTTCGTGCGGAGCCCTCACGCGCACGCGCGCGTGACGGGCGTCGACGCCTCGGCGGGGCTCGACGTGCCCGGGGTCGTTGCCGCCCTCACCGGGCGCGACCTGGCGGAGTGGGCCCGACCGCTCTCCCCCCGGTTCGAGAGCGAGGGTTTCGCCGCGACCGCATGGCCCGCTCTGGCCGGGTCCCGCGTGCGTTTCGTGGGTGAGGCGGTGGCCGTGGTGGCCGCGAGGACGCCCTACGTCGCGGTCGACGGGTGCGAGCGCGTGGCCGCCGGCTACGAGGCGCTGCCGCCCCTCGCGGACGTGGACGCGGCCCTCGCCCCGGGCGCTCCGCTCCTTCACGAGACGGCGCCCGGCAACGTGCTCGTGCAGCAGCGGCGCCGCCAGGGCGACGTGGACGGCGCGTTCGCCCGCGCGGCGGTCCGCATTCACGAGCGCTTCGGCCACGGCCGCTGCTCGGCCGTGCCCCTCGAGCCCCGGGGGATCGTCGCCCGCTGGGAGGACGATCGTCTCACCGTCTGGACCGGGACGCAGATCCCGTTCGTCTATCGCACCGCGCTGGCCCGGAGCTTCGGGCTGGCGGAGAGCCGCGTGCGTGTGATCGTCCCCGACACCGGGGGGGGCTTCGGGCAAAAGATGCACGTGATGCCGGAGGACATCGCCGTGGCCGCGCTGGCCCGCGTCGCCGGGCGGCCCGTCAAGTGGACGGAGACGCGCCGCGAAAACTTCGCGGCCGCCTCGCAGGCGCGAGAAGCCCGCGTGGAGCTGGAGGCGGCGGCTGACGACGACGGCGTCCTGCTGGGACTTCGGGCGCGAGTCGTTTCCGACGCCGGCGCCTATCACATCCACCCGCTCACGCAGGCGCTGGAGCCATTCGGCACCGCCGCGATCCTGCCTGGCCCGTACCGCACGCCGGCCTACGCGTACGAGTGCATGGCCATCGCGACCAACAAGCCGCCGCTCGGCGCGTATCGCGGGGTCGGAATGGCGTTTGCCGCCTTCGTCATGGAGCGGACCCTCGATCTCCTCGCCGATCGACTGCGGCTGGATCCCGCCGAGATCCGCCGCCGAAACCTCATCTCGCGCGACGCCTACCCGTTCACGTCGGCTGGCGGCTTCGTGTACGACAGCGGGGATCTTCCCAAGGCGCTCGAGCAGGCCCTGGACCTGGCCGGGTACGATCGCCTCACGCGGGAGAGGGACGAGGCGCGGGGGCGCGGGCGGCTCCTCGGCGTCGGGCTCGCTTGTTACACGGAATACACCGGCATGGGCTCGGAGACCTACCGACGCCGCGGCATGGTCGAAGTGCCGGGAGTCGAGGCGGCGCGCGTCGAGCTGCTGCCGGATGCGCGAGTCGCCTGCTTCGTCTCCTTCCCATCCCAGGGGCAGGGGCACCGGACCACGATCGCCCAGCTCGTCGCTGCCGAGCTGGGGATCGCGCCGGATCGCGTCGATGTCCGCCCCGTCGACACCGCGGCCTCGCCCGCCGGGACCGGCACCTTCGCGAGCCGGGGCGCCATCGCTCAGAGCGGCACCGTCCAGCGCGCGGCCGCCGCCGTGCGCGCGAAGCTCCTCGAGCTGGCGGCCGGACTGCTCGAGGCCCACGAGGCGGATCTCGAGCTCCGCGACGGCCGTGTGTCCGTCCGAGGCGTGCCCGACCGCGGCCTGACGGTGGCCGAGCTGGCGCAGGTCGCTCACTCTGCGCCGGCGGGCGGACCCCCGGAGCCCCTCGCGCCGCGCCTCGAGGCCACCCAGGACTTCGACGCCCCGAGCGCCGCGTTCTCGGGGGCCGTCCACGTGGCGTCGGTCGAGGTGGACGCGGACACCGGCCGGGTGGAAGTACGGGGCTACACCGTCGTCGAGGACTGTGGGCCCGTGATCAACCCCACGATCGTCGAGGGCCAGATCCACGGCGCGCTCGCGCAGGGCATCGGGGAAGCGCTCGGCGAGGAGATCGTCTACGACGAGCGGGGACAGCTCGTCACGGGGACGCTGATGGACTACCCGCTTCCGGTGGCGAGCGCGCTACCGTCGTTCGTGGTCGGTCATCTCGAGACGCCCTCACCTCACACGCCCGGCGGGGTGAAAGGAATGGGGGAGGGGGGCACGGTGGGGGCGCCCGCTGCCATCGCCAATGCCGTCGCCGACGCCCTCCGGCCGCTCCGCGTGCCCATCACCCGCCTCCCGATCCTCGCGGAGGCGTTGCGCCGGCGAGGCTGACGCGCTCGTACGCCGCCAGCTCTGGCCGAGTGGCACGAGCGCCTGGGACGAGGGAGAACCGGCACCCCGATCCGGCTCCGTGTCGCCCCCAAGTGACGCCGGCCCCTGTCGCGACCTTCCTGCGTCACGGCGACGCCCTGCGGTCGTCTTGTCGCGTCGGTGCGATCTATTTCCAGCGGCCTGTTCGGACGAGCGCCAGGGGTCGATAGCGACCGGACGGTAAGTGACGAGCCGGCTGGCCTCCTTCTTGCTCTCCTCATGTTCTACGGTCCCGTCAACCCGGGCGAATTTGGCGGCGGGCGGTTGGATCGAGTCTTTGGATTCGCGGCCACTTCGCGCCGCGATCCGGGCAGCACCGAACGAGGAGGATGTGATGGCCGAGCGGATCGACGTCGCAGAGGGTCGGCGCAAGGTGGCGGGGGGTGAGGCTCTGCTCGTGTGCGCTTACGAAGACGAGTCGAAGTGTGGCCGCATCAAGCTCGAGGGGGCGATCTTCCTCGCGGAGTTCCAGAGGCTGGCAGGATCCCTACCGAAGGACAAGGAGATCATCTTCTACTGCGCCTGACCGACGGAAGCTTCGTCCGCCAGTTTGGCGGACCGCTACCACGCGAAGGGCTTCACCCGGACGAAGGCGCTGCGGGGCGGCGTCGAGGCTTGGCAGCACGCGGGGTATCCGATGGCGGCCTAGAAGGCCAAGACTCGCACCGGAGGTCGGCCGCCTGATCGGCACGGCCGATTCCGTGACGCAGGGATCCCACGTGAAAGGCGGCTACGGCCACCGCCGGGGGATACGGTGTATCCTGCTGATGCCCTCACGCCCGCCGCCGCCGGCGTCCGTCCGGCGGCCTGAGCCGCAGATCAGGCCCCTCGATCGCCACAAGGTCGGGCCGGCGGCTGCTGCGCGCATCACGAGCATCGCGCCAGGTCATGAGGTTCGGGGCTCACCAGCGCCCCATGCGGGTGGCCATCGCGCCGTCCGGGGCCGGGTCCAGGCTGGACGCGCCCGGAGGTATGCGCCGGCCCTGGTGGAACAGTCGCACGAAGAGGTCGACGTCCTCATAGCCGACGAGGCGCCGGTCGAAGCCGCCAGCGTCGTCTGGTATCGCGCCCGAGTGACGCGCCGGTTGACCACCGCAGGCGGATAAGCCAGCTTAAGGTAGTGGAGGCTCCAGGGCGTAGGTTTGCGTTGGGCGTCCACGCCGAGTTGCCCCTTCCGGGTCCCGAAGGAGAGACCGCATGTTCGTGCGCACCCTCGACGATCTGAACGCGGCCGGCATGATCAAGACGGTCGGGACGGGTACGCGGTCCGGGCGATACCTCACCGCCGCGGACCGCATGGGCTTCTCCTACAACGACAACCGCATCGCGGCGGGCGCCGTGATGACGCTCTGGTACAAGCACCACTGGGAGGCGAACTTCATCCTGTCGGGCCGAGGCACGGTCACGGACTTGACGACCGGCCAGACGTGGCCGCTCGAGCCCGGCGTCCTCTATGTGGTGGGGCCCAACGACCGCCATCGTATCGAGCTGACGGAATCGACGCACCTCGTCAGCGTCTTCTGCCCCGCGCTCCGCGGCGACGAGCGCCACGATGCGGACGGGGCGTATTCCGCCAGCGGTCCGGTGCCGCGGACCGACCGGCGCATGTTCGTGAAGCGCGCCGACGAGATGCGCAGGGCCGGCAAGGAGATGACCGTCGCCAACGGCCAGGCCCGCACGCTCCGCATGCTGACGAAGGCCGACGACGTGGGGTTCGGCTTCTCGGACGTGCACCTGGCGGCGGGCGCCGAGACCGTCCTCTGGTACAAGCACCACTGGGAGGCCAACCACATCGTGGCCGGAACCGGCCTCGTGACCGACCTGGCGACGGGGCGGTCCTGGAAGCTCGCGCCGGGCGTCAGCTACAACGTCGGTCCGAAGGACCGCCACCGGCTGCGCGCGGACACCGACGTGCACCTCCTCAGCGTCTTCTGTCCGCCGCTCGAGGGGCCCGAGCAACACGACGCGGACGGAGCGCTGACGCCGAGCGGCCCCGTGCCGCCCGGGCCCGAGGGGGATTGAGGGGCCGGGCGGGCTACTTCCGGTTCAGGGTCGCGGTCCGCGGGGCGGGACAGCCAGCGGCGCTGGCCTCCTCCGCCACGTCGAGCGAGATGGCGTTCCGCTTGCCCGTCCAGCGCACGACCTGCGGGGAGACCCGCGGGTCCTGGGTCTTGGTCTCGAGCACGATGTTCCAGTCCGTGACCTGCCCCACCACGTCCCAGCTCGCCGTGCCCCAGGGATACGTCGTGGCGGCGAGGCCCATGATGCGGCCGGCTTCCTCGATCGAGACGTCGAAGTTGAACGGCACGCACGCGTCCAGACCACCGCTGCTTCGCCCCGCGTAGTAGTCCCCGCGCCAGAGGCCGATGCAGCCCGTCAGGAGAGCGGCCGTCAGGGGTACGGCGATGACGGCCCGCCATGCGGCGCCGATCACGGGGATCGGGTTCCCGGGGCCCGGTGGTTGCCTCACGGCCTGGCCCTCCTTGTTCGAGTCAGCCTGAACCTGGTCGACCACGCGACGACGCCGCGTCACGCGGCCCAATCATACACAAGGGAGCGACCGCCGCGGCAGCCGCGCCAGACGTTCCCGGCTGGCCGATTCGTTCACGATCCGGCGACGCCACCGATGAGTCCAGCCTGAACGGCGTGCTCGACAACGGTACGCCGCGCAACCGGGTCGGTGGGCTGCGCTCCGCGATCGCGTTCCCGCTCGGTCACCGGATGCAGGCCCGCGACGCTCCGGCTCGGGCCACCGGGCCGCGCGCGGCGTCGCGGAAGCGTGACGATTCCGCCACCTGAAGGTAACCGGCCTCCGATAACGTGCCGCCCCGGAAGTCATCGTCGATCGAACAGGCGTCCCACCCGAGCGATGGAGGAGACACACGTGATGATCCCCTTGTTGCGTCTGGTGCTGCTGGCGACACTGACCGCCGTCGCATCCGTCGGCCAGGCAGCGCCGGCCTTCGTCAACGGCCTCGCCCTTCCCGGCGACTTGCGGGATGTGAAGGAGCCCGGCAAGCCGACCGATTCCAAGCTACGCGTCGGGTACTTTTCCGACATCTACTACGACCCGAACCGCGACGAATTGTGGGGCGCTCTCCGACCGCGGTACCGGGGGCGGCGTGCTGAGCTATGGCACCCGGGTTCAGCGTTTCACGCTCGACATACACCCGGTCACCGGTGCGATCTCCAATTTCAAGATCGTCGAGACGGTGCACTTCAAGAACAAGTTGGGCGAGCCTCTGGACGGCATCTCGCCGGGCGCCGCGCTCGACGCCTCCAACCTCGGCAACTCGTTCGATCCGGAGGGCTTGGTCGTCAACCCGGCAACCGGCACCTTCCTGGTGTCGGACGAATACGGGCCTTCGCTCTATGAATTCCATCGCGACGGGACGCTGTTGCGGGCCTTCAAGATCCCCGAGAAGCTCAAGCCCACACGCAACGACGGCAGCTACAACTTCGACAACGATGACAACGCCCCGGCGGCAGACAAGGTCGCGACGGGCCGGCGCACGAACCGCGGCTTCGAGGGTCTGGCGATTAGCCCGGACGGCCTCCACGCCTACGCCATGCTTCAGAGCGCGATGGTGGATGAGGGTGCGGGCAACGGGTTCTGCAACCGCATCGTCAAGTTCGACACCGTCACCGGCGCCGCCGTCGCCCAATACGCCTACAAGATGGAAACGGCCGGCCAGGGCCGCGGCATTTCCGCGTTGGTGGCGATCAACGGCCTCGAGTTCCTCGTGCTGGAGCGCAACAACCGCGGCATCGGCGTCGGCGCCACGCTGGCCTCGCCGATCAAGTTGGTCTTCCGTATCAGCCTTGTCGGGGCGACGGATATCAGTCAGCGGGAGGAGCCACTCAGCAACGATGACTGCCCGAGCGTCACCAAAGAGACCACGCCCTTCCTCGACCTCGCCGCGAACACCCTGGCCGCCATCGGAAACAAGGTGCCGGAGAAGTGGGAAGGCCTGGCCATCGGCCCGCAACTCAACGACGGCAGCTACTTGCTTCTCGCGGGCACCGACAACGACTACAGCGTGACGCAGAGCGGCAGTGGGACCCAGTTCGACGTGTACTTCCGGTTAACCGACGGGGACCCCTACGTCGAATCGATTCAGTGCCCGATAGATACCGTCAAAAACTGTTTCCGCACCACCGGTGGGGCACCCGCGACGCTGACGAAGGACCACAAGCTCCTGCCCGGCGTGCTGCACGGCTACAAGGTGCCCGCCGCCGAGCTCGGCGGCTACGTTCTGCCCGGCAGTCAATAGCCGAGCTGGATTGGCGTGCAGATCGCGGCGGGGCCGCCAAAGGCCCCGCCGCGAGTGGCGAGCCGGTTTGACTTCCTGACCGGTCAGGCCGACCGGTTGTTCGTCTTCGCCGTCGATCCAGTGGACATGCCCGGGGTTCCCGGCGCAGGACATCTGGTCCGCGGTACCGGTGCTTCGACCACGAGGTGGTCGACCGGTAGTCAGACCGGCTGCCAGAGCTCACCGGGGTGTCCTTCCCGCGAAGGTGGATGCCCCGGCGCTCCCCGTCGGGGCCACGGGGGCCGGGGAGCGGGCGGCGACCAAGACGCCGGGGTCGCGCGGCCAGCGGAGTCCACTCAGGCGTCCGGCACGCCGATCGGCCGCCGGGCCACGAGCTCGCCGCAGCGCGGGCAGCGGTAGGCGACGGCAAGCACCCGCGGGTTCTGCGAGACCTCGTACTCCTCGACGTGCGTCGCGGTCACCCCGCACGTGCGGCAGCGCGGCGGTCGCGTCACCAGCATCACGGTTCCCAGAAGGAGTCCGGCCGCCAACAGGAGGCCCAGCGTCCAGGCGACGTCCATGCTGCTCAGCACCCTACAGGAGCGACGCCGACCGGCGTATTACGAGGGCGCGACGGGTGGGTGTGGGATCGACCCGGGGCTTCCACTCGTTTCACGCGGACCCGCGCCGTGACGGACCCGGCACGGAGCCGTCCTCGTCGAGCGTGCCGGCAGAGCTGGAGACCTCCATCCCCGGAAGGCGCGGCCCAGCATGGTAGTCTGAGGCTTGGCGCCGTCCCGGCGGCAGCGCCGCCCGCCCCGGTGATGGAGGCCGATACGCTCGCGGGAATCCATGCTGAGACGACTGGTTCCGATTGTGGCCCTGCTGCTCGCCCAGGGTGCAACCGCCGTCGCGCAGCCGAAGGTCGCGCGCGTCGGGTATCTCGCCGCCGTCACGGCCACCGCGGACGCACCGCGGCTGGAGGCGTTCCGGCAAGGCCTGCGGGAGCTCGGCTACGTCGAGGGCCAGAACCTCGTCATCGAGTACCGACATGAGGGCGGCGGGTTCGGCCGGCTGCCCGGAGCTGGCGGCCGAGCTGGTGCGCCAGAAGCCGGACGTCCTGGTCGCGGTCACGACGAACGCCGCGCTCGCCATGAGACGGGCCACCACGACCATCCCGATCGTCTTCATGGGCGTGACGGACCCGGTGACGGCGGGCCTGGTGGAGAGCCTGTCACGGCCCGGCGGCAACACCACGGGCATCACCAACATCGCGGCGATCCTGACGGGGAAGCGCCTGGAGCTGCTCAAGGAGACCCTGCCCAGGCTGTCCCGGGTGGCGGTCCTGTGGGATCCCCAGGCCCCCGGCTCCGTGCCGCAGTGGCAGGAGAGCCAGCTGCGGGCGCGGGAGCTCGGTCTCCAGCTCCATTCGATGGAAGTGAGCAGCGTCGAGGGCTACGAGGCTGCGTTCAAGGAGGCGGTGGAGGCGCACAACGCCGCCGTGTGGGTGACCCTGAACCCGCTGGCCAACTCGAACCAGAAGAGGATCGCCGAGCTGGCTCTCAGCTACCGGCTGCCGTCCATCTGCGCACGCTCGGACTACTCCGAGAACGGATGCATGATGTCCTACGGGCCCGGCTACGGGACCGAGGGGAAGGACGGGGCCCGCTACGTGGACCGGATCCTCCGCGGCGCCAGGCCGGCAGACCTCCCGGTGGAGCAGCCGATGAAGTTCGAGCTCGTCATCAACCTGCGTCCAGAGAAAGCTGACGTGTTCAGCGGGAGCCAGACCCGCCGGGGCAAGAGCCAGAGCCCCGTAACTTGGATGGCAGGGTGGAGGGAAACCGAGACCTGAAGCCCATCGACGAAGCCATCGGAAGGATGGTGAGTGAGTCGCCGGGCCGTAACGGAAGTGAACGCACAGGTGGCCTCGAAATACTGCAAGCCCCGGAGGCCGAGCCTCACGGTTGAGAGCGCGAAGGCAGCATGGCCCGTCGCACCTGGCTGACGCGGCGGGACACTCCGGCGGGGTGAGAGCGACGGCACGGTGACGAGGACACGTCGAGCGACTGGAGAAGCCCTCCTCGCCCCACCGCGAAAGCGGCGGAGCCATGTCCAAGCTATAACCAGTGACCCTGGGAAGTGGGCGGACGGCGAGAGGGTGACGGATGGGTCCGCAGTAGCGAGGAAGCGGGGTAATGCCCGTGGAGCGAAGTTGCAGCCCATAACAGCACTTTCCCAGCGGATGCAAGTTCCGTCGCAGCAAGAGTCCAGACAGCTGCGTAGTGATACCCGACTTCGCCGTGGGGTGACCTGCGGTGAGGAAAGCTCGGGTGTAAAAGTCTCTGCTGCCCCGAAGGGGGTGGGCCTGGTCGAGAGGCGAGCAACTCTGCGGGCCGGAGCGTGAGCGAAGGCTGATGATGCGTCGAGACACGGGCCTGTCAAGGAAGCCAGGGACAGGGTGATGAGGGAGCCGAGCCCTCCTTTGCTGGGCGAAGGCGATGATGATGGGGAAGGGTCTGGACCAGTGCACCCATCAATCCCTCCGGCGTACAGGCACTGGCACGCAGAGAGGGGAGAGTGACTCAAAGTGGGGACGGTCTCGATGGCCGCCCAGACCAAGTCGTCGGGCAAGGCCCCTGGTATAACCAGGCGATCCCTGGGAAGTCCGGGGGAGTCGTCGAGATCCGCGGATCGGGTCATGGTAGCGAGGAGGGGGAGGACAACATAACCTTCCCGGAGCGACGGACCCGTGGGCCGAGGTGGTCGCTGCTGAGGGAGCCCGAGGCGGGCTGGGTACCGGAAAGGGCCGGCGGAGTCCGCATGAGGGACATAAGCGACGAAGGCCATGTCAAACCAGGGGGTCTCGGAGGGGATACGGACTTGGCGTTTAACCTCGGAGGCTCGGTGGGCAGGGCACGGTTGATGGAGACACACCTCGGCTTGAAGCCGGACTGGCGAAACGTCAACGTCCGGAATTTTAGGGAGGGCGCTGGAAACGTCACCAGGGGAGCCGGACTGAGGCCCGCGGCGAAAGCCGTGGATATGCCACCGGACCCTACCGTGGGCGCGCCAGCGCTCTACCCGGCGGGCCCTACTGGTGTGCAGTGTCTCCGCCAACATGGGAGGCAGGGGCGCGATGACAACGGCGCCCATCAGTCTGCAAGACCTGCGGCGGAGGCTCTACGTCAAGGCGAAGGCCGAGAAGGACTGGCGGTTCTGGGGCCTGTACGTGCACGTGAGCAAGCTGGAGACGCTCCGCGCGGCGTACGCGTGGCCAAGCAGAACGACGGCGCTCCGGGTATCGACGGGGTGACGTTCGAGGCGATCGAGGCCGCCGGGGTGGAACCGTTTCTGGCCCAACTGCGGGACGAACTGGTCTCACGCACCTATCGGCCATTGCGGAACCGGCGCGTCGAGATCCCCAAGGGCGACGGGACGAAGGTCCGCGTCCTCGGCATCCCGGCGATTCGGGACCGCGTGGTCCAAGGGGCGCTCACACACATCTTGGAGCCGATCTTCGAAGCTGACTTTCACGACGGGTCGTATGGGTATCGACCGAAGCGGACAGCCCAGCAGGCGGTGGACCGGGTGGCCGAAGGCCATCGTGCGAAACAAGACGCGGGTGATTGACGTCGATTTGGCGGCGTACTTCGACAGCGTGCGGCACGATCGGCTGCTCGCCAAGGTGGCGCGCCGGGTGAACGACCGAGACATCTTGCACTTGGTGAAGCTGATGCTGAAAGCGTCCGGGAAGCGCGGGGTTCCTCAGGGCGGGGTGATCTCCCCCCTCCTCAGCAACATCTATCTCACCGAGGTGGATGCGATGCTGGAGCGGGCCAAGGCGGTCACGGCGCAACGGCACGCACACGTACGTCGAGTACGCGCGCTATGCCGACGACCGTGCGAGGCCGAAGCCTCTGTTCTAGCGGGATGAAAGGAGCCCGCCTCGGGAAGGCCCCGATGCGCCCGAGTAGTCTGGGTCCAGGCGTGGCTGGGCAACTGGCCCCGTCGAAGCAGGACCGACACAACGTCCTCGAAGGCTCCACCGCGAGGTGGGGTCGTACGCAGCCCAGGGACGGAGACAAACCTGCAGGCCGCAACAACCGTGAACGACCGATGAGCCCCGTCAGCGTATACCCAGCGGCGATAGCTGCGAGAGCTGGGAGTGGAGTCGCCGAGCCTCCAGTCGTCAGGCGAAGGCTGGTATCGGCGGGGGATGAGTCGGGGGTACGAACCCGTCGAGACTCCCGGGGTGAAGGCGGCAGCATGCAGGGACAGAACAGAGGGGTAAGGCTTGAGACCCCGCCAGGTCCACCGGCTCGTGCGGTGGGGACCGAGGATATAAGGCCGGAAGCCGAAATTCCGAGGGGTGCCTGGTTGGGGAGTCGGAGGGGGCCATACGAGCGACGAAGGGCGGTAATGCGCCCGGAGCAAAGGGCCCCTGCTTCAGCGATGCTTTCTCGTGGAGGAGGCACGGCGTGATTGCCGAGAAGGCTCAACACACGCATGACCAGGTGCGAGTACTCCAGAGGAAGCTGTATCGGGCGGCCAAGGAGGCGCCGCAGAGGAAGTTCGGCGTGTTGTACGACAAGGTCTATCGACGCGACGTGCTGGAGGAAGCGTGGCGGCGGGTCCGACGGAACCGCGGCAGCGCCGGGGTGGACAAGCAAACGATCGAGGCAGTCGAGGGCTACGGGGTAGACCGGCTTCTCGACGAGCTCGAAGCGGAGCTCCGAGAGAAGCGGTATCGCCCGCAACCGGTTCGGCGGGTGTACATCCCGAAGCCGGGGAAGCCTGGGCAGCAGCGGGGTCTGGGTATTCCCGTCGTGCGGGATCGGGTCGTGCAGGCGGCGGTGAAGCTGGTGATTGAGCCCGTCCTGGAAGCGGACTTCCGCGAGTGCTCGTACGGATTTCGTCCGAAGCGGAGTGCGCACGACGCCATCGAAGAGATTCGGACGTGGGTCACGTGGGGGTACCGGCAGGTCATCGACGCCGATTTGAAGGCGTGCTTTGACTCGCTGTCCCACGACGGAGTGATCGCGGCTGTCCGACGGCGGATCACTGATCCGTGGATTCTGCGACTGATCCAGCGGTGGCTGAAGGCGGGCATTCTCGACGAGGGCGCGATTCGGTCGGCGGTCGCGGGGACGCCACAAGGAGGGGTGATTTCGCCATTGCTCGCGAACGCATATCTTCACGCGCTCGATGTGGCGTGGGAGGAGAAGGGACGTGGAGCGAAGCTGATCCGTTACTGTGACGACTACGTGATTCTCTGTCGCGGAAACCCGCAGCCGTGGTTTCAGCGGATGGAGAGGATCGTGCACGATCTGGGGTTGAGCCTGAACGCGGAGAAGACGCGGATCGTCGATGCCAAGGATGGGTTCGACTTCCTCGGGATGCACTTCCGGCTGCAGCCGATGAGGGGCAATCCGAGGCGACTGTTTTGTTATCGGTGGCCAGCCACGAAGGCGATGCAGAGCGTGCGCCAGAAGGTTCGTGACGCGGTCGGGTACGACGACCTCTACAGCCTCGACGACAAGATACGGGCGCTGAACCCGATCTTGCGGGGCTGGGGTCAGTACTTCCGTGTCGGCAACGCTCACCGGCACTTCAAGAAGGTGGACTCGTACGTGTACACCAAGCTGGTGAACTTCCTGCGGCGGAAGCACAAGCGTCGGGGCAAGGGATACCGAGAGTTCCCTCCGTCCTTCTTCAAGAGGGTCGGGCTGTATCAGCTGCACGGGACGATTGTGCGGGTCTTCCGCACGCCGCCGGGTGAACGCGGTCGGAAAGCCGGATGACCGAAATGGTCGCGTCCGGTTTGATGAGGGGGTGCTGGAGACGGAGCGATGGGCCGCTCGAGGGGGACACTCACCCGAAAGGGGAGAAACGGCCTGGCCTCGCACGCCCTGAACGCCACCGCGCCAGCGTCCTACTCTACTGGTGATCCTCGTGAACAACGATCGTCGGCAGGACTGGCTGGTGGAGGCGGTGCACCGACGACTCCGAGAGGAGTTGGCGAAACTCGATCGTGCGGCTGAACGAGGAGAAGAGCCGGATCGTGGACCTGAGTCGGGGGGAGAGCTTCGGATTCTTGGGCTTTGACTTCCGGCGCGTCCGCTCATTGCGGGGGCGCTGGCGGCCGCAGTACACGCCGAAGCAGAAGAAGCGCACGGCGTTGCTGCGGGAGCTCAAGGAGGTGTTCCGACGCTACCAGTCCCAGCCGGTGGAGGCAGTTGATCGCCGAGATCAACCCGAAGCTGCGGGGCTGGGTCAACTACTTCCGGATCGGGCACGCGAGCCGGTGCTTGGCCATTGTGAGGCGGTGGGTCGAGCGGAAGGTGCGGCGCCATCTGATGCGGGCGAGGAATCGTCGGGGCTTCGGCTGGAAGAGGTGGAGTACGGCGTGGCTCTATGACCACGCTCGGGCTGTTCGGAGATTACCGAGTGCGGTACCTGAGCCGCGCCTGAAAGTGCTCCCGGCCGATAGGTCTCATAACCCATGACGCGAAGCGACCAGGAAGCCCGGTGCCGGAAATCGGCACGCCGGGTTTGAGGTGGCGGGGGCTGGAAACGGCTTACGGCGAACCTACACGGGCACGAAGCTGGAAACGGCGGACACAGCCAAGGGGAGCCTCGGAGCTTTGCGCCAGTCCTCGACCCTACTAAGACCGCGAAGACGCTCGATCTCGCCATCCCGCAGTCGGTGCTGTTCCAGGCGGACAAGATCATCCGGTGAGAGGAGAGGGACCATGGCGGAACGGCATACGATTCCCGCGCGCAAGGGCCTGGCGCTGCGCGTCCGCAAGGGCCAGCGCTACAAGGTGGTCAACACGCACGGCACGCAGATCGTCGACCACTGGGCGTTCAACGCCGGCGACGTCAAGGAGTTCATGTCGATGGAGCACTGCCGCGTCGCCATCGACAAGCTCACGCCGGTCGTCGGCGACGCCATGGTGACGAACAGGCGCCGCCCGATCATCACGCTGGTCGAGGACACGTCGCCGGGCGTCCACGACACCCTGGTCGCGGCCTGCGACATCTATCGGTACCAGCAGCTCGGCGCGAAGGAGCACCACGACAACTGCACGGAGAACCTGTGGGACGCGATGCGCGCGATCGGCCTCACGCCGCCGGAGACGCCGTGCCCGTTCAACCTGTTCCAGAACACGCAGTACGTGCCGGGCAAGGGCATCCAGTACCTGCCCACCGTGTCGAAGCCGGGGCAGTACGTGGTCTTCCAGGCGGAGATGGATGCGGTCGTGGCGTTCTCGACCTGTCCCCAGGACATGCTGCCCGTCAACAGCGGGAAGCCGACCGAGGCGCACGTCGAGCTGCTGTGAAGTAGGCGTCACGCGGTCGCGCGCGACGCTCGCGCTCAGGCCACGTCGACCAGCGCCTCGGTGACCTGACCGAATCGCCGCTCGCCGAGGGACAGCTCGGCGCAGATCACCTGGCGGCCCTTGACGCCCGGCGGCGACCTCGACCACGAACCGGAGCGTGCCCGTCTCGCCGGCCGCGATGGGGAGCGTCGCCTCGCCCGGCGCGACCGACCAGCCCGGCGGCGCGACCAGGCTCGCGCGAGCGGCGGCCTCGCGCGTGCCGTGGTTGGTCACCCGGAGCTCGAGCGACAGCCGGTCCCCCGCGCGGGCGCGGTTCTGGTACGGGTAGAGCGTCGCGAAGTTCGGGTCGAGCGCGAAGTTCACCTCGGCCGGCACCGCGACGAGCGTCTTGAACACGCCCTCGAGCTGTCGCGCCCACCCGTGGAAGTCCTCCAGCATCTTCCGGTCGACCGCGAGCGCCCCGGTGTGGCCGGTGAGGATGCAGCTCCGGCTCGAAGCTCCATGAGCCGCCGGACGCCGACCGCGATCGAGTCGACGAGCATCTTGTTCCGGTAGACCGGCGCCGCGGCGCGGAGCGGGCTGACCGTGCCCTGGAGGAGGTTGTCGCCGGTGAACGCCACGCGGGTGCCGTCGATCTCGCCGAAGAGGCCGAGCGCCCACCAGGTGTGGCCGGGCATGTGGAAGACGTCGAACGTCCACCGGTCCCACGAGACGCGCCCGCCGTCGGGCAGGGCGCGGTCGACGCGGATCGGGGTGGGGCAGGAGGCACGGGATGTTGTAGCCGGGCGGGTTCGAGACGATGTCCGCGAAGTTCTCGAAGATCCACGCCTTCGTCCCCTGGGTCTGCTGGAGCCACGGCAGCCCCGCGAGGTGGTCGTCGTGGTAGTGGCTCGGGATCACGACGTCGACCGCGCGGAGGCCGGCCACGGCCTTGAGCTCGTCCAGCGAGTGCTCGACGAAGCGGAGGTCCGCCGCGAAGTGGTCCCAGCTGGGGAAGCCGTAGTCCAGGAGCAGCGCGCGGCCGTCGTCCGCCATGAGCGCGTAGCAGTTCGCCACCGAGTGCGGGTTCGCCCACAGGTGGGGGAGGACGTGGGCCTTCGGCTGGTCGACCGCGTGGGGCCAGATCGGCCAGACGCGGTTCTTCCGCATCTCGCCCTGGAGGCCGTAGAGGAGGCGGAGCTTCGGCTCGAGGAGCCGCAGCGCGCCGCCCGCGTCGTCGGTCGGGTGGCCGTGCGAGGGACAGAGCCGCTGGAGCGGAAGCCCGGCGAGCAGGGTGACCGAGTGGAGCGCGGCGCCCGCGGCGTCGGGCATCCCGTACTGCCACTGGAGGTCGTGGATGGTGTGGACGTGGCCGGGCTCGGCGACGAGGTCGCCGCAGAAGGCCGTCGCGACGCCGTCGATCTCGGCGAGCGAAGGTGACGGAGCCCTTGGTGTGCCCCGGCGTCGGCAGGACCCGGATGTCGTAGCCGCGCCACGCGAACGTCTCGTAGTCGCGGAGCGTGCGGGCCACCGGGATCGGCCGCGGCAGCGTGAACCCGATGCTCGAGACGTCGTAGTTGTCGTAGATGCGCTTGAGCCGCCAGAAGGCGTCGGTCTCCGCGAAGAGGGCGGCCTCGCGCTCGGGCACCGCGATCGGGATGCCGCGCGACTCGAGGAGATGGTCACCCTGGCACTGGTCGCGGTGGTGGTGGGTGTGGAGGACCCACTCGATCTCGCGACGCCCGCCTCGTCGAGATGCTCGAGGATGCCGCCCGATCCGAAGTCGATCAGGAGGCCGCGGTCGCCCCGCACGAGGAGGTAGACGTTGCAGGTGTCGCGGAACCAGTAGAGGCTCGGCGACAGCTGGACGAGCCCCCCGCCCGCGGGAGGGGTTGCGTGGGAATGCCCGTGGCCCGCCGCGTGGCGGGCGTCGTGGTGCGCGCGCATCCGAGGCCTCCTGTCCCGATGGCGCCGCGAGGCCGTGGCTCCAGCACGACCGCCACGACGCCGGGGACTCGCAGCGCGACCGCGCCCACCATACGCGAACTCCCGGAAGCGTGCGAGGGGGTCACCGAAACCACCCCCGTCTCGCCCCCCGCGGGGCTAAGCCTCGGTTCGAGGGAAGTCGAGTCGCGCCGGGCGGCGTGGCGCATCGGCGGGCAGGCTGCCCACCAAGAGGGCAGGACGGCGCCGCAGCCGAGCCTGATGCTGGCAGCGTCAGCGGCCGGAGCGCGACCGATTCAGCGGACGACGAGGACCGGGACGGGAGCGCGGCTCACGACGCCCTCGGCGACGCTGCCGACGACGATCCGCTCCACGGTCCCCACGCCCCGCGCGCCCACGACCAGCACGTCGGCGTCCGCCGCCGCGCGAAGCAGCTCCTCGACGGCGCGGCCCAGCTGGACGTCGGTCTTCACGCGCCACCCCGCGCGCGTGAGGCGTTCCCGCGCGGCTTCGAGCTGCCGCTGGGCGCGGGCGACGTGCTCCTGCTCGAGGCTTGCCGCCTCGCTGGCCACCATGGCTCGAACGCGAGCGGGGAGGAGGCCCGTGGAAGGCGGTCGGACGGGCTCCACGACGCTGAGGAGCCGCACGCTGCCGCCGCGCGGCAGCGCGAGCCCCGCGACGAACGCGATGGCCGCCCGCGCGTGCGGGGAGCCGTCGACCCCGATCAGGAACCGCCGGGGCGCCCGGGCCGATCCACGCACCACGAGCACGGGGGACCGAGCTTGCCGCACGCAGGCTCGGCTCACGCTGCCGAGGAGGAGGCGGCCCACCGCGCCGAGCCCGCGAGAGCCCAGGACCAGCACTCGAGCCCGGACCTTTCGGGCCCGCGCCAGGATGCCCGGCACCGGCGGCAGGTCGGTGACGAAGACCTCCGCGTCCGGCCAGCGACGCTGGAGTCGCCGCTCCGCGCGGCGGGCCTCGGCGCGGCTCACCTCGAGGAGCGCGTCCCAGACGGCGGGCGCGGCGTCGGTCAGCACGGGAGTGGCCCGCGCGACGACGCCGTGACCGGAGCTGCCCCGGGGCCACGGGAAGGCGACCGCGGTCTCGATCGCGGCGCGGGACTGGGGACTGCCGTCGGTCGCCACCAGCACCGGAAAGCTGCGCTGTGCCATGGGTCTCCTCGCGTGGGAAGTCACCGCCCCGCCGAGTGTAACCGACGCGGGCGCCGGGCGGGATCCGGTCGTTCCGACGCGCTTGTTCCCCGCGAGCACCGTGGTGTACCGTCGCTCCGCATCCCGTCGGGGGAGCCCGGCGGACCTGGAGGAGGGTGAATGACGACCACGGAGCAGCTCAAAACGCGTGTCTGCGCCGAGATCGAGCGCCGCAAGGGCGAGATCATGGCGATCAGCGAGCACATCATGAAGCACCCCGAGCCCGGCTACCGCGAGGTGCGCACCGCCGAGTTCGTCGCGGGGTGGTTCCGGAAGATGGGCCTCGAGGCCCGGGAGGGACTGGCGCTCACCGGCGTCAAGACCCGGCTACGCGGCCGCTCGCGGGGCCCGACCGTCGCGGTGCTGGGGGAGCTCGACTCCCTGATCGTCGGAGAGCACCCCCTCGCCGACCCGACCACCCGCGCGGCCCACGCGTGCGGCCACAACGCCCAGGTGGCGTCGATGATCGGCGCCGGCATGGGGCTCCAGGCCGTCATGGACGAGCTCGACGGCGACGTGGTCCTGTTCGCGGTGCCCGCCGAGGAGTACATCGAGGTGGAGTGGCGTCTCGGCCTTCGCGAGCAGGGCAAGGTCGAGTTCCTCGTGGGCAAGGCCGAGCTGATCAAGCTCGGGGAGTTCGACGACGTCGACATGTCGATCATCACGCACACGAACGCCCGTCCCGAGGATGGGCTCGCGAGCGTCGGGGACACGCACAACGGCTGCGTGGTGAAGTTCATGCGGTTCATGGGAAAGGGCGCCCATGCCGGAAGCGCGCCCCACCTCGGCATCAACGCGCTCAAGGCCGCCCAGATCGCGCTGCACGCGATCGACGCCAACCGCGAGACGTTCCGCGACGACGACACGATCCGCGTCCATCCGATCATCACCCGGGGCGGCGAGGCGGTGAGCGCCGTGCCGGCCGACGTCCGGCTCGAGACGTTCGTCCGCGGCAAGACCGTCGAGGCGATCGCGGACGCCGCGCGCAAGGTCGACCGGAGCCTCCGGGCCGGGGCCCAGGCGATGGGAGCGCGGGTGCAGATCACGACCATCCCCGGCTACCTGCCGCAGCAGATGGACGCGAACCTGGTGGCGCTCACCCGCGCCAACTGCGCCGCGGTCGTCGGCGAGGCCAACATGGGACGCCCGCGCCACTCGACAGGCTCCACCGACGTCGGCGACCTGGGCTTCATCATGCCGGAGGTGCATCCGCGCGCCGGCGGTGTCCAAGGCGTCATCCACGGCGCCGACTACGTCGTCGTCGATCACGCCCTGGCGGCCGTCAACCCGGCCAAGTACATGGCGATGACGGTCGTGGATCTTCTCCTCGACGGCGCGCGCGAGGCCCGCCGCGTGAAGGCGGAAGCGGGGCCGAAGCTGTCGCGCGAGGAATACCTGGCCCTTGTCCGCCGCTTCGGCTCGTTCGAGGAGTACCCGGGAGCGTAACGGCTCCCGGCCGCGACGGGCACTTGCTGGATTCCCCGCGGACCGTTCACCTCCGCGGCGGCACGGAGGCGCTCCTGCGGCCGATCCGGCCCGGGGACGCGCCGGCCCTGACCCGGCTCTACGACCGGCTGTCCCCGGAGAGCGCGTACCAGCGGTTCTTCGCCGTGATGCGCCGGCTGCCGCCGGACTGGGCGCGCATCCTCGCCGACGTGGACCACGACCGCCGCGCGGCGATCGTGGCGGTCGGTCCCGGGGGCGAGCTGGTGGGGGTCGCGCGGTACAGCGCGCTCGCGGATCCCGGCGAGGCGGAGATCGCGCTCGTCGTGCAAGATGCGTGGCAGGGGCAGGGGCTGGGGACGATCCTCCTGTCGGCGCTTCTGGATCATGCCGAGAGCTGCGGGATCATCCGCTTCCTGGCCTACGTGCTGGCGGACAATCATCGGATGATGCGACTCATCGGACGCGTGGGACGCGTGACGGAGGGCTCGATCAGCGGCGGCATGGCATCCCTTCGCTTCACGCGTCGTCCCGACTCGCCGGGCCTGCCGTCAGGGCCGGTGGCCGAGGCTCGCTCCTGATGCCGGACTACCCGGCCCTCCGGCGCCACATGGTCGAGACCCAGCTGGTCCCGCGGGGCATCCGGCACCCCGGTGTCCTCAGGGTCATGGGCGTGGTCCCCCGCGAGCTGTTCGTCCCGGGGGCCGACGCGCCCGATGCGTACGAGGACTCGGCCCGGCCGATCGGTCAGGCCCAGACGATCTCCCAGCCGTACGTGGTCGCACTCATGCTCGAGGCGCTCGACCCGAAGCCGACGGATCGTGTCCTCGAGATCGGCACGGGCTCCGCCTACGCGACCGTGCTCCTGGCCGAGCTAGTCGCGGAGGTCTACACCGTGGAGCGGCTCGAGACGTTGGCGGTCGTCGCGCGCGAGCGTCTCGCCAATCTCCACTACCGGAACGTCCACGTGCGTCACGGCGACGGCACGCTCGGCTGGCCCGAGCATGCGCCCTACGATGGGATCGTCGTCACGGCGGGCGGGCCGGAGGTGCCGGCCCCGCTCCTGCCGCAGCTCCGCGTCGGCGGGCACCTGGTGGTGCCGGTAGGGCCGACGCCGCGAGCTCAGGAGCTCGTGCGCGTCACGCGAGGACCGAGCGGCGAGTACCCCCGCGAATCGCTGGGCGCCGTGGCGTTCGTGCCCTTGATCGGGACCGCGGGGTGGCCCGAGGCCGACGCGGAGCGACCGGATGCCGGAGGCTGAGCCGCTCGGGTCCGCATCGCCCCACGCCGGCGCGCCGGCCGGCTCCGGCGTCTCGCTCAGCTCTGGGCGACGGGGGCGGTGGCCGCGGTGGCCGTGACGGCGGCCTCGGCGCTCGGCTGGCTGGAGCCGATCCAGGTGCGAGTGCTCGACCTCCTCCAGCAGCTCGGCGGTCAGCGGTTCCCGCCCGAGGTGGTGATCGTGGCCGTCGATCAGGCGGCCTTCGAGAGGTTGGGCGCCCGTCAGCCGATCCCGCGCGCCTATCTCGCAAGCGTGCTCCGGGGCCTCGAGCGCAGCGGCGTCGCGGTCGTCGGCCTCGACGTCGCGATCTCGGTCACGACGACGCCCGCCGAGGACGGCGCCTTCGCGCGAGCGATCCTGGAGCTGGGAAGCGCCGCGGGCAGTGGCGGCTCCCGGCTGGTCCTGGTGGATGCGCCCGCCCCTCAGACGGGCCCGCTGGCCGACCCCACCGTTCTGGGCGCGGTGCTGCGAGGGTCTGATCGGGTACCGATCGACGACGACGGCGCGATCCGACGCGCCACCGCGTTTCTGCCCGCCGCGGCCGGGCCGCCGATCCCCGCGTTCGGCCTGGCGGCGCTTGCCCGGGTCGCTCCCACGGCTTCCGCCAACGGAGCCTCGCGCTCGCTGCCCGAGGACCTCGCTCGCTATCCCTACTGGCGGGGCACGGCTTGGGCGCCGGCGGGCGGTCCCTCGGTGGCGCTCCGTCCGGGGGAGCCGTGGCGCATCAACTTCGTGGGGCCGGCCGGGAGCTTCCTCACGATCCCGAGCGATGCCGTCGCCGAGCTGGGGCAGACCGACGCGCCGCCCATCGCCGACGACAACCCGCTGCGCGGTCGCGTGGCGCTCGTCGGCGCCACGTTCGTGGAGAGCCGCGACTTCTTCCAGACGCCGGTCGGCCGCCTGGCCGGCGTCGAGATCCACGCGAACGTCGTGCACATGCTGGCGACCCGATCGCTCGTTCGTCCCGTGGGCTGGCTGGTGAGCCTCGGCATCCAGCTCGGCGTCGTGGGCGCGGCGGGGCTGCTCTTGAGCTGGCTCCGCCCTCTCCCGGGGACGCTCGTCGCGCTCGTCCTCACGCTCCTGATCGGCGTGCCTGCGAGCTACGTCGCGTTCCACGGGGGCGGGTATGCGGTCGACTTCCTGCTCCCCGTCGTCGTCACCTGCCTGATCGGGATCGGCGCCGAGGCGCTCGCGCGCCGGCGGTTCCGCGACTCGTTCGGACGCTACGTGGGGCGCGACGTGATGGAGCAGGTGCTGGCCGAGAACCCGACGCTCGAGGGCGCCCGTCGCGAGGTGTCGGTCCTCGTGTCGGACCTGCGCGGCTTCACCACGCTGTCCGAGACCATGCCTGCCGACGAGGTGGCCGCGCGCCTGAACGAGTACTTCCCGGCGATGATCGACGCCATCTTCGCCGAACGCGGCATGATCAACGACTTCATCGGGGACGGGATCCTCGCCGTCTTCGGTGCGCCGCTTCCCGAGGAGGACCACGCGTGGCGGGCGGCGCGGGCCGCCATGAGGATGCACGCGGCCCTGGAGGGGCTGAACCGGGAGTGGGCGGCGCGCGGGATCGCGTCGCTCCGCATGGGCATCGGGATCCACACCGGGGTGGTCTTTGCCGGGAACGTGGGCGGGCCGGGCCGGATCAAGTACACGGTGATCGGTGACACGGTCAACGTGAGCGCGCGTCTCGAGGGACTCAACAAGGATCTCGCGACGACGACGCTCATCACCGCGGAGCCGCTCGAGGCCCTCGGCGATCGGGTGAAGACGCGCTATCGTGGAGAGGTTTCGGTCAAGGGCCGGGCGGAGCCGCTTCGCGTGCACGAGCTGATCGCGGTGAATCCGCCGGCGGGCGCCGCCGCCAGGGATGGCAGGGGAGAGAGCCGATGAGCGGGGCCGTGGGGGAAGGTTCGGCGCCGTGGTGCGGCTCGCGCTCGCGATCACGGTGGGATTCCTCGGGCCGATCGCCGCCGCCGCGGCCGACCCCGTCGCCGTCTTCACGGAGATCTGCCCGGGTAAGGGCGAGGTCCGCATCAAGCGGGCGGAGGACGCCGATTGGACGGTTCCGCGCGCGCTCCAGGCGCTCCGCGCGGGGGACCAGGTCCGGGTGACCGGCGATGGGCGCGCGACGGTCACCTTCACGGGCGGCGGCGCGCAGGCGGTGACCGCGGCCAACTCGCCGTTCACCGTGGCGGCGCCCCGCGGGGAGACCGGCACCGACCGGGCGCGGGGTCTGGTCGCGGGCGTGACCCAGTTCCTCCTGGGACAGCCCAAGCCGCCCACCTACGAGGCGCTCTCCGTCCGGTCAGGGTCTCCGCCACCGCGCATCCTGAGCCCCCGGGAGACGCGGGTGTTGCCGGGGCCGATGACGTTCGAATGGGCGGGCCCGCCGCGTCCCGACTACTCGGTCCGCGTGATGGACCCGCAGGGCCCGGTCTGGGAGCAGGCAGGCGTCCCTCGCCGGCCGCTGTCCTATCCCGCGTCGGCGCCGCCTCTCGTCGCCGGTGCGCGCTACCGCTGGACGCTCGAGGCACCCGGCCAACCGGCCCAGGAGACGGGGTTCGATGTCCTCGCGGAGGCGGACGCGGCCCGGATCCGCGCGGCGCTGGCCGATCTCGCGTCGAGCGGGGACGGCGGAAGCTCGCCGGCGCTCGTGCGCGCCGGGCTCTTCTTCCGCGAAGGTCTCTATGCCGATGCCCGCCGGGAGCTGACGACGGCCATCGCCCAGGATCCCGACGAGCCGACGCTCCGGCAGCTGCTCGGCTACGTCTACGACCGCGTCGGCCTCATCGACCTCGCAGCCCAGGAGTTCGACGAGGCGGAGTTCCTGGCGACGCGCAAGCCATGACGATTCTCCGGAGCGGGCGGCCCGTGGGCCGCGGGAAAGGCGAGACATGCTGAGAGTGGCGACCCGGATGGCGCTGGCGACGCTGCTCACGCTCCTCGCCGCCGGCTCGGCCCGAGCGCAGTCGCCGCCGGCCGGCACCGCGGCGCCGACGGACGCGACCTTGCGGCGGGCGTGGGACCTCAAGGCGGAGGCCCTGAAGGATCTCCAGGAGGGCCGGTACCAGGACGGCATCTCGAAGGCGCGCGAGGCGGTGACCCTCCGCGAAGGCGCCCTCGGCCCGAGCCATCTGGAGGTCGCCGAGGCGCTCGACCTCCTGGGTCGTCTCCTCGAGCGGAACGGCGACTATCCGGGTGCGCAGGCGGCCCTCAAGCGCGCGCTCTCCATCAAGGAAGCCGCGCTCGGCGCCACGCATGCGGACGTCGCCGACACGGTCGAGGCCCTGGCCCAGGCGTACCAGCAAGCGGGGCAGCTCGGAATGGCTCGATCCCTGTACGAGCGGGGTCTGCGGATCCGGGAGGACGTCCTCGGCCCGGAGGCGGTCGAGGTGTCCGCCGCGCTCACCTCGCTCGGGTGGGTGCTGATCGATCAGGGCGATCTGATCGCCGCGCGCGGGATGCTCGAGCGGGCGCTGCGGATCCGGGAGCGTACGCTCGGGCCGAACCACTACCGCACGAGCCAGACCCTCGCCCATCTCGGTCGGGTCTACCGCGATCTCGGGGAATACGACCTGGCCCGCTCGACCTTCGAGCGCGCGCTGCGCCTGCAGGAGCGCGCCCTCGGCCCGTCGCATCCCGATCTCGGCTACGTCCTGGGGCACTACGGCGTCTTCTACGAACGTTTGGACGACCATGGCAAGGCCCGGCCCCTCCTGGAGCGCGCCCTCGCGATCCGCGAGAAGGCGCTCGGACCCAACCACCCGGGCGTCGCCTGGAACCTGACGCAGCTAGCGATCGTGCTCCGGAGCAGCGGCGACAACGCGGGGGCGCTGCCCCTGATCGAGCGCGCAATCCGGATCCAGGAGCAGGCGCTGGGACCGACCCACCCGCAGCTCGCGGAGACGCTCCGGAACCGAGCCCGCATCGCGCAGGAACTCCGGAACTACGTGCTTGCCCGCAACGACCTCGAGCGGGCGCTCCAGATCACCGAGCTCGCGCTCGGGCCGACCCATCCGCGGATCGGTCTGATCCTGGACAACCTCGGGATCGTGCTCCTTCAGACGCGCGAGTCCGCGAAGGCCCAGGCGGCCTTCGAGCGGGCGGTGGTGGTGCTCCGGGGCGGGGGACTTCCCGAGATCCACTGGCGGACGGCCAACCTCCTCGGGCGGCTCCACGAGCGGAATGGCCGGCGCGTCGAGGCCGTGGCCGCCTACGCCGAGGCGGCGACGGTGATCCGTGGACTCGCCGGAAGTCTGGCCGGCCAGCAATCCCGGGCCCAGTATCTCGAGTCCGCCAACCGCCTGGCGGTGTTCGACTCGCTGGCGCGCGTCCTCCTACGGCTTCACGAGCGCGACGCGACGAAGGGGTACGAGCTCGAGGCGCTGGCGGCGATCGAGGCCAAGAAGAACTTGCTCGTCGCCACGACGATGGCGGCGGCGCGGCCGACGCTCCAGGACCCCGAGGCCCGTCGCGTTGCCCAGGACGTGGGCTCGAAGCGCGCGGAGGCCGCTCGCCTCGAGCGGGCGCTCCAGGCCGAGCAGGGGAAGGCGCCGGACGAGCAGCGCCCGGAGCGGATCCAGGAGCTGACGCGGGACCTCGCGAAGACGAAGAGCGAATACCTCGGGCAGGTCCAGCGTTCCTGGCGCGCTATCCGCGCTATCGCGCCCAGTTCGTGGAGCAGCAGACCGTCGATCCCAAGGCGATCGCCAAGTTCGCGGAGCGATTGCCTCCGGGCACGCTGGCGGTCCAGTACTTCGCCGCGCCCGACGCGCTCTACCTCTTCGTCGTCGCCGCGGGCGGGAAGTTCCAGGTCCGGTCCCAGGCGGTGCCGCAGCAGGAGCTCTACGACCTGGTCCGCGCGTACCGCACGCAGCTCGAGCGGGCCGCGGTCCAGCGGCTGCCGTGGGCCGACGACGGATCGGCGGCCTACCGGCGCGAGGTGGCGCCGCTCAAGGAGACCACCGAGAAGCTCTCTCGCCATCTTCTGGGGCCCATCGAGCCCGAGCTCGCCGCTCACAAGGATCTGATCCTCTTCCCGAACGACCTTCTGCTCTACCTGCCGATCCACGCGCTCACGCTCCGGCAGGCGGACGGGAGCCGCCGCTTCCTGGCCGAGACGCACCGCGTGAGCTACGTCACGCAGCTCGAGCTGGTGGACCTCCTGAGCCCGCTCCGTCTGGCGCCCGACTCACCGTTGCTCGCCCTCGCGAACCCCGACGGCACGCTCCCGGCGGCGAGCCGCGAGGTGCGGGAGCTCGCGCGGGTCCGCCCGGGCGTGACCGCCCTCGACGGGCCCGAGGCGACGAAGGTGCGCTTCTTCGAGCTGGCCGGGAAGTTCTCGGAGCTCCACCTCGCGACCCACGGGGTGCTGGATCCGGAGCAGCCCGAGCGCTCCTACCTGCTCCTTGCGGGCGACGATCCCGCCGCGCAGCGGCTCACGATCGGCGAGATCGCGGGGCTGTCGCTTCCGCCGAACTCGCTGGCGATCCTGTCCGGCTGCGAGACCGCGCTCGGCGAGCAGGTACCCGGCGCGGCGCTGGTCACGCTGGCGGCCGCCTTCAGCCAGGCGGGCTCGCAGTCGATCGTCGCGTCGCTCTGGAAGGTCAGCGACGTGGCGACGCGGGACTTCATGGTGGCTTTCCACCGCGCCCTGGCTCCGGCGGGCCGCGCCGGCGCGCTCCAGCAGGCGGAGCTGACCCTGCTCCAGGTGCCCGCCACGGCGCATCCCTACTACTGGGCGCCTTTCATGCTGCTGGGCGCCCGCTGACGAACCGAGACCGACGGAGGACCCCGTGATCGAGATGACGCTGGAGATCGCCGAGAAGGCGGTGCGCGCCGCTCAGGCCCGCGCCCGCGAGCTCAACACGCCGATGACCGTCTCGGTGGTGGACGAGGCGGGCCGCCTCGTTCTCTGCGCGCGCGGCGACGGCACGGGGTTCTTCTCGCCCGACACCTCGCGCGGCAAGGCCGTGGCGGCGGCTGCCTTCCGGCGGTCGACCAAGGAGATGTCCGAGGCGGGGAAGGACCACTCCCTGTTCTGGCACGCCCTGTCGGGGCTGGTCCCCGGCCAGATCATGCCGAGCATCGGCGGCGTTCCCATCACTCTCAACGGCCGGTTCATCGGCGCGATCGGCTGCGGCGGCGGGACCGGAGAGCAGGATCACCAGAGCGCCGCGGCGGGGGCCGCCGCCGTCTAGCGCGGGTGGAGGAACTGGACGCTCCGTACTGACGGCTCCCACTCGGCCTTGAGGGTGTCCACCAGCGAGGGCGGACTGACCGTCCCCTGGACGTAGCGCTCGCTCGCGCCCCACAGAACGAGCGTTGGCGAGCGGGCGTACGGATGGCGGCACAGATGGTTCTGGCGGCTGAGGACCTGGAGCACGAGCCCGGGCGTCCTCGGATTGTCGCGTTCCTCGAGGACCGCATCGAAGGTGATGCAGTCCGCCCCCAGCGAGGCGTCCTGGACGACGCGGGATTCCACGGTCCGGAACCGCCCGGACCCGCCCAGCATGTGCTGCGCGACAGCGAGCAGATCCTCCGGGGTGTCGAGCTTCGCGTCCTTCGGCGGAGGCGCACTCATCACCAGGATGCCGAGAGTGTGCGCCGCCTCGGCCGCCGTGGGCGCTGCTTCCAGGTATTTCCCCATGAGGGGATGCGTGCCGAACGAAAAGACATCCGCCGCCATGGGGCTCATGCACCATCGGTTGGCCTGCGGCGGGACGATCGAAACCCCGAGCGTGGGGAGCTCGATCCGACCGCTCGGATTCGGGACCGGCGTGAGCCTGCCGCAGTTGACCGTCCGTGGCATGAAGGGGGTCGAGGCGCACCCGCTCAGCAGCACTCCGGCCGCGAGGATCCAGGTGAATCTGGTCACGGGGCTCTTCGCGGTACCCTCAGCTCGAGCAGGGCCAGGCGACAACCTCGTCGGGCGAAAGGCCGAGCTCGCGGGCCAGCGCGTCGAAGTCGTCGCGCCAGCGCGGGCGGAGATGGGCGTCACGCCGGACGGGGAAGATCATCTGGTCGAGCGGGCGCGTGCGGTCGACCTTCTCGACGTGGCTCACCGGCTCATCCGCCGGGTCAGACGGGCAGCACGAAGTTGAACGCTCCCGCCCTGGCGCCCGCCTCGTCGCGCACGGTCATGGCCAGCTCGGGCCGGAAGATGAAGTCGCCGCGATTGCCGGGCTCGTCCGGGAAGTAGAGCTGGGTGGTGAGGATGGGCTGGTTCGGCGCCTGCACGCGGACGTGGATGTGACGGGTGCGACCCGGGTAGAGCCCGGGCACCACGGTCTCGAGGCGGTAGCGACCCTGGTCATCCGTGAACTGATGGCCGCGGAGGCGGAAGCCCGCGTTGTCGTACTCGCCCCGGCCGTCGGCCTGCCAGAAGTCGAGCAGCGCTCCGGGGATCGGGCGGCAGCTCGTGGACAGGACCGCGCCCGCGACCACGATGCGGGTCCCGTCGACGCCCGTCTCGAGCAGCGACGCGCGCTGCGGGGAGCGGGGCTTGAAGTACGGGCCCGCCGTCTGGGACAGCGTGGGCGTTCCCTTGTCGACGCAGCTCGGCGTCGGCGGGAGGGTCCGGGACTGGGCGAGCGCCCGGCGCCCTGCCAGAGCGACGGCGGCCGGCAAGGCCAGGAGGGCGCGTAGGAAACGTCGACGCGGCGCGCGATCGTGAGTCATGTGTCCTCCAGCAAGGCACGCGAGTGCCGCTTGGATCTCTGAGGACACGGTAACGGATCGGTCAAGCTCCGTATAGGATGAAATCAGGCCCGCGACCGGGCTGCGACGGGAGCTCCACGATGCGAATCCTCTCCGCGCCGGCGCCGCGTGTCGCGGTGCGCGTGGCGCTCGGCTGATCGTGGGGCGCGTCGGCCGTGAATTCGTACGCCCGGAACATGCGGGCCGATCTCGCGGAGGCGGAGCTCCGGAGGCTTCACGCGGCGGGGCTCGAAGCGGGTCCACTTCGCGTGGGCGGGGCCGGTCGACCCGAAGCGGCCGCACTACTACCGCCTCCACGGGCCGACGCTGCTCATCGTACACAAACCCAGAACCGAACCACCTCTTGGCACCCCCCGCTTCCGCTCCCCCGTTCCCTGAGATCCAGGCCCAGTCCGCCGGCAGGACGTGAAGGGACCGGAGCAGGTCGGTCAGGTTGGAGAGGGTCACGATGGCGAAGTAGAGGCACCAGAATCCCAGGAGCACGGGCGCGAGGAGCCGGAGATCGAGCCGGGCCGCCCCCGGAGCGGTCACGCGGTCCGTGGGCTTCGTCATCCGCGCGATTGTACGCCGGAGCGTGAGCGGCGCGAGCTGGCCGAGACCCCCCGTGGCGGGGTGCCCCGGGCTGGGCTATCTTGGAAGACGGGCCTCGGCGTCCGAGCCGATGCCAGGTGGGTCCACAAACGTGAAGCGGACTCTCGAGCGTGAGTTGAAGCTCGACGTCGAGCCGGGCTTTCGGCTGCCAAGCTTTCCTGGCCGTCCGCTCGCTCCGCGGACGTTCATCTCCCGCTACTACGACACGCCCGATCATCGGCTGGCCCGTCGCGGCGTGACGCTCCGGTGCCGCATCGAGCGACGCCGGCCCCTCTGGCAGGTCAAGCTGCCGCGGGAGGCGGCCCGCCTCGAGGTGGAGGTGCCGGGCTCGCCGTCCCGGCTGCCCGACGAGCTCGGGCGGCTCCTTCGCACGTACACGCGGGGCGCCGAGCTCGGCCCCATCGCCTCGCTTCGCACGCGGCGGGTCGGCTTCCTGGTGCGCGACGGGCGGCGGCCGGTGGCCGAGGTGGTGGTCGATTCGGTGGCCGTGCTCGACGGGCAGCGGGTCAAGCGGCGCTTCCGCGAGGTGGAGATCGAGCTCGTCGGCGCGGGCGACGCCAAGGACCTCGAGCGCATCGCCGGCCTCTTGCGCGAGGCGGGCGCCGCGGAGAGCGCGGGCACCCCGAAGGTGTTCCGAGCGCTCGGCCTCGACCTCTCCGTCGAGACCGAGCCCGCGGGCTCTCCGGACACGCCGCTCGCCCGCGTGCTGGCGGCGATGGGGCGCTACGTCCAGGCCGTCTACGCGCACGACCCCGGAACGCGGCTCGGCGCCGACCCCGAGGAGCTCCATCAGATGCGGGTATCGGTGCGGCGACTGCGCGCCATCCTCCGGACCGCCCGCTCGATGTTCGCGCCCAAGCCGATCAAGGCGCTCCGGGACGAGCTGAAGTGGCTGGGGTCCATGCTCGGCGGACCCCGGGACCTCGACGTGCTGAGCGAGCATCTCCGCGAGGAGCTGCGGCAGCTCGAGCCCCAGGACCGGAATGCCGGCCGGTCGCTCGTCCGGCGGCTCGAGAAGGCGGGCGCGAAGCCCCGCCAGGAGCTCCAGGCGGCCCTCGACAGCCCGCGCTACTTCGCCCTCCTCGACAGCGTGGAGGACACGATCTCGAATCCGCCGGTGGCCGACGCCGACGTGTCGCTGACCGACGTGGCGACGGGCGAGTGGAAGAAGCTCCGCAAGACCGTCAAGGCGCTTCCTTCGGAGCCGGCGGACGCGGAGCTCCACGCGGTCCGGATCAAGGCCAAGCATGCCCGCTACGCGGGGGAGCTCGCGGCGCCGGGGCAGGGCCACGCCGTCGAGCGCTTCGTCGACCGCGTGAAGAAGCTCCAGGACATTCTCGGCGAGCACCAGGACGCGGCGGTGGCCGAGACCCGGCTCCGCGAGCTGGCGAGGGACGTGCCCGCCCCGCGGACCGGCTTCGTTGCGGGCCTCCTCGTGGAGCGCCAGCACGCGCGTCGGCAGGCCGCGCGCGAGGCGTTCGAGGAGATGTGGCCGGAGGTCGAGCGGCGGGGACGCAAGGCGTGGCGATGACTCCGTGGGACAGGAGGGGGCATCGATGCTGAGGACGCTGGCACAGAACTGGTGGGCGCTCGTCCTGCGCGGGGTGTGCGCGGTGCTGTTCGGCCTAATGGCTTTCGCCTGGCCAGGGATCACGCTGGCAGTGCTGATCCTCTTCTACGGCGCCTATGCCCTCGTGGAGGGCGTGCTGGCGGTGGCGTGGGCCCTGGTGGGACGTCAGGGGGGATCCTTCCCGTGGGGCGTGCTTCTCGCTGGCCTCGCCGGCGTGGTCGTCGGGATCTGGACCTTCATGTATCCCGGGCTGACGGCGCTGGCGCTCGTGTACCTGATCGCGGCGTGGGCCGCCGTGCGGGGCATCTTCGAGATCATCGCGGCCTTCCACCTGAGGAAGGAGATCGACAACGAGTGGCTCCTGGCGCTGAGCGGGCTCCTGTCCCTCGGGCTCGGCCTGTTTCTCTTTGCGGCGCCGGGCGCCGGCGCGCTGGCCGTCCTCTGGTGGATTGGTGCGTTCGCCATCGTCTTGGGCATCGTGGAGATCATCCTCGGGTTCCGCCTGAAGGGCCTGAAGGACCGGGCCGCGCACCGCTTCGCGTAGCGGCGGGCCGAGCCTTTCGGGTCGGGCGTGCGGCGTAAAGACGACTCTGGCTTGTTCGGTCCTAACATACTGAAGTTACGGCTGAATCTGATGCTTAGCTGGAGGGCCAGGACTGGCGGTCTGCCACGCGTCAGTCCGAGAGCGTGAAGCTCCGCATCGACAGGCTGCCGAACCGGAAGCCCTCGTAGACGTCGCTCACGCGGCGATCCCCGGCGGCGGCGCCGAGGGCGACGAGCAGCGGGTCGAAATGCTCGCTGGTCGGGACGGCGAGCGACGCGTGCGGCGCCGCGCGCTCGTACGCGGCCAGGGCGTCCACGTCCCCCGCGCCGAGCCGGTCCCTGACCCAGTCGTCGAACGCCTGCGCCCACCCGGCGACCGGGACGGGCCCTCCCCGCCGGTCGAGCCGTCCGAGATTGTGGACGACGCCGCCGCTTCCGAAGACGAGGATTCCTTGCTCTCGGAGCGGCGCGAGCGCCTGGCCCAGAGCGAGAAGCTCCCCTGGCCGCGCGGGCGTGGCCAGCGAGACCGCCACCACCGGCACGTCGGCGCGCGGGTACAGGAACCGGAGCGGCACCCAGGCGCCGTGGTCGAGGCCGCGTCCGGGATCCGCCTCGGCCGCGATGCCCGCTTCGCGAAGTCGTTCGACGATCGCCGAGGCGAGCTCCGGCGCGCCGGCCGGCGCGTAGCGCAGCGCGTAGAGCTCCGGCGGAAATCCATAGAAGTCGTGAATCGTGGCCGGCGCCGGACTGGTGGCGACCCGCACCGGACGTGGCGCCTGCCAGTGCGCCGAGACGACGACGATCGCCGCCGGCCGAGGGATGTGCGTCGGCCAGCGCCGGAGCGCCTCGGTGTAGCTGTCCTCTTCGAGGGCCACCATCGGCGACCCGTGGGAGACGAACAGGACGGGCAGCTTGGCCGGGCGAGGGGCGCGCGCTCGATCCTCGGTTCGCATGTCAGCGGGGCCGGTGGATCGCTCGAAGAGCGGCGTCCGCCGTCGCCATGAGACGGTCGATCTCGCCCCGGTCCACGTGGGTGTTGGTGATGCCGTACGCCCAGCGGTAACGGTCCTGATCCAGCACCGCGTCCAGCGGGACGTCGGCGATCCGGTCGAAGTCCTCCGTCGGCGGGAGATAGCCGAGGTAGTCGTTGCAGTAGCCGAGAACGAGGGTGGTCCGGAACGGGCTCCGCTCGCGCATGGCTCGCCCGGGGCCGCTGAAGAGCTCGAAGCCCGTGCCGACGACCGCGACGTCGCCGACGGCGAACGCCTGGACCTCGGCCTGGACCGGCACGTCCTGACGTCGCCGCATGTCGCGGTACATGCCGAGGGCGCCCCGCTGGTAGTGAAGCGGGAAGCGCTGGGCGGACGTCGACGTGTGGACCTCGTCGGGCCAGACCTCCGGGAACGGCGGCTCCGATTCGGCCGCGAGGCGTCGCTCCGCCCGCTCGAGGTCGGCCTCGGACCACGGCAGGTGACGGCGGCGGAGCGGGACGATCCGGGTCTCGGCGGCGAGGTCGACGTCGCCCGCGGTGAAGATCGTCGGCAGCACGCGCCGCACCTCGGCCGCGATCCCCCCGCCGACCCGATCACGGGCCGCGAACCCGTGCGGAACGGGCTTCTCGTTCCCGAACCAGTAGTCGAGCGGCGCCAGATCGCCGGCGCACGCCTGGAAGTAGAGGCACTCGATGCCCACGTGAGCCCGCTCCACCGCCGCGCGGAGGGCGTGCGGGAAATCGGCGTTCCACTGGAGGGTCTGGCCCCCGAGGCACGTGCCGTGGCACGCGAACCCCACGACGAACCGCCATCACGCCGCTCGGGCCGTCCACGCGGAGCACGGTCACGGTGTCGTCGACGGAGCGCCGGAGGTCGACGCGGTTGACCGAGATTCCCGGAGCCCGGCCCGTGCCACCGCCGACCGCCGCGGGCTGAAGCCGCGCGCAGGCGCCGAAGACGGCGCCGGCGAGCCGATCGGGCAGGGCCGCGGCGTACCCGTCCAGCCCGTCGGTGCGGACCGCCGCCCGCACGCTGTCGGGCTCGAGGAGCACCGGCGCGCTGTGGTTGTGCGAGGCGTTCAGGAGGATCGCGTCCGCCGGGATACCGGTCAGCGTCGCGGCGCGGCGGCGCGCGGCCTCCGCGACGTGCCGCGGCATCCACAGGAGATCGGTGGCGACGAGGGCGATGCGGCGGCTGCCGTCGTCGAGCACCAGCGCCTGCGCCACGAGCGGCTCGTGGACCCCGTCGGCGCGGCCCGTCCGGAGCCGCCAGGCTCCGGGCTCGACGCCGAGAGGCGGGGTGATGTCCACGCGGCAGACGCCTGCACGAAGCCGACCCATCGACGAGCCTCCTGTGTGTGAGTCGCAAGGGACCGCGAGCCGCCGCCGGCTCCGATCGAGCCGACCCGGCTCGCGCCTCGCGTGTCTGATATCCTACTGGCTCGCGATCCCTGAAGGCATCATTCCTGACCACGTCCGAAAGGAGCCAGGTTCGCATGGCAGACCTGCCGCGCACGGCCGATGTCGTCGTCGTCGGGGGCGGAGTCCACGGAGCGAGCGTCGCCTACCATCTCGCCCGCCGGCGGGCCGGCCGGGTCGTGCTGGTGGAGCGCAAGTTCCTCGCGTCCGGCCCCACCGGCCGCTCCTCGGCGCTCGTCCGCCGCTTCTACGCGATGGACTTTCTCACCCGGACGGGCAACGCCTCGGCGCAGCGATTCCAGCGCTGGGCGGACGACGTCGGCGGCGGCGATCCGGGCTTCCGCCAGGTCGGCATCCTCTGGCTCGCCGCGGAGGACCGGGCGGCGAATCTCCGGGAGAACGTCCGGCGGGCGCGCGGCCTGGGCGTGAAGGTCGACCTGCTGACCCCCGGGGAGCTCAAGGCCCTCGTGCCCGCGATCAACGCGGATGACCTGGCGGTGGCGGCGTACGAGCCCGAGTCCGGCTACGCCGACGCCGCGGCCACCACGAACGCGCTCGCCGCGAGCGCGCGGGAGCTCGGCGCCACCATCGTGCAGCACGTACCGGTCGAGGCCCTGCTCGTGGCCGGCAACCGTGTGACCGGCGTCCGCACGGCAGGGGGCGACATCCAGGCGCCGACGGTGGTCGTGTGCGCCGGCCTCTGGGCGCCAGGCCTGCTGGCGCCCCTCGGCATCACGGTCCCCATCGCGCCGACGCGCCACCAGATGTGCTTCTTCCGTCGTCCGCCCGGCTTCGAGACGCACCCCGGCATCATCGATCGGCCCAGCGGCACGTACATGCGGCCCGAGACCGGGAACCTGACCATCGTGGGCCTGTCCGCCTATCGCGAGGTGGTCGACCCCGACCAGTACAACGAGGGGGCCGACGCCCAGGAGGTCATGCGGAACGCCGAGCTCATCGCCAACCGCTTCCCGGTGATGGAGCACGGGCTGTCGATGGGCGGCTACTCGGGTGTCTACGACGTCACGCCGGACCACGAGCCGGTGCTGGGCCCGATCCCGGAGTATCACGGCCTCCACGCCGACTTCGGCTGGAGCGGGCACGGCTTCAAGCACTCGCCCGCCATCGGGGACATCATGGCCGAGTCGGTCCTCGAGGGGCGAGCGGCCGGGTGGGACCTCAAGCCCTTCCGGTGGTCGCGGTTCCGGGACGGCGACCTCCTGCCGCCGGCGTCATCGACCGACGCGCCGCATCCGAAGCTCCACGCCGCGCCGACGGCTTCGTGACGGTCTCCCGGGACAACTCCAAGGCGGTCTATCAGGGGATCCGGGCCGCGGGGATCCGGTTCCTCACGGCCCTGCCCGAGACCTGGCTGGTCTATCTCCTCCAGCTCGCCGAGGACGACCCGGAGATGACCCTGGTGGAGGTCGCCAAGGAGGAGGAGGCCATCGGCATCGCCGCGGGCGCCTACTTCGCCGGCGCCAAGAACGCGCTCCTGATGCAGAACCACGGCTTCCTCGCGAGCATCAACGGGATCGTGTCGCTCGCGATGCTCTACCGCATCCCGCTCCTGATGCTCGTCGCCCACCGGGGCCACTTCGGGGAGCCGTATCCCTGGCACACGCAGGGCGGGATCGTGACCGAGCCCGTCCTCCGCGCGCTCGGCCTCCCGTTCGAGCACGCCCGCGATCCCGCCCGGGTCGGCCAGCAGATCCAGGACGCCCAGGCGCTCGCGTGGTCCTCGCTGGGACCGGTCGCGCTGCTCCTGTCCCGCGACCTCATGGAGGACTGACGGCCATGGGCGCGTCCGCGCGACGGCGAGCTCTCCGGTGAAGCGGGCGGACTGCCTCGGCGCCCTCTACCCGGAGCTGGGCGACCGGCTCGTGGTGACGATCATGGGGGCGACGGCCCAGGAGCTCTACGACCTCGGGCACCGCGAGACGTTCTTCTATCTCCAGCACGCGATGGGGCTGGCGTCGTCGATCGGGCTCGGGCTGGCGCTGAACCGCCCGGCGGCGCGGGTGGTCGTTCTCGACGGCGACGGCTCGGTGCTGATGAATCTTGGCGGGCTCGCGACGCTCGGCCGCTACCGGCCGGCGAACCTGACGCACATCGTCTTCGACAACGGGAGCCTGCTGTCCACCGGCGGCTTCGTGTCGCACACCGCCTCGGGGCGGACGGACCTGGCCGCCGTCGCCCGTGCGGCGGGCTGCCCGCGCGTCCTCGAGGTCCACACGCTCTTCCAGTTCATGGAGGCGGTGGCGGAGGCCTTCTCCGCCGACGAGATGACGACGATCGTGGCCAAGGTCGAGGCGGTGGGTCCCGACCGGTTCCACATGGATCTGGCGCTGCCGGAGAACGCGTTCCGCTTCCGTCGGGCCGCCTCGGCCGCCGGGTGAGGGCTCGCCGGCGGGCTCCGGCCCGCCGCGGCGCCGACGCCCACCACCCCCGTCCGCCGGCCGGTCCGTCTCGCGCCCGGGGCCGACGGCTGTCTCCCAGAGTTCACCTCGACGTAATGGCGGCGTCATGCCTCGCGGCCAGACTCTCCTGCGAATGAGAACGATATGCACACTCCCACAGGAGGGATCGAGCCCGATGCTGACCGCCGACGACAGGGGCCTACGCCGATGGCGGGTTGCCCTGGTAGCTCACGATGCGAAGACGCCCGCGCTGGTCGCCTTCGTCCAGCGACACCGCGCTTGCTTCAAGGACTGGGAGCTCCTCGCCACGGCCTCGACCGGAGAGGCCGTCCGCGCCGCGACCGGCCTCCGCGTCCGGACGGTGCTGGACGGCTCTCGCGGGGGTGACGTCCAGATCGGCGCCGAGATGGCGTCGGGCGAGATCGACGCCCTCATCTTCCTGCGTGATCCCCTGACGGCGGGCCCCCACGAGCCGGACGTGGCGCCGCTCCTGAGGGTCGCGGACGTCCACAACGTCGCGGTCGCGACGAACCTCGCGAGCGCGGAGTGCCTGGTGCGCGCCCTGAGCCCCGAGAGGACCTTCTCCGCTCGGAACTAGGCGCCCGGAGCGCCCACGCGCTCGGGACGCCGAGCGCGTGGGGCGGGAGCGGTGCCCGGAGAGATCAGCTCTCCGGCGTCAGATCGATCGAGTGGAGAACCTTCCCGGCCAGGTCCCGATGGCTGACGGTCATCACGCCACTCTTGCCGTCGATCTTCACGTGTCCGAAGTAGAGACCTCCCTCGGTCGGCGACGCATTGGCGCGCCCCTCGGGGTTCTTCGTGAAGACCACGCGCGGACCGAAGGTGTCGTCGAGCTCGTTCGGGCCGAATCCGCCCGCGTGGAGCGGGCCGGAGACGAACTCGTAGAAGGGCGCGAAGTCGGTGAACTGCGCGCGGCCGGGCTCGTAGAGGTGCGTCGCGCAGTAGTGGACGTCGGCGGTGATCCAGGCCACGTTGCGGATCTCGTTGTGCTTGACGAAGCGCAGGATGTCGGCGATCTCGAGCTCGCGGCCGAGCGCGGGGCCGTTGCCCTGGGCGACCGCCTCCGATCCCCACTTCTTGCCGGCGTCGTGGTAGACGATCAGCCCCAGCGGCATGTCGGCGGCGATCACCTTCCAGGTGGCCCGTGACGCGAGGAGCTCGCGCTTCAGCCAGGTGGTCTGCTCCCGGCCCAGGATCCGCGCGGCGTCGCTGAGCGACGTCTCCCGGTTCTCGGTGTTGGGCCCGCGGTAGCTCCGCATGTCGATCATGAACAGGTCGAGGTTCGGCCCGCGCCGGATCCGGCGATACACGCGGTCGCTCTCGACCGGGCTGCCAGCCAGGGTGGTGAACTCGAACATCGCCCGCTTCGCCCGGGCCGCCAGGAGCGCGACGTTCTTCACGGTGTAGCGGTCGTCCGCCAGGATCCGCTCGTGGAACCAGTTGTTGGTCACCTCGTGGTCGTCCCACTGGACGTACTGGGCAACCTGGGCATTGAAGCGGCGCATGTGCTCGTCCATCAGGTTGTAGCGGTAGTTGCCGCGATACTCCTCGAGCGTCTCCGCCACCTTCGACTTCGCCTCCGTCACCAGGTTCTTCCAGGTGCCGCCGCCCGGAAGGTCGACATCGGCCTTGAGCGGCCCGTCGGCGTAGATCATGTCGCCGCTGTTGACGAAGAAGTCCGGCTCGAGGCCCCGCATGACCTCGTAGAGGCGCAGCCCGCCCCAGGCCTGGTTGATGCCCCAGCCCTGGCCGACCGTGTCGCCCGACCACACGAAGGTGACGTCCCGCCCGTCGACCGGAGCGGTCCGGAACCGGCCCACCACCGGCTCGCTCGTCGTCTTCATGTCGCCGAGATCGAGGAAGGTCGCCCGGTAGAAGACATCCTGGCCGGCCGGGAGTCCGGTCAGGACCACCTTGGCCGTGTGGCCCGCCTCCGGCAGGGCCGCGGGCCCGACCACGCGCCGGGCGTTCTGGAAGCTCTCGGTGGCCGCGTACTCCACGATCAGTCGGGCGGGCCGGTCCGTCGCGCTCCACACGACGGCCCGATCCGCGGTGACCTCGCCCGCCTGCAGCCCGAAGGGCAGGGCAGGGCGGGCAGCGGACTGGGCGAGCACGCGTCGGGGGCGGAAGCCCGGCGCGATCAGGGCGCCGCCAGCGGCGAGCGCCCCTCGGAGAAGCTGGCGGCGGCTTGGCGAGCCTGCGCTGCTCATGATGACCCCCTTCCGCGCGCCATCCGGCACGCGTCGGCGAACAATATTAGCGCGTCAGCCTGCGTTCAGCTGCCGATGAGGCCGCCGTCGCGGCGGCGGATCGCCACCGTCGCGGAGCGCGGCCGGCCCAGCCCGTCCGGCCAGGAGCTGACCGCCGTCGGATTCTTGGGATCGTTGCGCTCGCTCGCCGGCTCGCCGGGGTGCTGGATGTTCACGAACATGCTCCGGCCGTCGGGCGTCGACGTCACGCCTGTCAGCTCGCACCCGTTGGGTCCGGTGAGGAACCGGCGCACCTCGCGAGTCTCCGGATTCGCGGCGAGCATCTGGTTGTTGCCCAGGGTCGCGTAGTCGCCCTTCTGGAGGGTCGAGGTCGAGACGTCGGTCTGGATCCAGAGCACGCCGCGCGCGTCGAACCAGAGACCATCCGGCGACCCGAAGACGTCGCCCTTGATGTTGCCGCGCTTGGCCTCGTCCTTGTTCTCGGGGTCGCCGCAGAGGACGAAGACATCCCAGGAAAAGCGCGTGGCGGCGGCGTCGGCCCCCGCCTCCTTCCACCGCATGATGTGTCCGAACACGTTGTTCGGGCGAGGGTTCGCCGGGTCGACGGCCGGCCCCTTGTCGGTCCCGCGGCTCGAGTTGTTGGTCAGCGTGACGTACATGTCCCGGCTCTGGGGATGCATCGCGATCCACTCGGGCCGGTCCATCTTGGTCGGGCGGACGACGTCGGCCGCGGCGCGGGCGTTGACGAGGACCTCGGCCTGCCCCGGGAAGCCGGACGACTGGTCCAGCCCGCCCTGGCCGTGCACCAGCGGGAGCCACTCCCCGGTGCCGTCCGGGTTGAACCGGGCCGCGTAGAGCGTGCCCTGCTCGAGGAGCCGGAGGTTCGCCGGGCGGTTGGCGGGGTCGTAGCGCCCGGTGCTGACGAACTTGTAGACGTACTCGTTGCGCTCGTCGTCCCCGGAGTACACGACTACCCGGTTGTCGCTGGCCAGGGTCACGAACGCGCCTTCGTGCTTGAAGCGCCCGAGCGCGGTGTGCTTGACCGGCTGGCTCGCGGGGTCGAACGGATCGATCTCCACGATCCAACCGAAGCGGTTGAACTCGTTCGGGTTCTTCGCCGCGTCGAACCTTTCGTCGTGCTCGTTCCAGCGGTAGCTGCTCTTGTCGGCGATGCCATACCGCTTCTGCGCGGCCATCGCCGCCTTCCGCTCGGCCGGATCCGCGATGCCGGTCGCGTCACCTGCGGCGTTCACGAAGTAGTTGTTGAAGTTCTCCTCGCAGGTGAGATACGTCCCCCAGGGCGTCGCGCCCATGGCGCAGTTGTTGATCGTGCCCAGCACCGTCCTGCCGTCCGGGTCGAAGCCGGTGCGCATGAGGGCGTGCCCTGCCGCCGGCCCGGAGACCTTCATCGGCGTCCGCGCCGTGATCCGGCGCCCCAGCGCCGAGCTCCGGTCGACCTGCCAGTGGTCCCCGACCAGGGTGACCTCGACGACCGACACGCCGTGAGCGGCCTGGGACTTCGCCACCTTCTCCGGCGTCCATGGATCCATCCCGCTCGGGTGGAGGAGACCGTCGTCCGTGTACTCGTGGTTCATCACCAGGAGCCCGCGCTTCGAGCTCGTCGAGCCGAGCGGCAGGGGGAAGTAGTGGATGCCGTCGTGGTGCATCCCGGCCTGACGCTCCTGGTCGGCGTACGTGTTGCTCGCGTCGCTCTTGAACTCCGGGCCGTTCCCGACGGGGTCGCCCCAGGCGTACAGGACCTCGGCGGAGTACCCGCCGGGCACGATGACGGTGTCGGCCTTCGACACCGGCACGCCCCGGAAGCCGATCAGATCGTCGGCCCCTTCGGCGACCCGCAGGGGGGCCGCCCGGCCCAGGAGGGCCGCACCCGCGGCCACGAGACCGCCGGCCAGGACCTGCCGACGGGAGTAGCGGGCCAGCAGCACGTCGTCCAGCGACGGCCCGGTCGAGGGGTTGGAGATGGCGTCGTCAGCGTGGCTCATGTCCGCCTCCTGTCGGTGTCTTGGAACCGGTCTGGAGGCTACGGAGTGGGTGTTGCGGAGGAATGACCCGTTCGTAACATTTGGACGACAGCGCCTTGCCGGGCCCGGGCCTGCCTTGCAAACACTCGGCCGTGCGCTATCATCGAGGTGTCTCACCGGGGTGGTTCGGCCTGCGCGGCCGAGCCTGAGAACATACCCGTTGAACCTGACCCGGGTAATGCCGGCGTAGGGAGCGCACAAATGATCCCGATCGTTCTCACCATCGCAGGGTCGGACTCCTCGGCGGGCGCGGGGATCCAGGCGGACCTCAAGGCCATCTCGGCCAACGGCGGCTACGGGGCGTCCGTCATCACCGCGATCACCGCCCAGAACACCCGGGGCGTCACGGCGGCGGCCGAGGTCGACCTCGACCTCATCCGGGCGCAGGCGGACGCCGTCTTCGGCGACCTCCGGGTCGCCGCGGTCAAGACGGGCATGCTGGCCTCCGCGGGGGTGATCGAGACGGTCGCCAAGGCGCTGCGGGATCACCAGCCTCCGCACTACGTCCTCGACCCCGTGATGATCTCGAAGACGGGCTTCCCCCTGCTGCGGCCCGAGGCCATCTCGGCCCTGAGCGAGCTGCTCCTGCCGCTGGCGACCCTCGTCACGCCCAACGTCCACGAGGCCCAGGCCCTGACCGGGCTCGAGGTGCGAACGCCGGCCCAGGCGGAGGCGGCGGGCCGCAAGCTGGTGGCGGCGGGCGCGCGCGCCGTGCTGGTCAAGGGCGGGCACCTCGAGGAGCAGCGGGCGACCGACATCCTGGTCACGCGGGCGGGCGTGCGGGTCTTCCCGGGCGAGTACGTGGACGCGGTGCACACGCACGGCACCGGCTGCACCTACTCGGCGGCCATCGCCACGCACCTCGCTCACGGCCGGTCGCTGGAGGACGCCATCGCCCGCGCGAAGGCATACGTGACCGAGGCCATCCGCGGGGGGCTGCCCGTCGGGCAGGGGATCGGCCCGACCGACCACTTCTTCTACCTGCGGCGCCCGGGCGACTGCGAGCGCTGGGTCGGTGGACCGGCGGCGCCGGGGAGCCGGGCGTGAAGCCGCCGATCGGCCGCCTTCACGTGATCACGGACGCCGTCCTCCAGGACCGCTTCTCTCACGTCGAGCTGGCTCGGCTCGCCGCGGCGGGCGGCGCCGACGCGATCCAGTTCCGCGAGAAGCGCCCATGGACCGCGCGTGCCTTGATCGAAACCGCGGGGGCCATGCGACGCGCCCTCGAAGGACTGCCGGTTACCCTCCTCGTGGACGACCGCATCGACGTGGCGGCGGCGGCCGGCGTGCCCGCGGTCCACCTCGGCCGCGACGACGTCGACGTCCAGACGGCGCGCCGGGTTCTGGGGCCACACGCCCTGATCGGCGGCACGGCCAACAGCATCGAGGAAGCCCTGCGGGTGGCGGCCACGGACGTCGACTATCTCGGCGTCGGTCCGGTCTTCGGCACACGCTCCAAGGCGAATCCCGCCCCCGCCCTGGGAGTGGACGGCTTCCGGGCAATCGTGGCGGCGGTGCCAAAGCCGGTGATCGCCATCGGGAGCGTCACGGCCGATCGGGTGGGTGACTTGCTGGAAGCGGGCGCCCACGGCGTGGCGGTGATCTCGGCGGTCGTGTGGCGGCCCGACCCTGCGGCGGCGACGCGGGAGTTTCGCGAGGCGGTCGACGCGTGGCTGGGAGCGCGGGTGGTGGCATG
>CAVXVV010000090.1:0-21387 GCA_963765195.1 uncultured Candidatus Rokubacteria bacterium
AAAGACTGATTCCGGCGCTGATTGGCCGATGTATCGGCGCGAACCGTGAAAGAGAAGGCGAAGGCAGACCGTCTGGACAACCCGAAAGCGGTGATTCACAGCACGAAGGAGGCTTGGAATTGGCCCGAGGTTGTTTACGTGAGCCAAGGAGCGGTGACCGAGTACCGAGGCGGGCAGTCGAGTGACTATCGCACGGGAGACACATTCCAGGCGGGCAAGGACACGACGCACTGGCTTGAGAACAAGGGAACGGCACCCCTGGTGATTATTGTGGCGGATATCTTCAAGCAGCCGTAGTGCCCACGACAATGGTGGGGCGACCTGATCGCGCGGTAGTGGAACTGGAAGCTCTAAGATGAACTGTACATCCGGCTGACCGATCCAAGATGGAGGAAAGGCATGCCTCGATACGAATTCCTCTGCGAGAAGTGCCAGAAGCCGTTCGAGCTGACCATGACCATCACGGAGCGCGAGAAGGCCAAGCCCACGTGCCCAACCTGCAAGGGCACCGAGATCGTTCCGCAGGTCAGTGGCTTCATGGCGCAGACGAAGAAGAAGAGCTGATCGTTCGAGGCGCGGGTGAAGCCGATTTGAACTCGCAGGCAGCGAGGATCCGGTGAGCGCCGCCCGGGCAGAGCTGTGAAGTTCGGGGTCGTGCTCCCGTTGGCGAGCGACGCGCCGGCGAGCGAAGTGCTGGAGCTGGGCGTCGCCGCCGAAGAGCTCGGCTACGAGTCGTTGTGGCTGCAGGACGATCCGGCAACGGCCGGCCTGGATGCCGTGGCGATGCTGGCCATGCTGGCCTCGCGCACGCGGCGGGTGCGGTTGGGATTTTCGATTCTCGTTCTGCCCCAGCGAGAGACGGTCGCCACCGCCCGAGCCATCGCGACGATCGACGCGGCGTCCGGTGGCCGACTCGTCCTCGGAGTGGGGGTCGGGTCCGCTCAACGCACGCCGCTCGTGTATGACTGCCAGTCCGGGGACCGCGGCCGCCTGTTGGACGAGCAGCTCGAGGTCTTGGGTCGCCTCTGGTCGGGGGCGGCGGTCGATGCCGACGGGCGGTGGGTCCGGTTCCGCGACGTACGCAGTCCCCGCCCCGGGAATCCGAACGTCCCGGTCTGGGTCGGCACCTGGGGTAACGAGGGCGGCCTCCGTCGTGCGGTGCGGGCCGGCGAGGGCTGGCTCGCCTCCGGCATTCGCACGACGATGGCGCGGTTCGCTGCTGCGTCCCGCCGGCTGGACGAACTGTGCGTTGCCGCCGGTCGCGATCCCCGGTCGATCGGTCGCGCCTACGCCAACTGCCCGCTTGCCCTCGCCGACACCGCCGAGGCGGGCGTCTCCATGGCGACGCCGGCGCTGGCGGGGTACGGGCTGGCGCCCCTCCAGGTAGGAGTGCCGTTCATCGGACGTCCGGAAGAGGCCCGCGCGGTCCTCACCCGGGTCTGCTCCCTCGCCCCGGACCTGGTATGCGTGTTCCCTGTGCGGGCAGATCCGGCAATGCTCCGCCGGTTCCGCGACGAGGTGGCCGGACCGTCAGCCGAAGGCTGGCAGCAGTGATTCCGCCGGACTCTCCCGTGGACCGCTCGCCGCTCAGCTCCTGGGCCCGGGCTCCGCACGACGGAATGCGCGTCCGCAAGGTCCACACCCAGTCCCGGAAGAGAGCGAGCGATAAGGGTGCCTTTTGTGTTGAGAACGTTCCTAGAGTGAGTGATCAACGTTCATGTTACTTGCGCGCCGCCTGAACGTTCGAGTGCCCGGCGCGCATCGACGAGGCGCGCAACGGCGTGCAGAAGGCGGAGGCGGCGCGGGACAAGGCCAAGGCGAAGGACATGCTGCCCACGCCGAAGCCCGAGCACAAGGGGCGGGCCAGGGCGCGATGAAGCACGCCAAGACCGTGCGCGAGGCCCGCACCGCCCAGGGCGATGTCGAGAAGGCTCGGCTCATTGCCGAGCGGCTCGCCGACCGGATCGAGGAGGCGCTCGCAGCCGCATCGCGAGGCCTGACGCTGGCCCGCGACCGCGGTGAACGCGGCCACGAGGCGTGGGCCCTCCGCCTTCTTGGCGAGATCGCTTCCACGCGCGACCCTCTCGACATTGCGACGGCCAAAGGCCACTACCGGGAGGCTCACCCGCTGGCCACCGAACTCGGCATGCGCCCGCTCCTGGCCCACTGCCACCTCGGCCTCGGCAAGTTGTACCGCCAAACCGGGGACGGTGCGAAGGCCGCCGAGCACCTGACGACCGCGAGAGCCATGTACCGGGAGATGGACATGGGTTCACCCAGGCGGAGACGGTATAGGGAGGTATTGCGCAATGAGCATACGACTCGCTTCGAGTGCCCTCGCCCTTGCCCTCCTCGCCGCGCCGCTCGCCATCCACGCGCAACAAGCGGGGAAGGTGTACCGGATCGGGTATCTCTCCCAAGGTGCCTTTTTGGCCGCACTCGTGGATCGCAGCGACTCGTGTATCAAGGGCCTTGTGGACGGCTTCCGGGAGCCGGATACAGGGAGGGCCACAACCTCCTCATTGAGCCGCGCTCGGCGGAGGGAAGGCAGGAGCGACTGCCGGAACTGGCGGCCGAGCTCGTGCGTCTCGGGGTCGACGTGATCGTGACCGTGGGAAACGCGCCGGCACGGTTTGCCAAGCAGGCGACGGCGGCGGTTCCGATCGTCATGGCGACATCGGTGAGTCCAGTCGAGACCGGCCTTGTCACGAGCCTGGCGCGGCCAGGCGGCAATCTGACCGGGATGACCATGAGCTTCGACTTCGATATGGACGGCAAGCGCCTCCAGCTCTTTAAGGAGGCGGTGCCGAGAATCTCCCGTGTCGGTGTCATCCACAGGGCGCCCCTTTCGCCAAAGTTCGTTGGCCAGCCGTTCTCGGTCTACTTCAAGGAGGTGGTCGCCGCGGCGCAATCGCTGCAGGTGACAGTGATCCCCGTGCTCGTCGAGGGGCCGGACGAGTTACCCGCAGCCTCTGCCACTCTCGCTCGGGAGCACGTGGATGCGCTCTTCGTCGACGATATGGTCGTCAATGCGCGGCTCAGGCGGGAGATCGCCGCGCTGGCCGCGAAGCACCGTGTGCCGTGGATGGGTGGGGTGGGGGAATTCGCCGAGGCGGGGGCGTTGCTCGTGTATGGGCCGAACACGGACGATCTGTGCCGGCGCGCCGCCACCCCTGTGCACCGAATCCTCAACGGCACGAAGCCAGGCGACCTTCCGATCGAGCAGCCGACTACGTTCAACCTGGTCGTCAACCTCAAGGCGGCGAAGGCGCTCGGGCTGACGATCCCGCAGTCGGTCCTGCAGCAAGCGACCGAGGTTATTCAGTAGTGAACCGGCGGGGGTGCCGGAGGAGTCGGTGGGCATGAAATACGTGCGCCTGTACGCGGATCCGGCCGGAGACTCGCACTTCGAGGATGTGGACGTTCCACTCACACCGGTCGACTTCGCGCCTCCGGCGCCGCCGGCCTATCTGTCTTCGTACATTCCGGCCACGCGGTGTGCGTTCATCGTGGGCCCGGCAGGCTGGTACGGCGACTGGCATCCGACGCCACGGCGACAGTTCTTCATCTGGCTCTCCGGGGAAACGGAAGTCCAGACGAGCGACGGTGCCGTGCGACGGTTCGGACCCGGGAGTGTGGTCCTCGTCGAGGACACGACCGGCAAGGGCCACGTCAGCCGCGTCGTGAGTACGGAGGAGGCGCGTCATGTCATCGTCCAGCTACCCGACTGACGGCAGTCGGGCGGCTGACGTCGCGCGCGCTCGCGTCACCGTCGCTGCTTCGCTCCGGCCGAGCGGGGGTGAAAGATGAAGGCGCTCGGCCTGACGATCCCGGCGGCGGTGCTCGCGCGGGCGGATGAATCATCCAATGATGTACCGGCGAGCGTTCGTTGCTGGCACCCAGTCCTCCTCGCGGCGCCCCTCACCGTCCACGCGCAGCAGACCGCGAGGATCGCACGGATCGGGAGGCTTGGTCTCACCCACGCCGGACAGCCGTGGATATCATGACGACTGCGCGAGCCTGTCACTCGGAATTGCGTCCAACTGGGTCCAGTGTCTGTCGCGACAGCGAGCTCGAGCGACTAACTGGCCAGCTGGTGCAAGCCATCCGATTCAGTCCTGTCGGACACGACAGCGGAGGAACCGATGTCGACAAACTCGAGCAGATCCGAGACCAACAGCAGGCAATCTGGGACAAGTTTTCAGCAGGCTGGAGGAAGTGGGATGGGCTCGTGCTGGACTGGCTCGCCCCCGTCGGTATGGAGCTTCTGGACAGTGCCCGACTGCGGCCCGACGCCTACGTCCTCGACATCGCGTCTGGGACTGGTGAGCCGGCGCTCAGTGCGGCTGCTCGCTGCCCGCACGGCAAGGTCATGATGACCGACCTCGCCGAACAAGATGCTCCTCGTCGCCAAGGAGAGCGCCGCGCGGCGTGGTCTCCGCAATGTTGAGACGCGCCAGTGCGACGCCGGTGCTCTTCCCTTCGCCGACAACACGTTCGACGCGGTCACGGCCCGCTTCGCCTTCATGTTCTTCCCCGACGTCTCGGCGGCAGCCCACGAGCTCGCCCGCGTGGCCAAACCCGGCGCCCGTGTCTGCACCGCCGTGTGGGGTCCGCCAGAGAAGAATCCGTGGGCGACCACCATCATGGGTACGGTCGCCAAACACGTCGAGATGCCCGCGCTGCCGCCCGGCGCGCCGGGCCTGTTCCGTTGCGCCGCGGCCGGCTACATGGCCGGGGTCTTTCGCGACGCCGGCCTGAGGAACGTGACCGAAAAGGAGGTCGGCGCCCCGGTGCGATTCAACAGCCCTGAAGAATACTTCACCTTTATGAACGAAATCGCTCCGCCGGTGGTGGCGGGGATCGCCAAAGCGGACGAGCCCACGCGCGCCAAGATCAAGGAGGTCGTTCTCGGGCTGGCCGCTCAGAGCTCGGCGGGCGGCAAGACCGGCTTCAATGGATCCGCGATCGTCATCTGCGGCGAGAAGTAACCCGGGTACCGGCCGCGGGTTGAGAGATGTCAGGCGGAAGGCGAGCATCGCGTCCCGCGCGTCGTGCCTTTCTGGTCAGCCAAGTGCTGGCCCACCTCGACTACCTCGACGAAGTGATCGAGACGCTGAGTACGCACCTGGATGAGGTGATGGCCCCGTTTGCGGAGGAGGTGCGCCGCCTGGATACGATCCCCGGCGTGAATACGCGCACGGCGGAGGTCCCCATCGCCGAGATCGGCGTGGACATGGGCGTGTTCCCGACGGCAGGGCACCTCGCGAGCTGGGCCGGCCTTTGTCCGGGCAACAACGAGAGTGCAGGGAAACACCGATCCGGCAAGACCCGCAAGGGGAACCGATGGCTGCGCGGCGCGCTCATTCAAGCCGCGCTGGCCGGCGGCACCCGCGCGACGAAGGGCGCCTTCGCGGCCCGATATCGGCGCGTGATGCGGCATCGCGGCCATAAGAAGGCGGTCGTCGCCGTGGCCCATGCCATGCTCGTCGCCGCGTATCATCTGCTGGCGTGTCACACCACCTACCAAGAGCCGGGGGCCGACTACTACGAGCGTCGCCATGTGGAGCGAGTTCGCCATCGCGCCGTTCAACTCTTGGAGCGTCAGGGGTATCGCGTGATCCTCGAACCCGCGGCGTGAGCGCGAGGTCCCTTCAGAGCGGGACTTTCTGAGCAAACCCCGTCCGGCAAGGCGGGGCTTCGAGTTCGGCTCGGCGGCTTAGCTGCACCGGAACGGAACGTTGCAGGAGTCGGAAAGGATCGCGCCATGCCGGCTTCGCGCCCTGGCGGGCGTGGAGCAACGGCCTATCCACCGCGCGGGGCCCAGCCACACAACGTCGGCTAAGCGATGGTAAACATTGGGGGGTTGGCGCGCCTGGGGGGACTCGAACCCCCGGCATCCGGCTTAGAAGACGGCGGCCCTGGCCTGTTCCGGCGAGGACTTACCGGATCGGCGCTACGATCTTCACTACGAAACGGCCCCCGGAGAACAGGGCGTCTTCGGCTGCAACCCCCGCTCGAGCTCCACCCTGCCATCCGCGTTACAGGGCCTCTGGCTCTTGCCCCGGCGGACGGGTTCCCGCAGAACACGTCACCCCCCACTGGGCGCACGGATCGAACCCGTGTTTGAATCGCGATCACGCTTTCGCCAACGATCTCGCCCTGTTGCTGGCCGTTGAGCCCGAGAAATGGTACGGGACTCAAACCGCAGCGCGCTAGAGGATCGGACAAGATGCACGCTTCGGACTGAGGCTATACCCCGTGAGGAAGGCACGCACGGGTTTGAATCCCCGACGGGAACTGCCCCCCTAGGTTGCTCGTACCCATCCGCGTCCGGGTACGGGCGGCCTAATGGCAGAACACTCGCCCCTCTCCCCCAACCCAAGGTCCCCTAAGAGAAGTCGACCGCCAGTTCCGCTCCGCGGGCGAGTGGGGGCCGTATGACCGGAAGCAGCGCCGCGATTTCCACAGGAATCGGGACACCACCCACCAGATTTTGAGCCGGCCGACCGCTTGACCGCCCAAGGGGCCTAACCAACCGAACCGTTCCGTATCACGCAGTTCCGGGGCAGGCGTCGGCCGCGCCGGTGGCCGTTCCACGCGATCGATCGGCTTCGGAGTCGGCAAGTAGTCGGCAAGTGCTCCCCGCCCCCCTGACGGGCCGCAAGCGGCGCAGCGCGTCTGCTCCCTCCGGTGCTGGCGGCGCCGTCCTTACCGTTCCGGCAGCCCGAGGGCTTCGCAGGGGACGCCACGACCAAGCACGCCCCATCAGGTCATCGTCGATCACGGCCGCTGGCGCGCATTCGGGATCAAGCGGGTTGGCGGAGTCGACTGCCTCCTGCATATCTTTGCAGCAAATTGGGACCGCTGGTGCCGACGACCTTGTAATCGCGTGCAATCGACTGCGGCTACCTCTACGTTTTCGCTGAGTTGCCCGCACACGATCCTGGTTCGGAACTTGCTGGGGGACCCCCAAACACACCGCCCGCAGACCGGTGCGGTCGCGCCCCTGCCGAACAATTCGGTACCTGAAGGGGGCCGGCGACCGTTAGCTGCGTGCCCTCTGCTTCTCACGACCACGGCTCGGAGCACGGAGGACACATGCGCAGCGCGGTGAACCGATCTCAGCAACCATCTAACCAAGAAAAGGTAGATGAATGATCAGGTCCAAATGGAGTGCCCTTACCTGCAAGGTCGTCACTGTCCTCAGCCTCGTCCTGGTGTTGGGTATCTCACCAGCACTCGCGATGACACTGCAGGCGACCGATGACTCGAGCACGAACCAGGCTCAACTCAATACCAACTTCGGTGGTAACCAGGCCATATTCGTCCGCAACATCGGATCCAGTGGTCCTCGTCAGGGATTCGTGAAGTTCGATCTATCGGCACCCTCGGTGGACACCTGAAAACCGGCCAGTCGTGGACAGGTCAAAACCGGCCAGTGGGGCGAGCGCCCCAAGCACGAAGGTTCTACCGCATCGGAGCCAGCGTGCGCAAGAGTGCCGCCGCCGGCGGTGTCGCGGCGAAGCCGGCTGGGGACGGCGCGGGGGTGGTGGCTGGCCGAAAATGGTTGGTTTCAGGGGATGCCGAGATATGGGCCGGCCGGCGATCGTCGATCCTGGAGGCGCTGGGACGCTCGCCGATCTGGGCTGACCGGGTCATGCGTCGCTCCGCTCACCCTGGAGGCGGGTGCGCCAGCTCCGGGGCCCACAGGTCAGGACATGGGCGTGATGGAGCAACCGATCCAGGAAGGCGGCGACGGCGGCGGTGTCGCCGAGGAGCTTGCCCCAGTCCTCGACGGGACGGTTCGACGTGAGGAGCGTCGAGGCCCGTTCATACCGGCGCATGATGATTTCGAGGAGATCCTCGGCGGCGGTCTGCGGCAGCTTCCGCATCGCGAGGTCGTCGATGATCAGCAAGGGGATCGTCGTGACGTCGGCGAGGTAGGCCTTGCGGGTGCCGTCGAGCTGGGCGTCGGCGAGTTCGTCGAGAAGGACGTGGGCTTCCCGATACAGCACGCGATGGCCTTGCTGGATCACGGCGACGCCGATGGCCTGCGCCAAGTGACTCTTCCCGGTGCCCGGCCGACCGAGGAAGAGTCCGTCCTCCCGCTGCGTGATGAAGCGGCCGGTGGCGAGCTCGAAGACGAGGGCGCGGTTCATCTTCTTGTTGAAGTCGAAATCGAACGTGTCGAGGGTTTTGCCGGCGTCGCGGAAGCCGGCCTGCTTGAGGCGGCGCTCGAGCAGCCGATCCTGGCGCTTGAGGAGTTCGTCCTGGACGAGGGTGGAGAGGAAGTCGATGGGGGCGAGCTTCTCGGCCTGGGCCTGGAGGAGGCGGCTTTCGAGGCCGGCGGCCATGCCGGAGCAGCGGAGCTGGCGGAGCGCCCGCTGCAGTTCGATGAGCGTCATGTCGGGACCTCCTGGGTCTTCTGCGCGATCACCGCGCGGTAGTGGGTGAGCTCGCGGATCAAGGGATCGACCTGGCGGAGCGTGAGGGGCGCGGCGGGACGGTGTTCGAGATAGCGGCGGACGAAGCGGTAGGTGGTGGCCCCGCACTCCAGGGCGGCGGCACAGGCGTCGTCGACGACGGCGGGCCCGTACTTCTTGATCAGGGCCACGACGCCGAGGATCCGGCGGATGCCAGGGGTACCGTCGCGGCGGTGGATCGCGTCGCACACGGCGCCGATCCGAGCCCCGGCGCGGGTGGCCCGGGCCAGGAGCGCCAGGGTGGTCGGCGGGGTGCGGGAGGGCTCGTCCACCGGCCGCGGCGCATAGTGGCCCGGACGCTGGGGCCGGTGCTCGCGGAGCAGCTGGCCCGTGGCCGGGTCGAGCAGGCGGACCTGGCGGCCGTCCCACTGCACGGCGACCGCGCGGCCGATCCAGCCGGGCGGTGCGGGGTAGTAGGCGCGGTCGATCTCGACGCAACCGTCGAGATGGACGGTGCGGGTGCCGTAGCGGTAGTAGCGGAAGGGCTCGACGGGGAGCGGGAGCAGCGCGGGTCGCTCCTCGGCGAACATGGCGGCGACCTGGCGCTTCGTGGTGCCGTGGATGCGCGTATCGGCCCAGCGCGCCTCCCAGCGGTCGAGATAGGCCTGCGCGGCCTCCAGCCCTTCGAAGCGGAGTCCCTTGAGGGGCGTGGCCTGCGCGTGGCCGACGGCCGACTCGACTTTCCCCTTCCGATCGGCATGGCGGACCCGACACGGCAGGGCGACGGCGCCGTAGTGGGCGAGCACGTCGCGGTAGAGCGGGTTCACGCTCGGGTCGTACATGTCGGGCGTGAGCACGCCCTCACGCAAGTTGTCGAGGACGATCACCCGGACGGCACCGCCGAGTCGCCGGAAGCTTTCTTCGTGGAGTTCGGCCCAGCGCCGGGTGCTGGACTCGAAGGTCAGCAGCCGCACGCTCTTGCGGCTGTACCCGAGGGTCAAGATGAAGAGGCGAGCCCGGCGATACTTTCCAGTGCCCGGAGACCGGACCATGGGCCCGTCGCCGTAATCGACCTGCCCCTCCTCCCCGGGGGCGGTCACGATCGCCGGGTGGGCCGCGAGGCGCTGCCGGCCACGCAGCTTCACGACGAAGCGCCGGACACTGGCGTACCGCCCGGGGAAGCCGTGGTCGTCGACCAGGTCCTGCCAGATCGCCATGGCGTTGCGGCCCCGGGCGAGGGCCGGCTCGATCAGCTCCCGATACGGCTCGCAGGCGCTGGCGGTCGGGGCTCGGCTCGTCGGGGGCGGCCAGCCCGAGAGGTCCGCCAGGGCGGCCGACGGGCCGCCAAAGTCGGTGGACACCTCACTGGCCGGTTTTGGCGCCGGAGGGCGGCGCCGACGGGGCAGGCGGACCGGGATCCCGGCCGCCTTCAGGTATGCACTGGCCGTCTCGCGCCGGACGCCCGTCGCCGCCTCGATGCGGCGGAGCGGCCAGCCGAGCCGACCCAACGCCAGGACTTGCTGCTGCGTGTCGTCGCCCAAGATGTTGGTCATGTCGGCGGGGAGACCACAGCCTCCCCGCCGCCGTCAACGTCTTGGGGCGCGGCTACCTCACTGGCCGGTTTTCAGGTGTCCACGACTGGCCGGTTTTGGGTGTCCACCGAGGGGGACTGCCCGAGGGTGCGAGCATCAGCCGAGCCGTCCTCCGCTTCTGGGTGAATGCCATTACCAATCCCGGAGATATGGACCTCCGGGTTGTCACTGGTACCTGGGACGAGCTTAACGTGACGGCGACTAGCGCACCTTCACTAGGCGCCACTATCGGCTCAGTCACTATCGCAAATCAGGATCTAAACAACTGGGTTGTCGTGGACGTTACGACGATAGTCCAGGACTGGTACAACGGCACTCAGGACAACCACGGCTTCGCACTGGTGCCGAGTGCTGTCGATCTTATCAATATCCAGACTAGACAGCAAGGAGAACAGCGGGACGAGTCACTCGCCAGAGTTGGTGATCGCACTGGCGGGCGCAGTTGGTCCTGAGGGACCTCAAGGCGATGCTGGCCCGACCGGTTTGACTGGTCCTGCTGGACCCATTGGACTGACGGGACCTGCAGGAATTCAGGGACCTGTGGGACCCCAGGGTCCGATTGGACCTACGGGGCTCACCGGTGCGATCGGTCCGGCCGGCCCTCAGGGAGCCACTGGACCTGCCGGTCCTGAAGGACCTCAGGGTGAGTCAGGTTCTCAAGGCGAGCCTGGTTCGAGGGCGATGCGGATCGCACTACTAAAATGGTACACCGTTAATCGAACGAGAGCTTCCATAGTGCAGTGCAAGTGCCTCGACTGCCAGTGTTGCGTTCGATGGCTACAACGTCTGGGTAGCTAACGGTGCCGGACTCATTGGAAAGTTCCGAGTCAGTGATGGTACGCATCTCGGGAACTTCCCTGGTCCTTCGTACTTCGGTGCGAGCATCGCATTCGATGGTGCGTACATCTGGGCAACTGGCCCGACCAGTCTGTACAAGATTCGGGCTAGCGATGGGGTTACCGTCGGTACCTTCCCCATGCCTAGCGCTATTTACTCTCTGACCTTCGATGGGTCACACATCTGGGTCGCCAATCCAGGTGCGAACTCGGTCTTGAAGATCCTGCCGAGTGATGGATCCATTGTCGCGACGTATCCTGTGGAGCGAATCCTCTAGCATTGGCTGCTGACGGTACCAATATCTGGGTCGTCAACAACGTCGACAGTACAGTCACTAAGCTCCTGGCCAGCAATGGAACTGTCCAAGGGACCTACCCGACTGGCTCAGGACCTCGTGGGATTGCGTTTGACGGGACCCACATCTGGGTGACGAACAACAACACAGGAGGTCTCGTCACCAAGATCCTGGCGAGCGATGGTAGTACAGTCGGGACGTCCAACGTGGGAGCTCAGCCATTCGGCGTATGTACGACGGTACTAGCCTCTGGGTCTCGAAGACTGGGGGTAGTGTATCTCAGATCAGGCCAAGCGATGGAGTAGTTCTAGGCACCTTCCAATTGACTGGTGCTAGCTGCCCCAACGGCATGGCATTCGACGTACTAAATATCTGGGTCGCAGACGGTTGTACGCAACTTGCACAAGATGTAGATTAGGGTTCAGGAGTGCCGGCCTAAACTGGCACTCCTGCCTAGCACGAATGCCCTGACGTGATGAGCGTCAGGGTATCTCTGATCTGAAAGGTACGGCCAATGAACGGGCACTCCTCGTCTGCCTCATGAATCAAGCTGACAAGGTCAAGCGAGCGGACGAGGTGCTCACGTTCAGGCTGCGGGAGCGCGGGACTTCGACTTCTGAAGCAACGCATCCGATTCTCAATCGACGCGCGTTCCACGCCCCACGCTGACAGCAGACCCGCAGACCGCTTCCCGAGTAGTTACCGATTCCGGATGACCTCCGTACGGTAGACTTCGGGGGCTCGGCGAGGGGCGTCGAGCCCGATGGTCCCCTCCCCGCTCGATGGTTCTGGCACAGAAGTGACACAGCCGACAGGCGCACGAGCGTCCCCATCTGTCTAGCGAAGTGGAGAGCACTCCACCCGTGAAGGGTACACTTATCCACGGTCGGCGTTCCGAGCAGTAGGCCGTCCGGTCGGACGGCCTCTCACAAGCGGGTGGACCTCCATGGTGCGGTCTCTCGTGGCCTTGCTCCTCCGGCGAGTCCTCGCCTCGCTCGTGTGGAATGACAAGCACGCCAAAGACCTGGAGATCGTGGTCCTGGCCACCAGCTTCAGGTCTCCGCCGACAAGTCGGCCGCCCTCGGTTTGGGTGGAGTGACCGGCTGTTCCTCGCCGCGGCGAGTCGTCGCCTGGCGCGGGAGACCTGGCGCGCCTTCCTGGTAACGCCTCGACCGTGCCGCTGGCACCGCGAGCTCGTCCGATGGAAGTGGTCCTATAGTGCCCGGGGCGGCCGGGCCGACCGGCCCTCGACGAGGCGACGCGGGCGGTGATTCTCCGGTTGGCTGGCGAGAATCCGCGGTGGGGATATCAGCGGATTCAAGGGGAATTGGCGAAGCTGGGCCGGCGGGTTTCGGCGACCGCGATCCGGACACTCCTGAGCCGCCACGGGCTCGGGCCGGCCCCCGCCGGGGCGGGGTGAGCTGGGCAGTGTTCCTGCGCCAGCACGCCACGAGCATCCTGGCCTGTGACTTCTTCACAGTCGAGACGGTGTGGCTGAAGACGCTCTATGTGCTGTTCTTCATCGAACTGGGGAGCCGGGGGTGCACCTTGGAGGGTGCACGGCGAATCCCGACCCTGCCTGGGTCACTCAGCAGGCGAGGAATCTCGCGCGGGAGTGGCTCGATGTCGAGGGTCAGGTGCGGTTCCTGGTGCGCGACCGGGACAGCAAATTCACCCGGGCGTTTGACAAGGTCTTTCGGAGCGAGGCCGTCAGGGTGCTCCGCACGCCCGTGCGGGCACCCCGGGCCAACGCCTACGCGGAGCGCTGGATCCGGACAGTGCGGACGGAGTGCCTCGACTGGCTCCTCATTCTAAATCGGACGCATCTGGAGCGCGTGCTCCGAGTCTATGTCGGCCACTACAATGACCACCGACCACACCGAGGGCTCGGCTTAGACGCGCCTCAGGGACAGCGTGAGCTGGCCGCGATCACCTGCGCCGGAACTGGCGACGTGTATCGGCGGGTGTCCCTTCCGTTTAACCATCCTGGGTGCTCTCGAGGCCTCGAGGGACGGTGGGCGGTTGGCGGTCGGGCGCACCGCCCCTCGCCGAACGAGGACACTGATCCCGAGCAGAACGTGGCCAAAGACCGTGGGTCCGAACATCGGGCTGGCGAGAGAAGAGACGCCTTGGCCGGGAGGGGAACCCTGTCCTTCGCCAAAACCCCGTCCGGCAACGCTGGGCTTCGAGTTCGGCTCGGCGGCCTGGCAGCACGGGGAAGGAGGACTCGCGCGGCCGGATAAGCGTCGGGCCATGCCAGCTCGCGCTCCCCTGCGTGAGACCCCTACGCGCCAGGCGAGCGTCGAGCAACGGCCTATCCACCGCGCGGGGCGATCGCCACAGGATGTCGGCTAAGCGATTGTAAACATTAGGATGTTGGCGCGCCGTGGGGTGTCCCTTCCATTTAGTCGATCCAGGTACCTTGGGACCGGCTGCGGCCCGTGGTATGGGCCCCTGATACGACGGACACGCAGCGTGGACCACCTTGGCTTCGCGCGGAGCCACCGAGGAGTGGGTTCCAGCGCACCGAGGCGCACGCACCGACCGGCGACGTCAACGTAGGCGGAACGGCCCGCAGACAGGAGCTTACGCCGCTCGCCGACCGTAGCGATGATGGAGGCCGCCGACCATCGGCGTCTCGACGATTCGGCCTTCGTCGAGACGCTCCACCGGTCTTGGCTCCGGGGCGTCCTTCTCCAGGGAGAGGTGGGTGCGGGCCCCGTGGTAGTAGATGAGGTACTCGCGCAGCAGGCGGCGCAGATGGGTTTCGTTCAGCACCACAACGTGGTCGAGGCACTCGCGGCGGAGGGTGCCGATGAGCCGTTCCACGTAGGGATTCTGCCAAGGCGACCGAGGCGCCGTCTTGACTTCATGGATCCCCATGGCCTGGGCTCGACTCGAGAACACGACCCCGTAGACCGCATCACGATCGCGCAGCAGGTATCGCGGGGCGGTCTCCCAGGGGAACGCCTCGACGAGCTGCTGGGCCGTCCACTGGGCGGTGGGGGCGTCGGTGACGTTGACGTGAACGACGCGTCGCCGGGCGTGCGCGAGGACCACGAAGACGAACAAGACCTTGAACAGTCACCGTGGGCACGGTGAAGAAGTCCACGGAGACGAGGCTCCCGACGTGGTTGTCGAGAAACGTCCGCCAGGTCTGCGATGGCGGCGTTCGACGGCGGACGAGGTACTTGGAGACCGTGGCCTGGGAGATCTCGAGGCCGAGCTTCTGGAGCTCGCCGTGAATCCGCGGCGCGCCCCACAGGGGGTTGGCGCGAGCCATCGTGCGGATGAGGGCCCGGACCTCCGGGGCGACGGCCGGGCGGCCGGGCCCGGGCCGGCGGCTCTTCCAGGTCCAGAAGAGCCTGAAGCCGGTCCGCTGCCACCGGATGACGGTCTCGGGTTGGACGATGGCGACGGCCTCCGCCCAGCCGTGCCACAGGCGGGCGAGCAGGACCCAGAACAGGCGGTCGGAGGGTCGCAGGCGTGGACGCGGCGCGGTCCGTTGGAGGACGGCCAGCTGATGCCGCAACGCGAGGTTCTCGAGCACCAGGGCGTGCTGGGTCCGAATCCCGCCGAGGAGGCCGGTGAGGATCAGGGTGAGCATGCCGGCCATCATCCATCGGGCCGGCCGGAACTTCAATATTGACGAGGCGGACGGAGTAAGTAGAAGGGACAGGAGAGCGGCGAGTTTTCTGGCATTTCAGGCGGCCCGTACCCGGGCCGGCCGGGACGTCAGCCCCGGCGCGCTGCCTCGATCGTGGCGACGTCGATCTTCCTCATCGACATCATCGCCCCGAAGGCACGCTTGGCCTCGCCACCACCCGCCGCAAGTGCCTCGGTTAGCGCGCGCGGGGTGATCTGCCAGGAGAGGCCCCAGCGATCCTTGCACCAGCCGCACGGGCTTTCCTTGCCGCCATTGCCGACGATCGCGTTCCAGTAGCGGTCCGTCTCTTCCTGATTGTCCGTCGCGATCTGGAAGGAGAAGGCCTCGCTGTGCCTGAATTCCGGCCCTCCATTGAGGCCGAGACAGGGAATGCCCAGAACGGTGAACTCCACCGTCAGGACATCGCCCTCCTTGCCGCTCGGGTAGTCACCGGGCGCCTTGTGAACAGCGGTCACGTTACTTTCCGGAAAGGTGGCGGCGTAGAAGCGCGCCGCTTCATGCGCGTCCTTGTCGAACCAGAGGCAGATCGTGTTCTTCGGTTTCATGTTCGCGTGCTCCTTGTGCTCGGACAGGACCGACTGGAGATCCCAGGATGTGGTGGACAGGGAGTCGGCGATCAGAAGATTCCGACCGCGAAACCCGTGGAGAGCCGACACGGTCCATCCGCCACGTTTCGGAACTGCTGACACCGCCGGGGGGATCGGTTTTGTCGCGTCATCTTCCCCACCCAGGATAGCCCGGCATCGTGTGGGCGTGAGACGATACGTGACGGGGGCCAGGCGCCGACAAACAACCCGCCGCAGCACGCAGGAGGCAGGCATGGAGGACCGGGACGCATTGCTCCGGCACTACCGCGAGATGCGCGAGGCGCTGCTCACGGCAATCCACGGCCTCACCGACGCGCAGATGACCGACCCGTCCATCGACGGCTGATCGGTCAAGGACCACCTGGCGCACCTGCGCTGTGGGACGACGTCCGCGCGAGCGAGGTGACGCGGATCTCCCCCGGCCACGACTCGGCGTGGCGCATGACCGATGAGCAGGCCGAGGCCTATAACGCGATCGCCTATACTGGGCGGCGGATGCTGTCCCTCGCCCAGGTGCGGTGGGAGCTCCAGACGGCGCGGGCGCGGCTCGTCGACGCGATTGCGGCCGCGACCCCGCAGGGGCTCGACCCGGCGCGCTACGGGGACGCGGACCTCCGCAGCGGCCACGAGGCCGAACACACGGTCTGGATCAAGCGCTGGCGCGGGGAGCGCGGCTTCTAGCCCTAGAGGGCGTCGGGTAGTACCGTCTCATTCCCTCCTCGACCCCTCCTCGACGAATCCGAGCTTCTGGAGGACCCGCACTGACGCATCGTTCCCGGGCAACACCCCAGCCTCGATCCGATGGAGGCCCATGACAGAGAACCCGTACCGGATGACGCCCAGGCCGCTTCGGGGGTCAGCCCTCGGCCCCACCAGCGGCGCGCGATATCGTACCAAGCTCGCCGCGGCGATGCTCGAAGTCGAACCAAATAGTCCGACTGTCCCGAGCATCTCCCCGTGCTCGACCAGTTCGATTGCCCAGCGGATCTATCGCGCGCCGCGAAGCGTTGGTCGAGCCGCTCAAGTAACGCTTGCGCCTCCGCCAGTGTCGTAATCGTCGGCACGTCGATGTACTTGGTGACCTCGGGGTCTCCGACGAGGGTCAGAAGGGCCGCCGCATCACGGGGGAGCGGTGCGCGGAGTCGGAGACGCTCGGTAGCCAGGGCTGGAATGCTGTTCGGCCACGCGGTTTGGAGCGCGCTGCCGTTCATAGGCGCATCTTACAGCGGCCTGCGATCAGAAGGGTGGTGTTCAGCGTACGGCGCGCTCGTCAATTGCGACCTAGCTTGCGCGGCGAGACCTTTACGCTAGGTAGGAATGGAAAGGGCCTCTCATTCACGTCCTGCGCTTGTTCGCATCGGACTAAGGTCGCGCTAGGAGCGGGGGATGCGCCCGACGATCAGCAGGGGCGCCCTCGGGATGGAGTTGAAGGTGAGCGTGTAGGGCTCCTAGGACACGCCGTTGTCGCCGCCCTAGGCGAGCGTGGTCGACAGGCTGGGCACGTTGACCGCTGGCCGTTCTAAGCGCACCGGGCACGAAACAGGCTCGTGACCAGCCGCCATCCCAGAAGATGGATGCCTCTGGAACACCACGCGACTGTACGTATGCGAGCTAGGATACTTGCATTCGACTCAGCCCTCGGTGCCGCATTGGCCCTGTCCCGGTTGTGGCGTCCGAGCTCCCGGCAGGTGGCTTGTTGCCGTCATGTATCAGCGCCAGAACACCCGGGCGAAGGCCCGTCCGTCTCGCTCATAGTACTCGACCTTGACTTCGTGCGTTCCGGCGGTGAGCGGGACCGTCGCCTGATACGTCGTCGTCTGCTGGTCTTTCCATGCATTGATGATCGACGCGCCGTCGACCCACACCCGGATGCCATCACTGGCCTCGGCGGTGAACTGATGCGAGGCCGCCGCGAAATTGAATCGGCCGGTCCAGCGGACGGAGAAGTTGTCGTTGCCGATGCCATTGCCCGGTCCCTCTTGCCCCAGTTGTAGGCGATGCCGGACTCGCACCGGGTGAGCACCGGCGTTCCCGTCAGGCCGGCGTTGTTGTAGTACTCGGCACGGTATTGGCCGGTCGGGCACGCGGCACCCGAGGATGTGCTCGTGAACGTGGCACTCACCGACAGGCTGGAGTTGCCGGTGAGCGTGCACGACCCCGTGCCTGCGCACCCCCCACCGCTCCAGCCATCGAAACGGGAGCCGGATGCTGGCGTCGCCGAGAGCGTGACGACCGTGCCGCCGGCGTAGGACTCGTTGCAGTCGGTTCCGCAGTTGATGCCCGCGGGCGTACTGGCGACCGTGCCGGTTCCCGTTCCCGCCTTGCTCACCGTGATGGAGAACTGACTGATGGACGTCGTTCGACAGGCTTCGTTGGAATACCCCGAGTTCCCTACGTCATTGTACGCGCGGACCCGGTAGCAGTACGTCGTGGACCCGGCAACATTCGTGTCCGTGTAGGTCATGGTGTTGACAGGCAGGACGGCGATTTGACCGTAGCTACCCGAAGAGCCGGTCTTGCGTTCCACTCGGTAGCCGGTCTCGTTGCCGGCATTGTCGGTCCAACTGAGCGTGAGTTGGGCGGCGGTCACACGCTCGGGGGCCAGAACCAATGCCAGCAGGGCGACCCATCGCCAGTGCCGGATCGCACGGACTCCTCCACGAGGTGCCGATCGGACATGGAGCGAGCGAAGGATCGAGACCATGGGGCTGAGCAGCGGGCAAGATCAATGCCATCACGCGCCAAGCCGGTCGACTGGCACGGATGCTGTGCAAGTGTGGTAAGGACTGACGCATTCGCGATGAAGACGTCGCGCGCTCCTATCGGTCGCGCGGCTACTGCGCCCATTTCCTACAGTGTAGAAGATTGCGGGCGGCTCCGGTTTCTCAAATGTGAGAATCGGAGGCATCTGGGTCCACTCGAACAGTGTGCCGAGCGAAATCAAACACGACGATGTGGCGCACGCCGCCTCGTGCGGAAGAGCGAGCACGGACTCCCACGACGGGCGATCCGATCGCGGGGAGCAAGCGACATGCACGCGGCGCTCCCGACTCGCGCCGCGTCGCGGCGCTACGCGGGCCCGGCGCCCGGCCATCCGGACTCGACGACGAAGCTGCGGAGTGTCGAGAGCGTCGCGCGGGGATCGCGGACGTCCGACACCGTGCGGAGGTGGGCCGTCAGCCGCTCCGCCGTGAGCTCGACGGAGACGTAGCCGCGCTGGCGGCTCTCGAAGAAGCGCACGAGCGGGTTGTCGGGCAGCCAGGCGGGCTGGCGCCCGAGCCGCCGCCGCACCGTTCCGTCACCGCCCCGTGACCCGCCGTCGATCCCGGCGTCCGACACTGAGTCCGGTCCAGACTCCGAGGGCAATAGCCCCCACGTTTGGGGATTTCAACGCACGTAGAGGCCATCCTGCGTTCGGTCCACCTAAACGGCGGGTTCCGCCCTGGGGCGTGGTGGGCAACGCCGAACTGATACTCCCCAAATCCGGACCGGAATGGCGGCGACACAAGAGATGGATCGGCCGGGCTGACCGACTGACCTTGCTGGCCCGTCGGTTGCACCGTCATCGCAACACGGTTCCCGGGCGGATGATCCTCAGCCAATTCTCCGATTCCTCCCTTAGGATGCCTGTAGGAGGGGGCTTCCGGAGACGACCCACCAGGAAGTGAGGCACGTGAGCTTGGATTGTCCGACATTCCGAGACGTGGGGAAAGGAATGGGAGGAATAGCCATGGCGAAATATGCGCGCCTACGGTCCGTCTTTCTGTTGGGAGCGCTCGCGCTCGGCCTAGGGGCTGCTGACCGAGCCAACAGCGACAATCCGATCCATTCGACATCGCGATGGTGTTCTTGGAGCTCAACAACGGGACAGGCGATCCGTGGATTTGGGGTTTCACATCAAGGCCGACGGGGAATCCTGGCGATTTCTCAAGATTAGTGGCCCGGGCGGTCTCAAGGTCCTCGACCTCCAGAACAAACAGTCTATGAGACGGACCGGAGGCTCCGAGTTTTTCCTGGAGGGCGCGGAGCCGGAGATCAGCGAGGTCCCGATTGCGGAGACCCTGGCCAAGTTCCCGGCGGGGACCTATGTGTTCGTGGGCCAGACGGTGGACGGCGAGCACATGCAGAGCCAGGCGACACTCACGCACGTGGTGCCCGCCGGGCCTGAGATTGTCAGCGTAAGCGTCGGCCCATCCTTCGTCATCACGTGGAATGGGGTGACAGCCCGACACCCCGACTTTCCGAATCCGGCTGGACCGATCACGATCGACGCCTATCAGGTCATCGTGGATACGTTTCAGGTCACCCTCCCGCACACGGGGCCCGGCCCGTATACACTGACGCTTCCGCCCGAATTCGTCGCCACCCTCGGTTCGGGGGCGCACGGGTTCGAGGTGCTGGCGATAGAGCAAGGGGGGAAATCAAACGATCACGGAAGGCAGCTTCACGCTTCCATAACGCGCGGACGCGACCTGCGGGGATGCTCCGACGGGACCCGCGCCGGCCCGGTGCGATTGGCAACAGGTCAGCAGGCCAGTGTGGGCGCCGCCGAGAAGGCCACCTGGGACGCCGCCCTTGGGAATCGGCGACGGGGTGCGCCCGGTAATGCCGGGCACCGACCGAGGCAAAAGCGAGACTCAGGACGAACTGAGTGCCAAACAGGAGGTATCCGATGGATCGCAAGAGGGATCGGGACTTCGCTCATAGCCGCGTTCTTCTGCTCGTTGCCGGGGCTTTCGTCGCTGGGGCCATCGAAAGCCCGCCGGATGTGAACCCGGCCAACTTCAATCGAAACCAGCCGATCAACAACCCCTACTTTCCGCAGCCGGTGGGAACGTTGTTCGTCTACGAAGGCACGACGGAGGGGGTCCCCACCCGCGACGAGATCTGCGTCACCAGCCAGACGAAGAGGATCCTGGGAGTCCGGACCCGCGTGGTCCATCACCGTTCCTACGAGCTCGTCGACAGCCAATTCGTGCTGGTCGAGGACACGAAAGACTGGTTCGCGCAGGACAAGACTCGGACAACGTCTGGTACTTCGGGGAAGACACGACCGAATTCCCGAGCCGGAGCACGGAAGGCTCCTGGGAGGCGGGAGTGGACGACGCGGACGCGGGCTTCATCATGCTCGCGGACCCGCAACGAGGAGATCGCTACTATCAGGAGTTTGCTCGCAACGTGGCGGAGGACCAGGCGAAGGTGCTTAGCGTGGACGAGGCGCTGTGCGTCCAGTACGGATGCTTCGAGAACGTCCTCCTGACCCAGGAGACCAGCCGGCTCGATCCCGGTGTCCTGGAGTACAAGTACTACGCGCCGGGTGTGGGATTCATCCTGGCGGTGATCATAAAGGGCGGCGACGAACGGACCGAGCTCGTGAGCATCACCCCCAACTCCGGCTGCAATAGAACGCGGGCACCCCGGGCGGCGAGTGGAGAGCGTTTGCGCCCCGAGGATGGTGAGGGCGAGCGCGTCCGCCGGCTTGAAGTTCACGACCAGATCGAACGTCGACGACTCTCGACGGGAGTCGGCGGTGTTCACTACTCGATCACCTCGTCCGCCCGCCCCAGCACCGCCGGCGGAATCGTCAGGCCAAGGGCCTTGGCGGTCTTGAGGTTGATCACGAACTCGAACTTCGTGGACTGCTCGACGGGGATGTCGGCGGGCTTGGCGCCCTTGAGGATGCGATCCACGAAGGACGCCGCATGCCGATACATCCCGGGCAGATTGACGCCATAGCCCATGAGCCCCCCGGTCCTCACAAGGTCCGTGAGTCCGTACATCGTCGGGATTCGGCCCGCGCCGCGAGGGCGATGATCTGCGGCCCCTGAGCCAGGAACATCCCATCCTGGAACACCGTGAGCGCCTGCACGCGCCGTTGGGCCAGCCCAGAGAACGCGGCCTCGATCTCTTGAGGATCTCGCGCCCCCACGGGATGCAGTTCTACCTTGAGTGCCTCGGCCGTGGCTTCCATGGACTGGGCCAG
>CAVXVV010000091.1:0-43160 GCA_963765195.1 uncultured Candidatus Rokubacteria bacterium
TCGGTAAGATGAGCCGGGACAGGCTCAGTCGTTACGGTGGACGACGACCGCGACGGCTCGAGATGGTCGCGACGATCCTGATGACCAGCGGTGCCGACGTGCGCACGGGCAGCTCGGCAGCCGAGGGCCAGCATGCACGTGCCGAAGCTGGTCGATCCGGCCGAGCTCGCGATCGTCGTGGCCAATCATCGCCGGGCGCACCTGACCGACCGCGGCCCGCCCGAGGCGGCTGCGTCAGAGGGAGCGCTCCTAGGGGCGGCGGGCCTCCATAGACTCTGGGCCCACGCGAACGCGGCGGATGCGCCAGCCGAAACCGGCTCGTCAACGCCCTTTCTATTGCGTCAGTTCAAACTTCACTACCTCCCAATTGGCCGCGGGTTCGAAGCGGAGACGCACTTGACGTAGCGTCGCACTCTGGAGCGTGCCAGCACGTGGTACCGCTTCCACCGGACGACTTGTATTCGAGCTTGATGGCATCGAAGGTCCCTGCGGGAATGCGCCCAGGCCGCGCCGGCGTCTATTCGCGGCTGACCTCATAGACCGGCGCCTCATCGGCGGCCAACGGAAACCGTGGGGCGCCTCCGATCGGCGCCTGTAGGCCGGTGGGCGGCGCCGGTGGGGGCGGGCTCGCGGTGTCCCACGTGCATGGGTTGAACGTTGCGGCCGTGCCCGACGTGGCCAGGGCGCGACTGACGGTACTCGCCAGCTGGAGCGAGTAGTCCGCGGCCGTAGGGGCGTTGGATGGCGTGGTCGTGACGCACGTCGAGGCGGTCGCGGTGAAGCGACCGAAGGCTTGAGAGCCGGGGAGATTGCGGAACCAGTTCGCGCGGAACGGTGGCTGGTCACAGGTATCGCGCGGCATCATGTCGGCCACCGCGGGCGCCTGCGCCGTGCTATGGCAACTCATGCAGGCGGAGGCGGGATTGTCGACCGGCCCGTTCAACCGATCATCCACTCCGAGGTGTCGGCGGGCATACATGGGGGCGCTGGGATTGATCCAGGACTGCGTGAGCGGGAGCCCGCCCGGATCATTGCCCCACATCAAACCGACCGGTACCATGCGCAGCCATGGCGAGGTAGCCGGGACGCTGTGATCGTACGCGTAGGTGGCGAAGTACCACCCGGTCGGCCCACTTCGACCATCCTTGACCGCGATGTCCATTTGAAGCAATCGCACCGGCACGGTCTGGCCGCCTCCTGGCACGATGCGGGCGGCGACCGAGCCCTGCAGAATGTCCTGCGGCTGGAAGGTCTGCTCGTCAGCCGCGCTGAAAAGCAGCTTGAAGACGAACCCGCCCTCGGCGATCGTCATTGCGGACCGGTTGGGGATGTCTGTGCCCGGCGTCGTCGTGGACCAGACCTGCTGATACGTGTGCGCCCCGCGCGCGTCGTAGTAGGCGACCGCGTAGTTGGCAAAACTTTTGACGTTCCCGCCCAGTTCACCCAGTGTGGTGATGGTCCGTTCCCTCGTCATACCGTACGCGGCCTCCCGCGTGCCCGGCCGGCTCGGAGTGCCGTACGTCATACGCGGCGCGGGGTACCACCGCTGCGCCCGCAAGGCGGCGTCGATGTCACCCACCGAGGGGTCGACGTAGTCCGAGTCGGCGGTCAGTTGTGGCGTGACCGCTCGCACATCGCGGCTCGAGAACGCGTAGTTTCGAAGAATCAGCAAATAGGCGAGGCGATTGGCGGAGATCGTCGGATCGATGCTGAGCCAGGGCCGAGGCGTGGACGGACCATCCGTGGTGGCGCCCTCGATCAGTTCCGGTCGAAACCACGGTCCCCCGTAATTCGCGGGAATCGTGTCCTTCGGCACGATGAAGTCCGGGAACGTGCCACGGCACTGTGCCACCGAGTCGCCGGAGGGCGAGGGTTGCCCGTTTTGGCTCACCGAAATGCATCGACTCCCGGGTGCGCACCCCGTGGTATCGGACGACAACGGTGCGGACGAAGCCGAGTGCAGCGTCCCGAACGCGATGCAGCAGACAAACAATCCGAGCGTGCGGCGAAGAGCGCGGGCGCGCATGGGACCCTCCTTGGAGCCGGAGTGGGCGCCGAGCGCGGGGGGTTCCTTGGCCGCAGGTTATGCGACGGTTGGGGTATCTCTGTCAATGGGCGCGCTCCTGAATGCAGGTGCAGACACGACACGCCAGCCCTTCCCTACTACGAGGCCACACGCATGCCGCTCGCGGACTAGGTGCGGCTGATTCCCCTGACCGAATCGGCCGGCTCGCGCTTGAGTCGGCTGCCGTAGGCTACTCGGTCACGTTTCCGCCGCGCCCGCTGGGCTCGCTTCTGCTGAAACCGCCGGGTGGCGGCGCGGCCTGAGCTCGCAGGCGGCCCGAAACCTCCCGGCTCCCCACAGTCAGAGGGACTTCAGCGGGCTAGGAACGCCACTAGCGCTCCGGTCCACCTTCCTGCTAGGGTCAGGCCGCCGTGCCCCGGGAGCACGCCTGGACCTCCGACGGCAGCCCGGGGTGCCGTGACGCCATCCTCGCCGGCCAGACCAAGTCCGGACTCGGGAGACGCTTCCTATGCTCTGTCCCCGGTGCCAGCACGAGAATCGCCCGCAGGCGACGTTGTGCGAGGAATGCACCGGCCCCTTGAGAGAGGCCAGCCCTGCCACGCGGTCGAACACGGATCCAAAGAGCGAGTTCGAAAGCCTCAGGCAAGCCATGACCGAGGCCGTGGAGCAACAGAAGGCCACGGCGGAGCTCCTGCAGACGCGAAACCACGAGCTCACGGAAGCGCGAGAGCAGCAGGCAACGACGAGCGAGATTCTTCGCGCCATCGCCACCTCGCCGACCGACGTCCAGCCCGTGTTCGCGACAGTGTTGAGGAGCGCCGCCCGTCTGTGCGACGCCTTCGATGCCACGATCTTCCAGGTGGACGGGGACTGGCTTCGCATTGTCGCGCACGAAGGCCCGATCCCGTCTACTCCTCTCGGCGCGCTTCCGCTGAAATGCGGAACGGCCGCCGGACGTGCGGTGCTCGACCGGCGGACGATCCATGTCCACGATTTGCAAGCCGAGGTCGACGAATACCCTGAGAGCAGTGCCATTGCCCGGTCCTACGGTTTCCGGACAGTGCTCAACGTTCCTCTGCTCCGCGGGGCCGAGGCTATCGGGACGATCTCCATCCGACGGACCGAGGTACGGCCGTTCACCGACCGGCAAATCGAGCTGCTGAAGACATTCGCGGACCAAGCGATGATCGCCATCGAGAACGTGCGGCTGTTCAAGGAGACGAAAGAGGCGCTCGAACAGCAGACGGCCACGGCCGGGATCCTGCGGGTGATCGCGAGCTCGCCGACCGATCTCCAGTCGGCCCTGGAGGCAGTGGCGGAGAGCGCGGCTCGTCTCTGCGAGTCGAGCGATGCCATCGTGTTCCGCGTCCACGGAGATGAGCTCCGCCCGGCCGCTGTCCACGGAGCGATCGGGGCCGTATCCAATGCGATCAGTCCCGGATTCGTCACCGGCCGTGCCGTCCTTGAGCGACGGACGATCCACGTCGAGGACCTGGCCGCGGCGGTCGCGGCGGACTTCCCCGATGCGGTGGAGCACCAGCGACGCTTCGGGCACCGGACCACGCTGGCGACACCGTTGCTGCGCGAGGGAATGCCTATCGGTGCGATCACGATTCGCCGCCTGGAGGTTCGCCCGTTCACCGAGGCACAGGTGCGGCTGCTCGAGACGTTTGCCGACCAGGCGGTCATCGCGATCGAGAACATCCGGTTGTTCACGGAACTGCAGACGCGGAACGCTGAGCTGACGAGTCGCTGGAGCAGCAGACGGCGACGGCCGAGATCCTCCGGGTGATCGCGAGCTCGCCGACGGATCTGCAGCCCGTGTTGGACGTCGATGGCCGAAAGCACCGCGCGATTCAGCGGCGCCGGCAATGCGGCAATCCGGCACCGGTTGACGGTGAGCGATCCACTTCGGTCGTCGCTACAACATGGCCCATCTGCCGCGAATACTGATCTCTCGAGCGGTGCTGCCCATCTCCGCCGAGCCGTCTGGCGGTCACTGGCGCACGCGGTCTGCGAGCAGACGCGTGATCCACGTCGAAGATCTGCTAGCACATGCCCAGGACGCCGGATATCCCGAGTCGGTGGCTCGCGCGGAGCCGCAGTTTCCGACGCGAACGTGTTGGCCATGCCGCATGTTCCGCGAGGGTAGCCCATCGGCCTCATCTCGGATGCGCGAACCGAGGTGCGCCCCTTCACGGACAAGCAGATCGCGCTGTCGAAGACCTTCGCCGACCAGGCCGTCATCGCCATCGAGAACGTCCGCCTATTCAAGGAGCTGGAGATTCGGAACCGCGACCTGACCGAGACACTGGAACAGCAGACGGCGACCAGCGAGATCCTGCGGGTCATTTCGAGCTCGCCGACCGATCTCCAGCCGGTCATGGAGGCCGTCGTCGAGAACGCCGCCCGGCGTGTAGCGGGGCGATGGACTCGGCCATCTTCCGGCTGGAGGGTGACACGCTGCGGCTGGTGGCGCGGCATGGACTCGCTGCGCACATCATTTGCGATCGGAGAGTCCGTTCCGGTGCATCGCGACAGGGTCGGTGGACGGGCTGTTCTCGACCGCCGGACGATCCACGTCGAGGATATCCGGGCCGCTCGAGGCGGAGTTTCCGGACATGCGTCGCGCGCCAAGGCGCGCGGGTCCGCGATTCGGACCATGGTGGGGACACCTCTACTACGCGAGGGCATGCCGCTGGGCGTCCTCTTCGTCAATCGGCGGACCCGAGCGTACTCCGTTCTCGGCAAGCAGATCGCGCTCCTCGAGACGTTCGCCGACCAGGCGGTCATCGCCATCGAAAACGTCCGGCTGTTCACCGGAACTGCGGGAGCGGACCGCCGAGCTGACGCGTTCGGTGGGCGAGCTTCGAGCCCTCGGCGAGGTCGGCCAAGCGATCAGCTCGACGTTGGACCTAGAGACCGTGCTGACAACGATCGTGAGCCGCGCGGTCCAGCTCGCCGGCACGGACGGTGGAGCAATTTACGAGTACGACGACGCGGCCGAGCAGTTCTGGCTGCGCGCCGAGCATGGGCTGATGGGAGGCCTGGTTGCGGCCCGGCGGGAGGTCGGCATCCGCAAGGGCGAGGGCGCGTTGGGGCGACTGGCGGTGACGCGAGAGCCGATTCAGATCACCGACATCGCCGACGAGGGCGCGTACGAGAGCCGCTTACGCGAGTGTTCTTCTGGCGGCGGGCGTCCGGAGTCTCCTCGCCGTACCGCTCTTGCGGGAGGAGCAGCCTCATCGGCGGTCTGGTGGTCAACCGGCAGGCGCCGGGCGAGTTCGCGCCGGAGGTCGTAGAGCTCCTTCGAAGAACTTCGCCACACAATCCGCGCTGGCCATTCAGAATGCCCGGCTCTTCCACGAGGTCGAGGACAAGGGACGGCTGCTCGAGGCGGCCAGCCGCCACAAGTCGGAGTTCCTCGCCAACATGTCCCACGAGCTCCGGACGCCGCTGAACGCGATCCTCGGCTTCTCCGAGGTGCTGGCCGAGCGGATGTTCGGAGAGGTGAACGACAAGCAGGCCGAGTACCTCCAGGACATCCTGTCCTCGGGCCGGCACCTCCTCTCCCTGATCAACGACATCCTCGACCTGTCCAAGGTGGAGGCCGGGCGGCTCGAGCTGGAGCTCGGTCGGTTCCATCTGCCCACTGCCCTGGACAACGCCCTGATCTTGGTCCGGGAGCGGGCGACTCGGCACGGGATCACGCTCACCCCGGCCGTGGACGCGGAAGTGGGCGACATCGTCGCCGATGAGCGGAAGGTGAAGCAGATCCTCTTGAACCTCCTCTCGAATGCGGTGAAGTTCACCCCGGAGGGGGGCCGGGTCGGCCTTACCGCCACGGCGGCCGATAGCGTCATCACGATCGCCGTCAGCGATACGGGGATCGGAATCGCGCCCGAGGACCAGGCGGCCATCTTCGAGGAGTTCCGCCAGGTCGGCCGGGAGGACGCCCGGAAGCAGGAGGGCACGGGGCTCGGGCTGACGCTGGCCAAGAAGTTCGTGGAGCTGCACGGCGGGCGGATCGGGGTCCAGAGCCAGGTGGGCCAGGGATCGACGTTCACCTTCACGCTACCCATCCGGCTTGACGAAAGGGGCGCGAGCGATCACGGCGGGGGCGAGCCTTCACGCCCATGACGTGCCCCCGGTGCCGGCACGAGAACGAGGCGGGCGCGAACTTCTGCGAGGAATGCGCCACGCCGTTGGCTCGTGCCTGCGGCAGGTGCGGTCGGCCCCTGTCGCCAAAGGCAAAGTTCTGCCCCGAGTGTGCGCACCCAACCGGGCTCTCCACCGCGCCGCCTGCGGCTCAGCGATTCGACTCGCCTGAGTCCTACACGCCCAGGCACCTCGCCGAGAAGATCCTCACCTCGAAGAGCGCGCTCGAGGGCGAGCGCAAGCAGGTCACCGTGCTCTTCGCGGACCTCAAGGGCTCGATGGAGCTGCTCGCCGACCGGGACCCCGAGGAGGCCCGGACGCTCCTGGACCCCGTGCTGGAGCGGATGATGGAGGCCGTCCACCGCTACGAGGGCACCGTCAACCAGGTCATGGGCGACGGGATCATGGCGCTGTTTGGCGCGCCGGTGGCGCATGAGGACCACGCGGTGCGCGCGTGCTACGCGGCGCTACGGATGCAAGAGTCACTCAAGCGCTATGCGAACGACACGCGCCGCTCGCACGGGGTGGAGGTGCAGATCCGGGTCGGCCTCAACTCGGGCGAGGTTGTCGTCCGCTCGGTCGGCAGCGATCTCCGCATGGACTACACCGCCGTGGGCCAGACGACTCACCTCGCGGCCCGGATGGAACAGCTCGCGCCCGCCGGCACGGTCCGGATGTCCGCCGAGACCATGCGGCTAGCCGAAGGCTACGTCGAGGTACGGTCGCTCGGGCCAATCCCCGTCAAGGGCCTCGCGGGGCCGATCGAGATCTTCGAGCTGACGGGGGCGGGCGCGGCGCGGACGCGATTGCAAGCCGCGGCCATCCGCGGCCTCACGCGATTCGTGGGTCGCGACGCCGAGGTGGAGCACCTGCGCCGTGTCCTCGGTCAGGCCGGCGCCGGCCGAGGGCAGGTCGTCGCGCTCGTCGGCGAGGCCGGCGTGGGCAAGTCGCGGCTCACCTACGAGTTCACCCATTCGCATCGGGTACAGGACTGGCTGATCCTGGAGGCCTCGTCCGTCTCCTACGGCAAGGCCACCAGCTATCTACCGGTGATCGATCTGCTCAAGGACTACTTCAAGATCGCCGACCGGGACGACCACCGTGAGATGCGCGCCAAGGTGCTGGGGAGGGTCCTGGGCCTCGACCGGGCACTCGAGCCACTGCTGCCTCCGCTCCTCGCGCTGCTCGACGTGCCGGTCGAGGACGCGGCCTGGCAGAACCTGGACCCGCCGCAGCGCCGCCAGCGGACGCTGGATGCAGTCAAGCGCCTGCTGCTACGGGAGAGCCAGGCGCAGACGCTGCTGGTGGTCTTCGAGGACCTGCACTGGATCGATGGCGAGACCCAGGCCCTGCTCGACAGCCTCGTGGAGAGCCTAGGGTCAGCACGCCTGCTGCTACTGGTGAACTACCGCCCCGAGTACGAGCACCGCTGGGGGAGCAAGACGGCGTACTCTCAGCTCCGGCTCGACACCCTGCCCGCCGAGAACGCGGCGGAGCTGCTGGCGGCGCTCCTCGGCCCGGACTCCGGACTGGTCCCCCTGACGCAGATGCTGGTGAAGCGGGGCAACCCGTTCTTCCTCGAGGAGACGGTGCGGACGCTGGTGGAGACGGGGGCGCTGGCCGGAGAGCGGGGGGCGTACCGGTTGACGCGGCCGGTAGAGGCGCTCCAGGTCCCGGCCACGGTGCAGACGATTCTGGCGGCCCGGATCGACCGGCTGCCGCCCGAGGACAAGCGACTGCTTCAGGCGGCGTCGGTCGTAGGCAAGGACGTGCCGTTTGCGCTCATCCACGCGATCGCTGACCTGGCGAACGAGATGCTGCGCCACAGTCTCGCCCGCTTACAGACCGCCGAGTTCCTCTACGAGGCACGCCTCTTCCCCGACCTCGAGTACACCTTCAAGCACGCGCTGACGCACGAGGTCGCATACGGCAGTGTGCTGCAGGAGCGGCGGCGGGCGCTCCACGCGCGAATCGTCGAGGCGTTGGAGCAGCTCTATGAGACTCGACTGGGCGAGCATGTCGACGCGCTCGCGCTCCACGCCTTTCGGGGCGAGCAGTGGGAGAAGGCGGTGACCTATCTTCGCCAGGCGGGGGCGAAGGCCATTGAGCGCTCGGCGTACCTGGAGGCGACGGCGCGCTTCGAGCAGGCGCTGGACGCACTCCAGCACCTCCCGGAGACTCCCGAGCGCACCGAGCAAGCGATCGACCTCCACCTCGATGCCGGGGGCGCGGCGGGGAATCTGACCAAGAGCACCGATCATGCCCGCCAGGCTGAGGCCCTCGCCGCGTCGCGGTCCGACGAGCGCCGGCTGGGACGGGCCCTCGTGCTCCTGGCGACCCCTGCCTGGTTGGACGCGGACATGGACCGCGCGCTCGAGCTGAGTCAGCGCGCGCTGGCCATCGCGATCGGCCTCGACGACGTGCCCCTTCAGACGTCGGCGAACTACCTTCTAGGGTTGATCGCGCAGACCAGGGGAAGCTATCGACAGAGCGCGGAGGTCTTCAGCCACGTCGCGGAGACCCTCCAGGGCCGCCGGCGCTCCGAGTGGTTGGGCAGCTCGCGCGCGCGGCTCGCCTGGAGCCTCGCCGAGCTGGGCGAGTTCGCCGGGGCGATCGCGCATGGCGAGGAGGCCATCCGGATGGCCCGCGACGTCGACGATTCCACCAACCTCATCGTCGCGTACCGAAGTCTCGGCATCATCGCCCTCCGGCGTGGCGCCGCCCCTGAGGCCATCCCGCCGCTCGAGCGCGCCTTGGAGCTGTGCCGGGTCGCCCAGGTGCAATATCTGTTTGACGTGACGGCCGGGCCTCTCGGCTATGCGTATGCGCTGACCGGTCGCGTTTCCGAGGGCGTGACCCTCCTGGAGGAAGCTCTGGCCGACCCCGTGGCGACGGGTACTACCAACCATCCCCTCGTCTTGTCCTATCTCGGCGAGGCGCATCTCCTGGCTGGCCGCCCGGACGACGCGCTGACCGTCGCCCGGCGCGCCCTCGACCTCGCGCACCGGCAGAAAGAGCGCGGCAACGAGGCGTGGGCGCTGCGCCTCCTCGGCGAGATCGCCGCGAGAGCCGACACTCCTGACCTGGAGTCAGGCGAAGCGCATTACGGCCGGGCCCTCGCTCGGGCCGAGGAGCTCGAGATGCGTCCGCTGGCCGCCCACTGCCACCTGGGCCTCGGCAAGCTCTACCGGCAAGCGGGCGACGACGCGAAAGCGCAGGAGCACCTGACCACGGCGAAGCGGATGTACCGGGAGATGGACATGGGGTTCTGGCTGGCGCAGACGGAGGCGGCGTTGGCCCGAGTGGCACCATGACGCACGTCTTGGTTATCGCGTTCCTCACCGTCGCCCTCCTCGCCGCGCCGCGCGCCGCGGCGGCCCAGCCAGAGGGGAAAAGTCACCGGATCGGGTTTCTGGGCGTGGGCTCGCGCGAGGGCCGGGCGTTCTTGATCGAGGGCTTTCTCCAGGGACTGCGCGAGCACGGCTACATCGAGGGCCGAAACATCATCATCGAATACCGCTTCTCCGAGGACCGAAACGATCGGCTGCCCGCGCTCGCGACGGAACTGGTCGATCAGAAGGTCGAGCTCATCCTGGCGTCCGGTACCCCGGCGAGCTTTGCGGCCAGGCAGGCCACCCGCACGATTCCGATCGTCATGGGGAGCCTGGCCGCCAATCCGGTCGACACCGGTCTCATCGTCAGCCTGGCGCGGCCCGGCGGCAACATCACCGGGATGACGGAGATGGCCGCACAGCTCGGCGGGAAGCGACTCGAGCTGCTCAAGGAGACCGTGCCGGGTCTGTCACGCGTGGCGGTCTTCTGGAATCCCCTCAACCCCGCGTGCGACGCTACAAACGACAACGAAGGACAGGTAAACGAGAGAGGCACCCGACAGGATAGACACAGCCACAGAGGCGCCCAGACGCGCTAGCGACCCTTCAACAGGAAAGTTGACACCGCTCCGCACACCCTCCTAAATTCCCGCCACCGTCCTGACGACTTGCGGGCTGAGGCCGCACCCGCCCGAGGTGCGGCATGGACTGCATCCATCGGAGAATCCGGCAGGTCAGCGCGGGACGCGAATCTAAAGCGAGCCTGCCGGGATCACGATAGGTCCGGCCGTGTCGCGCAGGCGTCTCAATATCCCGGCTGCCGCCAAGGCCGCCGGCATGGCCGCGTGGTTGTCCGCGAGGAATGACTCCCGGAGCTTCACCACCCGAGGCAGGTTGGAACCCACACCGATGTGGACCACGTAGAGCCGCTCGGGTAGTTCGGGTTCGGCGAACGACACGACCTCGGACCCTGGTAGTTTCCCGATTAGCCACGCTTGTACCGCTTCCAATCCCCGCCGGACATGGTCCTGGTATTCCTCGTCGCCTGGCGCATGAGCACGCTGCCAGGCCGCGAGGAACAGGCAGAAGGCCGCGACCAGTTCGATTGTCTCCTCGATGAAAAAACCCCGCATGAGGCGTGCGAAGCGGCGTTCCACGATTTGGGCGACCGCGTATCCGCCGCACCCGGCAATCGCAAGCTGACCCCACCGGGAAAGAAGGACGTCGCGGACCACAGCCATTAGCGAGCGGCGATGATGGAGGACGTAGAGCACCGCCGTCAGAACGATTATCACGGAGACGGACAGAACTACCCAGGGCGAGACCGACGGGGCACTAGGCCGAAGCGACAGTTGCCAGTGCCGGATGCGAAACCCCGCCCAGTTGTGAAGGCTCAGCTCGGCACTGATGCCGACCGTCAGCAAGGCGGCGAGCAGCAATTCCGCGACGGCCGGTCTGCTACGGACTAGCAGGCGAATCAGGCGCCCGATGGTCACTAGCCACCCGGCCAACAGCCACCCGGCCTGCGTCCACTCCACCGGCCCATGCTCACTCACGACTTCGCGGGCTCGGACGGGGTCAAGCCACAGGATCGCGCCGAGTCCGGCGATTAGGAGGACCGCCGGGACCGCCGCCACGACGCGGAGGTCCCAGGGCGCGGTACTACGCGCCTTCATGCAAACCATCTTGGTAGGCTCGGAGGCAGCCGTCAATCTCGGCCAGCGTTTGGAGACAACCGACACACCGCGCAGCGCCTTGCGGGGGCACGGTCAGTCTTGACACCGCCAAACGGCGGACATCTACGCCATGTCCAGCCTGACCGCCACGAGGCGGTGGCCGCGGGTCTGGACCGCTACCTCGCGTGAGTGGAACCCCACACGCCACCCGGCGCCACCACCGTGAACCGCCCCGAGTTTCCCGGAGCGCTCGTTACGTGAGAACCGCCAGGTCGGCTGGAGCCGCCTGACGGTCATGATAGGCCTGCTCGAACTCGGCCGGCGGGACGTAGCCGAGCGGTTCGAGCAGGCGGCCCTTGTTGTACCACGCGACCCACTCGAGGGTCGCGAACTCGACGTCCTCGAGCCCCTTCCAGGGCCCGCGCCGGTAGATCTCCTCCGTCTTGAACAACCCGATCACTGTCTCGGCCAGCGCGTTGTCGTACGAGTCGCCCGTGCTCCCGACCGACAGCTCGATGCCGGCCTCGGCCAGGCGCTCCGTGTAGCGAATCGACAGGTATTGCGCGGGTTCAACCAGTCGTCGCAACACTGCCATGTTGAATTGATCGTAGGTATTCGCCGAGAGCCTCGGCGGGAGTCCGCCAGCCGAGGGTCTTGCGCGGGCGGGTGTTCAACGCGAGCGCGACGGCGTCGAGGTCTTCGCGGCGGTGGCGGTGAAGGTCGGTGCCCTTCGGGAAGTATTGGCGCAGGAGCCCGTTGGTGTTCTCGTTCGTCCCCCGCTGCCACGGGCTGTGCGGGTCGCAGAAGTAGATCGCCAACCCGGTGTCGACGCGGAGCTGCGCATGTTGAGCCATCTCGGCCCCTTGGTCCCAGGTGAGCGACCGACGGAGCTGTTCGGGCAGCCTCCCGATCATCCTGGCGATCTCGTCGCGGACGGCCTCGGCGCCGTGACCCGCGAGCGGTGGCCCGTTCTTCACCCGTGGCTGCTCACCGCGGCCTTCCATTGGGGGAAGGTGCAGCAGCATCGTGAACCTGGTGGTGCGCTCCACGAGGGTGCCAATCGCGGACGTGTTGAGCCCGATGATCAAGTCGCCTTCCCAGTGGCCCGGCACAGCCCGGTCCACGACGTCGGCCGGCCGCTCGGTGATCATGATCTCCGGGGAGACGAACGGCTTGCCGCGGCCCCGCGTGCGCGCCCGAGGCACCCGCAGCGCGCGCCCGGTGCGCAGACAGGCGACGAGCTCGCGCTTGAGCGCGCCGCGGCCCTGGATGAACAAGGCCTGATAGATCGCCTCGTGCGAGATCCTCATGGTCGCATCCTCGGGGAAGTCGAGCTTCAACCGGTTCGCGATCTGCTCCGGGCTCCACGACACTGCCCACCGCCGGTCCGTCCGACGCCCGTGACGGCGACCGATGAAACGCACCACCGGGCCGGGAACCTGCTTCCCGTCCGTCCGGGCGATCGTCCCCGCGAGCCGGGCCTGGACGTAGGCACGCAGCCGCTCCTCGGAGGCCAGCTTCGCCGTCTTGGGGCGACGGGACTGCCGCTCGGTCTTCCACTGCGCGATCGACGCCCGATAGTCGCGCTGGCCGCCCCGCGTGGCCGCGTTGCGCCTCAGCTCACGGGAGATCGTCGAGGGGGGGCGGCCTAGCGCGCGGGCGATCGCCCGCACACCGAGACCTTGCCCGCTGAGCAACGCGATGTCCTCACGCTCAGCGAACGATAGGTACCGGCCCGACAGCGGGGTGAGCTGGATCGACGGCATGCCACCCCGCTCGCGGAACCAGCGAACACCAACGGGGCCTGACACACCACACGCGATCGCCGCCTCCTCGCTCGACAGTCCCTCGGCGATCTTCACCCAGAACCTCCGCTCCACATCGCGCCGCACCGGCGGTCGGCCCGGCGACCACATCGCCGGCCGGCCGGTCAGCGTCGCTATCCACCCAGGTCGCCTTCCCATACAACACCTCCGGCTTGAGGTGTTGCGACGACCAGTTGAATCCACCTTGGACGCCGCGATCGCTGTGAAGCACCAGCCGCCCCGACTCGTGGATGGGGCGATCGTAGAGCGCCTGTTCCAAGGCATCGAGGGCCAGATCGCTCCGCAGCGAACTGGAGGCCCGCCAGCCGACGATACGCCGCGAGAACACGTCGATGACGAAGGCCACGTACACGAACCCGCGCCAGGTCGCCACGTACGTCAGGTCGGCGACCCACAGCTGATTCGGCCGTGTCGCCGTGAACTGGCGCGTGACCAGATCCGGGGGCCTCGTGGCCATGGTGTCCGGGACGGTCGTCCGCCGGAACGCCCGCCCGCGCACCGCGCCCGCCAGGCCGAGTCGTCGCATCAGCCGCGCCACCGTGCAGCGGGCCACGGCGGTGCCTTCCCGCACGCAGCTGCTTCCACACCTTCCGCACCCCGTAGACCTCCCGGTGCTCCCGCCAAACGCGGGCAATGTGCTCGACCAAGCGGGCGTCCCGCCGAGCTCGGGCCGCCTGGCGCTCGGGATCGCGGGTCCGGGCTTTTCGCTCGTAGTACACCGACGGGGCGATCGGCAGGACCGCACAGATCGGCTCGACCCCGAACGTCGCCCGGTGGGCGTCGATGAACGCCCCCATCACCTCGCTCGGCGGTCGAGCTCCGCCTTCGCGAAATACGCGGATGCCAGACGCAGGATCTCGTTCGCGCGCCGTAACTCGGCATTCTCGCGCTCGAGCTGCTTGAACCGCGTCCGCTCGTCCGTCGTCAGGCCCGGGCGCTGGCCGGCATCCCGCTCGGTCTGTCGCACCCAGTGGCGGAGCGTTTCGGCCGCGCACCCGATCTTCTCGGCGATCGAGGTGATCGCCGCCCACTGGGAGGCGTGCTGAGCCTGGGCGTGCTCGCCCACCATCCGAACCGCCCGCTCCCGCACTTCCGGAGAGAATCGACTGGGTCTCGCCATGGCTCCCATCCTCTCAAAGAATGGAGCCTCCGGAGAACCCGGGGCGGTTCAGTGGCCGATGCCCTGCGCAACAAGGGCTGCCATGCTCACGTTCAGGTCGTGAAGTATGATGGGCCTGTGTGCGACCCCAAGCGAGCGTGCAAGTAGTAGATTAAATAGTGAGGGGTCAGGTGCGCGCTGACTCCCACCACGTTTCTGTAGACTAGGGTCGGGTGGACGATCCACCCCTCCCGCCACGGACCCGACCGTTTCGCGGGCTGACGCCGCGCCCGCCTGGAGATACGGCCACACCGCGTGTCTCCCGCAACGTGGGCAGGGGCCGCGAGGGAAAGCGGGCGGCGCAAGTAGCGGCCGAACAGCTCTCAGCCCGATTGGTATTGGGTGATAGCTCCCTGTTTGAGGAGCCAGCTGCCCCCGCGCCTGCCATTGCCCACCCTACGCTCGAACAGGCGCTCCCCCTGGTTGGAGCGCAAGCGGCGAGCCGGGGACATTCGAGGCGCGCCGCCGAAGTCATACGCATCCCGTCTGCGGACGTGGGTCTACCCCTTCGTCCTGCCTGACGGGCGGCGGCTTGGCGCGTTGTCCGTTAACGAGGTGACTCGGGAGATGATCGGCGCGGTCGTGTTGCAAGTGAAGGAGGCTCGGCGCTCTCAGGCCATCATCGAGGGCATCCGCAACCCGCTGCGAGGCTACTTCACCGAGATGATCGAGACGAAGGCCCTGCCGGGTCCAAATCCAGCCGCTGACCTGAAGTTCTTTGTCGGTCGGCGGACCACGCAGGCCCGCCCTGCTCTGGAGTTCTTCACGCCAGAGGAAGGCGCCCAGCTCGTTCCCACCACCCGAGCGGCGTGCCCCCGCTGGCACCCCTTCGTCCTGACGGGTCTGCTAGCCGGGTTGCGGTGGGGCGAGTCCGCCGCGCTGTACAAGACGGATATTGATTGGCAGCGGAGCCGGATACATGTGCAGCGAAGCTACTCGACAAGGCGGATGCTATCGGGCCAACCAAGAACGGCAAGTCCCGTTGAGTCGTGGCGAGCCCTGCCCTGCTGGCGGCACTCCGGGTCCATGTGGAGGCCATGACTCTAGAGGGCCAGGTGCGCGGCTGGAGCCCCGAGCAGCGTCAACTGATGTTCCCCACCCGGCAGGCCGCATCGTGCGCCATGGGCACTTCCAGGAGACCGTCTGGGCCGCTCCGGTTGCGAAGGCAGGGCTCCCCTACCGGAAGTACCATGCAACGCGCCACACATACGCTACGTGGCTCCTGGAGACTGGCGCGGATCTCCGGTGGGTGTCGGCGCAAATGGGGCACGCGAGCCTGAAGCAGACGGCGGATACCTACGGGCACCTGATTATGGACCGGCATCAGGCATCAGCGGGGGCACTTGACGGGCTGATTGGCGCCCCTGCCCCCAGGAAGCAAGAAGGCCCACCGTATGCGCGTCTGTCCGCAGCCTCCGCGCAACCGATGGGCCTCGACGCAAGCTAAACTCACGTCACTCTAGGTGGTGGAGGGTAAGGGATTCGAACCCTCGACCTCTGGAGTGCGATGACATGAATCTCGCGTGCTAACCCCGCGCCATCGCAGCACTCTGATACCTGACCGTGCTACTTTTCGGCCCTGACCGTGCTACATCCTGCCGTGCGCAGTCATCCACCGCGCTCCAGCCTCACCACGCGCCCGCTCGTCCGGCCCGTCTCCCGCGCCGAGAGTGAGGGCTTCGAGGCTGCCGCGACCAGCTTCTCCCCCGCCTCGCGCAGCATCCCCTCCTCGACGATGGCGTAGCGCTGAAACACGCTGCGCGTCCGATGCCCGGTCATCTTCATCGCCACCGTCTCGGGGATTCCAGCGCGGATCAGGTTGCGCACGGCGGTCCGGCGGAAGTCGTGCACCAGCTTCGTCGCCTTCTTCCTGGTGAGCGGCGTCCCGTCCTTGCGTTGCCGTGGCTGCCCCGCGCCATCCAGCACGGGCACGATCGTGAAGAACCCCGCCGCGATGCAGGCTGTTCGCCATGCCTTCTTGAAGTCGCCGACCGTGGCCCCATTGTCCCGGCAGAACACCCACGGGATCACTTGTCCCGTCGCCTTCTGGATCGCCTCCACGCGATCCCGCTGGGCCTGTAGGACTTCCCGCAGTTCCGGAATCAACGGGAACTGCCGCCCTTCGTCGTTCTTCGTTTCCTGCGGGTCCAGCCGGAGCCAGCCCGCGTCAAAGTCGATATGCCGCCAGTGGCGGGATCGCAGCTCCGTCTTCCGCCAGCCCGTGATCTTCGCCACGGTTGCGAGCGCGGCCAGTTCGGGACGGAGCTGCTGGCAGACGGCGGCAAAGGCCGTTTCCTCGAAAAAGCCCTTGCGGACGTTCCGCTCCCCCAGCATCTTCACCACGAAGGGAACCACCATGTCGTACTGGTGCCGGGCCAGCGTGCCCATGCGACCGAGCGCGGCCAGCTCTCGGTTGATGGTGCCCTGCGCCGCCTTCGCCGCGAGCCGTGCCGCCTTGTAGCCCTCGACCGCCCCGGTGGTGATCCGACTCAGCCGTGTGTCCACGCCGAAGTGTACCAGCAGATGCGTCAGCCGGTACTCCAGGGTTTCGGGGGTCTTGTGCCCGTTCGCCGTGTAGTCCTGCCGGATCAGCGTAGCGGCTTCGCCCAGCGTGAGCCGATCCGCCTTCGGCACCACCGGTACGTTGAGCGCCACCTTCCCCTCGCGCTCGCGCATGAAGGTCTTGGCCTTCGCCTCCGAGGTCGTCTCCGTGGACTGCCGGACCGTCTGGCCGTGCTGGCGGTAGCGCACCCACCAGATCGCGGACTGCCGGATCGCGCCGGTCCGCCGGTTGACGTACTTCGGACGATAGAGCTTGCCCATCAGGCTCCCCTTCCCGTCTCGGTCGTGTGACTGCCGTCCTCGGCGTCCCCATGCCAAGGCGCGAGGTCGATCAGTTCATCCACGAGCCCCTCCAGGGCCTGGAGGTCCCGTCGCTCCACGGCATCCGGCCCATGGAGCAGCCCCCCGAGCGCCAGGTCGAGGCAATGGAGCTTCCAGCGCAGGGTGTACTGTTCGTCGGCGTCGAGGGGCTTGGGCGGTATCCTGGTCTTGCTCATCGTCTCCTCCTTCACGGTTTCGAGTGATGGGCCACGCCCCCGACGGGTTCGCGCCCGTGCGGGGGCAACTGGCGTCAGTTACTCCACCAACGTCATGACCGGCACATCGAGCGCCTTGGCGATCCGAATTAGGAGGCTGATCGTTGGATCTCTCCGGCCCCGCTCGATGTTCCCGATGTGGTCCCGGCTGATCCCCGACTCCGTCGCCAAGCGGTAGCGACTCCAGCCTCGGGCCTTGCGGAGGCTGGCCAACTTCCGGCCACGCTGCATGGGGGTCATGGCGACTAAGTGTCCTGTATCAAGGACGACGTGTCAAGGACGCCCCCGCCCGATCAAGCGCCCGACTACGTCGAGGTCCAGCCACATGGTCAGCGGGTGACCGCGCACCAGGATCGGGGTCGGCGGATGGGGACGCGCCGCGTCCTCGTCCTGGTACTGCGCGAGGGGCTGGCGCACCTCGGCCTCGATCTCAGCGACGGCGGCGGCAGCGGGCCGAGAGCCGAGGACTTCGCGCAGCATCGTGGCGTCGAACTTCACCGTGGTCCACGTCGTCTCGGCCATCGGCCTTTCCCTCCTCCCGGTCCGTCGATCTCGTCGAGCAGCGGCCCCAGTCAATCCTCCTCCGCCTCCTCGAACCGCATCGCGGCCTCCTCCACGGCCTCCAGCGTCTCCGGGGACAGCCCGGTCTGCGCGACGAGGTACGCGAGCCGCCGCGCCTGGTGCCGCTTGAGGCGCAGCGCCGCCTCGAACTCGGTGGCCGCGCCCGCATCCGGGGGCGGCGCGCCGGGCGGCAGGAGACCGAAGCTCCGCCCCAGGATGACGTAGCGCGTGCCGGTCGGCAGCCGCACCACGTCGCCCTCACACAGCGACCGACCACCCGGCAGGGGCTGCACGTCGTTCTGGCCATACTTCCAGACGAGGTTCAGCAGCACCCCCTCGTCCTCGTCGGCCCCCTGCGTCTCGTCGGCAGGCACCGTCACCACCCGCACCAGGCGGCCCTGCTTGCCGCCCCCGTGCAGTTCCACCTCGATCCGCCGACCTAGCGGCAGCGCGGGGCCGACGGGCTGGAGGTTGCGGAAGTGCTGGACCCCATCGGGGCCATAGCGCGTGATGTCCATGGTCGTCTCCCTCCTCCCCTTCCGTTCAGGGGACATAGAATGTCGGTCGGCCCACCGTGGCGTCGACCCCCCCCACACCCGTCCCGTCCAGCGACGTGGGCCGTTCGCTCACACCGCGCTCGACCAGATCGCGCAGCGCGGCCTGGGCCGTCGCCGCTGTCGTCGTTCGCGTGAACACCAGGACGGTGCCCCGCCTCGCTGGACGTGAGGCACGCCTAACGGTCGCCCGCCCCATTGCGCGGCGCAGCTGGGCGCGCCCGCCCCGACCACACGACGACTCATCGCGGCGTGTCCTTGCTGCTCTCCAGCAGCGCATCGAGGTCGAGCCGGTCGAGGAGCAGGCGTCCCATCCCTGGCACCCGAATGGGCCGCAGTCGGCCCGCCTCGATGAGCCGCAGCAGCGTGCGGACCGGAATGCCGCTGTAGGCCGTCGCGGGGAAGGCGCGGACGGCAGGCTGGCCGAGCTTCGCCCTGGTCACCGTCACCCGCGCAGCGGAAGCGCTCGGGGTAGCACGGTCGTGGCAAAGTCAGCGCGGGCAGGCCGCATTGGGCGCGGGTCCGAGGGCCGACCCCTGGACTGGGGGTCCAGCGGGCCGGACGGCCCGAGGGCGGCCAGCCGGTCGGCGGAGCCGGCGGCTCGCGGCAGCTAGAGGGAGCCCGGCCGTCACTTCCGACGGCAGTGCCTCCGCCCGACGTGGGTCATTGGCCACCTCGTCCAAGTGCGGCCCCCGCGAGGTCATGCCGGCGCGTCGCCCGGAATCGCGGCGGCCTTGCCCAGGTCAGCGGCGAGCGTCGGATCGGTAGGATCGCCGCGGCTCACTGGTCCGTCCTGGTCGTCACCCCGACCTCACGCTCACGAGGACTCCCCCGATCCACGGCGACTCTCGGTGCCACTGCCGGCGAGGGCGGGAGCCCCCGGCCTCGGCATCCGCGATGAAAGCCAGGAGCGCCTCGGGGAGCGCGCACACGAGCGAGCGCGTCGACGGTGACGATCTGGCCCCGCGGAATGCCGTCGGCGCGGAGCACGTCCGCGATCGCCGCGTCGGCGACGACCACACGCCGACCGGCCCCCGCCCAGGCGGAGCGCGCCCAGGTGGACCGCGACCGGTGGGGGGAGGCGCTCGGGATCCTCCGGGGGCGGCGGAAGAGGGACCCGGCGTCAGTGCCGCGACCACTGCCGGTAGTGTCGGGGCGGGCCGGACGCTGCCCGGACGACGGCGGGGAGATCTCGACCTTATTCGCGGGCATCGTCGAAGAACTCCGGGCCGGCACACACACAGGCTGAAGTCGGGTTGTGGCAGTTTTGGCAGTGGATCTGGGGGGCTGTTTCCTCTTTTTCTGTGGGGGCATCTCCCCGCGCGCACGGAGCCAGCAATTCTGGATTCCATTCATTCATATACGTATTTGCGGGAAGCTGTCCCCTCGACTCGGTGCCAAAACTGACAGAACCCACGGACGAGCCGTCCGCCCCCTCGTTGGAGTCACTGACAAAACCGACGAAACCCGGGGCGCGCACCGCGGGATTGATCGCGAAGGCAAGCGTGGGCCGCCCCCCTGTGCCGGTCGTTGCAACCAGGACCTCCCGGAGCCAGCCGAGGTCGAGGAGCCGGGCGACGGCCAACTCGATGTCGGCCCGCTCGGTCAGGCCCGTCCAGCCATGGCGGTAGACCCATCGGAGAGTGAACGGGTCCGGGATAGGGTCGGCCGTGGGGCAGAGCCGCTGGGCCAGCGCGGCGGTCGCCCCCTGCGCCCAATCGGTAGGGGCGCGTACACGCGGCGCGCGTGGGAGGCCAGGTACGTCGCCCAAGCGAGGGCGCGCGTCACGCACCGCGCCGGGATCGGCCCGGTCCCACCCGCGACGAGGTGATCGATCAGCGCGAGGGCCGGGACCAGGCTCGGGTACTTCGCGAAGTGCTGCCGGAGGACGAGCGGCCAGGTCTCGCTCCGCAGCCGGGCCTGCCAGGTGTCGTACCACGAGTCGAAGACGGCCTGGGCGTCGTCGTCGAAGTTGAGATACGGCCGTGCGTCCGTCTCGTGGGTCAGGGCGTGGAGGCGCTGGGGGTCCAGTCGGTCGATGGCGCGGAAGGCCTGGGTGGCCGTCTCACGGGCGTGCGAGTCGACCCAGCGGTCGACGCGGCGGAACGGCGTGACGTCCGGGTAGACCATCAACTGAAAGCGTTGAATGAATCCGTCATCGAGCCCGCGCCGCTCCCACTCGCGCAGGTAGCCGTCCAGCGGCGCGGGCTGGATACCGCCGAATAGCGAGAGGCACGCGGCTTCGACATAGAGGGTGCCGCGCTCGATGCGGTCGACGCGGTAGCTGCCGCTCCCGTTCCAGCACTCCTCGTAGAACGCTCGGTCGTTCTGGTGCCCCTCGCGGTCCATCGTCTTGATCAGGCCGCCGATCTCGTCGCGATCGACGAGAAACCCATTCGGATTCCCGTGGAGCAGGACGGCGACCTTTTCGACCGTCGCGTCATTGGTCCGGTAGAGCCGCTCTGTGGGCAGGGGCTCGTCGGACACCCGCAGCGCGTCGCGGATCTGGAGGACCGCGGGGGCGTCCTCGTTGCCCTGCGCCGCCTCCAGCGCCTCCTCCAGCAGCTTTTTGAGCCGCTTCTCCCGTGCCTCGCGCTTCATGCGGATGAACCGCGCATCGCGCATCGCGATCTGGTAGCGCTCCATCTCCGCCGCAATCAGGCGGCGGAGCGGGCGGAGGCCCTCCTTGATCGCGGGCGATTTCATGATCCCGGGCGACCCGATCGCGAGCCCCCAGAGATTCGGGACGACCTCCCAGTCGTCGTAGCGTTTCGGGCGGACCCCGCACTGCCGCCCGATGACGGACCCCGCGGCCACCATCACCGTGATCGCCACATAGTCGGGCGGGCACTGGAGGCGCTCGGCGACGTCGCGGACCCACGAGGCGAAGGGCGCCGGCATCAGCGCGGCGATGTCGAACGGGGCGACGGGCGGGCGGGCCGTCGTGACCGGCTGTGGGGTCGGCCAGGGCGGCGGGGTCGGCACGGAGGCGGGCTCGTGGCCGGGTGTGGGCGGGGCCGGGGTGTAGCGCGCCACACTCGCGGCAATCGCGCGCACATCATCGTCCGGCAACGGCGGATCGCACCGCTGCGTGTTCTCGACCAGGAGCGCCGCCGCCATCGCGTCGGCGCTCATGCCTTTTCTGCGCATCGTTCCCGCGAGCGAGGCTAGCGTGCCGTTACGCGCGCCATCCGGAATGCGCGCGCCCATCGGCGGAGCCGGACCGGGGCTCGGTCCATGGGCGGGAGCCTGGAGCATCGCGAGGAGCCACGGGGGGGCGTCGGCGACCGGGACGTCGTCAGGATGATGCGCGACCTCCCAGCGATAGCGGCCGCCGCTCACGTGGTCCGAGGGCTCGACGAGGATCTGGCCGCCGTCGCCGCGCACATCGATGCCCGGGGCGAGGGTCGTGGTCCCCTGCTGGTTCCCGACGCGGAATCCGGGGTGCTTGAGGAGGATGTGCTGGCCACCGCCGCCGGTCTGCTGCCGCACCGTGCGCGGGAGCGGCCCGTGGCGCGCTTCGAGCCGAGCGAGACTCTCGTCGCCCCCGTGGCGCGGATCAATGTCGAGGGCGATGATCCCGGACGCCGCGCCGGTCACGATCCCCCAGTTGGTCGTCCGGCGCTCGCGGAACCAGCCCCAGATCGTGGCGACCTCGGTGGTGGCCTTCGTGGGCCATTCCCGGAGCCAGGGGTGCTTGCCGGGGGCGTTACACGCGACGCCCTTCTTGCAGGCGCAGCGGCCGTCGCGTGGCTCATAGACGGGCACGACCCGCCAGCCGTGTGCGGCATAGGAGAGGGCCGCGTCCAGGCGATCCTCGGCGGAGATCTCGTCGGTCACGGGCGCGGCGCCTCCACGGCATCCGCGGCGTCTCCGTCGCCGTCCGAATCCGGGGGCGGCTCAAGCCCTGGCCAGCCCAGCAACGCGCGAAGGCGCGCGATCTCCGACACGGGGAACGCTCGCCACCCTCGGTAGTCTCTGGTGCAGCGCAGCAGCCCCAGCCGTTCAAGTTTCCGGACCGTGCCGAGACTCACGCCGCCCGCGTGCGCGAGTTCGCTGGTGCTGAGGGGTTTCGTGGGAATGGGCGGACGCACGCGACGCATACACGGACTCTCGCAGGGGTGCGAGAGGCCTGGCCACTGAGGAATGCGACGCCACCATAGTCGCGTCGCATTCCTATGATGCGGCGCGTTGCTACGAGGACGTGGGCTTGGGGCGCTTCTGCAGACGGGCGACGATGTGGGCGGCCGTCAGGTCGGACTTGGGGAGGCCATGCCAGTGCCGCAGCACGGCCCCGACGAGGCCGTAGGCCCGCCATGCCGACAGGCCCGCCCGGGTGAAGCGCTCGAACAAGTGTCGGGCCTCCGCCGTGAGCCCCGCCGGCCGCTTCGAGGATGCCAGACGCGAGATCAGCCGATGCGTCGACCGGTAGAGCGCACGCGTCCGCCTCAGGTCCGCGAGGTCCCCCGCCACCGCCTTGCTGACCACCATCCGCTGGGGGGGCGAGAGGTACCGCGCCAGCTGACGCTGAGCGGTGTGCATCGCACGCATCCGCCGCCCGATCTGGGCCCCGAGCCACGCGAGCAGCGACCCCAGGAGCCGCAAGCCCTCAGGGTCCAGCGTGCGCACGACCGACAGCACGGCCGTCAACGTGATCCCGGGCGGCAGGCACGCCTTGATGGCCCGCCGGCGATCCCTGACGCCGTCCCGAGTGACGCGCCGGGTCTCGGGAGGCTGCGTGGCCTCCGCCCGATGGTAGAGCGCGACCAGGAACGCCTCCACCTCGGGCTCGGGCGCGGCGGCGGCGAGGACCACGGCGTGGTGAACGGCCACGCGCACGCGGGCCAACTCGAAGGCCGACGGCGGCGGCGGGTCGGGACCAAACATCAGGCGCGCGAAGCTGACCGCGGGCGGCGCGGGGGCGGGCGGGTCGGACGGGTCGGGGGGCCGGGACATGGCTCCTCCTGTGCGGAGCGCTGTACGGGAGAACTCGGCCCGGCGGGTACAGGGACCGCGTGTCCCCGCGTTCATGACGCGCGGGTAAGGGCCGAGACCGACGATCAGTTCACCCAGCGATTATGCCTCCGACCACGCGCCTCGTCGCCCGACACGAAGCCGCCGTACAATGCGGCCGTGCCGCCCCACTCTCTCGCGAACCTCCGCCCCTGGCCCCCCGGCGTCTCGGGCAATCCCCGCGGGGCCGGCGTCCACACGCTCAAACTCGCCGCCCAGATTCGCCAGATCTCCGACGGGGGCCGCGAGATGATCGAGTTGCTGTTCAGGGTCATGCGCGGCGAGCCCCTCCCCATGGCGGGCCGCACCCCGAAGGGCCGCCGCCACGGCCCGCCGCTCTACCCGAGCCCGGAGCTGCGCGTGCGCTGCGCCGAAATCCTGCTCGATCGTGGGTGGGGCCGCGCGAAAGAAATTCTCGAAGTGCTGGAGGCGGGGGCGGAGGCCGAGGCGCGCCAGCAGCGCCGGATGCTCATCTCGGAGATGACACCCGAGGAGCGAGACCAGCTCCGCGCGCTGCTGCAGCAGGCGATGGAGCGCGCCGCGCGCGCCGGAGCGAGTCCGCCGGCGCTCCCGGCTACCGACAGGTCACCCCGTGATCAGATCCCGGGGTCCGCGGGGACGGGCCCGGACGGTCGACCCCCGGCATAACCGGGCGCGATGCGACCCGCGGGGCGCCTCGCGCGGGAACGGGTGACCCGGATCCCCGTGTGCAGCCCCGCCGTTCCATCCTGCACTGTGCCACAATTCCCGGTTGGTGAGCCTGGGGGCAACGACCGTCGCCGCGCGTCCGATTCTCACCCAGATCTTCCGAGTTCACCTCCGCCCGCGCTGAAACGCTCTCCTGTGGGGCGGAAACAGGCTTTGCACCCTTTGACACGACTGCGCAAAACCGCCGCGAAGCCCACCATGATGGCCCTTGCCGGGCCGGCCGGCCGCGCGCGAGAGTCCGGCCACCCTGGGAATGGGCCCGCCGGGCTGCCGGCGAAGCGCGGTCGGCCGCAGCCCACAACCTGACGATGACAGTCAGTTCTTTGAGCAGCCCATTCTCAACTCACCCTACGTCTATCCGGCGCGGCACTGGGCGCTCGACAGGGAAGGCCAGCCGACGGGGCGAATCATCGAGGCACGCCGGAGCGCCACGCAAGCGCCAGCGGCGCATTTCACGGTACTCGGCGAGGACGTGCAGACCGCTCTTGCGCCGGATCCGCTCAGCACCACTGATCGAGGAGGAGACGTACTGCAGCGAATCGCCGACACCTGACAAGGGCAAACCACCCGAAAGGGTGGGACGCAAAGCCACTGGCCTACGTCCCCCGCGACACGGTACAGTTCCGGGGGTATAGCAACAGGGCCGCCAGGTGCACGCCGACCACCTCAGGGCGGGTGCCGCTCCCGGGTCCATGAGGAGGTAGCATCATGGGACCATCGCCAGATGCATCGAGGCGCCTCCGCGATTCGTCTGGCCTCCATGCTTGCGAGCCTCCTCATCGCCGGCCCCTCGCTTGCTGCCCCGCTCACCCTGACCTGGACGGACAACGCGAGCAACGAGACGGGGTCGAGGATCGAGCGGCGACTCGCCTCTCCGGCCGCGGGCATGTATGCTGAAATTGCGATCGTTGGTGCGAACGTCACCTTCTACGTCGACACCACGGTCACCGCGGGGCAGAGCTATTGCTACCGCGTTCGCGCATACAACGCCGCTGGCGACTCGGGTTACAGCAACGCGGCGTGCGCGGAGGCAGCGTCGTCACCCCCGCCGTCGCTGACGCTCACTGTCGAGAAGACCGGCACCGGAACCGTCACGAGCACCAGTCCCGCCCACGCGGTGAACTGCGGCTCCGACTGCACCCACAGCGGCCCGAGTGGGACCAGCATCACCCTTGCCGCGACCCCCGCCGCTGGCTTCACCTTCTCCGGCTGGATCGGAGGTGGCTGTCTCGGCATAGGCTCTTGCGACGTCATCCTCGTAGCGAGCACCACCGTCACGGCTGTCTTCAGCCCCATTGGGGCGGGTGGGAGCACGAGCGCGCTCGTGACGGGCGCCGGCTTGGGCAGCGGGCCCCATGTGCGGGTGCTGGACGCGGTCACGGCATCGGTGCTCGCCGAGTTCCTGGCCTACGCCCCGTCGTTCACGGGAGGCGTGCACGTGGCGGTCGGCGACATCACCGGGGGCGGGGTGCCCGACCTGGTCACCGCGCCGGGCCCCGGCGGCGGCCCCCACGTCAAGGTCTTTGATGGCGCCGCCCTGCGAGTCGGCATCGTCGTGGAGGTGTACAGCTTCTTCGCCTACGACCCCGGGTTCACGGGCGGCGTCTTCGTCGCAGCCGCCGACGTCAATAACGACGGGCATGCGGACATCATCACCAGCCCCGGGCCGGGCGGCGGCCCTCACGTCCGCGTCTTTGACGGCGCGACGGGGGATCCTCTGGCAGGCCCGCTCGGGAACTTCTCCGCCTACGCGCCCGGCTTCACCGGTGGCGTCTTCGTCGCCGCCGCCGACATCAACGACGACGGGCATGCGGACATCATCACTAGCCCCGGGCCGGGCGGTGGGCCTCACGTCCGACTGCTCGATGCCGCCACAGGGACATCACGCGCCGAATTCTTCGCCTACGCCCCGTCGTTCACGGGAGGCGTGCACGTGGCGCTCGGCGACGTCACCGGGGACGGGGTGCCTGACCTGGTCACCGCGCCGGGCCCCGGCGGCGGCCCCCACGTCAAGGTCTTTGACGGCGCCGCCCTGCGAGTCGGCATCGTCGTGGAGGTGTACAGCTTCTTCGCCTACGACCCCGGGTTCACGGGCGGCGTCTTCGTCGCAGCCGCCGACGTCAATAACGACGGGCATGCGGACATCATCACCAGCCCCGGGCCGGGCGGCGGCCCTCACGTCCGCGTCTTTGACGGCGCGACGGGGGATCCTCTGGCAGGCCCCCTCGGGAACTTCATCGCCTACGCGCTGGGCTTCACCGGTGGCGTCTTCGTCGCGGGCATGCCTTGAGAGACCCCGAGAGATACGTCGGGTCGGAAGCCGGGCCGATCGCTCATGACTCCGGCTGCTTCCGGACGACGGCGGCCCGCTCCAGGGCGGTGGCGGGAAACTCCATGAGCACCTCCTTGGGTGCTTCACCGGCGGGGCCCGGGCGGCGGTTGGAAACCTGGACGCAGCCGGCACGGACGAGATCGTCACCGCAGCGGGGACAGGGGCGGGCCGCACGTCGTGGGCTTCACCGCCACCGGGGCGCCGATCGGTACGAGCTTCTTCGCGTACTGAGATACCGGCCGCCCTGATCCGCCTACCGCCCTGACCAGAGCCTCAGCTGCGCCAGCCTGCGCAAAGGGCCACGGCGCTACGCCCCCGGCCAGAGTCTCCGCTTGACCTGTCCGACCAGGTGCCCGGCCCCTTGGGCGAGAGCCAGTACCACGGGCATACGCGCCGACTCCCCAAGGTTTCCCCGGCGCCACGTGGGGCGACAGGGGAGGGCGGCGGCGTCCTGTCCGCTGCGCCCGCGGCTGTGCCCCCACGGACCAGAGACCAACATAGGACCAAGGTCCCATATACCCGCGCCAGGAGAAGGTGATCCGAGCACAATGGCCGACTACCCAGGCGCGACCGTCATGCACTCGGTCACCGACTCCAGGCGGCCCGCCCAGGCGGTTCATCGGGATATCCGGTGGCTTCGTGGAAAGAGTTTCGGAATGAGCGATAGCACCACGATCCTCGCGCTGTGTTGGCGGAGAACGACCGTCTCCGCGCACATCGGGAGGCCGAGTGCGCGTACCTCAAGGCCGAGCTTGGCAATACCCGTGCCTTCACCGAGATCGTCGGGGTGAGCGCCGCCCTGGACGCGACACTGCAGAAGGTTCGCCATGTTGCCGGTACCAACGCGCCCGTCCTGCTCCTCGGAGAGACGAGTACCGGCAAGGAGCTGCTCGCCCGTGCCCTTCACACGCACGGCCCGCAGCACGAGGGCCCCTTTATCGCGGTGAACTGCGCCGCCCCCTCTGCCCGCCGCGCTCGTCGAGAGCGAGCTGTTCGGTTATGAGAAGGGCGCCTTCACCCGGCGCGAGCCAGGCCACGCCCGGCGGCGCCGACCCTTGGGGTCCGCGGCCCCACCTCCAGAAGGTCCCGACCCCCGCGTACAGGACGACTTCCCGGCCCTAGGATCGTGGCTGGTGCTGTCGGCCTGCGACGGCTCGAAGATCTCCCAGACGGTCCGGGCGGGCCCCTGGAGTCACCCGCTCCGGAGCATCTCCTAGCCTGACTTATTCACGAACGATGAAAGACAAGAGCCACCGAGCTCCTCAACGGTGCTATAGAAGCGGTGATTGGACGTTTCTATGCACGCCGCCAAGGAGACTCGATGGCTACAGACTGTATAGCCCAGCTGACCTTCCGATACCAGGGCCTTCGGCCACCGATCGTGGCCCGATTCGATATGCCGCACGCCAGCTCGGACGGCGGGCTGGTGCTGCTCAAAGCGGTGGACGAGCGGCTGCGCCTGACCGAGGCGGTGGCTCGGTGTCTGACGGATCCGCGGCACCCGGGGAAGGTGGCGCACTCGGTCCTGGACCTGGTTCGGCAGCGGGTCTTTGGCCTGGCCGCCGGCTATCTCGATGGCAACGACGCCGCCCGGCTCGCCGACGACCCCCTGCACAAGCTGGTCCTCGACCGCGAGCCGCTGACTGGGCCGGCGCTCGGCTCGCAGCCCACCCTCTCGCGTTTCGAGAACGCCGTCGGTCGGCGCGATCTGGTCCGGCTGAGCCACCAGCTGGCGCGGACGGTCATCGACGCCCAGCGGCGCCGGCTCCACGGGCGCGCCCGGCGGATCACGATCGACCTGGACCCGACGGACGATCCGACGCACGGCCAGCAGGAACTGAGCTTCTTCAATGGCCACTACGACACGGCGTGCTACTTGCCACTGGTGGCCACGCTGACGTTCGACGACGAACCGATGCAGCACCTGGCCGGCCTTGTGCTGCGGCCTGGCAACGCGCCCGCCAGCCGCGGGGCGATTGGCCGCCTGCGCTGGCTGCTCCGGGCGCTGCGGCAGGCCTTTCCCCGCGCCATCCTGCGCGTCCGGTTGGATGGGGGCTTCGCGGGCCCGCGGCTGCTGACCTTCTTGGACCGGGCCGGCGTCGAGTACGGCGTGGGCCTGCCTGGCCATCCGCGGCTGGCCAAGCGGGTCCGTCGCCTGCTCGGCCGGGCGTCGGTCCTGTTCCGCCCCACTGGGCAGGCGATGCCGGTGTTCGGCGAGACGCGCTACGCGGCCAAGAGCTGGGGCCACAAGCGACGCGTGATCATGAAGGCCGAGGTCGTGCAGTATCCGGGTCGCGCCCCGCGCAAGAATCCGCGCTTCGTCGTGACCAACCGGGCCCGGGCCCCCGAGGCCGTCTACGCCATCTACCGCCAGCGCGGCGACGTCGAGAATCGGCACAAGGAGCTCAAGGACAGCCTCGGCTTGGGCCGAACCAGTTGCCCCCGCTTCCTGGCCAACCAGGTCCGCGTCCTGCTGACGGCGACGGCGTACGTCCTCTTCCAGACGCTGCAGCAGCACGCCCAGGGAACGGTCTGGGCCGGCGCCCAGGTCGCCACGCTGCGGGAGCGCCTGATCAAGCTCGGCGTCTGGGTCACACGCTCGGCCCGCCGCATCGTCCTGCACCTGCCGCGGGCCTGTCCCTGGCTCGAGCCGTGGCGCCAGCTCGCGCGGGCGGTCGGGGCGCGGGCCGGGTACCCGCCGCCGCGCCGTCGCTTCGGACCGCGTGCACGACCGCGGGAGTCGTCTCACTGCCGAGCCTCACTGCCAACGGTCGGCGGGCGCCCCGCGGTGGGCCCTCGGTCGGCCCCGGCCCGTGTTTCGGCCGCGTCGACCTTCCGGAGGTCGTCAGATGCGATCGTGGTGTCCATCAGGGCGGCGCGACTCACGTCCTGTGTGCCTTCGTGAATAGGTCAGGCTAGCCGATGCCATCGGGATCGAACTGGCGAAATCGGGGCTACGTCGTCATCGACACGCAGCAGACCTCGGCGCATGCCCGACTCCGGTATGCTCGGGCGCCCGTCGTGATCGGCGCAACCACCCGAGCCGGGAAGCCTAAGGACCGGCCTCTGCAGTTCACCCTTGCCGCGTAAGGAGGACCGATGACCCGACAGCCGATTGATCGCTACACGAAGCTCCTCCTGACGACGATCGCCGCCGCATTGGTCGTCCTTGCCGTCAGGCCGTGGCTCGGCTCCCTAACGGGAGATGGTGACCTCAGGATCAGGGAGGCCCACGCCCAGCCGCGGGTCCCCCCGCCCCGGCAGTGCCAGGCGTCCTCGGGGAGCCACCGGCAGGGGGAGCGGCAGTCCTACCGTTCACCGCGGCCCAGCCATGGTGGGACGACTGGTCGGTCCTCTCGAAGGAAACGGTGCCGGCGAACTGGGGAAGACTGGTCGGGCTCGTGCCCGGGGCCTTCATGTTCGAGTCCGATGACCTGATCCGCCTGGTCCGGACGGCACCCTACGAAGCCGTGGCTCAGGCCCCAGCAAGAAGCCGTGCAAGGTGCTGGAGATTAGGAAGACGAGGTAAGGAACGGGCTACGGTGCACCCGACCGCGGCGGCCCGACGCGCGACGGGCGGCCAGCGTCCGCCCAGGCGGCGCGCGAGATCGGCTTCCGGGCCCCCGAGCACCGGTCCCGCGCCAACGTCGATCGCGGTTCTCTCTGCGCGGCGTTCCACGGGACGCACGTGGCGGTTGCGGATAGGTTGCGTGTCCCGCCGCGATCTGCCGCGATCTGCCACCCTCTCCCCCGTATCCTCCGGTGTCTTCTGACCGGGTCACGGAAGACCTCCTTCCGGGTTTACGCCCCAGAAGTACGCAGAAACTCAGGAGATCGGTTCGACGTGAACCTTCGAGGTGCCGAGCGTGGCGGCCGTCTGATCGGCGCGCGTCCGCCGCTACCAGGTGATGCGGCACCGCGACGCGCTGCGGGCGGCGGCCGTCAGCGGGAGCCCGCAGACCCTCACATAGACGGGCCGTGTGCGGCGTATGTACGCGGAGTCTCCATCGGCGCTGGCGTGCTTAGCGAGGCGTCCACGGCTTGTAGCCGCGCTCCGCGCCGCCCGCCCCTTGGGCGATAGCGGCGAGGTCGGCTCGTTCAGCGTCGGGGGATCAGCCGACACTCCTAGCCCACGAAGTCGAACCTACACCAGGTCACCGCCCAGGAGCGCGGCGGAGTATTAGGCGCACCTTCCACGACCGTGCTATGACTTTGTCACTTTCCCCGGCATCGGAGAGCACTTTTGGGCACGGTCGGGCACTCAAGAGATCGTGACGGGCAGTCCAGGCCGTGGCCTGGAACTGCCCATCACAATGAGGAAACACCGCTCCGGGCGCGGCGTTCGAAGTGGTGGAGGGTAAGGGATTCGAACCCTCGACCTCTGGAGTGCGATTTCTGAAGTCCTGCTTCGAAACCCCGCGCCATGTCAAGAGCGGAACGCCGCCACTTTGCCACTTTTCGACCGCACTTTGCTACTCTTGCCGGCAGCCACGATCCTCATCCGGAGCGCCAACGTACATCGTCGCCCAGCCTTATCTGGAGGCTCGGCACCTGCCGGCGCAACTCTACCGACCCCTCGATCCGGCAAAGAGCGCGTCGCCTGTGCTTCGCTCGATATACGGTCTATCTCAACACTTCCCGAATCCTATTCGCCCCCGCGCTCCCAGGCGGTGAAGAGAGCGGTGCCCGCTTCGCGCGCCTGAGCGTCGCCGCTCCCCATCGCCGCAGCCAAGATCGTGCGCGCGTGGCCTCCCCAGCCGAGGATGCCCCACCCTTCGAGGTCGGCTTCGACCAGACCTTCCAGGCAGTGCACGGCCTCGCGGGGGTACGGGGCGCCATCTCGGCCAAAGTCTCTGCAATCATGAAGTCAGGGTCTGCCTTCTTTGCTAGCCTCAGAACCTCTGCGAGCCCCGGCTCGCCGATCGCGGGCGGTCGGCTCGAGAACCCGCACGCCCTCGGCCCCCGCCAGCTGCCAGGCCAGGTCGAGCCACGGTGTTTCCCGACCGTCCTGGGGTCCCAAGCGTTCCCGGAAACCCGCTGACCACTGCGCGAAGGAGCTCGCTGAGACCGGCGTCGCGCAGCAGGCGGCTCACGCCCTCGATGTCGCCCAGGGCCGGACCGTGCTCGACAACGTGGTAGAGCGCCGTCAAACGTATGGGTCTTGCCGTCACCGAACTGGGTGATCAGGGTCAGGTCCGGCGCCGTGTTCGCCCTCTGCCCGGCGAGCCGCCTGAGCACCATCCCGGCATGCTCGGAGAGCGCCCGCGTGAAGTAAGTCCTTGCGAAGAACTTCTGAGGGTCCTGGTAGTCTTCGGGTCCGCGGCCGGCGACGACCTGCTCGAGCGCGATGGCGAACTCGTTCGGGTTGAACGAACGCCCCTCGCGGACCTCTACCTCAGTAGCGCGAGCTTGTACCAGGGCTCCACGGTGGCTCCCCGACTTCTACGTCGGCACAACGCGTGGCACGAGATCCTTGAGGTCGACAGCCGGCGCTTCAGGCTTCTCGAAGAGCCGGCTCGCGCCAAGGACCTCGATGCCCACGAGCTTCTCGCCTGCCGCGAAGTCGAGGGCGATGTCGTCCGTGAGTCGGACGTTCCGGCACTCGAACTTCCCCTCGAGCAGTCGGATGTAGAGCGCGTCCGCCTCGCGGTCGTAGGTGATCCTCATCGCTTCGCCTCTTCCTGAAAGTAGAACACGTATACCGTGATGACGACAAACCGGCCTTCCTCCTCAGACACTATGGGAGCGACCTGCTGCACTCCATAGCGCCGACCGTCCCACTCGCGGTGAAACTCGAGGTTCAGGCGGTAGAGATCCAAGCCACGCTGGGCCGCCTCGCGCTGTCCGATCCGGATGGCCTGGACCACATCCTCCTCGCGCGCCCCGCGTTCCCGCGCGCGTTCGCGGGCATGTGCGGTGAACACGACCGGCTTTGAGCCCTGCCCGCCGCTCATCACGACACCGCGACCAGCATCGCATCGAACAGGCGCTTCTCCTCGCTGTCCTTCGGGTAGAGCGCGGACAGGGCGTTCGCGAGCCGCAGGAACTCCGGTCCGCGCCCGATCTCGGCCTCGAGCAGGGACCGAAGGGCGTTCGACGCGCCGCTCGCCTGGAATATGGCGGCGTGCACCCGGTCCAGCGTGGTAGCGTCTCGTCGAGTCTCGAGGTCTCCGCCGATAGCGTCCTGGGCGCCACGCAACTTTCGGCCACCCTTGACCGGCGCGGTGGCCGGTGGGCCTGCCAGCTCGGGCAAGAGCGTGCCCTGGGCGGTACCTCGCGCGGTTCTTGCGGAGATTTCAATGGGCTGGGCAACGGCCATGGCACCGTGGTCCCCGAAGAGCTGAAGCCCGCTCCCGCACGGGCAGGAGACGGACCACCCCTTTCTCCCTCTCGACGATGCGCCGCTCCCACTGGTCCAGATGAATGCCGAGCGGTTGGGCAAACCGCCGCACAACGTCGTACACGAGGACGAGACCCTTCTTCCGACCAGCTCGAACCGCATCCTCTTCATCGTCTTCGTCCGCGGTGTCCGCCTCCTCCCCGTCGGCCTCTGCGCTTCCTTGCGCCTGCGGGCCGAACTCATTCGGCATCCTTCCACTTCGTCCGCACCCCCCGCGTAGAGGTAGGTGTCGGTCGTGGTGTCCATGGGTTTCAGGTGCGCGGCAGCACACAACCACTCACCCGACCAAGGAGAGCGATCCTGAGGTTCGCGGGGTCCTCGAAACCCAGCCAGTTCCGCCACCCAATCCCGCCGCGCACGCGATCCTCTATCCGGTTATCCGGTCCATCGCGCCACCGCGGCCGGTGACACCAGGAGGCTCGGGATACTAGCCCGGGCCTCCACCCTCAGCACACCTGCCGATCTGCTTGCCACACGTTCACGCGCCGAGGCAATCGGCTCGCGTCACCTCCGGTGGGTCACTTCTGGTAAGTACACCGCTGGCGTTTCTCGCGAGCGTCTACGGGTCGGGGGCGTATCGGGCCATCCTAAACGTTTTTCCGTCCTGCTCGTCTCTCGGCATTCGCCGGTATCATCATAGCAACCGGCCCTACGATCGATCCAGCAACGGAACTCGCCTTTGGATGCAGGACCAAGGCAAGCTCGTCGAGTTGATCCCGCGCAGGGATTTGCCCTCCCGAGCCGCCGTCCCTTCTCTCATGAGCGACGCACAGCCATCTTGGCGCTCTTCCGCTTCGCCTTGCTATCTCGCTGTGTCATCATCGCGGCGACAAGCTTCGCGCCGGCCTCGTTGAGCATCGCCTCATCGACGATCGCATAACGCTTGAACACCGAGTTGGTGAGGTGGCCAGTCATCTTCATCGCCACCGTCTCCGGAACGCCGGCCCGGATGAGGTTCCGCGCGGCCGTCCGCCGGTAGTCGTGAAAGATCCGCCCCGGGATGCCCGCCTTCCGCCGGGCTGTCGTCCATGCCTTCTTGAAGTCACCCAGTTGGTCCCCTTTGTCCTTGAAGAACACCCACGGGACGATCTTGCCCTGCTCCCGCTGAATCGCCTCGGCCCTCGCCTTCTGGACCTCGAGGATGGCCCTCACCTCCGGGATCAGTGGGAACATGCGCCCTTCCCGGTTCTTCGTCTCCTCCGGTTCCATTCGGAGCCAGCCAGCCTTGAAGTCGACGTGAGACCACTGCCTCGACTTCAGCTCGGTCTTCCGCCAGCCGGTGATGCGGGCGACCGCCGTGATTGCCCGCAGCCGCTCCGGCAGGAGCCGCTGGACGCCCGTGTGCTGGTCGTCCTCAAAAAAGCCTTTGCGGACGTTCCGCTCCTCGAGGCCAGTGACCACGAACCTCGTCACCAGGTTGTGCTGAAGCCGGGCGAGGGTCGCAACGCGAGACAGGCAGGCCAACTCGCGGTTAATTGTTGCCGGCTTCGCCCCGGCCTCGAGTCGTGCTGCCTTGTACGCCTCGATTGCCGCGGTCGTCAGCCGGCTGAGTCGCGTCAGCGGATCGAAATGCCGGAGCACGTGGCGAAGCCGGTATTCGAGCGTATCCGCCGACTTCCGACCGTTCGTCAGGTAATCCTTCCGGATCATCTCGGCGCCCTCGGCCAAGGTCAGCCTTTCGGCCTGGGCGTCGACAGGAATCTTCAGCGCGACCTTGCCCTCCTGCTGCCGGAGGAACTCCATCGCCTTGGCGTGCGAGGTCGTCTCCGTGGATTGCCTGATTGTTTTGCCGTGCTGACGGAATCGGGCCCACCAAACGGCCGCGACCCGGACGGTCCCGTCCGCGGCCTTGTATTTCGGTCGGTAGACTGCGCCCATCGCGTCCTCCTTTTCCTCGATGCGGCAGTGTTGGGCCCTTGGCGCATCCCGGGCCTCGCCGGCGATCGCCTGACGTAACAGTCGGGGCTTCCTGCGTCAGGGGTCCGGCCGCCATTCTTCGGGGACGTGGGCAGCGCGTCAAACCTTGTACACGTCGCCGAACAGCGCCTCGACGTCATGCCGATCGAAGTGGACCCGGCGCAATCCAGGCCAGCGGACGGGCCGGAGCACTCCGTGTCTCACCAGCCGCCACACCGAGCGCACCGGAAGGCCGAGAACGGCGGCAGTCTCTTTGACCGAGAGCCCGCGGGGCTGGCAAAGTGCGGGCAAAGTGGCCCGCATCGCCGCGGCTGAGGCGGGGGGGCTGGCCGCCCGCTGGACTCCGGCTCCAGGGCGTCCAGGTGAGCCTCGAAGACGCCCCGCAGCGCCGGCCAGGGGCAGCTCTCCACGCGGACGGGTCACGGACCCCACCCCACGACAGCGGCCAGGCCAGAGCCCGCCGGTTCCCGGGACATCGCCGATACGGCCGCCCTTCGATCACGGGCGTTCCGATCAGACATCACCGGATGCTTCGCCTTATTCCGTCCGATCAGGCGTGATCCCGGTTACTGTGCTCGCCTCCGGCCTCGCGGAGGTCTCCAGGCTCAGGCTCAGGGCCCCGCTTCGTGTGCGGTCCTGGGGCCAGGAAGTCGCGCCGTACGGGGTTCTGGCGAGTTCATGAAGGTGGGTCGCCGAGGTGGCTGACCGCCGGCGCCGCGCTCGGATCACACCGGCCACCAGCGTGAGCACTCGGTCGGAAACACCGCCCGCATGTCCTGGTCGCCGGTCTGCCGGGGGCGGACGCCCGGGGAAGGGCCCGGAGCTTCGGGAATAGCCGGGGGCGATCGGTATAGCGGCGAGGGTGGGCTTCTCGGGCAGCGGGCAGCCGTGGCCGTCCTGGACATCGCTTACCATTCGATCTGCCCGAAGTGCCCCGGGATCAGGGGTCAGCCCTCGGCCTCCGACCCGCAGGCGGGCCGGCACGTCCAGTTGGGCGAAGGCGTCGGCATGTGCGGCGGTCATCCGTCGTTCCCCCGTTCAGCCGGGCCTACGCCTAGCCTACGGCTCCTTGTTCAATGCCAGTGGGGCCATCTAGGGGTGGCAACGTACAAGGGTGCGCGCAGACGGCCGCCCCCGGGGCGCGGGTTTTGGGGTCAGCGGGATCGGTCAGTGTGATCCCAGAGCCCGACTGGCTCGCCAATCCCTTTACCCCAGACAGGGCCAGCGTCGATCCGGGGCGAGGGCAGGCGCGAGCGCCGTCCTGCCGACCCTCCGGCGGGTGCCTTCCAGGGAGCGTCGTGGACGGTTAAAGCCGTCGGGATACGGATACGGCGCGTCGGGCGGCGGACCTTCGTCTCCTTCAAGGGATACCCGGCTCGTGGGCGGGGCCGGACGAGCTTCCGCGCGCAGCCCCGGATCGATCGAGGTGCCGCGTTGGTCCGTCCGTCTTCGACTTCCGGTGCCCGAACCACGGCGGTGTTGGGCTCCACGCGGAGGTCAACCTCTGCGCCAGGCCGGGCTGGCGCTTGAGGAAGGCTCCGAGCGAACGGCTGTCGGTGGCCAGGAGCGGCCAGGGGTCAACCTCGGCCTCAGTGGCCGCGCGGAAGACCGCCGCCGGGTCGTACCGCCCCTTCGTGGGGAAGAAGCCGAGCTCCATCCCGTCGAGCGCGAGGGGCTCCCGGTCTTGCAGATAGTGCCGTAGGCGGTCGCGGACGCGGCCGACGCGAGCCTCGCCGACTAGGAGGAGACCGGCCAGTCGCCGGGCCTCGGCGTCGTCGGGAATAGCCGCCTCGTCCATCGCTTCGAGCGCGGCCTGCCCGACGGGGCACCGGTTCACCCAGGGACACGTGGCGCATGCCGTCGACGGCCTGGGAGGGAAGGCCCCCGGATCGTGCGGGGCAGCGAGGGCTGTGCCGATCCTCGCGGCGAGGGCGCGCGCCCACCCCAACGTTTCGGCGGCCTCCGCCCGCGTCAGCGTCACGCGGGCGACCCGCCCGGTGCGCAGGTAGTGGTACTCGACCGAGACGTCCTCGAGGCGGGGCGCCCACGCCCACACCAGGGCCGTGTAGAGGTCCGGCGCCCAGGCGACACGGAGACCCTCCTCGTCCTCGCTCACCCAGCCGCTCTTCCAGTCGAGGACGGTTGCGTGCGGCCCCACGACGGTGACCAGGTCGAGGCGGCCACGGATGAAGGCGTTCGGCGCCTCCCACTCGACATGCGTGCCGCGCTGGTCCACGGCCAGGGTGTGCTCCACCGCCACGACGGACTCCACCGGCACGGTCCACTGGGCGAGCCATCGCGTCACCAGGTCCACCGCTTCCCGGATCAGATCGACACCGGCAGCGGGAACGCTGTCCTGTTCGAGGAGCCTCGCCGCGATCGCCGCGACCCGAGCGAGCGGCGGACGCGCTCCGGTGCGGAGGGTCTCCTGCAGGTAGCCCTCGAGGAGCGTGTGGGCCACCGACCCGAGCAGGCGAGGCCGTTGATCCCCGATCGGCTGCGGGAGCCGCAACACGTACTCGAACCGGTACGCGGCGGGGCAGCGGTCCCAGGCCTCGAGCCGCGACGGGCTGAGGCGTGGGAGATGCGGCGCCGCGCCGTGCATGTCCTGCGCGGTCATGGCGCAGTGACTCCCGCCGGGGCGACGGCTCCACCGGACATCCCTGGGGCCACGGTCAGGCCCGCCTCGCGGAGAAACCTCGAGGGCGGCCGGAAGGCCACATCGCCCCAGAGCCGCCGCATGCGGGCCACCGAGAAGATCAGGTGCTCGCGGGCCCGTGTCATGCCCACGTAGCAGAGGCGCCGCTCCTCCGCGAGCGTCTCCGCGGCCGTGTGGCGGTAGTGGGGTAGGAGCCCCTCCTCGGCACCCACGATGACGACGGTGTGGAACTCGAGCCCCTTCGCCGCGTGAAGCGTCAGGCCGAGAACCTCCACCGCGGTCCCCGTCGGGGCGTCTTCCTCCGTGAGCACGACGGTATCGAGGAACTCGGGGAGACTCCCGCCGGTCTCCGCCTCCCACCGGCCCGCCAGGGCCAGGAGCGTGGCGACATCCTCGGCCCGGCGGTCGCGTTCGTCGTCATGGGACTCGGTCGCCTTGTGCGGGAGGTGGCCATGGATCTCGCTGGCCACGATCTCGAGCAGAGTCGTGACCCGTGGGGATGTGGAGCGCCAGCCCTGGAGTCGATCGAGCCAGACGGCCAGCCCCCGACGGCGGCGCGCGACCTCCTGAAGCGCGGCGGCGACGCCCACGGCCCGGACCCGCGAGCGGAGCGTCGCGAGCGTCCGGGCACCCACTCCGCAGCGACAAATGCGGAGCACCCGTTCCCAGGCCGGCCAGTCGAGTGGGTTCACGAGCACGCGACAGACGGCCAGCACGTCGCGGACGGCCGCGCGCTCGGCCAGGGGACGCTCCGCGAGCACCCGGACGCTCAGCCCGCGCGCCTCGCAGGCCCGCGCGATCGGCCCGAGGCACGCGGTCACCCGCGCCAGGATCGCGATCGGGGGCGCGCTCGTGCGGAGCCATTCCGGACAGCGGGCGGCGAGCCCCTCCGCCTCGGCGCGGTCGTCGGTCCAAGTCACAACCTCGGGGACCGGCCCCGCCGGCCGCACCGCGGCGAGGGGCTTGGGCCGCCGGGCCCGGTTGTGCCCGATGAGCCGCGCGGCCGTCGCGACGATCTGCGGCGTGGACCGGTAGTTCCGGCCGACGGCCAGCACGGCGCCGCCGGAGTACGTGCGCTCGAACGCGTGCAGGCGCGTCACGTCTCCGCCCCGCCAGCCGTAGATCGCCTGGTCATCGTCCCCCGCGAACGTGACCGCGCCGTCCGGCGCCGCGAGGGCCTCGACGAGTGCGTGCTGAAGGGCACAGAGATCCTGCGCCTCGTCCACCAGCAGCGCGCGGAAGCGCGGGCGCAGCCGCGCGCGGACCGCGGGGTCCTGGTGGAAGAGGGCGAGCGGCGCCGCCAGCAGATCCGTGAAATCGAAGGCGTTCGCTTCCCGGCACCGCGCCTCATAGGCGGCCAGCAGCGTGGCCAGCGGACCGGGAAGCTGGGCTGGCGAAGGCCAGTCGGCGGTATGGGCTGGGTCTTCGCGCGCTCGACGGCCTCAGTGAGCAACGTGAGGTCGCCTTCGACGTCGAGTTCCTGCATGAGCCGGGCAATCAGCCGGCGGGTGTCCTCGCGGTCGAAGATCGTGAAGGCAGCCGTTCGGCCGAGCGGGGCAGCATGTCGGCGCAGGAGCCAAGCGCCGAACCCATGGAACGTTCCGGCCCACAATGCCTTCACCATGGGGCCGAACGCCCGCGCGAGTCGTCCGCGCAGCTCGTCCGCAGCGGCCCGCGAGAACGCGAGGGCCAAGATCTCGGTGGCGTCGAGCCCTTCGCGCTGGATCAGCCACTGGATCCGATGGGTCAGGATGCGCGTCTTGCCGCTGCCGGGGCCACACGCGAGCAACAGCGGCCGGGCCGGGTGTGTCACGGCCGCGCGCTGGGCCGGGTGCAGCGCGGCGAGGGTGTCGTCGAGGGTCATGAATGTCATCAGACTCCTGTGCGAGGGTGGAAGAGCATGGATGGTGGGACGAGCGATCGCGATGCCGGTCACCGGTCATGCCGACACCGCCAATCGGTCAGGGTCGGGGCGGCGTCACCCCGAAGCGGGGCCGCCCTCCGCATCCCGTGATCGCGCCCACGCCTGGTATCGCCGGGTGAAGCAGTCCGCGCAGGGATGCGGTTCGGGGTTCAGAGAATCGGCACTCGGATCCGCGGCGTGAACGGTCCAAGGGATCGGACATGGGGCGGCGGCGGCCGCCGCCTTGATGGCCGCATAGCGAGGGGCGAACCACGCGAGGATCTAGTCGGCGCGCGCCGCCCGCTCGTCCGGGGTCAGCGCCACCTCGCGCGCGAGGCCCCGGGCGACCTCGTCCAGCAGCGTGAACAGGCCGGCCACGTCCTGAGGGACGTCGAGGACGTCAGGCGTCGGATGCGGCATCGTCAGAGACCTCGTAGTGAAGCGCCGCCGGGCTCGAGGTGCGTGGCCTCGCTCTCGCCGCCCTGGTCAGACGTGACCGGATGGGCGCGAGGTGGCGCTAGGGGTCTCGCGTGGTGGTCCAGCGCGGCTCGAGCCGGGTGGCCAGGATCGGCCCGCTCGGCCGAAACCGCCTCGGCCCGCGTCGTGAACGGGCCGAGCATCGGCCGCTCGCGAGGATGTGCGCGGTCCAGGCCTGGCCGCACTCGTCCCACTCGACGACACTCGCCCGAAGCGCTCGGACGTGACCCAGCGCCCGGAGGTCGATCGTGTCCGTGTAGACGGTGACGACCGTCCCATCGGGCGCGATTCGATACCGTTCGGCACAGTTCATCCGCAACGCGGCTCACTGCCGATCCGAGCGGACGCGCGATCGATTCGACACGCCGAGGGGTTGGTCTCCACCGTGGCGCCGCCAGGCGCGGGTGGCAGCGGCCGACGCTGCACGATCACGCCCACGCGTGCGGCGGCCTCATCGACGAGGGCGTGACACGGTCATCCGCGAGCCCCTCGACCTGCACTTCGAGGTGCCCGGTCGGGTGGATCCGCACGCGGACGCGCGGCATCGGCTCACCCCTCCGCGACGAGCTCGACGACGCCGTCAGCCTGACGCGTGATGGTCACGCGCCAGCCCTTTGCCTGATGCTGCGCAGCGAGCTGGCGCACGGCGTACGCGGCGGCGAGTCGGCCCAGCCAGGTCTGGTCATAGGGACCATGCCAGCCGCGACTCCGCTGCTCCATCCCCCCGACGTGGGCCTGGAACACACCGTCCGAACCACGGACGAACCCGAGGTCGTTCGCACCCGGGCCCACGTGCTGTCCGCGGATCACCAGGTGGGCGTAGCCCGGCACCTCGATCGTCGGGCCGCGCAACACCGCGGGCCCCTCGTGCCACTCGATGGCTTGCGCCGGGAGCCCGATGTCGGTCAGGGCCGCGGCCAGTACCGCGGCGTCCCGGAACTGCGTCTGGATGACGGCGTACTCGCTCAGCGGGTCCTCCCTCCTCGGGAGCCGCACCTCCAGCCCCTGAGGAGGGTGTAGCCTCGCCGATCCGTCCTGGGTCATGCGGCGGTGGGGGCATCCGAGACCGCTCCAGGGCGCTCGGTGTCCCCTCCTCCCCCGCCTGGGCGTCGACGTCGAACCGCCGGAGGGCACGCCCCGTCAGGGCGCTCCGCGGCAGCTCGGTCGTCGCCGCTTCGATAACCCCCTGGAGCCCGACGGTCAGCAGCGCGCGGACGTCGGGCGCTCCTTGCACCGCCCCGGGGTCCAGGCCGTCGAGACAGGCCTGCTCGAAGGCCGCGAGCTCGCCCGCCAGGGCGTCGTCGTCCACGAAGTTGAGCGCCCGGAAGCGCCGGATCGTCCGGCGAAGCCGCTCGACGGTGCCCTCGCGCAGGGGGCGACCCGACTGGATGTGGGCGAGGACGGCCGGCAGGCCTCGGCCACCTGGGCGCGGAAGCCGGCCAGGCTCCGTTCGAGGGCGGCCCCGATCCGGGCTTCGGCCTCCGCCCGGTACGCGGCGTCCCGCGCGCGGCGCGCCCGTTCGGCGTCGGCGGGCCGCGAGCTCGACCCGCTCGGTTCCGCCGAGCCGCAGCGAGTACGTCCACCAGAAGAAGTCGAACTTCCGGCGCAGCTCGGTGAGGGTCGGAGTGGCCGACGCGATGCGCGCGAGGAAGACCTCGATGAACGCGGTCTCGTCGCCGGGGCATCCGGCGGTGCGCCAGGCCGCCGCCGCGGCGGCCTCCCACTCGGCCGCCATCGCGGCCCGGTGGGCCGGATAGGCCTCGAGGAACGCCGCCACGCCCGCGTTGAAGCGCACCTGGCCGCGGCGGAGCTGGCTCTCGACCTCGGGGGCCGTCGCCGCGAGGATGAAGCGGCTGCCATCGGGCAGGGGGTGGCTCAGACTCTCGAGCGCGTACCGCGTCTGGCGGATGACCGTCGCGAGCGGATGGAGGGCCTGCTTCGGGACGAGCCGCTTCCGCCCGAGGGTGTAGTGCGCGGCGATGCTCGCCGGATCGAGACCGAGGTCGGGGGCGCTAAGCGCCGCGCTCCGGGTCCAGAGGGTGACGTCGAGCTTGAGAAAAAGGCCGGTGGCAGCAGGTCGGACATGAGGCACTCCCCAAGGGACATCGAGATCGAAGCGGGGACGCGTGGGGCTGCCCGTGAGTGCCGCGCGAGCTGCGCGAGCGCGCGGTCGCGAACCCGCCGGACCGTGGCGGCCGAGACCCGACGACGGCCGCCGCGCGGCGGTGGTCCAGCGCCTCCATCCGGTCGAGCCCGAACAGGAGCCGCAGGACCTGCTGCTCACGTCGCCCGAGGCGCGCGAGATCGGCGTGCCCTGGCGGCCTCGACCGCCACGATGGCCAGGTCTTCGGGCGTGGCCCCCGGGATCGGCGAGCCGCTGACGACCGGTCCCGGAACGTCGTCATCGTGTCCATCGAGCGTGACCACGGTGAGCGCGTGACGCCGGGCCGGTGGCGTCGACCGCTGGCGCGATCGCTACGCCTGCGGCACCGGCGGTGCCGAGGGCCGGTGTGTCCACAGAAAGCCGGGACTTCCAGGGCCCGCGTGTCGAGGCGTTCGCGGCGGGGCCGGCATCGCCGCTCCACGACGGGCCCAGGATGGGTGGTCAGACGGTGCCCCGAGCGGGTCAATCGATGATGGCCACCGCCACGCGAGGGGTCGGCCTGGATGCGATCTCGAGCGACACGTGCCACGCCGGGGCCCGGCGAGCGAGGTCGACGACGAAGCCCCGCAGGGTCTCGACCAGCACGTTCCGGGCGCGGGAGCCAGCGCTCGCGGCCGGCCGGGGCCGTCGCGAGGCCGGGCCCGTGGACCACCCAATCCAGTTGTGCGATGAGCCAGGTCGCGCGGAGCGGCAGGGCGGCGAGTCGGCGGCGGGCGCCGCCGCCGGATCGCGGGGCTGCGAGCGCGGGCTCCCGAGGGCATCCAACCCGATCGTGCACGGTGCGGAGGCGCGCGCGGAGTCGTCCGCGCCCCGCCGGCCCGATCAGGAGGCTCCGGTGGACCGCTCGCTGTGATGTGGCCGCTGTGGATCCACGGATCCCAATAGCGGAGGCCCGCCTCCTGAATGGGCCCGGACCCCTGCGGCCGCCTGCACGAGCGCCGCGCGCGCCTCGGTGAACTACGGCCGATCCAGCGAGGCCTCGGTCAACGCGTCCAGCCGGTCGCGGGGCGGGGTGCCTCGCCCCGCGACACGGGGGCCGTCGTGCGCCGATCGCGTCGGGAGCGGCTGTGCCCGTCCATCGGAAGGCGAGCGGGGGTTAGCCATGCAGTCGGCGACGCCCCGCGACCACGAGGGCCGGCTCGGCCGGGCTGCCGTTCGCGCGCTGCGCGCGGGTCGGCGCCCAGGTGCGCAGGGCGC
>CAVXVV010000092.1:0-37681 GCA_963765195.1 uncultured Candidatus Rokubacteria bacterium
CGCGTCGTCGCTTCTTGATGATTCTGTTCGTCAAGGATACCGTTGACCCGTGGGCAAGGCGGCTCGTGACAACGCGCGGACTCCACTCGACGCGATCGCCCGGGCGAACCCCGACTACCTCGAATCCCTGTACCAGCAATACCGGCGGGATCCGGGCTCGGTGCCGGAGCCCTGGGCGCTCGTGTTCGCGGGCTACGAATGGAGTGGGCCGGCAACGACGCGGGCAGGAGACCCGGGAGCTGCCCCGCCAGAGACCGCGGACTTGGTCCACTCCTACCGCGAACTCGGGCACCTCGCGGCCGATCTCGATCCGCTCGAGCGCGCCCCGCGCTCGCATCCCCTCCTGGCCCTCGGCGAGTTCGGCTTCACGGAGGCTGACCTCGGCCGCACGGTGGACGCCACGCCGTTCAAGGGTCTCGAGCGGGCGCCGCTGCGCGAGCTCGTGACCGCCCTCCAGGAAACGTACTGCGGCACGCTCGGGATCGAGTACATGCACATCGCTGACAAGTCGCCGCGGGAGTGGCTTCAGGAGCGGATGGAGCCGGTGCGCAACCGACCGGCAATGACCGACGACCAGCGCGCCGACATCCTTGCACGGCTCGTCCGGGCCGAGACGTTCGAACAGTTCCTCCACACCAAGTACGTGGGTCAGAAGCGGTTCTCGCTCGAAGGAGGCGAGGCCCTCATTCCGCTGCTCGACGCGCTCGTGGAGGACGCCGCGGCGCTCGAGGCCGACGAACTGGTGCTCGGAATGGCCCACCGAGGCCGACTGAACGTCCTGGCGCACGTTCTGCAGAAGCCGTACGAGCTGATGCTGGCGGAGTTCGAAGGCACCCTCCTGCCGTCGGACGTCCAGGGCGACGGGGACGTGAAGTACCACCTCGGCTACTCGCACGACCACGTCACCGTGGGCGGCCGGGCGGTGCACCTGTCGCTGGCCTCGAATCCGAGTCATCTGGAGGCGGTGAACTCCGTCGTCGAGGGCCTCGTTCGCGCCAAGCAGAGCTATCGGAACGATGTCGAGCGCCAGCGCGTCGTCCCGGTGCTCCTGCACGGTGACGCCGCCTTCATGGGCCAGGGCTCGGTCTACGAGACGCTCATCCTGGCCCCCCTGGACGGCTTCACGACGGGCGGGACCGTCCACATCATCGTCAACAACCAGCTCGGCTTCACCACGTCGCCGGAGGACTTCCGGTCCTCGCGGTATCCCTCGGATCTGGGCAAGGCGTTCGACGCCCCGATCTTCCACGTCAACGGGGACGACCCCGAGGCGGTCGTCCAAGCCGCCCGGCTCGCCGCCGGTTTCCGGCAGGCGTTCGGGCGCGACGTCCTCATCGACCTCGTGTGCTACCGGCGGTACGGCCACAACGAGCTGGACGACCCGACCTTCACGCATCCCACGCTCTACCAGAAGATCCGCGAACATCCCTCGGTCGCCGAGCTCTATGGCCGGCGCCTCGTCCAGGCGGGCGTGGTCGACGACGCGACGGTCGAGGCCATGCAGGCGGCCATCCGAGCCGATCTGGACAAGGCGCAGGCCGCGGCGCGCACGCACGTGCCGAGGCAGAAGGTCCAGGCGTTCGGCGGCGTGTGGACGGGGCTCAGCTGGGCCGGAGAGGATTGGAGCGCGGATACCCGCGTGAAGGCCGAGACCCTGCAGACCATCGCCGAGGCTACCAGCCGGCTTCCCGCCGACTTTTCCCCTCACCCGCGCATCGCCAAGCTCGTGGAGGGGCGGCGCGCGACGGTGGACCGGGGCGAGGGGATCGACTGGGGCTGTGCCGAGCAGTTGGCGTACGGCAGCCTCCTGCTCGAGGGGTCCCCGGTGCGGCTCAGCGGTCAGGACAGCGTGCGCGGCACCTTCAGCCACCGTCACGGCGTGCTGTTCGACGCGAAGACCGGGACCCCGTACGTCCCGCTCAACCATCTCGGTGCCGAGCAGGCTCCGATCGAGCTCGTGAACAGCCCACTGAGCGAGGTCGGGGTGGTCGGGTTCGAGTACGGCATGGCCAGTGCCGACCCGAGCCGGCTCGTCGTGTGGGAGGCGCAGTTCGGGGACTTCGCCAATGGCGCCCAGGTCATCGTCGACCAGTTCATCGCGAGCGGCGAGTCGAAGTGGCAGCGCATGAACGGCCTCACGCTGCTGCTCCCTCACGGTTACGAGGGCCAGGGCCCGGAGCACTCGAGCGCCCGCGTCGAGCGCTTCCTCTCGCTGTGCGCGGACGACAACATGCAGGTGGTCAACTGCACGACACCCGCCCAGTTCTTTCACGTGCTGCGCCGGCAGGTGCACCGGACGTTCCGCAAGCCGCTGATCGTCATGCACCCCAAGAGCCTGCTGCGCCATCCGGCCGCGGTCTCGACGCTGGCGGAACTGGCCGACGGCACGTTCCAGCCGCTCCTCCCCGATCCCGCACTCATCGATCCGGCGGAGGTCCGGCGGGTCCTCCTCTGCTCCGGCAAGATCTTCTATGCGCTCGACGAGGGGCGAAAGAAACGTGACGCCCGCACGGTCGCTCTCCTGAGACTGGAGCAGCTCTACCCCTTTCCGGCCGCGGAGCTGGAAGCGGCGCTCCGCCGCTACCCGGCCGCCACCCAGTTCCGCTGGGTGCAGGAGGAGCCGTCCAACCAGGGACCCTGGAGCTTCGTCCGGTGGCGCGTCGAGGACCTGCTCGTGGCGGGCGGCCGCCTACGATACGTGGGCCGCAAAGAAGCCGCCAGCCCGGCGACCGGCAGCTACCAGATCCACCAGGCCGAGGAAGCGGCGATCGTCGACGCCGCCTTGAAGCGTCCACGCGAGGCGCGGCGGCCCCCGTCGGGCGACCGGGGGGGCTAGACGCCATGGCCGTCGAGGTCAGGATCCCCGAGCTCGGCGAATCGGTCACCGAGGGTGTGATCGTCCGCTGGCTCAAGCAAGACGGTGAGCTCGTCCAGGCCGACCAGTCCGTGCTCGAGCTGGAGACCGACAAGGCCACGCTGGAGATCCCCGCCACGGCCTCGGGGCGCTTGGAGATCGTCGAGCGCAAAGGTGCCACCGTGCGCGTGGGGACGGTGGTGGCCCGGATCGCCGAAGGCGCCGACAGGCCGACGGCGAGCGCAAAGCCCAAGACCGCGCCGGCCCGTGCCAAGCCGTCGGCTCCCGCGCCCGCGAGCCCGCCAGACAGCGGCACCCGCAGCAAGCGGCCCGTCGAGCCCGACTCGGAAGACGCTGAGCCCGAGCGCCACGACGACCGGGCCGGAATGCGCGAGCGGGCGGCACGGGACGGCGAAGCGCCGCCGGAGCCAGAAGCGGCCGAAGCCAGGGACGACGTGGAGCGTCAGGTCGCCGAAATGGCGTCCGAGCGGGTGGAATCGCCGCCAGAGGAACCGGAGACCCCCGCCGAGGAAGAGCAACCCACTGCCCCCACGCGGGGGTCGCGCAAGGTGCCGCCCTCGGTCTCCGAGAAGACCGATGCCATCGAGCGGAAGCCGATGAGCCGGCTCCGCCGACGGATCGCCGAACGGCTGGTCGAGGCCCAGCGCACCGCCGCCATTCTCACCACGTTCAACGAGATCGACCTTTCGCGCCTTCTCGCCGCCCGCGAGCGCCTCCGCTCGCGGTTCCGCGAGCGCCACGGCGTTGACCTCGGGCTCGTCTCGCTCTTCGGCCGCGCCTGCCTGCAGGCCCTGGCCGAGGTCCCGATCCTGAACGCGCGGATCGAGGGCGACGACGTCGTCTACCACCGGCATGTCCATCTCGGTATCGCCGTGAGCACGCCCCGCGGCCTGGTCGTGCCGGTGGTGCGGGACGCGGACCGCCTGCGCTTCGTCGAGCTCCAGCGGGCGGTCGAGGACCTGGCGCGCCTGGCCCGGGAGGCGAAGCTGACGCCGGACCAGCTCGCCGGGGGAACCTTCACGATCACGAACGGCGGCGTCTTCGGGTCGCTTCTCTCCACCCCGATCCTGAATCCGCCGCAGTCGGGGATCCTCGGCATGCACAAGATCGAGGACCGGCCCGTCGCGGTGGATGGCCAGGTCGTGATCCGGCCCATGATGTACGTCGCGCTTTCGTACGACCACCGGCTCGTCGACGGCGAGCAGGCGGTGACCTTCCTGGTGCGCGTCAAGGCACGGCTCGAGGACCCCGTGCGCATGCTGTTCGAGGTGTGACATGACCCCGGAGGGGACGCCGCGAGACACCGGAGCCCGCCTCGAGCGAGCAGAGATTCGCGAGTGGCTCGAGTCGCTCGACGACGTGCATCGCCGGCACGGCGCGGGCGAGACCCGGCGGCTCCTCGAGCTGCTCCGGGATCACGCGTTCAGGAAGGGCGTGCAGTCGGGTCTCGCGGTGACGACCCCCTACGTCAACACGATCCCGCGCTCCGCGGAGCCTCGGTACCCGGGCGACTGGCCCCTCGAGCGACAGATCAAGAGCCTCGTCCGCTGGAACGCCATGGCGATGGTCGTCCGGGCCAACCGCGAGAACGCGGGACTGGGCGGGCACATTTCGACGTACGCGTCCTGCGCGACGCTCTTCGAGGTCGCCTTCAACCATTTCCTTCGCGCCCGCGACGGGGACGGGCGCGGCGACACGGTCTTCTACCAGGGACACGCCTCACCGGGCGTGTATGCCCGCGCCTTCCTGGAGGACCGGCTCACTGAGGAGCAGCTTCAGAATTTCCGGCGCGAGTGTCCGCCCCGCAACGGGCTGTCGTCCTATCCGCACCCCTGGCTCATGCCCGAGTTCTGGGAATACCCCTCGGTCTCCATGGGCCTCGCGCCCATCATGGCCATCTATCAGGCGCGCTTCCAGCGCTACCTCCGCGACCGCGGCCTCAAGGACACGGAGGGCAACCGGGTCTGGTGCTTCATCGGCGACGGGGAGTGCGACGAGCCGGAGAGTCTCGGCTCGATCTCACTCGCCGCCCGGGAGCAGCTGGACAACCTGATCTTCGTCGTCAACTGCAACCTCCAGCGCCTCGACGGGCCCGTTCGCGGCAACGGGAAGATCATTCAGGAATTGGAGTCGGTCTTCCGGGGCTCGGGCTGGAACGTGATCAAGGTCGTCTGGGGCGGGGACTGGGATGCGTTGCTCGAGCAAGATGCCGAGGGACGCCTCGTCGAGGTTATGACCGAGACCCTGGACGGCGAATACCAGAAGTACAGCGTCGAGGACGGCGCATACTTTCGCGAGCGGTTCTTCGGACGGGATCCCCGCCTCCGGGCGCTCGTCGAGCATCTCTCCGACGACCAGCTCCGCCGCCTGGCCCGGGGCGGGCACGATTCGCGGAAGGTGTACGCGGCGTACAAGGCGGCCACGCAGCATCGCGGCGCGCCCACCGTGGTCCTCGCCAAGACCCTGAAGGGCTACGGGCTCGGCGAAGCGGGCGAGGGTCGCAACGTGACCCACCAGCAGAAGAAGCTCAACGAGGAGGAGCTGCGCGAGTTTCGCTCGCGGTTCGGCATCCCCGTGCCGGACGACCACGTTAACGAGGCGCCCTTCTATCGCCCGGCCGCGGACCGTCCCGAGATGGTCTATCTCCGGGCGCGACGCGAAGCCCTCGGCGGATACGTGCCGAGCCGCCGGGCCGCCACCCCACCCCTCGAGATGCCCCCGCTCGACTTCTTCTCGGAGTTCCTCGAGGGCAGCGACGATCGGGAGGTCGCCACGACGATGGCCTTCGTGCGTCTCCTGCGGCGGCTCATGCGTCACGAGGGGATGGGCACGCGCGTCGTGCCGATCATCCCGGACGAGGCGCGGACGTTCGGCATGGACGCGCTCTTCCGGCACTTCGGGATCTACTCGCACGCCGGGCAGCTCTACGAGCCGGTCGACCAGGAGTCGCTCCTCTCGTACCGGGAAGCCAAGGACGGCCAGATTCTTGAAGAAGGCATCACCGAGGCCGGCTCGATGTCCTCCTTCATCGCGGCCGGGACGGCCTACGCCCAGCATGGCATCGAGATGGTGCCGTTCTACACCTTCTACTCGATGTTCGGGTTCCAGCGCGTCGGCGACCTCATCTGGGCGGCAGCCGACTCGCGCGCCAAGGGCTTCCTGCTGGGCGGCACCGCCGGGCGCACCACCCTGGCCGGCGAGGGGCTCCAGCACCAGGACGGCCATAGCCATTTGATGGCCACCACGGTCCCGAATCTTCTCGCGTACGACCCGGCCTACGCCTACGAGGTCGCGGTCATCGTCCGCGAAGGGCTCGCGCGGATGTTCGAGCGGCAGGAGGTGGTCCTCTACTACCTGACCCTGTACAACGAGGTCTACCCTATGCCCGCCATGCCGGAAGGGTCCGAGGAAGGGATCCTCAAGGGCATGTACCGTGTGGGGTCCCTCGAAGGACCGCCCGACGGCGGGGGCCCCGGGCAGGTCCAGCTCTTCGGGAGCGGCCCCCTGCTCCGCGAGGCGCTCCGCGCCCGGGAGCTTCTCGCCGACCGCTTCGAGGTGGCGGCTGACGTGTGGAGCGTGACGAGCTACAAGGAGCTCCGGCGCGACGCCCTTGCCGTCGAGCGGTGGAACTTGCGCCACCCCGGGGCCACGCCGCGACGCAGCTATCTCGACGAGGCGCTTGGCGGAGTCGAGGGACCGTTTGTCGCGGTCAGCGACTACATGAAGCTGGTCCCCGAGCAGATCGCCCGCTTCCTGCCCGGTCCCCTCACCGTGCTCGGCACCGACGGGTTCGGACGCAGCGATACCCGGCCGGCCCTGCGCCGGCACTTCGAAGTCGACGCCGAGCACGTCGCGTACGCCGCGCTTCACGCGCTGGCACACAGCAGCCAGTTCGAGCCGAAGCGCCTACCGCGTGCCGCCGAGGAGCTCGGCATCGATCCGGACCAGCCCGACCCCGTCACCCAGTGAGGAGAAGCCATGGACGTCACGCTCCCGGATCTGGGCGAGAGCATCAGAGAGGCCGAGGTGCTGAAGGTGCTCGTCCGCGAGGGCGACGTCGTGGCCGCGGACCAGCCGTTGCTCGAGCTGGAGACCGACAAGGCCACGTTCGAGCTGCCCTCTCCGCATGCGGGGACGGTGAGCCGCGTCCACGTCAAGAAGGGCGACACGGTCCGGGTGGGCCAGAAGGTGCTGACGATCGAGGCCGGCCGCGCGGCGAGTGACCGCCGCGAACCCAAGAAGGCCAAGGACGAGGCGGCGGCGCCTCCTCCCCCGGCACGGGGAGAGGAGTCCGACGATGCGGGCAGGGAGCAGGCCGAGCGGGCGCCAGTACTGGCCCAGCATCGTGCAGACGCCGGGCGGGCGTCCGGACAGCGGGCGGCGGACGAGCAGCCCGAGCGCGGCGATCAGGACAGCGGCGCGCCCGGGCCGCGGCGCCCGGAGAAGGTGAGGGCCTCGGTCTCCGTAAAGGAAGAGGCAGCAGCAGAAACAGAAGGAGAAGGGAAGAAAGGACGAGCCCGAGGACCGGACCGAAGACCGAGCGGCGAAGGCAGCCAAGCCCGAGGGCGTGACCGAGCCCCGGCCGAAGGAAACCGCGACCTCGGACGGGGAGGTGGCGGCAGGCCCGGCGGCGCGCCGTCTCGCCCGCGAGCTGAAGGTGGATCTCGTCCGCATCCGCGGGACGGGGTCGGGTGGCCGGATCACGCCCGAGGACGTGCAGGCGTTCGTGGGGGACCGCGCGCCCGCCGCGCGGACCGCCGGGCCCCCCGCCCCAGCCGCGGAGGACGAGCGATGGGGGCCGGTGGAGCGCCGGGCGCTCACCGGCATCGAGAAGGCCGCCGCACGGCATCTGTCGGCCTCGTGGAGCGAGATCCCCCATGTGACCCACCACGACCTGGCGGACGTCACCGAGCTCGAGGAAGCGCGGCGACGGTACGAGGCCGGGAAGGACAAGGCCGAGCCCAAGCTGACCTGGACGGCTCTCGTAGTCAAAGCCGTGGTCGTGGGGCTCCGAGCCTACCCGCGCGTGAACAGTAGCCTCGACCTCGAGCGGGAGGAGTTGGTGACCAAGCGCTACGTCCACGTGGGCGTGGCCGTCGACACCGAGCACGGGCTCCTGGTGCCGGTCCTCCGCGACGCGGATCGGAAGACCACGCGCGAGATCGCGGCCGAGATCGCCACGCTCGCCGAGCGTGCCCGGGCGCGGAAGCTCGCTCTCCAGGACATGCAGGGGGCCAGCTTCACCGTGACCAACGTCGGCGGCATCGGCGGCGTTGCCTTCACGCCCATCGTCAGCCGCCCCGAAGTGGCCATCCTCGGCGTGGCCCGAACCCGGGAGGAGCTGGCGCTGCGGGCCGGGCAAGTCACCCAGCGGATCGTGCTTCCACTCTCCCTGTCGTACGATCACCGCGTGATCAATGGCGCGGACGCGGCTCGCTTCGTGCGGTACGTCGCGGAGCTGCTCGAGGATCCCTTGCATCTCCTCCTGGAGAGCTGAGGCATGGAGCGCGCGAAGCTGGTCGTGATCGGCGGGGGGCCAGGCGGTTACGCGGCCGCCTTCCGGGCCGCGGACCTCGGCGTCGAGGTCACCCTCGTTGACGCCGAAGCGCAGCTCGGGGGCGTCTGCCTCCTCCGCGGCTGCATCCCATCCAAGGCGTTGCTCCACGCCGCGCGCGTCATCAGCGACGCGCGAGAGGCCGCGGGGTTCGGTGTGCGCTTCGCCGCGCCCGAGATCGACCTCGAGCGGCTGCGAGCCTGGAAGAGCGAGGTCGTGGACCGCCTCGCCCAGGGCGTGGCGCAACTCGCGAAGCGCCGAGGCGTCCGCGTGCTGCGAGCGTGGGCGACGTTCCGCGACGGTGGCACCCTCGAGCTGGAGGGAGACGACGCGCCCGGCCGCCTCGGCTTCGACCACGCGATCCTCGCCACTGGCTCGCTCCCCATCATTCCCCCTGCCCTCCGGTCGGACGACGAGCGCGTGATGGATTCGACCACTGCCCTCGACCTGCCGGTCGTCCCGCACCGCCTTCTGGTCGTGGGCGGCGGCTACGTCGGCCTCGAGCTGGGGACCGTCTACGCGGAGCTCGGCGCCAAGATCACCGTCGTGGAGATGACCGGCAACCTCCTGCCCGGCGTGGATCCCGACCTCGTGCAGCCACTCGAGGCGCGCCTCGAGCGGCTGTTCGCGACCAACGACAAGAGCACGCGGGTCACCCGGCTCGAGGCGGAAGAAGCCGGCGTGCGCGCCCATCTCGAAGGAGCTGGCGTCGATTCACCGCAGCTCTTCGACCGAGTGCTGGTAGCGGTCGGCCGCAAACCCCGGACCGAAGGGCTGGGTCTCGAGACGGCCGGCGTCGAGCTCGACGAGAAGGGCTTCGTCCGCATCGACCGCCGGCGGCGCACCACGGAACCCCGGATCCTGGCCATCGGCGACGTGGCCGGCGAGCCCATGCTGGCCCACAAGGCCGCCCGGGAGGGCAAGGTGGCGGCCGAGGTCGTCGCCGGCGAGCCGGCCGAGTTCGACAGCCGGGCGATCCCTGCGGTGGTGTTCACCGACCCCGAGGTCGCCTGGTGCGGACTCACCGAGGCCCAGGCCGAAGCCGAGAATCGCAAGGTCGAGGTGCGGCGCTTCCGATGGTCCGCGTCCGGCCGGGCGCACACGCTCGGGCGGACGGAGGGTCTCACGAAGCTCATCGTCGATGGGAAGACGGAACGGGTACTCGGCGTGGGCGTGGTGGGCCCAGGAGCGGGAGAGCTCATCGCGGAAGGCGCGCTGGCCGTGGAGCTGTCGCTGACGGCCCGCGACGTGGCCGAGACGATTCACGCCCACCCGACCCTGGCCGAGACTCTTGCCGAGACCGCGGAGGCCGTCCTCGGGCAGGCGACGCATAGCTACGCGGGTGGCCGGCGGTAGGCGATGGGGCTCAGCGTCGCACGGAAGCTCCTCGAATCGCACCTGGTCGAGGGCGACCTGGTTCCGGGGCGCGAGATCGCGATCCGGATCGACCAGACGCTCACCCAAGACGCGACCGGCACCCTCAGGTAGGTCCCGCTCCCCTCCGGTCCGATGGCCACCCGCGCTCCCGCCAAGTCGTCGAAGTCGCCGATCTCGCGCCGTCCCAGGACGTGGACCTCTTCGTCGTAGAGCGGGAACACCAGCCGGAGGCTACGGGCGGCGCGGGTCAGCGTTGGATTGCCGGGCTCGCCCGCGACGAAGCCGAGGACGTCCGACTGCACGATCCCCATCTGCACGCCTCGCTGTCGAGACAGCGCGAAGATGTTGTCGACCGAGCCCTTTGACCGATGGACGGTCAGGTTGATCCCGCTCGGCCGGACAAGTCTCTGGAGGTCGAATCCGAACTGATGGTACGTGCCCCCTTCGCCCGCCGTGATCAGTCCGAGGTCGGCGACCCACGCCACGCCCGCCGCGGAGACGCTCGAGGGTGACGTCGGGCGCGCGGCGATCATCGATTCCGGCCCGGGTGGCGGGACCGAGCGCGGAGGGCGCTCGTCAGGAAGCGGAATCGGGCGCGCGACCGGGGACGGAGCGGTCGGCGGCACGTCCGCGACTGCTAGCCAGAGCGCAGGACGGCGGGGTCCCGGCGGCGCACTCTGCCCGGCTCACCGGCTGACGCGGACTGGCAGGACGGCCAGTGCGTGGCGCCAGCGTCATCGACCCTTCGGCGCCGCGGGCAGCATCCCGGCCGCCCACGGCCCGGTCTTCAGCTCTTCGATGAGAGCCTGGAGCTGCAGCGAGGTGTCCCGGACGTACTCGTACAGGTGCTTATGCATCAGCGCAAGGGTCACCGCCTCGCGGAGCGCGCGCGGGCGCCGGAGCATCGTCTCGACAATGAGCGAGAGGGTGAGCCAGGCGCGACGCGGTGAGCCAAGGAGGATGCACGTCCAGAGAATGCGCAAAAATATGCCGACGTCCTCGCGGGTCCCGAAGTATCGGGAATGGAGCACCCCGCCCTTGTGGAGGATGAGGGCCATCGCGCGCCTGCGGTAGTTACCGTAGGCGTAGAGACGGTTCAGGAGCCGCTGGTACCCTTCGTAGAGCTCCAGGCGCGACATGCCCTTCGGGATGATGTTGGTGAACACGAATTGATCGCCAACCGACTCCGCGATGAGCCGGCCCTCCCCCTTCAGTCGCGTGTACAGCGGGGTCTTGGGTAGCGCATTCAGCATTCCGGTCATCGAGATGGGAATACGCGCATCCTGAATGAATTGGAACTGCTCCTCGAAAATCGACGGGTCGTCGTTGTCGAAGCCCACGATCATGCCGGCCATCACTTGGATACCGGCCCTCTGGATGCGGTGGACGGACGTGAGGATGTCCTCGCGTACGTTCTGGTGCTTCTTGGTCTCCTCCAGGCTCGCCACTCGCGGCGATTCGATGCCCACGAAGATGATGGCGAAATTCGCGTGCTTCATGAGTCGCAGCAACTCGTCGTCCTGCGCGACGTTGAGGCTGACCTCCGTCATGAACTCCACGGCGTAGCCGTTGGCCGTTTGCCACTCCGCGATGGCGTTCAGGAGCGCCTTGGCCTCGCGCTTGTTGCCGATGAAGTTGTCGTCGACTACGAAGATCTGCCGAAGGCCGAGGCGATAGATCTCTTGAATCTCAGCCATCACCTGGGGCACCGACTTCGTGCGCGGCCGCCGCCCGTACATCACAATGATGTCACAGAACTCGCAGCTGAACGGGCAGCCTCGGGCGAACTGGATGGTCATGGACCGGTAGCGGTCGATCTTCAGCAGATCGAAGCGCGGTAGCGGCGAGTCCAGCATGCTGGGCTTTTCGTCCTGCCGGTATTCCGTCTGCCACAGGCCCGCCGCGTAGTCTCTCAAGAACTGCGGCCACGTGTACTCCGCCTCGTCCACGAAGATCACGTCGGCCTTCCCGCGCAGCTCCTCCGGGCAGAGGGACGCGAAGGGGCCGCCTACCACCACAAACTTGCCCCGCCGGCGGAACTCCGCAATGATCTCGAACATCCGCTTCTTGTGGATGACATAGCCGGTAAGGCCCACGATGTCCGCATCCGTCTCGAAGTCGATTGGCTCGACGTTCTCGTCACAGAGGATGATGTCGTGCTCCCGCGGCGTGAGGCCAGCCACCGTCGGGAGGGAGAGGTTCGGGTAAATGCAGCGCTTGTTCAGGCTGGGCAGCACGCGGTCGAATGTCCAGAAGGACTCGGGGTTCCTGGGAGCGATGAGATAGATCTTCACGCACCCCTCCCGCACTCGGGCAGTCGCCCGGTCCAAGGGCGGGCTGTCCACGCCCGTCGCCCGTGGGACACGTGTCGTCATCATTGGGGCCCCTTCCTTACCGAGCCGTGTAGCATCCATCGACCCGGCTCTCATGCGACCGGGAACCCGCATCCGGCGCACGCACGCCCGTAGCGTCAGGCGGGCACTTCTTCCGGTACGGCATCCGGCAGAGAAACCGGGGCGAGGTGGGACAGCTGCCGAGTACGAAGTGATCGGATGGCACGGTCGCCACCACCGCGCCGGGATCCTGGCGGCGATCCAGTGGCTCGGTAGAGGATCCCCGCCGCCGTCCCGCCGCTCTCGGGCTGGGACGAGGACGTGCGGGGCGCGGCCGCGCTGAGTGTCCGCCAGGCAGTATCGGACGTGGGGGCGTTTCCACGATCACGATCCGCTCCGGAGGACCAGGCCGCGCGACCCGGTCGAGCGTCTGCTCCACCAGCGTGCGGGCCCCCAGCGACGCGACCTACTGCTTTGGCCGTTCGTCCCCGCTGACGTGGCACGCGAAGGGTCGCAGCCGGACCCCCTCGCCCCCAGCGAGGGCGACGGCTCAGAGCCAAGTCGGCGCGGGCCAGCGGCTTCACGCTTACCCCGTCACCCCCCTCGTGATCATTCCCCCGATGGTCGCGACCAGCCGATGCAGGTCCACGGGTTTCGCGAGGTAGTGGTCAAACCCGGCCGTCTGCGCCTGCTGCCGCGTGGCCCCGTCGGTGTCACCGCTCACCGCCACGGCCGGCACGCGCCCGCCCCGCTCGGGGGCCAGGGCCCGCACCGCTCGAATCAGTGCATAGCCATCTCGCTCCGGCATGGAGAGATCGCTGAGCAGCACGTCCGGCCGCACCTCCGGCATCATCCGAAGCGCTTCCGCGGCCGAGCCGACGGCCGTCACCGCAGCTCCGCAGCACCCCAGCATCTCCCCCAGCATCTCGCGGAACCTCGCCTCGTCGTCCACCACCAGCACCCGGAGTCCGTCCAGCAGCGGCGGAGCGGCAGGAGGGACATCGGCAGTGCCACGAGGCAGAGCGTTCGTCGAGCCCATCTCTGGATGGTTCATCTCGCTCCCTCTTCACTGGTCATCCGCTCGGACCCCTCGGCGGCCCATCCTCCGGTGTCCCGGCTCAGCCGGGGCCGACGGCCTCGGCATTCCGGACGTGACGATGTGAGGGCGCAGTCGACCTCCGGTTCGAGATCACCCCGTCCATCCACCGTCTCATCCGACCGCGCATCGACCGCTCCGCGGCGTCCACCGCGTACCGGGGGATCGCCACTCATGACGTCCTCGTACGGGGAGTGCGTCGCAACCGCCGAAGAGCGCTCGCGGTAGCGTGGCCAGATCGCGTCGGTCGAGGCGGCGAACGGTGAGCGCGTTGTCCCGAGGTATACGAGGAAGGCCGCGAGGCCACGCCAGCCTTGGGCGGCAACCCCTGATGGGCCGAGCGGCGCTTGGGTGGCCGTCCGTGTCACGGCCTCCTCCCCGGCACAGTCCAAGGGTGGCGGCCGACCGGATGGCGCGCCACCGCGCCGCTCCGGACGCCGCCGCGTGTGAGCGCATGGAGCCAGGCCGGCGTCGCCCGGACCTCGTGAAGCGTGTGGATGACCCGCTCCGGGGTGGTCCAGTCAGACCAGCGAAGAGTGACGGGCAACTGGGAGACAGCCAACTCAGGGGAGGAGGCCCTGAACACGTCTCGCGAGAGGTTCGTCGGAGGGTCCGCCGCGCCGACGGCCTGGAGCGCCAGCGACGGCACGGCACTGTCGATGACCGGCGCGATCCGGGCCAGGCGATCGCTCAGACGCGGCAGCCGCCTCCGGCCCAGCTCGAGCAACGCCGCCACGGGAGCCACGAAGACCCCGGTATTCCACAGCCGGTCCTCCGCCCTGCCGGCATGGCCCTCGGGGGACGGCCCATTGCCGAGGCGGCGAATCTGGAAGAGCGGGCCGTCCGGAATCCTGCCGATCGGCGGCCCCAGCTCGATCCACTCATGCGGCGATGGCGGCCGGGCATCGGGCCGGGCCCCGACGAGGACGATCCGGTTCACACGCCGTTCCACGAACCGCGCGAGCGCCAGGAGATACGACATGAACGCCGGATCATCGTGAACGAAGTGGTCTGAGGGACTCACCGCGACGACGGCATCGGGCTGGAGGCCTGCTATCGCGTGAGCGGGCAGCAGGATCTCCGCCGCTGTCCCACAGTCGGCGGGCTGGAGCAGCAGCGTGTGCGTTGGGTGGCTTGTCAGGTCGCGGTGGAGATGGGGAGCGTGGCGCGCGTTGGCAATCACCACCGTCCGCTCCGGGTCGATCCGTGTGGCCACACGATCCAGCGTCTGCTGGAGCAGCGACTTCGAGCCCAGGAATGCGGCGTACGGGGTGGGACGATGGTCACCGTGGACGTACTCGGCCAGCGGGCGCAGACGGGCCCCATCGCTCCCGGCCAGCACGATCGCCCACGGGGGCGTCCCGTCCGCGACGCGCGGGCTGCGCCGGGTCACGGGGTCCTGTCGGATCCGGTCGGTCACTCGCTGATTCATCGGTCCATGGTTCCCCGATCGTCACCGCCGACGGCACGTCGGCCATTGTCCGTCTGCCCGCCGGGTAACATCCCCACCTAGAGAGATGCCACATTCGGGCCGCTGGAATCTGTTCCAAACGGGACACTCGAGGGTGTTCCCTATTGACCACCCCCGGGATGACTCCCGGCGGGCGCATATGCGCCGTGCGAGGCACAACGAAGAAAAGCAACCGGTGACGCCCGGGGCGATCGTCGCGCGAAGCCCGCCCTGAAACGAGCTGGGCGGAACCCGACGACGATCTACAGTCGGCGCGCGTCTCGCGCCGCTCCGCAGACGCAGTCAGCGCGAACGCGTATTCGGCGTGAATGGGAGTCGCCAGCCGAGCGCGGACGCCGAGCGACGGATGTGGCCCGCGCGGAACCCGGTCTACGACTTAGTCGGTCAGAACGACGTTCAAGAGCGAGCTGTGCACGTGCAACCCGCCGTAGTTCAATGCTGGAATGGGTAGGGAGAAGCTGGTGCTTTAGGCTCCAGTGCAGGGAGCCCCTGGATCGGTAAGTTCTCTGGAGCCTGGGATTTTAAGCCGGACCGCCACGCGATTGTTCATCGTTTCCACGATCGTCTCTGGCGGCTCACTCTGAACTCGCGTGACGGCACGGCCAGGACACCTCGGCGGCTCGGGTTCACGTCGAGACCTCAGCGAACTCGTCGCTCAGCGAAGCCGAAGCCCCTGTCTGTCGCCCAGCATGTCGAATTTAGCCGATTCGCACGTGATAGCCTCGCCTCGGATGCTCGGCCTATCCAACCTGTCCGACGTGTGGCGCGTGCTCAAGGAAGCGGACTTGAACAAGCTCCGCCGCGAGGCGGAGCGTCCCTTCCAGGTGCTGCTCGTGGCCGAGGACATCGGCGACGCCGAGCGGCTCGGGGGCTTGCTGAGCGGCCCCGAGGCCACACGCCACCCCTGGCTGCTCACAGCCGACCCCGCCGGGGCCCGGCAGGCCGCTCGTTCCGCAACATTGGACCTTGCCGTCGCGCTGAGCCCGACTCCCCACCCCTCCCCCGCCCTCGCCATCGCCGTCGATGTCCTCCGGGAAGCGAGGGTGCCGGTAGTGATGGTCGTCTTCGGGGGCCTTGGCCCCATCGCGGCCGTCCCGTGGCCCGGCGAGGCGGCGCGCGCGGCCGTGGCGGCTTTGGAGCCGTCCGCCGTGCCCCTGGTGGCCCAGGCCCTCTTGTCAGCCGTCACACCAGGGATGCGCCTCGCCTTCGCCCGTCACCTGATCCCCTTGCGCGAGCCGCTCTTCGCGGAACTGATCGAGGAGACGGCCACGACGAACGCCCTGTATGCCCTCACGACCGGCCTCGCGGAGGCGGTCCCTGTGCTGGACGTGCCGCTGAATCTCGCAGATATCGTGGTCCTGACGAAGAATCAGCTTGTCATGAGCTACCGCATCGCCCTCGCCTCCGGCAAGAAGGGCACGCCACGCGACCTTGTCGGCGAGGTCCTCGGGGTGATCGGCGGCGGGTTCCTCTTCCGCCAGGGAGCGCGCCAGCTCGTGGGCCTGATCCCGGTGGCGGGGATCGTCCCCAAGGTGGCGGTGGCCTACGCGGGCACGCTGGCTATCGGCAAGGCGGTGGTGACGTGGGCTGCCTACGGCACCACCCTCGAGCCCGGCGCCATCAAGAAACTCTATCGGCAGGCGCTCTCACGGGGCAAGGACGTGGCGCGGGCCCTCGTCACCCAGGCGCGGAACCGTGCGCCCCGCCGCCGATGGCTCCGTCCCCGGGACCGATGATCGTCCCTCAATTGGCCGTTTCCCGCCCCCTTAACGAGACCGCGCCGGACAACACTGCATCGTGACCTCCGTCCAAGTCGCCACCGCCGATGGCAGCCTTGTCATGGAATAGCACATCTAAGGATCGGTCTGACCCTAGGCTTCATCAGGAAGTGACACGACTCGCTCAGTCAGCCCCGCCGCTCAGCTCGCTGCTTCAAAGCGCGGTTTATCGCTTCGAATCCCTGGGTCGATCAAGTGAGCACTCGCCGAAGGACTGGGACCAAGACACCCGGACGATTCTCGCTTTGGATGGGAGCACGCACGCCGTCCCAAGTGGCTCGATCGACAGGAGTTCCTCGGCGTCGATGCCGGCAACTAGCAGCCGTCCAAGTCCCCGCAGCTCATGCCATCCTGCTATTCCTTGTCTCTTGACCATCTCGTACTACTGTACTATTCTACTAATACAGTATCGAATACAGATCCGACTGGCCGTCCGCCAGTCCCGGGGAGGACGCTGGGAACAGATCGAGTCACTACCGTTGGGTGTCTACACCGAAAACGTGAAGGAGGGTTTCAGATGGTCAGGATCTCTCGCTGGGTGAACGTGTCGGCAGTCGCATTGTTCGCGGCCGGGGCCCTTGCGGCCTGTGCGACCTTTCCCTCGTCGCAACAGCCGGTGCAGTCGAGCAACCCGAGCGTGACCTACAACTACCGGACTGACCAGGAATTGCTTCAGGCCAACCAGAACGCGACGGCATATTGCAGTCCGTATCAGACGGTCCCGCGCTCCGTCAGCATGACGAACAATGCCGACGGGAGCAAGGCTGTGCACTTTGAATGCGTGCGGACGACGCTGCCCGCGCCCGCCCCGACCCCTCCCAGCCAGTCCTACACCTATCGAACGGATCAGGAGTTGGTGCAAGCGTCGCAGACCGCGAGCGCCTCCTGCCCGAAGCCCGGCTCGCAGCCGATGACGTCGAGCATCGTGACCAACTCAGACGGAACCAAGACCGTGACGTTCCAATGCGGCCCGCGTTGAACAGGCTTAGCGTCGCGTCGACGATGTAGGCGAGAACAGGGACTCACGGTTCACGTGCTGAACGACCGCTCTGAGAGCCGCCGTGCAGTCCCTCTCTTGCTCGCGATCCCCCAAGGGGTATAGGGAGGGCGACCATGGATGACGTCAGGAATCGGCTCGATCAGGACCTGAGGACGGCGGTCTCGCGACTTGGCCACCTGCGTGGCGCGGCGGCGATTGAGGAGCGGCCCTGGACGATCCGGGACAGCGGCCCCTCCGCGGACGAGGTCGACCGGCTCCAGGCCAACGAGAGTCAGGAGGTCGGCTTGGCCACGCGCGAACTTCTGATGGCGCGCGTGAAACGTCTGTCGGCGGCGCTTGACCGGATGCGCGAGGGTGCGTACGGCACCTGCGTGGAGTGTGGCGACGCGATCTCGGTGGCGCGACTCCGCGCCACGCCCGAGGTGCAGACGTGCGTCCGCTGCCAGGACGGCATCGAGCGTGTGGGTCGCCTCGTGGATCGGAGTCGACACAGCGTGTTCGACCCCAGCGAAGCCGGGGCGATGGCTGTGGCGAGCCAGGTGTCCATTCACGCGCCATACCGCCCGAGCGAAGACGACCGCGATGTGCGGGTTCCCGGCACGTTGAGATCCGCGGTCAGCTTCTGAGCGATCTAGGAGGCTCCGAGAGGTCCCAGCGAGGTCCCCAAACGCTTGCGGTTGTGATGGATAGGAGAAGCGTGTTGAACCAGTTTGTCGTCGGCATGGTCGTCCTCGGGTTACTGGGAAGTGGTGTCTTGGTGGGGTGCGAGAAAGGGCCGGCCGAGAAGGTTGGCGAGAAGCTCGACAAGGCTCTGGACAAGCTGAGCGGGAAGGGACCACTCGAGAAGGCTGGCGAGCGGATCGACCAGGCCGTCGACACACTCAAAAAGTAGCGGCGGCGCGGGACGGCCTGCTCCGGAGCGCGATGGTGAGCGATACGAAAGAGGTCGGGGACCCTGCCACGACGGCCGTGGCGCGTGCGTCATGGTCACAGACTCGGGCCCTCATGCGTGTGATCCTCACGTTGCTGGCTGTTGCGGCGACCATGTGGATTGTCTACGCGCTCAGAGGCGTGATTCTACTCCTCGTGCTGGCGGTCTTCTTCGCGTATCTGCTGGCGCCACTGGTGGAGTTTGCGTGCCGTCCGTTCCCTGTGCGAGGGCGTGTGTACGTCATGCCCCGAGCGCTGGCCATTGGCGTCGTGTATCTCCTCATCATCGGGGCGCTTGCGCTCGCGGCCGCCCTCCTGCTCCCCCAACTTGACACTCAGATCACGCAGTTCGCACAGGAGGCTCCGAGCTACCTCGATCTCGCGCGGTCGCGGGCGCTCGGGTGGACCACCTCCTATGAAGAGTACCGGCTCCCAGCCACCGTCCGCGATGCCATCAACAAGAGTGCGACGCGCGCGGTCGGAATCGCAGGGACGTATGTGACGGAAGGAGTCGGCAACGTCCTGATCCAATTGCTCGGGTTTCTCCCGTGGCTCATGTTGATACCCATTCTCGCCTTCTTTCTCCTCAAGGATTCGGCCAGCTTTCGGGCGATTGCGTTGCAGACGCTCCCTCAGGGACGTTGGCGCTGGCGCGGCCGCGAGCTTCTTCAGGACATCAACACGACCTTGGCCGTCTACATCCGAGCGCAGCTGATCGCCTGCCTGTTGATCGGCACGGTCTGCACCATCGGCTTCTCTCTCATTGGCGTGCGTTACGCACTCGTACTAGGAATTATCTCGGGTCTTTTCGAATTCATTCCGCTGCTCGGGCCGCTCGTCGTCGCGGGGATCGCGACACTGATCGCCAGTGTCTACTCGATGAAGCAAGCCCTCGGAGTCGTCGTGTTCTTAGGAATTCTGCGCATCGTTCACGACTACATCGTCTACCCGCGCATCATCGGACACGGCCTGCCCCTCCATCCGTTCGCGGTGATCGTGGCGGTCCTGTGCGGCGCGGCGTTGGCAAGCGTGCCGGGAATCTTTCTGGCAATTCCGACCGTCGCGATCCTGTCCGTCGGGTATCGCCACTGGCTGGAGCACATAGGCAGTGAAGCTCTGGTGGCGGATCTGCTGAAGCGACGAGAATAGATCCTCACCGCCCTCACACACTGGGAGGAGAACCATGGGCTTCATCGTGGCCGTCATCATCGGTGGCGTCATCGGCTGGCTAGCCAGCCTCATCATGAAGACCAACGCCCAGATGGGGCTGATCGCGAACATCGTGGTCGGCGTGGTTGGGTCCCTCCTCGGGCAGTGGGGCGCCGGCGTCCTCGGTCTCGCCGCGGGCGGTACCCTAGCGAGCTGGCTCATCTCGTTGGTCGGAGCGGTGGTCCTGATCGCCATTTTGCGCGCGGTCGGGGCCCTCAAGTAACGCCGGGGCTCGCCCCGCCCGCCTCGCGCACGCCTTGCTCGCAGACGAGCACACGCCCGGTGGGCGGCGCTGCGTGTGGTGACCCCGGCGGGCAACCCCGCCGACGAAGGATGTGCTGGCACCAGTCTCGCTTCTGGACATTGACCCATGGTGGCGGACCACGTGGCGCGCAGACAAAACGCTCGTGAACGCTAACTTCCCGCCTTCGGATCCCGCGGGCACACGCTGCCAGAGCGGGCGATCGAGTCGCACTCCGCCATCGGGCGGTGGCTGTTGGGGGTGGGCGACCTCCAGAGCTCCGGAGACGGGGCGGCCAGGAGACACACTCGTGGCGGCGCGTGATCTGGCTCACTGGCGTGGACTACTTCTCGACCCTCGGCTACCAGCCTGGCATCGCACTGCTCGCGGCCGAGTTGAGGCTAGGACAACCGGCTCATACCCGCCAAGCGTGCCCTGCGCTTCTTGCTTCGCCGAGACTGCGCCACGCGCAATCAGGCTTTTGCGGTTCCCTCATCAGTAACCTCGCTCTACGCGCGATCTCATGGCCGCGGCCCCAGGCCCTGCTCGGCTCGCGCCTCCTGCGTCACCGGCCTCGCGGTCTTATCCAGCACGAACCCCGAACCCCGCCGCTTCGTCCACACCTTGGTGAACTCGGCGCCAAACAGCAGGATTTGCGCCGAGTAGTAGACCCAGACCACGATGATGACAAGAGAGCCGCCGGCCCCGTACGCCGAGGCCACCGCGCTTTTCCCGAGATAGAGACCGATGACGAACTTGCCCACGGTGAAGAGGAGTGAGGTCAGGGCCGCGCCCGGCCACACGTCCCGCCAGGCGATGGTGACATCGGGAAGCAGTTTGAACGTCATGGCGAAGAGGACCGTGATCACGCCGAAGGAGATGACGAAGTTCAGCACTTCGAGCGCCGCGGCTGGCGCGGGAAGGAGTTGGCCGAAGTAGGTGCCGACGACGATGAGCCAGGCGCTCATGGCGAGCGAGACCAGGAGCAGAAACCCGATGCCGACCACCATGGTGAAGGACCAGAAGCGCTCCTTCACGATCTCGATCACCCGGCGCCCGGCTTTCGGCGTCACTCCCCAGATCGTATTGAGTCCATCCTGAAGCTCGCCGAAGAGCCCCCATAATCCGAACACCAACGGAAAGAACGCCAGCGCGGTTCCCCCCACCCCCAGGGTCTCAGTGCGCGCGCTCCGAGTCGTCGCCGCGATCGCGGCCGCGCCCTGCTCCCCAATGAGTTCGCGGATCTGCCCAAGAATGTGGCCTTCGGCGTTCGGGCCGAGCAGGAATCCCGCCAACGCGATGACCAGCACGAGGCCGGGGGTCAGGGCAAAAATCGTGTAGTAGGCGAGAGCCGCGCCCAGGCGCTGCGCCCGGTCCTCATACCAATCCCTGAAAGTGGCGGCCAGCAGGGACCCCATGTCTTGCATGAATGTCACATTTTACATTCTGTGGCAGCGGTCCACCGGTGGCGCCGCGCGTCATCTCCACGGCGTCGTCAGAGCGAGCTCCACACAGCCCACCGTTCAGAGGGGGACAACGCGCCGCGGCTTCAACGCATGCTGGAGATGCAACGCGTCGACGCCCGACCTGGGTTCCAGGACGACCATCAAACCCAAGGGCTCACGCCGGAGAGATGGCACTTGACAGGCTCAGGGATCTGTATTACTGTACTAGGACAGTAGGTTAGTCAGAGAGGAGTCACCGCGATGAATGCCACACGGACGAGCGCCCGGCGGTTGACGGCCACGGTGATCCTCCTGGCCCTCGCCGGAAGCGCCGACTCCGTGGCCGAAGGGACGACGAAGATCGCCTGACGGGCAGCTAAGGTAGTTTGAGTCATTGGGTACTGAGGTATTGACAGATTGAGAGGAGAGCACCATGACCACCATGCTTCGCTGGTCCCCATCTCGGAAGTTCCACTTCCACCACGACGTCGACGCGCCTTTTCCGGAGTTCTTCAACGGCGCCACGGACGAAGCCGCTCAACGTGCCCCGTCGTGGCTCCCCGCCGCTGAAGGGCGGATCGACGACGGTACCTACGTCATCCAGCTTGCCATGCCGGGTGTGGATCCAAAGGACGTCCAGGTGTCTTGGATGGACAACGTCCTCACCGTCAAAGGCGAGCGTAAGGCCGATCACGACACCACGGGCAAGGACTACTTCCTCCGGGAGCTCGCGTACGGCGCGTTCCAGCGGACCTTCGAGCTCCCCGAGGGCGTCGATGTCGCCCACGTGGAGGCGAAGTACGCGAACGGCATGCTCGAGGTGAGGGTACCCGCGCCGCAAGTTGCGACGCCGAGGATGATTGAAGTCAAGGCCGCCTGATTCAGGAAGGCCAGGGCCGAGGCCGTGCCGGTGCCAACCGGGACGCGCCTCGGCCTCCGCCGCATCCGGAGCCGCCGCGGACCCGGGTGCTCGACGCGCGGCAGGATCGCCCGAGGAGGTCGGCAATGAAGTGGCGGATGCAGTTCTATAACGAGAGGCGAGGGATCCTGGCGCGTTACAACATCGACGCGCCGTTCCCAGCCGAGGCCGTACAGCTCGGCTGGAAGGCCGTGCTCGCGGAGCATCCACCGATTCCGCGAAAACGCCGGCCGAGCTTGTTCGAGCTGGCTGAGCGCATCGGCGGTCAGCACGCCAGCGGGTGGGTCCTCTACCGAATCGCGAGGGATAGCGAGCATGAATCCCCCGACGTTGCAGAGGCGCACGCGGCATAGCTACCCACGCTATAGACGAAGACCACCGAAGTTTCGCGGTGGGTCTCCCTGCAATCATCCTCCTCACGATGTCCGTCATTCAGTTCCGATTCGATGACATGACCGCCCGTCAGCGCCTCGCCATCGAACGGCGCCTCGCGTCGCTCAGCGCGGCCCGCGAGCCGAACAGGTGCGCCCTGCGAACCGCGAGTTAGCTCGCGGCCAGACGGAGATCGGGTCCGGCTGGCTGGAGCGGCCTCCACCGACGGCGTGATCGGTTCGTCTCGGCACTTGGAGCGGTCGATCATGGGGTTAGCCCTGCACACACGGATTCGTACCCGCTGCATCTGAGGACGCCGTGGGGGCACTTCAAGAGTTCATCGGCAACTTTACGTACATTGGCATTTTTGTAGTGCTCCTGCTCGGGAGCCTTGGGGTGCCAATCCCAGAGGAAATGCCGATCATCGCGGCCGCCGTGTTGAGCCACGAGGGTATCGTCCGGTGGTGGCTTGTGCTGCCCGTCTGCCTGCTGGGGGTGCTGTCCGGCGATATGGTGCTCTACTGGGTCGGCCGGCACTGGGGTGCGCAGGTCCTCAACTGGCGGCTGGTTCGGCTGGTACTGTCACCCGCGCGGGAGCAGTGGCTGAAGGCCGCGTACCGACGGCATGCCCTGAAGACCGTCGTCACAGCCCGGCACGTCATGGGACTGCGCGCCGCCGCGTTTCTGACCGCGGGCAGTGCGAGCGTCCCGTTCTGGAAGTTCGTGGTGGCGGACACGGGCGCCGCCTTGTTCGGCGTCCCGTTGGTGTTCGGGTTGGCGTACTTCTTTACGGATCAGATCAAAGCCATCATGGCCGATGTCCACCGGGCAGAACGCTGGCTCGGTCTCGCTGGCCTCCTGGCGCTTGCGGCGATGCTGGTCGTCGGCGTGTGGCGATGGCATCGTCGCGTCGGGAAGGAGCGTCTGGACGAGGAATCGGCCGCGGGACATTCGCCGCCGCCATGAACGCTCGGGATGGCGACCTATCACCGGTGCGAAGGGCGAGTGGAATAGTGATCTGGTTGTTCATCTGCCTGGAGCGCACGTCCCAATCGGCCCGGGTGTGAGGCACCCAACGCGACGAGAAACCCATGCGCGGTACCACGGCGGCGTCGGACCTCGCGTTCCAAGACTACGTGGTGAAGCCGGTTGACGCGCGGAGCTCCTCCCCGGCCGCCCAAGATTGGGCAGGACTCAGAGCGAGCGAGAGCGGGAACGGTGCAGGAGCGCGTCGGAGACCGTCGAGGCGTGGCGGCAGGAGGCGGGGAGCTGAGCCCGCTGTCGACGGCGGGCCGCGGAGGCTTCTCGCCTCCCGCCTCCCGCGCGGCTCGCCGCGCGAGGTACTGGTCGATCCTTTCCTCGATCGCCGGGGGGAACTCTGGCACCGGCCCCACGAGCCCGTCGCGGTAGACGCGGAGCATGACCTCGCGGAAGATCGGGAGCGCGGCGCGCCCACCGGTCTCCTGGTCGCCCAGCACCCGGTTGTCGTCGAAGCCAATCCGCACTGCCACCGTGATCCCCGTTCGGCCGTAGGTCGACCCCACAAAGAGCGCGTCCCGGAAGTCGCTGGTAGTGCCGGTCTTTCCCATCACCGGGATCGGGAAGTCGCGCCCGTCGAGGGCATGGGCGGTGCCGCTCGGGAGACGGATCACGCCCCGCAGCCCCTCCTGCATCAGACGCACCTCGGCGGACTCAATCTCCCGAACGCGGCGAGGGGCCTCGTAGAGGACGCCACCGGAGGCGTCGTGCACGCGCTCGATGACGTGGGGCTCGGCCAGGACCCCGGACGCGATGGCCCGGTAGGCGGTCGCCAGCTCAAGGAGCACGACCTCGGACGCTCCGAGCACCGTGCTGACGTAGGGCTGGAGCGGGGTTCGGATCCCCAGCTCCCGGGCCGTCCGGATCACTTTGTTCACGCCGATCTCCCCGGCGAGCCAGACGGCCACCGCGTTGCGCGACTCGGCCAGCGCCTGACGAATAGGAATGGGGCCCTTGAACCGGTGGTCGTAATTGGCAATGAACTTCACGTCGCCGTTGGCGCCCAGGGGAACGCCGATGGGCTCGTCGGGCACCGTAGTGTCGAGGTCGAGGCCCTGGCGGAACGCAGCCAGATAGAGCAGCGGCTTGAACGCCGACCCCGGCTGGCGCCGCGAGCCGGTGACGCGGTTGTAGTCGGAGTAGCGGGTGTAGCGGTCCTGGTAGACCTGTCGGCCGCCGGCCTCGGCCAGGATCGCCCCGTCGGCGTTGCTCAGCACCACCACCGAGCCCTGGATCAGGCCCTTCGCCTCCGGGTGGCGACGCTCGTACAGGGCGAGGCCGGTCTCCAGGGCCTCGTTGACGATGGTCTGGACCCGCTCGTCCACCGTGGAGCGGACCGAAATCCGCCCCTGCACCAAGTCCTCGGCGCCAAAGCGCTCGCCGCCGTAGCGCTTCAACTCGTCGAAGACGTGCTCGATCGCCGCGGGGGCGTGGGTCTTCATCGGGCTGCGCGCTGCGACACTGATCGGTTCGGCCTGGCCACGCTTCGCGAGGTCCTCCGAGATGTAGCCGTTGTGCGCCATCAGGGCCAGGATCTGGTTCCGGCGGCGCAGCGGCCTCGGGTCTCCAGGGACGGGGGCGTAGTCTCGGGGCGACTTCATGATCCCGGCCAGCACTGCCGCCATGCCAGCGTCCTCAGGCCCGTAGCTCGAGAGCGGCTTGCCGAAGTAGTACTCGCTCCCCGCGGCGAAGCCGTAGCGGCCGTTGCCCAGGTAGATGAAGCTGGCGTAGCGTGCGAAGATCTCGCGCTTGGCGCGCTGCGTCGAGCCGTAGCGCCGCCGCATCTCATCCTCGAGCCAGAGGGCCAGGCGCACCTCCTCCAGCTTCCGCAGGAGCTTGTTGGTGCCGGGTACGCCCAGGAGCGTGGAGAGGAGTCGCGGCGCCAGGCCGCGGCGAACCAGCACGTCGGCACCCTCGCGGCTAGTCAGATTGTGGAGAAAGTAGCCGCGGACGAGCTGCTGCGTGAGCGTCGAGCCCCCGTGGCCGAGCCGCATCCGGAACCCCGCGTCGCCGGTTCCCGACGCGGCCAGGGAGCGCCCCGCGATCTTCTGCAGCACTCGAGGCAGGGCGCGGTAGTCGACGCCGGAGTGGTTGAAGAAGTGCTTGTCCTCGGCCGAGAGGATGGCGTGTCGGAGAACGGGCGGGACCTCGTCGTAGGACACCACACGCCGGTATTCCCTCGCCAGTCGGATGAGCACCGCCCCTCGGGCATCGTAGACCTCGCCGATCGTCGGAGGCGTGAAGCGGATGAAGGATTCGAGGTCAGGCAGCCCGGTGCGGTCGAAGAAGACGTGGTAGGCGAGGCCCATCGCGGGCAGGAGGAGCAGGGTCAGGAGCGGCACCGCGAAGCAGGTCGCGCGACGCCAGCGCGTGGCCGCCACCCGCGTGGCTCCGCGGCCCCGGACGACGCGGAGCCACGCGGCCATCGAGGAGCGGCCGTCGGACAGCCTAGCGAGGTTGGTCCGGAGCCCGCTTGCGGACCACATCGGCTCGGCTCGGGAGTTTGGCGTGGGCCGTTTGGGAAGCAGCGCCGGCGTCGGCGAAACCTGGTCCGTCCGTACCGGCTGTGGCAGCCTGTGGCCCGCGGCCGCCCTCAGATGCGGCCAGTCATAAACAGGACGATGAGAATCAACAACACGACGCCGACGCCCCCACTCGGACCATAGCCCCAGTTCCGGCTGTGCCCCCACGTCGGCAGCGCCCCGAAGAGCGCAAGGATCAGAACGACAAGGAGAATCATTGTAATCATCAGCGTGCCTCTCGTTCGAAACCGCTGTCCGCACGGCCGCCGGAGGCGGGATGCCCCCGGAGGCCGTCGGAATCGTCGGATGCTCTGGCCGGCGGGTTAGAAGTCGCCGCCGCCCATGCCCCCCATGCCGCCGCCATGCGGCATGGCCGGCATGGCCCCCTTCTCTTCAGGGATGTCCGTGATCAGCGCCTCGGTCGTCAGGAGGAGCGATGCGATTGAGGCGGCGTTCTGCAGGGCGATCCGCTCCACCTTGGTCGGGTCGATGATCCCCGCCTGCATCAGGTCCACATACGCGTTCGATTCGGCATCGAACCCGTACGCCAGCTCCTTGGCAGCCTTCACTTTCTCGACCACCACGGAGCCCTCCAGCCCGGCGTTCTCCACGATCCGCCGGATCGGCTCCTCCAGCGCCCGCCGCACGATGTGGACGCCGGTCGCCTCGTCCCCCGCCAGCTTCAAGTGGTCGAGCGCCTTCGCGGCGCGGAGTAGCGCCACCCCGCCGCCCGGCACGATCCCCTCTTCGACAGCCGCCCGCGTCGCATTGAGGGCATCCTCCACGCGCGCCTTCTTTTCCTTCATCTCGGTCTCGGTCGCGGCGCCCACCTTGATGACGGCGACGCCGCCGGCGAGCTTCGCCAGGCGCTCCTGCAGCTTCTCCTTGTCGTAGTCCGAGGTCGTCTCCTCGATCTGCGCCCGGATCTGCTTGATCCGCCCCTCGATCTCCTTGGTCGACCCCGCGCCGTCGATGAGCGTGGTCTTATCCTTGTCCACGATCACCTTCTTGGCCTTCCCGAGATCCTCCAGCTTGATGTTCTCCAGCTTGATCCCCAAGTCCTCGGTGATCGCCTTGCCCCCGGTCAGGGTCGCGATGTCCTCGAGCATGGCCTTCCGCCGGTCGCCAAAGCCCGGGGCCTTCACGGCGCAGCAGGAGAGGGTCCCGCGCAGCTTGTTCACGACCAGCGTGGCCAGGGCCTCCCCCTCGACGTCCTCCGCGATGAGGAGGAAGGGCTTGCCCGCCCGCGCCACCTGCTCGAGCAGCGGGAGCATGTCCTTCATCACGCTGAGCTTCTTCTCGTAGATCAGGATGAGGCAGTCCTCGAGGACGGCCTCCATGCGCTCGGGGTCCGTGACCATGTAGGGCGAGAGGTACCCCCGGTCGAACTGCATCCCCTCGACGACCTCCAGGGTCGTCTCCATGGCCTTGGCCTCTTCCACGGTGATGACCCCGTCCTTGCCGACCTTCTCCATCGCCTCGGCGATGAGGTTGCCGATCGTCTTGTCATTGTTGGCGGCGATGGTCGCGACCTGGGCGATCTCCTTCTTGTCCTTGGTCGACTTGGTCATGACTCTTCAGCTCGGCGACGACCTTCTCGACCGCCTGCTCGATGCCGCGCTTGAGCCCCATCGGGTTGGCGCCGGCGGTCACGTTCTTCAGGCCCTCGCGGAAAATCGCCTGGGCCAGCACCGTCGCCGTCGTGGTCCCGTCGCCAGCGACGTCGGAGGTCTTGGAGGCGACCTCCTTCAGCATCTGGGCCCCCATGTTCTCGTAGGGGTTCTTCAGCTCGACTTCCTTGGCGACCGTCACGCCGTCCTTGGTGATGGTCGGGCTGCCGTACTTCTTGTCGATGACCACGTTCCGGCCCTTGGGGCCCAGCGTGGCTTTGACGGCGTGCGCCATGATGTTGACGCCGCGCAGGAGCGCGGCGCGGGCTTCCTCGTTGAACACAAGCTGCTTGGCCATGAGTTGGTTCCTCCCAAGGGTGCATACAGAAGTGGCCGCGGCGGAGCCGCGAGGATCACGCGCTGAGGATGCCGAGCACGTCCTCCTCCCGCATGGTGAGGTACTCCTGGCCGTCCAGCTTGACCTCGCTCCCGGAGTACTTGCCGAACAGGATGCGGTCGCCCGCCTTGACGTCGAGCGGGAGCTTCTTGCCGGCCTCGGTCACCTTGCCGGTGCCGACCGCGATCACCTTGCCCTCCTGGGGCTTTTCTTTGGCGGAGTCGGGGATGATGATGCTCCCGTGTTTCTCCTCCCCCTCCGCGAGACGCTTGACGAGAATGCGGTCATGGAGCGGGCGCAGCGTGGTCTTCGTTCCGTGAGCCATCGTTGGGGTCCTCCCTGGTACTAACTGTATCACTTTACTAGTACACTAGTCCAGTGCCCAGTTGGACTCCGGGCCTATTGACGACGGTCCCAGGCGAGCACGGCACCGGGTGCCAGGCGCGGCGCGAGTCCACCCCACAGGACCGCGTCCGCGCGCCGCCTCGATGCCGTTTCAGTCCACCGGCCGAGCGGAGGGCCTCCGAACGGGGCCCGGGTCCCTTTGGGTCCTCGGGGGGGCTTGGAGATCAGCCTCTCAGGAAGCGAAACTCAAAGAACTCCCGGACCTGGTAACTGGCAGAGAGTGGAAGGCATCGAAAAAGGGGGCTGGGATAGGATGCCAAGGCAAGACAAGGGTGGCTATGCGGTCGCCCGGGGATGCGCCAATGTGCTCGAACTTCTCTTCAGGAAATGAGCGCAGCGACCGCACCATGGCACCGGCGCGATCTGCATCGCTGACGTGTTCAGGGGCGCCTGGCGACGTGACTCCCCGCTCGATCTCCCGCGATCGAGATCCCTTCGATATACAGAACAAAGCCTAATGCTCGAGCCTTGTCCAAGTCTGACGTCTTGATGCGATACACATTCATCGTGCCTGTCGACGCCCCGCACATCCGTGGGTGTTGAATCCCATCCGCCTTCTTACCGCTGGCCTCGACGGCGATGCTCGCAGCCCGCAACTCCTTCTCCATTTGGTCCAGTGACACGGGTTGACCCATTTCACATTGCAGGCTTCCATCATATTTCGCGACTTCGAGTGAGGAGCCCTCATACAGCCAGGGCTGAAATCTCTTGACTCCCTGTGGGTCAGCCGGTATTCGCGGAAGATCATCCTTCGCGATCTCGTATACGTTCGCGATGCCTGTCGGGGCGCCACACAGGGCGATGATGAAACCCGACACGACTCGCTTCTCGCTTGACAGGACTCTGATGTTGACGGCCGTGAGCTCCTTCGCCATGTCATCTAAGGGCACGGCCTGTCCCATTCCGCATTGAAGACTGCCATCGTAGCGGAATACCCGTACGGTGTCGGCCGAGAATGCCGTCCCAGCCATCACAACGGCTAGGCTTGCAGCCAGGATCGCGAGTCGCCAGGTTCGCATTGCGGTCCACCCTCCCGGTGTTTTGTCCATTGGCACCGAACCGCGGACGAGGGCGTCCACAGCGTCTTCACCGAGCACCCGGGCACTCCGTCCTCCTCCTTGACCTCCTCCACCCGCTCTCCGACCCCCGCCGGGCGATCGTCACCGCGCCAGACCGGGTCAGTTGAAGCGAGCGCGGAGGACATGAAGCGCCGTGCGAGCGGTTCGGTCATCCGGGGCCGACCGCACCGCCCCCTCGAACTCCCGCAGCGCCTCCCACCAGCGCCCCTGCCTGAGGTAAATCCGGCCCAGGTTCATGAACGGGTACTGCCGCGGCTCGTAGCGTGTCGCCTGCTTGGCCTTCTCCAGCCAGGGGATGGCTTCATCCGGTTTGCCCTGCTGCGTCAGATAGACCCCGATGTCGTTGTATGGATTGCCAAATTGGGGGTCGATCTCGATCGCCCGGCGGCATTCGTCGGTGGCCTCGTCGAATCGGCCCTGGGCGCTCAGGGCCCAGCCCAGGAAGGTGTGCGCCTCCGCGGTGGGGTAGACGTCGATGGACCGCTGGTAGCGCTCCATGGCGCGATCCAGTTCCCCGTCCATCTGGTCGCGATAGGCTTCCTGCCAGAGCTCCGTGGCCCGCCTCAGACCGTCTGGCTGCTTCATGGTCGCGGTCTCCTCTCGAGCACCCGCTAGAGGCCGCCGACGGCTCGCTCGGCGCCTCTTCTGTCGCGCGGCGGATCCAGGCGGGTTCCTACCATCTCGGTGGCCCAACGGAGCGCGCGCAAGCGGCCGGATCAGGATGCCCGCCCCGACGTGGGAGACGGCCCGATTCTCGGCCGATCCTTACCACTTCGGAGCCCAACACCGTAGGTCGCGCACCTTCCATACGCTCGCTCGCCCGGTCGGCGTCGCCCGACACCTTGCGGGGCGAAAACGGTCGGCCTTAGCCTTCCCCGCCCTCGTCCTGATACGGATCACGCTCCGGAGATGGGACGCCACGGTCGTCCTCACGCGCCTCGGATCGCGTAGGCCCGCTCACGGCGCGAGCCCCCTCGACGCCGTGGCTCGGGTCACCGCCGTCCTCACGGCACCGCGTCCGGGACCCGTGGCCGGCTGCGTCTCTGGCTCGCTCCCCCATGCCCTCCGCTTCCTTCCCTAGGGCGTTGTCCCGACTGGGAGGTCCTAATTACTTGAGACCCTGCCCCGCTCCTTTCGGAGTGATGGGTTCAGTCCTTGGATCGCCACGTCCACCCTCGCCGCCCGCGAGCGACTCCCCATCGACCTCGATGAAGACGATGTCGTGGGGCCACGCTGGGCGATTCACCCAGATCGCCGACGCGACAGATCCCGTGCGGGGATTGACGCCCTGCCAGAGACCGCCCGCCGGTCGGCGATTCCGCCGGCTGGTCGTCTGCTCACGCTTGCATTCCTCGAAGCCCTCGTTCGAGAGGACGGTCACGATATCCTCCGGCGTCGCGGCCCAGCCATGTTCCTGCTCGATCCACGTGATCCGGCTGTGCTCGCGAAGAGCGTTGAAGCCCGTCATCGTTCGCATCATGGTTCCCCTGTGCGTGAAGGACCCTCGAACTCCCGCGGCCGACCGCTGGGGCGCCTGGAGGTATCGGCGGATCCCGAAACCCCGAGGGTGAGAGCCGGAGATGGCTCCCGCTGGAGCCACCTCCGCGTGAACTCCGGAACTAGCTCGTCGGCATCAGCAACGCAGCGCAGGCTTGGGCAACCCGGCTATCGGGCTCCTTCTCCCCGGGCATCGTCGCCCACCCCTGCTTGCCGACATACTCGCCGCGCTGCCACGAGCTCTCTTCTTTCAGCGCCACGAGCTTCACGGCTTTGGCCGGATCCCGCCCAGATTGGAGGACACAGATCGGGGCCAGGCGCGTAATGACCGCGTCGTGCGCCATCGTCTCCGCCGTTGTCCGGGCCGTGCCCCCCGTGACCCAGCCGCCCCAGCTGAAGCCGACAATCATCGTGAGCACCACCGAGGCCACGCAAGACCAGAAGGCCACCGTCTTGGTCGGTCGCGCCTCACTCCACCGCTGTCCCACACTCCGCTTCTGCCACTTCGCGTCCATTCGTTGGCTCCTCTCTTCATGATCGCGACGTTGGTCGGACTCCGGCGCGACGCGCCGGGATGTATCCATCCATGCGAAAAGCCTTAGCTAGGCACGTGCGGGAAAAATCGTGCGCTGCGCGACAATCAGGCCTGCCGCGCCGACGGTCGCGACGAAGATCATCGCGACCAGGCCCGGGTCGGGCGAGGCCCACAGGCGCTCGAAGACCCAGCTCACGACCACGCCTCCAATCAGACCGAGGATGACGTCCCACCCCCGCCCGTAGCTTCCGCGCTGCATGACGAACCCGGCGAGCAAGCCGGCCACTACCGCCACCAGCCCCCACATGACGACACTCATCACGCTTCCCCTTTCATCGAGTCATGGCCCTTCGCCGCCTGCCGGCCCCGTTGCCGTCTCCTCCGGGAGAGGATCCGGCGGGGGACGCCTGAACTGCACGAGGACCGAGCCGCCCCCGGGCGAGGGGAGGCGTGTCGGTCGGGTGGTCGCCATCCTGCTGGGCCAGGATGGCCCCCAGCATCTGGATGGCTCGCTGGTTGAGCGCCCGGTCGTCGACGATCACGGGCACCGTGGGCCCCACGAGCCCCCGAACCCGTTCGGCCGCCGAGGTGGAACAGACGATCGCGTCCACCCGTCGCACCAGCCGACGCAACGCCGGGCCCTCGGCCGGGCTGGCCTCCACCCGCGCGATGTTCGGCAAGGCCGCGTTAATGATCGAGTGCTCCAGGTTGTGGGCGGTCTCGCGCTCGGCAGAGACCACGCCCACCCGCGTCCCCGCCGGTAGCTGGGCCAGGCGGTGGAGGGTTTCCAGATGCACCTCGGCGAGGAGCGCGACGACCGGAACTCCCAGGCCGCCCAGCCGGCGCTTCACCTCCGGGAGATGGCCAAAGCTGGTGACCGCGGCGGCCCAGTGATTGACCGCCGTCTGCCGTCGGACGGCGGTCGCCAACTCCTTGAGGAGCACCTTGTCCACGCGGACCGGGAGGTGCGCCTCGAGCTCCCGCCCAAAGAAGTCAAGCTCCTGCGGACTGCACTCGACGAGGAGTACCCCGACGGCTCCCCGGAGGGCGGCCAAACCGACGCCGGCCACGCTCAGGACGCCCACCGCCACGTCATCGGGGGTCATCTCGAGGGCCGCCGCGCGAATCACCGCGTCCTTCAGAAAGGCCTCGCGGCGAGTCGGGAACGGGCGGGCGGACCGCCGCACGGGGGTCACGAACACGCCCTTCCCCCGCCGCGTCTCCACGTGCCCGCTCCGCTTGAGATCCTCGATCGCGCGCGCCACCGTGTTCGGATTGATGCCGAGGAAGCCGGCCAGCCCCCGGATGCTGGGCAACGCCTGGTCCCGCGGGACGCCGCCGCCCTCGATGACGTGCTTCAACTGCTCCGTCAACTGCCAGCGAATCGGGATCGGGCTATGAGCGTCCAGGTGCAGGTGCATTCGAGTTCTCCTAAACTGTATGATAATACTAGTACAGTAGTATGCTCCAGTCAAGGGAAGCCACTTTCGCCTCGGACCGACTCACGGTGAGGTCATCCTCCCCGGCGGGCATCCCCGTAGCCGGGCGCACTCTCAAACCGGGATTACCCAGTTTCGAGGGGCAGGTCAGATGGTCTCGCGAGGCCCGGAACGAGACCGGATCCGGTCTCGGGGGTTGACCGTGCAGTACTACTGTACTAGTATGTTAGTACAGTATGAGTATCGATGACCTTCGAGAGGACCTTCGAATGGATGCGCACAGCCAAGCCCAACTCCGCTCGCCGGGGGCAGAGCCCTGGACGGACCTCATCGAGCGAGCCCCTCTCCCGAGGGTCCCGGCGCTGCCGAGGGAACTGGACGGCGTCGGCATCACGCCGAACGCGGTCGCGCGCGCCATCGAGGATCTTCAGCGGAGCGGATACCGCCCGCTGCATACGTGCCGGGGCGTGCCGGAGCTCTCGTCGATCCCGCGAGCGCGCGTCGCCCCAAGGCGCGACGTGTGAGACAGAGAAACGGAAATCATCGGGGGGCATCCCCCGGGGAGGAGGACGTCATGACGCTCGCGATGGTGGCGATGTGGGTGCTCGTCGGGCTCCTGGTGGGCTTGCTGGCTAGGCTCGTCCTAGAAGCCGGAGGCTACGGGCGGAGGTGGGACGTCTTCCTCGCTCTCGTCGGGAGCGTCGTCGGGAGCGGGATCGCCTGGCTGCTGGGGATCACCCTCGACGCGGGGGTGGTTGCGGTGGTGATCGTCGCATTCGCCAGCGCGGCGATCCTGATCGTCGCCCAGCGAAAGATCTGGCCGATCATCGCCCACTGACGGAAAGGCACGCTCGACCGGATCCGGTCGCGATGGCGCTGGTCACCGCGAACTGGCGGCCGCTCCGATGTGGGCCCATCCCTGAGATGAGAGCCTGAAGCCGATGCGGAGGGAGATCGAATCAATGGACGCACGTGGTGCCGCGGTCATGGTCGCGCCGGCGCGCCGCGCCGAGCCGGTGCGGGAGGCTCCGCCGAGTGGGTGCCGGTGGCCCACAATGACGATCCGCGAGCTGACGATGGCCGCGGCCGACTCCGCCCTCGCCGCCGACCCCCTCTTCCATCTCGGCCCGGGAGGCCACGTTGCTCGGATCGCGGTGCGCTACTGGTACTTTCGTCCCGACCTGAAGTACTTGACCTGTCAGGCATGCGCTGAAGACGACGGTCGGTCCGTCGTCGAGCTCGAAGAAGTGGCCTGCCAACATCGGATCCCCACCAGCTGATGCTCGTGCGCGTCCGTCATCGGCGTGGTGTGTGATCGGCGCCCCAATGGAGTCCAGACCGGCGATGAGCTGGACGGATCCGCCCCCCAAGCCGACGCTGTGCATGAATGGAACCACGGATGCACGCTGGGCCAAGGACCTTCTCGAGAAGTATGCGATCGACTTCGAGCCGCGTCACACCTCCGATCCGTTCGTGTCCCTGCACTGGAACGGGACGACCTATACCGATCTCTTGGGGATCGCGGACTTTCTGATGTTTGCCGGGAGACTGTCGTTGCCGGGAATGAGAACACGAGATCGAGCAGCGGACAGCGAGCTCCCTGGTTCGCGGATCCGGCTCTCGTGATTCGCGTCCGAGCGCCCAGGGGTCTGGGAGGTGCGCGAGGTGGCCGCCGGGTAGGCGCGTTAACCCGAACGATGCAATTCGGCGTGAGTTTCACGCGGAGCTTTGGCGGCGGGTAGAGGCATGCCTTCGGGCGACTGGACGCCGGCGGTGCGACTGTTGGCAGATGTACATGAAGACCGAGATTCTCGCGGCAGTCTGCGTGGTGTTCCATCTCCTCTTGGTGACCATCCGGCGCGGACCCCAAGTCACCCACCGCCATCCGCACAACTCGTGCTCCCATGCCGGGTCGGCTCCGACGAACCCCGGGGTTCGAGCGGCAATGGCCGACAGGTCGACGGCGGGCGCGAGGGTGACCGGCTTGGCGTGGACCCTCAGGATCAGCTCCCGGCCCTTCAGATCTGGGCGGTCGAGCGCCACCTGGCGGTACCGGGTAGCGCGGTAGCCGCGGCAACGGCGGCATGCTTCCTGACCGGGGAACCTGAGGATGCCGGGATGCGCGGGCTTGACTGACGACCAATCACGGTGCTACACAAAATCCGGGCTCTCGAGGTCGGAAGACCCTCTTCAGTGAGGTGTCATGGCAGCTAAGCGCCCTCCCCGTTTCGACGTGAAGATGTTCCTCGCGAAGATCGGCGCGGGGAGAGCCCTCGTGCAGTGCCGCAAAGGCGAGCGCATCTTCGCGCAGGGAGCCCCCGCCGATGCGGTGTTCTTCGTTCAGTCGGGCCGCGTCAAGCTGACGGTGGTGTCTCATCGCGGGAAAGCGGCGATCGTCGGCATGCTCGGGGTCGGTGACTTCTTTGGGGAGGGATGCCTCGCGGGCCAGCCGGTTCGGATCGCGAGCGCCTCGGCCATCACGGATGTCGCCCTGTTGCGGATCGAGAAGGCGGTGATGACCCAGGTCCTGCATCAGCACCCTGCCCTCGCTGAGCGGTTCATTGTTCACCTGCTCTCGCGCAACATTCGCTTCGAGGAAGACCTGATCGATCAATTGTTCAACTCAAGTGAAAAACGATTGGCTCGGGTCCTCCTGTTGCTGGCGCACTTTGGTAAGGACGGAACACAGGATGCCGTCGTCGTCCAGAAGATGAGTCAAGAAACTCTCGCCGAGCTGGTGGGCACTACGCGGCCGCGGATCAGCTCGTTCATGAACAAATTCAGGAACCTGGGCTTCATCGAGTACAACGGCGGGCTGCGAGTCCACAGTTCCCTCTTGAACGTCGTCCTGAACGATTGAGTCGGGATAACTCAACAACCGTGTAACGTAGACCTCGACAAGGAGAGTGGATGTCGACCCACAGTGAGATCCAGAAGTTCGTCCAGCGTCACCACGGATTCATCCCGAAGCCCGAGTGGATCAATCATGTCAAGGTGGTCTGGGGTCTGCCGACGCGCCAGGCGCCGAACCGCGCCGGGCGGGGTCGTCGCGTCGTGCCATTGCCACCCGAAAAGCGTGAGGCTATCGAACAGGCCCTTCGGCATTTTGGTTTGAAGCCCTCACCAGCAGGCACGCCACGTCAGAACGCTTGACGTCCAACTGAGAAGCGAGCCGCCCTGAAGAAGAAGGAGCAGAAGCGCCGCGCGCGCCAACGGCTGAGCTTGCCCATGAGAGCCGGCTCCATCCTGCAGCCGCTGTAGGCGAAGCTCTCCGGAGCGGCCATCACCCCAGGATGGCGCGCACTCGATGCGTCGCGCCGTCCGCAGTCAACGGAAGGCTCGCGCGGCCCGGCGCCAGAGTACTGCCGTCGAGCTCGATCTGAACGATGCCCCGTGATACACCGCGCGGGTTCTCGACGGTGATCTCATAGCGCCACCCATGATAGCGGAAGGCGATTTCGAAGCGTCGCCACGCGCGCGGGATGCAGGGGTCGAGGTGAAGCACCGCGCCACGAAGCCGGAATCCGCGGAGCCACTCGATCCCCGCGCGATACATCCAGCCCGCCGAGCCCGTGTACCACGTCCATCCTCCGCGGCCGACGTGGGGGGACTCCGCATAGACGTCGGCGGCCGCCACGTAGGGCTCCACCTTGTACCGGTGGACCCCGGCCCTCCGGCGCCCCCCCAGCGCCGCGAGAAGCCGCCGCACCGCATGGGGCTCGGTCACGCCGCCGAGGATGCGGCCCGGTTCACACGGAGCTCTTGAATATGGTTGGCCTCGTTGCCACTTTGTTGCCATTGCAATGGGCGCTCCCGGGTTCTTGAGGGCCTTCGGGGGTTCTCGATACCGGCCGATGAGGTTTCTAACCGGGACAGGCTGAGACCCTCATCCCCGCCACGGCCACGGTCGACCGACCCCGGCGCTCCCGTCCGGATCATTGACCCTTCCGCGGCCGCCGGCATACGATCGAAAGAGAAAGAGTCCGGCCTGGGGGACGGTGAATGCCCCTGATGCGGCCTCGCGGACAGCAGTCTGACGCCCTCGCTGGTCACCCTGGTGATCGTTGGGGGCGCTCGTGTCTTCGGGGGTCCGCCAGCGGGCGGGAGGTCTCGGGATGACGAAGCTTCGCGACATCATGCGGCCAGGGTTCGTCTTCACCGTTCCGCGCCACGCGACCGTGGGTGAGGCCACGCGGCTGATGAGCGTCGAGAACGTGGGCATCGTCTCCGTAGTCGAGGGGGGCCGGCTGGTGGGCGTCTTCTCCGAGCGGGACGTGACCCGGCGAGTGGTGGCGCAGGGCCTGGACCCCGACCGCATCCGGGTCGGCGACGTCATGACGACGGACCTGATTGTCGCCGACGCGGACGAGGACTACCAGTCGGCCATGCTCAAGATGGACCAGGCGAACATCCGGCACCTGCCGGTGGTGAGCGACGGCCGGCTCCTCTCGATGCTCTCGATCCGGGACCTCATGCGGGTTCACATCGACCACCAGGGCGAGGAGCTGCGCTACCTCCACGAGTACCTCTACCAGGTGCCGTCCGCGTAGTCGCTCCGG
>CAVXVV010000093.1:0-114087 GCA_963765195.1 uncultured Candidatus Rokubacteria bacterium
TACTTCCCCTGCGGGAGGTGGGCGGTCTCCTTCGGAATCACGACGGCCTGTGGCTTGATCTCCATTCTTCGGCTCCCTCTCGTAGGTGAGTTCCGGGCTGATGTGTCGGCTCCGGCAGGAAGCATGCCACATGGAGCTTCCTGTCGAAAGGCCCTGCCCTACTGCGCATGAGGCCAGGGCTCTTCAAGGGCCCGCCACCACGGTCGATGGCGAACCGCCATCGGCAGCGCCCGAAGGTCTCGACGATGTGCGCGCGTTCGTGTCCCGCCAGAACTCCGTGGGGCGCCGCGGCTCGGCAGGGGTCTCTGTCCTATGCCGCGACCCGCGAGCCTCGCGACGCGCGGCGCTGAACCTTCAGGTGCCTCACGATACGATTCGACGCCATCCTGGTGCGCAGGGTTCGAATCTCCAGCGGGGTAGAGTAAGGGGCGAGCGCGGTCGTGTACAGGTCCCGGCGGCGCCCCACCGTTTCCGCCCTTTCGGGTCCGGTGTCCATTCGCCGAGTGGACCATCACGCGTTTCTCACCCCTCCTCATCGAACCGGACATGCAGTTCTCCCGCATCCGGCTCTCGGACGGGTTTCACACCCAGGCATGCGCAGGTGGCCCAAGATGAAAGCGCCGGAGCAGGAACACCTGCCGCTCCCCGAAGACGACCTCGGCGGGAAAGCGCTTCGTCCCTCGCGAAGGGACCTTGTGCCGCCGCCTCAGAAAGTGCCGAACGCGCTCGTAGACGTAGTGATCGACCGCCCGGTAGGCCATGAGCCGCGTGCCATAGGCGAAGTAGTTCGCCCACCCGCGCAGCACGCGGTTGAGCTCCCCCCGCACCTCGTCCCACGGCGCGTGGTTGCCCGGACGGAGGATCTGCCGGATGCGCCCCTTGACCCGCTTCACCGCCTTCTTGGCGGGCGCGGCCCCCAAGTACCAGTGCCCATCCTTCCGGTACCGCATCGGCCCAAAGGTGTAGCCCAGAAAGGTGAACGCCTCGCGCCGCCCATCGCACACCCGGGTCTTCTGCTCATTGAGCGTCAGCCCCATCTGGGTGAACCATCGACGACTCTGCGCGAGCACCTCCGGGGCCCCCGTCCGACACAGGACCACGAAGTCGTCCGCGTAGTTGACGAGTCGCGCCCCGTAGCGCCGGTCGAGCCCCCGAAGCCGAAAGACTTTCAGGTAGCGATTCATGTAGACGTTCGAGAGCAACGGCGAAACCACCCCACCCTGGGGAGTCCCACGCGTGGCCCGCTTGCCTCCACTGATCCGCCACCCGCCGCCTGCAGTCTTCTCCGCCACGGGCGCCTTCAACCACATCTTGAGCAACCGGAGCATCTTCCGGTCACTGATGCGGCGCGCCAGCGACTTCATCAGATCCGCGTGCGGGATCGTATCGAAATAGTTCGATACGTCGCCGTCTATCACCTCGGTCTGCCCGGCACACAACGCCCGATGCACCTCCTGCACGGCCTCCAGCGCCGTCCGGCCCGGTCGATAGCCATAGGCCGTGGGTTCCAGGTCCGCGTCGAAGATCGGTTGCAAGATCAGCAAGGCGGCGGTTTGGACCACCCGGTCCCGGATCCCGGGAATTCCGAGTGGCCTCTCCCCAATTCCGCCCGGCTTCGGGATCAGCACCCGCCGCACCGGTTGGGTCCGGTACGTCTCCGTGCGCAACGCCTCCCCTACGGCGGCCAGCCACCCCTCCCGCCCTGCTGTCTCGATGTCTTCGAACGTCACGCCGTCCACGCCCGGCGCTCCACCCTTCTGCTTACTGAGCGCATAGGCATGGGCCAGGATGTCCGCTCGATACACCTTGTCGTACAGCAGGTAGAAGCGGTAGCCCGGTTCCTGCTTGGCCTTGGTGTACAGCGCCTCTTGGAGCCGCCGGAGCTTGGGTGGAGGTGTCAGGCTCACGCCAATCTCCCGCCCCTTGGCTCGTCGAGACACACCCCGAACCAGGGTCCCTTCCCTCCCCACCAGTTCTGTTGTCTGGTGGGTCCAGTCGGTACTGTGGACCCCTCCGACACCCAGCGCGGCTTCCGCCGACACGCGGAAGTGAGGGCCGCGACCCCTCGCCGCGCTGGGCCTCCCGTGTTGCGCCATGCTCTGTGCCAACGTGCCACGCCCCATACCCCGGTGAGCGACCCCGTGGTCATCGGTCGGTTGCTCCCACGGGGTCCAGCGGTCTTCCCTATCGCAAAGCAGGTCGACCCTCACGACATCACTTTCGAGGCTTGCTTGGGCTTCACTCGTGTTGCGGCCCGTCGGCTCGCAGACCCACCCATGGTGGGCCGATGTCCCGAGAGCTTCAGCGATTCGGTTACCCTCCTCGCCGCCTCGGTAGCTACTGGGGTGCACCGACAATTCCCCAGGCAGGACTTGCACCTGCAAGAGCACGGCACCTTAGCGCGGCGCACATTCGAACCCTGTTTCGGCCTTGAGGGGGCCGTAGCGCCATCCCGCGAGATTTTATACCCGTGCAACACGACACCTGGCTGTCGCTTAGCCTGGAAGGGGCACGACAGCAGTTCTTCGTTGACGCGTCGCTGCCGATGTCCCGTCAGGCCAGCCTTACGGACGCCCAACCTTTCCGACGACCGCGACGCTGAAGTTCGTTCATTTATGGACCCGTTGCCAATTGTCCGTGAATTCTCGGATGGCCTGTTTACGCACGACCAGGTTTTATGTGGTGATTTCGGGCCGAACATTGGGTTGAAAAAGCAAGGGGCCACGGCGGTGCACCGTAACCCCTTGGTTTCCTTGGTTGCGGGGGCTGGATTTGAACCAGCGACCTTTGGGTTATGAGCCCAACGAGCTACCGGACTGCTCCACCCCGCGATGCCGACTCAAACCTTACGGCAGCCCTCCGGCCGTGTCAAGCGGAGCCGTCGGGCCGCGCCGCAGCAGCTCCGGCCGAGTCGGGCGCACCGCGAGGGGCGAGCGCCGGGCCGGTCGTTCCCCTGCCCGTCGGGCGCGTTGGAGGTCCGACGTCAGGCGGTGAGGCGGCCGCCCGCCAGGTCGAAGGCGTCCAGGGCTGGGGTGCGCGTCTGCGCCTCCGGTCCGGGCCGTGTGTCGAGCAAGGCCAGGACTCGAGGCGGCGCGGTCTCCTCCGGGATCAGGAACAAACCCCATTTCCGGGCCTGCTGGCCCCAGCGCTGGTAGCTGCTCCACATCGAGATGGGAATGGACAGCGCCAACCCGGCAATGGATGGCGCGAGCCACTGGGGCAGGCGCGGATCGATGAAGTAGGCGATCACGCCCAGCAGCACGGCGGCCACCGTGTGGCCGCCGTGGGCCCGCACGGCCTGGACGAAGGTCGTGTCGCTGTCGCGTCGCTCCTGCGCGCTCCACCCTACCGCGCGACGGAGCAGGATGGCGGCGACGAACTGCGTGTGAAAGACGAGCTGGATGGGCGTGAGGAGGGCGGCGAACACGCTCTCCCCGACGAGACTCAGCAGCACCGCGCGAGTGCCTCCCATCGACCGCATGCCTCCTGGACGCGCCGCCACCCGGATGATCGCCAGGATCTTCGGCACGAACAGGAACGTGAGCACCGCGGCGAGCAGCAGGAAGGCCGAGAGCCGGTGCCCGTCGGACGATTCCACGTCCCCGACGTCCGCGAGGGAAGGCCGGAGATGCAGCGACAGGAAGAGCAGGAGGAGCGTCCACGCCGGGGCGCAGAGGTAGCCGAGCGCGCCCACGACGAACGTCAGCCGGCTCGCCATGCTGAGGCCGGGCATGGTGATCAGGCGGAGATGCTGGAAGTTCCCCTGACACCACCGTCGATCGCGCGCCGCGTACGCGATGACGTTTGCGGGAATCTCCTCGTAGCTCTCGCCGAGGTCGGGAGCGAGGCGAACCTCCCACCCCGCCCGCCGCATCAGCGCGCCTTCCACGAAGTCGTGGCTGAGAATCTCGCCACCGAACGGGGCCGGACCCGACAGGCGGGGCAACCGACAGTGCCGCATGAACGGCGCGAGCCGGATGATCGCGTTGTGGCCCCAGTAGGGCGCCGCCTTCCCGAGCCAGAAGTCGAGGCCGTCGGTGATGAGCGGCGCGTACAGTCCCGCCGCGAACTGCTGGATCCGGGCGAAGAGCGATTCCCGGTTGACCGGACGCGTCGCCGCCTGGAGGATGCCCACCCGGGGAGCGGCGTCCATGCGCCGGACCAGCTCGCGGATCGTCCGCCCGGACAGAAGGCTGTCGGCGTCCAGCACCACCATGTAGTCGAACTGCCGCCCCCAGCGCGCGCAGAAATCCGCCAGGTTCCCGCTCTTCCGCCCTTCGTTCGTCGCGCGGCGTCGATACACGATGCGTCCGGCCGCGCCGAGCTCCCGGATCAGCGCGCGGATCGCCTCCTCCTCCGCCTGAGCGATGCCCGGGGCGGTGGAGTCGCTCAGGACGAACAACGTGTAGGGGCCGACCGGACCGCTGTCCGCGAGCGTCCTGAAGGTCGCGCGGATACCGGCCAGGACGCGCGGGATCTCCTCGTGGCGAATGACCATGACGATCGCCGTGCGGGAGACGGCGCCGCTCTTCGGCGCCCGCGTCGCACTGGGTCCGCTCCGTCTGGCCCTTTGCATTCCCCGAATGAAGCCGGTCGCCGCCAGGAGGAACCGACACGCCAGATGGCCGAAGAGGAGACCGAACAAGGCAACGGCGATCGCGTTGGCCAGGGTCACGCCGCGCGCGGCGAGCACGCGTCCGAAAAGAATCGTGCCGCCCAGGGCGATCAGCAGGACGAGCAGGGCCAGCCCGCCCGCCCGCTCGGCGGGGGTGGTCGTCTCTCCTGTGCGACCGGACGTCAGCGACGAGTCAAGCTGTCGGACCGTGTCTCCCATCACGCACGAGCGAGGCGCTCAAGGCTCAGTGCAATGAGAGTGCCTCGGACCGGGTCCCGCGCCCTCGCCATAGGCGCGAGGGGCGCGTCAGTCCGTGCAACGGCCCGGATGGAGGATCTCGGACGCCTACTGGTGGTCGACGTCAGAAGGCCCAGGCCCGGCGCCACACCGGGGAGACCGTGGCGCAGAGGCGTCGCGCACTCCAGCGATCCCTCCCGTGTGACGAGGGCACGCCGGAAGGCCTCCTGCGCCTTCGAGGCGCCGACTCGGCGAGGCCTGGTCGAGCGTGCTTCCTCTGCGTCGCAAGATGGCCGGGGCGACCTGTACGCCATCGGTGGCGTCACTTCCAGAGGTCATTCTGTCGTCCTGACGACCCGCTGACACTGATCTGCCCTCTCCATCGTTGTTGGACTCGGCGCCGTCGCGCTGCTCCGTCGAGTCGGCTTCGCTCGATAGACCGCGCAGCGTGGCGCAGGCCTTGCACGATTCGCTCGCATGAAGGTCGTCCGCATCCACTTCAAGGACGGGCAGCCGACCGGCTTCGAGGACTTTCTCGGCACGTTCCTGATCGAGGGCGGCGCCGCGCAATTCGGCCGGGTGGCCGGCCTCACGGTGGCCAAGGACGGCGCGCTCCTCGTCTCGGACGACACGAACGGCGTGATCTATCGAGTGGCGTATTCGGCACCGCCTCGCTGAGGCCTGCGCATGACCGGCTCGCGCGGGCGTCCCCGTGCGGCCCGGCGCGTTGGCTCGTCGGTGCCCCGCCCCGATTCCCTCGATGGAGGCCTGCCCCCTTCGTCGTCCGCGGCGCGGCACCCGTCACCGGTGGCATGGAGCCTGAGGAGGTTCGGCATGGCGCACACCGCTGCAGACATCCTCGTCGACGTCCTGCACGACTGGGGCGTCCGCGTCGTCTTCGGGCTTCCCGGGGACGGCATCAACGGCATCATGGAGGCCCTGCGTCTCCGGCGCGAGGAGATCCGCTTCATCCAGGCTCGCCACGAGGAATCGGCGGCCTTCATGGCCTGCGCCTACGCCAAGTACACCGGGAAGCTCGGGGTCTGCCTCGCCACGTCCGGACCCGGGGGCCTCCACCTTCTCAACGGGCTCTACGATGCCAAGCTGGACCGCGCGCCCGTCCTGGCGATCACCGGGCACCACTACCACGACCTGATCGATACCCATGCTCAGCAGGACGTGGATCTCGACCGCGTCTTCGAGGACGTCAGCGTCTACACGAGCCGGGTCATGGGCGCGGCGCACGTGGAGAACGTCGCGACGCTCGCGTGTCGCACCGCGCTCGCCTATCGAGGGGTCGCGCACATCAACTTTCCCGTCGACCTCCAGGAGCAGAAGGGCGGCGAGCGGTCGCCCCGCAACGTCCCCGGGCACACCTCGGACGTGCACGCGCGGCCCGGGCGTCTGCCCGATCCCGCCGATCTCGGTCGGGCGGCCGAGATCCTGAACGCCGGCAAGAAGATCGCGATCCTCGCCGGCCAGGGAGCGCTCGGCGGTACCGACGAGCTCGAGCAGCTGGCCGAGCTCCTGGGCGCCCCCGTCGTCAAGCCGCTCCTCGGCAAGGCGGTGATTCCCGACGACAGCCCGTACACCACGGGCGCCGTCGGGCTTCTCGGCACCCGGCCGTCGCAGGAAGTCCTGGAGGAGTGCGACACCCTGCTGCTGGTGGGCACGTCCTTCCCGTACATCGAGTTCTACCCGAAGCCCGGCCAGGCCCGCGGCATCCAGATCGACGTCGACCCCGTGCGCATCGGCCTCCGGTATCCGGTCGAGGTCGGCCTCGTGGGCGATGCCCGCCACACCCTGCAAGGCGCTGCTGCCGCTCCTCCGCCGGAACGAGGACCGGTCATTCCTCGCGCGCGCCCAGGACGGCATGCGGGAGTGGCGCGCTCTGATGGAGGAGCAGGCGGCGCGGCGCGACCGGCCGATGAAGCCGCAGGTCGTGGCGCACGAGCTCGGCAAGCGCCTCTCGTCGACGGCGATCGTCTCCTGCGACTCGGGCACCATCACGACGTGGTTCGCCCGCCACATCCCCGCGCGACGGGGGCAGCTGCACTCGCTGTCGGGCACGCTCGCCTCGATGGCCAACGGGCTGCCCTACACGATCGCGGCGCAGATCGCGCATCCGGAGCGCCAGTGCGTGGGCTTCGTCGGCGACGGCGGATTCTCGATGCTCATGGCCGAGTTCGCCACCGCCGTCAAGTACGACCTGCCGATCAAGATCGTGGTGGTCCGGAACGACACCCTGGGCCAGATCAAGTGGGAGCAGATGGTGTTCCTCGGCAACCCCGAGTACGGCTGCGATCTCCACCCGATCGACTTCGTCGCGTTTGCCCGCGCGTGCGGCGGGACGGGCTTCCGGATCGAGGACCCGGCCGAGTGCGGCGCCGTTCTCGAGGAGGCCCTCGGCACGCGGGGCCCGGTCGTGGTCGAGGCCGTCGTCGATCCGTTCGAGCCACCGATGCCACCCAAGGTGACCGTCAAGCAGGCGGCGAAGCTCGCGAAGTCGCTCGCGCGCGGCGAGCCGAACCGGACCCGGATCGCGCTCACCGTCCTGGAGGACAAGGTGCGCGAGCTGCTGTAGAACAGAGACCCGGGTCGAGAGGCGGCGTCTCGGCGCCGCATGACGCAACGATCAGACGGGTGAGTCGAGGCACTCACCGGGGGCGCACTAACCATGGCCACCAGGACTCGCACCGCACGCATCGTGAGGCCGGCGCACACCCGGACCAGCGGCAGGGCCGGCCACTCGGCCCGGGCCGCCGGGCGGGGACGGGCCACGGCATCGGAAGGCCGGCACGACTCGCGCCCGCTGAGCCGCGTCATGATCAGCTTCGGCCTGGTGACCATTCCCGTCGCGCTCCGCAGCGCGACCAGGTCGCTGGCGCCGGCATTCCACCTCGTCCACGCGGCGTGCGGCACCCGCATCCAGCAGCAGCTCTACTGCCCCACGCACAAGCGCGTCGTCGAGCGCAGCGAGCTGGTGCGCGGCTTCGACGTCGGGAAGGATCAGTTCGTCGTCTTCACGCCGGAGGAGCTCGAGCACCTCGAGGGCGAGGCGTCGCGCACGATCGAGATCGCCGAGTTCGTGCCGCTCGCGGCGGTCGATCCTGTCTACTACGAGACCACCTACTACCTGGCCCCCGACAAGGGCGGCGAGAAGGCCTACGGGCTGCTGGCCGCCGCCATGGCCGGTGACGCCCGCCTCGCGCTGGCGACCTTCGTCATGCGCGGCAAGGAGAACCTGGTGGCGATCCGGGCGGATGCCGACGGGCTGATCCTGCACACCCTGTTCTTTGCCGACGAGGTACGGGAGCGGCCGTCCGTCTCTCAGGACGCGCGCCAGAGTCGACCGGAGGAGATCAAGCTGGCGCGCCGGCTGATCGACGAGCTCTCCAGCTCGTCCTTCAGGCCGGAGCGCTACAAGGACGCCTACCGCGAGCGGGTACTGGAGGCGGCGCGCGCCAAGGCGAGGGGGAAGACGATCGAGATCGAGGCGCCGGCGGAGCGGCGCGCGCCCGTGGTCAACATCATGGACGCGCTCAAGGCCAGCCTGGAGCGGCGGAAGGGATCGGCCCCGGCTCGAGAGGCGCGGGCGTCCCGCGCTCGGGTGACCCGGCGGGCCAGCTAAAGGGCGCGTCGAGGAGCCGTATCAGCCCGCGACGCGGCACGCGCGGTCACCGAGCCATGGCCTCCAACGAATCCTGGATCCGCTACCACCTCAGGCTCGGGCCCATCGGCCCGGTGGGCCGGCTCGTCCTCTACGCCGCGGCGGTCATCGTCGTCCTGAGCGTCGCGTGGGTCCTCTTCGGCTCGAGTCTCGCCGGGCTGCTCCTGCTCTTCCGGTCTCCGGCGGGCTCGTAGGGTCCGCGGGAGCGTCTCAGGCGCCGGGCCCCGAGGTCGCGGCCTCGGCCAGCTGACGCGCGCGCTCCTCGTAGGCCGGCGCCCCGAGGCCGGCGAGCTGCGCGAGCGCTTCGCGGGCGAGCCGCGCGCCGCCGGCCGCGTCGCGCCGGGCGATGGCGCCAGTGGCCAGGTCGAGCATCGTGCGCGCGGCCTCGAAGCGGGCGCCGATCGCGCGGAAGGCGGCCAGCCCGGCCTCGAGCTCTCGCTCCGCCTCGTCCGCCCGCCCCTCGAGCCGCGCCAGGCGGCCCAGGACGCGACAGGCCCAGCCGGTCGCGTACTTGAAGCCGACGCCGTCCGCGATCCCCCGCCCCCGCTCCGCCAGCTCGCGCGCGCGGCCGGCGTTCCCCGCCAGGAGGCACGCTTCCCCCAGGACGGCCGTGAACCAGCCGAGCATCGGCCGGTGCTGGAAGCGGGTCCAGCGCTCCACCGCGTCCTCGAGCAGCGGGACGGCCTGGCGCGAGTCGCCCAGCTCCAGATAGGCGCCGCCCAGGAAGCTCAGCGCATCGCCGGTGTTCACGGGATCGGGCGAGTGCTCGAGACTGCGGCGGCACGCCTCCACGCCGATCTCCCCGTGGCCGCGGGCCGCCTCGAGCCAGCCGATCGTCCAGGCGGCGTAGGCCTGAAGCCGCGGGTCCCCGATCGCCTCGCCGACTCGCTGGGCCTCGCGCGCCGCCGCGAGTCCGCGCTCGAACTCGCCCACGAAGCCGTGATTGAATGCCACGCCCCAGTGAGCGGCCCCCAGCCACCAGCGCGCGTCGGTCGGCTGGAGGAGCGCCACGGCGCGGCGGCCATGCGCCACGCCCTCCGCGAACCTCCCCGACCAGAACCCGCCCCGGGAGAGGAGATAGTGGGCCTGACCGAGCGTGACGGGGTCGCGGGCGCGCTCCGCCGCGCTGATCGCCTGGCGCGCGTCCGCGTCGGCGCCGACGTGGTCGCCCAGGTGGCTCCGCATGTAGCCGAGCCAGAAGTGCCAGGCGGCGGCGAGGGCCGGATCGGTGAGGCGCGCGGCCTGCTCGCGGCGCCGGAGCAACAGATCGAGCGCCTCGGGGAACTGGCCGAGGAAGTAGAGGGAATGGGCGAGGCGGAGGGTGAGCGTCGTCAGCTGGCCCTCGCGCTCCTCGGCGGGCAGGCGCTCCGCCTGCCGCAGCGCCTCGCGGAGCACGGCGGCGGCCGCGGTGTGCGCGTAGGTCCGCGCCGCGCGCTCCGCCACGCGGACGAGATACGCGACCGCCTTCGGCGCCCGATCGGCACGCGCGAAGTGGTGCGCGAGCCGGTCCGCGATCTCCTCGAGCCGACCCGCGTACAGCCGCTCGAGCGCCTCGCCGGCCGCGGCGTGGAGCTCCCGCCGGCGGCTCGGCAGGAGGCTCTCGTACGCCACGTCGCGCGTGAGCGCGTGCTTGAAGAAGTACACGGGCTCCTCGAGACCGCCGTGCCCATGGAGGAACTCGAGCCGCGTCAGCTCGCGCAGCTGGGGCTCGAGCGGGCCCGGCCCCGCCCAGATCGCCCGCAGGAGATCGAGCGGCACCTCGCGGCCCAGCACCGCGGCGGTCTGAAGCGCCCATTTCCCTTCCTGCGTCAGGCGGCTGATGCGCGCCAGGAGGACGTCCTGGACCGTCGCCGGCACTGCCGGCGGCGCGGCGTCCGGCGGTCGCTCGGCGATCGCGAGGACGAGCTCCTCCAGGAAGAACGGGTTGCCCTCGGCCCGCGCGAGGATCGTCTCGGCCAGCGGGTCGGAGACGGTCGCGACCGGCACGACGGAGCGGACGAGGGCGAGGCTGTCTCGCGGAGCGAGCGGCTGGAGCGCGATCTGGGTCGCGTAGGACTTGTCGCTCCACGGCGGCCGGTATCCGGGCCGGTACGTGAAGAGGAGGAGTATCGACGCGCCGGGCACCACGTCGACCAGCGACGCCAGGAACTCCTCCGACGCGCGGTCGATCCAGTGGAGGTTCTCGACGACGAGCGCCAGTGGCTGATGGCGGCTGGCGCGGAGGATGAGCTGCCGGAGCGTCTCGAAGGTGCGCGCCTGGAGCGCCTCCGGGCTGAGCGCGCCCAGCGCCTCGGTGTCGGTCTTCACTCCCAGGAGGTGGAGCAGACTGGCGGCACCGGCCTCGCCGTGGAGGCCCACCGCGCCCAGTCGGTCGCGGACCTTGGCGGCCAGCGTCTCGGGCGCGTCCCCGTCCTGAAGCCCGCACGCCGACCGCACCATGCCGAGGAGTGGAAGGTACGGGATGGCGGTGCCGTACGAGACGCAGTGGGCCTCGAGGCAGATGCCGTCCGACCCGAGCGCTTGACGGAATTCCGTGACGAGCCGCGTCTTCCCGATGCCGGCCTCGCCGACGATGCCCACGACCTGCCCGTGCCCGCGGCCGGCCGCCGCGAACTGGCTCTGGACCAGCTCGAGCTCGCGGGCGCGGCCGACGAAGCGCGCCAGCCGACGGCGGGGCTCGAGCGCCGAGGGCTCGAGGCCGACGAGGCGATAGGTCCGGCCCGGCAGGGCCGGGCCGGCCTCGCCCGGCAGGAGATCGAAGCGCGGCTCGAGGAACTGCACCGCGGCCTCGCTCACCACGATGCTGTTGGGCTCGGCCTGGGCGACGAGGGCGCCGAGAAGCGCCCAGCTCTCCTGCTTGCTCTCGAGCGCCATCTCCGCGGTGCCGCTCGCCTGCCCGACCACCACCTCGCCCACGTGAATCGCGAGCCGGATGTCGACGGCCTCGCCCTCGGTCCGCGCGCGCTGCGTCCCCCGCAGGATCGCCATCGCCGCGTGCGCGGCGCGGCGCGGGGCATCCTCGACGGGCTCGAGCCCGAAAGCCGCGACGACCCCCGTGGCCGCCAGCTCCTCGAGCCGGCCGCCGAACGTCGCGATCTTCTCGACGACGAGGTCGAGCCCGGCGTAGCGGTCGGGCACGGGCGTCGGCGTCTCGCCCATCACGAGGAGCGCACGGAGGAGCGTCACGCGGCGCTGCTCCCAGCGCACGGTCGGGATGCCGCGCGACTCGGGCAGCGGCGGGGCCGACGCCGGGAAGACGCTGCGCGTGGGCTCGGCGGGTGGCAGGGCCACCGGCAGCGCCGGCGCCGCGGGGGCCGCCGCGGGACTGGCCGGGGGCGGAGCCGGAAGGGGCCGACTCTGGCCCGGGCGGAGCCCGTGCTTCTCGATGCGGTAGCGGATCGCGTTCCGGGACAGTCCGAGCCGCCGCGCGGCGAGCGAGACGTTCCACCCCGTCTGCTCCAGGGCCTGGAGCAGCGGCTCGACCTCGCCGCTGTCCGCCGTCCCCGGCCCCGCGCCGCTCGACGCGTCGGCGCCCCGCGTCCGTCGGCCCGTAGGCAGGGCCAGCCCGAGTCGCTCCGCGCCCACGATCGCCTCTTCGCCGAGGAGCGCGACGCGCTCCATGACGTTCTCGAGCTCGCGCACGTTGCCGGGCCAGGGATAGTCGAGCAGGAGCTGGCGCGCGTCGGCGCCGAGGCGCTTGGCGCCGAGACCATACTCGGCGCACGCCCGGGCGAGGAAGCGCTCGGCCAGCAGCACGATGTCGTCCCCGCGGGCCCGGAGGGGAGGCAGCCGAAACGTCAGGACCGACAGCCGGTGATAGAGCGCTTCCTGGAACCGGCCGACCTGCCGCGCCGCTCCGAGGTCCTCGCTGGTCGCGGCGATGATCCAGACGTCGAGCGCGATGCTGCGCGTCGCCCCGAGACGCCGGATCTCGCGATCCTCGATGGCCTTGAGGAGCTTGCCCTGGACGCCTTCGGGCAGGAGGCCCACCTCGTCGAGGAAGAACGTCCCGTGCTGCGCCGCCTCGAGCAGCCCGGCCTTCGCCTGGCGTGCGTCCGTGAAGGCGCCGCGCTCGTAGCCGAACACCTCGGACTCGAGGAGGGTTTCCGGGATCGCGGCGCAGTTGATCGCGACGAAGGGGCCGGCCGCGCGCGGGCCGCTCCGGTGGAGCACGCGGGCCAGGAGGCCCTTCCCCGTGCCCGTCTCGCCCTCGATGAGGACGGGGGGGAGCCGGCCACCGCCCAGAGATCCCAGGAGACGGCGCACCTCGTCGCGCAGGGCGACGATCGCCGGGCTGTCGCCTACCAACTCGCCCATCGATGTGGTCGTGGTGGCCATCGTCAGCGCGTCCGTCCCGCAGCTAGATCATACCCCGCGGCTGGAGCGTGGGAGGGGCGCTGGATGCCGGGCAGATCCGCCGCCGCGAGACGCCCGTCGAACTCGGCCGGCGGGCGCGTCAGTCCGAGAACGGCGCAGGTGTCAGGCGGCCGGCTCCCCCGCGTTGACGGACAGCACCTGACCCGAGATGTTCTTCGCCCGGTCGCTCGCCAGGAAGGCCACGGCCTCCGCGATGTCGTCGGCCGTCGTCATCCGCCGGAGCGGCGAGCGCTCGAGCACCTCGTTCCGCATGGCCTCGACGCTGACACCGCGGACCTCGGCCTGCCCGGCGATGACCCGATCGATCCGATCGCCCTCCACGGCGCCGGGCGCCACGCAGTTGACGCGGATCCCGCGGGGCCCGAGCTCGAGCGCCATGCCGTACGTCATCCCGATCTGGCCGGCCTTCGCCGAGCAGTAGCCGATGCGATAGGGCAGCCCGCGCCGGCCCGCGGACGAGGACACGTTGACGATCGCGCCGCCGCCTGCCTTGACCATCTCCGGCACGGCGTAGCGGGTGCACACGTACGAGCTGGTCAGGCAGGAGTGGATCGTGTAGAGCCAGTCGTCCATCGTGTACTCCTCGACCGGCCGGGTCGGTCCGCCGTCGCCCGCGTTGTTGATCAGCGTCGTGAGCTTGCCGAAGGCCCGGACCCCCGCGTCGACCATGCGCCGGACGTCGTCCTCCTTCGAGGCGTCGCAGGTCACGGCGAGCGCGCGGCCGCCCGCCCGCTGGACCAGCTCCGCGGTCTCGCGGACGAGCTCCGCCGAGCGCGCCGCACAGATCACCGCCGCGCCCTCGCGGGCGAAGCACAGGCTGAGGACGCGTCCGATGCCCTTGGACGCTCCCGTGATGATGGCGACCTTCCCGTCGAGCAGTGCCATGGCTCGGTTCTCCGTGACGAGGGTGGGGTTCACACGCGCTCCGCAGGTCTCATAGCATGGCCGGTCGTGAGGCGGTCGGCAACCGGCTGGCGCCGTCGCGGCCGGGACCGCGCCCGCCGGGCGCCTAGCGATCGAGGCTCGGGTGGGAATCCTGCTCCAGCCGGTCGCCTCCGACCAGGCGCTCCCACCATTGACCGAGCGCCGAGCGCGCGGGCGCGCCGCGCGTGACGCGATCCGTCTTGCTCGGCTCGTAGCGGCCGTCGCGGACGGTGCGCCACAGGACCCGCCACGCGGCGCGCGTCGCGAGGAGCCAGTAGGTCTGGCAGCGGAACGTGGCGAGGATCCACTCGCTCCAGTGCCGCCACCCGAGCGTGAGCGGCCGGGGCAGGTACGGCTCCATCGCCTGGATCTCCCGCTGCGTCACGACGCCTCCGACCCAGATCGTGAGCCCGAGCGAGACGGTGGGGACCGCTACCGCGATGAAGAAGAGCAGCGGCTGCTCGTGGCGGTAGGCGTAGGCGAAGTGCCAGCCGAGGTATCCCATGGCCGGGTAGACGAACGCGGCCACCGGCCACTCCAGGACCTTGTTGAACACGTGCCGGACGAGCTGGGCGAGGTTGAACGCGGTCGGGGCGACCCGCCAGGTCCTCCAGAGGTAGGCGACGTCGTCGAGGACGCCCTGATACCAGCGCGCGTTCTGCCGGATGATCTTCTCCTTGGTCTCCGGCAGATCCGTCAGCTCGATCATCGGCATCGGGCGGATCAGGATCCCGCGGGCGCCCAGCATGTAGCCGAGCGTCGAGTCCTCGGTCGCGCCGCCCGTCGGGAAGCCGCCCAGCGCCTGGAGCACGTCCAGCCGGACGAACTGCTGGTGGCCGAGGCAGATCTGGGAGCGCCGGAAGCCGAGCTCGAGCGCCGCCCGGGCCCAGCCCGCGGCTCGCCCCGGGATCCGGGCGGTCAAGCGGTCGATGAGGCGGATGCGCCATACCTCGTTGACGAGGCGCGCCAGCGACACCCGCGTGAAGATCGACGACTGCTGGATGGCGCAGATGCGGCCGCGGATACCGAGCGCGCTCCAGTTCGCCAGCGACAGTGTCACGCCCTGGTAGGCGAGCGCACGCCGGCCGGCCAGCTCCTCGCCGGCGATCCAGCGGAGAGTGTCGGGATCGGGCACCGAATCGGCGTCGAACACGCCGAGGAAGACCCGCGACGGCTCCGCGGCGTCCGCTTCCAGGATCTGCCCGAGCGTCTCGGGCCGGAGCGCCCAGTTGAGCTGCTCGGCCTTGCGCCCGGGCCCCGGCATGACGAGGTGGGCGAGCCGCTTGGCGTCGTAGGGCGGCAGGTCCGCGATGAACTGCTCGCAGAGGGCGCCGGTGCTGTCGGGCATCGCCGGGTGGGGCGCGGCATTCTCCGCCGCCTTGGTCACGACGACGAATCGGGCCCGCTCGCGGGGATACCGGAGCTCGAGGAGCCCCCGCAACGTCGCCGCGATGCCGGGCTCCTGATAGGCGGCGACGAGCGTGAGGAACACCGGGCCGCCGGTCGCGGCGCCGAGGGTCTCCTCCGAGGGCAACTCGCCGCGCCGCGCGTACCCGGCGCGCACGAACCGGATCGTCGTCGTCATCCCGGCCCAGTCGGTCGCCAGCTTCCAGGCGGCGCGCAGGTTGAACAGGAGCGTGGCCAGGAAGAGCCAGCCCGTGTATGGCTCGAGCCACGTCCAGCGCATCATGTCGTGGTACCCGTCCGCTACGGCGACCGCCGAGGCGGCGCCGGGAGGGCCGGCGCCGCCTCGCCCGGCCGCGCGCTGCGCGGGAAGCGGAGCACCTTCTCCCCTGGACGCACCAGGCCGAGCTCCTCGCGCGCGATGCGCTCGATGACGGCCGGGTCCTCCTGGAGCTCCGAGATCTGCCGGGACAGGCGCTCGTTCTCCGCCTCGAGCGTGCGGACCTCGCGGACGAGCGTGTCCACCTCGCCGCGAAGCCGCCGGAGGGCCAGGACGCCGTTGTCGCCGAAGACCGCCATCACCGCGAGGATGAGGAGTGCGCCGACCACGATCCAGCCGGGCCGCGTGAGCCGGCTCATCCGTGAAAGTGGGCCAGAGGCCGAAGGCCGTCCTGGAGGCTGTTCGAGTGCCGCCGGTTCATCAGGCGCGCCCCGGAAGGATCGTCGTGCCCGGCCAGCGCGCGGCGTCTCCGAGCCACTCCTCGATGCGGAGGAGCTGGTTGTACTTGGCGACCCGGTCGCTGCGGGAGAGCGATCCCGTCTTGATCTGCCCCGCGTTCACCGCAACCGCGAGATCCGCAATGAAGGTGTCCTCGGTCTCCCCCGAGCGGTGGGAGACGACGACCCCGTAGCCGGACGCCTTGGCCAGCTCGACGGCGTCGAGCGTCTCGGTCAGCGTGCCGATCTGGTTGACCTTGATCAGGATCGCGTTCGCGGCGCCGCGCCGGATGCCCTCCGCGAGGCGCTCGGCACTGGTGACGAAGAGGTCGTCCCCGACGAGCTGGAGCCGGTCGCCCAGGCGCTCGGTCAGCGCCGTCCAGCCGTCCCACTCGTCCTCGCGGAGGCCGTCCTCGATCGACACCAGCGGGAACTGGTCGGCGAGCCGCTCGTAGAACGAGATGAGCTCGGCCGTGGTCCACGTCGCGCCCTCCCCGGGCGCGTGGTAGCGGCCGTCGCGCCACAGCTCGGTCGCCGCGACGTCGAGGGCCAGCCACACGTCCTCGCCCGGGCGGTACCCCGCCGCCTCGATGGCACGGACGAGCACGCCGAGCGCGGCCTCGGCCCCCGGCAGGTCCGGCGCGAAGCCGCCCTCGTCCCCGACCCCGGTGACGTGCTTCTGCTCCTTCAGGAGGCGCTTCAGCGCGTGGAAGATCTCGGACCCCGCCCGGAGCGCCTCCGAGAAGGAGGGCAGCCCGGCGGGCACGAGCATGAACTCCTGGATGTCCAGCCGGTTGTCGGCGTGGGCGCCGCCGTTGATCACGTTCATCAGCGGGATCGGCAGGAGGCGCGCGTTCGGCCCGCCGAGGTACCGGAAGAGCGGGAGCCCCAGATCGTCCGCGGCGGCGCGCGCGCAGGCGAGGGACACGCCGAGGATCGCGTTCGCGCCCAGGGTCTCCTTCTGGGGCGTGCCGTCGAGCTGGCAGAGCGCGCGGTCGACGAGGGCCTGCTCGGTGGCGTCCATGCCCTTGAGCTCGGGCGCGATCACGCGCTCGACGTTGCGCACGGCCTGGAGGACGCCCTTGCCGCCGAAGCGCCGGCGGTCGTCGTCCCGGAGCTCCAGCGCCTCGGCGCTGCCCGTCGAGGCGCCCGAGGGCACGGCCGCGCGGCCCTCGGCGCCGCTGTCGAGATGGACCTCCACCTCGAGGGTCGGGTTTCCGCGGGAGTCGAGGATCTCGCGGGCGTGGATGTCGACGATCTCGGCCATGTCGTCAGCTCTTGCAGGCAATACCACAGGCCGAAGGCCGTCGACCACAGGCCGAAGGCCGTCGATCGGAGCGGCGGCGGCCTGGCGGACGGCCTCCGGCCCGCGGCCCCCCACCCCCCCGCACGGCTCACTCGGTTGGCGACGGAGCGACGGTTTCACGGACGACTCCTCAGGCCCGGCGGTTCAGGATGAAGTCGGCCAGAGCGCGGAGCGGCTCCGCCGCCGGCCCGAGGGGCGCGAGCGCCGCGTGCGCCTCTCGGGTGAGCGCGGCGGCGCGCACCTTGGACGCGGCGAGGCCGTGGATCCCCGGATAGGTGATCTTCTGCTGCCGCTGGTCCTTGCCGGCCGTCTTCCCGAGCGTCTCCAGCGAGCCCTCGACGTCGAGGATGTCGTCGACGATCTGGAAGGTGAGACCGATGCAGTCTCCGTACGCGCTGAGCGCCGCCAGCTGCGGCTCGGAGGCGCCAGCCAGGAGCGCACCCGAGCGCAGGGCTCCTCGGATGAGCGCCGCGGTCTTCCGGGTGTGAATGTAGTCGAGGGTCTCCGCGGGCACGGTCTTGCCCTCGGACTGGATGTCGACGACCTGACCGCCCACCATCCCGTCGGTGCCCGCGGCCCGCGTGATCTCGGCGAGGACGCGCGGGAACACCTCGGCCGCCGCCTTGCCCAGGCCGAAGTTGACGGACACGAGCCCGAGGGCCTGCGTCAGGAGCGCGTCCCCGGCAAGGACGGCCATCGCCTCGCCGAACACCTTGTGGTTCGTGAGGCGCCCGCGGCGGTAGTCGTCGTTGTCCATGGCGGGGAGGTCGTCGTGGACCAGCGAGTAGGTGTGGATCAGCTCGAAGCAGCATGCGGTGGGCATGACATCGGCCATCTGGCCGCCCACCGCCTCGGCGCCGGCGATCACCAGGATCGGGCGGAGGCGCTTGCCGCCGGCGAAGACGCTGTACCGCATCGCCTCGTGGATGACCGGCGGGGGCAGTGGTCGTGGCAGGGAGGTAGCGGTCCAGCGCCTCGTCCACGGCGCGCCGGCGCTCCGCGAAGTAGCCCTCGAGATCGAACGCCGTCACCGGCGGACCTCGTGCCGCCGGACCATCGGCCGGCGGCCGGCGGCGGCCCGTGTCCTCATCCCTGCCCCTCCTCCCACCGGAACGGCTCGGCGCGCGTCCCGCCGCCCTCGTCCTGCACGAGGATCTCGATCCGCCGCTCCGCCTCCTCGAGACGCCGGGTGCAGAGACGGAGGAGGCCCGTTCCCTCCTCGAAGACGCGGAGCGAGTCGTCGAGGGAGAGGTTGCCCGCCTCCAGCGCGTGAACGATCTCCTCGAGGCGCGCCATCGCCGCCTCGAACTTCGGACCGCTGTCGCGGGGCGACGCCGAGTCAGGTGTGGCGGTCATCGCTCTCTCCTCGCCCGGGCGACGCGTCGTCGAGCTCCACGTCCTCGACCCGGCACCCGAGGCTTCCCGCGCGGAGCCTCACCGCGAGCCGCTCGCCGACGCGCACCTGATCCGCGCGCGTCACCACCTCGCCAGCGGGCGACAGCGCGATCGCGTACCCCCGGGCCAGGCACGCGAGCGGGCTCAGGCTGTCGAGCCGCGCCGCCAGCGCTTCCACGGCGCGACGGCGGCGCGCGGTCTCGCCGCGGAGCGCGCGCTCGAGCCGGCCTCCGAGGTTCGCGGCCAGCTGGCGCCGGTGGCGCACGGGCGCTCGCAGCAGCGCGGGGCGCAGCGACCGCGCCGCCCGGTCGAGCCGCTCACGGCTGCGCGTGGCGTGCCGGGTCACGGCGCGACTGAGCCGGGCGCCCAGATCGTCCACGCGGCGCGCCCAGTCCCGGAGCGGCCGGCCCGGATCCGTGAGGACGCGGCGGCGCCGGATGTCGGCGAGCCGGTCGGCGACCCGCCCGGTGCGCTGCCCCATCGCGCGGCGGAGCCGGGTCCCCAGCGTGGCGAGCTGGCGCACCAGCTCCGCCTTCTCCCGCACGACGAGCTCCGCGGCGGCCGAGGGCGTCGGCGCGCGGAGGTCCGCCACGAAGTCGGCGATCGTCACGTCGGTCTCGTGACCGACCGCCGAGATCACCGGGATCTTCGACGCGGCGATCGCCCGGGCGACGGCCTCCTCGTTGAACGCCCACAGGTCCTCGAGGGACCCGCCGCCGCGGGCGACCACGATCACGTCCAGGTCGCCCCGGCGGTTCAGCGTCCCGAGCGCCTGGGCGATCTCGCCGGCGGCGGTATCGCCCTGGACGCGGACCGGGCACACGAGGACCTGGAGGCCGGCAAAACGGCGGGTGACGACCCGCAGGAAGTCCCGCACGGCCGCGCCGGTCGGGGACGTGACAAGCCCGACGCGGCGGGGCAGCGCGGGGAGCGGCCGCTTCCGCCCGGCGTCGAAGAGCCCCTCGGCGGCGAGCCGGGCCTTCAGCTGCTCGAAGGCGAGCTGAAGCGCGCCCAGGCCTTTCGGCTCCAGCACCTCGCACACGAGCTGGTACTCGCCCCGGACGGCGTAGACATCGAGCCGGCCGAACGCGAGGACGTGGAGCCCGTCGGCCGGCTCGAAGCGCACACGCCGCATCCGGCTCCGGAAGAGGACGGCCCGCACCTGGGCCTCCTCGTCCTTCAGCGTGAAGTAGACATGCCCCGAGGTGTGGACACGCAGGTTCGAGATCTCGCCCTCGACCCAGAGCCCGCCGAAGCGGCCCTCGAGCGTGTCCTTGACCGCGTGCGTGAGCTCCGAGACCGTCAAGACCCGGCGCCCGGGATCGGTGAGCGGCAGAGGCAGGCTGGCCATTCAGGCGACTCCGGCCAGCCGGCGGGCCGCGTCGAGCGTGTTTCGCATGAGCATGGCGATCGTCATCGGCCCCACGCCGCCCGGCACCGGCGTGATCGCGCGCACGCGCGGGCTCACGCTCGCGAAGTCCACGTCGCCGGCGAGCTTGCCGTCCGGCAGCCGGTTGACGCCGACATCCACGACCACCGCGTCGGGCCGGACCATGTCTCCGGTGACGACCGCGGGCCGGCCTGCGGCCACCGCGAGAATCTCCGCGCGCCGGGTGTGCGCGGCGAGGTCGCGTGTGCGCGTGTGGCACGTCGTGACGGTCGCGTGCCGCCCGAGGAGCAGCTGCGCCAGCGGCTTGCCCACGATGCGCGAGCGCCCCACGACCACCGCCTCCGCGCCCTTCAGGTCGATGCCGTAGTGGTCGAGGATCTCGAGGACCCCGGCCGGGGTGCACGGGACGACGCCAGGCGATCCGGCGAGCAGGCGCCCGAGATTCTCCGGATGGAAGCCGTCGACGTCCTTCGCGGGGTCGACGGCGCCGATCACACGGTCCTCGTCGATCCCGGCGGGCAAGGGCAGCTGGACCAGGATGCCGTGGACCGCGCGGTCGGCGTTCAGGTCGCGGACGAGCGCGAGCAGATCGGCCTCGGTCAGCCCCTCGGGGAAGAGATGGTCGCGGGCCGCGATGCCGACGGCCTGGCACGCGCGCCGCTTGCCGCCGACGTAGACCTTCGACGCCGGGTCCTCGCCCACCAGCACGACCGCCAGGGTCGGCTGGACGCCGCGGGTCAGGAGCGCCGCGACACCCTCGGTCACCGCCGCCTGGACCTTGGCCGCCACGACCTTTCCGTCGAGGATCTGCGCCACGGCGGCGGCCCGGGTCAGGCGGGAAGGTCCCGCTGGACGCGCTCGATCGAGAGCGCGCGCCCCGACTCCGGATCCACCCGGATCACGGCGCCCTGGAAGCGCGCCCGGCCCCGGGCCGGCTCGAAGCGATTCGGCATGCCGGTCCGGAACCGCTGGATCGCCAGCTCCGGCTCCACGCCGATCACGGAATCGATGGGCCCGGTGAGGCCGAGGTCGGTCAGGTACGCCGTGCCCTGCGGCAGGATGCGCTCGTCGGCGGTCTGGACGTGGGAGTGCGTGCCGACCACGGCCGAGACGCGCCCGTCCAGGTACCAGCCCATGGCCTGCTTCTCCGACGTCGCCTCGGCGTGCATGTCGACGATGATCAGGGGCGTCTCCGCGCGAAGCTGCTGGAGCTCCTCGTCGGCGCGCGCGAACGGACAGTCGATCGAGGCCATGAAGGTGCGCCCCTGGAGGTTCAGCACGCCCACCTGGTGGGCGTCCGCCTTCACGATCACCGAGCCCACGCCGGGCGTCCCCGCCGGATAGTTGGCGGGGCGGAGGAGCAGGTTCTCCTTGACGATGTAGCCGATGATCTCCTTGCGATCCCAGATGTGATTGCCGCTCGTCATCACATCCACGCCGGCCTCGAGGAAGCCGCGCGCGAGGCCCGGCGTCACCCCGAACCCGGCGGCGGCGTTCTCCACGTTGGCGATCACCAGGTCCACCTGGAGCTCGCTCCGCAGGCGCGGGAGGAAGGTCACGAGGGCCCGGCGGCCGGGCTCGCCGAAGATGTCGCCGATGCAGAGGATAGTCAGCGCTTTCACGGGCATCTCCCCCAGTGTACCCGAACAACCGGGCGGCCCGGGCTTAGCGCGCGAACTCGGTGGCGCGGTGCTCCCGGATCACGGTCACCTTGATGTGACCGGGGTATTGCATCTCGGCCTCGATCCGCTTGGCGATGTCCTTGGCCAGCTGGTACGTGTCGAGGTCCGAGATCTGGTCGGACTTCGTGATGATCCGGAGCTCGCGGCCCGCCTGGATGGCATAGGCCGCGTCGACGCCCTTGAACGAGCAGGCGATCTCCTCCATGGCCTTGACCCGCTTGATGTAGCTCTCCAGCACGTCGCGGCGAGCGCCTGGCCGCGCGGCCGAGACGCCGTCGGCGGCTTCCACCAGCACCGCCTCCACCGTCTCCGGCTCCTCCTGGTCATGCCCCGAGAGGATCGTGTTCAGGACCGCCCGCGGCTCGCTGTACTTGGACAGGAGCTCGACCGACAGGTCGACGTGGCTCCCTTCCTGCTCGTGGGTGAGCGCCTTGCCGATGTCGTGGAGGAGGCCGCAGCGCTTGGCCAGCTTGACGTCGGCCCCGACCTCGGCCGCCATCATCCCGGCCAGCCAGGCGACCTCCTTCGAGTGCTGGAGGCAGTTCTGGCCGTAGGACGTGCGGTACCGGAGTCGACCGACCATCCGCACCAGCTCGGGGTGCAGGCCGTGCACGCCGACCTCGAAGCACGCCCGCTCCCCCTCCTCCTTGAGGTGCTGCTCGATCTCCTTCTTGACCTTCTCGACGACCTCCTCGATCCGCGCCGGGTGGATCCGCCCGTCGGCGATCAGCCGCTGGAGCGCGATCTTGGCGATCTCGCGCCGCAAGGGATCGTAGCCGGAGATGATGACGGCCTCCGGCGTGTCGTCCACGATGAGGTCCACGCCGGTGGCCAGCTCGAGCGCGCGGATGTTCCGCCCCTCGCGCCCGATGATCCGGCCCTTCATGTCGTCCGACGGCAGGTCCACGATGGACACCGCGGTCTCCACCGTGTAATCCGGGGCGAGCCGCTGGATGGTGGTCGCGAGCACCTCGCGCGCCTTGCGCTCGGCTCCCTCGCGCGCCTCCTCCTCCAGCCGCATGCCGATCAGGACGGCTTCGCGCCGGGCCTCGGTCTCCATCTGGGCGAGCAGCCGCTGCTTGGCCTCCTCGGCGGTGAGACCGGCGATCCGCTCGAGCTGCCGGCGCTGCTCGTCGACCAGCGCCTGCTGCCGGGCCTCGATCTCCTTCAGGCCCTGCTCCCGCGCGCGGAGATTCTCCTCGCGCGAGTGGTAGTCCCGGTCCCGGCGGTCGAACTGGTCGAGCCGCCGCGTGACCTGCTCCTCCTTCTGGCTCAACCGGCGCTCGAGTGCCTGGATCTCCTTCTGCCGCTCCCGGACCTCCTGCTCGAGCTCGGTCCGCGCGCGGTAGACGACCTCCTTGGCCTCGATCGCGGCGTCCTTCAGGCGGGCCTCCGCGGTCCGCTCGGATTCCTCGATGACGCGCCGACTGTGTTGCGCAACGTCTCCCAGCCGACGGGTCGTGACTTGCCGCTGGTAGAAGAGCCCGGCGATCACTCCGAGAGGCAACAGGACGAGGACGGCAACGATCAGGACGACCAGCGTGGTGGACTCCAGCTACGCCACCTCCCCTCAGGAGTCGGCCGCCCAACAGGGGCCGCACCGGGCCGGGGCCAGGTCACAATCGCGACAAAGCCGCCGTAAATGCGCCCAACATTAGGCTGTTTTGATTCTGGTGTCAAGGCACGTCTGGGCGCGGCCGGTCTGGCCAAAATGGCGCGGATCGCGCCCCTCCGGGCAGACATACGGCTCGAAAGAGATGATTCCACCGAGACGAATCACCCGAGTCCGCACACCGGAGGACCAGAGCGCGCGGCCTGGACCGGTAGAAACACGATGGGCGGGACGCTCGGTCCCGCCCATCGGAAAGTTCCCCGCCTCTGCCGTGTGATCGGCTGGTTCGAACCTGGTTTACCAGGTGGGAGCCCGGTGCGCGACTTCAGGCGTCCCCTCTCGCGAGGGGCGTGCACACCGTCACGCGGAAGGACTCCCGTTTACGTTACTAGGCTCGCAACCGTCGCCTCACATCACGCACAGCGCAGGGAAGCGCTGCCGACCACTCTCGGCGGCCGTCAATCCCCGGCACGGCCATCCAGGACCGCGCCGAGCCGCGCCGTCAGCCGGTCTACTCGCTCGAGGAGCTGACCGTCGATCCGGGGCTGCCGTTCGGCCTCGCGCTCCCGGTACAGCTCGTCCACGACGTGGAGGCCGGCCAGCAGCGAGAGCCGCAGCGGATCGAATACCCGGGCCTGGTCCCGCACGCTCTCGATCCGCCCGTTCAGGTACTCGGCGAGCTCGTGGATGTACTCGGGGGTGCCCCGCCCACGCACGGACAATCGCTGACCCAGGATCTCGACGTCCGCTCGGCCCTCGGTCATGCGCCGCCTCCTTCAATCCTATGGCAATCCTATGGCAATCCTGTGGCAAGCCTGTCGCAAACCTCTGTCAAACCTCTGGCTCGCCTCTGGCCATCATCTGGCCGCGGTCCGGCCGCCCGGACATCGCCGGGCGCCGTCAGAGCCCCTCGATCCGGGCGAGATCCTTCAGGATGCCCTCCACCTGCCCGAGGAGCTGCCGACGCTCTTCCAGCAGGCGCCGCTGCTCCGTCTCGAGCCGGCCAATGGCCTCGAGGCGGATGCGGAGCCCCTCCGCCTCCGCCGTGAGCTCAGCCACCCGGGCGTCGAGCGCCCGGCGCTCGCCGGAGAGCCGGGCATTCTCGGCCCGGAGGCTCCCGATCAGCTCGATCGCGCGCTGGACGTGCTGCTCGAGGAGGGCGAGCCGGGCCTGGGCGTCGTCGTTACTCACGGTGCGCTCCTTGCCGACGGCCTTCCGCCTCTGGGATCACTCGGCATCGCTCCGCGCGGCGCCGTCGGGTCCACGCACCTCGGCGCCAAGCTCCGCCCGGAGTCGCTCGACGACCTCGGCGTGGGCCCGGTTGACCTCGGCGTCGGTGAGCGTCCGGTCATCGGCCTGGTAGAGGAGCGCGTAGGCGAGGCTCCGGCGCCCGGGGCCGACCTGCGCGCCCTCGTAGACGTCGAAGAGCGCCACGCGCTTGAGCCACGGCGGCCGGATCGCCTCGATGGCGCGACTCACATCCGCGGCCGCCACGTCGAGGGGCACCACGACCGCGAGGTCCCGCTGCACGCCCGGGTGGCGGGGAAGCGGCCGGTACTGGACGACGCGGCCGGGCAACGCCTCGACCGCGTCGAGGGACACCTCGGCGACGAAGACCGGCGCCGGCAGATCGAAGGCCTTCTGGACGTCCGGATGAAGCTCACCCACGATCCCCACGGGCGCGCCCTGGACCACGACGGTCGCCGCCCGCCCGTCCTCGAGGTACGGCGCCGTCGTGGGGCTGACGCTCACCTCGCCACGGCCGAGCGCCTCGACGAGGCTCTCGACCAGACCCTTGGCGTCGAAGACGTCGGACTTCGCGCGCGGCGTGTGCCACGCGCGGGCCGCGCGCTGCCCGGTCAGCACGAGCCCGACCCGGGTGTCCTCCCGCGGGAGGACGCCCGGCCCCTGGCCCTCGAACACCCGGCCGATCTCGAAGAGCCGCACGTCCGGCGCCTGGCGCCGGACGTTGGTCGCCAGCGCCTCGAGAAGCCCGAAGAGCAGCGTGGGCCGCATCACGGAGCGGTCCGTGGCCAGCGGATTCTGGAGGCGGACGACCCGAGGATCGTCCGCCGAGAGCCCGAGGTGGCGGAGATGCGCGGGGTCGGTCAGCGACAGCGAGACGGCCTCGTAGCAGCCCGCGCCGCTCAGGACGCGCCGCACGGCGTCCCGCGCGACCATGTGACCGGGTCGCCGCGTGAGCGCGAGCGCGCCCGACGGCAGCGTCGACGGGATCTTCTCGTAGCCCCAGACGCGCGCGACCTCTTCCACGAGGTCGTCCTCGATCGCGACGTCGCGGCGGAAGGCCGGCACCACGACCTCGAAGCCGCCGTCCCGCTGCGTCGCCGGAAAGCCGAGGCCGCGCAGGATGTCGGCGACCGTCGCGGGGGGCGGGCACACTCCCACGACCCGCTCGATGCGCGCGAGGCGCAGCGGCACCGCCAGCGGCCGCCGCGGCGCGGGATAGGCGTCGAGCACGCCGGTGGCAACCCGGCCCCCGCCCAGCTCGGCGATCAGCCGCGCGGCGCGGTCGAGCGCGTCCCGGAGTCCCTCGATGTCCGCGCCGCGCTCGAATCGGTAGGACGCTTCGGTCGAGAGCCCGAGCGCCTTCGCGGTCCGGCGGATCGAGCCCGGCGCGAAGTACGCGCTCTCGAGCAACACCGTGCGGGTCGAGTCCCGCACCTCGGTGTTGGCGCCGCCCATGACGCCGGCCACCGCCACCGCGCGCGCCGCATCCGCGATGACGAGGATCTGCTCGTTGAGCGCGCGGGTCTGCCCATCCAGGGTCACCACCGTCTCGCCGGGGCGCGCCCGGCGGACCACGACGTGGCGGTCCGTCAGGAGATCGCCGTCGAACGCGTGGAGCGGATGCCCGAGCTCCCAGAGGACGTAGTTCGTCACGTCGACGATGTTGTTGATCGGCCGGAGCCCGGCCGCGCGGAGCCGCTGGGCCAGCCAGGGCGGGGACGGGCCGACGGTGACGCCGGTGATGAGGCGTGCCGCGTACCGCGGGCAGAGATCCGGGGCCTCGATGCTGATGCGCCAGCCCGCGGTCGTCAGCGCGGGGTCCTCGTGAACGGTCGAGTCCGGCGGCCGCAGCCGGCCGCCGGTGAGCGCGGCCAGCTCGCGGGCCACGCCCACGATCGCCAGGCAGTCCGGCCGGTTCGGGGTCACCTCGACCTCGAGGATCGCGTCGTCGAGCCCGAGATGGCTGACCAGGTCCGCCCCGACCGGCGCGTCGGCGCCGAGGAGCAGGATGCCGCCGGCCTCCGTGCCGACGCCCAGCTCCGCTTCGGAGCAGAGCATCCCTTCGGACACGGTGCCGCGAATGGTCGCGACCGCGAGCCGCCGGCCCCCGGGCAGCGACGCGCCGGGGGGCGCGAAGGCCGCGCGCGCGCCCGCCCGGACGTTCGGCGCGCCGCACACGACGCGATAGCGCTCCGCGCCCGTCGACACCTCGCAGACCTGGAGCGTCGCGCTCGCGGGGTGCGGCGCCACCTGGAGGACCTCGGCGACGACCAGGCCGTTCAGCTCCGCCGCGCCCTCGCCGACCAGGCCGGCCTCGATGCCGGCCATCGTCAGTCGCTCGGCGGCCGCGCGCGGGTCGAGCGTGGTCTCGACGAACTCGCGAAGCCAGCGGTAAGGGATCCTCACCGGGGCCCTCCGCTAGAACTGCGACAGGAAGCGCAGGTCATTCTCGAAGAACAGGCGGATGTCGTCGACCCCGTACCGGAGCATGGCGACGCGCTCGATGCCCATGCCGAACGCCCAGCCGGTCACTTCCTCCGTGTCGTAGCCCATCGCCCGCAGGATCCGCGGGTGCACCATGCCCGAGCCGAGAATCTCGAGCCAGCCCGACTGCTTGCACACGCGGCACCCGCCGCCTTTGCAGAGGAAGCAGAGGACGTCCACCTCGGCCGACGGCTCGGTGAACGGGAAGAACGACGGCCGGAAGCGGATCCGGCTGTCCGGACCGAAGAGCTCGCGGGCGAAGAGCGCGAGGGTGCCCTTGAGATCGCCCATCGAGATGCCGCGGTCGACCGCCAGGCCCTCCACCTGGTGGAAGACCGGCGAGTGCGTGATGTCGGCGTCCCGGCGGTAGACGCGGCCCGGGCAGATGATCCGCACCGGCGGCTTCTGCCGCTCCATGGTCCGGATCTGCACCGGCGAGGTGTGCGTCCTGAGGAGCACCTCGCCGCCCACGTAGAAGGTGTCCTGCATGTCGCGGGCGGGGTGATCCTTCGGGATGTTGAGAGCCTCGAAGTTGTAGAAGTCGAGCTCCACCTCGGGCCCCTCGGCGACCGCGAAGCCCATGCCGGTGAACACGTCGACGATCTCGTCGTGCACCTGCGTGAGGGGATGGAGGGCGCCCGGGACGAGCCGCCGGCCTGGAAGGGTCAGGTCGGGCCGATCCCCCGCCAGGCGAGCGCGCCGCTCGAGACCCTCCAGGAGGGCTTGCCGCGCCTCGAGCTCCGACTCGAGCCCCGCCTTCGCCGCGTTGGCCTCCTTGCCCACGATGGGGCGCTCGGCGGGCGGCAGGCCCGGGAGGGCTCGCAGGAGCTGGGTGAGGGTACCCCGCTTGCCGAGGTACTTGACGCGCACTTCGTCGAGGTCCCGGCGGGTGGTGGCCCGCTCGATCTCCTCGCGGGCGCCTTCCACGATCGTCTGGACACGCTGGTCGGCCATGCCGGAGCTCGTCGGGTCATTCTACCGGATGGGAGTAGGCGCGAGAACCCCCGGCCACTTGCAGGGTTGGCTTGTGCCAAATACGGCAGCTGGCGGTGCCACCTGCAACCTCCCGAAACCCGCGCGCCCCCTCCCCTCACTACCCGTGTTGCGCAGGGTAGGTCGTCGCGTCATGCGCTCATGGCCCTCGCGGCCCTACCGCGTCCGTCGCGACCCCGAGGGCTGGCCGGTCATCCCGGGCCGGTACGGTCGCGTCGAGTGGCACGACGGCCCAACGCTGGCCATTTACGCCGGCCGGCCGAGGATGTTTGCCTGCGCCAACTCCATCGTCGAGGAGTGAGCGACGCCGAACGAGCCTCAACCGCCTTCCGGTGGGAGCGCATGCTGCTCGTCGTCTGTCCGGCGACGCGTGGCGTCCCGTTTCGAGGGAAAAGCCCGGTTCACGTCGTAGCATGAGCCGTGCGCTCGCAACCGGGTCCGCCCGAGTCTGACCTGTATCCGGCCATCAAAGCCTTCCTCGAAAAGCAGGGCTACACGGTCAAAGGTGAGGTCAAAGGCTGTGACGTGGTAGGGACGCGTGGCGTCGAACCGCCGGTGATCGTAGAGCTGAAGCGGTCATTCAACCTTGCACTCCTGCTCCAGGGCATCGACCGTCTCGCGGTGACCGATCGTGTCTATCTCGCGGTGGGCAGGCCACGGGGCCGACGCCGGGCGGCCGTCTACCGTCGAGACATCCGGAAGCTGTGCCGCCGCCTGGGCCTGGGTCTTCTGACGATCGGTCCGGGCTCGTCGCCCACCGGTGTCGAGGTACTGGTGGATCCTGTGCCCTACCGGCCACGACCCGACGGCCGGCGCCTGGGCCAGCTCCTCGGCGAGCACGCGCGCCGGGCGGGTGATCCCAATCGCGGCGGCATCACGCGGTCGCCCATCATGACCGCCTACCGGCAGGAAGCGTTGCGTTGCGCGTTACTGATCGACCGCGGTGGTGACGCGAGCCTCAGGGCCCTGCGGGAGACGGGTCTCGTACCCAACGCCGCCCGCATCGTGCAGCGCGACGTGTACGGCTGGTTCTCCCGAGTCGGACGGGCAACCTACCGCTTGACCGACCGCGCGAGGCGCGATCTTGCGAGCTTCGCCGCCGCCGGGACTCTCCCCGACCTGGGCGGCTCTTGACGGAGCATCTCGTGGTGTCGAAGGGGGACTCGAATCCCCACACTCTTGCGGCACTCGACCCTGAATCGTTCGAGCCGGTTCCTGTAACCGCGCGACCCAGGGTGCGGCATTGTCGCCGAAGGTACCCCTCGGGAGTCTCGACACTCAGGCAGGGGATGAAGAGGATGCCGATGAAACGCGAGCCCTTTAGACCGGCTTCGCTCCCAGGGCCGCGGCCACGATCGCCCGAATGGCGTCGGCGCGAAATGGTTTCACGATGACCGGCAACCGCCAGTCACGGGCGCGTTGCATCACGATCGGTTGATTCATCCCAGTCATCAGCACGACGGCGGTAGTCGGGGCGTATTGCCGGATCCGCTCCACCACCCCCCAACCGCTCATCGCCGGCATGACAACGTCGACGAGGATCAAGTCCCACCCACCCTCCTTGAAGCGGGTCAGCCCGCTCACCGGGTCGGCGCTCTCGTGGACGTCGTACCCGAACGAGGCGAGTAGGTGCAGCAGGACCTCCCGGACGTTGGCGTCGTCGTCAATCACGAGAATGCGAGACCGACGAGCGTCAGACATTGTGTTCCCCCGCCCGCTGCGCCGTCATCGTATCTCAGCGGGGGAGGCGCGGACGAGGCAAATATCCCAACTTCGGAAGGATGTATGGGTTCGTGGCAGAAGCGCCTGACAAGAGGCGCAAACTGGAGGGGCTGCTGACGTCGCGACTATGCGTCTGCTCGATGGGCGGCCATGCTGCCGGATGGACACGCGCGACAGAAGAGGCGAGCCGTCGAGTGCCCACACGGAGCGCATCGGGTCGGCGAGCGCGAGGACGACGACCCTCCGGTGGCGCTCGGCCCTGCCGTGAAAGCGGAAGGGCCGGCCCGAATCGGGCCGGCCCCTTCCGGATCGCGGCGCGGCGCACCCGAGATGCGCCCCGGCGAGCAGGCTACGGACAGTCGCTCAGCGTTGCCGTGAAGGTGATCTTGCCGTTGCTCGGCTCGTAGGTCGGAGGCACGCTGCAATTGTAGATCGGCGCCGGCTGGACGAGCGCCTCCACGGACGTCATCGTCGCGGGGAACAGGCCGTTGCTGCGGCCGTAGTAAATGGCCACCGCCGACCGGAGGCTCGAGACGATACCCTGATCCGCGGCGAGCTTCGACTTCTTGACGATGTCCTGATAGATCGCGATGGCGACCGCCGCGATGATCGCGATGATCGTCACGACGATCATCAGCTCGACAAGGGTGAGACCGCGCTGGTCGCGCTTCCGCGACCGGCGCCGCCGCCGGATCATCGCCCGGATGCCCCTCGGCTCGGGGTCCGGGACCTCCCTCGCTGCACTATCGGGCTCGCTCATCGTACCCTCCCTGGTCGGGTCAGAACCATCAGGAGAGCCCTTACAGCAATCCCTGTGCCGAGGTCCATCCGGCCTCGGGCCGACGCCATGTTACCCGGTGGACGCCCGCCACGACGAGGGTTTCCCGCGCCAATCCGCGCTGGACCCGGTCCTCTCCCCAGCCAGAGGCCCCGCGAAACTGACAAAGGCGGGGAGCCCGCTGACAATTCGTGGAAGGGCAAGTCCCTGACAACCCGCCTCGGACCCGCTGGCCTCGTCCACGATTCGCCTCGGCACGGCCGCCGCCAGGGAAAACTTCCTCCCTGGCGGGGTTCGGCGATGGGTCGGACGGGCTACCGGCCGGCCTGGGCCCGGGCGGTCTCCACCAGGCGGGCGAACGCCGCCGGGTCGGTTGCCGCCAGATCCGCCAGGACCTTCCGGTCGAGATTCACGCCGGCCTTCTTGAGCCCGCTCATGAAGCTCGAATAGGGCATGCCGAGGGCCCGGCAGGCGGCGTTGATCCGGAGGATCCAGAGCGACCGGAAGTCCCGCTTCTTGGCCCGGCGGTCGCGATGGGCGAACGCGAGGGCCCGGAGGACCGTCTCCGCCGCCGTGCGATACAGCCGTCGGCGACCCCCCCAGTAGCCCTTCGCCTGCTTGAGGACCTTCTTCCGTCGTTGGCGGGTCTTCGGCCCGCCCTTCGCGCGCGGCATCGCTCGCTCCTTCTGGCCTCACTTGAGCCCAGGGGGAGGCAACCCCTCTGTCACCCGACCCAGGCGCGCCTAAGGCGGCTGGGACGCAGGACTCCGGCACGACGAATCGCCGGGGCTAGTGGTGTGCATCGGCCTTCCCTTGGCGGGAAGGCCGGGCGGCCCGCAGGGCCGCGACCATCCGGGTCGACCCCTGGGACGGGATCCCCGGCCGGCAGAGTGTACCACGCCGCCCGTGCGGGAACCGGGCGCTCGTCCGATCCCGCCCTCTGACGGCAGGTCTTAACGGCAGGCCTTAGAGATAGGGGACGAGACGCCGGATGCGCTTCACGTCCGCCGGCGAGATCAGGGCCTGCCTTGCGGAGCTGTCGCTTCCGCTTGGAAGGCTTCCACTCCAGGAGGTGCTTCTTCCAGCCCTTCGCGCGCGTCAGCTTTCCGGTGCCGGTGGCGCGGATCCGCTTGGCGGCGCTCCGCTTCGTCTTGATCTTCGGCATGGCGTTCCCGTCTCTCTGCGGCGGAGCCTAGCGCTGCTTCGGGGTCAGGATCATGACCATGTTCCGCCCCTCCAGCCGCGCGTGACTCTCGATCGTCGCGATGTCCAGCATGTCCTGGGTCATGCGGTCCAGCAGCCGCCTGCCGAGCTCCGTGTGGACCATCTCCCGGCCCCGGAATCGGATGGTGACCTTGGCCTTGTTGCCGTCCTCGATGAACCGGCGGACGTGCCGCGCCTTGAACTGGAAGTCGTGCTCGTCCGTCTTCGGCCCCATCTTGACTTCCTTGACCTGGATGACCGTCTGCTTCTTGCGGGCATCCTTCGCGCGCCGGCTCTGCTGGTACTTGAACTTCCCGAAGTCCATGATCCGGCAGACCGGCGGCGCCGCTTCCGGCGCGACCTCGACCAGATCGAGCTCCCGTTCCTGCGCGACCCTGATGGCCTCGGCAATCGGCAGAATGCCGAGCTGCTCGCCCTCCGCGCTGACTACCCGGACTTCCCGAGCTCTGATCCCTTCGTTGATCCTGAGGTCCCGCTGCAGTGTTGAGATGCGCCTTACCCCCGTTCCGACCCTAGATGCGTGAGCTCACGGCCCGGGTCCGGATCTCGGCCGTGATCTCGGCGAGGAACCGATCGAGGGGCATGACCCCCGCGTCCTCGCCGCCTCTTTTGCGAACGCTCGCGGTCCCATCACGAGCCTCGCGCTCCCCCGCGACCAGCACGTACGGCACCTTCTGCAGCTGCGCCTCGCGCACCTTGTACCCGAGCTTCTCCGAGCGGTCGTCCAGCTCGCTCCGCACCCCCGCGTCCGCCAGGCGCCGATGGACGGTGCCGGCGTACTCCGCGTGCTTCGCCGAAACAGGGAGGACCCGCGCCTGGACCGGCGCCAGCCAGGTCGGGAAAGCGCCCGCGAAGTGCTCGATCAGGATGCCGATGAAGCGCTCGAACGAGCCCAGGATCGCCCGGTGAATCACGATCGGTCGCTTGGCCCGGTTGTCCGCGTCCACGTATTCGAGCTGGAAGCGATCGGGCAGCATGGTCAGGTCCGCCTGAATGGTGGCCATCTGCCAGTCGCGCCCGAGGACATCCTCGATGTGGATGTCGATCTTGGGAGCGTAGAACGCCCCGTCGCCGGGCTTGAGCGTGAACGGGAGCCCGTTACCCCGGAGCGCCTCCTCCAGGGCACGCTCGGCATGGTCCCACTGCTCCGCGGTTCCGAGGTACTTGTCCGGGCGCGTGGCGAGCTTGAACATCGGCTTGATCCCGAAGGTCCCGTAGAAGACCTCGACGAGTTCGAGCACGCCCGCGATCTCCGCCTGGAGCTGATCCGGGCGGCAGTAGATGTGCGCGTCGTCCATCGTGATCTGGCGCACGCGGAACAGGCCGGTCAGCGTGCCAGACCGCTCGTTCCGATGGAGCCGCCCCATCTCCGAGAACCGCAGCGGGAGGTCCCGGTACGAGCGGAGCGCGTGCCGGTACGCGTACGTCGACTCGGGGCAGTTCATGGGCTTGAGGCTGAAGACCTGCTCCTCGGCCTCCACCTTAAACATGTTCTCCGAGTAGTGCTCCCAGTGCCCCGACTGCTCCCACAGGCGCTTGTTCACGAGGATCGGAGTCGAGATCTCCTGGTAGCCCCGCGCGTCCTGGAGCTCGCGCGCATAGCGCTCGAGCTCGCGGAACACCACCATCCCCTTGGGCAGCCAGAAGGGCGCCCCCGGGGAGACGTCGTGGAACATGATGAGATCGAGCTCGCGACCGAGCTTCCGGTGGTCGCGCCGCTTGGCCTCCTCGATACTCCAGACGTACTTGTCGAGCTCCTCCTGGGTGAACCAGGCCGTCCCGTAGATGCGCTGGAGCATCGGCCGGTGCTCGTCGCCCCGCCAGTAGGCCCCCGAGGATGACAGGAGCTTGAATGCCTGGATGTGGCCGGTCGACGGCACGTGGGGGCCGCGGCAGAGGTCGACGAAGTCGCCCTGGCGATAGAAGGACACCCGCGTCACGTCCGGCGGGAGGGTCTCCAGGATCTCGACCTTGAAGGGCTCGCCATGCTCCTGGTAGTACCGGATCGCCTCCTCGCGCGAACGCTCCTCGCGGACGATCGGATAGTCCGCCTTCGCGAGGTCGCGCATGCGCTCCTCAAGGCGGGCGAGGTCCTCCTCGGCGAAGGGCACGTCCCGGTGGAAGTCGTAGTAGAAGCCGTTCTCGATTGGGGGCCCAATGGCGAGCTTCACCCCGGGGAACAGCTGCCTCACTGCCTGGGCGAGGAGGTGCGCCGTCGAGTGCCGGAGCGTGGGCAGTGGCTCGGGCGAGCAATCGTATTCCCCTGCTCCCGTCAGATGCGCGTGTGTTTCGTCCGCCATTCCTTCTGTCGAATCTCTCTCCGGACCAGGCCGGTCTTCAAAGACAAAAACATCACGAAGGTCACCCTTCGTGATGCTCTGGGCGCCGCCTCACTCGGGGCACTCACGTCCTTGCGTCGGGACACTCCTCGTGCAATGTCGGGCGTGGTAGGGACGGGCGGTTTCGAACCGCCGACCTCCTGTGCGTCAGACAGGCGCTCTCCCACTGAGCTACGTCCCTGGCCTGGAGCGCGTAAAGCAGCGTACCAACCGGTCCTTTGGACTGTCAAGCGTCATACATCTCAGGGGCCGGACCGCGTGATTCGGCCCTCGGTGGCCGGAGCGATCACGCCGGCCCGCTCGATCGCCTCGAGCAGGGTCTCCGCGAGGCCGGGGCCATCTTCCGGGAAGACGAGCGGCTTCGCCGTCGCCAGCATCGCGTACCCGTCGCCGCCCCCAGCCGTGTAGCTGTTGGTCGCCAGCTTGTAACGCCGCTCGGGGTCCAGAGGCTCGCCGCCCACGACGACCCGCACCACCCGCTGGCCGGGCGGGCGGGCCGGATCGAAGACGAAGCTGAGCCCCGAGACCTGCAGAAAGCCGCCGGACTCCCGCGGATAGACGGAGACCGAGCGCTCGAGCACCTCCAGCAGGACTTTGCCCGGCACCTCCAGCATGACCAGCACGTTGAGAAATGGCAGCAGGGCGTTGATGTCCCGCCGGGTCAGCGCGCCGGCCGGCACGAGCTGGTTCCCCCGGATTCCACCGCCGTTCATGAGGGCCACGTCGGCCTGGAGCCGGGCCCGCATGACGTCGGTGACGAGATTGCCGGCGTTGGTCTCGCTCGTCCGGAGCGCCGCATTGCGGGCGTCGAGCGGGACCCGCGTCTCGCCGATCCGCACGTCGAGCGCCTCGCTGAGCCGGCCCTGGTAGCGGGCGACCAAGGCCGCCATCGCCGGATCCTCCGGCAGCTCCGGCGTGATCGGAATGAAGCGATGCTGGCGGGCCAGCACCTTCCCGTCCCGGGTCGCCTGGAGGTCGATGCGCACGACGAAGACGCCGTCGGCGCCCGCCTTGGTGATCAGCGTCTCCCCGACGAGGTTCTCGAGCGGGTCGTGCTCGTGGCCGCCGATGACGAGGTGGATGCCGGGCACCTCCCGGGCCATCCGCTCGTCGGCCGGCATGTCCTGGTGGGTCACGGCCACCACGATCGGCCGGCGCCCGGTCCGGAGGTTGGCCACGGCCCCGCGCGCCGTGGCGATGGGATCGCGGAACTCGACCCCGGGGCCCGGGCTCGACGTCTGGGGGGTATCGGCCACGGTGAGCCCGAAGAACCCGACCGCGACGCCATCCCGCTCGACCACGTGCGTGGCGCGCGCCCCACCGAACGGCTGGCCGGTGGCGCGATCCAGCACGTTCGAGGAGACCCAGGCGAAGCGCGACTCCCGCATGCGCGCGAGCAGCGTGGGCGGCCCGAAGTCGAACTCGTGGTTGCCGAAGGTGGCGACGTCGAGCCCCAGCTGGTTCCACGCGGCGATCATCTGCTCGCCCCGCAACACCGCCGACATGATGGATGGCGAGATGGTGTCCCCGGCGAGCGCCAGCAGGGTATGCGGCGACTCCTGCCGCGTCCGGGCGACCAGGGTCGCGATCCGCGCCATCCCGCCCTTCTGCCCGGCGCGGTCCGTCGGCTCCAGGACATAGTGGTCGTTGAACTGGAGAAACGTGAGGCGTACGGGCGGCCGGTCCGGCTCGCGCGCCACGCAACCCGCGAGGAGTCCGGCGACAAGGATCGGCAGGAAGGGGCGGCGCGCGCGGATCATTGGGCTCCCTTCAGCTCGTAGTTGAAGTTGATGCTGGTGCGCGATCCCGGCGTGGGGAGGTCAAGCGCCCGGCCGAGGGAGCCGGCTCTCGCGCGGCGCAAGCCACGACACCGCCGAGCGGCAGCGGCCGCAGGTCGCGCCGCGGCCGGGTCACCGGAGCCCGAATGCTCGAATGCCGCCGAGGATGTAGTTGAAGTTGATGCTGATCGGGAGCACGTCGTCCCCGACCGAGGCCGGGATCGGCGGGAAGGGCTGCGCCATGCGGATCGCGTTCTCGATGTAGGAATCGAGGATCTGGACGCCCGACGAGTGCACGATCTGCACCGTCCTGACCGAACCGTTCTTGTGGAGCACGAACCGGACCTCGCCCCCGCCGGACTGCCCCTTGCGCGACGCCTCCGAAGGATACGTCCACTTGTCCTCGATCCGCCGCTTGAGCTCGGCGAAGTACTCCGCGTAGCGCGGATCCTGCGTGTTGAGCGGCACGGCGATCTGCCCCTCGCTCGAAGACCCGGATTCGCCGGCGCCGGTCCCCTCGGCCTGCGATCCGCCACGCCCGGACGGCGGCAGCGGCGGTGGGACCTGGAGCTCGGGCGTCAGCAGCGAGAAGCGTTGGCCGGTCCCCGCCCACGACGTTGACGGCGGCTCGGCGGGCGCGGCCGGCGCGGAGCGCGCGGTCGCTCCCGCGCCGGGTGCGGGCTCCGGCGGCCGGGCGGCCGGAGGCGGCGCCGCCTCCGGCGCCGCGGGAGCGGGCGGTGTGGTGGGCGCGGGCGTGGGGGCCGGGGCCGGAGCCGGCGCGGCCGGCGCGGGCTCGGGCGCGCGCGCAACCACTGGCGGCGCGGGTGGTGCCGGCGTCGCCGGAGGCGGCGGAGTCGCGGCTGGCGGCGGAGTCGCGGCCGGCGGCGGAGTCGCGGCCGGCGGCGGCGGCGGCGGGGTGGCGCGGGCTCAGGCGCCTTCGCCACACGGCGGCGACGGCGGCGCGGGGGCGGGCCGGGGAGGGGCCGGCGCTGGGCGCGCCGCCGGGGGCGCGGGGCGAGAAGCGCTCGTCTTCGGCGGCGGAGTCTCGGGCCGGACGAGCGGAGTCCCTGACTCGGCCGGAGGCAACTCGACGATCAGCGGAGCCTGTGACGGTCGCACGGCTCGCGCCGACTCGCGCGACATCCATGCGAAGACGCCCAGCGCGACCACCACGTGGAGCGCGATCGACGCCCAGACGAGACGGGCGAGGGTCGGGCGGCGGAAACGCCGCCATGCGCGGACAAGAGAACGCCGGACAGCCATGGAACCGTAGACCATTATGCCATCGCCCCGCGTATCGCCCGAAGCAGGCGCGCGGGCGTGCCGATGTCCGAGCCCGGACAGCCGGATTGACGGGCCTGTCAGTGACGATCTCCGCTCGGTACTTGACCTTTCTCGGCAGCGCGAAGGGTCCGCTCGGGCCGGTTTCAGCTCCAACTGGCCCGGGAAAGGGCTCGGGACACGTGTTTCCCCCCGCCTCGAACTATGACGGCATCGTCGCCGGCGGCGAGGGGGTCTCCGGACAGGTCACGGACGCGGGTCTCCGGCGCGTCTGCTTCATCGACTGAGCCTGGTTCCGAGCCCGCCACGGGCGTGCAGCCGGCTGGCTGCACGCCCGTGCGCGTCGCGACCGGATCTGGATTCCAGAGCCCCCTCAGAGCGTGCGGCCTAAGGCCTCCGCGAGCACACGCAGCTCGCGCATCAGCTTCGCGAACTTGTCCGGCTTGAGGGACTGCGGCCCGTCCGACAGCGCCTCCTCCGGCCGGTTGTGCACCTCGATCAGGAGCCCGTCCGCGCCGCACGCGATCCCGGCCTTGGCCATGGGCGCGACGTACTCCCAGTGTCCCGTACCGTGGCTCGGGTCGACGATCACCGGGAGGTGCGACAGCTTCTTGATCACCGGCACCGCGTTGAGGTCGAGCGTGTAGCGCGTGGTCGTCTCGAAGGTCCGGATCCCGCGCTCGCACAGGATCACGTTCGGGTTGCCGCCGGCGAGCACGTACTCGGCCGACAGCAGGAACTCCTTGATCGTGGTGGCCATGCCGCGCTTGAGGAGCACGGGCTTGCCGCATTGCCCCACTTCCTTGAGGAGGGAGAAGTTCTGGCAGTTGCGCGCGCCGATCTGGAGCACATCCGCGTACTCGGCGACGACGCCCACCTTGTCCGGCTCGAGGACCTCGGTGACGACGGGGAGCCCGGTCTCCTTGCGCGCGGCGGCGAGGAGGCGGAGCCCTTCTTCCTCGAGCCCCTGGAACGCGTAGGGCGAGGTTCGCGGCTTGAACGCCCCCCCGCGCAGCAGGTGCGCGCCGGCCCCCTTGACCCCCTCGGCGACCGCTCGAAGCTGGTCCCACGACTCGACCGAGCACGGGCCCGCCATCACGCCGATCCGCCCGCCGCCGAGCGCGGCGCCGTCGACGCGGACGACGGTGTCGGTCGAGCGCACCTCGCGGCTCGCGAGCTTGAACGGCTGGAGGATCGGCACCATGCTCTCGACGCACTCCAGGGCCTCGAGGGCCTGGAGGCGGGTCTTGAAGCGATCGTCGCCGATCGCGCCGATGATGGTGCGCTGCTCGCCGCGGCTCACGTGGGCCCGGAGCCCGAGCGCCTCGATGCGCCGACAGACGTCCTCGATCTCGGCGTCCCCTACCCCTGGCTTCAGAACGATGATCATTGCGATTCCCTCCCGGCGGTACGAACCCGGCGCGCGCCCGAAAAAGCAAAAGGGGCCACGAGCGGCGAGTCCGTCCGCCCGTGGCCCCTGGTTTGTTCGGTTCGCGCTACGGCATGGGGCCGCCGGGCAGACGGTAGCTAAAGTAGTAGCCGAAGAAGCCCGTCCGACCCGCGACCCAAGACCGCATGGTGGTCCGAACGGTAAGGGCTCCTCAGCTCCCTGTCAAGAGCCGGTTTTCGTGAGTGTTGGGAGCACCGGCCCGATTGACCAGCGCGGCCACCGCGCGCCCCTCGAGGCTCGACTGGGGACCGATCACCGCCACCACGGCCGGGTCGGCCACGAGCTCGGCGTACTGCCTCGCCACCGTGTACTGCCGACCGATCGTGTCGAGCCCGGGCGTCGCGCTGTCTCGCACGACCAGCTCCAGCGGGTGTCCGCCGGCGCCGCCACGGCGGTTCACGTCCTCGACCGCCAGCTGCACTCCCTGCAGCATCGGCTCGCCCCACCGTGCGCCTGGGCCCGTCACGGCCAGCGACACGCCCACTCGGATGGGGCCCGACGGCGGATCGGCCCGGCTCGCCGACACACATCCGAGAACCAGGGCAACGGCGCAGAGGATCGCGCGGAGTCGGAGGCGAGAAGCAGGTCGCATGGCGCGCGCCGGGCCGGAGTCAGGGGGCCTTGGCGGCCCCGTCAACGGCCGGCCCGACGCCTGAGCGCTTCCCAGGCGTCCCACGGGACGGAGGGCTGCCCCAGCGTGGCCGCCCGCACCCGGGGTCCGTGGAAGTCGGAGCCGCCGGTCGCCACGAGCCCGAGCTCCCGGCAGAGGCCGAGGAGCTGCGTCGTCTGCTCCGCCGAGTGCTCGGCGTAGTAGCACTCGACGCCGTCCAAGAGCCCCGTGGCGGCGAGCTCGCGGATCATCCGGTCCGGGTCGTCGTGGAATCCAGGATGCGCCACGACGGCCAGTCCCCCGGCCCGGCGGATGATCTCGCACGCCTCCCGAGGCAGGACCTTCCGGTGTCCGACGTGCGCCGGCTTGCCTGCCCCCAGGAAGCGGTCGAAGGCCTCGCGGACCGTGCCGACGTAGCCCCGGCGCACCATGATCTGGGCCACGTGCGGCCGGCCCGCCGAGCCCTCCTGCACCAGCGCGAATACTTCCTCGGCGTCGATCGGGTGACCGAGCTCGGCCAGGCGGTCCGCGATGCGGTGCACGCGGGCCACCCGCTCGGCCCGGAACTCCCGAAGGAGGTCGCGGAGCCACTCCGCCTCGTGGTCGAGGAAGTAGCCCAGGACGTGAATCTCACCGCCCGGGCCGTCCGTGTTGATCTCGATGCCCGGCACGATCTCGAGGGGCGGATGATCCCGGGCGACGGCGATGGCCGGCGCCACCGCCTCCACCGAGTCGTGATCGGTGACAGCCAGCACGCGCACGCCGCGCCGGGCGGCCTCGCGGACCAGCTCGGCGGGCGTGTAGGTGCCGTCCGACGCCACCGTGTGCGTGTGGAGGTCGATCCCGCCCACTGGCGCCGCCGTCTCACCCTCGCCCGGCAGCGGCGAGCACGTACTCGATGAGGGTGCGGGCGCCGAAGCCGACCCCGCCCTTCGCGGCGTACGGCAGCTCCTTGTCGGAGAACGCCACGCCCGCGATGTCGAGGTGCACCCACGGCGTGTCGCCCGCGAACTCCCGGATGAAGAGCCCGGCGGTGATGGCGCCGCCGGGACGCGGCCCGGTGTTGCGGAGGTCGGCCACCTCGCTGCGCAGGCCCTCGCGGTACTCGTCGATGAGCGGCAGCGGCCAGAGGCGCTCGCCGGCCCGCGCGCCCGCCGCGATGACCCGCGCCTCCAGCGCGGCGTTGTTCGACATCGCGCCCGCACAGAGGCTGCCGAGCGCGATCGAGGCCGCCCCGGTCAGGGTGGCGATGTCGACGATCTCGTCCGGCTTGATCTCCTGCCGGGCGTAGGCGATCGCGTCGGCCAGGGTCAAGCGGCCCTCGGCGTCGGTGTTGTTGACCTCGATCGTCTTGCCGTTCATCGCGCGCAGGACGTCGCCGGGCTTCGTCGCCGAGCCCGACGGCATGTTGTCGGTCGCCGCCACCAGCCCGTGCACCTCGATGGCGGGCTTGAGCCGCGGCAGCACCTTGAGCACGCCGAGGACGGCCGCCGCGCCCGACATGTCGCCCTTCATGGTCGCCATGCCCTCGGCGGTCTTGAGATCGAGACCCCCCGAATCGAACGTGATGCCCTTGCCGATCAGGGCGAGCCGGCGGCGCGCGGTTCGGCGCGGCACGTACGCGAGGTGGATGAACTGCGGCGGCTCCACGCTGCCGCTATTCACGCCCAGAAAGGCGCCCATGCCCATCTTCTCGCACGCGGCCCGGTCGAGCACGCGGAGCCGGAGCCCCGCCTCCCGCGCGATCTCCTTCGCGGTCTCCGCGAGCGCCGACGCCGTCACGGCGTTGGCGGGCTCGTTGATGAGGTCGCGGGCGAAGGTCGTCGCCTCCGCCCCGAGCTCGGCGCGGCGGGATCCCTCCTGCGCCGCGGCCCGATCGCGCGCCGTCGGCACGAGGAGGGTCACGGTCGAGATCGCGCGGTCGCCGTTCCGCTTCTCCTTGTAGCGGTCGAAGCGGTAGAGGCCGAGGAGCACGCCCTCTCCCGTCGCCTGGGCCCGCTGGGCGAGCCCCAGCCCGCGCGCGCGAGCGCCGAGCACCGGGATCAGGAGGGTGGCTGCGCCGAGGTCGCGGCCTCGCCGTGCGGCGGCGCCGGCCGCCCGCCGCACCACCTCCGCCGTGCAGTCCGCCCGCGAGCCGAGCCCGACGACCAGCACACGCTTGGCCGGGAGCCGTCCGCCGGTATGGAGATCCGCGATCTCGCCGACCCGACCCTCGAACCGCTGGTCCCGGAGGGCCAGCGAGAGGAGCCCGCCCAGCGCGAGATCGATGCGACGCACCTCGGGGGAGAGCCGCTCCTCCCCGGCGTAGCGCTCCAGGACCAGGACATCCCCCGGCGCCTCGGCCGGGGACTTGGCGCTGACATCGAGCTTCATTCCCGCTCCTTCCGCCGGCGCTCCGCTTCGAGCGCGAAGGCCCGGCGCACCATGGACTCGACTCCCTCCGTCACGTCCAGCCCGCCCAGCTCGTCCGGCTCGCACCACTGGACCGCGAGCGCGTCCGAGCCGGCCTCGGCCCGCCCGGCAGTCGGGGTCACGAGGTAGTCCAGCAGGACGTAGTGGTAGCGGACGCGGCCCTCGTCGTCCCGCACGATCCGGTCGACCGCGCCCACCAGGCCGTGGACCTCCACGGTCAAGCCGCACTCCTCGGCGACCTCGCGGCGCACCGCGGCCTCGAGCCGCTCGCCCACGTCGACCAGGCCGCCCGGTAGGCTCCAGCGCCCTCGGGCCGGCGGCCGACCGCGCTGCACCAGCAGTACCCGACCGCCGTCGAGGACGACGGCGCCCACTCCCACCAGCGGCGCGGCCGGATACTCCCGCACGCGATCCGGGACGCGGTCAGCCGGCGACGCCCGTCGGCGCTCCAGCCTGTTCCGGCAGATGGCCGAGCATCGTCCAGACGTCCATGCCGTACTTGCCCGCGACGAGCGCGTCGACCAGGGCGCTCTCCTCCGGCGAGAGGCCCGCCGGCGCCAACTGGACGCCGAGCGCGTCGCCGAGTCCGGCCGCGAGCGCCTCCACGACCTTGTCGAAAGCCGGCGCGCTCCCCAGCGCCTCGGCAAGCGTCGTCATGCCCGCCATGGGATCGGTCTCGCGAGGGAAGACCGCGCGGATCCGCGCGGGATCGGCGCCCAGGAGGACGGAGCCGTGCTGGAGGAAGCAGCCGCGCTGCCGGCGCTGCGCGCTACCGACCAGCTTCCGCCCGCCGACGGCAAGCTCGTACGCCCCCGCCCGCCCGAAGCAGAATGCGGGCGTCCGGTCCGGCCGGCCCCGGACGAGGGGCGCGAGCTCGGCCGCCACGCCGAGCCGTGCGAGCCCGGCGGCCAGGCCCTGGCCGAGCACGCGGTAGGTCTCGAGCACGTCGTCGGCGCCCGGAAAATCCCCGGCCCGAGCCACCACGCTGTAGGTGACTTCGCGCTCCGGCGGCTCGTGAAGAATGGCGCTGCCGCCGGTCGGCCGCCGCACGAGCCCGATGCCCAGCGCGGCGCAGCGCGCGCGGTCCACGGTGTCATCGAGAAGCTGGGCGTAGCCGAGAGATACGGTGGCGGGCTGCCAGCCGTAGAACCGCACCGTGGGCCCGCTCGACCCTCGGACCCGGCCGCGGAGGAGCGCCTCGTCCAGCGCCATGTTCGTCGCCCCATCGAGGGGCTCCGTGACGAGGAGGCGCCAGGCCAGCCCCATGACCGTCGCGTCAGGCGGCGGGGGGCCGCCGGGGAGCGTCGCCCGGAAGCGGGGCCGCTGCGCTCAGGAAGTGGGCTCCCGCGGCGTCCAGCGCAGGTTCGGCTGGCGGGCGGCCAGGGTCTGGTCGAGCCGCCGCACCGGCATCGTCACCGGCGCTTCGTGGAGAGTGTGCGGGCTCGAGGTGGCCTCGGCCGCGATCTGGATCATCGCGTCGCAGAACTGGTCGAGCGTCTCCTTGGACTCCGTCTCGGTAGGCTCGATCATCAGCGCTTCCTCGACGATCAGCGGGAAGTAGATCGAGGGGGCATAGAAGCCGAGATCGAGGAGCCGCTTGGCGATGTCGGTGGCCGCGACGCCCTGCGCCTTCTGGCGGCGGGCGGAGAAGACCACCTCGTGCATCGAGGGGCCCTCGTAGGGCAGATCGTAGTGGGGAAGGAGACGCGCCCGGATGTAGTTGGCGTTCAGGATGGCGTTCTCCGACACCGCGCGGAGCCCGTCCGGCCCCATCGTGCGGATGTACGTGTAGGCCCGCACGTGCATCCCGAAGTTGCCCCAGAACGACTGCATCTTGCCGATCGACTTCGGTCGCTTCCAGTCGAGCCGCCACTCGTCGTCGTTACGAGCAACCACGGGCACCGGCATGAACGGCGCCAGGTGCGACTTGAACGCGACCGGCCCGGCTCCGGGCCCGCCGCCGCCGTGGGGCGTGGTGAACGTCTTGTGCAGGTTCAGGTGGACGACGTCGAAGCCGACATCGCCCGGCCGCGTGATGCCGAGCAGCGCGTTGAGGTTCGCGCCGTCCATGTACACCTGTGCCCCCTTCGCGTGGCACAGGCCGGTCGCCTCGAGAATCCGCGACTCGAACAGGCCGAGCGTGTTCGGCACGGTGATCATCAGCGCCGCGACGTCCTCGTCGAGGTGCCGCTCGAGGTCCAGGAGGTCCACCTCGCCGTTCTCGTCCGACTTGATCTGCACCGTCTGGTAGCCGGCGATCGCCGTGGACGCGGGATTGGTGCCGTGGGCCGAGTCGGGGACGAGGATCTTCTTCCGCGGGGTGCCCTCGCGATCCAGGTGGTACGCCCGGATCATCAGGACGCCCGTCATCTCGCCCTGCGCGCCGGCGGCCGGCTGCAGCGAGGTCGCGTCCATCCCGACGATCTCCGCCAGCATCTCGCCGAGCTCGCCCATGAGCTGGAGCGCGCCCTGCGCGGCGTCCTCGGGGGTGAGGGGATGGAGCCGCGCGAAGCCGGGGAGGCGGGCCATGTCTTCGTTGATCTTCGGGTTGTACTTCATCGTGCAGGAGCCGAGCGGATAGAAGTGCGTGTCGACCCCGAAGTTCATGCGGCTCAGCCGCGTGTAGTGGCGGACGGCGTCGAACTCGCTGACCTCGGGGAGGGCCGCGGGACGGCCCCGGAGGTGCGCCGCGGGCAGGAGGCGCGCGGGATCGGCCTCGGGCACGTCCGACTCGGGCAGAGAGTAGCCGACGCGGCCCGGCACCGACAGCTCGAAGATCACTCCGTCGTACGCGTTCATCCTCGGTCCTCTCACGCCACCGCCGAGGCGAGCGCCTCGGCGTAGGCATCGATCTCGGTCCGGGTCCGCCGCTCCGTCACCGCGACCAGGATGCAGTCCTTGAGCTTCCGGTCGAACTGCGCGAGGGCGACGCCCCCCAGGATGCGGCGGCGCCGGAGCGCGCGCAGCACCGTCGCCGGGTTCTTCGGCAGCTGGAGCGCGAACTCCTTGAAGAAGGGCGCCGGGAACCGCTGGCTCACCCCCGCCACCTTGCCGAGCGCCTCGGCCGCGTAGTGCGCCTTCGCCGTCGACAGCGTGGCGGCGCGCCGGAGCCCCTCCTTGCCGAGGAGCGCCGTGTGGATCGTCGCGGCGAGCGCGACGAGCGCCACGTTCGTGCAGATGTTGGACGTCGCCTTCTCCCGGCGGATGTGCTGCTCGCGGGTCTGAAGGGTCAGGACGAAGCCGCGCTTGCCGTCCTTGTCGACGGTGGCGCCGACCAGGCGGCCGGGCATCCGGCGCACGAGCTCCTTCCGGCACGAGAACAGGCCGAGGTAGGGTCCGCCGAAGTTCAGGTGATTGCCCAGCCCCTGCCCCTCGCCGACGACGATGTCGGCGCCGGCTTCCCCGGGCGGCCGGAGGAGCGCCAGGGCGACCGGGTCCACGCTCACCACGAGCAGCGCCCCGCGCTCGTGGGCGATCGCGGCCGCCTGGTCGAGATCCTCCAGGCACCCGAAGAAGTTCGGGTACTGGACCATCACGCACGCGGTCTTGCCGGTCACCGCCTTCCGGAGGGCGTCGAGGTCCGTGACGCCGTCGGTCCACGGGACGGTCTTCACCGGCAGGCGCGGCCCCTCGCAGTACGTCTCCACCACCCGCCGGGCGAGGGGCGACAGGGCCCCGGACACCACGATCTGGTCCCGCTCCGTCGTGCTGTGCGCCATGAGCGCCGCCTCGGCCAGCGCCGAGCCGCCGTCGTACAGGGACGCGTTCGTCACGTCCATGCCGGTCAGCTCACAGATCATGGTCTGGTACTCGTAGATCGAGCGCAGCGTCCCCTGGCTCGCCTCGGGCTGGTAGGGCGTGTAGGCGGTGAAGAACTCGCCTCGCAGGAGCATGTGGTTGATCGTGCTGGGGATGTAGTGATCGTAGACGCCCGCCCCGAGGAAGGTCACGTAGCGGTCGGCGTCGGCATTCCGCTCGGCGAGGCCGCGCATGTGCGCGATCAGCTCGCCCTCCGCGAGCGCGGGCGGGATGGCCAGGTCGCGACCGAGCCGCGCTTTGGAGGGAATCCGCTCGATCAGCGCCTCGACGTCGCCGACCCCGATGGTCCGCAGCATCTCGACGCGCTGCGCCGCCGTGGTCGACAGGTAGCGCATCGTCTCGCCGTGCCGCACGGCTCAGTGCCCTCCCGCCGTCTTGAGGAACTCCTCGTACTGCTGCGCGGTCATCAGCTTGTCCGCCTCGGCCGGGCTCGACAGCTCGATCACGATGAGCCAGCCGCCGCCGTAGGGGTCCCGGTTCACCCGCTCGGGCTGCTGGGTGAGCTCCTGGTTCACCTCGGCCACCACGCCGGAGAGCGGCGCGAACAGGTCCGACACGGCTTTCACGGACTCCACGACGCCGAAGGTCTGCATTTGGGTGACCTTGGCGCCGACCTTCGGCAGCTCCACGAAGACGACGTCCCCCAGCTGGTCCTGGGCGTAGTGGGTGATCCCCACGCGGGCGCGCTTCCCTTCCACCTTCGCCCACTCGTGCTCGCGCGTGTAGCGTAGCTCGGCCGGATACGTCGCCATGACTTTCTCCTAGCGCTTGACGCGCGGGGGGTGGAACGGGGTCTTCACGACACGCGCCGCCTGACCGCGGCCGCGGACCTCGACCGCGATCGCGGAGCCCACGGCGGCCAGCGCCGTCGGTACGTAGCCGATCCCGATGTACTTGTCGACCGAGGGGCCGTAGGAGCCCGAGGTCACCACGCCGACGGCCGCGCTGGCGTCGAGGATGGGATAGCCGTGGCGGGCTACCGCCCGCTCGACCATCTCGAAGCCCACCAGCCGCCGGCGGAGCCCCGACGCGCGGAGCGCCTCGGTGGCCGCCCGGCCGACGAAGTCCCCCTTGGCCGGCTTGACCACCCAGCCGAGCCCGGCCTCCAGGGGATTCGTCGTCTCGTCGATGTCGTTGCCGTAGAGCGCGTACTTCATCTCGAGCCGCAAGGTGTCCCGGGCGCCCAGGCCGATGGGCGCCGCGCCGTCGCGCTTCCCCTCGGCCAGGAGCCGCTCCCACACCGTCTCGGTCTCGGCGGCCGGGAGGTAGAGCTCGAAGCCGTCCTCCCCCGTGTAGCCGGTGCGGGAGATGATCCCCGTCACGCCGGCGACACGGCCACGGCGGAAGTGGTAGTACCCGATGGCCGGGACGTCCACGTCGGACAGGCGTCCCACCAGCCGCTCGGCATGGGGACCCTGCACGGCGATCAGCCCCGTCTCCTCGCTCACGTTTCGGGCGTCGACCCGCCCGTCGAGATGGCGGCTGACCCACGCCCAGTCCTTGTCGATGTTCGAGGCGTTGACCGTCATCATGTAGTGGTCGTCGGCGAGGCGATACAGCGTGAGATCGTCGACGACCCCGCCGTGCTCGTAGCAGAGCAGCGAGTACTGGACCTGGCCGATCTCGAGGGTGGAGACGTCGTTCGTGGTGAGCCGCTGGAGCGCCCGGAGCGCATCGGGCCCGCGGAACTCGAACTCGCCCATGTGGCTCACGTCGAAGCAGCCCACCGCGCCCCGGACCGCGCGGTGCTCCTCGACGATGCCCGTGTACTGCACGGGCATGTCCCAGCCGCCAAAGGGAATCATCCGGGCGCCGAGGCGGACGTGCGCGGCGTGGAGCGGAGTGCGCTTCAGTGCGGTGTCGGGCTGGGTCATCGAGGGTCGTCCTCTCGTCCGCGGGCGGTGCGCAAAACGGTCGTTATTATCCCCTCGGCCCCCCCGATTTTCAACCGCGGGCGCCTCCGTCCACGGGGGTCACGGCGCCACTTCGATGTACATGCGCTCGCGATCGCTCTCCTGCCGCTCGTCGGTCAGCAGGCTGAACACCACGCGCTTCCGGCCCGGTGTCGCGAACTCGATCGGCAGGAGCAGGTCCCCCTCCTCGAATCCGAAGGCGGCCGCGACGACGCTGACCTCCCGCTGCGAGGTCACCCGGCGGGGGCCGTCCAGGTCCTCGAGGATCTGGATCACCGCGACGACGTTGCCGCGGGGCGCGCGGAACGTGATGCGCGCCGTCGCCGGCTGGCCCGCGGTCAGGCGCTCGGGGAACGCGACGTTCAGGATCTCCGGCCGCTCCGCGTCCTGGGCGCCCGACGCGCCCACGAGGAGGAGCGCCCCGAGACAGGCCGCCGCCGTGATGCCGAGAGACCGAGCCACTACAGGCCATCCCGGGCCGCGGCGAGGTCGGCGAGACCCGGCGCCAGCCGATGGAGACGGTCGAGCTCGCCGCGCGCGCGGTCTCGGTCGCCGAGGGCGGTCCAGGCCCTGACGAGGCCGAGGCGAACCAGACCGTCCATACCGATTCCGAAACGCGCGGCGATAGCTCGCGGCATGCACGCCCACTCTACTCCGGGCGCGCCCGGGCGCCGAAGAAGTCAACCGCCGGCGCCCGTTTCTCGGCCGGCCGGCCCCCCGTCAGCGCAGGTAGGAGTGCGAGAAGGCGCCGCCGTCGTCGTGTCGCGCGGCGTCGAACCTGGCGAGCCGGAAGTCCCGGAGGTCGGCCACGTCGGAGTGCCCCCGGGTGATGAGGTCGGCCATCATCTGGCCCACGGCCGGCGAGAGCTTGAAGCCGTGGCCCGACATGCCCGCAGCGACGTAAAGGCCGCGGACCGGCGTCTGGTCCAGGATCGGCATCCAGTCCGGCGTGATGTCGAAGGCCCCCGCGTACCCGCGCTGGTAGCGCGCCTCGGTGAGCGCGGGGATGCACCGGCTGGCCCGCTCCATGATCCGGGCGACCTCGTCGAAGCCGACCTCGCCGCCGAGGGCCTCGGGATCCAGCGGATGGTTCGTCTCGTCCGCGTCGAGGAACCCCGTGAGCGTGAGGCCGCCGGTCTCGGGGCGGAGGAACGTCCCGCTCGAGAGGTCGAGATACACGGGATGGGGCCGCCCGAACTCCGGCGCCCGCTGGACGACGAAGACGGGATGCCGCCCCACCATGATCGGGAGCGTCACGCCCGCCAGCGCGGAGACCGCCGGGGACCACAGGCCGGCGGCGTTCACCACCACCCGCGCGGCGATCCGGTCGCCGCTCGCCAGCCGCACCGCCTCGACCGCGCCCCTCGAGACCTCGAGCGCGACGACCTCGGCCCCTTGCTCGATGATGACCCCCGCGCGCGCGGCTGCCCGCGCGAAGCCCGCGGTCACGCCGGTCGGGTCGCCGTACCCCGACTCCGGCTCCCAGACCGCGGCACCCACCGCGAAGGGGTCGATCCGCGGATCGAGCTCGCGGATGTCGTCGGGGCCGATCAGGCGCGTGTCGATGCCGAGGCCCCGCTGGGCCTCCACCGTCCGCGCCAGCGCCGCGCGCTGGTCCGCGCCGACGGCCAGGAGGGCTCCGCACTGCACGTATCCCGCATCGCCCCCGGTGATCTCGCCGAAGCCCTGGAAGACCCGGAGCGAGTGGAGCACCATGCGGGAGCTCGAATCGGTCGGGTAGAGCTGGCGCATGACGCCCACCGACCGGCCCGTCCCGCCCGACGCCAGGAAGCGCCGCTCGAGGACGAGGACGTCGCGCACGCCCTCCGCGGCCAGATGGAACGCGATCGAGCAGCCCGTCACCCCGCCGCCCACGACGACGACATCGGCGGTGCGCGCCGGAGCGGCGCCGGCAGGCGTCATGCGGCCCGCCGCTTGATCATGCGGGCGATCGTCGCTTCCATGACCGCTTCCCCGCGCTGGTTCGAGACGCGGTGCCGGAAGGTGACGACCCCCCGGTCCGGCTTCTTGGTCTCGCGCCGATCGAGCACCTCGATCTCCACCGTGATCGTGTCCCCCGCCAAGACGGGGGCCAGGACCCGGACGTCGTAGGACAGGAGCGCGAGGCCCGTCCCGTGGAGGATCCCCGTCTGGAGCGTCAGGCCCTCGGCGAGGGCGAAGGTGAGCACGCCCGGTGCAACGCGCGTCTTGAACACGCTCTCGCGGCGGATGTACTCCATGTCCATGAAGAGAGGCTCGGTGAAACCGGTCAGCGTGACGAACTGGAGGATCTCGAAGTCCGAGACCGTCCGGCCCAAGGTGCGGTAGCGGTCGCCGACCTGGAACTCCTCGAAGTGGACGGCGGTGGCCGCCACGCGGCCCTACTTCTCGCCCAGGTAGGCCTTGCGCACGACGTCCGACCGGAGCAACTCCTTGCCCGTGTCGGACAGGACGATCCGGCCGGTCTGGATCACGTAGCCGCGGTGCGCCACGCGGAGCGCCATGCGCGCGTTCTGCTCGACGAGGAGAATCGTCGTCCCCTGGGCGTTGATGTCGCGGATGATCCCGAAGATCGTCTCGACGAGGATCGGCGACAGGCCCATCGACGGCTCGTCCAGGAGCAGCACGGTCGGGCGCGCCATGAGGGCGCGGCCCATGGCGAGCATCTGCTGCTCGCCGCCGGACAGCGTGCCACCCTTCTGCTCCAGGCGCTCCCGCAGCCGCGGGAACAGCCCCAACACGCGCTCGAGATCCTCCGGGATCTTCGTCCGGTCCTTCCGGGAGAAGGCGCCGAGCTCGAGGTTCTCGTAGACGGACATCCGGGGGAAGATCCGGCGGCCCTCCGGCGACTGCGCGATCCCGAGCCGCACGATCCGGTCCGTCGACAGCGTGTCGATGCGCTGGCCGTCGAAGGTGACGGTGCCGCGCAGCGGCCGGACGCTGCCGATCACCGTCTTCAGCGTCGTCGTCTTGCCCGCGCCGTTGGAGCCGATCAGCGTGACGATCTCGCCCCGACCCACGGTCAGCGACACGCCCTTCAGGGCGCGAATGCTCCCGTAGTAGGTATGGATGTCGGCGATGTCGAGCAGCGCCTCGCTCATGCCGTGGCCAGCTCCTGCTCGTAGCCCTTGCCGAGATACGCCTCGATGACCTTCGAGTCGCGCTGGACCTCCGCGGGCGTCCCTTCCGCGATCCGCGTCCCGTAGTCGAGCACGGTGATGCGGTCCGAGATGCCCATCACCACTTCCATGTGGTGCTCGATCAGGAGCACCGACAGGCCGAGCTCGCGCCGCAGCAGGTCGATGAACTGGGTCAGGACCTCGGTCTCGCGCGGATTCATCCCCGCCGTCGGCTCGTCGAGGAGCAGGAGCTTCGGCTCGGTGGCGAGGGCGCGCGCGATCTCGAGCCGGCGCTGATCGCCGTACGGCAGATTCTTCGCGAGCTCCTGGTCCTTGCCGCCGAGGCCGACGAAGTCGATGAGCTCGAGGGCTCGCGCCCGGGCGCGCTGCTCCTCCGCGCGCACGCGCGGCGGCCGGAAGACCGCGCCGGCCACCGACGCCGGCAGCCGCGAGTGCTCGCCGACCAGGATGTTGTCCAGGATGGTCATGTTCTGGAACAGCCGGATGGACTGGAACGTCCGGGCGATGCCGCGGCCCACGATCGCGTTCGGGCGAAGACCGACGATGCTCCGGCCCTCGAAGAGGATCTCGCCCTGGTCCGGAGTCAGGAGCCCCGTGACCACGTTGAAGAAGGTCGTCTTCCCGGCGCCGTTCGGGCCGATCAGGCCCACGATGGAGCGCGGCGGGATGACGAGGTCGACATGGTTGACCGCGATGAGGCCACCGAAGGCCTTGGTCACGCCGCGGGCCTCGAGCAGCGGTCGGCCGCCCGCGTCGCGGGACGCCGACGCGGACCGGAGCCACGCGGGGATGCTCTCGGCGCGCGGGCACGGCGCGGGGCCGCCGCCAGGGCGCCCGCTTCCTCCGTCTCGTCCACGTCGACGGCCGCCGGCTTCACGCGACGCCCGACCAGCCCTTCGGGCTTGAAGAGCATGACCAGCGCCAGCCCCAGGCCGAAGAAGAACCAGCGCCAAAGCGTCAGGTCCACCGTGGTCAGCGCGGCGATGCCGGTCTGGGCGCCGACCCACCGGACGAGATGCGTCATCTGGGACAGCAGGAGGCGGTCGAACAGCGTGATCAGCATCCCGCCCACGATCACGCCCTTGAGGCTCCCCATGCCGCCCAGCACGACCATGCACAGGAGCATGATCGAGACGTTGAACTCGAAGGCGCCGGGCGTGATGGCCTGGAGCTTCGCGGCGTAGAAGGAGCCGGCGAATCCCGAGAAGGACGCGCCGAGCGCGAAGGCGAGGAGCTTGGTCTTGATGGGGTCGACCCCCATGCAGTCCGCCGCCGTCTCGTCCTCCCGGATGGCCATCCACGCCCGCCCGAGCCGCGAGTCGCGCATCCGGTTCATCGCCCACAGGGACACGGCTCCGATGATCAGGATGAGGAAGTACCAGGGGATCGCGCTGTTGTCGAAGTCCACGCCCGGCAGGTACGGGCGGCCGATCGGGTTGACGCCGTTCTCGCCGCCCGTCAGGTTCAGGCGCTGGACGGGCTTCCAGCTCCCGATCTCGATGTTCACGTCCCCGAGGTTCCGGATGAACACGGGGATGATCTCCCCGAAGCCGAGCGTGATGATCGCCAGGTAGTCGCCGCGGACCCGGAGGGTCGGCGCGCCGATGACCAGGCCGAGCAGGGCGGAGACGAGCGCCGAGAACCAGATGACGACCCAGAAGCTCCACCGGTGCCCGTAGAGGGGGGACCCGAGCAGCGGAGAATTGAGGAGGCCCATCGCGTAGGCGCCGATCGCGAAGAACGCCGCGTACCCGAGGTCGAGCAGCCCCGCGTAGCCGACGACGATGTTGAGCCCGAGGGCCAGCAGGACGTAGATCATCCCGTCCGTGACCGCGTACACCGTCTGCGCCTGGAGCGGCGTGGTCGACGAAGGGATAGGCGAGCAGGGCCGCCAGCAGCAGGCTCACCATCACGGCCCGGGGCGCGTTCATGCGAGCCGCGCTCACACCTTGTCCACCGTGCGCTCGCCGAGGAGCCCGTGGGGGCGGAACACCAGCACCAGGATCAGGATCGTGAAGACGACGGCGTTCGTCCAGCGCGCGGAGATGTACTGGTCGCTCCACGCGGAGAGGAAGCCGATGACCAGCCCTCCGAGCGCCGCGCCCGGCATGTTGCCGATGCCGCCAAGGACCGCGGCGGTGAACGCCCGCAGCCCGGCCTGGTAGCCGACGTACCACTGGCCGATGTTGTAGTACATCCCTTGGATCAGACCCGCGGCCCCGGCCAGCGCCCCGCCGATGAAGAAGGTCAGGATGATCGTCTTCTCGACGTTGATCCCCATCGCCTGGGCGGTCTCCCGGTCCTGGGCGGTCGCCCGCATCGCCTTGCCCCACGTCGTGCGCGTCACGAAGAACTGGAGCGCGAGCATCAGGGGGATCGTCGCGCCGAAGACGAGCAGGTCCTTGGTCGTCAGGAAGATCTTCGAGTTCCAGCCCAGCCAGTCGTAGAGGATGTCCACCGACGGGAAGATGTCCGGATACGAGAACGGCGCGGGGCCCTTCCAGACGAGCGCGATGTTCTCGAGCATGAACGACACGCCGATGGCCGTGATCAGCGGCGCCAGGCGGGTGGACCGGCGCAGGGGGCGATAGGCGAGCCGGTCGATGGTCACGTTGATCGCCGCCGTGGTGAGCATCGTGGCGAGGAACACGAGCGGCAGGATGGTGACGAGCTCCCAGCCGTGCAGCGTCCGGGCCATGCCGAGGAGGGTGAAGTAGCTCAGCGAGATGACGAGCCCCAGCATGAACACGTCGCCGTGGGCGAAGTTGATGAGCTCGATGATGCCGTACACCATCGTGTAGCCCATCGCGACCAGGGCGAAGACGGACCCGCGCGTCAGCCCATTGATGCTCTGCTGGACGAGAACTTCCCACCAACTCATGCGTGCGGGCGGTCTGTGGGATCAGGCGGGGGGGCCGGCGCGCGCCGGCGCTCCCCGCCAATCGCCTATTCGAGGATGGACTCGAACTGGAACGTGCAGCCGGGCTCCTTGTCGCTCTTCACGACCTTGAACCCGGACATGGTCTCGCTCGTGGTGTCGCCGTTCTCGTCGAAGCTGAACTTGCCGTTCAGTCCGTCGTAGTTCTTGAGCCCCGCGATCGCCTTCCGGACGGCCTCGCGCTTCGCCATCGGGTTGGCGCCCTTCTCGATGTCGGCGGCCGCGCGCTTGATGCCGTCGATGGCGATGCGAGCGGACTCCGTCGAGTAAAGCGCGTACGCGGTCGGCTCCTTGCCGTACTTCTTCTTGTAGTTCTCGTAGGTCGTGGCGCCGATTCCCTTCATCTTCTCGAAGGGCAGGGACGCGAAGGTGATGCGCATCTCCGTGCCGATCGCGGCGTCGCAGGTCCCCGCCTTCAACACTTCTTCCTCGTACAGACCGTCGGGGCCGAGCAGCCGGACGCCCCGCGCGGCCACGAGGCCGAGATCCTTCATCTGGCGCAGGATGATCGGGGCGCCCGTGTCGACAACGCCCGCCATGTACACCATGTCGGCGCCCGAGGCGCGCACCTTCGTCAGGAGCGGCTTCTGGTCCGGCTGCTTGTAGTCCAAGCCCTCGTTCGCGGCGACCTGGAGGCCAATCTTCTTGGCGGCGGCTTCGAACACGTCGGCGATGCCCTTGCCGTACAACTCCTGGTCGTTGATGACGTAGACCTTCTTGGCTCCCAGCAGCTTGGCCCACTTCGCGCCGACCGTGCCCTGAACGTCGTCCGGCGGCGGCACGCGGAAGTAGTTGACGAAGCCCGCCGGCCGGTAGATCTCCGGCTCGCCGGGGGCGGCACCGTTCTTCCGGGTCAGGCCCGGATACGTGTTGGCCGGCGTGATCTGGGCCAGGTGCGCGCGGTTGTTGATCGGGATCGACACCTTCGCCGCGCCGGAGTTGTAGGTGCCGATGTAGACGATCGCCAGCGGGTCGGCGACGGCCTTGTTCGCGTTCTCCGCCTCGACCGCTCCGTCCCACTTGCCGGTCTGGGGCGAGGCATCATCGAGATTGACGACCTCGAGGCAGTAGCCGGCGACCACCCCACCGACCTCGGCGACGGCCATGTCCACGCCGTTCTTCATGCCGGTGCCCTCGGCGAGCATCGCACCCTGCATGGGCCACGACGTGTAGATGCGCAGCTTGCCCTTCGGGCACTGCTGCGCGTCGGCGGGAGCAGCGAGCGCCACGACGAGCGCCGCCATGCCGGCCATTCCCATCCACTTCCACCCTCGCATAACCGACCTCCTCTTACCGGATGTGGACCACGGCTGGATTCTTGTGAGTCGGGCGGAACGCGGCCCGGCTCGCCTCGGACCTCGGCGTCCTTACCGACCTAAGGGACCTATCTCTACGTAGGCAGCACTGCCCGGACATCGAGTGGGACCGTACGCTACTATGGGCCTCCCGCGGGTGTCAAGGCGACACCCCCGTCGCGACCCTCCGAGCGCCGCGCACCGGCGAGACCCCGCGGCGCGACGGGCGAGGGCACGACGGGCGCAGGCCCTCAGTTCCCGGAGGGCGCCGCGACGACCACCTGCTTCACGACCCGGTTCTGCTCCCAGCGCTCCGGATCCGCGCCGGCGACCTGGAACACCGAGTAGACCGCCTTCTTGCGGTCCCCTTTGGCGTCCAGCTCGACCTCTCCGGTGACGCCGACGAGCTTGACCCGCCGCACGGCGGCGGCGACGGCCTCGCGGCCGGGAAGGTCGCCGCGGGTGGCGGCGGCCTCGATCGCCTTGAGCGCGATGGCGGAGGCGTCGTAGGCCCCGGCGGCGACGAGCCCGGGCTCCCGGCCGAATCGCCGGCGGAAGTCCCCGCGGAAGGCGGCGACACCGGGCCCGCCGGGGGGCAGGCCGCCGACCGCCGTGTAGTACGCGCCCACGGCTGCCGGGCCGGCCAGCCGCGCGAAGGCCGGCGAGTCCAAGCCGTCCGAGCCCAGGAGGCGCGCCTTCACGCCCTGCTCGCGCGCCCGCCGCCAGAACGGCCCCACCTGCTCGGGGCGACCCGCGAAGAAGACGAGATCCGGGCCCTGGGCCTTGAGCGGGGCGATGACGAGTCGCCCCTCTCTCCCCTCTCCAGATGCGACCCCCCGCAACCCCCCCCCCCTCCCCCGAGACCTCCTTGTAGATCTCCGAGGCGGGAATGGCGACCCGCCCGTCCAGGTGGCCGATGACCGCCAGGATCTCCTTGCTGGCCACGATGTTCTTCGCGTTCGCCACGGCGATGTCGGGGCGCCCCTGATCATCGAATGCCGCGAGCTCCAGCCGGAACCCCAGGCGCTCGAGCGGCCCGCCGAGCTGCTCGAGGGCGAGCTGGGCGCCGAGCCGGATCTCGTCCCCGCGCGCCGCCTGCTCGGCGCTCAGCGGACTCTGCGTGGCGATCCGGACGGTGACCCGGCTCTCGGCCGCGCCGGCCGACGGCAGCGCGCACGCGAGGAGGGTCAGGAGAACGGCGACCCGCGGCCGCAGCGCCATCGCCGCCCGGCCGGCCGGTCAGAGCCCGGATTCGAGGAACGTCGTGGAGTAGTCCCCGGAGATCAGGCGCGGATCGGCGAGAAGTCGCGCGTGCAGCGGCAAGGTCGTCCGGATCCCCTCCACGATGAACTCCGACACCGCCCGGCGCATCCGGGCCAGCGCGTCCGTGCGGTCCGCGCCGTGGGCGATGACCTTCGCGACCAGCGAGTCGTAGTAGGGCGGCACCGTGTAGCCGGCGAAGCAGTGGCTGTCCACGCGCACCCCGGGCCCGCCGGGGGCGACATAGGCGGTGACGAGGCCCGGGCTGGGCGTGAATGTCACGGGGTCCTCGGCCGTGACCCGGCACTCGATCGCGTGCCCCCGGAAGACGACGTCCTCCTGGCGAAGCCCCAGCGGCTCCCCCGCGGCGATCTCGATCTGCGCGCGGACGAGGTCGATGCCCGTGACCATCTCGGTCACCGGATGCTCGACCTGGATGCGCGTGTTGACCTCGAGGAAGTAGAAGCGGTCCTGCCGGTCGAGCAGGAACTCGACGGTGCCCGCGCTCTCGTAGCCCGCGGCCCGGCAGAGACGGAGCGCGGCGGCGGTCAGCTCCCGGCGGGTCGCGTCCGCCAGCCCCGGGCATGGCGTCTCCTCCAGAAGCTTCTGGTGCCGGCGCTGGATGGAGCAGTCGCGCTCACCCAGGTGGATGATGTGGCCGCGGCCGTCGGCCAGCACCTGCACCTCGACGTGGCGCGCGCCATCCACGTAGCGCTCCAGGTAGATCTCGGAGGATCCGAACGCCGCCGCCGCCTCACTCTGGCAGGTCCGCACGGCCGTGGCCAGGCTGTCGACGTCCCAGACGATCCGGATCCCGCGCCCACCGCCCCCCAGCGAGGCCTTGAGCAGGACCGGGTAGCCGAGCGTGTCGGCGACGCTCCGCGCCTCCGCCTCGTCGCGCACGGCGCCGTCGCTCCCGGGCAGGAGCGGCACGTCCGCCTTCCGCGCGAGCTCGCGGGCCCGGACCTTGTCGCCGAGCAGCCGGATCACCTCCGGGCTCGGGCCGATGAAGCGGATGCTGCACGCCCGGCAGATCTCGGCGAACGTCGCGTTCTCGGCGAGGAAGCCGTACCCGGGGTGAATCGCCTCGGCGTCCGTGACCTCGGCGGCCGCGATCAGCTGCGGGATGTTGAGGTAGCTCTGGCTGCTGTCCGGGGGGCCGATGCAGATGCTCTCGTCGGCCAGCCGGACGGGGAGCGATCCGGCATCGGCGGTCGAATGGGCCACCACCGCCCGGATGCCCATCTCCCGGCACGTGCGCAGGATCCGGAGGGCGATCTCCCCCCGGTTGGCGATCAGGATCTTCGAGAACATCGGCTGGTCAGCTCCGTCCGCCGGCGGCCAGGAGGCGGGCTTCGACGTCCTCGACGCTGACACCGAGGCCCTCCTTGAGAGCCTCGGCGATGGCCTCGCCCCGACCCAGGTGGGTGAGAAGCTCGCGGATCCCGGACATGCCGCGGCGATCCACGAGATATTCGCAGACGATGTGCGAGAGCTGGTACGCCGCCCCGACGGCGTTCGAGCGGAACAGACGCTCCAGCCCCGCGAGCGTGTACTGCTGACGGTCCAGGGCGACGTCCGTCTCGATCAGCCGCGGCGCGGAGCGGGGCTCGGCGACCTGAGCGAGACCCTCGTGCAGCCACCGCGGCGCGTTCCCGTTCGTCGCCTGGTGGATCAGGAGATGGGTGTACTCGTGGCGCACGAGACGCTCCAGCGCGATCGACCCCGACTGGGAGGCCGAGAGCCGCAGGCGGAGCTTCTGGTAGTCGTAGAACCCGAGGACGTGCTCGGCGAACTCCGGCGGGATGCCGCCGAGCTCGGCGAACGTCTTCGTCACGTAGATGCCGACCTGGACGCGCTCCTTCGGGTAGACGCCGAAGTCACGCCCGAGGGACTCGTAGGCACGCTCGAGATTGTCGGTGACCGAGCGGCCCACGTCGATCCCGCCGCCGCCCTCGTAGCGCACGAGGAAGTGCTGGCTCTCCTGGCTCCAGTAGCCGCTCTCCACCCCCTGCTCGCGCTCGAGCCGGGCCAGGAGGGTCCGACCGCGGGCGTGGCCGCTGTCCCGCGCGAGAAGCCGCCGCAGGCTCTCGACGGCCTCGCGCGTCCGGCCCTGGCGCTCCTGGATGTCGGCCAGAAGATAGAGGAGCTCGGTGTCGTCGGGAAACGCGCGGAGGCCCTGCTCGAGGGCCGCCTGGCCCCGCGCGAGCTCGCCCGCCCCCCCGTGCGCGATCGCCAGGCCCGCCCAGTGATTCCGGTCCTGCCACGCATCGAGGGCCCGCCGATAGTGCTCGACGGCTTCACCGGGCCGGCCCGCCTGGAAGGCGTCCCGACCGAGACGCGCGTAGCAGTTCCCCGCCGACCGCCGCGCGTCGTCCCGTCCAGACCGGGCCGCGAGCTCGCGGTACCGCTCGCATGCCGCTGCGATCTCACCTTGCTGGTAGAGCGCGTGCGCCTCGCGCGCGGCGCGCGCGGTGGCGTCGTCGCCCGGCGGTCCGGCCGTGGGCTCGACGACGCCCGGGAGGCTCGGCTCCGGCGAGGGCTCCGCGACGGCGGCCGGACCGGGCCCGGCGGACGGCGGGGTGGCCCGCGACGTCTCCCACCATCGCATCATCACCGGGCCACCCACCCCGAGGACGAGCACGGCGGCGAGGGCCACATTCAGGCGCGCGAGGTTCGAGCCCCGCGGCGGAGGGGGCGCGGGCGAGGCCGCGCGGCGCGGAGGGGGCGCCGCGACTGCGGGCAGGGGCGGGGCCGCGGGCGCTGGCGGGGCCGCGGCCACGCGCGGGTCCTGCTGGCACTTCGGACAGTGCTCGGTACCATCCGGAAGATTGGCCCAGCAGGACCGGCAGAACATCGGCCGTGCGCCGGGCCGGCTTGCTAGGGCTCCAGGAGGAACAGCGGCTGGCCGTACTCGACCGGTTGCGCGTTCTCCACGAGGACCTTCATCACGCGGCCGGCGACCTTGGACTCGATCTCGTTCATGAGCTTCATCGCCTCGACGATGCAGACGACCTGGCCCTTCTTCACCCGGTCCCCCTCGCGGACGAACGGCTGCGCGTCCGGGGACGGCGCCCGATAGAAGGTGCCGACCATCGGCGACTCGATCGTCAGGAGGTGCGCCTGACTCGCGGCGGGCATCGCCGAGGCGACGGACTCCATCTGCGCAGGCGCGGCGGATGCCGCGGCGGCGGTCGGAGCCGCCACCGGACCGGCGGGCTCCCGGCGCAGCCGGACGCGCACGCCCTCCCGCTCGATCTCGATCTCCGTGAGGCCGTACTCGCGGAGGAGGTCGGCGAGCCGCCGGATCTCTCGCTGGTTCACGGCTCCCTCAGGCCCGCTCGATGTAGGCCCCGGTGCGGGTGTCGATCCGGAGGACTTCCCCCTCGTTGATGAAGAGCGGCACCTGGACCACGGCGCCCGTTTCGAGGGTGGCGGGCTTGGAGCCGCCCGACGCGGTGTCGCCCCGGACGCCGGGATCCGTCTTCACCACCTGGAGCTCCACGAAGTTCGGCACCTCGACCCCGGCGGGCACCCCGTTGATGATGAGGACGTCGACCTCCATCGTCTCCTTCAGCCAGCTCGCGGCCTCGCCGACCACGTCCTCGTCGAGCGCGATCTGCTCGTAGGTCTGCAGGTTCATGAAGTGGAAGTTGTCGTCCTTGTAGAGGTATTGCATGGAGCGCTGCTCGTAGTCGACCAGGCCGACTTTCTCCCCCGCCCGGAAGGTGCGATCCACCACCTTCCCGTGCCGAAGGTGCTTCAGCTGGTGCGGACGAACGCGCCGCCCTTGCCGGGCTTCACGTGCTGGAAGTCGACGATGTTGTACGGCTGTCCGTCGAGATCGATCTTCAGGCCTTTTCGAAACTCCGCGGTCGACACCTGCATCGCCTACCCTCGTGGCCGCCGCGCGGCGCCTTTCGGCCGTCCAAGCTCGCTCAGGCGCGCGCGGGCCGTCTCATGATCGGGCTGCCGGACGACGATCCGGCTGAACACCGCCGTGGCCTCGTCGGTGAGTCCCTGCGCCAGGCAGAGGTCGCCGAACGCGACCGTCGCATACGTATCGTCGACGAGCAGCGGCCAGACCCCGCCCCCGTCCGCCGCGACGCGTCCCGTCACGCCCGCGTCGAGCGCCCGGGACAGTCCCTGCACACCGCGGTCGTGCGGATCCAGCGCGGCCAAGCGCCGCACGTGCTCCAGGGCGTCCGCCGGATCGCCCCCTCGGAGAGCGCCCTCGACGGCGATCCTCAGCGCCGGCTCGTGGTCCGGCTCGCCCCCGAGGAAGCGCTGGATCTCTTCCCGGGCGGCCTGGACCTCCCCGCACTCCAAGAGCGCCTTGGCGAGGATGAGCCGGGTCGTGCCGTACCCGGGGTGGCGGGCGAGCCCCTCGCGGCAGAGCTTCACCGCCTCGTCCGCCCGGCCCGCACGACGGTATGCCTCGGCGAGCGCCGCGTAGGCCTGGGAAGTGGGCTCCCGGGCCAGCCGCGCCTCGAACTGTCTGATATCGTCGGTGGTCGGCAAGCGATCTCTCGACCTGGCCCGAGCCGGCCCTCACTATACGGGCCGCCGTCCGAGCTTGTCAACGTTGGCGAGGCGCAAACCGCGTCGCGCCGACAGTTCCGGCTCGTCGCGCGCGTTGGAAGAGATGGAGGCGCTCGGTATAGTGTGGCCATGCTCCGGGTCCGGCGGCGGCTGGTCGATCGGATCGGGCGTCGCGCTCGATGATGGCGCTCGGCGGCGCGGTTCTCGGGGTCGCCTGCCCCGTCCCGGCGCGCACCCCGAGGTCACCGCGCACGTATCGCATCTATCTGATCGATGGCGGTGATCCGATCGTGGTGCAGAAGTACACGGAGCAGGACGGCGAGATCCGGTTCGAGAAGTAGCGGGGGCTGGGTGTCGATCCCTAGCTATGAGATCCGCCGCATCGTCCCGGACGAGTCGGAGGAGGCCCTACGGATCCTGGCGCCGCTGCCCGCTCCACCGGCGGACGCCGACGTGGCGATCTTGGCGCCGCCAGCTCAGCCGGCGGATTCCGGAGTGCCGCTGTACGTCGCCACGCGGAGCGGGGCGACCGTCCGGGCACGCCGATGGCGGCGCCCGCGGCCGAGATGTTCGCGTCATCAGGCCCAAGGGCTCGCTCACGTTCGAGCGGGCCGACGTGGTCGGGGTGTTGCGCGTGCCGACGCCGCCCGCCCCGCCGCTGAGGGCCTGGATCAGCCTGTGGGGCGGCGAGGACGGTCGCAGCGAAGCGACGAGCCAGCCAGCTCCCGAGAGGGACTCGCGGCCGTGCCAGCCAGCTCTCGAGCCGGAGCCGCTGTCGAAGGCATCCCTGCCTGCGATGTAAGCGATCGCCCGCACCGACTCGAACTCGCGGAGCGGAGTGGTGACCGTCCAGGTCGAGGGCTTCTAGCTGCGAGGCCGGCGAAATCCGCTTCCGGCGGCTCGCCGTCCGTCGTCGGTTTCGCGCTGGTCGAGATCACCTAATCTCCTCCCGCAGGAGGTCGATCGGTGCAGGGCCGGCTTCCGGCCCGGTTCGTCCGGCGGCTCGGGCCCGACGCGTCGAGGTCCGGCTGCCAGAGAGCCTCCAGGGGGTCCACTGATCGGCGTCGAGCATCGAGGCGGGTACCCGTTCCTAGCGGGACGACGGTCTCCATAGAGGACCCCGTGCGGCCACGCTCGACGCGAGGCCACCTGGTCCATCTCGAGTTCGACCGCCAGCGCTACGAACCCGAGGGCCAGTGGCTGGCCTACGTCTACCTGCCGAGCAGGCGCATGCTGAACGCGGAGCTGATCCGGCTCGGCCTGGCCCGGCCCCTGGCCGACGCCCGGAACATCCGCTACCTCGACCTCTTCGACGAGCTAGCTCCGACAGGGAACGACTTCCGAACGGCAGACGCCGCCGTACGGCGTAGACACAAGCCTGACCCCGTCGGCGGGCTAGGTAGCGGTCAAGGGCCTCCCTCCCGCCCTGTCAGGAGAGCCGTGACCGATCTACGTGATCGGAACCAGCGTTTCAGGGCCACCACGCCGAAAGTCACCATCTCACCGCCGCGGAACAGCCCCGTCTCCCCGAGACGACTACCCGAGCAGAGTGCGCGGTCGCAGTTCCCCCGCCCTGCGTCGCAGGTGAACAGGATCGTCAAGAAGTTGACGTCCACCGTGAGTCCGCTTGAACCCATCCAGGCTTCCCAGCGACGCTCCCAGATTCTCCCACCTGCACACTGCGCCCCTGAGCCTCAGAGCCGCCGGTCGACGTGGCCATGAGAGCGTGGAATGGAGGCACGACGTGACCTCGATCGATGGTGCTCGGGTTGACGGAGCCCAGACGGGGCCCCAATCCCAGTTCCCATCTCTGATAACCGGCGCTGGGCCGGCGGGCAACCCTCGGCCGCCGGCCGTCTCCCGGACCTGGTCCAGCTCTGCCGACGCTCTCGCGGCACGCGAACATGAGGCCCGTGCTCCCGTTGTTCTCCGAGCAGGCCTGCAAACAGCACCAGCAACGTCAGCAGGAGCAAGCGCCGAGAACCATCCGGGTCCACGGTCCGGATCCACCCCGGACGGCCGTGTCTCATGCCTCGAAATGACGGTGTCGGGTTCATGATCCTGGCCCCCCTAGAAGACCATGATGACCACGGTGTCGAAAGCATCCTCGACGGCGGCCGTGATGGTCGCTGTGCCACGCGCTTGCTTCCCGCAAAAGGTGATGTTCGCCGTCCCTCGCAGCGGTCGGTGAACGTCAACGCCAACGACGTTGACCTCGTCCCGCCGCAAAGCGGCCCAGCGTCGTGTAAGGTACGCCGCGCCGTCGACGAGCTGACCCTTGAGGTCCTACACCTTGGCCTGGACCAGGGCGCAGCCGCCTGCCTCGTCGTCGCTGCCCGCGGTCGACCCGCGGATGACGTTCGGGCTCGCGACGAGATCGACAGGAAGCCCGAGGCCGCGCTCGGCTGCGTGTACTTGCCCCGGCTGGGCCCGTCGCAGCCCGCCAGAGCCACCCCCAGGAGGAGAACGCACGGCATCGAGTCCCCAGGCATCCTTCGCATCGGCTCCCTCTCCGTTGCCCGCGTCCGGGCGGGGACATCTGGATCTCTCGCAAGACCTCGAGCACCGTGTCCATCGGGACCTCGTGGCAGGCCTCCGCCCGCCCCAGCTCCTCATCAGGATGAAGGGCACGCGACCGTCCCGAGCCTTCTTGTCGTGGCGCAGCGCGTCCACGATCTCGCGCGGGCGACGCCGCGAACCGGGTCGGGAAGTCCGACCCCCTCGAGCAGCGCCTCCTGGCGCGCGGCCACGTCACGGCGCCCGACCAGCCGAGCCGCACGGCGAGGCGGCCGGCGGCCGCCATCCCGACCGCCACCGCCTCGCCGTGGAGCCAGCGGCCGTAGCCCGCCACCGTCTCGAACGCGTGGGCGAACGTGTGGCCGTAGTTCAGCACCATGCGCAGGCCGGTCTCCTCGCGCTCGTCCTGCTCGACGATCGGCCTTCGCGGCGCAGCAGGTCGCCACCACGGCTTCGAGCAGGCTCGCGTCCCGCCGCCGGAGCGCGTCGACGCCCGCCTCCAGCGCGGCGAAGAGATCCGCGTCGAGCGTGGCGCCGTACTTGACGACCTCGGCCAGGCCGGTGCGGTATTCGCGCTCGGGCAGCGTCCGCAGCGTGGCGTGTCGATCAGGACGCCGACGGGCTGGTGGAACGCGCCGATGAGGTTCTTGCCGCGCGGGTGGTTGACGCCGACCTTGCCGCCGACGGAAGCGTCGACCAGCGCCAGCAGCGTCGTCGGCACCATGAGCAGCGGCAGGCCGCGGTTGAACGTGGCGGCGGCGAAACCGGCCAGGTCGCCCATGACGCCGCCGCCGACCGCGACGACCGGCGAGGCGCGGTCGAGGCCGTGGGCGACGAAGGCGTCCCACAGCCGCTCGGCCTCGCGGAGGCTCTTGCCTCCTCGCCTTCCGGCACCACGAGGACCGTCGGGCTCGAAGCCGGCGCCGCGGAGGCTCTCCGCGACGCGCGCGGCGTGCGGCGGCGACGGCGGGCTGCGTCACGACCGCCGCCCGGCGGCCGAGGCGGAGCGGGCGCATCCGGCCCGGCCGCGTCGAGAAGACCCGGCCCGATCTGGACCGTGTAGCTCCGGGCCCCGAGGTCCACCATGATCTCCCGCACCGCCTCGCTGTCTCTACTTGGCGAAGAAGAAGAACCGCTGCCGCTCGGACTTCGGGTACGTCTTGGACGCGTCGAGCAGCGTCCCGACGCGGGACTCCGTCAGGCGGATGTCGAACAGCGTGTCCTGGATCTGGTTCTGCAGGAACGCGACGGCGTCGAGAGCCCGGCGGCGCGCCAGCTCCGCCTCGGCCCGCGCTGGCCGGATCGCCGCCGAACTCGCCGGTCGCCGCGAAGGTCCCGATGACGGCCTGCGCGTAGGCGCGGGTCTGCTCCCGGAGCTCCGCGATCGAGTCGTCGAGCCGCTTGGCCTCGAGATCCATGATCCCGAGGTACACCGCGGCATCGTCGTGGGCAGCCGCTCCACGGGCAGCCGGGGGCGGGATCGCCGCCCGCCGCGCTCGACCCGCTGCACGCGGTCGCAGCCGACCGCGAAGACGTACTGGCTGTCGTCGTCCCGGAAGAAGATCCACGGCGGCTCCTCGGCGTAGAAGCTCGCCTTCACCGGCTCGGTGTGGCCATGCAGGTGGATGTCGTACTCCTGGGCGAGCGCCGGCGACGCCGCGGCCGCGAGCAAGGCGAGACCGACCGCGAGACCGATCGCGAGTCGTCGCGACCGCCCGCATGCGCATCAGCGCTCTCCCGACGGACCTCGCCGGCGCCGGCGGCCGGACCGCGGGCACGGCGGCGACGTGGCGCCGGCGGACGCCCGGCCGGGCGCGACGCCAGCCGCGGCGCCCGCCGAGCCGGCGCCGGCCCGCGGCCGAGACCGCCGGGGCGGTCATCGGGCGCCTGGCCGCTCGGCCCCGGCGGGGCCGGCAGCGCCGGGCGCGGCCGGCGGCGCCGGCCGGCGGCCGGCGCGGCGGCCTGGCCGGGGCTGGCCACGACCTTCGCCGTGAGGAACACCACCAGCTCGCGCCGCGCCGTCTCCGTCAGATCGTTCTTGAACAGCCAGCCGAGCACGGGATCTTGGGGAGCCAGGGACCCGCGCTCGTCGTTGTTGAACGCTCCTGGCGGAGGCCGGCGATCACGACCGTGCCGCCGTCCATGATCTCGGCCTGCGTGATCGTGTTCCGGGTGGCCACGATCGGCGCGATGAGCGAACGGCGTGTTGATCCGCTCGACCTCGACCTCGTCCTTCACGGCGATCGTCGAGCACGATCCGGCCGTCGCCCACGACGCGCGGCGTGACCTGGAGGCGCGTCGTCACGTCCTGGAACGTCATCGAGGCCTGCTGGGCGCCTTGCCCACCGGTGACGCTGATGATCGGGAACTTCCGGCCGCTGGCCACGGTCGCGGGCTCGTTGTCGATCGTCATCAGGCTGGGCGACGAGAGACCCGCGCCCGGCTCTCCCCCTCCAGCGCCTGGAGCTGGATGTCGAGCGCGAAGTTCGACGCGAGCCAGCCGAGCCCCAGGCCGAAAGGCGTCGCGCCGACCAGCAGCGAGCCCAGCGGAGCGGGGAAGTTGGCGGCGGTCGTCGGCGTCGCGGCCCCGGCGGTCTCGCCGGTCATCGGCCGCCGGGGGGGGCGCCGCGATGTCCATCACGGGCCCGTTCGGTCGGCCCGCGGCGTCCACGCCCCGCCCCAGATGACGCCGAGCGACCGCGCGTCCTCCCGCGGCATCTCGACCAGCCGGGCCTCGATCTGGACCGACGCCGCGGGCCGGTCGACCTTGTCGATGAACTCCTTGATCTTGCCGAGGTTCTCGGGGATGTCCCGGACGATCAGGGAGTTGGTCCGCTGGTCAACGGTCAGCGAGCCCCGCGGGGAGAGCATGCCCGCCGGCCTTGCCCTCCTCCTTCTTGACCCCGCCCGTGATCGCCTCCTCGACTCCCTTCTCCTCGTGCGTCGGTGATGGATGTCGGTGAAGAAGTCGATCGTCTGGGCGCTGCTTGACCCCGACGTGAGCGTACTTGAGCTTGATGACCTCTTCGGTCAGCGGGGCCGCGGTCCTCGAGCTGCCTCCGCTTGACCTCGAACTCCTGGCGGGCCAGCGCGGCCGCTCGCTCCTGCTCGGCGAGCCGGAGGTCGGCTTCCTTGCGCCGCTGCGGAGATCTCGACCTCGCGCTGCTCGGCCCTGAAGGCGGCCTCGGCCTCCTTGGTGAGGTTCTCGAGCTTGTCGACCCGGATGATGTTGCCTTCCTGGACGTAGGCGAGCTTGGCCGCCCGCACGACCGAGTCCAGAGCCTGCTGCCAGGGGACGTTCTGGAGCTTGACCGTCACCTTGCCCTTGACGTCTCGCTGGTGACGATGTTCAGCCCGCTGAACTCGGCCAGGATGCGGAGGATGTTGTTGATGTCCGCGTCCTTGAAGTCCAGCGAGATGAGGCGGGGCCGCTGCTGGGCGGCCGCCGCCTGGGCGACGATCGGCGCCCGGAGCTGGGCCAACAGCACGGGGCTGCCCGAGACCTCGCCTCCCCTCGCCGCCCCCGCGAGGGCCAAGGTCCAGGCACAGCCCAGGAGGACTAGGACTCCGCGTCTAGCCACGCCGCTCCCCCCATGCTCGACCGTCGCGATCGGGCCGCGATAGCCACTGGCTTTCCTACTGGCCGTCCGGCTTCGGCAGCCGGAGCTCGACGGTCCGCTCCCGCGTGCCGACTCCCGGGACGTCCTCCCGGACCACGAACCGGACGCGATCCCGCTCCAGCGCCACGACCTTGCCGCCGAACTTCTCCTCGTTGAGCCGCAGGTAGTACCCGAGGCCGTCGGGCGTCTCCACGAGCGCCCGCATCTGCTCCGGATCCTTCGGCGTCCCAGACGACGCCCACGAGCTTGAGGCTCGCGACCTCCTGGAGCCTTCCGCTCCTCTCCCGGCTCGACCTTCCGCACCAGGGGCTCGAACGGGTCTCGGGGCCGCCCGGCGCCGGTGTCCGGCCGCCGGCGACGCCGCGGGCGCCGGGGCTGCCGGCGCCGCGGCCGGCGGCGGGCGCCTTCGGCACCGGCAGCGGTGTCGGGAACTTCGGCTGCGACTGGGCCCACGCCACGCCGCCAGGAGGCTCGCGGCGAGCGCCGTGCCAGCCGGAACCGGCCCGGACCGGGACAAGCCTGGAAGGTGCATCATCCCCTCCGTCGTGGCCCGCTTAGCGCTGGGCTGGCGGCTGGGGCGCGGCGCACCGGGCGCCGCCGGCGTCGTCGCCGGCATGGGCACGGCCTGGAAGACGACCGCGACGAGATCGGCGCGCATGCTCCCCGAGCGACATGTCGGTGCCGCGCCCAAGGGACGGCGCGGCCCGGAGCGCTGCCGGGCCTGGACCTTCACCTCGTTTAGCGTGACCAGCCGCGGCAGCTGCGCGAACTGGTCCGCGAACTTGAGCAGGTCGTGGTAGCCGCCGCCCACCCCGACCTCCATCGGGATCTCCACGTAGAGCTCCTGCGGACGGTTCGGCCGGCGCTTCGAACCTGCCCGACGGTCAGCCCGGACTTGCCGGCCAGCGTCTCCACGCTCCGGAGCACCGCCGCCGACTCGTGCTCGGTCGGCAGCCGGCGGGACAGCTCGCGGAGCTGCACCTCGAGGGCCTCCCGCTCCCGCTTGATGCGCCGAGGTTGGCGACCAGCTGCTGGGCGTCGCTGACTTTCGTCTGCAGCGCGTCCCGCTCCGACTGAGAGCTTCGCGACCTCCGCGCTGAGTCCCTTCACCCCCGGGAAGCCGGCGAACCCCGCACCACGCGAAGTAGCCGACACCGAGGATGAGGAGGCAGACCAGGATGACCTTCTGCCGTTCCGGCGCGGTCCATGGTCCTCTGGCCTCCTCAGAGCTTGACGCTCGCCGTGACCTCGAAGGCCACGACGCGCGTCTGCTCGACCCGTTCTGCCTCGGTCACCACGAAGTCCACATCGGCGAAGATGCCGGCCTTGCGCAGGTTGTCCATGAAGTCGGCGATCTGGAAGTTGTTGAACGCCCCGCCCTTGATGACCACGGAGTACCCGGCGAGCTGCGACACTTCCCTCGTCGGGCCCTGCGCCCGCTGCGGCGGGCGCGCCCCCTGCTTTCTCGATCTCGGCGCGCTTGACATCGAGCCGACCGAGAGTCTCGCTCAGGGGGGCACGGCTGGGTCTCCTCGACCCGGACCTTGACTTCCTGGGGCTTCATCTCGAAGCCGGTAAGCCACACCCCCTGAGGCACCGCCCGGAGCACGCCGTTGAGCATGCGAGCGGCACGCCCTGGCTCTTGGCGACCTTCCCGATCACCTCGATCCGCCGTTCGATCTCGGCCTTGGCCCTCTGGGCCTGGTCGAGCTCGGTGAGCTGGCCCTTCAGCTCTTCGTTCTGGGCCTTGAGGCTCGTGATCTCCGTCTGGTAGGCTGCGCTTGGCGCTTCCAGGGCCGAAGTAGTACGCCCAACGCGGCCATAACCAGCAGCATCGGCGACGAAGAACCCCGTTAGGGCCTGGGTGATAACGCCGGCGCTGCCCCCGGCACGGGAGCCGATGGACGGAGCGCCGCGCGCCCTGGTCGGGCGGCGCGCGCTTCCCGTGGGAGCAGGTTGACTTTGATCGCCACGGCTTCCCCGTCCTCGCCAGCCCTTACTTCCGGTCGTCCGGATAGCGCATCGCCAGCCCGTCGCGACGCTGGCGAGCGGCGCCAGCTTCTCGACCATTCCCGCGTCGGTCCCGGGGGCCGCCTCGATCCGCTTGAAGGGATTCGCCACGATCACCTCGATCCCCCACTGCCCGGCCAGGAAGTCCTGGAGACCCGGCATGAGCGCGCACCCGCCCGATAGCAGGATGCGCTGGATCCGCTCGTGCTCGGCGGTGGTCCCGAAGTAGTCGAGCGTCCGCTGGATCTCCTGGCCGAGCTCCTGGGAGACCAGATCGAGGACCGGCTCCACGTCGACCCAGCTCACCGGCCCCTGCTCGCCCCGCACGATCGCCTCGGCCTCGGCCGGCGCCAGGTCGAAGCGCTGGGCGATCGTCGTGGCGTACTGGCGCCCGCCCACGAAGATGTCCCGGGCGTACACGTTCATCCCCCCCTGCAGGATGTTCGTGTTCGTGGTCTCGTGCCCGATGTTCACGAGCGCCACGACCTCGTGCCCTCGCCGGGCTCGTTGTACTGGTACTGGGTCTCGAGCGCGAAGACGTCGACATCCACCACCACCACATTGAGCCCACAGGCCTCCACCACCTCCGCGTAGCTCTGGACCTTGCCCTTCTTGACCGCCACCAGCATGACTTCCAGCTGGGCCCGTCCTGCCGCAGGATCTGGAAGTCGATGTTCACGTCGTCGATGTCGAAGGGATGTGCTGCTCGGCCTCCCAGCGGATGGACTCGCCGAGCTCGCTCTCCGACATCTTCGGCAGGTTGACACGCTTCGCGATGACGGAGCCCCCCGACACGCCGATGACCGCCTCGGTGGCCTGGACTCCGCCCTGCACCAGGGCCTGCCGGATCGCCTGCTGCACCGCGTCCGGCTGCTTGACCTCGCCCCCCTGGATCGCGCCGGCCGGCACCTGGGCGATGCCAAACCCGCCCAGCTCGTAGCCCGATCCCTTCGGCCTGAGCTCGACCACCTTGACCGCGCTCGTGCCGATGTCCAGGCCGACGACTTCCGGTCGCTTCTTCTTCTTCCAGAACGTCATAGGTCATCCTGCACTTGCCCGCGAGTCTCGCCCAGACCCCTGCGAAACCCCAAAACTCTTTTTTTTTCGGTCTCAGGACGTACTGTTTACAGATCTTGGTAGTGATTACTGTGCTCGTGAGTATGACTCGCATGCGCGATGGGAGTCAAATTCAAAAACTCAATGATGGCGGTGACCTAGGAAGCGGCTAGCCGCGTTTGCGCCCGGCCAAGAACCCGCGAACGGTGGTCAGGAACTCCTGGATGTGGAAAGCTTGGAGATCACGGGATGCGACGCCGAGCTGGCGCGCGGCGTGTCGCGCGCGCCCCCGATCGAACCGGACAGGATCACCACGGGCGTCATCCCGTCGACCTGCTTCACGGCCTCGACGACCTCCCAGCCGAGAACGTCTGGCATCCCAGGTCGGTGATGACGAGGTCGTACGGGCCTTCGTGCTCGCGCACCTTCGCGATGCCCTCGAGGCCCGAGCCCGCGAGCGTGACCGCGTACGCGGCGCCGCGCAGCATGTCCCCGACGGCCGTGCGGACGGTCTCGTCGTCGTCGACCCTGTGCCCCGTCGGCCTAGCGGCAGGGCCTGCCGCCGGCGGCGTCAGCAGCATAGTCCGCGCACACGAGGGACGACTTCCGGACCAGGACCACCGTGTTGCTCGAGCCCACCCCAGGAAGCCCGGCGGCGGGGCTGCGTTGCCATACGTGAGATTGTAACCGATAACTCGAAGGAGGTGAGGAGCTGGTTCTGGGTCTGGAAGGCGACGAACGCCCCGTCCCATGATGATGGGGTTCAAGTCCACATTGCCCACCCAGAGTAGACGGCCCGTGAATGCTCCGTCCCGGAGCCGCTCCCCATGTCCGCGCGGACCTCCTGCGCGATTCAAAGCGATTGAGCCGGTCGGCTGCGGCGCGAGGTCCACGGCGTCAACCGGATCGAAGAAAACATAAGCCAAGGGATATCCGTAGACCGGTCTGTGGCGACGAGATTCTCGAGCCGTTCTTGTGCAAGATATCCGGGCTGCCGCCGCACCCGGACGACACCATTCCCCTCGACGACGACGATGCGATGGAGATCAATCGGCCTGGAACGTGAAATCACCCCGCTGGGCGCATGACATACGACACAGGATGCCGTTGCCGGCCGAACCGTAGTCGCCGTTCGGACAGTTGAGGATTGACGTGAACACCATGCCGGTCGTTTCGGCCGCAGCGCACACGCCAGCTCCTAAGGCTTTGTAGTAGCGGTGCGTATCCATGGCCGGATGTCCACAGATTTCGCGCAGGCCCGTTGCACGGCCACCGCCGCCAGATGGGATTGGCACGCGGGGCACGAGGTGCTGAGGGCGCAATCGAAGTAGCACCGTGGTACTTGCTGACCCCTCCTGCGTCGCAGTTGCATCTTCCTCCGGTCGCCCGCGATGACCAGCTCGTTTGCCGCCCGGATCAGGGGTAACTATGATTTGCTTGACGAGCAGGACCAGGTGCTGATCATTTCATGGTGCAGGGTCACGTCGATCGCCGAGCAGCCCAGCTCGGGCCTGCGGTAGCTCATCGTAGGCCGCGGGCCCGTCGGGTATCGTTCGGGTCCGCCGGCACGATGCTGGGTTCCCGTTCCGGTTCGCCGCCTCGTTGCAGTAGCCCGGTGGATTGTCCTGGCTCGAGTTCGCGCAGACGTGCTTCCAGGGGTTGTCGATCCCGAGGACCCCCCGCACCCGGGCCCGTCCCTGACCGTTCGCCGCCGTCCCCCAGGCCGTGAGGACCGCCGTCTCGTTCGTGTCGCGGGCGGGCGACCCCCCGCTGCAGCTCGGGTCCTCGATCGCCGCGGGCACCAGGGGGCTGCAGTCGTTGTCGATGACCGCCGAGTAGATCCCGGCCCCCAAGCCGACCCCGTTGAAGAGCAGCTTGGCCAGCCCGGCGCCACACCCTGGGTAGGAGGACGAGTTGCCGGGGTCGGTCCACGGCGTGAACCCGCATCCGCTGTCGGCGGCGGCGCGCACCTCGTCCCGCCCCCGTTCGAGCCCGGCCTCGGCCAGGGCTTCGGCCTGGGCCTGAAACTTGTAGTTGACTCCGGTCGTCATCTCGACCCTCGACAGGAGGGCGAACGAGAAGCTCAGGATGCCGAGAATGAGCATCGCGATGACCGCGATGATGAGGGCCGATCCGCGCTGGCCGAGCCTGGTCGAGTTCACTGTGGCCTCCATCAGGAGCGGTTCCGGAGCGTGACTTCCGTCTGGAGCGTGCGGCTCACGGTCTGCCCCGCGATCACCTGCTGCCCCTGGACCGAGATGCCGATCCGCCCGATGTTGTCCGCCTGGGACTGGCTCGACAGCGGGAGCCCGAAAGCGATGTTGCATGGGTTGGGCTGGCCGGCGCACGGCCCGAAGTTCGCTCGCGGGTAGTAGGTAAATGTCAGGCCATTGATGTCTACCGCCACCATCGCCACGGGTCCTGTCCCATCGTCCCGTGTGATGCACTCGGGGACCCCCGGCGGGCAGTTCACCGTCGAGAGCGCGTAGAGCACGTCCTCTTCGCCACGGTCCGCCGCCGATGCCGGTGATGTGATGGCGTTGCCCAGCCCGCCGATCCGTCCATTGTGGTTGCGATCCGAGCGGATCCGCAGGGTGGTCGCCGTCGCCTGTGCGAAGGGGATCGCATAGAGGCCGGTGCACCCGGGGCCGCCGACGCCGTTAGCGGTCTCCCAGGTCGGGGTGCCAGACCCGGCGAGCCTGGCGGTGCAGTTCGCCACCTTGACCCCGTCACAGTCCACGGTCGAAGACGTCGAATAGTCGAACGCGCAGACGGTGGCGTCCCGGCCTGCGGATCGGATCTCGCGGGCCATGAAGTCCATCGCCGCGCGCACGTTCTGCTGCACCTCGGCCGACTCCGATCCAACGAAATAGGCTTCCTGTGCCTTACCCCACGTGCCAACGACACCGACCATCACCAGAGCGAAGAGCGCCATAGTGACGACCAGCTCGGTCAGGCTGAGTCCGCGCCCGTCGCGAAGTAAGAACATCTCCTTGCGGGACATGTTCGGCGCCCTCAATTCGACCGGATGGTCACGACGGTGGTTTGTAGATCGGGTTCGGGACGGATCCGCTGAACTCAACGACCGCAGTGATCGTCGTCGTGGTGCTGGTCGGCGTGCCCGGCTGGACCGCCACGCAGCGACTGAATCCGGCGAATCCCGTCACCGGGCGCAAGCTGCCGCTGCAGTCGGTGGGCAGGGTCCCCGATGATCCGTCGAAGCTCAGGCCCGAGATGCTTCCGTAGTCCGCCGCCTTGGCGCGTTCGATGGCCTCCTGAGCCAGGAGGGTCGCCGTCGTCTGAAATCCACTCGCCACCACGCCATACAAGGCATAGGGAATCGACGCCGCAAGAGCGAGAAGGGCCACGGCCATGAGGACCATGGCAACCATCAGCTCCACCATGGTGACGCCGCGCTGGTCCCGTCTTCTCATCAAGCGAGACCTCCTCGATTCCAGACGCACACGGCGTACTTTCGTCGCTGGCCCCGTTCCAGAAACGCTCGTGTCAGCCGGCCGGGACCTCGTCGCTCTTCCGCGGGTAAGCCGTCACGCGGTTGCGACCGGCACGCTTCGACTCGTACAGCGCCTCGTCAGACGCCCACACGATCTCGTCCGGGTTCCGGCCGTCCTGCGGGAAGGCCGCGAGCCCGATGCTGACCGTGATCGGGTTCAGGCTGTCCGGGGCCATCACACTCGACTCCACGCGGCGCCGGAATCGCTCGGCGAAGACCAGCCCCTCGGCCTTGCCGGTCTCGGGCAGGATGAAGGCGAACTCCTCGCCGCCCACCCGGCAGGGCACATCGCCCTCCCGCGACACGGACCGCATCAACGCCCCGAGCGCCCGCAGGACCGCGTCGCCCTTCGGGTGGCCGAACTCGTCGTTGAACTTCTTGAACCCGTCGATGTCGATCATCAGCAGGCTGAACGAATGCCCGAAGCGGCTGGACCGGCTGATCTCTTCGCGGACACGCAGGTCGAAGCTCCGGCGGTTGCCGACCTCCGTGAGCTCGTCGGTGTGCGACATCTCGCGGAGGCGGAAGTTCGCCAGGCGGAGCTCCGCCACAATCGTGTCGGAGCGGGAGCCGCTCGCCCGGAGCCGCTCCATCTCCTCGTCGAGGTTCCGCTGCATGTGGCCCAGAACGTCGCTGTAGATGATGTAGAACCCGGCCAGCTCGATGAACGCCAGGAAGATGAGGAGCGCGACGAACACGGGCGCGCCCTTCGGGTAGAGCGGCGCCGTCACGGTGGTGGGCAGCAGGACCGGCAGCCCCAGGTAGATCAGGAACAGCAAGGGGAGCAGCCCCGCCATGACGACCGCGAGCAGGAACTTCTTCCGGACGCCGCGGCCCGATTCGAAGACGCGGCGCCGGATGGTTCTGGACCCGTCGCGCTCAGCCAAGGTACCACTCCATGATGGGCCGCCCCCAGACGGCCGCCACGATACCTCCGACCGCCAGGAATGGCCCGAAGGCGAGGTACTCGCCAAAGTGCCGGCGGCCCGAGACGAGCAGGACGGCGGCCACGACACCCCCCAGCATGATCCCCACGAACGCCGCGACCAGTCCACCGCCGACGCCGAGCGCGGCCCCGATGAGGCCCGCCAGCTTGATGTCCCCCCCGCCGAGGCCGGTGCGGCCCAGCGCCGCGTAGCTCACCCAAGCGACGAGGAAGAACAGGCCGCCGGTGATGATGCAGCCGGCGACCACGGCGTCGACCTGGCTCAGGACCCGGAAGGTCAGCGGCCAGTTGGGCGCCGTCAGCGTCGGGAGGTGCACGACCGCGAGCTGCCGCCCTACCACCGCCCCCCACGCCGCCGCCCAGTAGACGTCGAGCCGCCGCTGCTCCGCCGGATCGACTCCGTCCTCGCCGTCGACGGCGGGTGGCGGGGCGCGATGGCCCGAGGCCATCGCGAACAGGGCGAACACGAGCGCCCCGATGACCCCGCCGACGCTCCCGCGGCCGAGGCCCTCCGGCGCGAGGATGCAGGCGCCAATCACGCCCGGCAGCGTGATCCGATCCGGGATCCGCCGCGTCTCGAGGTCCGTGAACGCGCACGCCACCATGGCCAGACAGAGCAGGAAGGCACGCAGCGCGGCCCAGGTCGGGCCGAGCTGCCACAGGACCAGCAGGCCGAGCGCAACCGCCAGCGCCTCGACCAGCGGGTACCGCCAGGGGATGACCACGCCGCACGCCCGGCACCGCCCGCCCAGCACGACGTAGGACACGAGCGGGATGTTGTCGAGCGGACGGATGGGGCTCTGGCAGACTGGGCAGTGGGACGCGGGCAGGACGATGCTCTCTCCTCGTGGCAGGCGGGAGATGCAGACGTTCAGGAAGCTCCCCAGGAGGGCCGCCAGCATGACGCCCGCCGGCCAGGCCACGATGGGCGGGAGGGCCAAGGTCATGCCGCCCCCGTCGGACGAGCCGCCGCCCGCCGCTGGACCGCGCGGGCCAGCACCTGCGGCCAGCGGCCGCGATCGCGGAGCGCGGCGAAATCACCGCAACGTTGACGGAGTGGTACAGCGTGTACTCATCGTACGATTTGATGCTCGCCAGTCTTAGCACAAGCCCGGGTGCATGCAGCATCTGTTCCAACATGGTGGAGGTGTACACCCGGAGCGTGGACCGCCTCCAGCCGAACCTCCGGGTCGGCGTCGCGTGACAGAGGGAGCATCGGCCGCGCGGCCCGGGCGGGCGCCATAAGCGCCAGCGTTCGGAGGGCCTCGATCCGCACCCGCACATGGGGATGGCCTAGGAGGCGGACCACGGGGTTGAATGCGGCGTCGTCCCCGATCTTGCCCAGGACGTGGACAATATTGCGCACCCATCGCGTTCCCTTCCCGACGGGCACCCACGTCACGACCACGGGATCGGCCGAGCCCGGCATGGGCCGACGGTCGGCGGTCTCTTCCTGGTCCGGGACCGTCTCGCGCGATTGCCGGGCCAGGCGTGCGAGGAGCGGTCGGTTGGCGTCCGTCTCGCGCACGAAGACGACGGCCTCGCGCTCGTTGAAGACCAGCCGCCAGCCGCCCTGGGCCCGGAGCGTCTCGGTGAGCGGCGAGGCGCGGAGCGCCAGGATCGTCTGCACCTGCCACTTGTCCAGAACTGTCTGCCAGCGCGGGCTCACGTTGACCACGTCGAGGAATTCCTTGAGCACCTCGGGCCCGTACACGTGGGTGCGACCGTCCATGAACATCCGGTACTCGGGGTAGAGCCGGAAAAGCTCGTAGCCGCCCCACGCGTAGACGCTGAAGAGCCGGGGCGGGAGGCGGTTCTCCCGGATGAAGGCCATCGTCCGCGTCGGGTATCGCCCCTCGTCGAGGTCGAGGCGGAGGGGATTCATGGGCACCTGGGCCATGCCGGCCCAGTGCGCCGACACCGCGGTCACGAGCAGGGCGGCGCCCGCCACCAGCGGGGCTCCCGGCGCGGTCAGCGCCGGCGCCAGCGAGGGCAGGCGCCGCCGCACGGCGGCCCGGATCCGGCCCAGCCGACGCTCGCGTCCGCGCGAGAGACCGCCTGCAGCGCGTCCGCGAGATCGCCGCGGCCGCGAGGGAACAGGGGGACGTGCGGCCAGGTGAGCCCGAGGTTCGCGAAGGCGAGGACCGCGCAGTCGCCACGCCGAGACGGCTCCGGCCCCAGGCGAACGCCGGGAACAGGAGCAGCAGCATCAGCTCGAGCGCCCGGAAGCTCGGGTGGTGGAAGTTCGGCGGGAACCACTCGATGGTCGAGGTCATGAAGGGCGCGCTCTGCACAACCTCGAGCGGGAACAGGATCGCGTGCGCTCCGAATGGATTCAGCAGGCTCGCGACCACCGCCATCAGCCCGAGCAGCGCGGTGAGCCCGGCCACGCGCCAGCCCGCCGGGCGGCGCGCGGGGTCCACGAGCGCCGGCAACGCGGTCCCCAGGCCGATCAGGCCGATGACGAGGAACGCCATCATGAACCCCGCGTGAAGGTTCACCCAGAGCGCCACCAGCGCCGGGACCAGCGCCAGCAGGACGCGGCGGTGCTCCCAGCCGGGTCGGAGAAGCCAGATCAGAACGGCCACGAACAGATAGGTGAACATCTGCGGCCGGGCATGCCAGAACTCGGCGCCCGTCCACGCCGCCAGGAGCGTCACCGCCGAGGCGAGGAGCGGGTGGACGCCGCGCACCCGCATGGTCCCCAAAACGACCCAGAATGTGGCCACGATGGTCGCAGTCTTGAGCCCGATCAGCGCATATCGGCCCCAGTGCTCCCACAGGAGCGTGAACAGGACCTGCGTCGCCCACATGTGGTTGACCCACGGACGACCTTCGGCCGTGTAGGAGAAGGGATCGGTCTTCGGGATGGAATGCGTCTGGAGGATGCGCTGTCCCGAGGCCAGGTACCACCAGAAGTCGAACAGCGTGAGGGAGGACAGCGCGATCGTCGCCACCCCGAGGAGGGTGGCGGCCACCAGGACGCCGCGAGGAATCCGCTCGGCGCTCATCCGCTCCGCCCCGGAGGCTCGAGCACGGTGGCGACGCTGTCCTCGTAGCGCACTGCCCAGCCCGCGGCCCGGAGGGCAGAGACCAGGGGGGCTCCGCTTCGCACCACGGCCGCGGTCGGGTCGAGACGGGCCAGGACCTCCTGCCACCCGGGCGTCAACTCGGACACCGCCAGGTGCTCCGAGAACCGCGCGGGACCGTAGACGGCCATGCGGCCGTCGATCGAGACACGTAGCTCCGGATAGAGGTGCCAGATCAGAAAGCCGCCCCAGACATATTCGTTCCAGAGCGTACCCCGACGCCCCTCTCGGCGAAGAAACTCCGCGGCGCCCGTGGGCAGGCTCTCCGCCACGCCGAACGTGGGGCGGAACGCGCTCCAGACCTGGGCGGGCCGGCGGGAGCCGGCCACCATGCTGCACGCGGAGAGGACCAACCCCGCCGTCCCCACCGCGATGGCGCGGCGGACGAGCCCGTCGAGGTGAGGCCAGTGAGCCCGGGCGCATGAGGCGGCCGCCCGGCCCAGGATCGGCGTCGCGACGATGACCAGGAGCGGCGTGTTGCGCGTCGCCTGCAGGCCCAGGTGCACGAGCGGGACCAGTACGGCGAGGTCGCGCCACGGGATCGGCTGAGCCGTCCCGAGGGCGAGGAGCAGGAAGAGTCCCAGGAGGAGCTCCAGGACGAGGACTTGGGGGTGGTTGAAGGGCGGCGACGCCCACTCGCTGATCCACGCCTGGGACAGCGCCTCCCCCATCACCTGGAACGGGAACAGGATGGCGTGATAGTGGAACGGGTTCGCTAGCGACGCCAGGACGCTCAGCGCCGACCAGAACGCGAGGACGCGCGCGCGGGCGAGCCCGCCAGCCCGGCCGGTGCCGTCGCCGAGCGCCCAGCCGCCGAGCTCGCCGCCGCGCAGAGCGCGACGAGGAGGGGCCCGGACAGGAAGCCAGCGTGGAGGTTCGCCCACAGCGCGGTGAGCAGCGGGAGCCACCAGAGGCGGCTCCCGCGCCCGGCCTGGTAGTCCGCGAGGACGCTCACGAAGAGGGCCAGGATGAAGTAGGTGACCAGCTGGGGCCGCGGCGACCAGAAGCCGTGCATCGCGAGGGCGCCCATGCTCAGGAGCCCGATGGACCACCCTCGCCCGAGTCCCTCCCGCCGGAGCAGCCGATACAGCACGCTGCCGGTGGCCGCGGCGGTGATCCCCTGGAGGAGGATGACCCCGGTCGTGCCCCAGCGCGCGTAGAGCCCGTAGATGAGGAGCTCGAAGCCCCAGGCGTGGTTGAGCCACGTCGCGCCCTGCGCCGTCGCCGAGAACGGATCGGTGGTCGGGAAGGACCGCGTCTCGACCATGTAGCGGCCGGCCCGCAGGAGCCACCAGAAGTCGGGGTCGTCGATCGGCCGCAGCGCCGACAAGCCCAACGCCGCCAGGAAGACGGCCGGCATCGCGCGAGAGACCCGCGTCATGCCCGCTCCCCCGCCCGCAGCTGATAGATCCGGATCGGTGGGCCGGGATGCTGGCGCTCGCGGAGCCGCGTGAGCGGCGAGTAGATGTCGCCGACGGTCAGCCGCGCGTCCTCGACGCCGGGCGAGGCGGTGAACACGAGGCGCGATCGCGTCTCGAGCTCCCGTAGAACCGGCAGGGCGCGGGATGACGGTCGCAGGCCTGGCGGTGTCGCTGGTACACGAAGCCCGACAGCACCACGTACTGCACTCCGTCGCCGAGCAGTCGATCGAGGTCGTACACGTCGAGGCGTTCCACCCAGTAGCCGTCGCCAGCACCCGGCGACCCCGACGGCGCGGCATCTGGTCGGAGCTGCGGCAGACGCGCCACGCTCCCGGGCCCGGCTTGGAGCTGCTCGCGCGCGACGGGGAGCCTGAGGCTGAACGGCTCGAGCGCGATCCGCGTCCCTGGCGGCACGTGGTGCTCGACCCACTCCGCGGCGAGCACCCGCGTGTCCGGGCGCGCGAGCAGCCGGTGGTACTGGGCGACGCGCGCCAGCCCCGGCGCGACGAGAAGGGCCGCCACGCCGGCCAGCACGAGGGCGGGCCGCGGCCCCGCGACGCGCCGCGGCCGCTTCGAGAGCCAGCACGCTCCCCGCACCACCACCGCCGCTGCCAGGAGCGTGAGACACGGCAGCAGCGGGATGACGTACCGCTCGAAGCGAGAGCTCCACGTGACGATCACGAGGACATACGGCACGGCGAACGCGACGAGGATCGTCTCCCGCGCCTCTCGCCGGGCCAGAGCCCACACGAGGCCCGCGAGGGCGAGGAGGTACAGCGGCCAGCCCATCGCCTGGGGCAGCGAGTAGGCGAGGTGGAAGAGATAGCCGGGGACATCCGCCTCGTTGCCGAACTGCACCGTGTTGACCTCGCGCACCTCGTCGAGCACCCCGCGCACGAAGGCGACGGGGGTGAGGAGTGCGAACGGTGTCCCCAGCACGAAGCCGACGGCGCCGAGCCCGGCGGCCCTGACCGTGTCCCGACCCACGACGCGCCGCCAGGCCGGCTCGGCCGGGCGCCGGAGGGCGTGGGCGACGACCAGCCCCAGGAAGGCGAGCCCCCCCGGATACTTCATCGAGGTCGCGAGCCCCGCCACGAGCCCGGCGGCGCCGGCGTCGATGCGGCGCCCGCTCCGCCAGTAGCGGAGAGCGTAGAACGTCGCGAGCGCAACGAGGAAGGCCAGCGGCACGTCGGTCGTGACCCAGTGCGAGTCGCGCACGTGGAGGAGATCGACGGCGAGCAGCGCGGCCGCGAGGAGGCGACCACGGGCCCGTACGCGAGGCGCCCGGTGAAGTAGAGCACCGCGACCGTGGCGGTGCCGAACAGGGCCGTGACGAGGCGGCCGACGAGGTAGAAGAGCGCGGGATCCCGGGCGAACGCCCCCGCGACCCCGCCGGACGAGGCGCCGAAGACGAGCCCGTAGACCCCTGCCATCACGTACATGTACAGGCTGGGCCAGTTGAAGAACCGGGGATTGAGATCCCCCTGGTGGAAGCGGACGGCCCGCTCGACGATGCGCGGCTCGTCGGGGTGATAGAGATCCGGCAGACCGTAGGAGACGCTCCAGGCGCGGAGCGCGAGCCCGACGGCGAGGACGAGAGCGAGCCCCCAGCGGAATGCCTGGTCCGTCCCGGCCGGGGACGCGGCATCTCGTGGCGCACCCCGAGGTGGAGCTCCGGTTCCCGAAGGGCAGCCCGCATGCGTCCCCCGTCTCCCGACGCGTGGTCCGGAGCAGCGCAGGCGCGCTCCCCGGAGTCGCCAAGACGATGCCCCCGCCGCACTGGACGTCCAGTATGCGACGAGGGCGCTCCACAACGGCCAATTCCGGCCCCCGGGGCAGGACGCGCCCTGCCCGGTGCCGGACGACAGACGTCCGCTCGCTAGTGACCCCGCTGGGATTTCGGCGATCAGTCCAGGCGCTGCCGGATCGAGACGTCGTCGGTCCGGGTCTGGTAGCTGAGCACGAGCTCGCTGAGAAGGCCGACGGCGAAGAACTGGACTCCGACCAGCATGCAGAGCACGCCGAACGCGAGGAGCGGGCGATGTCCGATCGGCTGCGCGCCCGACAGCCAGATCCCCGTCAGGTACGCGTTGACCGTGAACCCCACCGTCCACGCGATCAGACCGAGGCCCCCGAACAGGTGGAGCGGCCGCCGCGTGTAGCGGGTCAGGAAGAGCACCGTCAGGAGATCCAGGAAGCCGCGCCAGAGGCGGGCCGAGCCGAACTTGCTGCGGCCGTAGCGCCGCGCCCGATGATGCACGGGAACCTCGGTCACCTGGAAGCCGCGCCACGCGGCCAGGGCCGGGATGAAACGGTGGAGCTCCCCGTACAGGCGGATCTCCTCGACCACCTCCCGCCGGTAGATCTTGAAGCCCGAGTTGAAGTCACGGAGCCGGACTCCCGTCAGGAAGCCGGTGACCCAGTTGAAGAGCCGGGACGGCCACGTCTTCGACCGCGGGTCCTGGCGGTCCTCCTTCCAGCCCGAGACGAGGTCGAATCCGTCCTCGAGGCGGGCGAGGAGCTTCGGGATCTCGGCGGGATCGTCCTGGAGGTCGGCGTCGAGGGTGACGACGACGTCGCCCCGCGCCTCGCGGAAGCCGACGGCCGAGCGCGCCGCCTTGCCGAAGTTCCGCCGGAGCTGGACCCCGCGGACGCGGGGATCCTCGAGTCTGAGCTTCTCGACGCGCTCGAAGGAGCCGTCGCGGCTCCCGTCGTCGACGAAGAGGATCTCGTACGAACGACCGAGGCGCTCGAGCGCCTCGGTCAGCTCGCGGTGGAGGACACCCAGGCTGTCGACCTCGTCGAGGACCGGCAGGACCACCGAGACCTCGATCTCGGCTCATCCTGGGCGTCCTCCCTCCGCTCGCGCTGCTCAACGTTAGCGGGCAGTCGGCTGACCGTCGCGGTGTACGTCACCTTGCCGTTGCCCGTGTCGTAGGTCGGCGCTGCGCGCACTGCCACGACCGGCGGCGAGGGCGTCACGAGGGCTCTCAGGACCCGCCTGGGTCCGGGAAGATGCCGTTGTTCTTGCCGTAGTAGATGGCGACGGCCGACCGCAGCGGCGGCCACGTTGCCCTGGTCGGCGGCCAGCTTGGCCTTCTTCTGGATGTCCTGGAACACCGTGATGGCGACCGCGGCGATGATGGCGATGATCGCCACGACCACCATGAGCTCGACGAGGGTCAAGCCCTTCTGGCTCCGAATGCTGCCTGAACATCTGTCTACCTCCCGCTGCTGTTGGGGTTCACTGCACCGGATTCTGTCCCGCTTGCTGCTGATGCACACAGGCGGGTAGGTGAAGCAATTCCGGTGCCGACCCCCAAATGCGTATTGGCGGGCGTTTTGAGGCCTCTCCGGGTCGCCCGCCAGCCCGCCTGCAGATGGCCCACGGCATGACGAGTCGGATCAACCGCGCGTGAACATTGCGAAAACTACTCGTCTGTCAAGATTGGTCTGCCCGCTTCGCAAATTGTCACTGAGCGGGCTCGTCCGGGCCGCCATCGGGCCCGCTCCCGCGCTCGATCATCCCGTACTTCTGGAGCCGGTAGCGGAAGGAGCGGAAGCCGGTGCCGAGCAGTTGGGCGGCCCGGCTCTGGACCCCGTCCGACGCGCTCGAGGGCCCGCCGGATGAGGTCCCGCTCGATCTGCTCCATCAGCTTGTCCAGGTCGATCCCCTCCGGCGGGAAGTCGACGTGGAAGGCGTCCGGCGGGCGGGGCCGCGCGGAGGGACTCGGGCAGGCTCTCCGGACGGATGATGGGGCCGGGCTCGAGGGTGACGGCCCGCTCGATCACGTTCTCGAGCTCCCGGATGTTGCCGGGCCACGCGTACGCCTCGAGACACGCCAGGGCCTCGGGCGAGAGCACTTGGCCGGCGCGCCCGCGAGCTCGGTGAATTTCTGGAGGAAGTGGTTGACCAGGAGCGGGATGTCCTCCGCCGCTCCCGGAGGGATGGGAGTGCCACCGAGATCACGTTGAGCCGGTAGAAAGATCCTCCCGGAAGGCTCCGCGCGCCATGGCCTGGGCGAGGTCCCGGTTCGTGGCGGCGACGATCCGGACCTCCACCCGGACGGGCTTCGTCCCGCCGACCGGCCGGATCTCGCGGTCCTCCAGCACGCGCAGGAGCTTCGCCTGGAGGTGCGTGGACATCTCGCTCATCTCGTCCAGCAGGAGCGTCCCGCCGTCGGCCGCCTCGAACAGCCCCTGCTTGTTGGCGATGGCGCCGGTGAAGGCCCCCCGGACGTGCCCGAAGAGCTCCGACTCCATCAGCTCGTTCGGGATCGCCGCGCAGTTCACCCCCACGAACGGCCCGTTCTTCCGGCTCGAGTTGAAGTGGATGGTCTTGGCCAGGAGCGTCTTGCCGGTGCCGCTCTCGCCCGTGAGGAGCACCGTCGCCCGGGATTCCGCCAGCCGGCTGATGGTCGCGAAGAGCTCCTGCACCTTGGAGCTCTTGCCGACCATGTTGCCGAGCGTGTAGCGGAGCTCGACCTCGCGCCGCAGCCGCTGGTTCTCCCAGCGGAGCCGCCGCTCCTCCAGGGCCTTCCGGACCACCAGCTTCAGCTCGTCGACCTTGAACGGCTTGATGAGGTAGTCGTAGGCGCCTTCCTTGAGGGCCTGGATCGCGGTCTCGGTCGTGGCGAAGGCGGTGACGATCACCACCGCCACGGTCTCGCTGAACTCCTTGAGCCGCCGCAGCGTCTCGAGCCCGTCCATGCCCGGCATCTTGAGGTCCACCAGGGCGAGGTCCGCCGGCGCCTCGGCCATGGCCTTGAGCGCCTCCTGGCCGGACGCCGCGCACGACCTCGAAGCCGTCCCGGCCGAGCGTGATCGTCAGGAACTCCCGCAGGCTCTGGTCGTCGTCGACGACGAGGAGCGCTCGATCACGGCTCTAGGCCTCGCTCACGGGAACGAGATGGTGAACCGGGTCCCCCGCCACGCCTCGCTCTGCACCCGGATCTCGCCCCCGTGGTCCTCGACGATCCGGTGCGCGATGGCGAGCCCGAGCCCGGTGCCCTGTGGCTTGGTCGTGAAGAAGGGCTCGAAGACCTGGGTCAGGGCCGCCGCCGTGATGCCGGCGCCGGTGTCCTCGACCGTGATCTCCACCGGGTCCGGCCCGACTCCGGGGATCGTGTGCGCGCCCACGCGTAGCTCCCCGCCCTGGGGCATCGCCTCGACGGCGTTGAGGCACAGGTTCCAGAGCGCCTGGCGCATCTGGGCCGGGTCGACGTCCGCCTTCACCGTCGGCTCACCGGCCACCCGTCGGATCTCGACCCGCTGCGTCTCCGTCCCCTGCACGCCGCTGTGATTCGACAGCATGAGCAGGATCTCGTCGAGCATCCCTGTGACGTCGGTGGGCACCCGCACGAGGTGCGGGGGCCGGGAGAACTGGAGGAAGTCGCGGATGATGGCGTCCAGCCGGTCCGACTCCCGGAGCACGATGTCCATGAGGCGTCGGTCGTCACCCTGGGGGTTGAGGCTCTCGCGCAGGACCTCGACCGATCCGCGGATGGATCCGATCGGGTTGCGGATCTCGTGGCGAGGCCGGCCGCCAGGCGCCCGATGGCCGCGAGCCGGTCCGCCTGGCGCACCTGCTCCTCCATGCGCTTGATGTCGGTGAGGTCCTGGAACGAGCAGATCACTCCCCGCCCGCGCCGCAGGAAGGAGAGGCTCATCCCGACCGGGAGCCGGGACCCGTCGGCCCGGACGAGCTCGGCCTCCGAGCGAGCCCGCCGGGTGACGCCGTCGTCCTCCAGGCCCTCCCACACTCGGGAACGGCGGCGCCGCCGGGAACAGCCTCTCCCAACGCTGCACCTCGCAGCTTCGACCTCGCGCCGCCCGCAGAGGGTCTCGGCGGTCCGGTTCACCGAGATGACGGCGCCCCGCCGATCGAAGGTCAGGAGCCCGCTGGCGACGCTCTGCACGATGTCCTCGTGGAGCGCCCGGAGGGCGGCGAGGCTGGCCTCGCTCGATGCGCCTCGCCGCGCGCCTGGCGCAGGCGGCCGGCCAGGTACGTGCCGAGGTAGGCCATGAGGAAGGACGCGCAGAAGTTGGCGCTGATGAGGAGGATCGTGAGGCTGCCCTCCATCCCGACGTTCCGCGCGAGCGGGAGGTCGCCGGCGGGCGGCAGCCATCGGTAGAACTGGGCGCCCAGCATGACCCCGTGCAGGAACACCGCCACGGTGGCGACGCCGAAGCTCTCGCGCGGGGCCACGATGATGCTGGCGGTCAGGATCGAGACCAGATAGAGGAACGGGAAGACGCTGTAGGGCCCGCCGGTGAGGTAGATCAGGATCGTCTCGAGGACGATGTCGCCGTAGATCTGGACCTCGGCGAGCCAGCCGGGTTCCGGACGCGCCCGAGCAGGGCGAGGTAGACCGCGGAGAGCAGGTAGGTCGCCGCCAGCAGCGTCAGGACGGGCGGGAGCGGGAAGAGGGGCAGGCCGCTCAGGTGCGACCCGACCAGCGCCGCCGCGAGCAGCGAGACGAAGCCGGTCCGGCCGTACACCAGCCAGCGGACCGTGCCTTGCCCCTCGGGTGACGTGCTCATCCCGCTCCCCGCCCCCGGGCGGGCGCCTACTTGACCAGCGTCACCACCTTGAAGATCGGCAGGTAGATCGCGATGACGATGCCGCCGATCACCACGCCGAGGAACACGATGAGCAGGGGCTCGAGCAGCGCCGTCAAGCCGGCGACCGCGACGTCGACCTCGTCCTCGTAGTAGTCGGCGACCTTCGCCAGCATGTTGTCGAGCGCGCCGGTCTGCTCGCCGACGATGACCATCTGGACGACCATGGGCGGGAAGACGCCGCTGTCCTTGAGCCGCTCGCCGAGCGTCTGCCCGGCCATGACCCGCTCGCGCGCGGCCATGACGGAGTTCTCCACGACGCGGTTGCCCGCCGTCTTGGCGGTGATGCGGAGGGCGTCGATGATCGGCACGCCGCCGCCGAGGAGCGCCGACAGGGTCCGCGTGAACCGCGCGATCGCGATCTTCCGCACCAGCGGGCCGAAGATCGGCGCCCGGAGGAGGAAGCGGTCCACCGCCAGCCGGCCGGCCTCGGTCCGGTACCAGGCGCGGAAGCCGTACATCCCGGCCGGCCCAGACGCGCGAGGATGATGTACCAGTACCGCGTGACGCCGTTGCTGACCGCGATGACGATCCGGGTCGGCAGCGGCAGCGGCACGCCGGCGTTCTCGAAGAAGCCCGCGAAGATCGGGATGATGAAGACCATCAGGAACGCCACGACCAGCATCGCGATGGTCATGACGAGGATCGGGTAGACGATGGCCATCTGCACGCGGTGCTTCAGCGCCTGGGCCTTCTCCAGGTACGTGGAGAGCCGGGACAGCATGGAGTCCAGCACACCGCCGGTCTCGCCGACGTGCACCAGGTTCACGTAGAGCTCGTCGAAGACCCGGGGGAAGCGCCCCAGCGCCTCGGAGAGCGTCGAGCCCGACTCGACGTCGGTCGCCACCTTGGCGATGATGTCCTGGAAGCGCTTCCGCTCCATCTGCATGCCCAGCGTCTGCAGGCACTGGACGAGCGGGAGACCCGCCGCGATCATCGTGGCGAACTGGCGGCTGAAGACGGAGATGTCCTTGCCGCGGACCCCGCCGAACAGGCTACTCAGATCCCGGCATGTCCGCCGAGCGAGAACTTGGTGCCGCCACCGCGCTTGACCGCGATGTTCTGGACGACGATCCCCTGCGACCGGAGCTGGCGGGCCGCCGCCCGCTCGTCCGGCGCGGTGATCTCCGCCCGGACCTGCCCGCCGCCCGCCGTGACGCCTCGATACGTGAAGTTCGGCATGGCTTCCCCCGTGTCGCCCCTAGCGGGTGGCCGCCGCCACCGGCTGGTCCATCATGCGGAGCAGCTCCTCCGGGTACGAGCTCCGGGAAAGCGCCTCCGGCCGCGAGATCGTGGCCGCGGAGGTAGAGGTTCGCGAGCGACTGGTTCATCGTCTGCATCCCGAACTTCTGGCCGGCCTGCATCGCCGAGTAGATCTGGTGCACCTTCTCCTCGCGGATCATGTTCCGGATCGCCGGCGTCGCGATCAGGATCTCCATGGCGAGCGACCGGCCGCGGCCGTCCCGCCGCGGGATGAGGAGCTGGTTGAAGACCGCCTCGAGCACGAGCGCCAGCTGGGCCCGCACCTGGGACTGCTGGTGCGGCGGGAAGACGTCGATGATGCGGTCGATCGACTGCGCGCACGAGTTCGTGTGCAGCGTCGCGAAGGTGAGGTGCCCGGTCTCCGCGATCGTCAGCGCCGCCTGGATCGTCTCCAGGTCCCGCATCTCGCCGATGAGCACGACGTCCGGGTCCTGGCGCAGCACGTACTTGAGGGCGGCCGGGAAGGAGTGCGTGTCGCTTCCCGACCTCGCGCTGGTTCACCAGCGCCTTCTGGTGCTGGAACAGGTACTCGAGCGGGTCCTCGACGGTGACGATGTGGACGTCCCGCTCCCGGTTGATCCGGTCGAGCATGGCCGCCATCGAGGTCGTCTTCCCGTGCCCGGTCGGCCCGGTCACCAGGATGAGCCCCTTGTGCTTCTGGATCAGCTGCGTGCAGATCTCGGCCGGGAGCCCCAGCTCCTGGAAGCTCTTGGGCTGGTGGGGGATGGAGCGGAGCGCGACGCCCACGGCGCCCCGCTGCCGGTAGACGTTGACGCGGTAGCGCGAGAGCCCGACGACGCCGTACGAGAAGTCCAGCTCGTGGTTCGACTCGAACCGCTCCCGCTGCTCGGCGTTGATGAGGCTGTACGCGAGGGCCTTCGTCTGCTCCCCGTCGAGCGGCGGGTAGTCCAGGGCCACCAGGTGCCCGTGGACCCGCAGCGTCGGCGCCGCGCCGGCCGTGATGTGCAGATCCGACGCGCTCCTCTCCGCCATCGCGACGAGGAGATCGCGCATCGACACTGTCTGGTTCACGTCTGCTCCCTCCCTCTGGGCCCTCAGTCGGCGAACGTCACGCGGAGGACCTCGTCGATCGTGGTCAGCCCGTTCGCCACCTTCCGGAGCCCGGTCTGCCGCAGGGTCCGCATCCCGGCCTTCACGGCGATGTCCTTCAGCTCGTTGGCCGGCCGCTGCCGCACGATGGCTTCCTGGAGCTCGGGGATCATCCACATGATCTCGTGGACGGAGATCCGGCCCTTGTACCCGGTGTTGGCGCAGGCCGCGCACCCCTTGCCGGCGTAGACCCGCACGCTCTCGGCCTCCTCGGGGCGGAAGCCGACGTCGATCAGGGCGGACACCGGCACCTGGACCGGCTCCCGGCACTCCAGGCAGATCCGGCGGACCAGGCGCTGCGCGATGACCAGGAGCAGCGACGAGGAGATCAGGAAGGGCGGGATGCCCATGTCCTGGAGCCGCGTCACGGTGCTGGGGGCGTCGTTCGTGTGCAGGGTCGAGAACACCAGGTGTCCGGTCAGGGCGGCGCGGATGGCGATCTGCGCCGTCTCGAGGTCGCGCATCTCGCCGACCAGGATCACGTCCGGGTCCTGCCGCAGGAACGCCCGCAGGGCGGCGGCGAAGTTGTAGCCGATGTCCTCGCGGACGAGGACCTGGTTGACCCCGGCGAGGTTGAACTCGACCGGATCCTCGGCCGTGATGATGTTGATGTCGGGGGTGTTGATGGTCGCGATGGCCGCGTAGAGCGTCGTGCTCTTGCCGCTGCCGGTCGGCCCCGTCACCAGGATCATCCCGTAGGGCGTCGTGATGATCTTCTTGAACCGCGCGAGGTCGTCCTCCTCGAACCCGAGACGCGCGAGGTCGAGGACGACGCTGCCCTTGTCCAGCACGCGCATGACGATCTTCTCGCCGAAGATCGTGGGCAAGGAGGAGACGCGCAGGTCGATCTCGCGGTTCTGGAACTTCACGGAGAGCCGGCCGTCCTGGGGCAGGCGCCGCTCCGCGATGTCCAGGTTCGCCATGATCTTGACGCGCGACAGGATGGCCGGCTCCATCTGCTTGGGCGGGTTCATCATGTCGTGGAGCACGCCGTCGATGCGGTACCGGACGCGGAAGACCTTCTCGTACGGCTCCAGGTGGATGTCCGAGGCGCGCTTGCGGATCGCGTCGGCGATGATCAGGTTGACGAAGCGGATCGTCGGGGCCTCTTCGGCCTCCCGGCCCAGCTCCGCGATGTCGACCTTCGACTCCTTGTCGACCAGCTCGAGGTTCGTCTCGGCCCCGGTGGACTCCTGGTCGATGAGCTTCTTGATATCGTCGACGCCCGAGCTGTAGTTGTGATCGATCGCGGCACGGATGGCGCTCTCGGCGGCCAGCACGGGGATGACGTGAAGCCCGGTGGCGAACTGGACGTCGTCGATCGCCAGCACTACGGTGGGGTCCGACAGGGCGAGCGTCAGCGTGTTCCCGACCTTGCGGACGGGGAACACCTGGTACTTCTGCACGATCTCCTTGCGGACCAGCCGGAGGATGTCGGGGTCAGCCTCCACCCGCCCGAGGTTGATGACCGGGATGCCGTACTTCCGGCTGAGGAAGTCGAGCAGCTCCTCCTCGGTGATGAAGGCGAGCCGCGTCAGGACCGTAGCCAGCCGCTCTCCTGAGCGACGCTGGTCGGCCACGGCCTTCTGCGCCTGGTCCGGGGTGAGCAGGTTCTCCTTGACGAGCATATCGAGCAGTCGCGGATTCACGATCGTGTTTCCTGTCCGCCGAGCGCGTTCATGCTTCCGCTTTCCGGCCCAGCCTGTCGTTGACGAGTTCGATGAAACGATCGAGCCCTGAGCCCTTCTCGAAAAACGAGACCGCCTTGTGGTGCGCGACCTTCTTGGCCAGGGTGTCGCCCGACTAGCCCCGTGATGAGGATCACCGGCAGCTCCGCGCTCACGCGACGGATCGCGTCGAGCACGACGAGGCCGTCCATGTCCGGCATCATGATGTCGATCACCGCCAGATCGGGTGGAGAGTCCTCGAACTTCCGGAGCGCCTCGTGACCAGAGGTCGCCCGGAGCACCTGGTGCCCCTCGAGTGTCAGGATGTCATCCAGGACATCCAGGACCGCCGGGGCGTCGTCGGCAACGAGAATGCGTGCCATCTCAGGCTCGGCAGCGTGGATTCTGCCAGCCTCGGAGCCAAAACCAGCAAATATTTGTCATCGGCAGCAAACTAGGAGCAAAGGCCGTACCAGCGCCGACTCCCGGCCTGCTGTCAGCTGGCCCGGCGTGCCTTGGTCAGTCCGAGCAGAGAGCCAAACGCCTGATAAGTGTCATCCTGGAAGAGGACGAGATAGATGCGGCGGAGACTGGACTCCGCGACCTCGGCGAAGTGGGCCCGCAGCGCCCCGACCATGGCGTCGGCGCAGTCCTTGGGCTCCACCCGGCCCACGCCGGTGCCAAAAGCGGGAAAGGCGACGCTGTGGAGGCGGAGCTCCTCGCACCGGCGGAGGGAGCTCTGCATGGCGCGCCGGACGAGGTCTGGGCTCGACCGGTGATCGGGGCCCATGACCGCCGCGTGGATCACGTAGTTCGCCGGCAGGTTGCCGGCGGTGGTCACGACCGCGTCGCCCCCCTCGACGGGCCCCTGCCGGGCCGCCTCTTCCTCCACGATCGTTCCGCCCTTCCGCTTGATCGTCGAGGGAACGCCGGTGCTCATGGACAGATCGCCGTTGGCGGCGTTGACGATGGCATCGACCTCGTACTCGGTGATGTCACCGCGCTCGAGGTAGATGTCGGCCGGGCCCACCCGAACCCTCATTGCAGTCTCCCCTTGCCCTTGCTCAGGCCGGTCTTTCCAGGGATTTGGCCCGGGTCCAGAGCTCTTCGAGCTCGGCGAGGGACAGACCGGTCAAGTCCCGACCCTCGTCCCGGGCGGCTTCTTCCATCGACGCGAAGCGCCGGCTGAACCGATCCACGGCGGCCTGCAGCGCGCCCTCGGGATCGACGCTCGAGAGCCGGGCAACGTTGACGACCGAGAAGAGGAGGTCTCCCAGCTCGTCCCGGAGCGCCGTGCCGTCGCCTTGACGCAAGGCCTCCGCGACCTCACCGAGCTCCTCGCGCACCTTCTCCAGCGCGCCCGCCGCGTCGGACCAGTCGAAACCGACGCGCGCCGCCTTGTGCTGGACGCGCTGGGCACGGTGGAGCGCGGGCAGCGCGCGCGGCACGCCCGCAAGCGCCGACGCCCCGTGCTTCTCGGCGCCCTTGATGGCCTCCCACTGCGCCAAGGCCTCCGCGGCCGAGCTGACGGGCCGGTCCCCGAAGACGTGCGGATGCCGCCGAGTCATCTTGGTGATCAGCGCTTCGAGGAGATCGGCCATGGAGAATTCGCCGCGCTCGCGGGCGATCTCCGCGTGGAAGACAACTTGGAACAGGAGGTCGCCGAGCTCCTCGCGGATGTGCGCCGGGTCGCCGGCGTCGAGGGCGTCAAGGACCTCGTAGGTCTCCTCGACGAGGAACGGGCGGAGGGTCTCGCGGGTCTGCTCTCGGTCCCAGGGACACCCGCCTTCGCCGCGCAGGCGAGCCATCATCGTCAGTAGCTCGACGAAACGCGGGCCGGCGTCCGGGCTCGACATCGGGAGGCCTACTGCGGACTCGTCACCACACGATTTCCGCAGGGCCCCGACAGTATATCACGGGCTTTCGAGGCGCCCGCCAGCTTGTCCCGGTTGCGCCGGTGTGCTAGCGTCACGGTGCTTCCGCAGGCTCGGCCCCGAGCCTCGCCCGCGAGACCGCATCGAGGAGGAGCACCCGTGTCCGAGCGCGAATCCGATCCGGGCTTCAGCGTGGTGGATCGCCGGCGGCGAGGGGATGACGACGAGACTCCGCCGTCCCGCCCATCCACCCCGGCGCCGACGGGGGAGCCGCCCCGGCAACCCGCGCCGCCGCCCCCTCCGGCGGCGAGCCTCGCCGCTGGCCGGGGGCCCGGCCCCGGGCGGACCGGCGGGCGCCCCCAAGGCGGACCTGACCGCGCTCCTGGTGATGCTCTACGGCGACGCGATGGCCAACCTCGGCCAGGCGCCCGATCCGATGACCGGTCGCCCCCACATCGACCTCGAGCAGGCCCGCTTCGCGATCGATCTCCTGGCCATGCTCCAGGACAAGACCCGGGGCAACCGGACGCCCGGACGAGAGCGCAGTACTAGAGGAGATGCTGGGCGCCCTCCGGATGGGCTTCGTACGGCTCAGCCAGGGCCGGCGCGGAGACCGCTAGCCCCGGATCTAGCCCGGCGAGGCCCGGCCCGCCCCTCGCGGACGGGTATGGATGACGAGGCGGCCGGGCTCGCTGTCCACCCGCTCGACGACCCGGGGCATTCGCCACACCAGGGCCGAGGGGCGACCGCCCAAGACCCGCCATAGCAGGGCCACAGGTATTGCCTGGCGTCCCAGCACGCCGGAGTACGCCCGGAACTCCGCGCGGCCGCCCGAACCCACTTCCACCTGACCCCGCACCGCAACCCAGACCGGCTGCCCCCCGATCGACCCGGGTAGGATCGCACCGGCCCAGGAGCCCAGGGCCGCCGGGACGAGTCGGCCGACCGTCGTGACCCCGCTGAGCTCCACCCCGTCAGCCGCGATCTGGACCCGTACCGGCCATACCGGCGCGTCCCGGATCTGGACGTCCGCCAGGAAGGCGTTGACCTCGGCCGCCGTCAGGGCCAGAGGGTCGTGTCGGGTGCTCAGCCCCGCCTCCCGAAGGAGAAGCTGGGCGAGGACACTCTGGACCCTGACCCCGGCCCCGGGATCCGAGGCGGGGCCCCCCGCCTCATCGGGCAGCGGCCAGGGCACGGGCCAGGAGAAGTCCCCCGACGGCGCCCGCCGCCACGCAGCCCAGCTATGAGGAGACCCCGCCACCCTCCCGGCCAGCGCACGGAGCCACCATACGGGCCCGCTTGGCCTGGAGCAACTTGACAATGTCACATAGCAGATTGTATAAGAATGATCGACTCACATATCTGGAGGGCGGCTTCCATGGATCGATGGCGGATACAGCGGCTCAACCCCTTCCACGAGCTGACTGACTTGCAGACCGAGATCGACGAGGCGTTCAACGCGTACTTCGGGATCCGACCCCGGATGTCGGCCCCCGAACGCACGTGGACCCCGCCGATCGACGTCTACGAGACCCGCGACGACCTCGTCGTGGCGGTCGAGCTCCCGGGAGTCCGCGAGAAAGACATCCACCTCTCCATGACCGGAGACGTCCTGAGCCTTCGCGGGCAGCGCGGGATCGCCGCCGAGGCGCGCGAGGAGAACTACCACCGGATCGAGCGCTGGTCGGGCACGTTCGAGCGCCACGTCCAGATGCCGATCCCCGTGCAGGTGGAGAAGATCCGGGCGAGCTACCGCGATGGCGTCCTCGAGGTCCGGCTTCCGAAGCTCACGGAGGCCACGCCGCGCGAGATCAGGATCGAGGTCGGCTAAAGGAACCCGGGGGCCCCGCGAGGGCACGCCCGAATCTCAAGGAGACAGCAAGCAATGGCAAAGGTGATCGGTATCGATCTCGGAACCACCAACTCGGTCGTGGCCGTTGTCGAGGGGGGCGATCCCGTCGTCATCCCCAACACGGAAGGCCACCGCCTCACGCCCTCGGTGGTCGGGTTCGCCAAGGAGGGGGAGATCCTGGTCGGCCAGGTGGCCAAGCGCCAGGCCATCACGAACCCGGAGAACACCGTGTTCTCCATCAAGCGGTTCATGGGCCGCCGGTATGACGAGGTGCTCCACGAGATCAAGCTCGTGCCCTTCAAGGTCGTGAAGGTGTCGAATGGCGACGCGCGCGTCGAGATCCGCGGCAAGCAGAACGCGCCGCCCGAGATCTCCGCGATGATCCTGCGCAAGCTGAAGGAAGCGGCCGAGGCGTACCTCGGCGAGAAGGTCGCCAAGGCGGTCATCACCGTCCCCGCGTACTTCAATGACAGCCAGCGCCAGGCGACCAAGGACGCCGGGACCATCGCCGGTCTCGAGGTGCTCCGGATCGTGAACGAGCCGACGGCGGCGGCGCTGGCGTACGGGCTCGACAAGAAGAAGGACGAGACGATCGCGGTCTACGACCTGGGCGGCGGCACCTTCGATGTCTCGATCCTGGAGATCGGCGACGGCGTCTTCGAGGTGAAGGCGACGAACGGCGACACCCACCTGGGCGGTGACGACTTCGACCAGAAGGTCATCGAGTGGATCGCCGACGAATACCGGAAGGAGCACGGCATCGATCTCCGCAAGGACCGGATGGCCCTTCAGCGGCTCAAGGAAGCGGCGGAGAAGGCCAAGATCGAGCTGTCGAGCACGCTCCAGACCGAGATCAACCTGCCGTTCATCACCGCGGACGCCAGCGGCCCCAAGCACCTCGTCATGACGCTGACGCGCGCCAAGCTGGAGTCGCTCGTCATGGACCTGATCGAGCGGACGGCCGAGCCGTGCCGGCAGGCGATGAAGGACGCGGGGGTCACGGCCAAGCAGATCGACGAGGTGATCCTGGTCGGCGGCCAGACGCGGATGCCCAAGGTGCAGGAGCTCGTGCGGGACCTCTTCGGGAGGGAGCCCCACAAGGGCGTGAACCCGGACGAGGTGGTTGCGGTGGGCGCCGCGGTCCAGGCTGCGATCCTGGCCGGCGAGGTCAAGGACGTCGTCCTCCTGGACGTGACGCCCCTGTCGCTCGGCATCGAGACGCTGGGCGGCGTGATGACGCGCCTGATCGAGCGCAACACGACGATCCCGACGAAGAAGTCGGAGGTGTTCTCCACCGCGGCCGACAGCCAGACGTCGGTCGAGGTCCACGTGATGCAGGGGGAGCGGCCGATGGCGCGCGACAACCGCACCCTCGGGAAGTTCCACCTGGTGGGGATCCCGCCGGCCCCGCGCGGGGTGCCGCAGGTCGAGGTCACCTTCGACATCGACGCCAACGGCATCCTCAACGTGTCGGCCAGGGACCGCGCCACGGGCAAGGAGCAGGCCATCACGATCACGGCGTCCTCCGGTCTCACGAAGGACGACATCAACAAGATGGTCCAGGACTCCGAGGCCCACGCGGAGGAGGACAAGCAGCGCCGCGAGGAGATCGAGGTCACGAACCAGGCGGACTCCATGGCGTACAGCATCGAGCGGCAGCTCGCCGAGCACGGCGACAAGGTCGCGGCGGCCGACAAGGCCGCGATCGAGGAGGCCATCAAGGAGGTCCGGGCCGCGCTCGAGGCCAAGGACGTCGCGCGGGTCAAGCAGGCCAGCGAGGCCCTCACCAAGGCGTCGCACAAGATGGCCGAGGCCCTGTACCGCGACGCGCAGGCCAAGACGCCCGGCACGGGCGAAGCGGCCCCCGGCAGCGGGGGCAACGGGCGGACGAAGACGGCCGAGGGCGAGGTCGTGGACGCGGAGTTCGAGGACCTCGGACCGAAGAACTAGGCGCGCCGGCGCGCGCACGGGGAACGATCGGTGAGGAAGCGGGATTACTACGAAGTGCTCGGGGTCTCCCGCGAGGCCCCGGTGTCGGAGATCCGCCGGGCGTACCGGCGGCTCGCCCGACGCTACTCGCCGGACGTGAACCTCTGGGACGTGCGGGCGGAGGGGCTGTTCGCGGAGATCCAGGAGGCATACCGCGTGGTCGGGGATCCGGCCGCGCGGCCCCTGTACGACCGGATGGGGCATCAGGCCTTCCAGCCGGCCGGAGACGGGCCGGGCGACGGATCCGCCCCGCGCGGCGAGGACATTCACTACGCGATGGAGCTCGAGCTCGACGAGGCGCTTCGGGGCGTGCGAATGGAGATCGAGCTGACGCGCCTCGAGCCGTGTGCGGCCTGCGGCGGGGCCGGCGGCGCCGGCGGCCGGACGGCCGAGCCCTGCGCGATCTGCCAGGGACGTCCGGTGCGCGTCACCCTGCATCGGGATCGGCCGGTGGCCGCCCGGTGCGGGGCCTGCGCCGGCACAGGCTGGCGCCTGCCGCCCCCCTGCCGTGCCTGCGGCGGCCGGGGAACGCGGCCGCGACCCGGCCGGATCGAGGTCGCGATCCCGCCGGGGGTCGACACCGGCGCGCAGATCCGTGTCCGCGGAGAAGGGCACGCGGCGCCCGCCCCGGGCCAACGGGGGGACCTGATCGTCATCACACGGGTCCGACCCCACCCGATCTTCAGCCGGAAGGGAGATCATCTGCACTGTGAGCTTCCGCTCACGGTGCCCGAGGCGGCGCTCGGGGCGCGGATCCAGATCCCGACGCCCGACGGCCCCGTGGTCGTCACGATCCCCGCCGGAACGCAGGCGGGCCAGACACTGCGCGTGCGGGGCAAGGGCTGTCCTCGGCTGGACCGCGACGGGCGCGGCGATCTCCTCGTCCAGACGCGAGTGGTGATCCCACGGAACACCGATCCGGCGCTGGAGGAGGTGCTGCAGGCCCTCCGGCGGCTCCTCCCGGACAATCCACGAGCGGACCTCTGGCCGACCTCGGCCCGACGGGACGCCCGCCCGGGAGACGGCCGGTGAGCGACCGCGGGCGCCCGCTCTACCGCATCAGTGCGGTCGCCGAGATGCTCGAGCTCCACCCGCAGACGCTGCGACTCTACGAGAAGAAGGGCCTCATCCGGCCGAGCCGAACGACGGGGCGCACCCGGGTGTACTCCGCGGAGGACGTCGAGGAGATCCGGCTGATCCTGCGGCTCGGGCGCGAGCTGGGAGTGAATCTTGCGGGGATCGAAATCATCTTAAAGATGCGACGCCAGATGCAGGCGATGCAGCAAGAGCTGGAGGCAACGGCCTCCTCCCCTCGCCACGAGCCGGGCAGCCCCGTCCCCGACGGTGCGGCCGCGGCCCGGGGCGGCCTGGTCCGGGTCGCGGACCGGCAACTTCGCAAACTGGATGTCTGCTAGACGGGAGCCAGAATGGCACGTTCACGATCGAGCAAGCGACCCGCCAACGTGCAGGCGGAGTTGAAGGCGTTGCTCCTGCAGAAGCGCGCCGAGCTCGTGGCCAAGCTCAGAGAGGAACGCGAGGGCCGCGTCGAGGCCACGGCACGACGGGAGAAGATCGAAGGCATGCCGTTCGGTGACCGGCCGACGCTGTCGCCCGACGACGAGATGGGCTTCGCGGTGGCCGACCGGCGGGCCGGCATGCTCGCGCAGGTGGACCTGGCCCTCAAGAAGATGGATGAAGGAAGCTACGGGCGCTGCGAGGCGTGCGAGGAGGAGATCGCCCCGGCTCGGCTGCGGGCGCATCCCTTCGCGGTTCGCTGCACGCGGTGCCAGGAAATATGGGAGCGCGACCAGTCGCGCGCGGAGGCGGGGGGACCCCGGAGCCGGGCGATCCCCGAAGACACCGTATGAACGAGAGCGAGATGGATATCCGGATCGAGACCAGCCCGGCGGCTCCGGGCAACGCCGTGCGTCCCGACGCCGGCAAGCCCGACGAGCTCGCCATTCTCCCGCTCCGGGAGACCGTGCTGTTCCCGCAGGCGGTGATCCCGCTGGCGGTGGCGCGGCCGTCGTCCGTCCGCGCGGTGGACGAAGCGGTGCTCGGCAATCGCCTGATCGGTCTCGTCACGCAGCACGACTCGGCCCAGGAGACGCCGGCGCCGACGGACCTCTACCGCATGGGCACCGTCGCGACGATTCACCGGATGCTGAAGCAGTCCGACGGGACGATCCGCCTGGTCGTCCAGGGCCTGGAGCGGTTCCGCGTCGTCGAGTTCACGCAGACCACGCCGCATCTCCGGGCGCGGATCGAGCGCGTCCCGGACATCGTGCCCGGGGCCGACGACGTGGAGGCCCAGGCGCTCGAGCGCCAGGCCCAGACGCTGTTCCAGCGCATCGTCGAGCTCTCACCGACCCTGTCGGACGACCTGCTGCCGCTGGTCGCCGCGGCGGGCAACGCCGGCCAGATGATCGACCTGATCGCCGCCACCCTGCCGTCCTTGACCACGGTCGAGCGGCAGACGCTGCTCGAGACGCCGGACGTCAAGGCCCGGCTGAAGGCGCTGGTCCAGTCGCTCACGAAGGAGGCCGAGGTCCTCGAGCTCGGGTCGAAGATCCACTCGCAGATCCAGAGCGAGATGACCAAGACGCAGCGGGAGTACTACCTCCGCGAGCAGCTGAAGGCGATCCAGAAGGAGCTGGGCGAAGGCGACGAGCGCGGCCAGGAGCTGACCGAGCTGCGGGAGAAGATCGAGGCGGCGGGCATGTCGGAGGAGGCGCACCGCGAGGCGATGCGCGAGCTCGACCGGCTCACGAAGATGCCCCCGGCGGCCGCGGAGTACTCGGTGGCCCGGACGTATCTCGAGTGGCTCGTCGCGCTGCCCTGGAAGAAGGAGACGCCGGACGACATCGACCTCGCCCGCGCCCGCACGGTGCTCGACGAGGATCACTGGGGGCTCGGCAAGATCAAGGACCGTCTCCTGGAGCACCTCGCCGTCCGGAAGATCCGGCCCGAGGGCAAGGCGCCCATTCTCTGCTTCGTGGGCCCGCCGGGAGTCGGCAAGACCTCTCTGGGCCGATCGATCGCCCGCGCCCTCGGCCGGAAGTTCCACCGGATCGCGCTCGGCGGGATGCGGGACGAGGCGGAGATCCGCGGCCACCGGCGGACGTACATCGGGGCCCTCCCCGGGCAGATCGTCCAGGGGCTGCGGCGGGCCGAGTCGAAGAACCCGGTCTTCATGCTGGACGAGATCGACAAGCTCGGCTTCGATTTCCGGGGCGACCCGGCGTCGGCGCTCCTCGAGGTGCTGGACCCGGAGCAGAACTCGACGTTCCGGGACCACTATCTCGATGTGCCCTTCGATCTCTCGCGGGTGCTGTTCATCACCACCGCGAACCTGCTGGACCCGATCCCGGCGCCGCTCCGTGACCGCATGGAGATCATCGAGCTGCCCGGGTACACCGAGGACGAGAAGGTCCAGATCGCGCGACGCCACCTGGCGCCGAAGCAGGTGACCGAGCACGGCCTCGCGCTCGACCGGGACATCACGTTCACGGACGCGGCGCTCCGGCTCCTCGTACGGAGCTACACGCGGGAGGCGGGCGTGCGGAGCCTCGAGCGGGAGATCGCCGCGCTCTGCCGGAAGACCGCCCGGCGGCGCGCGGAGGGGGACACGGCGCCCGTGACCGTGGATCCCGAGCGGGTGACCGCGCTCCTGGGATCGCCGCGATTCCTCCTCGAGGAGGAGATCGCCGAGCGGACCCGCACCCCCGGCGTCGCCGTGGGGCTCGCGTGGACCCCGACCGGCGGTGATGTGCTCTTCGTCGAGGCGTCGAGAATGACGGGCGGCAAGTCCCTCACGCTGACCGGACAGCTCGGCGACGTGATGAAGGAGTCCGCCCAGGCCGCGGTGTCGTGGGTCCGGGCGCACGCGGCCGAACTCGGGATCGCGCCGGACTTCTGGATGCGGTCGGACCTCCACCTCCACGTCCCGGCCGGGGCCATCCCCAAGGACGGGCCGTCGGCGGGGGTCACGCTGGCCACGGCGCTGGTCTCGCTGCTGCGAGGCCAGGCGATCCGTCCCGGTCTGGCGATGACGGGGGAGATCACGCTCTCCGGCCGGGTCCTCCCGGTCGGTGGGATCAAGGAGAAGGTCCTGGCCGCCCACCGGGCGGGTCTCACGACCGTGATCCTGCCCCGGCAGAACGAGCGGCAACTCCTGGAGGACGTCCCGCCCGAGGTCCGGGGCCAGCTGGAGGTGCACCTCGTCCGGGACGTGGCCGAGGTCTTGCACATTGCTCTCCCCGATGGGTCACACTGGAGTCCGCTCGACGGGGAGCTGGAGCTCGAGCTGGCTGGAAAAGGCAGGACTTGACCGAGAGATACAGCCGGAATTGACACCCCGGAAGGGGTTCCGTAGACTGGCGTCCGGTCTACCCGGGATGGGTCGATTCGCGCCAGTCTACGTCAGTTTGCTCTGCCTGGCCGCCGCCGCGAGCCCCGCGGCGGCCGGCTCGACCTACCAGTACGAGGACTCCGAAGGTGTCGTCCACTACACGAACGTCCCCGGAGATCCCCGATACTCCTTCGTCCGGAAGGACGCCGAGCCGGCTCCCGCCCAGAAGCCCATGGCTGAGCGGGCCGTGGGGGGCAGCCAGGGCCTCCGCGCCTTTTCCCACGTGATCCGGGCGGCCGCGGAACGCCACGGCGTCGACACCCGGTTGGTTGAAGCCGTCGTTCAGACGGAGTCCGCTGGCAACCCGACCGCGGTGTCACCCAAAGGCGCCCGCGGACTGATGCAGCTCATGCCGGAGCGCGCGGCCCTCCTCGGAGTCCGTGACTCCTTCGACCCGCATCAGAACGTGGACGGTGGGGTCCGGCACCTCCGGGATCTGCTCCAGAGCTTCGGGGGCGATGTCACGCTCGCCCTGGCGGCGTACAACGCCGGCGAGGGCGCGGTCCGGAGCTACGGCGGCGTCCCGCCGTTCGCCGAGACACGCGAGTACGTGCGGCGCGTGCGGTCCCTCTACGACGGTGGCGTGTCCCTCGCGTCGAAGGCGGTCACGCTCGTCACGGCGCCCCAGCGGATCTACCGCAACGTCGCGGACGACGGCACGCTCACCTTCACGAACCTGCCGCCCCGCGCCGCCGCGCCCTCGGCCGGGCGCCTCTAGACCACCCGCTCCCCTGCCCGCCCCTCGGAGCGTCCGCGCTGCCGGACGCGAGTCGGACTCGTCTTACTCGAAGGGCTGGCCGTATCGCTCCCGATGGGCAACCGCCCCGATCGGCTTCCGGTCCTTCTTCCCGCGCCCCACAACCCGCGCCGGGTAGCCGAGCGGGAGGATCGCCAGCAGGTCGAGCTTGGCCGGAATCCCGAGAAGCGTCTTGACCTCCTCCAGCCCACCGAAGCCCACCCAGTTCGATCCGACGCCATCCGCCCACGCGGCGAGCAGCATGGACTGGATCGCGCGGCTCGCGTCCGAGACGGCGAACGGGGTCTTGTCCACCGCGACGACCACCGCGGCCGCCGCCTGGGCGACGTGCGCGCCGGTCCGCGCGAGCGCGCCGAGCTTCTGAAGCGTCGCGCGATCCTCGACCACGACGAAGTGCCACGGCTGGAGGTTCTTGGCGCTCCCGGTGAGGCGCCCCGCCTCGACCACGCGCCGGAGCGTGGCCGCGGGAACGGGCTTGCTCTGGTACTGCCGTATGGCCAGCAGGGTGCGAATCGTGTCGAAGGTGTCCATCACGCGCTCCTTGCGCTCTCCGCCCGCCAGGGTCGACGCGCGGCCGCCGCCCGGCCCAGCCGGGTCATGGGTCGCGCACCATCTCGATCTCCTGCAGCGATGGGGTGTGATCGAGGAACTGGGTCCGGCCCGTAGAGCGGAAGCCGACGCGGCGATACAGGCGGAGCGCCGGCTCGTTCGTCGTCGTCACCCAGAGATGGAGACTTGCGGCGCCACGCTCGCGGGCCCAGGCCGCGACCGCCTCGACCAGCGCGGCGCCGAGTCGCCGGCCACGGGCTGCCGAATCGACGAACATCCCGACGAGGTCGAGACGATGCCCGGCCTCCATGAGACCCGTCGCCATGCCGACCCAGCGATCCCCGTCCTCGGCCACGTACGTCACCCGATCTTCGCCCGCGGCGCCACTCGTGGCGCGCTCCTGCCAGACGTCGTCGGGGAATGCCTCTTCGCGCGCGAGCGTGGACCCGAACGCCGAGGGCGCATCCGCCAGCGCCCGCAGGCGGAGCGCCCGCAAGCGGAGGCCCTCGTCAGGTCGGACCCGGCGAACGATAGGACTCATCTCTCCTTGCTCGCCCCATTAGCGGCGCGGTTCCCGGAACGCCGCCGAGACGATGGGTGCCGGAGGCCGAAGCGACAATCTCGCCCGCTCGTGCAGGTAGACACAAGACCTCCCGTCCAGGTCTCTCGAGCTAGCTCCGGAGGGCGCCTTTGACCTGGGCCAGATGCTCCTCGGCGTGGGCGACAATGAACGACTCGATGACGTAGGCCACGCTCACCTCGCCCCGCTCGGGGTTGATGCCTCGCTTGCTGCGTTCGGCCGCTGACAGCGCGCGGATCGTTTCGGCCGCTCGCCGAACCTCGTCCTGCAATTGCGCCAGCATCTCGTCGGGTTGAGCGGCAGCACCGCGCGCCACCCCGGCGAGTCGCTCGGGCGATCCGGGCTTGCGTCCAAACCTGGGAGGCTCTCCCCTCGCTTCGATCAGGACACGACAATGCTGCAGCCAGTACGGGATCATCTCCGTCATGTGTCCCAGGGTCTGCATCGCTGACCACTCGCTCTCGCCCGGCGACGCGCGGAGACGCGAGGCTACCTTCGGCTCTCGCAGCAGCTTCGCCACTTCGTCCGAGACTTGCTCGAGTCTCTTGGCTTGCGTCTCTCCGGAACTCACGGTCTGATGCTCTGTCACGTTCTGCCCTCCCGATTGGGATTTACTCCATGGTTCGTCGACGCTCTGGGCATCCCGAGGATCCCCCACGTCCGGGTTCGTGCGACGCCACCAGCCGTCGTCTAGCTGTCCCGACATCCCGGCACCGGCACGCTTCCTCGGAAACCCCGTGGCGAGGCGACGAGGCTCGCTCTCGGCCTCAGCGCTTCCGCCGCTTGCTCGTGAGGTAGGTGCGCCACGGCTTCCAGTAGTACTTCTTCCAGCCTTCGGTCACCCCGCGAACGTCACGATCCGCCACGTTGACGTGGACGAGCTGGATGCGCCCCGACTTGCCGCGGGGCCAGAACGTGAGGATCAAGATCGAGTCGATGTCCTTCGCGCCGAATCCTGTCGAGCGCCACGTCTGGACGATCATGCGGCCGGGCCGCGTCAGCAGCATCCGTCCCGAGAGGGCGCCGTTGAACGCCCGGAAGGGTGAGCCAGGTCGCGCGGAGATCGTCACCGGCGAGCCGGTGATGGCCGCGTGGCGCCGGGGGTCGAGGTACATGCGGTAGAGATCGCCGGCCGGGGCCGGCAGCGCCACGCTCTGCTGGATGGTCTTCGGCATCTCCCGTGTCCTTCGGCGGCGCCAGGGACACGCGTCCCTGTGTTCCCGCCCTCTCCGACGGCGTCAGTTCGGTTCCAGCCGGACCGTGCCGGTGCGCGCGTCGATCGTCACGGAAAAGAGCGAGAGAAAATCCCGCCCGAGGAGGCCGTCGGCGAGCGGGATGTCGGCGTCGTGGGCCACGATGGGGAGGGGTCCGGCCCAGGCGCCCGCGACATCCAGCGACTCGATCCACAGCACGTCCGCTCGCGCCGCGCCGGTCACACCCCGAACCTCAGCGCGGTAGGTGCCGGGCACCCCGATGCCGAGGCGAGCCAGCGCCGCCGGAGCCACCATCGTCCGGTCGGCCCCCGTGTCGAGCACGAGGGCGACGGGGCCGGCGCCGTTGATCCGCGCCTGGACCACGATGGGGGTGCCTACCACGAACGGCACGGTGGCAATGCCGGTGCGCGCGGGTACGGCCGCCACGCCCGGGGGCGACGCCTCCACGGGGGAGACCGCCAGAGGTCGGGCGACTGCCCGGTAGCGCTCCGGCACGCTCTCCAGGCCGGTCGTGTAGTGAACGACGCCCTCGTCGTCCACCCAGTGGAACACCTGGGCCGCCGCCGACGGCAAGGACGCCGGCGAGCACGACGACCGCCGAGAGGGTCACGCTCCGCTTTCCGATCACCGCGGTGCCACCCCGATCCGGTCCGCTCAGCGGAAGAGGGCGCTGTAGCCGTTCAGCGCCGGCTGGCCGCCCAGGTGCGCGTAGAGGACGGTCGCCCCCTTCTCGATCTCCCCGCGGGTCACCAGATCGATGAGGCCGGCCATCGACTTGCCCTCGTAGACGGGGTCCGTGATCATGCCCTCGAGCCGCGCGGCCAGGCGCATGGCCTCGAGCGTGCGCTCGTCCGGAATCCCGTACGTCCCCGCATGGTAGCGGTCGTCCAGGACGATCTCCTCGTCGCGCAAGTCGCGGCCCACGTCGATCAGGTCGGCGGTCCGGCGGGCGATGCGCGCGACCTGCTCGAGCGTCTCCTTGGGCTTGGCCGACGCGTCGATCCCGATGACGCGACGGCGGCGCGCCTGCCCCGCGAAGCCCGCGATCATCCCGGCCTGGGTGCTCCCGGTGACGGAGCACACGATCACCGTGTCGAAGAAGACGCCGAGCTCCCGCTCCTGCTGCTCGACCTCCTGCGCCCACTGCGCGAAGCCGAGACCGCCCAGCCGGTGGTCCGACGCGCCGGCCGGGATGGCGTACGGCCGTCCGCCGCCGGCCTCGATGTCCCGGATCGCCCGCTCCCAGCTTTCCTTGAACCCGATCCCGAACCCCGCCTGCACGAGCCGGACGTCCGCGCCCATCATCCGGCTCAGCAGGATGTTGCCCACCCGGTCGTACACGGCGTCGGGCCAGTCCACCCAGCTCTCCTGGACCAGCACGCATCGCATCCCGAGGCGCGCCGCGGCCGCCGCCACCTGCCGGGTGTGGTTCGACTGGACCCCGCCGATGGAGACGAGCGTGTCGCACCCCTGCGCGATCGCCTCGGCCACCAGGTACTCGAGCTTCCGGATCTTGTTGCCGCCGAACGCGAGCCCGCTGTTGCAGTCATCGCGCTTCGCCCACACCCGGGCGCCGCCCAGGTGCGCGCTCAGGCGCTCCAGCGGGTGGACCGGCGACGGGCCGAACAGGAAGGGGTAGCGGGAGAACGAGGCGAGCTTCATGCGTGCTCCCATCGGCCCGGACGAGCGGGCTCGCGCACGGCGCGACGCCTCGGGCGGGGCTGGCGCCGACCTTCGATGCAGCTCATGGCGTGTTCTCCTCGGGGTACTCGAAGGAGTAGAGGCGGACCTCGTACCGCTCCTCCCGCCCGCGCGGCCGGAGCTGGATCGCGAACGACTCGAGGTCCGACGCGGACCGCCAGTGGACCCGCGTCGGCGTCGTGAAGCTCACGATGGTGCCGGCCGCGTCGAGCCCCAAGAGCTGGAGCCAGGCGCTCCCGATGTGACTCTTCCGCTCGACGAGGCCATCAGCCCGGACCGCATCCGGCCCGGTCGTGAGCCGGTAGTGGATCTCGACCGGCGGCGCCGGGGTGTGAAGCGGAAAGTCGGCAGGCGTCGGCGCGGGGCCCGCGGCGCAGCTCGCGAGGAGAAGCCCGGTCATGACGAGCGCGACCAGGCCGCCGCATCGATGTCGAAACCTGCGCATGCCCACGTCCACCTCGAACGGGCCTCACCTGGCACCTTCTCACCCCGGCCCCCCTCGCACAATGGCGCGTGGGCTGGTCGTGCGGTCTCGTTCAGACCCGGCCGACCAGCGTGTCGCCGAGCGTCGTGATCAGCTCGTCGATGGCAGTGCCGTCCATCGTGGGCGGCTGGATCGCCAGACGATGCACGCCGAGCGCCGCGTAGCGGCGCGCCGTGTCGGCGTCGGGAATGCCGCGCGGCGTGATGGTGATCTCGAGCTCGCCGAGCCCGGCCGGACGCTGGACGCGGCCCGCGATCTCCCGGAGCTCTCCCGACAGGCGCGCCGTCTCCTCGAGGCCGAGCTCCCAGCCATACCAGCCGTTGCCCGACGTGACGGCGCGGCGGAGCGCCGCCGGCGAGTGCCCGCCGACCACGATGGGCGGATGCGGCTGCTGGACCGGCCGCGGTCGCTCGATGACCCCCTCGAAGGAGACGAAGCGCCCCGCGAAGGACGGGGTGGGCTGATCCCAGAGCGCGCGCATCGCGGTCAGGTACTCGTCGGTCCGCGCGCCGCGATCGGCCAGGGACACGCCGAGCGCCCGGAGCTCCGGCTCGAGATAGCCGACGCCGATGCCGACGATCAGCCGGCCCTGCGAGAGGTGGTCGATCGTGGACAGCTGCTTGGCGAGCAGCACGGGCTGCCGCTGCGGCAGCACGATCACCCCGATCGCGAGCCGCACGCGGCGCGTCACGGCCGCCATGTAGGCGAGGGCCACCACGGCCTCGAGCCGCGGCTGCTCCGCGGGGTTGTCGCCCGAGCCCGCCGGCAGCGCGACGTGATCGCCCACCCAGAAGGACTCGAGGCCGATCTCCTCCGCCCGCTGGGCGCGGCGGACCAGGGTATCCGGGTCGGCGCTGCTGCCCCGGTGGAGGCCGAACAGCGCCAGCTTCAATGCTCCCGTCATCTGCCGTCTCCCCTCTCGAGGATGCCGAGAAAGGCCCGCCATGGTCCCACCGCCGCCGTGTGCTGGCGCGCGAGCACGTCGACGATCTGGCCGAGATGATTCAGGTCGTGGATCGCCCACGTGCTGAGGAGCTGTCCCAGCACGACCGGCCCGAAGTCGGGATGGCGCCCCCGGCGCGCGAGATCCCCCGGCTCGAGCCGGAGCTCATCGAGATGCCGGAGGCTCCGCGCGCGCGCCTCGCCGAACGCGCGCAGCGTCTCGGCCATGGTGCGGTCCTTCGTCTTGTCCGCGAAGCCGAACCGGTCGAACGGCGGGAAGGCGGCGGACTCGCCGTGCGCGAGCAGGTGCCGGGCTCGGGGGATCCAGTTGGTCTCTTCCGCCTCGATGAGGTGCCACACCACGTCGAAGGCGGACCACGTGTCCGGCCCCTCGTTCTCGTGCATCCAGGGCTCCGGCAGCCCGCGCAGCAAGCCGTCGAGCACCGCCGGCGTGCGGCGGAGGAGCGCCTTGGCCTCCTCGAGATCCAGGCTCATGAGTCGCCCCTCCATCGGGAATCCCCTCGCGACGTCGTTCCGACGCAGTAGACCACGAACGCCCGCGACCCGATAGGGCGCCATCTTCAGGGCTACCACCTGAGGTCGAACATTCCATGGACGGCGTCCGAGGAGCGAAGGCCGCGCGACCCCTGCACCGCGAGGTGATCCTAGCGCGGGGCAAGGCGGCGCACCCGAGCCTGCGCCCGGATCACCGACACGATGGCGCGGCGGGTCCAGATGTCGCCTCGTTCGCGAATCGAAACGATGACGACGGAACGAAGTCGCGCCGATGGAACGCGCTCGACACGAAATCGTCGGCGAGCCTCGCGCTACAGCGGGTGCCCTACGAGGGCGGGCGACGATACGTCGTGTACGGAACGGACACGGGGCCGGAGACGGCGCAGACGCGCCGCGCTCCGCCTCGATCGGTCTCTCGACTACGTCGCGATCGGCGCGCGATCAGGGAGGATCGAGCCAGAGACGGGATGATCGGTCGGTGCGGCAGGGCCCGGAAGTACGCGCGCACCTCGTAACCCCAGCGGATCTCGGTCGAGCGGAGGGCGTCGGTCCGGCCGCGCCATCGAAGTTCGCCTCGGCCGGCGTCTCGCAGGTTGAACAGGCGGGCGTTCACCACCCGCACCAGCGCGTTCGCCGCGGGGGTGCTGCAGGCGGAGACCATCGCGCAGGCGGCCAAGCGCGGCGGCAAGAGGTGGCGCAGATCCAGCGGGCCGCCGGCCGCAACGAAGCGATCCAGGGCCCGACCGTCGACCTCCGCACGTTCCTCTCGGGACGCGGCGTAGCCACGAACTACATCTACATCAACCCCACGGACGACGCGGCCTTCGGTCTCCAGTTCGACCATCCGGCGGGCTTCGCCGGCGTTCCGCCCTTCTGCGCCGCCGAGCTGCCTTGCCCCCCAAGCCAGCTGATCGGCTGGCCGGCGCGCCGCGCCACTCAGGGAATCCCGAGCACTACCTTGAAGGCGAGCCGATGGCGGCGGCCTGATGCCGATCTTCCAGCAGCCGAACGCGGTGAACCGGGCGGGTCGCCACCGCCGGAGCTAGCCCCAATCGGCGAATAAACGGGACGGGAAACTGCGGGGAACATGAACCAGAGAGGCTTCCAATGCGGTCTCAAGGGAGAGCACGCCAATGCACTCCCTCTCACACTGGAGGCCCCTCTGATGCGGTTGAGCGTAGCGAGCCTGCGGCGGGTGGTCAAGGGTGATCTCACGATCCAGTTCGTTCCTCAGGCGCTGACGTCGTACGGTGGCCTGGAGCTGCTCGGGCGCTATCTGCGCCGGATCGACCTGGGGGCGCGGTTGCGCCAGGCCTTCGCGGGGCTCCGCGGCGACTACGGCACCGCCAGGATCGCGCTGGTGCGGCTGGCGCTGTTCTACGTCGGGGCCCGGCGCCTCGAGCACCTGCGCTACCTCCCCGGGGTCGGTAACCGGCCTCCGCCTACCAGGCCCGCGGCTGACACGCTGTGGTGGGGCGCCCGGAACGGCCGACGCGTTACGAGCCCCTCCGATGGGAGGAGTCCCGCTACGCTCCAGACCCGGCTCACCTCGATCGCCTCTCCGAGTGTGAGCGGTGGCAGGATCGTCGGCAGCCGGCGCGCCAGCAGCGTCTTCCCTGTCCCGGGCGGGCCGATCAGCAGGAGGTGATGTCCACCCGCGGCCGCGATCTCGAGCGCGCGCTTGGCATGCGCCTGGCCCCGCACGTCCCCGAGATCGACGTCGTCGGGCGGCGCCTCCGCGAGGAGCTGATCGGGGTCGGCGCGAGTCCGGGGGATCGGATGTTCGTCGTTGAGGAACGCCGCCGCCTCCGCGAGGGAGGTCACCGGGTAGACGGCGAGGGTCTCGAGGAGCGAGGCCTCCGAGGTGTTGCCGACCGCGAGCAGACATCCATCCAGTCGCGCGTGACTCGCCCGGAGCGCCATCGGCAGCACGCCGCGCACGGGGCGGATCGCCCCGTCCAGCGCGAGCTCCCCCACCACGAGGAGGCGCGCCAGGCGGTCGGGCTTGACCGCACCCGTCGCGGCCAGGAGCCCCAGCGCGATAGGGAGGTCGAAGCTGACGCCCTCTTTCCGAAGGTCGGCCGGCGCGAGGTTCACGGTCACGCGCTCGAGCGGAAACGCGAAGCCGGAGTTTCGGATCGCGGTGCGGACACGCTCCCGACTCTCACGCACCGCCGGATCCGGGAGCCCGACCGTGGCGAACGTGGGCAGCCCCTGGCTGACATCGACCTCGACGCGGACCAGGGCCGCGTCGACGCCGGCGAGGCAGGCCGAGACGACCCGGGCCAGCATCACGGGCCCCAGGCCGGCGAGGCTCGACCGTCGTGTGGCGCTTCTCCCCGGTCCGTTCGGCGCACGTTAGTTTCGACTGCAAGCGCCGCTCCGGACCTCGTTGCGTCACCAGACGCCCAGCATGGCGAAGAAATGTCGCGGCCGCTGTTTCGCGCACGGATGCCACGTCATACGGCGGCGTATCCCTCCGGTCACACAACCCGTGTTGACCGCGTTAGGGAGGACAGGAGCCGCGCCGAGGCGCCGATCGTTCACCCAGAGCCACGCCGGCGGCGTCGTGGTCCGGAGCGACGGTGGGATGCCGCGCGACTTCTTGGTGTGCGCGCGCCGGAGCCCCGCCCAGTGGATCTTCCCCAAGGGTCACGTCGAGCGGGGGGAGGCGCAGCCGCCGACGCCGGGGCGCCGCGAGATGCGGCGGGAGGAAGCCGGCGTGCGCGCCGGACCCTAGTGCCCCTCGCGACAGTTTCACGCCCGTCCGTGCGTCGCCCTCGATTCTATGACGCGGAGCGGACCCGGTTTCGACATCGGCGGCGACGGGGCCGGGGCTCGAGGGTCCGGTCTAAGGCCGACGGGCCCGCCCACCGCAAGCGGTCTGTCGGGGCCCGGACAGATCGCCCGCGGTGGCGGGGCGTGATAGGCTGCCGTTCTCGTACGCCATCGATCATGATTCGCCTCGACGATCTGCTGATGGGCGCCCGGTTCTGCCGGCAACTGCCGCGCAGGCTGCGCTCTCCGGTCGCCGCGGACGAGGCCGTCCGGACCCTGGGTCAGCGACTGGCCCGTCGCGAGGACGCGTTCCTCGATCTGGTCGAGCATGCCATCTTCCGGAACCCTGGGAGCCCGTACCGCGCGCTCCTGCAGCGGGCTGGCTGCGAGCCGGGCGATCTCGCGCCGCTGGTCCGTCGGGAGGGCGTGGAGGGCGCGCTGCGCGCGCTCCTGCGGGAGGGCGTCTACCTCACGGTGGACGAGTTCAAGGGCCGCAAGCCGGCGGTCCGCGGCGGCACCGTGATCGAAACCGACCCCGACCGGCTGCGCAACCCGCTGTCCGAGTCCCACGTGGCGTCGAGCACCAGCGGCAGCCGCGGCGCCGCCACCCCGGTGCCCATCGACCTGGCCTTCGTGCGCGATTGCGCGGTCGACACGCTGCTGGCGCTCGCGGCGCGCGGCGCCGCCGGGTGCGTCAAGGCGCATTGGCAGGTCCCCGGCGGCGGCGCCATCGCGCGCCTGATCGAGTACAGCAGCTTCGGCACCCCGGCCGCGCGCTGGTTCTCCCAGGTCGATCCCGCCGAGCCGGCCCTCCACGCGCGCTACCGGTGGAGCGCCCGGATGATGCGCTGGACGAGCCTCCTCGCCGGCGTGCCGCTCCCCTCGCCCGAACACGTCCCGCTCGACGATCCCCGGCCGATCATCCGCTGGATGACGGAGTCCCTGCGGGCGGGCGCCCGGCCGCACCTGTTCGCCTTCACCAGCTCGGCGGTGACGCTGGCTCAGAGCGCCGAGCGGGACGGGATCGACCTGACCGGCGCGCACTTCACGGTGGTCGGCGAGCCGGTGACGGCCGCCCGCCTGCTGGCCCTCCGCCGGACCGGCGCCGAGGTCGCGACGCGCTACGCGATCATCGAGTGCAGCTCCATCGGACACGGCTGCCTGTCGCCAGAGAGCCCGGACGAGGTCCACCTCCTGGCCGACCTCCACGGACTCATCCAGCCGGGGGCGGAGGAACGGCCGGCCGGGCTGGCACCGGATGCGCTGCTGCTCTCCTCGCTCCGTCGCAGCGCCCCGTTCGTGCTCCTGAACGTGTCGATGGGGGACGAGGCGGTGGTGACCGAGCGCGACTGCGGGTGCCCGATGGCCGCGCTCGGCTGGCGAACTCACCTCCACACGATCCGGAGCCGCGAGAAGCTCACCGCCGGCGGCATGACGTTCCTCGACGTCGACGTCGTCCGCGTCCTGGAGGAGGTCCTCCCGGCGCGCTTCGGCGGCGGCCCGACCGACTACCAGCTCGCGGAGGACGAGGCGGCCGATGGGCGCCCGCGCCTCCGGCTCCTCGCGCATCCGGCGCTGGGACCGCTCGACGAGCCGGGCGTGGTCGACGCGTTCCTGACCTCGATCGGGCGAGGCGCCGGCGCCGAGCAGGTCATGGCGCGCATGTGGCGGGACGCCGGGTTCCTCCAGGTCGAGCGCCGGCCCCCCTACCCGACGGCCACCGGCAAGATCCTCCACCTGCACGTCTGCCGGACGGCGGGAGCGGGCGCGGAAGCCCCGTGACCGGCATCACGCCGCAGGGCCGCGCGGACTGATCGCCGACGAGGCGCGCAGCATCCATGTGCGGCATCACCGGACTCTTCCGCCGCGGTGGGCCCGACCCCGGGGACGCGGAGCGGCTGGTCGCGATGACGGAGTCCCTGATACATCGCGGACCCGACGATCACGGCCGGCTGTTGCTGGACAGCCGGAGCGGCCGCTACCATCTCGACGCCGGGATGGGCGACGCGGCGGTCGGCGACGTCCTCCTTGGCAACCGGCGGCTCGCCATCATCGACTGCTCGCCCGCCGGACGACAGCCGATGGCGAACGCGCGCGGCGACCTCTTCCTCACGTTCAACGGCGAGGTCTACAACTACGTCGAGCTGCGTGAGGAGCTCCGCGCCCGCGGCCGGCGGTTCGTCTCTGGCTCGGACACGGAAGTGGTGCTGCAGGCCTACGAGGAATGGGGCCCGGATTGTGTCCGCCGCTTCAACGGCATGTGGGCGTTCGCGCTCTGGGACCAGCCGCGGCGCCGGCTGTTCTGCTCCCGTGACCGCTTCGGCGCGAAGCCCTTCTACTACCGCGTCGACGCCGGGCTCTTCGCGTTCGGCTCGGAGATCAAGTCCATCCTGAGGGCCGGGCTGGACCGGCCCGCCCCGCACTGGCCGACCGTCCTGGACTTCCTCGTTCGGGGTATGGGCTGCCACACGGCCGAGACCTTCTTCGACGGGATCCACCGTCTCCCGGCCGCCCACAACCTCGTGGTCACGCGAGACCGGGTGGAGCTCAGCCGGTACTGGGACTACACGGATCAGAGCCACGGCTACGACTTCGGCCGGTCGGAGGCGACGTTCGCGGAGCTCTTCGACGATGCCGTCCGGCTGCGCTTGCGCTCCGACGTGCCGGTCGGCGTGGCGCTCAGCGGCGGCATTGATTCGGCGTCGGTGACCGCGGTCGCCCGGCGACACCTTCCGGACGCCCCCCTCCGGGTGTTCACCGCGGCGTTTCCGGGCAAGCCGTACGACGAGCTGCGCTACGCCGAGCTCGTCGCCCGGCAGTTTGACGCCGAGCTCCACACGGTGGTGTACCGGCCGGAGCGGCTGATCGAGGATCTCCGCACGGTGATATGGCACATGGACTATCCGACGCCCCACTCCCAGATCCTGCCGCGTTGGCGCCTCATGGGCCTGGCCGCCCGCCACGTCAAGGTCATCCTCGAGGGACAGGGCAGCGACGAGATGCTGGCGGGGTACCCCCTCCGGTACTTCCCCCACTACGTCGCGCACGAGCTCGGACGGCACACTCGCGGCGACCTCGTACATCGGTACGGGCGCCTGCTCACCGAAGCAGCCCGAATGACCTATGCGCTGGGGCGGAACGCGGTCCCCGCGATCGCTGGTCACGTCGTTCCGCCGCTTAACCGCCTGCGCCCCGCGGTCCATCTCCAGGACAGCGTGATCAGCCCCGACCTCCGAAAGCTCGTTCCCCGGCACGCGGGGCAGTTCGCCGCCCGAACTGGGCCGTTCGGTGACCGCGTGACGAACGCGCTCCACATCGATCACGAGCGTGCCCTGCTTCCCCAGCTGCTGAAGTTCGGCGACGGCATCAGCATGGGCCACTCGCTCGAGGCGCGGATGCCCTTCCTCGACTACCGCCTGGTCGAGTTCATGTTCGGGCTGCCCCTGGAGGACAAGTACGACGGCGTGACGACCAAGCTCGTGCTCAAGCGCGCCATGACGGGTCTGGTGCCCCCGGAAATCATCGGCCGCACCGACAAGGTCGGCTTCCTGACCCCCGTCGAGGACTGGCTCGCCGGCGCGCTCGACGACGAGGTGCGGCCCCTGCTGCCTCGCCCGAGACGCGCCGACGCGGAGTGTTCGACCACGCCGTCCTCACACGCGCCCTCGGCGCGCGAACGCGGCTGAGCCGGGGGTGGCCGTGGTGGTGTTCCGCTGGGTGGCGCTCGAGGTGTGGTTCAGGCTCTTCGTCGACGCGCCGCTTCCCGGCCCGGCATGCGCCCTCGCGCCGGCCGTGGATGCCGGGTAGACCGTGGCCCTGCTGCCGGCCCGCGCGGCCTGGAGTGCGTACCTCCTCTGGCACGTTCGGGGCCAGGCGCCGCGCCGTTCCGTCCCTGGGCGGCCGTTGAGCGCGATCAGGCCCGCCGCGTCCGTCACATGGTGACGTACGGCGCCCGCCACGTCCCGCACTACCGCGAAGCGCTCGGCCACCTCGGGCTGACCGCCGGCGACGTCCGCACGGCGGTGGACCTGGCCCGGTTCCCGCTGGTTGGCCGCGAGGACCTCCAGCGCGATCCCCGAGCGGTTCATGTCGGCCGCCGTGCCGCGGCGACGCCTGGTGGAACTGCGCAGCGGGGGAAGCACCGGCGCCCCGCCGGAGTCCGTGTACCACGACCACGCGGCGCTGTTCCGCAACGCCGCGCACAGCGAGCGCGATCGGTCGATCCGGTCCCGGCTGCTTGGCCGCCGGACCGGCTACCGGCAGACGCTCATCGCGTCCAACTTCAGCGGCATCCGAAAGGTGCAGGCCTTCCTGGACGACCGCGGGCTGTTCCCGCAGCGGACCCGCGTGGAGCGCCAGTACCTGTCGCTGGCCGACCCGCCCCGCGACAACCTCGCAAGGATCAACGCGTTCCGGCCGGACGTACTCCACACCTATGGCTCGTACCTCGGATGCCTGTTCGCGTTTGCCCACGAGACCGGCGCGCCGTTCCACCGCCCCCGCGTGATCACCTACGGCGGCGACGGGCTCAGTCCCGCCGCTCGCTCGCTCATCGAGCGACAGTTCGGCATCCCTGTCTTCAGCATCTACCAGTCGATCGAGGCGCTGCGCATCGGCTTCGAGTGCGAGGCGCACCAGGGCCTCCACCTGAACGTCGACCTCTACCCGGTGCGCATCGTGCAGGATCCGGAAGGCCGCACGCTCCCGCCCGGCACGTCCGGCGAGGTTGTCGTATCGAACCTCGTGAACCACGGGATGGTGCTCCTCAACTCCGACTGGGTGACGTCGCCGCTCAGCTCCCCGGGTTCCTGTTCCTGCGGGCGCTCGCTTCCGCTCCTTGCGCCGCCGCCCGGACGCACGGACGACCTCATTGCGCTCCCGTCGGGCACGGTCATCCATCCACAGGCGATCCGCGATCTGTTCAGCGACGAACGCGAGATCTGGCAATACCAGGTAGTCCAGGAAGGTCCCGGCCGCTTCCGGATCGACCTCGTCACCCCCCGCGTCGCCGACCGTCCGGCCACGCAGGCGCGGGTCTCCGGCAAGTTCGC
>CAVXVV010000094.1:0-34599 GCA_963765195.1 uncultured Candidatus Rokubacteria bacterium
AATCGGGCGCGACAGGCCGGTGGCGAGCATTCCCAGCGCCAACGGGGGCGCGATCAACTTCGCCGACGTCAACGCACCCGGAGTGGTCGCCGGTCGGCGTTCGCCTCGAGGCGGCCAGGACGCCTTCAGCCGAGCTGCCCCCGTTCCAGCGCAGCCAGCCAATGCCGAACCTTGATCGCCAAGCCGTCGTGCCGACGCGTGGGTGGGAAGGGGACTGCTATCATATAAGCGCGATCTGTCTTCCGTGAAGGAGGTTCCGTATGAAGTCAAAGCGAGAAGATGCACCGTCAACTCACCGCCAGGAAGCCGAGAAGGATCTTGCCGCGACGTACAACAAATTCAAAACCTTTGAAGGCAAGCAATACACGGGCATGAAGGTCGGCAGGAGTCACAAGTGGTATTACGAGCGCGGCGAGTGGAAGGAGACGAAGATCACGCCCGACCTTTGGGAGTTCACCTACGCCACGCCCAAGCGGCGTGCCGGCAAGGCCCCCGAAGGTTCTGGGGTTCCGGTCGGCACGGGGTACTCACTGGTACATCGCCGCACATCAGAACGTGCGCAAGCTGAACGCGAATGACTACACCACGTCTATGACCGGCCTCAAGTTCAAGGTGGCGCACAGGCGGGCGGACACCGACAAGTGGAGTGCAAGCGAGCGCGCGCAACGCAATCGACTCGTCAAGTTCCTCAGGGAAGTCATCGAATCGCTCGAAAGCAGGGTGCAGAAGGGGAGGCGCCGACCAAGAAGGAGGCGCCCGCCGGGAAGGAAACGCTCACCCTGAAACGGACCGCCGCACCGCGCAAAGCGGCCGCGCGGAAGACACGCACCAATCACCGGAGTAAGCGCGCGGCTTGACACCTCGCGCATTTCGTTACTTCTGCGTCTGGGCCGAATCCGGCGCGTAACCGTTTCGGACGCCAACCTCCTCCAGCTGGGTAGGCTTCCTGCACGAAGGGTCTGTGAGACGACATCGGCGCCGTTTGTGCTCGGCGCGCTGTTTGAGGGCAGGTTGCTACGGCGGATGGGCGCGGATCGCGCCGTCCGCTGTGTCCAGCCATAACGCCACCGCCTGGCACAAGCAGGCGTGCGGAGCCATGGCACGAAGATTCCCCCAGCGATGGTCAGGAGGGACATAACCATGGGGAGAGCATTCATTCTGTGGCTTCTCGGCGTACCCGCCAGCTTGCTCATCATCCTGTGGCTGTTCGGCGTATTTCACTGAGCCGTGCCGGGTCGGATCGGTACAGATGGTCACGCTGCCGGACGGCGGCGCCGAGCGATTCGTGGACGAGCCGCGATCGAGACGTTCGCCTTCCGCGGGATCAAGGACAGCCCGCCGTACCTTCATGATGGCCGGCTGCTCACCCTGGAAGACACCGTGGCGTTCTTCGACCTGGTCCCTCGGTCTCAAGCTGAGTGCGCCTGAGAAGGCTGACCTCGTGGCATTCATGTGCCAGCTCTAGAAGCGCGGCACGGTGGCACTCGGCGAGGACGCAGCGGGATGTGCGGCGCGATCTGGACCGCCAAGGGCTGCGGTGAGCGACGTGTCCGCCCTGACGGGCCGCTACGACTCGGATCCTGCAGCGTCTTGGCCTCCGCGGGAGATCGGGACGTGCGGGTCGGACTCGTCGGCAGACGGACGGCCGCCCTTTCCCGCGGTCTTATCTCTGCTAAGCCTCCATGAGGCGTGTATGGCTATTGGGCAGCCAAGGCCGCGCGTCAGGGGGCAAGAAACGGACGGCCGGGACCTACGATCGCGACAGTGGTACAAGCGGTTCGCCGTTGCCGAGTTGCGCGACGTTGCCACCACCAACCGCCGAGCCCGCTGAGGGCGCCGACGCTAAACGACATCCGATATCGGCTGGTCCACCACTGAACGCTGCCGTGCTTGGCCCGCAGATCAAGCTCCCCGTGAACCCCGAAGAGCCTCCGGTCGTCCACCGGTCGGTTCAGATTGTCCTCACCTTCGGTAATGGCCCCGTCATACTGCTGACTGTCGTACCCGTGCGGGCAAGATACCAATCGCACAGGCCCGGCAAGAGCTTGTTCGTGCCGCACGTCCCGCGCGGCTGCTTCATGGCCGGCCAACGCCCGGGCCACCAGCCCGACGGCGGGCATCGCGACGCGCAAATGCGCGGGCTGTCGCGCGGCCCACGCCGGCGGATGCGCCAGTGATGACAACCACCTCGGCAGAGTCGTGGGTCAAGGCCGGATTTCCCTGGCGGCACGGGACGTGCGCGGTGAAATGCATCGACACCCGGCTCTCTTGCACACGCCTCGGCTCCCGGATCCGCTGATGCGACTCGCGTAGCTGACTGGTGGGGACCACCCTCCTCATCGGCGGGTCACGGGTGTCAGGGCCCGCGGCCTCATCCGTCCGTTTCCAGGCCCGGGTTGACGTGGGGTAGAGACGAACGGCCAGCGTCGAGAGGGTTCGCGAGCGATCAAGCGTTCTCGAGCTGGCAGCTTTGGAGCGTGTCTTGAAATCCTGCAGGCCTAACGGCGCCCTACCGCTGTCAGCAAACCGAGCAGCAGGCCCGCGCCCGCCGCGAGGAGCAGTGCGATCATCGGTTCCTGGCGAGTGTAGTGGACCATGTCCTGCTTCACTCTCTCCACGCCGCCCTCGCGATACTCTGCCATCTTGTCACGGGCCTGCTGCACCGTGTCCTCAACGTACGGTTGCTGTCTGGGGGGGGGGGGCTCCCGTGTTTGCTGTACTGCCCCTTGAACGTGCTCCTGCGCCTCGGACCCATAGGTCCTAGCCGCCTGCTTCGGCTCACCGTACCGCTGTTCACCGGACCGCTGTCGGTCGCGATCGGTGGTGTCTCCCGCCGTGGGTTTCGTCCAGTCTCGCATCGGGTGCTGACCGGTTCCGCTAGGACCCGGATCCTGGTTGTCCATCGGGGGCCTCCTCGTGCGAACGCAGTGTGGTCAGTTGCTTAGCAACGCAAGCCATGTGCCAGGAACGTCGCTCTGGCTCCAAACCGTTCGCCGTTCGGAGTAAAGGATTCGATCCTCCTCGCGGGTCAACGGGCCTCAGCGCTCGGGTTACCCTCCCGTTGCTCGTGATGACTCGCGACTGGTGATACCCAGCCGCGAGCTTCTACGAGAGGGTGCGCAAGCGAATGCCAAGCGAATGCCTCTGGGAAAATTCGACAGTGACAAAACTACGAGTCTGAGGTCCGCGTCAGCACGACGCCTGCACGACAGAATGCTCGGACAACTGTCCCCCGATCGAGCCGCGGCAGCCGCTACAGCGGTCCGTTTCGGCGCAGCCGACGCCGGACATTCGCCGCAGCGAAAACCAACAGGCCAGCGCCGGTTCCGAGCAGCAGGATGGGCCACGGTCTGGCACAAACGCCCAATGGACAGGACCAGTCTGGCCTGTTTCAGCTCCCGCTCCTGGCTTCGGCCCGAGGGCCGGCTTGCCAGGAGACGGTTCGAGTGCGGGGCGCTCAGGCGCGGCCTGGGGCCGAGCGTACTCTGGAGACGTCGCGTTCGGATCAGGGGGAAGTCCTTTCTGTGTCTCTACTGTGCCCTGGGCGCCGGTCAGGAGAGGTGCCAGCAGCATCAAAACGACCAGTAATACCGTCATCACGCCGTCCAGCGCCTTCTCGTCAATGTGTCAGCTTCCTGACGCGTGCTCTGGATCGCCCTGGAACCTGCCAACGTCCCACGTCATGGACTCTTCGAGATGCATAGAAGCCGCCACCGGTAACTCTCGCCATGGCGGCCGGTCGTCCCTCGATGGCCTCGCAGACCGTCAGCACGGGCCGGCGCGGCGCCACCAGAAAGGCAGTGACCAAAGTAACGACTGTTGTGCTGGACCTGTGCGTGCTGGATTTTCCGGGGCGCCGCGTAGGGACAGATAGCGCTACAGGAAATAGGAGAGCATGTTCCAGAGGCACCGGGCCAGTTGTCCGCGTAGCGTGGATGACGGCGTTCCCCGCCTCGAGCGCGCGATATCCGGCTCGAAGACGCGTGCCTCGAACCGCGCGACTGCTTGCGCGCTCCGCGCGAGTATGGCGATCTCGAAGTTACGATAAAGTGCCCATGCATCCAGGTTGACGGTGCCGAGCTGCACCCAATCATCCGCAATGACGATCTTGCCGTGGGCCACGGCATCCAGGTATTCCCAGATCTCCGCGCCGGCCGCGATGAGATCCCCCGTAATGGTGTCTCAGTGAGGCCGCCGCGAGCCAGTTGTTGGATCGTCCGGAGGTGACGATGCGAACCCGCACGCCCCGCCGTGCTGCGACGAGGATCCGTTCGAGCATGTCAGTATCCGTGAGATACGGATTCATGATGTCGAGCCGCTCACGGGTGTTGTCGATCCGCTCACGAATGGCCTGGGTCGCCGATTGGAACCCCCGGGAATGACCTGGAGCACCGCCGCCTGGATCGCGCCCGATCCGACTGATCCGGGAAGTACCGCGCGAGAGCCATCGATGATGACCAATTTACGGTGGTCGGCGCGTCCGACCTCGTCCTGCCGCCAGTCGAACGTCCGCGCCTGGTACAGCCCGTCCCGGTCGACCGGCACGGCATCGTTGAGCCTGTGCCCCGTCGAACGGCGACAGCGAAAGTACCCTGCACCCGCGACAGTGCGGCGCGATGCCGTCAGCTCGACGCCATCGAGCATACGACTCACGTGACCGTTAACCGCGAGGCGTCGCCTACGCCGCTCGCTGGAAGACATGCGCGGGCACTGACGGCCCGTCCGCCCGAATGCTGGCATTCGCCTTGCGTCAGCCATGAGAGGGCGACCCGGAAGCCAGATGTGGGAGGCGACGGTGCCAGCAGGCCCCCCGGAGCTTGAGATCAGCAACCGCACCAGTACCCACACCCAGCATGAAGATTCGGGTGCGCCCGACGGTTCGCCCCTCCCGGGTTGAAGAGGTTGCGAAGACATTGGGTCATTCTTTGGGCTGCCTACACCGAAGAGCGTGAAGGGGGGATTCAGATGATCACGATCTCTCGCTATGTCCGGAGGGTGAACGTGTGGGCCGTCACGTTGTTGGCGGCCGGAGTCGTCGCCGCCTGTGCCCGGTTTCCCTCGTCGCAACAGCCGGTACAGTCGACCAACCCGAGCGTGACCTACAACTACCGGACTGACCAAGAACTGATCGAGGCCAACCAGCGTGCGGCGACGTATTGCACTCAGTATCAAACCGCCTCGCGGACCGCGAACATCACGACCAATCCTGACGGCAGCAAAGCCGTACGCTTTGAATGCGTACGGACCACGCTTCCGGCGCCGGCGCCGCCGCCGGCCCCTCCTAGCCAGAGCTACACCTATCGGACGGATCAGGAGTTGTTGCAGGTGTCGCAGACCGCTGGCACCTACTGCCGGACATACGGCTCGCAACCGATGACGTCGAGCATCGTGACCAACCCGGACGGAACCAAGACGGTGACGTTCCAATGTGGCCCACGGTGAGCGGGCTCTCGGGCAGGGCTGCGTGAAGATGTTGGGAGATCGATAGAAGCGCCTAGCCACCTGGGGGTTCGCTTTAGGGCCGATCCCCGCTGCCATGCGCCTGTTTGCCTGACGAGGAGAGGAGGAGGCGCCCGTTTGAGTATTGGAGGCTGGAGGACTAAAGACGCAATACCGCCCGGCCAGGGGAAGCGGGGTTCGTCGCTGGAGCGCGATGATCACGGGATGCCGTAGCCTCTGAGGCGCCAGGAGGGCTAGGTCGGGTTCGCCCGGAGCCACAACTCCAGCTCCAACTCCCAGGCCGCGAAACAGGTCGCGTGAAGATATAGCACCTGGGACTCGGCTCGCAGTACCTGGGACGCCGGCCCCCTGGGGCGAACTCCACCTCGAACTCCATCTCGCCCTTCGTGATGGTCCGCCCGCAGCCACCGCAGGCTCGTCCCGCGCCGGGACCGCCCCACGTCGTGCTGGGCTTCACTCGCGGCAGGGCGCCGTCCTGAAGTCGCTGGCGGATCGTCGCCCGGAGCGCACTCGATCTCGGGCATTGCCGTGGCGGGGAGTGTAGCACCGGCCAGAAAAAGCTGTCCGGGCCGTTCGGCGTAAGGGGTCAACGCTGTTACCGGCGCGGGACGAGTCAGCTATGGGAGTCTAACGATGCCGCCCGGGTCTCGTAGGGCCGGAAGCTATTGCGTCAAGGGCGTGGGGCGGTGAGACTCTACGACGAGAACGCCGTTCACGGTCCCATCTGCCGTAGAGACCCATACTTCCCGGTTCTGAAAACCAGGAAGCGATCGGCCGCACATGCCACTCTCAAAAGCAACGAGGAGGGGCCTATGCGCGGCGACGATCGGCGTCCGGACACGATGTTCAGCTACGTGGCCCCCGAGCAGCGGGTCCCGGCGGACCACCTGTCCTGGTCAAAAACATGATCGGCCCGACCTTTCCGATCCTCTGACGCGGGATGGGGGGCATGAGCTGTCGGCATCTGGGGCGACGGCGATCAGAGATTGCCACGCCCGACCTCCCGCGAAGCCAAGACATGCCACTACGGGTGGGTGGTGAGTGACACCAACGGCCGAGCGTGGGCCGGGCGACCGACCGCGATCAGGCCGCCCGCTGGTAGAGGTGATGGAGCCCACCGACCTGCGGGGTGGACACCACGCGCCCAAGCTCGGGCGGATGCACCTCGCGTGGCTGAGGACTGTTGTGGTCGAGCGATTGGTGTGGCCGCGCGGTGTTGTAGTAGCCGATGTAGCCATGTAAGAGCCGGCGGAGATGAGCCTCGTTCAGGATGAGGGCATAATCCAGGCACTCGCGGCGGATTGAGCCGATCACCCGCTCGACAAACGGATTCTGCCAGGGTGCGTGTGGGGCGGTCCGAACCTCTCGAATGCCCATCCGCCGGACTCGCCGCGCGAACTCCTCACCGTAGATCGCGTCTCGATCGCGGAGCAGGAATCTCGGAGCCGAATCGTCCGGGAACGCTTCGATGATCTGCTGAGCCGTCCAGACTGCCGAGGGGTGGTCCGTGACGTTGATGTGGAGGAGTTCGCGGCGTTCGTGGCGGAGCACCACGAAGACGAACAGGAGGCGGAAGGTCAGGGTTGGCACGAGGAAGAAGTCGACGGCCACGATGTCTCGGGCATGCGCAGTCAGAAACACGCGCCAGGTTGGGGAGGGCCGAGGTGACGTCCGGTGCATGTACTTGGCGACGGTCAGCTCGGCGACCGCGTAGCCGAGCAGGGCGAGTTCGGCCCGAATGCGCCGGCGGCCCCAGGTGGGATTCTCGCGAGCCATGCGCCGGATGAGATGGCGAAGCTCGGGGTCGAGCCTCGGGCGGCCGACTGAGGGGGCCCTGGACTTCCAACGCCAGTAGAGCTGGAAGCCTCGGCGGTGCCAGGCGAGGACGGTGGCGGGTTGCACGATGACGAGGCTGGAGCGCCAGTCGGTCCAGACGCGGGACAGCCAGACCCAGAGGATCCGGTCCCACCGAGACAGATGGGGCCGGACCACGGATCGCTGGAGGACGAGGAGTTGATGGCGGAGTGCGAGGTTCTCGAGGGCGATGGTCGTCGACCCAAGGAGCCAGGCGCGCAGGAAGGTCCAGAGACCGATCACGACAATCATTGCGGCACCCCGGCATCGGGCGTGGTGTCTGAGCCGAGACTCTACCGGATCAGCGGTGGACGCGGCGAGGCAAGTTCAGGCGAGACAAGTAGATGGAGTTTTTGACCGGGACAGGGGTCGGGTTCCCTCCCGGCCCCTCCCCAATCCGAGCCGGGGTTGACCCCCGCCCCCGGTATGGGAACCTCCGCGCGTCTCCCAAAAAATTTTTGCGGTAGGGAGGGTCGATTTTCGGCGCGCCCCTGGAGATCTTGGCGAGGGTGTTATGGACGATCTCACGTTCCCGCCGCCAAGGACCGCAGGCCGGAACACCTCGCGTATGCCACCCGGTTCCCTGGGGCCTCAAGCGGGTTGGGTCAAGACCCCAGGATGGCGTGTAGCTGTCAGGAGCATGGCGTAGACGTGAGTACTGACTCGTCGGAGCCGCCGATGGGGTCTCCTCACAGGCTCCAGGGCGAACCTCGCCCGAAACCGCCCATCTGGCGCCCGAGGCCGGGTCGCGGTAGGGTCGGGGCGCCCGTGCCCCACGGACGGCCGGGAAGCCGAGCTCCGGCGGCGGCCCGGGGTCGGCGCCGCGTGATCGTGGCCGGCACGCGAGCCGGAATCGGGAGACGTTCGATATGCACTGTCCCCGGTGCCAGCACGAGAATCGCCCGCAGGCGAAGTTCTGCGAGGAATGCGCCGGCCCCTTCACTGGGGCCAGCCCGACCACGAGTCGTACGCAGATCTGAAGACGCGAGATCGAAGGCCTCAGGCGAGCGCTGACCGAGGCGCTGGAGCAGCAGACGGCGACCGCCGAGATCCTGCGGGTCATCTCGAGCTCGCCGACCGACGTCCAGCCGGTGTTCGACGCGATGGCGAGAGCGCCGCGCGCTTGTGCGGCGTCGATGATGCGACTATCTGCCGTGTCGATGGACGGCGAGTCTGCTGCGCGTCGCCCAGCGCATCGGCCACGGCCGAGGTCCTGCGGCGAGCACCGGCTCGCCACTTGCTACCTGGCAGCGCGTCAACGAGCGCGGTCGGTGCTCTGAGCGCCGCACGGCGTCACATTCCCGATGCGCATGCCCTGACGTCGTACGCTGTTTCCGACGGCTCCCAGCATCGCGGCGATGGGCATCGCGCTCTGCTGGCATGCCGCTGCTGCGCGAAGGCATGGCGATCGGCCTGATCCAGCTCGCGGCGCACCGAGCCGCGGCCGTTCTCGGACAAGCAGATCGAGATGCTCCAGACCTTCGCCGACCAGGCGGTGATCGCCATCGAGAACGTGCGCCTGTTCACGGAGCTGCAGGAGAAGAACCGGGCACTCACGGAGGCACATGCCCAAGTGACCGAGTCGCTGGAGCAGCAGACCGCCACTGGCGAGATCCTCCGCGTCATCTCGAGCTCGCCGACCGACCTCCGCCCGTCTTGGACGCGTGATCCCGAAACGCGGCGCGGCTGTGCGCTGGCCGATCACGCGCTGATCGGGCGGCGGCGGAAGGGCGGATCCACGTGGCTCGCGACACCGCAGGTTTGTCCGAGTTGCGTGTCCGACAGCGTGCCTATCAGCCGCCAGCTCCCGAGCGGCCGGGCCATTCTGGCGACTGCCAGACCACGCAGGTAGAAGACGTAGCCGGAGGCTCGCCAGTCGATTTCCCAGAGGTGCGTCGCAGCTATGCATGAGCTCGGTGTGCGGACCATCCTGGCCACCCCGCTCGTGCGCGAGGGACGGGCGATCGGCGTCTTGCTCGTTCGTCGGACGAGGATGCAGCCCTTCACAGATCGGGAGATCGACCTTCTGCGGACCTTCGCCGACCAGGCCGTCATCGCCATCGAGAACGTGCGGCTGTTCAACGAGACGAAAGAGGCGCTCGAGCAGCAGACGGCGACAGCCGAGATCCTGCGGGTCATCGCGAGCTCGCCGACCGATCTCCAGCCGGTCATGGAGGCCGTCGCCGAGAACGCCGCCCGGGTGTGCGGGGCGACGGATTCGATGATCCTCCGTCTCGAAGGTGAGCACCTGCGTGTGGTGGCGCGGCATGGATCGCTGCGTCGAGCACTGACGATCGGAGACACCTTTCCCGTCACTCGCGACACGGTCAGCGGACGGGCGTGTGAGCGACCGGCGGACGATCCACGTCGAGGACATCCTGGCGGCCGAGGCGGAGTTTCCGGTCACCGTGTCTACCAACACACGGGCCGGGTCCCTCAGCCGGACAATGCTGGCGACACCGCTGCTGCGCGAGGGCACGCCGCTGGGCGCGATTCTCATCGCTCGGGGGCCGGAGCCCCATCCCTTTTCGGCCAAGCAGATTGCGCTCCTCGAGACCTTCGCCAACCAGGCGGTCATCGCGATCGAGAACGTGCGCCTGTTCACGGAATTGCAGAGAAGAACCGAGCTCTCGTAGAGGCCCAGCCAGGTGACGGAGGCGCTGGAGCAGCAGACGGCCACCAGCGAGATCCTGAAGGTTATCAGCCGTTCAACGTTCGAGCTCGAGCCGGTGCTGCAGACGCTGATCGAGAACGCAGCGCGCCTCTGCGGCGCGCAGCAGGGTTCATCTTCCGCTCGAACGGGGAGTGTCTACGCAGCTTGCCGTTGACTACAATGCGCCTCACCAGATTCCGGGAGCTGGACGATGGGATCGTCCGATCCGGGGCGGACGACGGCTCGGTTGTCGGGCCGGGCTGTGCTCGCAGCGGCGGACGGTGCAGATCCTCGATGCGCAGGCTGACCAGGAGTCGGCGTGCCAAGAATGTCGGCGCACCCGGCATCGGCGAGATCCGGACGCTTCTCGGCGTGCCAATGCTCCGGGAAGGCGCGCTCATCGGCGTGTTCGCGATGTGGCGGTCAGAGGTCCGGCCGTTCACCGACAAGCAGATCGAGCTGCTCACGACGTTCGCCGACCAGGCGGTCATCGCGATCGAGAACGTCCGCCTGTTCAAGGAACTCGAAGCCCGGACCCAGGACCTGACGCGCTCGGTGGGCGAGCTTCGGGCGCTCGGCGATGTCGGCCGGGCGCTCAGCTCGACGCTCGATCTGGACACGGTGCTCCAGACCATCGTGACGCGCGCCAGCCAGCTGGCCGGGACCGACGCCTGCTCCGTCTACGAGTACGACGAGGCGACCGAAGCCTTCCACCTCCGCGCCACCCACAACCTGGACGAGGAGGTGGTGGCCCTGGCCCGGCGCACGCCGACCCGCAAAGGCGAGGGCATCCAGGGCCGCATGGCGGTGACCCGCCAGCCGGTCCAGATTCCCGACATCGCCGTCGGAGGATGCCTATCGCGGGCCCCTCCGCGACATCCTCCTCCGCACGGGGACCCGCGCGCTGCTCGCCGTCCCGATGCTACGCGAAGACGAGCTGATCGGCGGGCTCACGGTCAGCAAGAAGACGCCGGGCGCGTTCGCGCCGGAGGTCATCGAGCTGCTCCAGACCTTCGCCACCCAGTCCGCGCTGGCCATCCAGAACGCCCGCCTGTTCCGCGAGATCGCGGACAAGAGCCGGCAGCTCGAAGCGGCCAGCCACCACAAGTCCGAGTTCCTCGCCAACATGTCCCACGAGCTCCGGACTCCCCTGAACGCGATCCTCGGCTTCTCGGAGGTGCTGGCCGAGCGGATGTTCGGGGAGGTGAACGAGAAGCAGGCCGAGTACCTGCAGGACATCCTGTCCTCGGGCCGGCATCTCCTCTCCCTGATCAACGACATCCTCGACCTCTCCAAGGTGGAGGCCGGCCGGCTCGAGCTGGAGCTCGGGCGGTTCCATCTGCCCACCGCCCTGGACAATGCGCTGACCCTGGTCCGGGAGCGGGCGACCCGGCACGGGATCACGCTCACCCAGACCGTGGACGAGCGGGTGGGCGACATCGTCGCGGACGAGCGGAAGGTGAAGCAGATCCTGCTGAACCTCCTCTCCAATGCGGTGAAGTTCACCCCGGAGGGGGGCCGGGTGGGCCTCACCGCCACGGCGGCCGATGGCGTCATCACCATCGCCGTCAGCGACACGGGGGTCGGGATCGCGCCCGAGGACCAGGCGGCCATCTTCGAGGAGTTCCGCCAGGTCGGGCGCGACGACACCCGCAAGCAGGAGGGCACGGGGCTCGGGCTGACGCTGGCCAAGAAGTTCGTGGAGCTGCACGGGGGGCGGATCTGGGTCCAGAGCCAGGTGGGCCAGGGGTCGACGTTCAGCTTCACGCTGCCCGTTCGGCTTGACGAAAGGGGTGCGAGCGATCAGGGCGGAGGCGAGCCCCCACGGCCATGACGTGTCCCCGGTGCCACGCCGAGAACCGCGACGGGCCGCGGTTCTGCGAGGACTGCGGCACCCGCCTCGCGCTGGCCTGCGCGCAGTGTGGCGGAAACTAGCGCCGGGCGACCGATTCTGCGGTGCGTGCGGCCAGCGCCCGCCGACCGGCAGTCGCCGCGGCCCACGATTCGGCTCCCGGAGTCCTACACCCCCAAGCACCTCGCCGAGAAGATCCTCACCTCCAAGAGCCGCCCTCGAGGGCGAGCGCAAGCAGGTCACCGTGCTCTTCGCCGACCTCAAGGGCTCGATGGAGCTCCTCGCCGACCGCGACCCCGAGGAGGCGCGGAAGCTCCTGGACCCGGTGCTCGAGCGCATGATGGAGGCCGTCCACCGCTACGAGGGCACGGTCAACCAGGTCATGGGCGACGGGATCATGGCGCTCTTCGGCGCGCCGGTCGCCCACGAGGACCACGCGGTGCGAGCGTGCTACGCCGCGCTGCGGATGCAGGAGGCGGTCGGCGCTACGCCGAGGAGGTTCGGCGCGCGCACGGCGTCGACGGTGCAGATCCGCGTCGGGCTCAACTCGGGCGAGGTCGTGGTGCGGGCCATCGGCAGCGACCTCCGCATGGACTACACCGCGGTCGGCCAGACGACGCATCTCGCCGCGCGGATGGAGCAGCTGGCCGAGCCCGGCACGATCGCTGATGACCGCGACACCCTGCGCGCTGGCCGAGGGCTACGTCGAGGTGAAGCCGCTGGGGCCGGTGCCGGTCAAGGGCTTGAGCGAGCCCGTCGACGGTCTACGAGCTGACCGGCGGCGGGTCCCGGTCGCTCGCGGCTCCAGGCCGCGGCCGCGCGCGGCCTGACGCGGTTCGTCGGGCGCGACGCCGAGCTGGACAGCTCCGCCAGGCGCTCGAGCGCGCCGGCGCCGGCCATGGCCAGGTGGTCGCGATCGTCGGCGAGCCGGGCGTCGGCAAGTCGCGGCTCGTCTGGGAGTTCACGCCACTCGCATCGCGACCACGGCTGGCTCGATGCTCGAGGCCGGCTCGCGTCTCCTACGGGAAGGCGACGCCGTACCTGCCGGTCATCGAGCTGCTCGCGGGCTACTTCGAGATCGAGGACCGCGACGACATCCGCGACGATTCGCGAGAGGGTGACGGGCAAGCTGCTCATCGCTGGACCGCGCGCTGGAGCCAGCGCTGTCGCCGCTGCTCGCGCTGCTCGACGTGCCCGTCGAGATGCCGCGTGGGAGGCGGCTCGACCCGCCCCAGCGCCGCCAGCGGACCCTGGACGCCGTGCAAGCGGCTGCTGCTCCGCGAGAGCCAGGCGCAGCCGCTGCTCCTGGTCTTCGAGGACCTCCACTGGATCGACGCCGAGACCCAGGCGCTGCTCGACGGGCTGGTCGAGAGCCTGCCCACGGCCCGGCTGCTGCTCCTCGTCAACTACCGCCCCGAGTATCGAGCACGCCTGGGGCGGCAGGACCTACTACCGCCAGCTCCGGCTCGACCCCTTGCCGCCGGAGAGCGCCGCAGGAGTTGCTCGACGCGCTGCTCGGGCGAGGATGCGAGCCTCGAGCCGCTCAAGCGCTTCTGATCGACGCGGACCGAGGGGAATCCGTTCTTCCTCGAGGAGAGCGTGCGGATGCTCGTCGAGACGAAGGCGCTGGCCGGCGAGCGCGGGTGCCTACCGGCTCGGCAGACCGGTCGCAGACGCTCCAGATCCCGGCGACGGTGCAGGCCATTCTGGCCGCCCGCATCGACCGGCTCCCTCCCGAGGACAAGCGCCTGCTCCAGGCCGCCGCGGTCGTCGGGCACGGACGTGTCCGTTCGCGCTGCTCCAGGCCATCGCCGAGAGCGACGACGAGGCGCTGCGCGACGGGCTCGAGCCGACTCCAGGCCGCGGAGTTTCTGTACGAGACGCGTCTCTTCCCGGAACTCGAGTACACGTTCAAGCATGCACTCACCCACGAGGTGGCCTACGGAGGGCTCTGCTCCAGGAGCGGCGCCGCGCGCTGCACGCCGCGATCGTCGATGCGATCGAGACGCTGCACCCGGATCGTCTCGCCGAGCACGTCGAGCGGCTGGCCCACCACGCCTTCCGCGGCGAGCTGGGGGAAAGGCGGTCGCGCTATCTGCGGCAGGCAGGTCTCAAGGCCGCCGCACGTTCCGCATTGCCCGAGGCTCGAGTATGATTCGAGCAGGCGTTGCGCGTCCTCAGGCGCTGCCGGAGGACCGATCCACGATGAACAAGCCTTCGACACTCCGTCTGGAGCTTCGACCGGTGTTGATTCCTCTCGGTCGAAGGCCGGCGCGTCCTGGACACTCTCAGAGAAGCCGAGAGGCTGGCCGAGCGTCTGAATGACGACGGTCGGCGTGGTCAGATCTACGCGTTTCTGACGACATGCACAGGGCCTGCTCGGCGAGGTGGACGAGGCGATCGTCTCCGGCACCCGGGCGCTGGCATCGCCGGGCGACGCGGGGACCTGAACTCCGGCATCCTCACCACGAGCTATCTGATCAAGCGCACTACTACCGGGGCGACTCGAGCAGATGGTCGGAACTGGCGCGTGAGAATCTCGCCACGGCGGCGCCTGACATCGGGCTCGAGCGGGCCGGCGGTGGTCACGCGTCGGTAGCGGTCCGCGATCGCCGTTCCTGGTCATCAGCCTGGCCCATCTGGGTCGATTCGACGAGGCGGCCGTCGAAGCCGCCATCGCGATGAGGCTGGCCGTGCCGACGCGGCATGCCCTGACGGTCGGCTTAGCGCACTACGGCGCCGGGCCCCTTCACCTGCTAAGGGCGACTGGGCGAAGGCGCGGTCGGTCCTCGAGGACGTGGATCGCCACGGCCCGTGCGGGGAATGTCGTCCTTCAATTCCTGGCGTGGTCGCCGCTTCCGCATGGGCACTGGCTCAACTGGGCGATGTGAACGAGGCGACGAGCCGGCTCAGAGAAGGCGAGCAGCTCGCTTGAAGGTCACGCGGCGAACGGATTGGCGCTCCATCACGGCTGGGGCTACTATGCGCTGGGTCGGGCGGCCCTCATCCTCGGTCGGTCAGACGGAGGCGTGCCGCCTGAGCCGTTTCGCGACCGAAGCCATCATCGGTTCCAAACGGTTTCGCGGCGTACGCCTGCACCTGCTCGGCGATATCTGGGCGCAACCGAGCCACTTGAACGCTGAGCGCGCCGAGACGCATTACCGGGAGGCGTTGAACCTAGCCGAGACGCGCGGCATGCGTCCCCTCGTCGCCCACTGCCACCTCGGCCTCGGCACGCTGTATCGCCGCACTGGTGACCGCGCGAAGGCCAACGAGCACCTGACCACCGCGGCGACGATGTACCGCGAGATGGACATGCGCTTCTGGCTGGAGAAGGCGGAGGGCGCGCTCAAGGAGGCCGGTCAATGACGCTCAGGCTGAGTGACGAAGAACGGGGGATCGTGCTGCGGACTCTGAAGGCGCGTCTCGACGCTCTTCACGCGGAAATGACCCAGACCGATAGCCCGGAGTTCAACATCCAATTGAAGCGCGAAGAGAAGATCATTCAGGCGCTCATCGAGCGGCTAGATTCCGCTGTCTCGAGAGGCCCGGCGAAGACCGTTCGCAACGGACGGCGAAGGCGAACAGGGAAGCGGCAACGGTGACAGGGTCGCCTGTGGCGCGATCGCGAGGGGACGATGGCCACCGAATTCACAGTGATCCTCGAAAACAGGCCCGGCACCCTGGCACGACTCGGCATCGTTCTAGGCGATGCCATGGTCAACATTGAGGCGATCCACGGAAATGCCCGTGAAAAGAGCGCGATCGTTCAGTTTGTGTCCAATGACCAGGACAAGGCCGCCCGTGCTCTGGATGCGGCTGGCATCGCCTATAGTAGGCGCGAGGTGCTCATCGTCAGGGTCCTAGACGAGCCGGGCACGCTGGGTGATCTGGCGGTCGTCATGTCCCAGGCGGGCATCAACATTGACTCCGTCTATGTGACCACGCGTGGGTACGTCGTTCTCGGCGTGGACGATCTGGCTGGAGCCACCCAGGTCGCCGGGGGGATGGCCGTGATGACTCCTGAATGAGCCAGACGCTCCGCTGCGGCCAGAGTTCACGGCGGTCCGTGCTGACCTCAAGACCGCGAAGAGCCTCGGCCTGACGATCCCCGCCGTGCGGTACTGGCGCGCGCGGACGAGGTAATAGAGTGATCCTGACCCAGGAGGCTACCCCGATGAAGACGATCGTGACCCATGTGCACCTGAAGCCAGGCGCCGGACGAGACTGGGACGCCGTCATGCGTAGGCGTCTGTCAGCCGCGAGAGAGCGACCGGGTTGGGTTGGAGGACAACTCCTCCGGCCCGCCGATAAGGAAGACAAGCGAGTGATTGTTGGGACGTGGAGGACTCGCGCGGATTGGGACGGATGGCATCACGATCCGACCTTCGCGGAGACGCGCCAGCGGCTCGACGGTCTAGAAAGTGTGCCGGCTGAGCACTGGTGGCACGACGTCGTGCTGGATGTTCGGAAAGCTGCAGTCCACTGCCGCCTACTGCCAAGGCCCCAAACAAGCGTAACGCGAAGGGCAAGAGTCCACGGAGGCGCTCGGCCTGACGATCCCGCCGGCGGTACTCGCGCGGGCGGACTGGGGTCATCGTTTGTGAGGGCGGTGCTTTCGTCCGCCCGCGAGCGTGGTGCTGGGAGGTCACTGCTGGGCTCGACCATGGTTGGGACCGTCATGGACTGGAGGAAGGAACGATGAGGCCAGCGTTCAGGCTGGACTGGGTGAGTGCAGCGCTGCTGCTTGTCGTGGTCTCCGCGACCGAGGCGGCCGCTCAGGCGCCGAGGTTCGATGGCCGGGGGTGGACCGTCGGGAACCAGCAGAGGAATGCCCGCCAGAGCGTCACGGAGTACGTGCTGCCGGGCCAGACCGGCGTCACGATCCCGCCGGCGGTGCTCGCGCGGGCGGACGAAATAATCCAATGGGACGGTAGGTCCTCTAGTTGCTGACGCAGAGCTGGGTTCTGTTCCGAGGTGGAGGTGCATCATGCGCGCGAGACAACTCTGGAGGGATCCGTGGGTTTACACGTTGCTCATCCTCGGAGCCTCGGCGAGTGCGCTCTGGGCATCGTCCGCATCATGGCAACTCCTGGTGCTCGTTGTTGGCGCGATCGTGGCTCTCGGCTTGTGGAGGCTTCCGAAGTGGAGCGCAGTGTCAGGGATTCCAACTGCGTTGGAACGATTCAACATCGAGAATGAGGCACGGAAGACCCTGGCTCAAATTCTTGGGGGCGCCGTGCTCGTGGGCGGTCTCTACTATACGGCACAGACTCTCCGGACCGGCCAGGAGAACCTCCGGATCAGCCAAGAGAGCCTTCGGACCAGCCAAGAAACCCTGGCGACTGCCCAGGAAACCCAGCGTGTTGAGCGATTCGTGAAGGCCATTGACATGCTCGGGAGTCAAAAGGTGGAGGTTCGACTCGGTGGCATTGCGGTATTGGAGGGGTTGGCTCGAGGCTCGGAGCATCACCGCAAACCGATCCTGTTGCTCTTGGCCGCCTACGTCCGGGAGCACGCCAGGAACGGTGGAGTGCGGGGCCAGACATCAGAAGAGCCGAGGCCTCGCGAAGACATTCAGGCGATCCTCAGGGTGCTGGGAGAGACCCCGCGCGGTGAGATGCCGTTGGATCTGAGTAACACCGATCTCCGGGGGGCTGATCTTGACGGCACCAGTCTGCATCGCATCGACTTTCGCGATACCGACCTCCGTTCGGCTGACATGCGCCGGCTGAAGTCCCTCGCGCGCGCCAAGCTCAAGAGGGCCAAGCTCGAGCGCGCTTGCCTTGAAGACGCCGATCTGTCTGGCGCTGATACCCTCACCTATGACCAACTGAGATCCGCGATCATCGATGAGAGGACCAGGACCCCTGAGGGCCTCCAGCGACCACCTCCTGCCCAACGCCCTTGCTACGCCAAGAGTCGCTAGCAGGCCACCATATACCTCAGATCTGGCTCGACGCCGCTGGTCGCCGCCGCCCGACCCGGGCCTGCTGGACCTGTGGCCGCGAGGTCGCCCCGATGCGGTTCCGGGCTGCCCCTTGACGGTATTGTAAAGGATACTTTACTATATCTCAGAGGCGGTTCGGTATGACGCTCCGACGGGTGCGACAGGCGAAGGGACTGAGTCAGACGGCGCTGGCCAAGCGGGCGCGGCTCTCGCGGGTCTACGTGAACAACCTGGAAGCGGGCAAGTATGACCCGACGCTCGGGGTCCTGAAGCGCCTCGCCAAGGCCCTCGGCGTGCCGGTGACGGCGCTGCTGGAGTAGCAGGCCGCCCATGACCGAAGCCGCGGAGGAGTTCGACCGGACGCTGGTCCTTCGTCGCGTCTCATTCCATCGGGAAATCCCGACGGCCTCGCTTGAAGGGTACTGGCAGCAATGGGATGATCCAGAAATCCGAAAGAATCCCAGCACCGCACCCGCCGCGATGACGGACGAGTATGCGGCACTGGTGAGCGGCGAGGCGGTGCTCCAACTGCCAGACGGTTCACGCTGGATTAGTCTCGCGGCCCTATGCTCGACGGACGTTCAGGATGCCGAGGGGCCTGGTGACAACGCCTGGCTTCAGCGTCTGACGCGCGATCTGTGGGCGCATCAGGCGCTCCGCGACCACCGAGACCCGTGGCTCCCAGCTGTGATGCTCAACGCGGCCACGCTCGATCCGACGCGTGGCTTCTGCACGGACTGTCGATCCTGGGTCAATCTGGCCGCCGAGAATGCCGAGGCTGATCGGGTGGAGTCGGAGCGCCTCATCGACCCGTGGGAGAATTGACAGACGCAACATGCCCCGCGCCTGCTCGAACAACGCCGGGGCTCCGGGTCATTCTGGAAACCGTCAACCTCACGACCAGCACGACGCGTGCGCGGGAGATCCCGTGATGATCGCTGCCATCTACGCCCGCAAGTCCACCGAGCAGACTGGCACCGCCGAGGAAGCGAAGTCCGTGACCCGGCAGATCGAGCACGCCCGCGCGTATGCGGGCACGAAGGGGTGGACGGTCGCCGAGGCGCACGTCTACGTCGACGACGGGATCAGCGGCGCGGAATTCGCGAAGCGGCCCGGCCTCGTCCGGTTGATCAATACGCTGACACCGCGCCCGCCGTTCCAGGTGCTCGTGATGAGCGAGGAGAGCCGGCTCGGGCGTGAGCAGATCGAGACCGCCTATCTCCTGAAGCAGCTCATCACGGCCGGGGTTCGCGTCTTCTACTACCTGGAGGATCGCGAGCGCACCCTGGACAGCCCGACCGAGAAGCTCCTCTTGTCGGTCGCCACGTTCGCCGACGAGATGGAGCGGGTCAAGGCCCGCGCCCGGACGCGGGACGCAATGGTGCGAAAAGCCCGAGCCGGCCATGTGGCGGCGGGCCGCAAGTACGGGTACGACAATGTGCCGGTGACCGGACCGGATGGGACCCACTCGCATGTCGACCGGCGGATTAACGAGACAGAGGCGGTGGTCGTGCGACGCATCTTTGAACTGGCGGCCGCCGGGTACGGGTTTCGCCGGATCGCCTACGCGCTCAACGCGGAGGCCGCGCCAGCCCCTCGCGCCACGCACGGCCGCCGGAGTGGGTGGGCCGCCTCGACCGTCCGGGACGTGCTCCGGAGCGAGCTCTATCGCGGGGAGCTCATCTGGGGCCGGACTCGCAAGCGCGATGGGTGGGGGCAGCGGGTGACTCGGCGCACCGGCCGACAGCGCCCGGCCGACGACTGGATTCGAGTTCTGCGCCCCGACCTCCGCATCGTGCCCGAGGTGGTGTGGCAGGCCGTGCAGGAACGCCTCAGTCAGTCCAGGGTGGTGTACCTCCGCGGCAGCAATGGCCGCCTCCACGGGCGGCCGGTGAACGGGATCGCCGCCAAGTACCTGCTGACCGGGATGGCCGTCTGCGGCCAATGCGGTGGCGCCGTCACCGAGCCCCGACTTTCGCAAATCGGCTAGGTGCTCGACGGTCACCGGGAGGGGCCGACGCGCGGCTTGACTGGCCATGGCTACTCGATCTCGCGCCCGGTCTTGGGCGCGGGGTCCGTCCAGGCCGCGACCGCACCCACGGGAGACAAATGCACGCCCTCGTCGCTCATGACCCCCTCCTCGGCGACCGTCTGGGCCGATTGAGCCGTGCTACGACGGCCGCGTACCTGCGCTTCGCGTCCTTGTGGGTCATCAGGCCCTCCTCACGGGCTCGTCGCAGGACTTCGGCATATCTCCGGCTCGTCGTCGACGCATTACTAACCATGGCGTGCCGCCCTCGACAGCGCGAGCGCGTGGCATAGCTCCCGGCTTGCGCGGCGCGCGATCCCGCTGGCCACGCTCGGCCCGACCCGACCGGCGACGAGGTCGGCCATCAACACGCCCATGAGGTTCATGAAATCCTGGTGCGTGGAAATTCCTCGGGTCGCGAGAAGGACGCTTCGGGGCGCGGGTCGGGTCATAAGATCCTCCCGGCCCCAAGGATCCCCCGGAACTCGCCCGCCAGCGCTTCCGATACCCAAATAACGGCGGGGTTTCGGAAGTAGCTAGCGGCGAGCGGCGGACGGTGGGTGATTGACAGGAAAACGCGGCGGGCGCGTCGGCGCCGGGCGAGCTACTGGGTGACCGAGCGGAGTCCCCACGCCCGCAGGAACAGGATGCGCGCCGCGTAGGGCACGTGCAGGTCCTTCAGCTCCTCGAGGGCCTGACGACGCGCCGTTTTGCGGCCCGGCCGCCCTGGCCGGCGCGTAGCGATCTTCGGGCGGGGGAGGCGCCGCAGCCTCGGCGCCGTCTCGCGGAGCAGGGTCACCGCCGCGCGCAGCCGCTGCGGCAGGTCGGCCTCGGTCGCGTGATCATAATCCGTGATGACGGCCGCGCGCATCAGCAGCCCCAGCCCCAGGTCCCCCGTCGTCACGTCGGCCACCGCCTCGAACCTGTCTAGGACCCGGGGGAGGGCCGCCCGGAAGGCCGCCCCAGGGCGTGCGGGCAGCTGGCCGATCGCCCTGCGGAGGCGACCACCGACCAGCGCCACGTATGCGCCGTCGCGCGCGCGCTCGCCGATCGGCACAATCTTCTCCCAGGGAATCTTCCGCTTCCTGCACAGCTTCAGCGCCCTCTCCTGCAGGGCGACGCGCTCCGGTTGGCCACGGGCCTTCTCCTGGAAGTACGCGCTGTCCTGCCGGTCGACCGGTAACCACGGGGATGGCTGCTCCACGCCCAGCGTCAGCCACTGTAGGCGCTGCTCGGACGTCGCCATGGCCCGGTGGTCCTGCGCCATGCCGACCACCGCCATACAGACCGCGTCCACACGGTCGCCCGTGTCCGGATCGCGAAAGTGCTTCACGAGTTCGATCAGGCGGGCGAGCCTCAGCCCCGTGTAATCGACCGACACGGACGTCCGGGGCATCGGGCTCCTCCTCGTCGAGCCAATCCTCGGGTGGGAAGAGACGGGGCCAGGCCGCCGAGGAGACGACCGTTTCAGGCTGCAGACCCTAGGCCCCCGGCCGCAAGGATACGCGCGCGCCTCGGCTGCCGCTAGGAGCTGGCTGGTCCGCGTGGCCCACACAAATAACCCCGCCGGTCACCGCGACGCTGGCGGCGCGTACCGCCGAAGCGAGCTGTTATCAACTGGGACCCGGGGCAGACGACCACCCCCCGCACTCGCCGTCCCTATGACCCTCGTTGCACACTCGCGAAGCGCACTCTGCAAAGACTGCGAAAGCGCGCTTACATGGACGGCCGCTTAGTGATGCGAAAACATTTGCGTATCTCCTGGTCCGTTTATTGCCTTGGCCTACGGCGAGGGCTTGCTTTGACGAATCTTCAAAAGCCCCGGAAAGGAGTCGCATCGCGGAGATCCCGGCAGCGCATGGCAGTGCACTCATTCTACAAATAAGGACATAGCGGCACATGATCAAGCAACTGGTCACACTCCTTTCGCTGGCGGCCCTGGCCGTCGGCGTGGGGAGCACGCAGGCCGATGCGGCCCTCTGCACCCCTGGCCTGGCCTCCGCCTACGAGGCGCTCGGCGCGGCGGGCTGTCAGATCGGGGACAAGACGTTCTCGGAATTCAACTTCACCTCGACCGAGGTGCTCGACTCGCAGATCATCATCACGCCGGGCGCCAACATCCTGACGGCGGGCGACCTCGGGTTCAGCCTGACCATCAACGGGCTGGTCGCGCTCAACGGCCCCAATGACTCGACCGACCTGCTCCTGAAGTATCACGTCGCAGTGGACGATCCCAACTTCCTGATCTCTGATGCGCACCTGGCCTTCACGGGCGGGGCGACCGGGCCGGGCGGCCTCGCGGTGGTCAACGAGACGCTCTGCCCGCCGAACAGCCCGTGTCTCAACACCATCCTGACCGTCTTCGACTCTTTCACGGCGACGCAGGTCTCGGACTCGGCGTTCTTCCCGGGCGTGGCGGAGCTGGACATCTCCAAGGACATGCTCGTCTGGGCCTCGGGCGTGGGCGACTTCTCCACGATCTCGGGCGTGGACCAGACGTTCACGCAGATCGACGCGCGGTCGCCGGAGCCGGCCACTCTGCTCCTGCTGGGCTCGGGTCTGGTTGGCGCGGGAATCTTCGGCCGGAAGCGCCTGGCCCGCAAGCAGCGCTAGAGCACTTTCGACCGTCCCTCCGTTCCACCGGGGGCGGGGCTCCTGAGCCCCGCCCCCGGGGCCTCGGGGCCATCGGCCAATGTCAGGGGATGGCTCATGGACCAATGGCGCTTGCGGGTGCTATCGTGGCGCTTCCATGGACCCTGCCAAACCGAACCGGTATTTCGTGACGGACGGCACGGTCGAGGCCTGGGACCCGATCACGCGCGTCCTGACATTGGCGCTCGATGGGCGGCGGTTCATCGTGTCTCCGGAGATTCGCCTGACCTTCGAAGAACGCCAGCGCGTGACCGTGAGCGGCCACGGCACGGGGAACGAATGGACGGTGACAAAGGTCGTCCATCGCGAGTCTGATTCCTTCTGGGGTTGGAGCGCGGGACACCCGAAATCGACGTAGCGTTTCGCGAACCGCTATTCGGTTGCGGCATCGATCGGACGCGGCGCCGTCGCGAGCCCTGGGGGCGGCGGGGCGCCCGTATCTACTAGGGGTGGAGGCGACCTCGTAGCGGATAAACGTCAGCGCCGGTCGCAAACACACGACGCAGTCCACGGTGAGCCCCAGATGGACGGGGCCGAGCGGCTCGTGTCGTCGCTCATCACCGTGAGGGAGCCGAGCTCGCCCCGCACAGGTGGCAGCGGATCTGGACCGTCCCGTCGTCCGTCGCCGTGCTCACGCTAGCGCTCCGGTGCCGGCGAGGGGAGATGGACGGACGCCGCTTCTAGACCGTCCGCCCATTTTGCGCACCCTTCGGGCTGGCTGGGGCATATAGCGGCCCCCTGGTCGGCCGACGGGTACAACCCCCATCTGGTGTTCGGAGGAGGGGACCGTGCCGCCCCGCCTGACGGCGCCACAGTTTTCCAAGCACGACGGGCTGGCCGGGCAATGGGACCCGGGGCGGCCATCGCACTCAACCCTCATCCCTCATCCCCATCTAGTCCGTCACGTCGTCGGTCATGTCGATCGCCAGCTCGTCGAGCTCACGATCCTCGGTGGCCGCTCGCCCACGACCTGGCCCGCCCGCTCGCGGAGCGCGATCGGGGTGATGGGCGCGAGCCACGCGCGCTGGCGCGCGAGCCACGCGAGGAGCGCGGCCTCGTGGCGATCGGCCGGCTGGTCGGCGGTCATACGCCCTCCAGGGGCCGACGCAGATTGAGCATGGCGATCGACGGGGGCTGCCCGGGCTTCGGGTACCCGGACCGATCCATCTCGAGATCGTACGCGAGCCTTCGCAAGCGCCACGCGGCCCGGACCTCCACGATCGTCTCGGGCGCTCGGCGCGTCATGACCCATTCACGAATTTCTTCCGCGACATTCTCGGGCAGGAGCGGCTGCCAGCTTTTGGTCGGCCAGGGCGGCGGCTCGGCCGTGAGGGCGACGCGGATCAGCTCGGGATACGTGCCCTCTCTCGCGGCGTCCACGAGCATCAGCGCACGCTCCTCGGGCTCGAGCGCTTCCAGCCGACGCAGGCGCTCGGCCCGGTCCAGGCGGTCGGAGACGGCGTCGATGCCGGGCGGGCGCTCCAACGCGGCGTTGAGCATGTCGGCGCGCTGGGCTTTGGCGGGGCGTAGGCGGCGGTCGGCGGCGTCGCGGTGTTGTGTGATGACGGCGTCGCACGCCTGCTCGGCGCGGGTCAGGGAGGCCTTGCGGTCCGCGGCACCCCTTGGGCACGTCGCGCCCCACGCGCTCCGCCTGGACGTACTCGGCGCGCGCTTTCTTCACCGCCTCGCGCGCGTTCATCGTGCGCTGCACCGCGGCTTGCGTCTCCGCATCGTCGCCGGTCACGCCCGCGTAGTCCATCAGCGCCAGCGCCAGGGTCGGGTTGTGAAAGATCGGAAGATTCAGGCCGTCGTCACGCTCACTCATGCGGGGCTCCTTGTAGAGGGTCGGAGGGGATCATTCATGGGAGGCCGTAGCGCCGTCGGGTCCGACGGTCCTGCCAGTCGAGATCGCTCCAATCGAACTGGCCGGAGTTGAACGCTCGTCCGGGCGGTCTGGTTCCACTGGGCCAGGTCGAAGCGCAGGGTGCCGCCATGGATCGGCACCACGCCACCGTCGGCGCCGGGCGGGTGGACGAGGAGATCAGCGAGGACGCCGCAGGCGGCGTTCGCCAAGTCATCGTGCCCGCCGGCCCATGGTCGATCGCTGTCGCCCGGCTCGGACTGGTGCGGCGCTCGAGACCCGCACAGCTGGGCGAGCGAGACGGGGGTGGTCGAGCAGCTCGACGAGGTGGGAGTTGAGATGCGGCAGGGCGTCCACGTAGAGGGCGGACTTGGGCTTGCCCGCCGGGCGGTACGAGACGCCACCTTGCGAACGCTTCGCTGGGCCAGCTGCCAGCGAATCGTCGCCGAACACGTCGGTGATCCGGTAGGCGCGGAGGAGCGCGGCGAAGTCGCGGTCGCGGACTCGGGGCTGAACGGGGGGCGGGTCTCCCGGACGGCGTCCAACACGGCGAGCGGCGTCCGGCGCGGGCTCCGCATGGGCGATCGCGAGGCTGAAGCTGTCGCTGCCGGAGCCGCCGGCGGATCGCAGAAGGCCCGGTAGGTGAACCCGGCCACGGGCGGCGATTCGTGGCGCCCGGGGACGAGGCACGCCTCGATCACCTCGCGCGAGACAAAGGACTCGACATCGGTCCTGAAGAGGGCCCCGTACTCCGCCGAGGCGCTGGCCGGGTCGTCCGCGTAGGCGGCGGCGATCACGGCGGGGTCCAGGCTCGGGTTCATCGCCGCCGAGGGCGCTTGCCAGACGAGGACGGGGTCGCCGTCCTGGGCGTAGTGGGCGCGGTGGGCTCCCACAACGAGCCCTTCCTCGCATACGGCTCGAGATCCCGAGGAGCAGGGGCGCCGGCACCGTGGCCATGGCGGGCTTGAGCGCGGCGACGATCTCGGTGTCCGGGTTCGCGCTGTCCTCGGTGGGCCAGAACGCGACTTCATCCAGGATCGCCGCGACGACCGTGTATCCCTCGTGCTGCGGAAGCTGGCCGTGTGCACTTCCAGGGTGACCTTGTTGGTCAGGTGCAGCGCCTCGGCCGTGCGGCGGTGGATCAGCGCCGCCAGCATCGGGACGGCATCGAGCAGCCCCTGGATGTAGCGGAAGACGACGCGGGCTTGGCGTCGATCGGCGGCGATGACCATCACGGTCGCCGCGCTCGCCGGGCGCGAGGATGCCGGTGTAGCTGCGGAAGGCGGCCAAGTAGATCGCGACGAGGGCGGCGACCCGGGACTTGCCGCCTCTTCTCCCGACGACGAGCCAGGCCTCTCGCGCCAGGGTCGTCGGCCAGGTGGCGCGGCCGGTGTGGGCCGTGTAGCGGGCGAGGTCGTCGGGCGTGGGGGAGAGTGCGAACAAGGCTTTGAGTGCAGTGTGCCAGGCGGACCAGCTGGCGGCCGGGGTGAACGCCGGTGCGAACAACGCGGGGTTCGTCAGCGTGTCGACCACGCTGGGAACGGCGGCGAGGCGTGGTGCCTGCGCCTTAGCTCTCATGCGGCGTCTCGCGATCGAGGAACGTGCAGAGTGCGGACGCGGGTGCTACTCGTACTGAGTAGTACCGGGTACGACTGGGTACGACTCGATCGCCAGACCCTGGGAAGGCTGCGAGGCGTGGGACCCGCTGCTTAACTCTCATAGCGCCGTCGTTGAGCCCTATTACGATGGGTTCTAATACGACCGGGGCTCGCATTCATGCGGCGGTTGCCAGGGCTGACACGTTCCGAGCCCGGTAGCCGCCGGGGTGGGCCGGTGAGGCGCCCGGCTACCGACGCAGGCGGGGCGGCAGGGCCGCGCAGCGTGGGTGCGGGGGTGGCGGCGAGCCCGGTAGGCCCGGGTGGGGCGGCGATGGCGCCTGCGGGCGCCTGCGCCCCCGGCGGCGACGTTGGCGGGGACGTTAACATCGCGTTAACGGGGGGGCGATAACGCGGAACCCCAGGCCTGTGGCTCGCCCCCGGCGACGTATAACGCGTTAACGAGGGACACCGGGGGGAAGGGGCCCCGTACCACGCTCACGGGGCGGGCTCTCCCGGCCGGGTCAGGGGGCACGGCGTGCGCTCCGTGTCGCGCTCGCCATAGTTCTCAGCCAGGTACTGGCCGAGCTCCACCGGCTTGGGCGCTCGGCGCTCGAGGCCCAGCGTGGTCAGCACCTTTGTCAGGTGATCCGCGATTTCATGCGCTCCAGCACCAACGGGGCGACCTGGCTCATGGCGCGCAGGCGCTTGCGAATCAGCGACGAGCGGGACGCTGCTGCTTGTCGAGCAAGTAGAAATCCACATGGCCGAGATAGATGGTGGTCCGAGCGGCGTCCTCGATGAGCAGCCGCTGCGGCGCGGACACCGCCGCCTCGCCGCCGTGGTGGGCGATGAGCTCCCGCTGCCAATACGTCAACGCCTTCGCGACCGGCGTGCTCCCGTCCAGCGCCTGGACGCTCTTCAGCTGGAGGAGCTTCCGCATCGCCCGCGTGCTGTTCACGCCCGGCACCCGGGTAAAGCGCCCATCAGGGCGGCGCGCTTCCTTCGCGGCCCGCGCCTGGTGGCGCTCCCGGCGCCAGGCCTTACGCTGCTCGTCCAGGGCCGGGCCCTCGGGTACACCCCGTTGGAGCCACCACCGCTTTAGGTTGACCGTGCCGCTCCGAGGGCAGGTGAGAGCGGCATAGTCGTCTCCACTGTCCTAGGCCAGTCTCCAGTTCCCCGTCAGGTGGCGCGGCGATCGTGCCGGCGGCGGCCTCGGGTGACGCAGGGCGGGCACCGGAACTGCCACCGGGGCTGGGCCAGCTCTCGTGGGCCACGTTGCTGCGCCGCGTGTTCGCGATCGAGGTCCTGGTTGGTGCCCGCTGCGGCGGCCCGCGGCGGATTGCGGGCGCGGTGACCGAACCCCAGGCGGTGCGCCCGCTCTTGGCCGCGCTCGGCCTCGCCGCTGAGCCGCCGCCGGGGCGGCCCGCCCTCGCCGCCTGATTCATGGTCGATCACGCCACCACCCGGGCACGCCGTCCTCGCTCGCTCGTTCGCAGGCTCGGGGGAGGGTGCCGGGCCTCATCTCCCGACCTCCCGCCGCCCTTGCCGGACCTGCCAGCGAACGGGGGACGGGGCGCGGAGTAGGGGCGTCGCGGGCGTCGCGCCCGGTACGCGCTCAGCTACGACTGGCGCGCGCACCTCCTCGTGAAGTCGGCCGTCACCGTCAGCTCCGCCCGGCAGTAGGTGAACGGAGGAAGTCCCAAGCGCGTTTCTGCGTCCCTGCTCGTCGTCTGCGTCGCATCCCTACTCCGCGCCCCGTCCACCCGCTCGCGGGCTCACGGCGTCGGCCCCGCCGCCGGCGGCGCGCCCGAACGATAGCGCGGCGCAGGAACGTAGGAAGTCCCAAGCACGTCTCTGCGTCCCTGCTCGGCGTCGGCGTCGCGTCCGACGCCACCTCAAGGATGGCGACTCGGGCCAGGGTGCCATAAACCCAGGTCATCTCCCGCACCGTGAGCCCGCCAGCGAGAGCGGCGACCTCAATCACGCGCCGTGCGCCGTTCCGGTAGCCGAAGGCGGGCCGGAGCCGCTTGATCCTCAGCGCCTCGGCGATCGAGATCGGCAAGCGCCAAGCCGGGTGGGGTGTCACGATGAATCCGAGCGCTCCCGCACGGAGCACGCCCCGGACATGCCAAAGTGTCTTGGCGGGGTCGGCGAGGAACTCCCACGTGTCGATGAGGAGGACGGCGTCGAAGGGGCCCTCGGGCATGGACGTGGTGGCGTCCAGGACCCGAAAGCTCACACGCTCGGCGCCCGGTTTGACACTGCACTGGCTGATCATCGCGGCGCTCTCATCCACGGCGACAACCTCGAAGCCGCGCGCGGCCAGGGCAAGCGCGTAGCGCCCGGTCCCACAGCCCACGTCGAGCACGCGTCCACGGCCCGGCAGCCGGGCCATGAGCCACGTGAGGACGTGGCGGAAGTACGGCGAGCTTGCGTCTCGGTCGTAGCGGGGGCTCAGGGAGTCGTAGACGGTGCGGAAACCGCTGCCCGGTGCGGTGAACATAAGAGGGATTTTACCTTACACTGAAGGGGAAACCCCTACATAGGCCGAGGCGGTCGGCCGGGCGCGTTCCACGGCCGCGAACTCAGTGAAAGTCGTGGGCGGGGACGGTCGGTCGTGGGCATCCCGCGACGCGGCTTCGCCCAGCCGATTCTGGGAGCCGCCGCGTCAGATTCCCTATCGGGCGTGCCCTCGAGAACCCGCATCAGGCCTGGGGTTCCGTAAAGGACGTGCCAGAAGTGTGTCAGCCCGGGGTGACCCCTCGATGACGGCCCAACCACGGCCGAAGCGCGTCCGGCGCCGCCCCTACCTCGCCTCTGGCCTGGGGGCCTAGCGCTCGTCAGACCGCGCCCTCTCAGCCGACGCGGATGGGGCCGACGGGGACACCTGCAACCGGCAGAACCGTAGCCACTCCCACGGTTGGCGTTAATTCCAGGCGCCGCCGGCGCCCTAACGCATTTCTCCTGTCGGGTAGGAAACGTTCCCATTGCTCGACTGGGAGGCATGAGAAGCGCTGACAAGGCGCCGAGATCGCTTGGAGAACGTATCCGCCAGGTTACGATCCTCGGGCCGGCTGGCATCAAACCTGCTCCGCCTACCTCGCCTCCCAGCGAACGGGGGCTAGTCTGGGGAAGCTTGCCCGGCAGCGCCCCATCTTCTCGGAAGGATCGTGGTAGGTCGATGAGTCCCGATGTTCGTTCGATCCCAGCGACCGCTGAGCGGTGCCTCGCCTGCGGTCTGACGTATCGCGTGCTCGCCGATGAGGGGGATGCCCCGGTGCCTGGACTGCGGCCCCCGTCTCGAGCCCCCCTTGAGCCGCCCCGCGACTTCTTCGACGACCTGGAGCCCTGATGCCGCAGATCTACGCGGCGCTGTTCGCGTTCATCGGGTGGGCGATCCCACAGGCTGATGCACGAGCACTACTGCCCCACACACGACCGCAGGTGGACCTGCCGCATCTCGCCTTGCGTGCGGCACGACGCCAGTCCCTGCGGGGCGCCGACCTGCCCGCGCGAACCGGTCGGCCGCATCGAAGTCGCGCCCACCCTCATCGCCGCGATCGTAGCCAGGGCTCGAGCGTGGCTTCTCTGAACGCGTCGCGCCTCGCCCTCGACCTCGGCACCAGCACTGGCTGTAACAGGCTTACGCGGGAGGCATGGGAGCCCCCCGGTTCGAGCTTCGCTGCTGATGGCGCGCGCTACATGGTGACGGTGACCGACATCGCCGGCAACGTGGCCGAGATCGTCTAGGACGACGAGCGTCGGCGATGGGTATCCGAAGACGGCTTCGACAAGGTGCGCCTGCTGACGCGGCTGCGCCTGGACGAGGAGGCGGCATGACCGATCAACCACTCGCCGCTGCTGACGCGGCTGCGCCTGGACGAGGAGGCGGCATGACCGATCAACCACTCGCCGAGGCCATTCTGCGCCGCAAGGCCCGGAACCCCGGACATGGCCCCGTCCGGCGGATTGATCCGGCCACGGGCGCCGTCATCGAGACGCTGGACGTGCGGGGCCGGTCCGCAGCGCCGCCCCCGTGGACGGCGCGCACGCATTAAGCATCACCCTTCGGATCGCCCGTTGGCGGCAGACGCGCGCCGAGGCGACGGCCGCCACGCTCGCCCGGCTACAGGCGGAGAACGCGGCCCTGCGCCAGCGCGTCGGCGAACTCGAGCGCCTGGTCGGGCAGACTCAAGCGGAAATCTGTCTGACGGGATAGCGTCCCTCTGTGACGCGGCGGCTGACTGCCCTGTCACCCGGCACCCCCGTCGCCAACCGTTGCGGGTAGCCGCGCATTCGAGGCACCACCCACGCGCGGAATTGTGCATGTCGGGGGGAAACTTGCCTCCTCGATCGCTGGACCTTGTGTAAGCCGGTGCACAGGGCTTGACGACAGGTGTGCAGCGAATCCGCTGGCTTGCGGCCCACCGGGCGGCTGGTATCAAACCTGCTCTCCCTACCTCGCCTCCCAGCAGCGGGGGCCAGTCTAGCAAAGAGCAGTGGGAAGCATGGCGAAAGAAGTAGTCAAGTGGTTAAACGACGCGAAGGGGTACGGGTTCATTACCGAGGAGGACGGACAGGACGTGTTCGTCCACTATTCGGCCATCCAGGGCAGCGGCTTCCGCAGCCTGGCCGAGGGTGACCGCGTCGAGTTCGAGGTCACGAAAGGCGCGAAGGGCTTCCAGGCCGCGAACGTCAAGAAGGCCTGACCGGGCAGTGATTCGCGTTTCCGGCCCGGCCCCGCAAGGAGCCGGGCTGGAGCGCGTGCACGAGGAAGACCGCCGGCACTGGACGGCTTGCGCGGTGGACACGCTGTGCCTCGTAGGGCTCCGGCTGAAGCGGGAGGGACTGGTGATCGTTCTCGTTATCACGACAAGTCTGCTCATCATGGGGCTGATCGTGATCCTCACCAAGAGACGGGCATCGCGATCCTCGACTCGAGCGCCGCCCCTGCCCGCAGTGTCACGGAGGGATGATCTACCGCGATCCGGTCAAGCCGTGGATGTACCGCCGTGTGTGGCCTGCCGGACAGGCCGACGCTACCAGCGGCGCCGAAACAAGACGGCCGAGTCAGCGGGTCATGACCGCCGACTCAGGTCTCACCGCTTCAACTCCTAACATGGATGGATTTGCAATGGCTCGTTCCACTCTACGCTACGCCCTCGCCACCGCGTTGCTCACGACGTTCGACCCCAGCGGGTGCGGCGGCGGCAGCAGCAACGTCACCGGCTGACGGAGCACGACGGTCGCGGCCGCGCACGCGCCAACGCCGAAGCACAGACGGCGCACGGGAGTGTCAGAGACGTGATTGCCGTGGGCTGCGACCCGCTGCGGGAGCGACGGCGGCGCGTGACCGCGGGGCCGACTGGCCCAAGGAAGCGACACCGGGTGTAGCGGTGAGAGCACCGCGGACATCACCGGAGACGAGGGGACGCGGGGCACCGTGACCGCCGTGCCCGCATCGGGCTACCAGTTCCTCGGGTGGACCGACTCAGTTCGGACTGTGGTGGCGAGACGAAGAACCCCTGCTCCTTCGCGTTGACCGGGACAAGGTATGACGCCAGATTTGGACGGTAAGGAGACAGTATGTGGAGATGTTGGGGGTGGTATTGAGTTGGTGACGACGGGCCTGGCATGCATTGGCACTAGGCCCGCCCGTGCCTGACACCAACGCGCCTCGGGTCCTGGTCATCGACGACGATCCAGACAACCGGGATTCGGTCCGGGCGCTCCTTGAGTACTTCGGGTACGAATGCGGGATCGCGGCTGATGGTCCGAGTGGGCTGAAACGCTTTGAGGGGCACACCTGGGATCTTGTGATCACCGACCTGACGCTGCCCGGAATGACGGGCTGGCAGGTCATCGACGCCATCCGTGGCCGCGCACCAGGGGTGCCGGTGATCGTGATCACGGGCGTTGACGACCCAAGCGTCCGGACGCGGGCTCGTCAATGCCAGGTCGCGCTACTCCTCAAACCGTTTGACCTCGACGTGCTGAAGGCCGCACTGGTTGACGCCTTGCCCGAGCGCCATTCCCGCTAACACCGGGCCGCTCCCCAGCGCCATCCGGTTTACTCATGGTAGGTCGCTTGAATCTCGATGGTCGTCCGATGCTCGAATACCGTCAGTGCCTCTCACTGCGCCCGTGCTCGCAGTGACTCGCCCACCTTATCCAGGAGGTGGCCCGGCGCGTCGGGTCGGACTGGCGCGCGCCCCTGGTAAGGACTTGGCCGACCGGTCGACGGAGACGCTGCGCTGCGGCTGCGATGTCTATCCGGCCGATCTGCACGAGGTCGACGACTGCCTGGAGGCCCTGGCGGAGGAGCTCGCGGAGCAGGAAGAGCTCCGGCACGGCGGCCACTACTCCGAGAGCCCGTGACCCGGGCCAGGGATTGGGGGGATCGTCGAGCAGACTGGCTCCCCGTGATAGCTGCGTTGCTGACGGTGCGAGCAGTTGTCTCGTTTCGGCGCGTGGCACTCGGCTTTTTCGTTGCTGCCATCTTGGCTGTCAGTCCGTTTGCGGCCGCGCATCCAGGTGGCCTGGACGCCTCTGGCTGCCACATGAATCGGAAGACTGGCGAGTATCACTGCCACCGGGCGCCAGTCGTGCCGCCCACAGCCCCGGGCAATCCGAGCCCACCCGAGCCTCTCGTCACGCCCGAGAGCACGCCCATCGTGAAGAAGAGCCGCAGCGGCATCTGCCACGCATCAGGGAGCCGGTATTATGCCCAGACCCTCCAGTTCATCGCGTACGAATCGATCAAAGCCTGCTGGCCAGCGGGGGAAGATTGCCCAGGGTCCATCGTGTGGTCAAAGGAGGTGTCGGTGCGACAGTCCCTGGCAACACTCTGTCTCCCTCTTCATCATCTTCGTCAATCCTCACTACGACCCCCGCTCAAGAGATCTGAGTTGGCCAATTGCGCAACGATCACCGATTCCCTCCAGCGGCTGACCTGCTACGACGACTCCACGAACCCCACTGAAGACCGACAGTTCCTCACTTGCGCAGCGATCAACGATTCCCTGCAGCGGCTGACCTGCTACGACGACTTGGCAAGGGCCCATAGAACCACGGCGTTGTCCTAGACAAAACCTCTGGCTTCCGGCGCGAGTCGTCCTCGGTTTTCGCCCACGACGCGTCGCCATCCCCAACTCATGGGACATACCCAAGCGGCCATGAACTAGTCTAGTCGATATCTCAGTCCACCCTGCTGTTGTGGGTTTTACTCGCGCCGTGCGACGCCGTTCATCGCTGATACCAGGGATGGCCCGCGAGGCCTACGCTACTACACCGAGCCGCAGCCACACACTGCGAGACCCCGCCGGGGGCACCATCCTTTTGACATCCACCATGCCCGCCAGAATCCGGCCGTAGGAGACCTGGGCGGCATGACTCGTAGGCGACGCCGTGGGCGTCCATCCTTGGCGTCCAGACGAGGCGGCCGACCAAGAGCTTGCGGAGGAGTTGCCGGGCCTGGGCGGGGTTCCGCGGCGAGCAGACGTACTGGGCGACGATTCAGGCGGCCCGCCGGTACACCTCGCCGCGGATCGGCAGGGCGCTGCAAAGGGTGGCGAATCCCGTTGGAGACTCGAACCCTGTCCAGCACGGGCCGGTGCCACTTGGAGCCCCGGCCTCCGGACTGGCACTGCCCAACGGCTGTGAGCGTCGCTCAGGCCGCCGGGATTGTGACCATTCCACCCGGGCCATCGGCACGCAGTTCAGCCTATAGGGAAGGGAATCCCGACGGTCGGCATGGAATCGTCTGGCCAGGAAGGGCTGAACGGTCTGGCCACGGAGCGCAGTGGCCGGGTGCCCGCTATGCGCAGGTGTCCTGTTTACAGGGCACCACAGTGAACACCGCAATTCTGTTACGGTTTCCTAGCATTTTCGGTCGCAATCACCGACGACCGGGCCGTTTTCTGTCCGACCTCGGTGGGAACGTGCATCGGGTTCGTGCCCGTGCGACGCCCCGATGTGTGTCATGCGAGAAGAAACCGGTGTGTGCCGGACCCCCGTGCGACTTGGCGCGCGTCTCGCTTAGAGACACGCTCGTGTGGTCGGGCCGGCCGGTGTGTGCGGGGTCCCCGTCGTCGTCGGTGCTCCAGACCTGGCCCATGAGACGGGCGGGCTCGGTTTCAGCTCTGGGTCTGCGGCCGCCGGTCTTCGCAGACGTCCTTCCTGTCTACGAACGCCACGAACCGACTGCGGGTCACCGTCGACCCCTCCGCGAGCGCCGCGGCGATCTGGGCCTCGGATGCCGTCGGCCACATCCTATCGATCACCCGGCCGCCGGCGGCCCGAAATGAGGATCCTCGAGATCCCCAGTCCTTCGCCCCGGCCCCGTCCGGCGGACCAGCGGTGGATTGTTCAGCTCTCAGGAGTTGGCGGATCGCCTCGAGCCCCGGCCCGCTCGGGTGCCCGCCCCGGTCGGCCAGGTCGTCGAGCGCGCCTGTGCGACTGGGCCGGGGTTCCCCCCAAGGGGGACCGAGAGCACCGGTCCCGACCTCGGTCACCATCCGCTGCCGGGGATGCCTGGTGGTCGGGACTGTAGCAGAGGCTGGCGGTCAAGGGGACCGGGGCGGATTTTCCTGGACGCGAAGTGGTTAGTCAGGCGTGTGGGCGGTGGCCCGCCTCCTTCCCAGTGGCCATGGGAGAGCTGGTCAGCGTGTACCGAAGGTGATCCGACGGTA
>CAVXVV010000095.1:0-175572 GCA_963765195.1 uncultured Candidatus Rokubacteria bacterium
ACGTCACCAAGGGCGGCTCGAACAAGCTCGGCATCGCGATCCCCGAGTTCACGCGGCTCAACCAGACGCCGGACGAGGGCAACTTCGCCCGGGGCGTCCCCGAGATCATCGGCAACGATCTCCGGTTCTCGGCGCTCTTCACGGTCGCGCACACGCCGGCGCTGCCCGCGGCGCAGGACGCGATCAAGCAGGAGTTCGGGCGCCTCCAGCAGGCCGGGGCGCACGCCGTGATGCACGGGCTCATGCGCATCGACGGGCAGCGCCTCACCATCGAGTTCCGGCTCTACGACCTCACGAACCCGGAGTTCCGCCTGATCGCCTCGAAGATGTTCTGGGTGGAGCCCCTCGCCGACCACCGGCGCCTTGCGCACCGGATCGCCGACGAGGTGGTGTACCAGTTCACCGGGGAGCGGGGCGTCGCGGAGACGAAGATCGCGTACGTCTCCCAGCAGGGCACGAACAAAGAGCTCGTGATGATCGACTACGACGGGTTCAACCAGGCCCCGATCACGAATCTCCACAGCACCTCCCTGTCGCCCGCGTGGAGCCCGGTGGACTCGTCGGTCGCCTTCACGTCGTTCTTCAAGGGGTACCCCTATCTCTTCCGCGTCTACCCCTTCAACCCGCGCCGACGGGGCCAGGAGCCGGAGTCATGTCGGCCTGGCCGGGGCTCAACACGGCTCCCGCCTGGGCGCCGGACGGGCGGGTGATCGCCCTGACGCTGTCCAAGGGCGGAAACCCGGACATCTACACGCTGCGGGTCGGCACCTCCGACTTCCGGCAGATCACCAACAACCGCGGCATCGAGACGGACCCGAGTTGGTCACCCACCGGTCGCGAGATCGCCTTCACCTCGGATCGCTCGGGGTCCCCTCAGGTCTGGGTGATGAGCGCGGAGGGCACGAACGTGCGCCGCCTGTCGTTCGGCGGCTCGTACGACACCCAGCCGCGCTGGTCGCCCCGCGGGGATTCCATCATCTTCACGCGCCGGACGGCCGGCGGCTTCGACCTCTGGGCGATCCAGCCCGACGGCTCGAACGCCCGCGCGCTGACCCAGAGCAACGGGAGCAACGAGTCGGCGTCCTGGGCCCCGAACGGTCGTCACATCGTGTTTTCGTCGTCCCGCGGGGGCCGAACTCAGCTCTACACGATGCTGGCCGACGGCACCGAGCAGCAGCCACTTACCCGAGACCGGGGTGAGGCCACCAGCCCCACATGGTCGCCGCGCCCACAATGAGGCCTCGACGGAGCCCCACTAGCAAAAGGAGCGTGGTATGACGCGGAAACCCTGGCAGACGACGTTCACCGTGCTCGCACTGTTCGCCGCATCCGTGGTCCTGACGGGGTGTCCGAAGAAGCCGGCGCCCCAGGCTGGGACGGGCCCGGGCGGCGGCGCCGGCCCGACCGTGGCAGGCGGAAGCGGTAGCGGGGCGGGCGGTGCCGGCACCGGCGCGGGTGGCACGGGTGGCGGCACGATGGGCAGCGGTCCCGGCGCGGGCGGCTCGATGGGCTCGGGCGGAGCCGGGGCCGGCGCCGGCGGGACGCGGCGCGGGCTCGGCCGGGGCCGGCGGCGCGGGCGGTGCGGCGGCGACGGGCACGACCATCCCGTCCCTGCCGTCGCCGAAGGAGTTCGTCGAGAGCGCAGCGCTCCGGGACGTCTACTTCGACTTTGACCGCTACGACGTCCGCGCCGGTGACAAGGGCATGCTCGACGAGAACGCGAAGTGGCTGAAGAGCAACCAGAGCGCGCTGCTCCTCATCGAGGGGCACGCCGACGAGCGCGGCACCAACGAGTACAACCTGGCGCTCGGCGAGCGGCGCGCGAAGGCGACCCGGGACTACCTGGTGTCGGTCGGCATCGACGCCGGCCGCATCACCGTCATCAGCTACGGCGAGGAGCGGCCGACCTGCACCGAGAAGGCCGAGGGCTGCTGGGCGAAGAATCGGCGGGCCCACTTCCTCGTCAAGCAGTAGCGTTCCGAGTGGCATTGTGGAGGTGGGGGGGCCGCCTTGGCGCCGCCGCCGGAGTGATCGCCCTCTTCGTGGGGTGCGCTCCGGAGGCGGCTCCCCTCTTTCACGAGGATTTCGACCGGCTCCGCGCTGATGTCCTGCGGGTGGAGCAGGAGGTTCAGGGGAGCCGGTCGGCCCTGCTGACCGAGATCCAGGCAACCGATCGCCGGACGACCCAGACCCTGACCGAGGTCCAGCGCAGCGTGGCGCGCCTCAACACGCGTCTCGACGAGATGGGCCGCGAAGCGGGACACCTTCAGGGACGGGTCGACGAGCTCCGCCGCCGCATCGACACCCTGGCCCTCCAGTTCGAGGCCGTCGGTTCGCCCACCGGCGCCGGCGCGAGCGCACCACCCGCACCGGCGCCCACCCCCGCCGCGCCCGGCCCGACGGCACAGCAGCGTCCGGCCCCGCCCAGCACGCAGGCGAGCGACCTCTACCAGACCGCCTACATCGACTTCACGCGGGGGCACTACAATCTCGCGGTCGCCGCGTTCCGCGAGTACGTCCGGCTCTACCCGAACACGCCGCTGGCCGAGTCGGCCCAGTACTGGATCGGCGAGTCCCACTTCAGCCTGGCGCGGGCCCATCAGGCCAAGGGCGAGTCCGACCGGTCAGTCCAGGAGCTCGAGCGAGCGGTCCAGGAGTTCCGGAAGGTAGTGATCGCCTACCCGCGCGGGGACAAGGTCCCGGCCGCGCTCTACAAGGAAGCGCTGGCGCTCGCCGAGCTCGGTCAGCTCCCGCTGGCGGAGGCTCGGCTCCAGTTCCTGCTCGACCAGTACCCGTCACGGGAAGAGGCCGCGCAGGCGAGGGACGAGCTGGCGCGGATCCGGAAGCGCTGAGTCGGGAGAGGGGCCGGCCCCTCTCAGGTGTCGGTGCGCGGCAGGCCGAAGACCCAGAGGACGGTGACGTCCGACTCCGGGCTCGCGTAGACCATCACCGGCAGGTCGGGGTCCTCGGTCTCGATCGACTGGATGACCACCTGGTCGAGTGCGGCCTGCTGGACGCCCGGGCTCTCGAGCCCGCTGGCGACCGGGGCCGGGGCCTGCTGGGGCGGCCGCTGCCAGGGGGCCACCACCGCTAGGACGGCCAAAGCGGCCGCCGCCAGCGCGGGGACGAGGCCGAGCCTCGGGCGCGCCCGGACGGCCTCCCAGCCTCGCTCCCAGGCGGACCTGGGGCCCGGGGCGGGCGCTGCAATCCGGTCACGGACCTGGGGCCAGAAGGCCGTCCAGACGGCCTCGGGCGGATCGGCGGTATCGAGCGCCAACGCCGCCCTGAGGCGTCCCAGGGCGGACAGCTCCCCCCGCACTGCGTGCATCCGCGCACGTGGGCCTCGACCCGGTGTCGCGCCCCGGCGGAGAGCTCGCCGTCCTGGTAGGCACCCAGTCGACGTCGGACCAGCCAGCAGTACGGGTTCATCGTCCCTCGGTTAGACCCTGACACGTCGGCCCCTATTCGGGGGTGAGTCTACCCCCCGGCTCCGACCGCGGCAACCGACGACGGTCCCGGACGGTCCCGGGCGCTCGGCTTTCGCGGAGTCGGACCCCGCGCCAGTTGAGCCTCCCGGGGCCCCCGTGGGACGATAGGGCGGTTCCGAAGTCTGCCGCGAGAGGATGTGTCATGAGCGAGTACAGCGCCTGGTTCGAATGCGTCAACGGCTGCTCCGGCCGGTACAGTCTGCTCGAGATCATCTACCGCTGCCCGACGTGCAACGACCTCCTGGACGTGGTCCACGACACCGAGCCGCTCCGCCGCCGGTCGGCCGCGGCCTGGATGCAGCTCTTCGACGACCGCTACCGCCGGAACGTCTTCCCGTACGGTTCCGGGGTGTGGGGCAAGAAGGAGTGGGTGGTCCCCTTCATCGACAACGAGAGCATCGTCTCGACCTACGAGGGCGGAACGAACCTCCTGTGGGCCGATCGCTACGGGAAGATGCTCGGGGTCGAGGACCTGTGGGTCAAGCAGTGCGGCAACTCCCACACGGGGTCCTTCAAGGACCTCGGGATGACCGTGCTGGTGTCGGTGGTCAAGCAGATGATCAAGGAGGGCGACTCGATCGCCGCCATCGCGTGTGCGTCGACCGGAGACACCTCGGCGGCGCTCGCGAACTACTGCGCGGCGGCCGGGATCCCCGCGGTGGTCCTGCTCCCGCGCAACAAGGTCTCGCCGGCGCAGCTCGTCCAGCCGCTGGCCAACGGCGCGCTCGTCCTCGCGCTGGACACCGACTTCGACGGGTGCATGGCGCTGGTCCAGGAGATCACCAAGGAGCGCACGATCTACCTCGCCAACTCGATGAACAGCCTCCGCATCGAGGGGCAGAAGACCGTCTCCATCGAGCTCGTGCAGCAGTTCGACTGGGAGGTGCCGGACTGGGTCGTCATCCCGGGCGGCAACCTCGGCAACACGAGCGCGCTCGGCAAGGGCTTCCTCATGATGAAGGAGCTCGGGCTCATCCAGAAGCTGCCCCGCATCGCGGTGGCGCAGGCCGAGAACGCCAATCCGCTCTACCTCTCCTACCTGACCGGGTTCGAGACGTACCAGCCGGTGCAGGCGGAGAAGACGCTCGCCAGCGCCATCCAGATCGGGAATCCCGTCAGCTACAAGCGCGCCGTGAAGGTGCTGCGCCAGTTCAACGGCGTCGTCGAGCAGGCCAGCGAGCCCGAGCTCGCCGACGAGGCGGCGCGCGCCGACCGGACCGGCATGTTCAACTGCCCGCACACCGGCGTGGCCCTGGCGGTCCTCCGGAAGCTCGTCGAGCGGAAGGTCATCCGCTCGAACGAGCGCGTGGTCGTCATCTCCACGGCGCACGGGTTGAAGTTCGCCGAGCAGAAGACGGCCTACCACATGGGGCTGATTCCCGGGCTGCCGCCCACCTACGCGAACCGGCCGCTCGAGATCGGCCCCGACGCCCGGCTCGTCCACGACGCGATCCGCCGGCACGCGGACAAGATGCGCCTGATGGAGGCCTGATTTGCCCAACTCGCGATCCCGGAAGTCCCCTGCCCCGCCCCCGCTCCGCCTCCCGCGCTCCGCGCGGCCGCGGAGCCGCCTCGCGAGCCCGGTCCCAGCACCCAGTCGGTGCACGGCGGCGAGCCGCGCCTGAACCTCGCGAGCGCGCTGACGGCGCCGATCGTCCAGACGGCGACGTACGCCTTCCGGGACAGCCAGGAGATCGCGGACCACTTCGAGGGCCGCGTCGAGCGCAACGAGTACGGCCGCTACGGGAACCCCACCCAGCGCGTGGCGGAGCGGAAGCTCGCCGTCCTGGAGGGCGCGCAGGACGGCCTCCTCTTCTCGAGCGGCATGGCGGCCATCACCACGACCCTCTTCGCCATGCTGTCGAAGGGGGCTCACGTCGTCGTGACCGATGACGCGTACCGCCGCACGCGGCAGTTCCTCAACCAGGTGCTCCGGCGCTACGGCGTCGAGGTCACCACGGTGCCGGCCGGCGACTACGAGCGGATGGACGAGGCGATCCGCCGGACGACCCGGCTCGTCTTCAGCGAGTCCCCGACGAACCCCTACAACCGGATCGTCGATCTGGAGCGCCTCGTCGAGATCGGGCGGCGCCACCGCGTGAAGACGGCCATCGACTCCACCTTCGCCACGCCCATCAACCAGCGGCCGCTCGAGTTCGGGGTCGACCTCGTCATCCACTCCGCGACGAAGTACCTCGGCGGGCACAACGACCTGATGGCCGGCGTCGTCCTGGGGAGCCGGGACCTGGTCGGCGCGATCCGCGAGCTCCACTCGGTGACCGGCGCGGTGCCCGATCCCCTGGGCGCCTACCTCCTCATCCGGGGAATCAAGACCCTGGCGCTCCGCGTGGCGCGCCAGAACGAGAACGCGCAGCGCGTCGCCGAGTTCCTCGAGGCGCATCCCAAGATCGAGCGCGTGCACTACCCGGGGCTCAAGAGCCACCCGGAGCACGACCTCGCGCGGCGCCAGATGAAGGGGTTCGGGGGCGTGGTCTCCTTCGAGGTCCGCGGCGACCTCGCCGCGGCGTCCCGGCTGGTCGATGCCTGCCGCATCCCGCGGATCGCCCCCTCCCTCGGCGGCGTCGAGAGCCTCATCGAGCAGCCCGCGCTGATGAGCTTCTACGAGCTCACCACCGAGGAGCGGCTCCAGGTCGGGATCCGTGACGCCCTGGTCCGGTACTCGGTGGGCGTCGAGGACGCCGACGATCTCGTGGCGGACCTCGACCAGGCGCTGGACCGGGTGTAGCGATGCACCCCGTCGAGGCCTGCCAGAGCTACGCGGCGCGGCCCGCGGGCCGCGCCCTCTACCAGAACGGCCCGCACGTCTTCAAGGTCTACCTCATCGACATCACCGGCCGCCAGCACCCGGAGCGCTACGAGTGGGACCGCTCCGGGCGCGACCGCGAGTCCGTGCTGGCCGGGCTCAAGCGCGCGGGCGTCGAGGGCGTCGGGTTCGTGTGCGCGTTCCCGCACATCGCCAAGGTGTTCCGCTTCGGGCCGGAGAGCGAGACGGTGCTGAACGTGCGCGCGTTCCGCCCCGCCGACTTCACGGAGCTCGACCTCGCCCGCTCCGACGGGTACGTGGAGTACGCGTGCCTGGCCGAGTCGGTCATCGCCGACGCGGAGTACCGGCTCTGGGCGGAGGCCCGGACCGTGGCGGAGTACCTCGATCGCTGGGTCGACTGGCAGCCCGTCGCCGTCGCCGATGAAGGCAAGCTCGGCCGGCACTACCGCCACCCGCCCCCCTGAGCGGCCCGCCGCCGCCGCGGGCCCTGTCGGGCCGCCGGGCGCGGCGCGCCTGCCCTTCCCGACGCCCCGCGCGAGCCCCACTTTTCAGCCGTGCAATACTGGCGAGAGGATGCGTCGCTGGCTGACCCTCATCGCCGTCGCCATCGTCGCCCTGGCCGGTGTCGCGGTGGCCCTGCCGCGGGTGAGTCCGCACCTCCCCCATTCCTTGGCCACGGTCGCGAACCTCCCGGAACGGCTCATGGCGCAGGTGTTCCCGCCGCGCGTGCCGCGCAAGGTGCGGCTGGCGGGCCTCAGCGAGCCCGAGCGCAACGCCGTGGAGGCTCTCGCCCGCCGGCTCGACGGGCTCCTGGTCTGGTCGTCGAACCGGACGGGCAACCACGAGCTCTACCTCCTCGACCTGCGCACCCGTGCCGTGCGGCAGCTCACGAAGACGCCGCAGGTGGAGTTCTTCTCGCGCTTCTCGCCGGACGGGCGGCGAATTCTCTTCAGCCGCAGCCAGCGGGACTACGTGTCGCCCCGCGACCCCACCGCCTGGGACGTCCACGTGATCAACGTGGACGGGACCGGCGAGCGCCTGCTCGCGCGCAACGGCTACTCGCCCCAGTGGACTCCGGACGGGAACGGGATCATCTTTCTCCGAGGCGATCAGGTGATCCGGCTCGACCTCGCCGGCGGGGGAGCCGGGCGCGAGTCCGTCCTGCTGGACGGTCCGACGACGGAGGGCATCGCGGGCGGCATGGAGACCCCGGAGCTGTCCCCCGACGGCGCGCGGCTCGCCGTGACCGTGCGCAGTAGGCAGTACGGCGGCGTGGCCGTCGTGGACCTCGCGACGCGGGCGGTGACCCGGCTGTCGCCGGGCCAGGCCTGCCAGATCACCTGGATGCGCGGATCCGACGCGCTCCTGTGGGTGGAGGCCGAGGGGAACGGCGGCACCCAGATCGTGACCGGCGGGCCGGGCCGTCCGCGCGGGCCCTTCATGGACCTCCCGGGCGCCTACAGCCACGAGTACTTCCCGCGCGTCTCGAACGACGGCCGCTGGCTCGTCTGGGGAGCGGCGGCGAGCGGGCACGAGCACGATCGCGCCGACTACGAGATCTTCGTGTGGCAGATAGGCCGACCGGTCGGCGAGGCCGTTCGCCTCACCCACCACCCCGGAAACGATCAGTGGCCGGACCTCTACGTACCCCGGTAGACGCGTCGTCTCCCCTGGAGGCCAGCCCGCCGACCCGGGGGGGCGGGCAGATTCTCCGCGCGTACGCGCTCGCCGCCGTCGCCTCGACCGTCGCCTGGCTCCTGTCCTACCCGCTCGAGCCCTACGTCGACCGGGGAGACTTCCCCCTCTATCTCGGCGCGGTGATGCTCAGCGCGTGGTACGGGGGGCTCGGCCCCGGGCTCCTGACCACGGTGGTGGGAGGATTCGTCGGGATGCGGGCGCTCGTCGGATCGGGCGCCGACAGCGCGCCGCTGAGCGCGTCGGTCATCACGCGCCTCGGTGTCTTCATGTTGGAGGCGCTGGTCATCTGCGTCGTGTGCGGCCTGCTCCGCCGCACGGAGTCCCGCGCCCAGTCGCTCGCGGCCAGCGAGCAGGGCGCGCGCCTGGCCCTCGAGGCCGCCGCGCATCAGATCCGGGCCGTGCAGCGCGTGACGGACACCGCGCTCACCCACCTGCTTCTCGACGACCTCCTCCCGGAGCTCCTGGGACGGGTGGGCGAGGCCATGGCGGCCGACACGGTGGTGATCCTCCTGCTCAACGAGGAGCGGACGGAGCTGGCGGTGAAGGGCGCCCACGGGCTCGAGGAGGAGGTGAAGCTCGACATGCGGATCCCGTTTGGCCGCGGGATCGCCGGCAGCATCGCGGCGCGCAACTCGACCATGGTCATCGAGGACATGAGCCAGGCCGAGGTGGTCAGCCCGATCCTCCGGGCCAAGGGACTCCACACCTTGCTCGGCACCCCGCTCGTGCTCGACGGGCGCGGAATCGGTGTCGTGCACGTCGGCAGCCTGTCCCCGCGTCGCTTCACGCCGGAGGATGCCCGGCTCCTCGAGCTCGTGGCGGACCGGATCGCCACCGCCATCGGACGGGCGCGTCTCTTCGAGGCCGAGCAGCGCGCGCGGCACGACGCGGAGACGGCGGAGGGGCGGTTCCGCCTGCTCGTCGATGGCGTCCGCGACTACGCCTTCTACATGGTCGACCGGACCGGCCGCGTCGAGAGCTGGAACGCCGGGGCCGAGCGGCTCAAGGGGTACACGGCGGACGAGATCGTCGGCCAGCACATGGGGCGCTTCTACCCGCCGGAGGAGGCCCGCCAGGGCAGTCCCTCCCGGACCTTGGAGCGCGCCGCCGCCGATGGGCGCGCGGTCGAGGAGGGCTGGCGGCTCCGCAAGGACGGGAGCCGCTTCTGGGCGGAGTGCCTCACCACCGCCGTGCGGGACGGCGAGGGCCGATTCGTCGGGTACTCCGTCATCACCCACGACGTCACCGAGCGCCGCCGCCATGCCGAGGTCCGCGCCCGGCTGCTCGAGCAGGTGACCGCCGCGCAGGAGGAGGAGCAGCGCCGCATCGCGCGCGAGCTCCACGATGAGACCGGGCAGTCGCTGACGTCCCTCCTGGTGGGCCTTCGCACCCTGGCGGAGGCGCCGACGCTCGATGCCGCGCGCGCGCAGGTCTTCGACCTGCGTCGCGTGACGGCGCGGACGCTCGACGAGGTCCGGCGCCTGGCGCGCGGCCTGCGACCCGGCGTGCTCGACGAGCTGGGGCTCATCCCCGCCGTGGACCAGCTGGCGCTCGACCACGGGCAGCTCCACGGGATCGCCGTCGAGGTGAGCGCGGTCGGATTCGGCCTCGAACGGCTGCCGCCGGCGGTCGAGGCCGCCCTCTATCGCATCATCCAGGAGGCGCTCACGAACTCCGCGAAGCACTCGGGCGCGCGGACGGCCAGCGTGGTGCTGCAGCGGCGCCGCGAGATGGTCCAGGCCATCGTGTCGGACGATGGCTGCGGCTTTGACGTCGAAGGCACCCTCCGCACCCCCGCCGCCCGGGCCCAGCTGGGGCTCCACGGCATGCGGGAACGAGCAGCCCTCCTCGACGGCACAGTTACGATAGAATCAACCCCTGGCGAGGGCACCACGATCTACGTACGGGTGCCGGTCCTCGGAGGCCCTGATGGGAAGGATTCGGATCCTCATCGCGGATGATCATGCCGTCCTCCGGACGGGGCTGCGCATGCTCATCGACAGCCAGCGGGACTTGGAGGTCGTCGGGGAGGCCAGCGACGGCGACGAGGCCGTGCGCAAGGCCGCGGCGCTCCGACCCGACATCGCCCTCGTGGACATCAGCATGCCCGGATCGAGCGGCATCAAGGCGATCGAGCGCATCCGCGAGGCGGCGCCCGCGACGCGTGTGCTGGTCCTCACGATGCACGACATGCCGGCCTACCTGCGGGCGGCGCTCGCCGCGGGCGCGTCCGGCTACGTCGTCAAGCGCGCGGCGGACTCCGCGCTTCTCGCCGCCATCCGCGACGTGTACCGGGGCCGGACCGCGCTCGATCCCGCCCTCGCGGCCAGCGTCGTGCAGAGCGGCCTCCGCCGGCGCGGCGCCCCCGGGGCCGGTCCCACGACCCCGCTGAGCCAGCGTGAGCGCGAGGTGCTGGAGCTCGTGGCGCAGGGCTACACGAACCAGCAGATCGCCGACCACCTGGGGCTGTCGGTGAAGACCGTCGAGACCTACCGCGCGCGCCTCGTGGAAAAGCTAGGGCTCCAGAGCCGCGCCGAGCTCGTCCGGTATGCGCTGGACAGCGGGCTCTTCGGCGGCGAGGTCAGCTCCACCGTCTAGCGTCCCGCTGCGCTTTCCCCGACACCAGCGGGGTTCCGCGACTTACGGGGCCCGCTGCGCCCTCTAGCACGCGTCCGCCACGCGCCCGGTCTCGGTCGGCGGCAGCGTCGCGCGTCTGCCCCGCGGCGGGGCGCACCACCCGGACGCCGTTCCGCGCGCTAGATGCTCGGCCCACGCTCCATCGAATAGGGCTGCCAGCGACGGAGCGACGTCTTCTCCAGCACGGTCGGATTGACGCAGCTCATGGGCCACCGCCCCGTGAGCACGAGGGCGATCTCGCGGCCCACGCGCCGGCGCCGCTCGGGATCCATCCGGGCGGACGCCGAGGCGACGTGGGGCGTGAGGATGACGTTCTCCATCCGGAGCAGCGGATTGGTCGTCAGCGCCGGCTCCTGCTCGAACACGTCCAGCCCGGCCCCGGCGATCCAGCCCTCCTCGAGCGCCTTCACGAGCGCGGCCTCGTCCACCGTCGAGCCCCGGCCGGTATTGACGAACAGGGCTTCCCGCTTCATCAGCCGGAAGTGCTCCTCCTTCAGGAGATGGAACGCGTCGGCCGTCGCCGGAGCGTGCATGGAGACGATGTCCGAGCGACGCAGAAGGTCACCGAGCCCGACGGGCTCGACCCCGTGCTGCGTCATGAGGGTCTCGTCGACGTAGGGATCGTAGGCGAGGATCTGGAGCCCGAACGGGCGCGCACGCCGCGCGACGGCGCGGGCGACGTGCCCGAAGGAGATCAGCCCGAGGATCTGCCCCCACAGGCGGGGGAACTGCGAGAGGTGCGGGCGGCCCTCGCCCCATCGGCCCTCGCGGACCAGGCGGTCCATGAGCGAGAGCCGCCGGTACGCGGCGAGGATCAGCATGAGCGCGTGGTCGGCCACCTCCTCGATGAAGGTGTCCGGCACGTTGGTCACCGGGATGCCGCGCGCGGTGGCCGCCACGACGTCGACCGAATCCACGCCGACCATGCCGAGGGAGATCACGCGGCACCGCTCGAGCCCGTCGATCATGCCCTTCGTGATGCGCCGCGCCTTGACGTACAGGGCGTCGGCGTCCCGGGCCGCGCGGATGAAGTCCTCCTCGCTGCCGAGCGGAATCTCCACGATCTCGGCGCCGATGGGTCCGAGCGCCTCCATCTCGCTGTCGTAGCCCACCCCCGGCGGGCCGAAGCTCACGCCCGCGGGCGTCACCACCTTGAACCGTGCCACGCTCTGCCTCCTCGCGCTCGCGCCGTCACCGCCGAGTGGGGGCGTCCGCTCGAGCGTTCGTGATGGGTTTCGTATACGACCCGCGCCCCGCAGATTTCCTGGGTTTTCGCGTAGGCCGGCCGGCAAACCGTAGCAGACTGGCGCATCCCGCGCCACCCGGCGCCACCAGGAGTGACGATGCCGACGGCCGCTGAGACCGTGCAGAAGAGCTGGATCCGCCTTCTTCAGTGGATTGCGTTCGCGCGAGCCTACCCCCTCGCGTATCAGATGATGTCGTTGGGCGCCGGGGTTCCCCACCCAGTCATCGACCGCCTGCTTCCTACGCTGTTGTACGTCCAGGTTGTCTCGCTCTTCGACCAGGCCCTAGCCTCGGTGATCCAGGAGCGGAAGATCCCGCGGCCCCCAAAATGGAAGCCCGACTTGTACCATCGGATCGAGCGGGTCGGAGCACGCCTGTGCGCGAAGGCCGACTGCCACGCCCTTCGTGGCGCATGGGGCTGGCGTCTGGGGGGTCGGTGGCCACGGCGTAATGGGGATCCAAGTGCGTTCCTATTGCAATTCCCTCCGGAGGAAGCGAATCGGAGAGCCGTAGTGGTAAATTAAGCGCGTCACGCCCCCAATCGCCGGAGGGAAGCCATGACATTGTCCGTTGTCGCCGCTTCCGAAGCGGCCGCGTCACTCTGGCGACGCGCCTTCGACTGGTGGCTCGTGCAGGTCAAGCACGTGCTGCCGCCGACCATCTTCTTCTTCTTCGGTTTCAACCTGATACTGTTCACGCGCTGGATGACGCTTCAGGAGCACGGCATTCTGTTTACCAACTTCTTCGGCGCGACGCTCGCCGCGCTACTGGTCGGCAAGGCGGTGCTGGTGATTGACAACCTGCGCTTCATGCACCGCTTCGACGGTGCGCCGCTGATCCAGCCGATCCTGTTCAAGTCCACGATCTACTGGGTGTGCGTGTTCGTGTTCGCCTCGCCGAAGGCTTGTTCCATTTCCTGCGCGACGGCGGCGCCCTCGACGACTTCCCGAGCTTCCTCTTCGCGCAATTCTCGTGGCCACGCTTCCTGACGATCCAGATCTGGCTGATGGTGCTGTTCCTCGTCTACGTGACGGCCCACGAGCTCAATACGCTGTTCGGCGACGGCGAGCTGCCGCGACTGTTCCTGCGCTGGCACTCATCCGAGGCCAAACTCACAAGGCGTCAACGTATCCGTCTGCTCACGCGGCTCAACCGGCTGACCGAGGCTAATCCGGTCGAAGTCATCAGCGAGCGCGGCTCGCCCGCGCACACCGAGCTGGTCGGTATCCTGCGCCAGCTTGCGGCGCGGCCCGGCGAGAAGGAGACACACCCATGACGTGTCGTATGGTCGGTCGGTCACGTTCGTCGAAACCGGACACGCTCGATCAGGTCAAGTTGTGACTATTGCAGGGGGGGCGTAGCTCGTCACTGGGCAGCCGGTCACCAGCGAAGCGCGCGTCGTCACCACGGAGCTCCTCACCAGCGAAGGACAACCTCATCCGGCCCTCCAGCTGCTTCCGCGCAGCTGCCCCGGCCATCCCGTTGCCGGGGTCGGCCGGGGTCAGGTATCCTGCCCTCGGCTTGGCCCTAACCCCAACCGACCGAGCGCGGACGGGTCCGGAGGAAGGCAACGATGAGAACGAATGCGATCTTGCGCGTGGCTTTGCTCGCCGTTGCTTTGACCGGCTGTGCCGGCTGGGAGGCTCGGCAGGCCGCGCTCAACGCGCCGACCGCCGATGTCGCGGGAACTTGGACGGGTAAAACGACGGGGGACGGAAAATTCCTGCCAATCACGTTGACGCTGGACCAGACTGGTACCGACGTGACGGGCGTGATGAACGTCGACGGGCGACCGGATCTCTCCGGCCGCCTGAGGGGCACCATCAAGGGCGAGCTACTCACGCTGTCGCTGACGGGCCCAAAACAGTTCGGCGAAATCTGGGTCCAGCAAGACAACATGATGACTAGCAACGCCTTCGGGCTTCACTTCACGCTGCGTCGCTCGAGGTAGGCGAGGGACAACGGAAGGCGGTGGGCATTGACGCTCCAGGCCCGCGGAGCGGCACAGTACAGGCCCGCTGGCGTGATCAGGTCGGCTTGCACCAACTCCAAGACGGTGCGACAGGCGCGGGCAAGTGACAGGTTGACGATCAGCTTGACCATGGCGTTCCCTGCTCAGGGGTGCCCCCTGGCGCCGATCACAGCAAAGAGGTCAATCCTGAGTAGATACTTCACGATACGACAGAGTCTCTTGGCTCCGGGCGGGTCGATCCCTTAGACTTCCACTCGAAAGACACTACGGTCCTTCTAGGGAGGGCTCTCCCGATGCGCAGACACGTGCCAGCGCCGTTCCGAGACGATCGGGTGAACCGCCGCGGCTTCCTCGCGATCACCGGCCTCGCGTCCGCCACCACGATCCTGGGTGTATTCCCCGCCAGCCGCCTCGCGCACGCGGCCGCGCTGACCAAAGAGCAGCGCGACAAGCTGACGCCGGACGACATCATCGCGGCGATGAAGAAGGGAAATGAACGCTTCCGCCTGGGCCAGGAGTCTCCGCACGATTACCTCGCCCAGCAGAAGGTCAGCGCCAAGGGTCAGTATCCGGCCGCCGTGATCCTGAGCTGCATCGACTCGCGCGCGCCGGCCGAGACGATCATGGATCTGGGCATCGGGGACTGCTTCAATGCGCGCGTGGCCGGCAACATCGCCAACGACGACATCGTCGGAAGCATGGAGTTCGCCTGCAAGGTCGCCGGGGCGAAGGTCTTGCTGGTGATGGGGCATACCGCGTGTGGCGCGATCAAGGGCGCGATCGACAAGGTGCAGCTCGGCAAGCTCACTGGGCTGCTCGCCAAGATCCGCCCCGCCGTGGAGGCGACCCGGTATCAGGGCGAGCGCTCGGCGAAGAACTACGACTTCGTGGACGCGGTAGCGCGCAAGAATGTCGAGCTGACGACGGCAGACATCCGTCGGCGCAGTGCCGTCCTGGCGGACATGGCGACGGCGGGTGCGGTCAAGATTGTCGGCGCGATGTACAACCTCGAAACGGGAGTCGTTGAGTTCCTCGGTTGACGGACAAGGGCGCAGCCAGTTAACGTCGCGCCGAGCTGGGCCGCGTCCACCTGGCCACGTGGACAGCGTTGGGCACTCGCGTCCGGGCTCCGCCGGGTCTTCATCTCAGAGACAGGGTCCGGATTGGCCGCGCAGCTGCCACTCGGCCGCATCGTGCACCGCGTTGTCGCAGGTTCCGGTCCTGACTGTTCAGGGGGCAGCTTGCCCAGCCGCATGATCTTGGCCGTAACGTCTGGGCGGTCGCCCACCGAGGCCCCGACCTGTTCTTCGGAATACGCTTGGTGAAGGCTCCGCCCGCAGACTGGACCGTGGCCGTCCCGGCCGGGTCGGCCCTGCTGCTCGGGGTCGCCTTCTTGGGTTGGGAATGGATGCCATCTGACAGAAAGCCCTGCGGATCTCCTCGCAGTATGCCATTCCGAATTGGAAGTGAAGTACACGCTTGAAGAATCTATCATCACGAAGAGACAGACCTCCAGCTGAACGAGGTGAATGAACGCTCTCACGGGAAGGCACCAAAGTAACCTGGGCTGCCATCCTGGCCAGCGGAAGGGGGACACCTCATGATTGCGCGCCTTCGAGCAGTGGCCGCCGGGCTGGCACTGGTGGTGCTCACGTTGTCGGATATGCTCCCGCCCACGGCCGCCGCCGTGGAAGGCCTCGACCCCGACGCGCGGGCGGCGCTCGTGAAGCTGTACGAGACCATGCCGCGGGCCAAGGCCCTGGGAGAGCAGGCGAAGGGCATTCTGGTCTTTCCGAGCGTGGGCCGGGCGGGATTCCTGGTCGGCGTGCAGTATGGGGAAGGCGTTCTGTTCCGCGGAGACAACATCGTTGGGTACTACAACGTTGCCGGCGCGTCCTACGGCCTGCAGGCCGGTGCGCAGGTGTTCGCCTACGCGATGTTCTTCATGACCGACACGGCCCTCGAGTACCTCGGCAAGAGCGAAGGGTTCGAGGTCGGGGTGGGCCCGAGCGTGGTCGTCGTGGACGCCGGCAAGGCCAAGACGCTCACGACCACGACTGCCCGGGACGACATCTACGCGTTCATCTTCGGCCAGAAGGGGCTGATGGGCGGCCTGGGCATCCAGGGATCGAAGATCAGCAAGCTCGGGCGATGAGGTAGATCCGGGCTGAACGTCCGAGGCGCGCCGACCTTTCGATGTCCCTCCCGAGCCGGACGGCGATGCATCCTCTGGGCACGCGACGCGGGCTGGATCCGGATCGGAGGAGTCAGCCGTTGACGGGGCAAACGGTGGAAGGCTGAGTGTTGCGAGAGGAGGTTGTCCTGCGCGGGTCGGGTCGCCGCGCCGGACATCAAGACCTGCACTCGGACAAGGGACACGGGGCGCGGTTAGGGCCCCGCGGGGCCGGACGCGATGGATGGAGGGCGATGACGCCCACGTGGGGTGGCGGCGCTGTCGCTGGCGCGTTGCCGGCCCCACGTCCGATGACCGACCTCGGACGCGGCACTGTGCCGGTACGCTGGCCGCCCCGGTTCTCGCCTTCGGCAAGCTTGTGAGGCCCACGTGCGCCCGATCGCTCTCCGGTCCTCCGCCCCGTGACAGACCGGGGGCCCGCTCATCCCCAGGTCCGGCGATGCATGTGGCCCGCGCTTCTGGGCGCGGGCCTGACCCTCACCTCGGCCTGCGCCACACCGGTCGGCGTCTATCCGATCACGCCGCGGACGTTCCAGCAGCAGGTGACGGACAGCGCGCTCTCCTCGGGGGTCCCGAGTCGCTTCTCGGACCAGGTGCTCCAGCGTCTCAACCTGCGAGACCGATTCGCGAGCGAGCCGACCGCCGCGCTCGCTGCGCTCCACGCGACCCTCGCCACGGAAGCGGACCAGGACTTGCTCTTCGCGCTCGCGGAGCTCTCGTACCTGCATGCGGAGCGGACCCACGGCAGGCCCTACTACCTCGCGGTCGTGGTCTACACGTACGCCTTCCTCTTCCCGGGAGCGGAGGCGTCCCCGCCCGACCCGCTCGATCCACGGACCCGGGTGGCGGCCGAGCTCTACAACCGGGCGCTCACCGAGGGGCTGAGGAGCGAGGCGCATGTCGTCGTCACCGCCGGCGAATACCCATTGCCCTTCGGGCACCTCGACGTCGACCTTCCGGGCGGTGAGCCGATGTGGGGGGGCCGGCCTCTCGAAGAGTTCCTGCCCGCCTCGGACATCGGCGTCCGGGGCCTGCGGAACCGCTACCGTCGGCCTGGGCTCGGGGCCCCCCTGGTGGCGCAACTGGGGGCTGCCCAGGGAGTCCCCCACAGTACAGCCGCGTGCCACCGAACCTGAAGGTTCCGATCACGGCCTTCCTCCGCCTCAAGGAGGTCCGGAAAGGCCTCCTCACGGGGCAGCTCACAGGATCGCTCGAGCTCTACTCGATGGACGCCGCGACCCGAATCGCGGTCGAAGGCCGTCAGGTTCCGCTCGAGTTCGAGCCGAGCGCCGCGCTGGCGTCCACGCTGGACCGCGCCCCGGTGTGGGACTCCGAGATCCAGGGCTTCCTCCACGGCAGCTTCCGGGCCGACCGGAGCGGGCTCTACACCCTCACGCCCTACCGGCCCGGGCGTGTGCCCGTCGTCCTCATCCACGGCACGGCATCGAGCCCGGCCCGCTGGGCGGATCTCATCAACGAGCTCGAGGCCGATCCCCGAATCGCGCCCCGCATCCAGCTCTGGTTTTTCGCCTACCACACGGGCCTGCCCATCCTGTACTCGGGCGGGCTTCTGCGGGAGTCCCTGGCGAAGACGGTGGCCGAGCTGGATCCACACGGCACCGACCCGGCAATGCGCCGCATGGTCCTGATCGGGCACAGCCAGGGTGGACTCCTGGCAAAGCTGACGGTCGTCGACAGCGGCACCCGCTTCTGGGACAACGTCAGCGAGACGCCCTTCGAAGAGCTCAAGGTGTCCGACGAGACACGGGCGACGCTGCGCCGATCCATGTTCATGACGCCGCTTCCCTTCGTCACCCGTGTCGTGTTCGTCGGGACGCCGCACCGCGGCAGCGACGTCGCGGGCTTCCTCACGCAGCGTCTGCGCTGGCTCGTCGCCCGGGCGCTCACCCTGCCCCCGAACCTCGTCAGGATCACGGGAGAGGTCCTCATCGGGAGCGAGGACCCCCGCCTTCGGCGGCAACTCCGGCAGGGCATCGGGCGAAGCCTGGACAACATGGACCCCCGAAACCAGGGGATCAAGACGCTCGCGATGCTCCCGATCGCGCCCGGCGTGACGGTCCACTCCATCATCGCGGTCAGGGAGGGCGGCACACCGGCCGGGGGTAGCGACGGCGTCGTCAGCTACCGGAGCGCGCACCTGGACGAGGCGGTCTCCGAGTTGATCGTGCGGTCCGGACACTCGGTCCAGGGGCACGCCGAAGCCATCGAGGAGATCCGTCGGATTCTGCTCGAGCACCTCGGGAGCACAGGGTCCGCCACCGCGGGCTGAGGGCCCGCCCTCTTCGGACCGCCGCGCGCCCCGGGCGTCCAGCACCATGATCGCGGCCGTCGCTCCGGTCCCTTAGAAGCTGGAGGCATCTGCGGGCCCGGTACGAGGGACTCGGAGCCTGAGGAGACTGGACAGTGATGTGTTCCCGCTCCCCCTGTCCCCGCTTGCGCAAGCGGGGCCGGACCCGGATACAGAAGCGGGGACAACTCGCGCTAGATGCGGCGTGTCCCCGTGTCCCCGGATTGTTTCAGGGGAACAGGAAACACGGGATCCCATTTCGACGCCGCCGAGATCCCGCAGCTGCTCGCCACGGCGCAGGCGGCACTCCCACGCTGGTACCCGTTCGTACTGACGGCGGCCTCGCGGGACTTCGCCTCGGGGGCTCGCGGCACTCCGCCCCGAGGAGCGTCGACCCGGGCCGCGGCGTGCTTCCACGTCGCCCACCGTCTCCGACCGCGATCGGATCGAGCCCGTTAAGGACGGAGAAGCGCGGCTCGTCCGGCCGTGGTCGATGCTCCGCGCGGTGCTGACCGAGCACCTCGAGCCCGGCACCGCGGTGCTGTTCCCCACTAAGACCGGCGACCGACTGGATCATCGGTGTTTTACCGGGCCCGTGTGGGCCCGACTCCTCCAGAAGGCCGGCCTCCCGTACCGAAAGTCCCAGGCGATGCTACACACCTACGCGGTGTCGCCGTTGAAGAGCGGGGCGGACCTCCGGCTGGTGCGAGACAAAATGGAACTCAGCACGATCGCCATCACCGTGGACCTCTACGGCCAGCACGTCCATCCGGACTGCCAGACACGGGCCGTCGAGGGACTCGATCGGGCGCTCAACCTCGCCCCCAGACGCCACCCGGCGCCGCCAGAAGGCGAAAGCGCCGGCTAACTCCGCGATTGTTCAGGAAGGGCGAGGGAACATATACTTCCTTCACCACGAGCGCAAGGGCTTCCTTGGCCGCGAACGCGCCGGCACGCGCCGGCCGAGATACAAGGAGACAAGGGTGTCTCACGACGCGCCTTCGAACGCACTGACCCGCCGCGATCTCCTCAAGACCGGCGCCCTCGCGGCGGGCGCCGCCGCCGTGCTGCCCCGGCCCGCCGCCGCCCAGCTCAAGACCGTCGCCCGGAACCGGACGCTGAGCCTGGTGTGGATCGGCAGCCGCGAGGGGCGGTGGGCCGACTTCGAGCTGTGGAACCCCTACGCGATCGGCTCCAACCACCAGAACGGGCCCGGCATCCTGTACGAGCCCCTCGCCTTCTACAGCGCCTTCGCGGACAAGGAATACCTCTGGCTCGCCGAGAGCTACCGCTACAGCGCGGACTTCAAGGAGCTGACGATCAAGACGCGCTCCGGGATCAAGTGGAGCGACGGCGCGCCGTTCTCGGCCGAGGACGTGGCCTACACGCTCACGAGCCTCCGCGATCTCGGGCCCAAGGTCCGGTGGGGCGTCGACGTCCAGCAGTTCATGCAGGAGGCGCGGGCGACCGACGCCAACACCGTCGTGATCAAGTTCAAGGTCCCCTCGCCCCGGTTCTTCTTCTTCCTGACCTACAAGTACGACATCGGCGTCTACATCGTGCCGAAGCACGTCTTCCAGGGGCAGGACTGGACGACGTTCAAGCACTTCGACGTCGCCAAGGGCTTGCCGATCACCACCGGGCCGTGGCAGGTCGCCTTCTCGTCCCCGCAGCAGAAGGTGATCGACCGCCGCGACGAGTGGTGGGCGGCGAAGGCGGGGCTGGCGCCGATGCCCAAGGTCGAGCGCAACATCTGGCTCCCGAACGCGACCGAGCAGCAGAACGCCCAGCTCCTGATCTCGAACCAGCTGGATGTCTCCGGGTCCCTCCAGCCCGCGACGTTCGCGACGGTCTTCCGCCAGAACCCGAAGATCATCACGCACTCCGGCCAGAAGCCGCCCTACGGCTACATGGACTGGTGGCCGATCTCGCTCTACGTGAACAACGAGCGGCCCGCCGTTCGACGACAAGGACGTGCGCTGGGCCATCAGCTCGTTCATCGACCGGCAGCAGATCGTCGACGTGGGCTACCTCGGCGCGGCTCTGGTCTCCCCGCTGCCGCTCCCCGAATACCCGGCGCTCAAGCCCTACATCGACGGCGTCAAGGACCTCCTCGCCAAGTACAACACCCTCGAGTACGACCCGAAGAAGGGCGAGGCGCTCCTCACCAAGAAGGGCTGGAAGAAGGACGGCCAGGGGTTCTGGGTCGACGCCCAGGGCAACCGGCTCAAGCTCGACATCATCGGCTTCGGGTCGAGCGGGCCGGCGATCGGCCCCGTCCTGGTGGAGCTCCTGAAGCGCCAGGGCGTCGACGCCAGCATGAGCCTGCCCCCCGACTTCGACGACCGGTTCCAGAAGGGCCAGTACACGGGCGCGATCTACGGCCACGGCGGCGGGGTGAACGACCCCTACTACACGCTGCGCCTCTACCAGAGCAGCACCGTCGCGGTGCCCGGCGCGCACCTCGTCAACTTCGCCCGGTGGAAGAACGAGGCCTACAACAAGATCGTCGACGACGTGTTCGTCACCGACATGCGGAACAAGCCGCGCCTGATGGAGCTCTTCCACAAGGCGATGGAGATCTGGCTCCCCGACCTGCCGGACATCCCGCTGGTCCACAACATCCACCGGATCCCGATGAACACGACGTACTGGCAGAACTGGCCGACGGCCGAGACGCCCTACGTCAACGGCGCCTTCTGGCACCTCACCTACGCGATGGTGCTCTGGAATCTCCAGCCGACGCAGTAGCGACCGCGCGCGTGTCCCCGCCCGGCGGTCGGGCCGCCGGGCGGGGCCGACCACCGTGAGCCGCCCGTCCCGCGGCCGACGATCCGAGCGCCCGCGCGCGGAGAAGCCGGGCCGTGTCGGCTAGCTATCTCCTCCGGCGGACCGGCGTCTTCCTGCTGATCGCGTGGCTCGCCGCCACGCTCAACTTCTTCCTGCCGCGGCTCACCGGCCAGGACCCGGTCCGGGTCAAGCTGCTCCAGCAGGCGCAGCTCGGCGGATACGTCCAGGCCGGCATCGACGAGATGGTCAAGGAGTACGACCGGCGGTTCGGCCTCGACCGGCCGCTCTGGGCGCAGTACCTGACATTCCTCGGCGACGCGGCCCGGCTCGACTTCAACTACTCCATCGCCAACTACCCGCGGACCGTGAACGCGATGATCGCGGAGGCGCTGCCGTGGACGGTCGCCCTCCTGGGCACCACGACCGTCATCTCGTTCGCCCTGGGCACCTTCCTCGGCGCGCTGCTGGGCTGGCCCCGGGCCCCCCGCTGGATGCGGTGGCTGATGCCGCCGCTCTGGGCGCTCCACGCCATCCCCTTCTTCCTGCTCGGGCTGATCCTGATCTACGTCTTCGCGTTCCGGTTCCCGGTGCTTCCGATGTTCGGCGGCTACAGCGCCGGCGCCTTCCCGGGCTTCACCGTCCCGTTCATCCTCGACTTGATCCGGCACGCGATCCTGCCGGCCCTGTCCATCGTCCTGGTGGCGACCGGCGGGTGGGCGCTCTCGATGCGCGGGATGATGGTGACGACGCAGGGCGAGGACTACGTGACCTTCGCCGAGGCGAAGGGGCTCCGGAGCTCGACGATCTTCCTCCGCTACTGCGTCCGGAACGCCCTCCTGCCCCAGGCCACGGGCCTGGCGCTCGCGCTCGGCCAGATCGTGTCGGGCGCGGTGCTGGTCGAGGTCATCTTCGGGTATCCCGGCATCGGCACCGTGCTGTTCCAGGCCATCCGGGAGAACGACCACTTCCTGATCCAGGGCATCGTGTTCACCGTGATCATCGCGCTCGGCTTCGCGACGCTGCTCCTCGACGCGCTCTATCCCTTGCTCGATCCGCGGATCTCGTACCGGAAGGCGTGAGGCCGTCGTGACCGGGCCCGCCTCGGCGTCCGCCATCTCCGCGCGGCGGGGCGCCTTGCCCGCCACGCTGCGCTACCTGCGCCGCAACCTCGCGCTGGTGCTGGGGCTCATCCTGCTCGGCGGGCTGGCCGCGTTCGTGGGGATCGGGCATCTCGTCGTCGACACCGCCAAGGCGCGGCCGCTGTCGGCCCCCACGCTCCGGCCGCCCTCCGCGCAGTATCCCCTCGGCACCGACCGGCAGGGACGGGACCTCCTGGCCGTGATGGTGGTCGGCACGCCGCTCACTCTCCGCATCGGCTTCATCGCCGGGCTGATCGGGGTCGGGCTCGGGTCCGCCCTCGGGTTCACGGCAGCGTACTATCGCGGCAAGATCGACGCCGTCATCCGGGGCGTCGTCGACGTCGGCCTCACCGTCCCCGGCCTCCTCGTCCTCATCATCATCGCCGTCTCCATCAAGGAGGGCCTGACGGTCGACCAGATGGCGGTCGTCGTGGCGTCGCTCGCGTGGCTCAGCCCGACCCGCGCCATCCGGGCTCAGGTCCTGAGCCTCCGCGAGCGCGGCTACGTGGACGTCGCCCGCCTCTCCGGCATGAGCGGGCCCGAGATCATCGTGCGGGAGCTCGTGCCGAATCTCCTGCCGTACCTGGGGGCGACGCTCGTGAACGCGGTGTCCAGCGCCATCCTGGCCTCCGTCTTCCTCGAGGTCCTGGGGCTCGGGCCCATCGACTCCCCCACGCTCGGCATGACCCTCTACTGGGTCAACTTCAACGCCGCGCTCATCAACGGCTGGTGGTGGTGGTGGGCGGCGCCGATCGTCGTCATCCTCGTCGTGTTCCTCGGCCTCTTCTTCGTCACCGTGGGTCTCGACGAGGTTGCGAACCCGCGGCTTCGGCGGGCGGTGTGATGCCGCTGGCCGCCACTGGCCGCCACAGGCTGAAGGCCGTCCGATCAGATGCCGTCCGATCAACGCCGTCCGATCAACGCCTGCAGCGCCAGGGTAGCCCGGTGAGCACGGACATCCTCCGGGTCGACGGCCTGTCGGTGCGGTATCACACGCCGGCGGGCGCGGTGCGGGCGGCCGACCGCCTGACGTTCAACCTGCGGGCTGGCGAGCGGCTCGGCATCGCCGGGGAGTCCGGGTCCGGCAAGTCGACGATGGCGCTGGCCCTGCTCCGCCTCATCAAGCCGCCGGGGCGCATCGAGGCCGGCTCCGTGTGGCTCGAGGGCCGCGACCTCCTCAAGCTGCCGGAGGAGGAGATGCGGCGGCAACGGCTGGCGCGGATCGCGCTGGTCCCCCAGGGATCGATGAACTCCCTCAACCCCGTGCTGCGGATCCGCGACCAGATCGCGGACGCGCTGCGCGACCACGACGTGGAGGTGACGGAGCGTCAGCTCCGCGACCGGCTGCGGGACCTCCTGCCACGGGTCGGCCTCGACGTCGAGGTCGGCGGCATGTTCCCGCACCAGCTCTCCGGCGGCATGAAGCAGCGCGCCTGCATCGCCATCGCGGTGAGCCTCTCCCCGAAGGTGATCGTGGCGGATGAGCCCACGAGCGCGCTGGACGTGGTCGTCCAGCGGCAGGTGATGGACACCCTGGCCCGGGCCCAGACGGAGCTGGGCGCCGCGGTCATCCTGGTCGGCCACGACATGGGGCTGATGGCCCAGTTCGTCGACCGCCTCGGCGTCATGTACGCCGGCCGGCTGGTGGAGATCTCGCCGGTCCGCGAGGTCTTCACCGAGCCGAGCCACCCGTACACGCGGATGCTGATCGCGACCCTGCCGTCGCTCGAGCGGAAGGGAGCGTTCCAGGGCATCCCGGGGCTCCCGCCGCCGCTCGGCGCTCTTCCGCCGGGCTGCGCGTTCCATCCTCGGTGCCCGCTCGCCGTGGATCGGTGCCGGAGCGAGACGCCCGCGCTCCGCGAGGTGCGGCCCGACGTCTGGGCCGCGTGCCATCTGGCGTAGCGTCATGTCTCCGTTGCTCGAGGCGCGCGACGTCACGAAGAGCTTCGGCGGGGGGCTTCTCGACCGGCGGCACACGGTCGCGCTCCGGCCCTTCTCGATCGCGCTCGCCGAGGGGCGCCCGTCCGTCACCGCCGTCGTCGGCGAGAGCGGCAGCGGGAAGACGACGCTGGCGCGCCTCCTCCTCGGTCTGCTGACGCCGACGGCGGGGCGCGTCGCCTACCGCGGGCGGGACCTCGCCACGCTGACGCGCGCGGAGCGGCGGACGTTCCGGCGCGAGGTCCAGGCGGTGTTCCAGGACCCGTACGAGGTCTACAACCCGTTCTACCGGGTGGATCACGTCCTGGCGGTGCCGGTCGCCAAGTTCGGGCTCGCGACCTCCCGCGCCGCCGCGCGCACGCTGATCGAGGAAGCCCTGCGCGCGGTCGGGCTGCGCCCCGACGAGACGCTCGGCCGTTTCCCCCATCAGCTCTCGGGGGGACAGCGCCAGCGGATCATGGTGGCGCGGGCGCTCCTCCTCCGGCCCCGCGTGATCCTGGCCGACGAGCCCGTGTCGATGGTCGACGCCTCGCTCCGCGCCACGATCCTGGGCGCGCTGCGCCAGATGACGCTGGACCTCCAGATCCCGGTCATCTACATCACGCACGACCTGGCGACCGCGTATCAGGTCGCGGAGAACATCGTCGTGCTGTACCGTGGCGCCGTGGTGGAAGCGGGCGACGTGGAGCAGGTCGTGAAGGATCCGCGCCACCCGTACACGCAGCTTCTCGTCGGATCCATTCCGGTGCCCGGCGTCGCGCGAACGTGGACGGCGGACGGCGTGCCCGCCGGGGCCGGCTCGAGCTCCCAGGCGGACGCGTCCGGCTGTCTCTTCGCGGATCGCTGTCCGTCGGTGATGCCGGTCTGCCGGACCGCCGCGCCGCCGCTCTTTCGCGCGGCGACGCATCGGGTCGTGGCCTGCTATCTGCACCAGGAGGCGCCGGTGGTACCCGCCGACGCGATGGGAGACGCCTTCGTCGAGCCGCCGGCCGCGCTCGGCCGGCCGGCGGCGTCGTAGCAGATGGCGCGGGCGCACGCCGTCCTGGTGACAGGCTCCGCCGGCTGGATCGGCCGGGCGGTGAGCGCCGAGCTGGTCGCCCGCGGTCATCGGGTGCGGGGCTTCGACCGCGTCCCCTCCCCCGCGCTGCGCGAGGCGGTCGTGGGCGACGTCGCGAGCCCGGACGACCTCGACCGCGCGCTGGCGGACATGGACACGGCGGTCCACTTGGCGGCCACGCCGGACGAAGCCGACTTCATGACGCTGCTCCTCCCGAACAACGTGATCGGGCTCTACCGGATGCTCGAGGCGGCGCGCCACGCCCGCCTCGGGCGGGTCATCCTGATCAGCAGCGGCCAGCTCTATCGCGGCCACGACGGGCCGCTTCCGATCACCCCCGCCACCCCGACGTCGCCGCGCAACTGGTACGCGCTCACGAAGGTCCTGACCGAGGCGGCCGGCCAGGTCTACGCGGCCACCCACGGCTTGAACGTGGTGGTGATCCGTCCCGGCTGGGTGCCCCGCGACCGCGCGCACGCCGAGGAGCTCGCGGCCAGCGCCCACGGGAAGGACGGCTACCTGAGTCCGGGTGACGCCGGACGCGGCTTCGCCGCCGCGGTGGAGGCGGAGGGCCTGCCCCTGTACACGGTGGTCCACGTCTGCAGTCTCCCGGTCGGGATGGCCCGCTACGACCTTCGCCCAGCGAAGACGCTGCTCGGCTACGAGCCGCGCGATCGCTGGCCCGAGGGCCTCGACCTGGATGCGCCCGCCGGCGGCGGCCCATGACCGAGATGAGCGCCGGCCGTGCCGTCGTCGAGCTCTTGAAGGCCGAGGGCGTGCGGCACGTCTTCGGCATCGTCGGCGCCACCTTCCTCGACGTGCTGGACGTCCTCTACGACGACAAGAGCGTGGAGTACGTGAACGTCCGCCACGAGCAGGGCGGGGCCTTCATGGCCGACGGGCTCGCGCGGGTCACCGGCGCGCCGGCGGTGTGCCTCGTGACGAGCGGGCCCGGGGCGACGAATCTCGTGACCGGCATCGCCGGCGCCCACGTGGCGCACTCGCCCGTGGTGGCCATCGCCGGCGGCTCCGCGCTCGCGCAGCAGGGGCGGGACGGGTTCCAGGAGCTCGACCTGGTCAGCCTCTTCCGTCCGGTGACGAAGCTGTCCATGCAGGTGACGCAGCCGAGCCGGATCCCCGACATGCTCCGCCTCGCGTTTCGCACGGCCATGACGGGGCGCAAGGGTCCCGTGTTCGTCGACATCCCGCGGGATGTCCTGAACGACCAGGTCGTCTCGATCGACGCCGTCGCCCCCGAGGCCTACCGGGCGACCCATCCCGCGCCACCCCACCCCCAGGCGATCCGCGAGGCGGTGCGCCTGCTGGCGCGGGCGGAGCGACCGCTCCTCGTCGCGGGCGGCGGCGTGACGTGGGCCGGCGCGAGCGACCTGGTGGCCCGCCTCTGCGCGAGTCACCGGCTTCCGTCGGTCACGGCGTACGGGCGCAACGACGCGGTGCCGAATCACGATCGGCTCTACGTGGGCCCGCTCGGCCGGGCGGGCGCGCCGGAGGCGGCGGAGGCGTGCCGGCGCGCCGACCTCTTGCTGGTGGTGGGCTCCCGGCTCGGGCAGTTCACGAGCTTCTACGACGGGCGCTACATCCAGCCGGGGACGCCGATCGTCCAGGTCGACATCGACGCGCGGGACATCGGCCGCATCTATCCGGTCGCCGTCGGAATCCAGGCGGACGCGCGCGAGACCCTGGCCGCGCTGCTCGCCGCGCTCGGAGAGGCGCGGGTTCCGCCGGTCGCCGAGGCCTGGCAAGATGAGGCCCAGGCTCTCCGCGCCCGGCGCCAGGCGCGCCTCCTCGCCGAGGCCTCCCTCGACGCGGTGCCGGTCAAGCCGCAGCGGGTCTACGCGGAGCTCCGGCGCGCGCTCCCGCCGGACACGATCGTCACGCTCGATGCGGGGGCGGCCCCCGCCTACGGCTACGACCGGCTCCACTTCGATCACCCGCGGACCTTGCTCACCCCGCTCGACCTGGGCGGCCTCGGCTTCGCCTATCCCGCGGCGCTCGGCGCCAAGCTCGGCCGCCCGGAGGCGCCGGCGCTGGCGATCCACGGCGACGGCGGCTTCCTCATGAACGCGCAGGAGCTCGAGACGGCGGTCCGGCACGGCATTCCCGCCGTGGCCCTGGTGATGAACAACAACTGCTGGGGCTCGGAGAAGGCCTACCAGCGGCACTTCTATCACGGGCGCTACGTCGGCACGGACATCGGGAATCCCCGCTACGACCGGTACGCGGAGCTCTTCGGCGCGCGGGGCTACTACGTCGAGCGGCCGGATCAGATCGGCGACGCCGTTCGCGCGGCGCTCGGCGCGGGGCAGCCGGCCATCGTCGAGATTCCCATCGACCCCGACGAGTTCCCCGTGCCCGCCACCGCGGCCCGGCGGCGGGACGGCTAGCCATGCCGCGGCCGGTCGTCGTCTTCCTCGACGTCCACGCGCCCGAGGTGCGCGCCGTCATCACGGCCGAATGCCCGCCGGCGCTGGAGCTCCGCCTCGCCACGTCCCCCGATCCCGCCGGCCGGCTCGCGCTGGCGCGCGACGCCGCCTTCTTCGTCGGCGGCATCACACCCATTCCCGCGAGCCTCATGGATGCCGCGCCGGGGCTCCGGCTGATCCAGAAGTGGGGCATCGGGGTCGACAAGATCGACCTGGCGGCGGCGCGCGCCCGTCGCATCCCGGTGGCCATCACCGCGGGCGCCAACGCGGTGCCCGTGGCCGAGTTCACGCTGCTCCTGATGCTGGCCGTGCTGCGGCGGCTCCCCCAGCGGGAGACGCAGTTCCGCGGCGGCGACTGGCAGCGCGCCCGCGACGACACCCGCCTCGAGGCCCGTCAGCTCCGCGGGCGGCGCGTCGGCCTGGTCGGGCTGGGCGCCATCGGCCGCCAGGTCGCCAAGCGGCTGGCGGCGTTCGACGTCGAGACCCGCTACTTCGACATCCGGCGGCCGACCGCGGCGGAGGAGCAGGCGCTCCACGTGACGTTCCAGGAGCTGGACCCGCTCCTCGCGGAGGCCGACATCGTGAGCTTCCACGTGCCCTACACCCGGGCGACGCGGGGGATGCTGTCGCGGGAGCGCATCGCGCGGCTCCGGCCCGGCGCCATCGTGATCAACACCGCGCGCGGCGAGGTCGTGGACGAGGTCGCGCTGGCCGAGGCGCTCGAATCGGGTGCGCTGGGCGGCGCGGGGATCGACGTCTTCGGCGGGGAGCCGCCGCCGCCCGACCATCCGCTCCTGCGCGTCCGGGCGCCGGGCCTCGTGCTGGCCCCCCACGTCGCCGGCTCGGTCTTCGACAACGTCGCGAACGTCGCCCGCCACGCCTTCCGGAACGTCCAGCGCGTGCTCGACGGCGAGCCGCTGCCGGCGGCGGACCTCGTCGCCCAGGACGCCGACACCTGACGAACCAGCGAGCCGCGTAGCGAGGAGGATGCCATGCCGGTTCTCGCGACCTGATTGCCGTGGGCCCCGCCTCTCGGCCGTCTTCGCCGCCGCCACTGGCGTTGCCGCCTCGCGAGCCCGCTTGCCTGAGCGCTGTCGGCTCGGCATAGTGAAATCGTCGACCGCCGCTCTGCGGCAGGAGGTCCCCATGCGTCTCGCACGCTCGGTGCTGCTCGCGCTCCTCTTCGCGGGGCTCTTCCTTCCGGCCGCCCAGGCCGAAGTCGTGAGCCAGTCCTTTGCCCTCCCGCAGGGCGGCGGGCACCCGCACGACGTGGCCGTCGACGCCGACGGCATCGCCTGGTACACGGCGCAGCGCAACGGCGCGCTCGGCCGGCTGGACCCCGCCACGGGCAAGGTCGACCTCGTCCCGCTCGGCGCCGGGGCGGCGCCCCACGGCGTGATCATCGGGCCGGACGGCGCGCCGTGGGTCACGGAGGGCGGGACGAACGCGATCGTCCGCGTCGACCCGAAGACCCGCGAGGTGACCCGATGGCCGCTGCCCGAGGCGCGCGGCTACGTCAACCTCAACACGGCGACGTTCGACAAGCAGGGCCGCATCTGGTTCACGGGCCAGAACGGGATCTACGGTCGGCTCGACCCGAAGAGCGGCGCGATGCAGGTCTGGGACGCCCCGCGCGGCCGGGGGCCCTACGGCATCACGACGACGCCGGACGGCGCCGTCTACTACGCCTCGCTCGCCGGGAGCCACATCGCGCGGATCGACGTCGAGACGGGCGCGGCGACCGTCATCGAGCCGCCGACCAAGGGCCAGGGCGCGCGGCGCGTGTGGTCGGACTCGCGAGGGCAGATCTGGGTCAGCGAGTGGAACGCGGGCCAGGTCAGCCGCTACGATCCCCGGACCGGCAGCTGGAAGGTGTGGCGGCTGCCCGGCGACCGGCCGCAGGCCTATGCGGTCTACGTCGATGACCAGGACAAGGTGTGGCTGAGCGAATGGTCCGCCAACGCGATCGTGCGGTTCGATCCCGAGACGGAGCGCTTCGACGTGTACCCGAGCGACCGCCGGGGTGCGAACGTCCGCCAGATGCTCGGCCGGCCCGGCGAGGTCTGGGTGGCCGAGTCCGGAGCCGACCGGCTGGTGGTGTTCCGGAAGAAGTGATTCGCAGCGCGGCGGGTCGCCTCGGCCTTCTGGCGCTGCTCGTGTGCTCGCATCGGCACGCCGCCGGCGATCCCGTCCGCGGCGAGCGTGTGTTCCAGCGCTGCTATGCCTGCCACTCCGTCGTGGCAGGCGAGGACAACCTGCCCGGTCCCAACCTCCGCTGCGTCCTCGGCCGACCCGCGGGCACGCTGCCCGGCTTCCGGTTCTCCCCCGCGATGGTGGCGGCGGGCGCGACCACCAGCCTCGTCTGGACACGGGCCACGCTGGACGCGTTCCTCGTCGACCCGCTCCGCCTGATCCCGGAGACGGCGATGAGCATGCCAGGGATCCCGGGTGCAGAGGACCGCCGGGACGTGATCGACTACCTGGAGCGTGCGGGGCCCTGCCCCGCCGCGGCCTCGCCGCCCGCGCCCAAGCCCTGACGGCGCCCGCCCGCGGCGAGGTCTTGACCGAGCCGTCTGCCAACCCACCACCGCCCGGGGCAGCCGTGTACACGGTCACGCGACTCTTGACGGCGCCGCCGCCGCCGGGGCACGATCGAAAGTGAAGCGGCCCAATGCCTGAGGTTCGCCCACGTTCACACATAGGGGGACATCCATGGCACAGTCCGCGCACTCGACGACTTCCCGCCGAGACTTCCTGAAGGTTGCCGCCGGAGCCGCAGGCGTTGGTGGGGCTCCCTGGATCGCCCGCCGGGCCCAGGCCAAGCCGGTCTCCATCACGTTCGCGCGCGAGAGCGCCTACGTGAAGAACTTCGACGAGCACTTCATGAAGGTGGTGGGCCCAGCCTACGAGAAGGCCACGGGGATCAAGATCGAGTACCTGGTCCAGGCCGCCGGGGGCGGCGCCGTGCCCCAGCTGGTCTCGATGGTCGAGAACAAGTCCGGCGCCGATCTTGCCTGGGTCCAGCAGGAGTGGCTCTACCGCGACGCCCTGGTGGACGTGTCCGACATCGCCGAGGCGGTGGGGAAGGAGCACGGCGGCTGGTACGACGAGATCAAGCTCTTGTCCGTCGACAAGGGCAAGTGGAAGTCCGTGCCGCACGGGAACATCGGCCAGCTGATGGTGTACCGGAAGGACTGGTTCGACGAGGCGGGGGTCAAGACGTTCCCCGAAACCTGGGACGCGTTCCTGGAGGCCGGGATCAAGCTCAAGGCCAAGGGTCACCCGTTCGGGATGTCCATGGGTCACGGGTTCGCGGACAACTACTCCTGGCTCTACCCCCTCCTCTGGTCCTACGGCGTGACGGTGATGGACAAGGCCGGCAAGAACGTCGCGCTCGACGCCAGCGAGACCGCGAAAGCGGTGGACTTCGTCCGCAAGCTGTACAAGGAAGCCTGCATCGACGACTGCCTCGGGTGGCTCGACCCGGCCAACAACAAGGCGTTCCTGACCAGCCAGATCTCGTGCACCAACAATGCCTACAGCATCATGGTGTCGGCCAAGCGCGACCTGCCGGAGATGGGCAAGGTGATCGATCACGCCCTCAACCCCAAGGGACCCACCGGCCAGCGATACCACGCGCTCGTGCCCGTGACGCACGGCGTGTTCGCGTACGGCAAGGACATCGAGGCCGCCAAGGAGTTCCTGCGCTGGACCATGGACCCCAAGGTGTACCGCCCCTGGATCGCCTCCGGTGACATGTACTTCGCGCCGTTCCTGCACGGGTTCGACAAGGTGCCCGAGTGGGACATCGAGCCGCGCGTCAAGCCGTTCCAGAAGGTGCTCGAGACCGGCAAGCTGACGTCGTGGCCGGCGCTGCCCACCCGCCAGCACGGGGAAGTGATCAATCGCTGGATCGTGATCGACATGTTCACCAAGGCCTGCACGGGCGCGGCAACCAAGACGGTCATCGCGGAGGCCGTCGCACAGCTCAAGCAGATCTACGGGTAGCGATGAGCCGGGTCATCGGGGCGTCGCCGGCGACCACGCTGGCGACGCCCGCCCGCCGCGCGCTCGGACGAGGCCGGCTCGCCGCATTCGTCGAGCGGGAGTCGGTGTTCAGCTGGCTCATGCTCACGCCGCCCCTCTTGTTCCTGCTGGGATTCCTGGGCTACCCGTTCTTCTACGGCGTGTACCTGAGCTTCTTCCACCGGGAGGTCGCCCAGGCCGCCTCCTTCGTGGGCCTGGGGAACTTCGTCAAGCTCTCGAACGACCCCATCTTCTGGCAGGCGGTCAGGAACACGGTCCTCTTCACGGCGGTCGCGACCGTGCTGAAGGCCTCCGGCGGTCTCGCGATGGCGCTCGTGATGAACCAGAGCTTCAAGATGAAGGCCATCGCGCGCGCCGCGCTGCTGCTCCCGTTCATCGTGCCCACGGTGCTCAGCACCGTGGCGTGGCAGTGGATCCTCGACCCCGGCATGGGCCTGTTCAACCGCCTGCTGGTGGTCAGCGGGCTGGCGAAGACGGGGCCGTCCTGGCTCGGCACGCCGGCGATGGCCATGACCTCGATCATCATGGTCAACACGTGGCGCGGCCTCCCCTTCTTCGGTATCTCCATCCTTGCCGGCTTGCAGACCATCCCGGCCGAGCTGCACGAGTCGGCGACGATCGACGGCGCGGGCACGTGGGGGCGCTTCCGTCACGTCACGCTGCCCTCGCTCCTGCCCGTCATCTTCATCGTGACCGCGTTCTCGATCATCATCACCTTCTTCGACTTCCAGCTCGTCTACGTGCTCACCGGCGGCGGCCCGGCCAACTCGACGCACCTGATGGCCACCTACGCCTATAGCCTGAGCATGGGGGCGGGGCAGATGGGCCTCGGCTCCGCGGTTGCGCTCAGCATGGTGCCGGTGCTGGGGCTCCTGCTGGTGTGGCTCACCGTGTACGTGCGCAAGGACTGACCGATGGTCGGCGAGCTGACCTGGCGCAAGCGGCTCTTCGGGCTGTGGCTGCCGCTCGCGATGTTCCTCGTGCTGGCGCTGTTCCCGTTCACGTGGATGGCCGCCACCTCGCTCAAGACCAACGCCGAGCTGTACGACCCCAAGGCCATGCCGCTGACCATACGGCACCCGTCCCTGGTCCACTACATCAGCCTGCTCCAGGAGACGAACTTCCTGACGTGGGTGGCGAACACGATGCTGGTCGCGGTGATCGCGACCGTCATCTCCCTCGTGCTCGGGACCATGCTGGCCTACCCGCTGGCGCGCATGCGCTTTCGCGGCGCCCCGCTGCTGGCGATCGCCGTCGCCGTGACCTATCTGATCCCGCAGACGCTGCTCTTCGTCCCGATGGCCGATCTCGTCGGCCGGCTGAAGCTGGGCAACACGCTCAGCGCCGTGATGCTGACCTATCCCACGCTGCTGGTGCCCTTCATCGCGTGGCTCCTGATGGGATACTTCAAGACCGTGCCGAAGGAGCTGGAAGAGCAGGCGCTGATCGACGGGGCCAGCCGCTGGCGGACCATGACCCGGGTGATTCTTCCCCTCTGCACGCCCGGCTTCCTCTCCGCCGGCATCTTCGCCTTCACGCTGTCCCAGAACGAGTTCCTCTACGCGCTGCTCTTTCTGAGCCGGTCGAGCGTGCGCACCGTGCCGATCGGAGTCGTGGGCGAGCTGATCCGCGGGGACGCCTTCTACTGGGGCCAGCTGATGGCCGGGGCGTTGCTGGGCTCCGTTCCGGTCGCCCTCATCTACTCGTTCTTCGTGAAGTACTACGTGGCTGGTCTCACCGCCGGAGCCGTCAAGGGGTAACGCCACAGGACGTCCCCGCGGATCAGGCCGCGCACGCAGCCCTGGCCCGCCCCGGTGCACGGCGGCTTGACACGCCTGCCCCGGGATCGCCGCCGTCGGTCTGGTACCACGTGACGGAGGCAGCGCTTGCTCGGGGCGAGCCCGAGAGTTCGCCCGCCGCGCAAGTCCTGGCGCGCATCCCCGGGGCTCGTTCGACACTCCAACCCGGCACGATGCCCAAGTGTGACCCGCCCGGTTGGGTCGAGAGATCCGTCCGCGGTCAGACGATCTGCACCCGCCGCGTGATTTGCCCGTTGCTCTCCCAGTACGTCCGCTTGGTGGTAATGACCGGATCGGTCATGGCGGGCTGGATGTTACCGGCAGTGTCGGTCGCCCGCGAGGTAATGGCGTGCTCGCCGGTTGACGGACTGCCCCATTCCAACACCCAGAACTTCCACGAATACGCCGAGCCGCCTCCGCCCTCGGTGATGGTGGCCGGCATCCACGGTCCCCCGTCCACGTTCACCTCGACACGGGCGACTGGGCCGCCCCAGGCTGCCCCGGCAATCCGGTATTTGCCGTCCTTCCGGGTGACACGGGCCGGGGCGGACTTGAGCAGCGCCTTGCCAACGACGGTTTCGGTCCAGACCGGCTGGCCGTCGCGCTGCTCCTCGCGGATGGTCACATAGTCTCGGGCCATGAAGTGCCCTGCGAAGCGGGTCTCGATCACCTCGATGCGGTCGAGCCACTTCACGTTGGCCACGCCGTACCAGCCCGGCGTCAGCAGTCGAAGTGGTGCGCCATGGCCGGCATCGAGCGGCTGGCCATTCATCTCGTAGCAGAGCAAATTCTCCGGGCTCATCGCCTCGCCGACCGACATGCTCCGGGCGAACGGCGCCGTCAGATCCATGTCGCGGACCTTCTGCTTGCCGATGTCGTGGGCGTAGAAGACGATCTCCTTGCCCCGGTCCAGAATGCCCGCTTCCTGGAGCAATGGCGCGAGCGCCGTACCAGCCCACGTGGCGTTGCCGATGCCTCCCCAGAAGAAGGGCAGGCCGGTGTTTCCCGAGCACTCCAGCGTGAAGGTGACCTCCTGGCGCGGCCGAGCCTTCAGCTGGTCTATGGTCAAGCTGAGCGGCTGCTTGACCAGCCCGGTGACGTCGAGTCGCCATTTTTGCAGGTCGATGGTCGGCTGTCCGAAGTGCTTGACCGTGAAGAACTTGTTTGTGGGCGTGATCCAGGCATCCAGCTCTTCCCATTGCAGCTGCTGGCCGATGATCGCCTGGGCCGGCGGGGGGACGGCGGCTGGCTGATCAATCCAGGCGACGACCACCTCGCCCTGCTCCAGCGGAGCCCCGGCTACCAGGCGCTCAAGACGTAGGAACGCCAATCCCGCCACCATGGCGCCGCCCGTCCGTATCGCGTCACGTCGTGAGATCGGTTGTGTCCCCATGGAATCCCTCCCGGTCGCTGCGGTCCACCTCGGCATCACGGTATCCGGGGAGCATCGGGGGGTGGGCGCAACAGTCATCTGTGACTTGCATCACACTTCAGATAATCGCCCGAGCATCAAGGATGAGGTTGGCAGGTACCATACCACCGAATCGATCGGCGCGCCCGGTGGTCGGCGTGACTGGTCCAACGCCCTGCGGATCCCTGGACAGCATCGAGGGCGCGCTTGGCGTGGGGCGCTGGTGCGCCTTCACGCGGCCGCGAGGCTGTCAAGCGCCGAGGCGCTGGCGAACCGCCTGCGCCGCCTCCAGGCCCGTGGCGGCGGCCGCCTCCATCTCCGGGAACTCCAGGTAGTCCCCGGCGAGAAAGATCCGGCCGAGCGGCCGGCTGATCGCGCCCTGGATGCGCGACCGCCCCGGCGGCGCGTACGGGATCGCGTGCTCCCAGCGCTGGATCAGGACCTCCCGGATGATGCCCCGCGTCGCCGGCAGGACGTCGTGGAGGTCCTTCAGGAAGAGCGCGCGGATCTCGTCGTTCGAGAGCGCCAAGAGGCGCCGCCCCTTGTCGCCGCCCGCGTAGACCATCAGGCTCCCGCCGGGCTCCCGCTTGGCCGCGGTCCGGAGCGGGTTCGCGTGGTTGAACAGCATGTTGAACGACTTGTCGACCACCGCGATCGCGTAGATGTGGTCCCACGGCATGGGCCCATCCTCCTCGGTGAGGAAGGCCCCGCAGACGAACGGGCCGTACCGGATCGCGGCGAGGGCGGCCGCCGTGTCCGGCGGCAGGTTCCGGATGATCCGCTGGGTCACGTGCGCGGGCGTCGCCACGACCGCGTAGTCCGCGGAGACCTCCGTCTGGACGCCGTCCCGCACGTACCGGACCCGCACGCCGTCCGCGTGGAGCGCGACCTCCTCGACGGTCGCGCCCGTCCGGACGCGGTCGCCCAGCCGGTGCGCGAGCGCCTGCGGCAGGAGCTCCGAGCCGCCGATCAGGTTGCGGGCCGAGCCGGTCTTGTCGTCCCCCCACACGATCGCGAACAGGGCGGCGCCGCAGCCGGCCGAGATCTGCTCGGGCTCGCCGGTGACCCGCTCCGAGATGGCCCGGAAGATCGCCGCCACGTCCGGGTGGAGATCCCCGAGATACGCGGCGAAGGTCTGATCGTCCCGGTGGGCGAGCACGCGGGCCCGCCGGGCTCCGGGGGTCTCCCCGGGGCGGAGGCGGGCGGCCCGCACGTGCTCCCGGGCCGCCGTCCGGAGGCGCAGGCCGGCCCGCACGAACGAGAGCCGCGCGGCCCAGGACAGCGGCAGCCGAAACGGGTAGGTCTCCGGGCGCCCGCTGGCCACGATCCGGTCCCGGAAGGCGAGACCCATCCGGTTGCCCGGGATGAGCCGCGTCTCGAGCTCCGTGTCCTTCACGAGCCGGTCCATGAGGGTGCCGGGTCCGCCGAACAGGTGCGCGCCCAGGTTCAGCCAGTACGGCCCCCGGGGCTCCGAGCGCATCCGTCCGCCGACGCGGGCGGTCGCCTCGAGCACGAGGATCTTCCGGTCCCGCAGGGTCCACCCCGCGGTGAGCCCGGCGATGCCGGCACCCACGATCACGGCTTCGTAGCGTCCCTCGCTCAACGGTGTCCTCCCGTGGTACCCTGTGGCTGGGTCACATCTGCCGCGTCCTCTCCCGCTTGACCGTGCCCGAAGGCCTGCCGTAAAATCCCAGAAATTTGGCCCATGCGGGACGGTAGGGAGGCGCTATCCTCACGAGTCACCCACGCCCGAAGTCCGGGGTGTGTCCCACAGCGGCGTAGGAGCTCCCACCTCTCACTCCCAACAAAGGGGGACCTGATGATGCGAAAGTATCTCACCTCGCGGGTCGTCTGGTGTCTCGCGGCTCTCGTCCTCGTTCTGGGCGTGGCGTTGACCGCTCCGGCGCAGCAAGCGCCCGCCCCGATCCAGATCGCCTGGTCGGGCCCGCTCACGGGCGACGTGGCCCAGCTGGGTCAAGGGTACCTCAACGGGATCAAGCTCGCCTTCGACGAGTGGAATGCGAAGGGCGGCGTCCTCGGCGGCCGGAAGTTCACGGTCGTCGCCGAAGACGACGCGTGCGATCCGAAGCAGGCCGGCACCACGGCGCAGAAGATCGCCGACGATCCCAAGAACGTCGTGTTCATCGGGCACATGTGCTCGGGCACGACGCTCGCGGGCTCGCCGATCATCAACAAGGTCAACCTCCCGCAGGTGACCCTGTCCTCCAACCCGAAGATCACGCAGCAGGGCTGGAAGAACCTCTTCCGGCCGAGTCGCGAACGACAACATCCAGGGCAAGGCCGGCGTGGCCTTCGTCATGCGGAAGTTCAAGGCCAAGAAGTTCGCGCTCCTGAACGACAAGCAGGCCTTCGGCCAGGGCGTGACCGAGGTCGCGAAGGCGACGATCGAGAAGGCCGGCGGCTCGGTGACGTCGTACGGGCGGCGTCGAGCCGAAGGACGTCGACTACTCGGCGGTCCTCACGAAGATCATCAAGACCGAGAACCCGGACGCGATCGTCTACTGCACGAACTTCAACACCTCGGCCGGGCTGCTGGTCAAGCAGGTGCGCCAGCTCGGCTACAAGAAGCCCGTCATCGGCTGCGACGGCTACTACGACCCCGGCATGCCCAAGGCGGCGGGCGCCGCGGGTGACATGAAGTCGGACGCCGGAGGCCGTGTACTTCACCTTCCAGACGCCGCCCGTACTCGGGGCCGGGCGCGCCCGAGAAGGTGAAGGCAGTTCGCCGAGAAGTTCAAGGCGAAGTACAAGAACGACCCGGCGGGCTACGACATCTACGGTTACGACTTCGCGAACATCATCGCCAACGCGATCGTGAAGGCGAGCAGCACCGACAAGGAGAAGATCATCGACGTGCTGCACAAGTCGGCGGTGCCCGGCCTCCTGATCCCCGAGTACAAGTTCGACGAGAACGGGGACGTCATGAACGGGCCGCTGTACATCTACACGATCGACAAGGGCAACTTCAAGCTGGTCGAGCAGTGGAAGGAATAGCGACCCGATCAGGCGGCGCCATCGCCGCCTGACCGCTTCGCGATCGCCATCGGCCCGCCGGATCGCTCCGCCCGGAGCGGCTCGGCGGGCCGACGTGCGTCCGGCGCTGCCCGGCCGCGTCCCGACGCTCGGGAGGTGAGTCAGCGCACCGACGGTCGCTCCACGGCCCCGCTGGCGCCAGGATGGGTGAGGATCACGCCCGCGCGGCGCTCACCCGGCATCAGCCGACTACATTTCGCCGAGGTAGGCGCGGCGGACGGCGTCGTTCGCGAGGAGCTCCGCGCCGGTCCCCTCGAGCACGATCTGGCCCGCCTCGAGCACGTAGGCGCGGTCGGCCATCCGGAGGGCGAGGTTCGCGTTCTGCTCCACCAGCAGCACGACGGTCCCCTGCCGGTTGATCTCCTGGATGGTCTGGAAGATCTGCTGGACGAGGAGCGGCGCGAGCCCCAGCGACGGCTCGTCCAGCAGCAGGATCTTCGGCGTCGTCATCAGGGCGCGCCCGATCGCGAGCATCTGCTGCTCGCCGCCCGACAGCGTCCCGCCGAACTGCGTGCGGCGCTCCCGCAGGATCGGGAAGAGCGTGAAGACGCGCTCGAGCGCGGCCGCCTCGTCCGCGGTCTTGCGCCGCGTGTAGTGCCCGAGGCGCAGGTTCTCGAGCACCGAGAGCCGCGTGAAGATGCGGCGGCCCTCCGGGCATTGGACGACGCCGCGCCGGACGATCTCGGCCGGCGCCGCGCGCGAGATGTCCTCGCCCCGGAGCCGCACCTGGCCGCTCTGGGCCCGGATGAGCCCCGAGAGCACGCGGAGGGTCGTCGACTTCCCCGCCCCGTTCGCGCCGATGAGGGCCACGACCTCGCCGTCGCCGACCCGGAACGAGACGCCCTTGAGGGCCCGGATCTGCCCGTAGCCAGCGACGAGGTCCTGCGCCTCGAGGATCGGCCCGCCCGCGCCGTTTCCGGTCGGCGAGGTCAACTCGCCTTCCCGAGATAGGCCTCGATCACGCGCGGATCGCGCTGGATCTGGGCCGGCGGACCCTCGGCGATCTTCTCGCCGTGGTCGAGCACCACGATGTTCTCCGAGACCTGCATGACCACCTTCATGTCGTGCTCGACCAGCACCACCGTGACGCCGAGGTCCCGGATGCGGCGGATCAGCGCGATCAGCTCGAGGGACTCGGCCGGGTTCATCCCCGCCGCGGGCTCGTCGAGCAGGAGGAGCGACGGCCGGGTCGCCAGGGCGCGCGCGATCTCCAGGCGGCGCTGGTCCCCGTAGGGCAGGTTCATCGCGAGCTGGGCCTCGTACTTGCGGATTCCGAAGAAGTCCAGCAGGGCCTCGGCCCGGGCCACGCTCTCCCTCTCCTCGCGGCCGGCCCGGCGGGTGTGCAGCATGGCGTCGAAGACGCCGGCGGTCGTGCGGCAGTGGGTGCCGACCAGGACGTTGTCCAGCACTGACATCCCACGGAAGAGCCGGATGTTCTGGTACGTCCGGGCCACGCCGAGCGCGGTCACCTCGTGCGGCGGGAGCCCCTGGATCGGCTGCCCGGCGAAGCGGATGGCGCCCGCCGTCACCGGGAAGACGCCCGTGATGAGGTTGAACAGCGTGGTCTTGCCCGCGCCGTTCGGCCCGATCACGGCGACCAGCTGGCCGCGGGCCACCGAGAAGGACACGTTGTTCACCGCGCGGAGGCCGCCGAAGCTCTTGCTGACGCCGTCGATGGTCAGGAAGCCCTCGCGCGCCGCCGAGCTCACGTCCGTGACCGCGCCCGGCAGGAGCTCCACGCGGGACGCCTCGGCGCCGGCCGTGGGCGCCGCGACGTTCATCAGCGGTGGGCCGCCGCATCGCGGACCGGCCAGATCCCCTCCGGTCGCACGAGCATCATGAGCGTCAGGCCGATGCCGAAGATCGTGAGCCGGTACGTCGCGTACTCTCGCAGGACCTCGGGCACCACGACCAGGATGACCGCCCCCAGCACGACGCCCGGGATGCTGCCCATGCCGCCCAGCACGACCATTGCGAGGATGGTGATCGACTCGAGCAGGATGAAGCTCTCGGGGCTCACGAAGCCCTGCAGTCCGGAGAAGAGCACGCCGGAGAACCCCGCGGTGCTCGCGCCCATGGCGAAGGCGAGGAGCTTGGTCGTCGTCTTGTTGATCCCCATCGTCTGCGCCGCGTCCTCGTCCTCCCGGATCGCCGCCCACGAGCGCCCGATGCGCGAGCCCTCGAGGCGATACGAGAAGAAGACCGCGCCCACGCAGAGCAGGAGGATCAGGTAGTAGTACTGGATCGGGGACGACAGCGTCAGCGGCAGGTTGTGGATCAGGTCCGGCAAGGGCGGGTAGAGCAGGAGCTTGGCGGTCGCCACCGACTTCGGGTCGAGGTGCGCGGGGTCCAGGGTCGCGGGGTCGATGTTGGTCACGCCGCGCGGGCCGTTCGTGATCACGTCCAGGTTGTTCAGGAGGATGCGGATGACCTCCCCGAACCCGAGCGTCACGATCGCCAGGTAGTCGCCGCGGAGCCGAAGGGTCGGCGCACCGAGCAGCACGCCGGCCAGGGCGGCCAGCAGCGGCGCCACCGGCAAGACCAGCCAGAAGGGCACGTGGAGACCCAGCTGGGGCGAAGCCAGGAGCGCGTAGGAGTACGCGCCGATCGCGTAGAACGCCACGTACCCCAGGTCCAGCAGGCCCGCATAGCCCACGACGATGTTCAGGCCGAGCGCGAGAAGGATGTAGATGCCGGCCTGGTCGAGGACGCGGAACATGTAGCGCTCGCCGGCCTGGAAGAACGCCAGCGGCACCACGCTGCCGATCGCGGTCATGATCTGGCCGAGGTAGAGCGGCAGCGTGGCCAGCAAGAGCAGCAGGACGAGCTTCTTCGTCCGGCTCCAGCCGCTCACGGCGCGGAGCGGCACGCTCATCGCCTGGTTGAACGTGGTCACGGGACCTCCGTCCGCCGCGTCATCGCGCGACCCGCTCGCCCAGGATCCCCATGGGCCGGAAGATGAGGACGAGGATCAGGATCACGAACGCGAAGATGTCCTTGTACTCCGGCCCGATCACGTCGTGGGTCAGGATCGGCAGGTATCCGGCCCCGAACGTCTCGATCAGGCCGAGCAGGAGCCCGCCCAGCATGGCGCCGGGGATGTTGCCGATCCCGCCCAGCACCGCCGCGGTGAACGCCTTGATTCCGGCCAGGAAGCCCGCGTTCCAGAGGACCACGCCGTACTGCATCGCGAAGAGCACGCCGCCGGCGGCGCCCAAGGCCGGCCCCAGCACGAACACCATCGCGATGATCCGGTCGATCTCGATGCCCATGAGGCTGGCCGCGTCCTTGTCCTCGGCCGTCGCCCGCACCGCCAGCCCGAACGTGGTGTGGTTGACGAGGTAGTGGAGCCACACCATCAGAGCGGTCGCGACCACCAGGATCAGGATCTGCTTGTCCTGGATCGTCACCCCGAGGATCGATATCTCGGCCGTCGGCAGGAACTCCGGGAAGAACCGGGGGCCGGGGCCGACGACGTTCATGGTCGCGTTCTCGAGGAAGACGGACACCCCGAGCGCGCTGATCAGGGGCGACAGGCGCCCCGCGTGGCGGAGCGGCCGATAGGCGATCCGCTCGATGGCCACGCCCAGCCCCGCGATCAGCGTCATGCTGACGATGAAGACGCCGATCAGCAGCGGGATGGCCACGATCAGCGGCAGAGCCTCCGTCACCGCCATGCCGGCCAGTACGAAGACCGCGACCATCGCGCCCAGCATGAACAGGTCGCCGTGGGCGAAGTTGATCAGCTGGAGCACGCCGTAGACCATCGTGTAGCCGAGCGCGATCAGGGCGTACACCGAGCCGATCGTGAGACCGTTGATCAGCTGCTGGGGCAACAGCTCGATCAGGATCCAGCCCTTGTCCACGTCGTCTCCGTCTCTCGGTCAGTGCGGAGGGGACTACACCAGGGCGCGACCTACCCCATGACGCCGGCGCCCTGGTAGGCGACGCGCAGCTCCTGGCCCTCGCGGAATCGCTCGAGCCGGTACGGCGTGATGTCGATGGTCCGGGCGCGGCCATCCAGGACCTGCTCGGCCATGAGGATGCCCACCACCGGGGAGAGCTTGAACCCGTGCCCGGAGAAGCCCACGGCGTAGTGCAGGCCCGCGACGCCGGCCGCGGTGCCCATGATCGGGTTCCAGTCGGGGCTCACCTCGTACATCCCCGACCAGCCGCCGGTGATGGCCGCGCTCGCGATGCCCGGCATGAGGCGGGTGAGCCGGGTGAGCACCTCGGTCGTGTGCTCAGCGCTCGGCCGGTCCTCGTAGTGGTCTGGATCGCCCTGCTCGATGGTGTCCCGGGTGTTGCCGACCAGGATGAGGCCTCCCGTCTCCGGGCGGAGGTACACCTCGTTGAGGAGGTCGCCGGTGACGGGATGGGTCGGACTCCAGTCGAAGGTCGGGCGGAGCGTCAGGATCGATTCCCGGCTGGGCGTGACGGGCAGCTCCAGCCCGGCCAGCCGCCCGACCGGGCCTGCCCAGGGGCCCGGCCGCGATCACCACGTGGGCGGCCGCGATCTCGCCGCGAGGCGTGGTCACGCTGCGGACCCGCCCGCCCCGGGTATCGATCGCGGTGACCGGGGTCGACTGCCGCAGCTGGCCGCCGAGCTCCGTGAAGCGGCGGGCGAAGCTGGATGCGACCTCGTGGGGGCTGCCGTAGCCCGAGCGGGGCTCGTACACCACGGCCGAGCCGTCGGGGACCCGGAGGTGCGGGCTGATCCGGCCGACGTCGTCGGGCCCGATCAGGCTGGCCTCGATCCCGACCTCCTGGTTCATGCGGAGTGTCCGCTCGACCCGGTCCCGGCTCTCGGGCGGCCCGATGAACAGCATGCCGGTCCGCACGAACCCGCATTCCCCGCCCACCTCGTCGGCCCACCGCTCGAAGATCCCGCGGGCGAGGAGCGCCATCTGGGCCGTCGGCCGCGTCGTGTAGTGGGTCCGCACGATCGCGGAGGACTTCGCGGAGGTACCGGAGCAGACGGTGTTCTTTTCGAGGAGCACCACCCGACCCGCGCGCCGGCGGGCCAGGTTGAAGGCGATGCTGGTGCCCATGACGCCGCCGCCGATGACGACGACATCCGCGGTCTCCATGAGGCCTCCCCGGGCGTGGGTGATCTGTGCAAGCCAGGGCGGCCCCGGCCGGGGTGCCCCCCGCGATCATCGTGGAGTGGGCCGGTGAAATCAAGCGGGGGCGGGAAGCGGCGCCGACGGGCGCGAAGATTGCTCTCCATCTACCGCCGCCTCCATTCTGGGCGCGCATAAGCGGCCTTGTGCAGCGAAACAGGCGCCAGAAGGATGGCCGCGACGTGAGGGCTGGCGACATCATGTCGTATGTGTGACACTTCGGCGCAGCGTCGTCAAAGCGCGCCGACGCTGATGAGTGGTCCTCCACGCAGTCGAGGGCCCGCATTTCCCAGCGGGACCCCTCAACTCCGCTCTCACGGGAGACTGAGCCATGACGGTCAAGACGCGCTTGCCCGAAATCCTCCAGCACCACCAGGCCGTCCTCGTGACGGACTGGCTCAGGCGGCAGCAGGAGATGCTCGGCCACCGAGCCGGCAGCGAGCGTGACGACCGCGCGACCGCGGAGCGATTTCTCAAGGCCCTCGGGGAGGCCAGCCGCACTGGGAACGTGACGGATCCCGACCAGGCCGAATGGAGCGGTGTCCGAGAGCTGCTGGGCGACATCTCACGGGACCGTGCCCGCCAGGGGTACAGCTCGGTGGAGACGGCGACCTTCGTCTTCTCGCTGAAGCAACCCCTGTTCGATCGGCTCCGTCAGGAGGTCAAGGACCCGGACGCCTTGGTCGCGGAGATCTGGGCGACCACGCTGCTCCTCGACCGCCTGGGGCTCTACACGACGGAGGTGCACCAGAAAACCCGCGAGGAAGTGATCGGCCGGCAGCAGCAGGAGCTGCTGGAGCTCTCGACGCCCGTGGTGCAGTTGTGGGATGGCGTGCTGGCGCTTCCGCTGATCGGCACCCTCGACAGTGCCCGCACCCAGGTCGTGATGGAGAGCCTCCTCCAGCGGATCGTCGAGACCGGAGCGGGGATCGCGATCATCGACATCACCGGGGTCCCGACGGTCGATACCCTGGTCGCCCAGCACCTCCTCAAGACGGTGTCCGCGGCCCGGCTGATGGGCGCCGACTGCATCATCAGCGGCATCCGTCCCCAGATCGCCCAGACGATCGTCCACCTGGGCGTCGCGCTCGGCGACGTGACCACCAAGGCGACGCTGGCCGGCGCGCTCGCGGTGGCGCTGGCCCGCCTGGGATTGGCCGTCGGCCGCGCGCCCGGCAAGGCGTGACCGAGCGGCCATGGAACGGATTCCGATCCTGAAGATGGGGGAGTACCTCCTGGTGTCGATCCAGGTCGACATGCACGACCGGCTCGCGCTGGCGCTTCAGGACGACCTCACCGAGCGGATCGTCCAGCACACCGCGCACGGCGTGCTCGTCGACATCTCGGCCCTCGAGATCGTGGACTCGTTCATCGGCCGGATGATCGGGAACATCGCGGCGATGGCGCGCATCCTGGATGCCCAGACGGTCGTCGTCGGCATGCGCCCGGCGGTCGCCATCACCCTGGTCGAGCTCGGGCTGTCCCTCCCGGGCGTGCACACCGCCCTCACCGTGGAGCGCGGCATGGCGCGCCTCCAGGAGCTACTCGAGACCGAGAGCCCGAATGGTCGTGCAGCGAGCTGAGACGTACCCGCTCCACACGTCCGACGACGTGGTGCGGGTGCGGCAGATCGTCAGGGGCTGGTCGGTGGAGCTCGGTTTCACCCTCGTCGATCAGACGAAGGTCGTCACGGCGGCCAGCGAGGTCGCCCGCAACACCGTGGTCTATGGAGGCGGTGGCACGGCCCGCCTGGAGGCCCTGCAGGACGGCGGGCGCCGGGGGCTGCGCGTGATCTTCGAGGACAAGGGCCCGGGGATCGCCGACGTCGAGCAGGCGCTCCAGGACGGGTACACGAGCGGGACCGGCCTCGGGCTCGGGCTCGGCGGGGCGCGGCGGCTCTCGAACGACTTTCTCATCGAGTCGCGTGTCGGCGAGGGCACGCGGGTCACGATCGCGCGATGGCGCTAGGCGAGCCGTTCGTCGTCGGGGTGACCGATCCCAGCGCCGCGGCGGAGGTGCGCCGGCGGGCGACGGCCCTCGCCGCCACCCTGGGATTCGACGAGGCCGACGTCGGCCGGGTGGCGATCGTGGTGACCGAGGTCGCGACGAACCTGCTCAAGCACGCCGGCGGAGGCGAGATCCTCGGCCGCGCCGTCGTGAAGGGGACACGCTCCTCGCTGGAGATCCTCGCCCTCGATCGCGGGCCGGGGATCGGCAGCGTCGACGCCGCCCTCCGGGATGGCTACTCGTCGGCGGGCAGCGCCGGCACGGGTCTCGGCGCCATCCGCCGCGCATCGTCCGAGTTCGACATCTACTCGACCCGGGCCGGCGGCACGGCCATCCTCGCCGTGCTGCAGGCGCACTCGAACCGGGACAGCGCCGGAGCCTCGGCGCTGCGCGTCGCGGGCCTGTCGGTGCCGAAGCCGGGCGAGGACATGTGCGGGGACACGTGGACGTGCCGGCTCACCCGGGAAGGCGTGGCAATCCTGGTGGTCGACGGGCTCGGCCACGGGCCGAGCGCCGCCGAAGCCGCCCTCGAGGCCCGGCGTCTCTTCCAGGAGGGCCCGGACGACGCACCGCCCGCCCAGATGCTCGATCGACTCCATCGCGGGCTTCGTTCCACGCGAGGTGCCGCGGCGGCGATTGCGCACGTCGAGCCGCGACGGGAGCTCGTCACGTACGCGGGCGTGGGCAACATCGCGGGCTTCATTCTCGGGGGCGAGCGCCCGCGGGCGATGGTCTCGCACAACGGGATCCTGGGCCACCAGGTGCGTCGGATCCAGGAGTTCACCTATCCCTGGCCTCCCGGCTCCACGCTCGTCCTCCACAGCGACGGGCTGACCTCGCAGTGGAGCCTCGATGGATATCCCGGGGTGATCCGGCGCCACCCGGGTCTGATCGCCGGCCTCCTCTACCGAGACTTCCGGCGCCCCCACGACGACGTCACCGTGGTGGTGGCGAGCCCTCGGCCCCAATGAACCTGCCCCTCATGTCGGTCACGATTCTCCGGGAGGGCGACGTGGTCCTGGCCCGGCAGCGCACTCGGGCCATCACCCGGCTTCTCGGCTTCGACGTGCAGGACCAGACCCGCCTGGCGACGGCGACGTCCGAGATCGCCCGCAACGCCTTCGAGTACGCCAAGGGCGGCCAGGTCGACTTCGTGCTGGAGGGCCGGACTCCGCCCCAGATCCTCCTGGTGCGGGTGACGGACCACGGCCCCGGCATCCGGCAGCTCGACCGGATTCTCCGGAACGAGTACGAGTCGGCGACCGGCATGGGCCTCGGGCTGGTCGGCGCCCGCCGGCTCGTGGATCGGTTCCACGTCGACACGTCTCCGCAAGGCACGGCGGTCTGGCTCCGGAAGCTCTTGCCCCCGGGGACGCCGACCGTGACGCCGGCCGCCCTCGACCGGCTCAGCCGGGAGCTCGCCCGGGAGCGGCCCGACGATCCCCTCGCCGAGCTTCAGCGCCAGAACCGCGAGCTGCTCGCCGCGCTGGCCGATCTCCGCACCCGGCAGGACGAGCTCGTCCGGGTCAACCGAGAGCTGGACGACACCAACCGCGGCGTCGTGGCGCTGTACGCCGAGCTCGACGAGCGCGCCGATCACCTCCGGCGCGCGGACGAGATGAAGTCGCGCTTTCTGTCGAACATGAGCCACGAGTTCCGGACGCCGCTGAACTCCATACTCGCGCTGAGCCGCCTCCTGCTCGAGCGGGTCGACGGCGACCTGACCCCCGAGCAGGATCGGCAGGTCCGATTCGTCCGCAAGGCGGCCCAGGATCTGTCGGAGCTGGTAGGGGATCTCCTGGATCTCGCCAAGGTCGAAGCCGGGAAGATCGTCGTCCGTCCGAGCACCTTCGAGGTCGCCGACCTGTTCGGCGCGCTCCGCGGCATGCTGCGGCCCCTCCTGGTGGGCGACGCCGTGGGACTCGTGTTCGAGGAGCCCGAGGGCCTGCCGAGCCTCCGCACCGACGAGGCAAAGGTCTCGCAGATCCTGCGGAATTTCATCTCGAACGCGCTGAAGTTCACGGAACATGGCGAGATCCGCGTGTCGGCGACGGCGGATCGATCCGGCGACGAGATCACGTTCGTGGTCGCCGACACAGGCATCGGCATTGCCGCCGAGGACCAGGAGCGGATCTTCGAGGACTTCATCCAGATCGAGAGCGCCTTGCAGGCGCGGGCCAAGGGCACGGGTCTGGGACTGCCCCTCTGCCGGAAGCTGGCCCACCTGCTCGGCGGTCAGGTCTCCGTTGCCAGCGCGCCGGGCGTGGGGTCGACCTTCTCGCTGGTCGTGCCCCGCGTCTACGCTCCGGACGACGAGCCGGCGCCGGTCGAGGTGCCGACGCCCGACCCGCAGCGTCACCCGGTGCTGATCGTGGAGGACGCGCCCGAGGACCAGCTCCTCTACGAGAAGTACCTGAAGGGGTCGGAGTTCCAGGCGATCCCGGCGCGGTCGCTCGAGGAGGCGCGCCAGGCCCTCACCCGCGTGCTGCCGCGCGCGATCATCCTGGACATCCTCCTGAGGGGCGAGGACAGCTGGAGCTTCCTCGTCTCGGCCAAGGCCGATCCCGTCCTCCGTCAGGTCCCGATCATCGTCGCGACCACGGTCGAGGATCATGCGAAGGGGTTCGCCCTCGGCGCCGACGCCTACGGGGTGAAGCCGGTGGCGCGCGCGTGGCTCCTGCGCGAGCTCCGCCACCGGGTGCTGGGGCACGCCGGCCGGCGCCGAGCGCTGGTCATCGATGACGACGAGATCGTCCGCTACCTGGTCCGCCAGCGCCTCGAGCAGTTCGACATCGCGGAGGCGGCGACCGGCGAGGAGGGACTCGACCGGGCCCGCCGCGCGCCGCCGGATCTCATCGTCCTGGACCTCGCGATGCCGGGGATGCCGGGCTCGGACGTCCTGGCGGAGCTGGCCGCCGATGCGGCCACCCGCGAGATCCCGGTCGTCGTCCTGACCGGCGCCGAGCTGGACGACCTCGAACGGACGGCTCTGGAGGCGCGCGCCGCCGCCGTGGTCTCCAAGGAAACGCTCGCGCGCGCCGAGCACGAGAGCGGATTGACCGAGACGCTGGCCCGCCTGGGGCTGGCGTAAGGGCACCCCATGGCAGACGCCGATCCCATCAGGCTCCTCAACGTCGACGACTACGCCCCCGGCCTGTACGCGCGCTCGCGGGCGCTACGTCAGGCCGGCTTCACCGTGCTGGAGGCGTCCACCGGCACGGAGGCGCTGCGCCTTGCCGCCGAGTACAAGCCCGCGCTGGTCTTGCTCGACGTCAACATGCCGGACATGAGCGGGCTGGAGGTCTGCCGCCGGCTCAAGAGCGACCCCGACACCTCCTCGCTCCTCGTGTTGCACGTCTCGGCGACGGCCACCACAGGCGCGGACCGGCTGCAGGCGCTCGAGTACGGGGCGGACACGTATCTGATCGAGCCGGTGGAGACGGAAGAGCTGATCGCGACCGTCCGGGCGCTGCTCCGGCTACGCGCGGCCGAGACGGCGCTCCGGGAGCGGGAGCGCCAGCTCCAGGCCATCCTCGATCACACCCCCGTGGTCCTCTTCATGAAGGACGCCGGCGGCCGATATCTCCTCGCGAACCGCGAGTACGAGCAGCTCACCGGCCGTTCGGTCGCCGACTTGAAAGGGCGGCTCGACGTCGAGCTGTTCGATCGCACCGCCGCCAGGGCGCTCGGCGCGCACGAGCAGGAAGTCATGGAGATCCAGCAGGCCACCGAGTTCGAGGCGCCGCTCGGCCTGGGGCCGCCGGACCGCGTCTACCATCAGATCAAGTTCCCGGTGTACGACTCGGCACAGCAGCCCTACGCCGTCTGCACCATCGCCACGGATATCACGCAGCGCAAGCGGGCGGAGCTCGAGTACCAGGCGCTCCTGGCCCGCGAGCAGGACGCCCGGCGCGACGCGGAGAACGCGAACCGGACGAAGGACGACTTCCTGGCCACGCTGTCGCACGAGCTCCGCACGCCCATCGCCGCCATCCTCGGGTGGGCCCAGGTGCTCACCACCGTTCAGCGCGACGAGGCCACCCTCCATCGTGCGCTGGAGAGCATCGAGCGGAACGCGCGTCAGCAAGTCCAGCTGATCGACGACCTCCTGGATCTCTCTCGCATCATCGCGGGCAAGCTGCGGCTCGACCTGCGCGTGGTCGATCTGGGTCCCGTGCTGACCGCCGCCATCGAGACCGCGCGCCCCGCAGCCCAGGCGAAGGAGATCCAGATCGCCAGCTACCTGGAGACCGGCACGGGCATCGTCATGGGCGACCCGGGGCGCCTCCAGCAGGTGTTCTGGAACCTCCTGTCGAACGCGGTGAAGTTCACGCCCCGCGGCGGCCGGGTGGAGGTCCGTCTCGAGCGCGTGGCCTCGCGGGCGCAGGTCCAGGTCAGCGACAACGGCGCGGGCATCCCCAAGGAGATGATCTCCGCGATCTTCGATCGGTTCCGGCAGGCCGACAACACGACGACCCGCACGCACGGCGGGCTGGGGCTCGGCCTGGCCATCGTCCGGAACCTCGTGGAGCTCCAGGGAGGCACGGTCTCGGCCTCGAGCCCCGGCGTCGGCGAGGGCGCGACGTTCACGGTGACGCTCCCGGTCGTCCCGATCCGGATCATCAAGCCGGAGGCGCCGGCCGACCAGCTCCGGCCGTACGAAGGCCCGCGCTGCGACGGCATCCGCGTGCTGATCGTGGACGACGAGGCGGACGGGCGGGAGCTCGTGGCGCGGTTCCTCCAGGCGGCCGGCGCCTCGGTCCAGACGGCGGGCTCCGCCGCCGAAGCGCTGGCCACGCTCGATCGGGAGACGTTCGACGTCGTCGTGAGCGATCTCGCGATGCCGGGGGAAGACGGCCTGGCCCTGGTCGGCGCCGTGCGGGCGCGGGGCATCCGGACGCCCCTCGTCGCTCTCACCGCTCACGCGGGCGCCCAGATGCGCGTGCGCGCGCTGATGGCCGGCTTCAGCACGTACATCGCGAAGCCGGTGGAGCCCGCCGAGCTCACCGCGGTCATCGTGCAGCAGTCCGGCCGCATGAAGTTCCCCGACAACTGATCTGCGCCTCGCGAACACAGAACGGCCGGGCTCGGTCGCCCGGCCGTCCTCGGCCTCCGTCCGCCAGCGGGAGTGCCGACTGCGCTACATCGACGAGACCCCCAGCTTCTGGAGGGTCGCCGCATCCAGCTGGCCCGTCTGCGGCAGGTTCTCCCTCTTCTGGAAGTCACGCACCGCCTGCTGGGTCCGCGGCCCGATGACTCCGTCGATGGGCCCCGGATTCACGCCACTTCCCTGGAGCGCCTGCTGCGCGCTCCGGACCTGCTGCGTGGTCACGCCGGCCCCGACCGAGGGGAGCGACGATGTCCCGCTTGGCGCCGTCCCGGGCGTGGCCGTCTGGGGAATCGGTGTTCCCGGCGCGATCGTGCCCGGAGTCGCCTGGGTGCCGGGGGTGGGCTGAGTCGCGCCCGGCGGCGCCTGCGTGGTCCCCGGGGTGACGGTGCTCGGCGCGGTGGTCGTGCCGGGAGGCGGTTGATTCAGGCCGGGCGGGACCTGGGATGGTCCGATCCCCGGCCGCCCCGGGGTCGTCGGCGCCCCGCTGCCCGGCTGCGCCGGAGCGGGCGGGGGCGGCGGCACGGTCGGCCCCGTCCCGGAGCCTGCTGCCCCCGGGGTCGAGCCGGGCTGGACCCCGGGCTTGACGTCTGCGCGAGCGCTGCGCCGGCCAGCATCAGGCTGACGCCGGTCAACGCCAGACCAGTGAGTAATCGTCCTGCCATCGCGAGGCCTCCTCGAGATGTGATGCAACCGCGCTTCAAGGAGAGCAATGCAGGTGCCAGCCGCCGCGCTCGCCACGCCGCGGACTCGCCAGCGAGGGGCGTCGTCACGGTGTCGCGCGCGGGACATGCTGTCCGCGTGCGCGGCGACGGCGCGGTTCGCCGCGGACCGATGGAGCCAGAACGCCGCGCGCCGATCATCCGCTCGGCCGGCACGCGGGTTGCGTGAAGACAGCCTAGGCGCTCGGCGCGAACGCGCCGCGTCCGCGCCGGTGCAGGTCGGCGACAGGGCGGGTGCGATCATCGATCGCAGGTGGGGCCACCCAGTCAGGAGGGGATGCTCGTGAATCGTGCGCGATCCGCTCTGCTCGTCCTCATGACCCTCGTCTGCGCGACGAGCGCGGCCGCCCTCGATGCCTCGCAGGTCCGCGTGCGGTTTCCCGAGGGCGTCACGCGCGGGTTCCTCGCCATTCGCACGCCGCAGGGGGAGCGGATCGGTCACGGCGAGCTCACCCAGAAGCCGCGCGGGGACGAGGTCGACAGTCGCCTCCTGCCTCCAGTTCAAGGACGGCTCGGTGCACGACGAGCGGACGACCTATTCCCAGCGGGGCGTCTTCCGGCTGGAGGCGTATCACCTCACCCAGCGCGGGCCGTCCTTCCCGGGCGCCGACGTCGCCTTCGATCGAAAGAGCGGCCGCTACCAGGCGAAGACGCACGAGAAGGCCGGCGCGCCCGAGGAGACCGCGAGCGGCGAGTTCGAGATGCCGCCGGATCTCGCCAACGGCCTGACGCTCCTCCTGCTCAAGAACATGCCGCGCGGGGAACGGGTCACCGCGCAACTGGCGGCGTTCACGCCGAAGCCCCGCCTCCTGCGCATGGAGCTCCATCAGGAAGGCGAGGACCGCGTCGTGTTCGCCGGCGATGGGAAGCAGGCCGCCCGGCATCTCGTCGACCTCGAGATCGGCGGGGTGACCGGCGTGGTGGCCTCCGCCATCGGCAAGAACCCGCCCGACCTCCGCTACTGGCTGGCCCTCGGCGACATCCCCGCATTCGTCCGCTTCCAGGGCGCGATGTTCCTGAACGGCCCGGTGTGGCGCGTGGAGATGGCCGGGGTCGAGTAGGATCGCCATACGCCAGGTCGCGAAAGCCAAACTACGGGGTCAGGCCCAGACTTTGGCTTTCGGGATCTGATCCCCTGGCTCGCGCGTTCGACGCCCCGATTGACGGCGGGCCCGGAATCGCGAAGGCTGGAGCCGGCGGGTCCGTCGGACACTGCGCTTCCTGAGCTCGCGTGATCGTCCGATCGCGACGGCCGCGTGAGGGGAGACACCTGCCGGACATGGCCAGGCTGAGCGTCGGGGTTCTCGGACTGTCCCACGATCACATCTGGGGCAATCTCGCCGCGCTCGCCAACGGGGAGCTCGGCCGGGTCGTGGCCGCGGCCGATCCGGATCCACGCCTCCGCGAGCGCCTGAGGGACACGCACGGCGGCATCGAGGCGCTGGCGAGCCACGACGCGCTGCTCGACAGGCACGATCTCGACGCGGTCCTCGTGTTCGCCGACAACCGGAGCTCGGTCGACTTGGGCGTCCGCGCGCTCGAGCGCGGCTTGCCGGTGATGGTGGAGAAGCCCATGGCGGCGGACCTGGCGGGCGCGGAGGCCCTGCTGGCCGCGTCGCGCGCGGCCGGACAGCCGCTCATGGTCAACTGGCCGACGGCGTGGCGCCCGGCCATCCGGCACGGGCTCACCCTGGTGCGCTCCGGCGCGGTGGGCCTGCCGGTCCAGCTGAGCCATCGAGGAGGCCACGCCGGGCCCCGGGAGTTCGGCTGCTCCCCCCAGTTCTGTGACTGGCTCTACGACCCCGCGCGCAACGGCGGCGGCGCGCTGGTCGACTACTGCGGATACGGGGCCATTCTGTGCCACGCGATCCTCGGGCAGCCGGCCGCCGTCACGGCCGTCTCGGCGCGCCTCCGCAAGGAGGACCTCCCCGCCGAGGACAACGCCATCGTCATTCTCCGGTATCCGCGCGCCCTGGCCGTCCTCGAGGCGAGCTGGACGCAGATCGGCGGAGAGCCGGGATTCGGCATGATCCTCTACGGCGACGCGGGCACCGTGCTCGTTCACCAGCCGCGGCTGACGCGCGAGGGGCAGCGGGTCGCGGCCGGGCAGGTGCAGCTCGTCACCCGGGACGGCAGTCAGTGGATCGAGCCGCCTCCCCTGCCCCCCGACCAGCCGGACGGCCCGACCTACTTCCTGTCGTGCGTCCGCGACGGCCGCCCGGTGGAGGGTCTCTGCGCCCCTGAGGTAGGCCGCGACGTCCAGGAGATCCTCGGCCTCGCGCTGCGGTCGGCCACACTCGGACGCGAGGTCCCGCTCGTCCCCGCCGGCGACTGAGCGCGCTCCGCAGGGCGGGCCCCGAGCGGGCGCCCCCGCCATCAATTCCCTTGGGCCGCGGCGCCCACCACACGCTGGTCAAGCCCATCGGGATGACCGTCTGCTGACCGCGGTCCGCGACGTCCTGGCGGGCTGACGGCGGCCGCCGGCCGCCGCGCAGGCGATCCGTCGGGGGCTACTGCCGCCAGGTCGCGAGCCGGCTCATGGTGTAGTTCCAGCCCGCGCCGACCAGCGCTCCGACGACCACCGCGGCGACTCGGGGCCAGGCCCGCGAGAAGAGGAATCCGCTCACCGCGAGATTCGCCAGCGCTCCGAGCGCGCACGCGGCGTTGTAGAGGAGGAAGCCCACGATCAGGCGCGATCCGGACAGGCGGGTGAGCCTGAACGTCCAGAGGTTGTTCAGGATGAAGTTGAAGATGATCGCGACCTCGATCGCCGCCATCACCGCGATGCCGAACCCGCGCAGCGTGTGGCCCGTCGGGCCGAGCAGGGCCGAGGCGGCCAGGAAGGCGGCGGCGTTCACGATGACTCCGAGCCCGCCCACGACGCAGTACTTGATCAGGGTCAGGGGTACCCACCGCCCCAGCGTGACGTCGTAGACGTACTCCAGGAACTGGAGCTGGACCAGGCGCGACAGCTTGCTCGCCCCGTGCCGGCGCGCGCCGAACCGAACCGGAATCTCGCGAACCGTCGTGCCCGGCGGCAGGTGCACCAGAAGATCCAGCAGGATCTTGAAGCCCATCGGATTCAGATGAGGCAGGGCGGCCGCGAACGTGGGACGGCTGATCGCAAAGAAGCCGCTCATGGGGTCGGCCACCGGGGTCCGGCAGAGCCACTGAGCCAGACGCGTCGCGAAGCGGCTCATCGCGTAGCGTCGCTCGTCCCACTCGCCGACGCTGCCGCCCGGCACGTAGCGAGACGCGAGGGCGAGGCCGGCGCCGTCCTTGACCGCGCCGAGCAGGTCCGGGAGCCGGTGGAGATCATGCTGGCCGTCGGCGTCCGCGACCGCCAGCACGCGGCCCTTGGCGACCAGGAATCCCTCGATGACCGCCGAGGCCAGTCCCCGCCGGCCGACCCGCCGGAGGACGCGGACGTCGGCGAAGCACTCCCCGAGCTCCTCCGCCACCCGCCAGGTCCCGTCGGGGGAGTCGTCGTCGACCACGATCACCTCGTGTCGGACGTCCCGCAGGATCTCGATGATCTCCGGCACCAGCTCGCGCAGATTCGCGGCTTCGTTGTAGGTGGGGAGGATCACCGACAGCTCCACGCGGCCGGGAGGCGCCTCGCCTGGCACGCGCAGAGTCTAGCGCGAGGGTCCGTCCGCTCCAACGCTTCTCACGCTTCGCCGTCGGCGGATCGCGCGAGCCAGGGACTCCCAGACCGCCGCTCGCTCGCCCTCTCCGAGTCAGCCGCGTGTCTCCGGGCCGCTCACGACGGCGGCGCCGCGGGTCCTCCTGGCATGCGGACGCGCGTCCACATGTTGACGACGAAGACGACGGCGGCAGCCAGCTGACCGAGACCGCCGACGGCCGCGAGCGGCGACCCGCGACCGCCGGCCAGCGCCGCGCTGAGCTCACCCACGAAGCGCACGACGGTCGACGCCGTCAGCAGCCAGTAGACGAGCCAGGCAAGCCAGGGCCGATAGCGCGGATCGTCCCGCGCGGGGCGCGGGAACATCCAGGTCGCGACGCCGAAGACCACCATGAGCAGGAAGCCCACGAGCAGGAGATGCACGTGCGCGGTGATCAGCGGCCACGCCACCGCCCGGCCCCGGAGGTTCACCTCGACGGTGATGTAGCCGCCCAGCAGGAGGCCGAGGAGCAGGAAGGCGAAGCTCGTCTTGACGTAGAGGCGCACGAGCGACGTCATCTCACCCTCGGGCCGGCGAACCCGGGGGCGGCGCCACCGAGGGCTCGGCCGCCGGCGGGTCCGCCCTCGGGAATCTGCTCAACCCGGTCGGGTCGCCGCCGCGTGACGCGCGAACTTCGGCATCACCTCGGTCGCCAGGAGCTCCATCGAGCGACGCCAGAGCGCGGGGCGGTCCCAGTCGTGACCGCCCATCAGGAGCGTCCCGAAGTGGCCCGTCTCATCCCGGAGCGCCACGAGCTGGTCGAGGACGCGGCGCGGGCCGCCGGCGATGATGAGCGTCCGCTTGATCGCGTCCACGGTGACGTCCTCGTCCGGCATCTCCAGCTGGGCCTTCACCATGAACAGCGCCTTGCGGAGAGTCCCGAAGGAGAACAAGAACCACCGGTAGTAGTACGTGAGCCCGCTCGCGGGGTCGGCGAGGTAGTCCTCGGCCTCCGCGTCGGTCTCCGTGACGAGCACGCTCCGCGAGACGCGCCAGATGTCGGGATCGGGCCGCCGGCCGGCCGCCTCGCACCCCTCGGCGTATTTCTCCCAGTGGCCCCGGAGGTAGCGGCGATGGAAGAACTGCCCGGAGATCGGGATCCACCCGCGCTCGCCGGCCGTCTTCGCGCTCGCGGAGTTCGGCGTGAGGAGCGAGAGCGCGATGGGCGGATGGGGCCGCTGGTACGGCCGCGGAATGCGGCCCACCCCGAACTCGGGATACACGTGGTTCTTGAGCGAGATGCTCCAGAACCGGCCGGGGATGTCGTACGGAGGGTCCTCGGTCCAGAGCTTCAGGATCGCGTCGATCGACTCCTGCATCATCTGGGGCCGCAGCTCGGCCTGGGCGACGTCGAACAGCTCGAAGTCGCTCACGAGGCCGCCCGGGCCGATGCCCATGATGAAGCGCCCGCGGCAGAGATGGTCGAACATCGCCGCGTAGCCCGCCACCGTGGCCGGGTGCATCTGGGGAAGGTTGAGGACGCCCGTCCCGAAGACGATCCGCTCGGTGCGCGGCGCCAGCGTGGCCAGGAAGATCAGCGGCGAGGTGATGGGCTCGCTCAGGGACGAGAAGTGCTCGCCCACGAAGGCCTCGGTGAAGCCGAGGCGGTCCGCGAGGACGATCGCCTCCTGGTCCTCCGCGAGGACGCTCCCGTAGTCCCGGTCGTACGGGTGGAACGGCATCATGAACATGCCCAGCTTCACGGTCATCGACGGCTCCTTCGCGCTTTGCTCGTCCTCACGCCCGCATGGAGCTGAGGACCGTCCTGTTCACTCACCGCCGCACGGCCGCGATTCCGACGATGGCTCCGGATAGCCAGCGGATTCGGTGCGAGGACGCGGCCGAACATCGACGCGCAGCTCAATGGGGCATGATTGCGAGCACCGTACACAGGTGTCAAGGGCTCGGAGCCCGACTCGGTTCCCTGCCCGATTCAGCGGGGCCGGACGCCTGACACGCCGATCGTTCAGACCGGTCTACCGGGCGACATCGCGGCGGGCCAGATGGACGATCAGGTCGATTCCACCGCTCGGTTACTTCGGAAAGGGTGCGCTGTCGAAGTAGATCCCGAGGGAGCTGATCTGGCCCTCGCTGACGCCGAAGATCTCGGCGACGTCGCTCACGAAGACCGCGCCGTCGGGCCGTCTGAGCTCGTACCGGGTCAGGGCGCAGGCCTTCGGCCCGTCGGTCAGCAGGTCCCTGACCTCCACCGAGATGATCATGGCGTAGAAGCGCTTCGTCGCCTCCAGGTACGCGGCGCGCCCGCGGACCTGCTTGTTGGGGCTGGCGAAGCTCGTGAAGACCATGTCCTCGGCCAGGAACGACTCCCAGCCTCGCTTCTGCTGCAGGCTGCTGAAGTAGCCCTGGATGGTGTCCTTCGTCGTCATGTCCGTCCTCCCCGTGCCGGCCTTTCACCTCCCGAGCGGTCAGCTGCGGCCAATGACGCACACCGGATCCGCGAGCCGCTGGGAGGTGACGACCGGCCTACCGCTCGACCTTCCAGACGGAGTCGAGGACCGTCCCGTCCACCCACTTCACGGCGGCGACGACCTGTCCGCTCCGCCGTGGCGGCGTGGGCTTGCCGCCGCAGATCTGCTCCACTTCCCGCTGTATCTCGCGAATGTCCCGGATGGGCAAGCCCGATCCCTTCACGGCGTCCAGGAGGTCGCCGCGCCGGGGATTGATGGCGATGCCCCGCTCGGTGACGACGACGTCGACGAGCTCGCCCGGTCCTGTCAGCGTGGTGACCTCGTCCACGATCACCGGGATGCGATCGCGCATCGCCGGCACGGCGAGCACCGTGCACTTCGCGAAGAGACAGTTCTGCCAGCCGCCGATCCCGTGGAGGAGCCGGCCGTCGGAGTGCGTCACGACGTTGGCGTTGAAGCTCACGTCCACCTCGGTGGCGCCCAGGACCACGACGTCCACGAACGACCCGAAGAACCCCTTGCCGTGATAGTTGTACGACGTGAAGGGGCTGGTCGCCTGGTGGCCCGGGTCGTCCCGCATGGAGGCCACGCCGTCCAGGTCGAACGTCTGGCCGTCCAGGAGGTAATCGGTCAGGCCCTCCTTCAACATCTCCACCAGGTACTTCGTCGAGCCGCCCCGGACGAACCGGGCGCGCACGCCCGCCTGCTTCATCATCTCCTTCAGGTAGATCGCGAACGCGAGGGTGATCCCGCCCGCGCCGGCCTGGAAGGAGAAACCCTCCTTCATGATGCCCGCGTCCCGCACGAACCGGGCCGTCCACTCGGCGACGAGCAGCCGATCGGGGCTCCGGGTGATCTCGGTCGTGCCGGAGACGATCTTGGCCGGATCTCCGATCCGATCCACGCACACGACATGGTCCACGTTGTTGCCCTGGATCTGCCACGGGATCGCGGGAAACGGGACGAGATGGTCCGTGACCACGATCACCCGATCGGCGTAGAGCGAGTCGGCGAGCGCGAAGTAGAGGGACCCGCAGGCCGCGGGGCCGTGGACGCCGTTCGCGTTCCCGAACGGATCGGCGCACGGCGCCGCGACGACCGCGATGTCGACGTGGACCTCGCCGTCCTGGATCGCCTGCCAGCGGCCGCCGTGGGAGCGGAGGACGCCGAGCCCGCGCATCCGGCCCTCCGTGCAGTAATCGCCGAGCGGCCCGTTCAGAGAGCCCTCGACGCGGTGGACCACGCCGGCTTCCATGTGGGCGATGATCGGCGCGTGGCAGGGAAAGGACGCGGACGGAAACCAGGTCAGGTCCCGCCTTCCGAGCTTCGCGCACGTGTCGAAGAGCATGTTGCCCACGAGGTCGCCGTTCCGGAAGTGATGATGGGTGGACAGCGTCATGCCATCCCGCAGCCCGCACGCCTCCAGCGCCTCGGCGAGCGAGGCGACGCGCTTGTCGCCGCTCGGCGGATAGTCCCCCGCGCTCCGGATCGGCGGGGCCGCCTTCTGTCCCGCCGGCCGATGGCCGTGCACGCCCTGAAACGGCACCTCCCGCCGGCCGTTTACCTGGTCGGGCACCAGACGCCCGAGGACGTTCGCGGTCAGGCCGCTCACGGTGCGCCAGCCCCCTCCGCGGGCGCTCGCCGGTCACCGCCGTCCGCCGGCGCGCGTGCGGCCCGTCGCCAGTCCGGAGACACCAGCGCCAGCTCCTCCGCCGTGCGCAGGGTGCGCAAGGCTCGCTTGACGACGGGTGGATCCACCATCCTGGAGCCGACGGTCACCACGCCGACCCCTCGCCGGGTCGCGTCCTCGAAGGCCAGCACGATCCGCTGGGCCCCGGCGATCTCGTCCGCCGTTGGCGCGAAGGCGGCATGGACGATGGGCACCTGGCGCGGATGGATGCACCCCTTCCCCTCGAACCCGAGGGCTCTCGCCTCCAGGACCGCCGCCCGCAGCCCGTCGAGGTCTGCCACATCCGAGAACACCGAGTCGCTGGGCGCCACCCCCGCGGCCCGCGCCGCGTTGACCACCGTCTGGCGAGCCCAGAGCGACTCGCGGCCCTCGGCGGTGCGCTCGACGCCCAGGTCGGCGGTGTAGTCCTCCAGGCCGATCGTGAGCGCGACCACGTTCGGGCTCGCCGAGGCGATCGCGAGCGCGTTGAAGCAGCCGAGCGCGGTCTCGATGATGGGCACGAGGAAGCACGGCTCCCGGAGCCCAGCCGCGCGGCGCGCGGCTTCCGCGCGCGCGTCCACCGCCCTCACCTGCTCGGCGGACTCCACCTTGGGGATCAGGAGCGCGTGGACGTTCTGCGGCACCACGGCGTCCACGTCCTCGAGGCCGAGGTCGCCCTGGTTGATGCGGACCATTCGCTCGCACGGGCGGAAGTCGACGGCCCGGAGGGCGTTCCGGACCAGGAGCCGCGCCGCGTCCTTCTCGCTCGGCGCCACCGCGTCCTCCAGGTCGAGGATGACCGCATCGGGCGCGTGGAGCCGCGCGTTCACGAAGTGCCGGGGCTCGCTGCCCGGGAGATAGAGGCGCGACCGGCGGAGCCGGTCACGGGCGGGCGGCGCGTCCGCCCCCGGGCCCGAGGGCGGCAGGAACGCGGCGCCGCCACCCGCGCCCGCGCGCTTGACGGCGGCCTCCAGCCGCGCCGCCAGGACGAAGTCCAGAGCGCCCTGGTCCTCGACGGAGACGACCGCGTGCCGCACTCCCAGCGCGTCCAGCACCGCGCGGCACGTCCGCCGGACGGCTTCCCCGTACATCGCCTCGACCTTCGAGCGGACGCCGAGATCGATGCCGCCGCCGGCGCGGATCTCCACGCGCACCCAGCAGTCCGAGCGCGCGCGCTCCCCGCGGGGACCTGCCTCACCGACGCCGGTCATGGCCTCGGCTTCGCGTCCGGGACGGCAGGAGACCGCCGGCGCTGGGCATCGTCCGCTCCGACGCGGGCCACGACGTCAGGCACTCACGTACCGGAGGACGATGTCCACGATCTCCCGCCGCCGGGCGGCGAGCGCCTCCGGCGATGCCATGTCGTGGCGGAAGATCGTGCCGAACGTGTACCGGTTGGTGATGTGGAACAGCGGCAGCGCGCTGATGGTCATGTGGAGCCCCACCGCGTCGATGCCCTCGCGGAACACGCCCTCGTCGGCGCCCCGCCGCAGGACCTTGGCCGTCGCGTCGACGATCGAGGTGTTCAGGCCGGTGATGGATGCCGCGCGCGCGATGTTCCGGCCCTTCTGCACGTTCTCGATCGCCACCAGCTTGGCGAACTCGGGATGCTTCCAGTGGTAGTCGCACGTGAACTCGATCAGGAGCCGCATGGCGATGAGCGGCGGCAGGTCGTCCAGGCGCAGGGCGCGCTCCGCCTCCCGGATCCGTCGATACGCGTCCTCCAGCACGGCAATGAAGAGCTGCCGCTTGCTCTTGAAGTAGTAGTAGATCATCCGCTTGTTGGTCCGGGTGCGCGCCGCGATGCTGTCGACCCGCGCGCCGTTCAGGCCGCGCTCGGTGAACTCCCGGATCGCCGCCGCGAGGATCTCGCTCCGCGTGCGCTCGGCGTTCCGGCGCCGGGGCGCCGGGGTCAGGTCGGGCCGAGCCTTGGCCGTCATCTCCGTCGGTCCTCGCGTCGAGCTGTCCGCAGCGTGGCGGCTGCGCGCTCCGTTTCCGAGTGAGCGAAGCACATGCGGAAGTCTGACTCGTCCGAGCGAGCGGGCGCACGCGGGTTCCGCTCGTGCGCCCGTCCCCGGCCGGCTCGATGGTACCTCAACCCCTGCGAGGCCCGACCGCGAGCCCGCTCCTACTTCGCCAGGAGGCGGAGCATCGCGGCCACCGCGGTGGGATAGCCGTCCGCGCCCAGGCCCACGAGGACCGCGGTCGCCGCCCGGGACATCAGCGAGTGCTGGTAGATCTCCTCACGCCGGTGGATGTTCGAGAGGTGCAGCTCGATGATCGGCCCGGGAAACATCTTCAGCGCGTCGAGGATGGGGATCGACCGGAACGTGAGGCCCGCGGGGTTGATGATGATCCCCGCCCCCCGGTCGATGGCCTCGTGGATCCAGTCGACGATCTCGTGCTCGGCGTTCGATTGCCGGAACTCGATGGGGCGGTCGCCGGCGGCTTTCCGGCACATCGCCTCGATCTCGGCGAGCGTCGTCGTGCCGTAGATCTCCGGCTCGCGCTTTCCCAGCCGGTTCAGGTTCGGCCCGTTGAGGACGTAGATCGGCTTGGCCATCGCCTCGTCCCTTCTCCGGCACGCTCAGCCCGTGTAGCCCAGGAGCCGGGGCAGATAGAGTACAAGATCCGGGAAGGTGGTGATCAGCGCGAGCACGACGACCATGGCGCCGAGGAACGGCATGACGTCCCGCACCAGGTCCTTGAGCGGCACCTCGGCGATCTTGACCATGAGGAAGAGCAGGAGGCCGTAGGGCGGCGTGATCAGGCCGAGCATGATGTTGACCACCGCGACCACCCCGAAGTGCACCGGGTCGATGCCCAGCGCCTGGGCGGTGGGCAAGAGGACCGGGACGATGATGAGGATGATCGTGGTGCCCTCCAGGAAGCAGCCGAGGATCAGCAGGATGACGTTGACGACCAGCAGGAACATCAGCGGCGAGAACTGGACGCCCTGCAGCATCGCGGCGAGCGTCTTCGGGACGTTCTCCACGGTGACGACGTAGTTGAAGACGATCGCTGCGGCGATCAGGATCCCGATCGACGCGGTCATGCGCGCGCTGTTGAGCACCGCCAGGTAGAGCTGGCGCCACCCGATGCTGCGGTCGAGCGCGGCCGACACGAGGAGCGCGTACGCGGCGGCGACCGCCGCGGCCTCCGTGGGCGTGGTGACACCGCTGTAGATCCCGCCGAGGAGCACCACCGGCATCATGAGCGCGGGCAGCGATCGCCACGTGATCCCGGGCAGCTCCCGCAGCGGGATGGGCGGCTCGACCGGGAAGTTCCGCCGCTTCGCAGCAAGCGCGATGAGCCCCATCTGCGACAGGCCGAGGAGCAGGCCCGGGATCACGCCGCCGAGGAAGAGGTAGCCGACCGAGGTGTCGGACACCAGGGCGTAGATGACCATCGGAATCGAGGGCGGAATGATCGGGCCGATGACCGAGGACGCCGCTGTCAGGGCAGCGGCGAAGCTCGCCGTGTACTTGCCGTCCTGCGTCATCATCCGCTGCATCAGCTTCCCGGAGGCCGCGGCGTCTGCGAGGGCCGAGCCCGACATCCCGGCGAAAATGATGCTCTGCACGACGTTGACGTGGGCGAGGCCCCCGCGGAACCGGCCCACCAGCGCGTCGCAGAAGCGCAGGAGGCGCTCCGTGATGCTGCCGGTGTTCATGAACTCCGCGGCGAGGATGAACAGCGGAATCGCCAGCAGCACGTAGCTCGTGTACATGCCGTTCAGGAGCTGCTCGGCGGCGGTGCCCATGTCGAGGCCGGCCAGGTAGAGGTACAGCACCGACCCGCCGATCATCGCGTGCCCGATCGGGAGCCCGAGCAGGCTGAGACCGACGATCGCGGTGACGCACAGGGAGAGCGGGCTCGTCGGATTCACAGGCCCGAGCTCACCGTGTCCGGGTCCGGCGCGGCCTGCGCCTTTCCGCGCGCCAGGCCCCAGAGGATCCAGGCGTAGCGGACGATGATGGCGGCGGCGAAGAGGATGTAGATGGAGTACAGGCGGTCGAAGCGGATCTTGAGGTAGGCCGTCTTCTCGACCTTCATGAAGGTGACGTAGTCGAGCGTCGGCTTGAAGGACATGACGTAGAGCGCCAGGATCGCGATCCCGGTGATCACGCCCATGATCCGACGGCCGCGCGGGCCGACCGCCCCGTAGACGATGTCGAAGCGGATCTCCTCGCGCTCCCTCACGACGAAGGCCGCGCCCCAGAGCACCCCCCAGAGCCACGTGATGACGGTCAGCTCGGAGGACCAGCCGATCGGGAAGTTCAGGAGATACCGGAAGATGATCTGGACGATGAAGGCCAGGAACATGACCGCGAGCAGGGCGGCCAGGACGTTCTCCGCCCGGCGACGCAGCCAGCCCCCGGCCCGATCCAGCCATGGACGCATCACGAGAGTCGCTCCTCCGGACGCAGGGAAATGGACGCGCCTGCCGCCGGCGCTGGGCGCGACGGCAGGCGCGACGGGCCTACTTCAGCGCGTTGATCTTGTCGAGCATGCCCGCCGGCCAGGCCTTCGCCTGCTCCGAGCCGAGGTACATCTTCTGGGCGTGCTCGCGGAAGGCCTTGACGTCCGGGGTGTAGATCTCGAGGCCCTGCTTCTTGAAGAGGTCGACCAGCTCCGCCTCGCGCTTGAGGTGCTCGCTCGCGCTCCAGGCGATCGCCTTGTCGACGGCGGCCTGGAAGCTCTTCTGCTGGGCCGGCGACATGCCCTGCCAGGTCTTGAGGTTGATCGTGAGCAGGTCGAAGCCGACCAGGTGCGAGGTCAGCACGATCTGCGACATGACCTCGTAGAACTTCATGTTCTGGACGTTCGGCAGCGGGTTGTCCTGCCCGTCGATCGCGCCGCTCTGGAGCCCGGTGTAGACCTCGGCGTAGGCCATGGGCGTGGGATTGGCGCCGAGCGAGCGGCCGAGGAACTGCCAGGCGTCGCCGCCGGGCATCCGGAGCTTGACGCCGGCCATGTCCGCCGGGGTGGTGATCTTCTTCTTCGGCTTCAACCCGACCTGCCGGGTGCCGAAGAAGGTCGGGCCCAGGATCTTCACCTTGAGCTCGTCCTCGACCATCTTCTTCATCTGCGCGCCGAGGTCGCTCCCGAAGAAGGCGTTCAGGTGGTCGGCATCCCGGAACAGGTAGGCCGAGGTCAGGATCGACCACGCCGGGAGCTGGTTGGAAATGTCCTGCGGGGCGATGTTGCCCAGCTCGAGGTTGTTGCGCTGGAGCGCGACCAGCTCCGTGCCCTGCTTGAAGAGCGAGCCGTTGTAGAAGGGCTCGATCTTGAAGTCGCCCTCGACATCCTTCATCAGCATCTCGATCATGCCGGCGCGGATGTCCTTGTCGGAGAAGACCGCGGCGAAACGGAGGGTGGGCTTGGCCTGCGCCCAGGCGGGCAGCGCGTACGCGGCGGCGAGGGCGGCGCCGGCCAGGAGGGCCGAGCGGCGGGTCATGCTGGCGTTGACGTCCATGCTTCCTCCTCGTTGAGGGTGGGTCAGTGTGAAGTCAGAGGGCGGCCGGCACGCGTGCGGACCTGCGAAACGCCGGCGCGCGGCGCTCATCGGGACACGGCCGTCGGTCCGGGGTCGGCCGTCCCCGGCTCCGACATGGAGAAAAGCACCTTCACGCTCCGGCGCTCGTGGAACGCGTCGAAGGCCTGCTTCGCCTGGTCGAGGCGGAATCGCTCGGTGATCAAGGGCTCGACGGCGATCTTCTTGGCCTCGACCCAGCGGATGGCCCGCCGGTACCAGCGGAGGGTGCCCGCGACGTCGCCCATCACGGTGACCCCCTTGCGCATGAGGGTCAGGGGGCTGACCGTCGCCTCGCGATAGAGCCCGAAGAGCATGACCCGGCCGTAGGCGCCCGCCATGTCGATGGCCTGGGCGACCGTCGACGGATGGTTGGCCGCCTCCACCACGAGGTCGCACCCCTGGCCGCCGGTCAGCTCACGGACCCGCTGCACCGCGTCCTCGCGGCTCGCGTTGATGATGTGGTCGGCTCCCAGCGTCCGGGCGATCTCGAGCCGCGCGAGGTCCTGGTCGAGGCCGATCACGATGACCAGGGAGGCGCCGGCCGCCTTGAACGCCTGCAGGTGGAACAGGCCAATGGAGCCCGGTCCGATGATGGCCACCGAGTCCGCGACCCTCGGCCGGAGGTGCTCGAGCGTCCGGACGGCCAGCATCACCGGCTCGAGCACGGCGGCCTCGGCCATGGACATGCCGTCGGGCAGCTTGCAGGCGGCGAAGGACGGCACCACGCGATACTCCGAGAACGTGCCGTCGCGCGTGATCCCCAGGTGTCGCCAGCTCTGGCACATGTTGGGACTGCCGTCCATGCAGTGCGCGCACTGACCGCAGCCCCAGGACGGATTCAGGCCGACCCGGTCACCCTCGCGGAGGCTCGTGACCCCGGGGCCGACGCCGGCGACCACGCCCGCGCCCTCGTGGCCCATCACCATCGGGACCGGCACCGGGACGCGGCCCGTGTACTGGTTCTTCAGGATCATCACGTCGCTGTAGCAGAGGCCGGCTGCTCCCATCTTGACGAGGACCTCGCCAGGCCCCGGGCTCGGGACCGGCAGGTCCAGGACCTCCGGCGCATCCGCGGCGTCCGGTCCCTTCACCAGCGCCAGCATGGTGTCAGGCCCCCGGGGCGAACATGATCTTGACGGCGTCCCCGCTGCGCATCGTCGGGACCGCGGCTTCCGCGTCCGCCAGGGGCATGCGGTGCGTGATGAGGCGCTCGAGCTCCACCTTCCCGCTCCGGATCAGCCGGATGGCCTCGGCGTAGTGCCGCCGGACGGCCGCCACGACGCCGAGCCAGGTGAGGTTCTTCCGCACGACGGTGAGCGCGTCGATCTCCGTGGACCGCGCGAGCCCGAGCGTCACCAGGGATCCGTTGCTGGCCACGATGTCGAGCGCGGTCTGGACGGCCTCCGAGGTTCCCCCCGCCTCGACCACGATCGCCATGCCGATCCCGTCCGTGAGCTCGGCGACGCGCTCCTGGGCCGCCTTCCGGTCCGCGACGACCGCGACGTCGGCCCCCAGCGTCCGGGCCAGCTCCAGGCGCGGCTCGTCCCCCCGCCGTCCGAGGACGACGAGCGGCGCCGCGCCGGCGGCGCGGAGCACCTGGAGGTTGAGGAGTCCCAGCGGGCCGGGGCCGATGATGGCGGCCGGCTGGCCCGGGGCCGGCCGGAGGCGCTCGAGCGTGTGCACCGCGTTCGAGAACGGCTCCAGCATGGCGGCGCTCTCGAGCGACACCTCGTCGGGGAGCAGCACCAGCGACGAGACGGGCACCGTCACGAACTCGGCGAGAGCGCCGGCCCGCGTCAGTCCGATGTGGTGCCAGTCCTGGCAGAGGTTGTAGCTCCCCCGCAGGCAGTGGAAGCACGCGCCGCAGCCGCTGACGCCTTCCAGGGCGACGCGCGTCCCGGGCCGGGGCCCGGTGGTCCCGGGGCCGAGCTCCACCACGAGTCCGGACGCCTCGTGCCCGACGATGAGGGGGAACGGCATTGGGCGGTTCCGTCCCCGGTACAGATCGTCGTGGACGAGCAGCTCGGTCCCGCACACGCCGGACCGGACGACCTCCACGAGCACCTCGCCCGCCTGCGGCGCCGGCACGGGCACGTCCTGCAGCTCCATGTTCCCCTTGCCCGGGGCGGTCTTCACGAGTGCCTGCATGGTCAGTCGCTGATGCCCGCCCGGTCGGGCGTGAGGAACTCGCTGATGTCCCAGTAGCCGGTCCGCGGCATGGGCAGGTCGCCGCGCGTCCGGACCTCGAGCACGCAGGGCGCGTCGAGGGCGAGGCACTCTCGCAGGACGCGCGGGAGCTGGTCGGGATCCTCGACCAGCCGCGCCTGGATGCCGTGGGCCTTCGCCAGGAGCTGGAAGTCGGGGTTGTACGGCGCGCCGTCGGGCGTCGTGAACTCGGTGCCGTACGTGCTCTTGAAGTACGCTTCGCCCATCGTCCGGATGGTCGAGAAGCAGTAGTTGTTGAAGAGCACCCACACGACCGGCGTGCCGAGCTCCACCGCGGTCGCGAGGGCGCCGCAGGTGGACATGAAGCCCCCGTCCCCGACCAGCGCGACGACCGGCTGGCGCGGGCACGCGAGCTTGGCCCCGATCGCGGCCGCCGGGGCGTACCCCATGGTCGCCATGCCCCCGCTCGTGATGAACGTGAGCGGCCGCCGCGTCACGAGCTGCTGACCCGCCCCGTTCTTGTTCCAGCCGACGTCGGTGACGACGATGGCATCCTCGGGAAGCGCCCGGTTCAATTCGGCGAGCAGCCGGGCCGGATGGATGGGCCGACCGCCGTCCCGCTGGCTTGCCGCCAGATCCCCCAGCCAGGCCCGCCTCGCCGTTTCGAGCTCGCCGGCACGCCGCGACTCACGCCAGTCGACCCGCGGCGCCCGCTCGCGGATCCGCTCCAGCAGCTTCGCGAGGCTCGCCTTCGCGTCGCCCACGATCCCGACGTCGACCGGGTAGGTCTTGCCGATCTCCGGCGGGTCCGCATCGAGCTGGATCAGGCGTGACGGCGGAATCGCGAAGGTGTACTGCGGGTTCCAGGAGCTGCAGTCGGCCTCTCCGAACCCGGTGCCGACCGCCAGGATGACGTCCGCGTTCCGGGTCGTCTCGTTGGCGAGGCGCGTCCCCCAGATGCCGGTCATCCCGACGGACAGCGCGTGGTCCTCCGGAAAGGCGCCCTTCCCCATGAGAGACGTCGCCACGGGGATACCCAGGTGCTCCGCCAGAGCCCTGAGCTCGCTCCAGGCCTCCGAGAGATGGACGCCGTTGCCGGCGAAGATCACGGGGCGGATCGCCTGGAGCAGCAGCTCCGCGGCCTCGGCGATCGCGCCGTCGGCGCCGGCCGTCCGATGCCGGCTCGGCCGACGGCTCCGCGTGTCGGGGACGCGGGCTTTCACGGGGCGCGAGAAGACGTCCATGGGCACGTCGATCAGCACGGCGCCGGGGCGCCCACTCTGGGCGAGATTCAGGGCGCGGGGTAGCACGTCCGGCAGGAGCTGGGGATCGTCTACCCGCCACACGCGCTTGCAGACCGGCCGGAAGATGTCCCCCTGCGACGCGTCCGCATGGAAGCGGATGCACTGGTGCGCTTCGCGGGCGTGGTTGTAGGCGGGCGTGTTGCCCGAGATCACCACCATCGGGGTCAGGTCCGCGGCGGCCGTCACGACGCCGGTCAGGGCGTTCGTGAGGCCCGGCGAGAGATGCACCAGGACGACCGCGAGCTTGTGCGAGGTGCGGAAATACGCGTCGGCGGCATGCGCGGCGAGCTGCTCGTGCCGGAAGGACACGAAGTCGATCCCCACCTTGGGGAGGGCGTCGATCAGCGCCAGGTTCGTGTGGCCGCACTGGCCGAAGACCTTCGACACGCCTTCCTGGCTGAGGCACTCCGCGACGAATTCAGCGCCAGTCATCTCTCGCCTCCCCCGCGTCGCCATCCGCCGGTCTGGCGGCGGCCGGACTGTCCCGGCCGGCCCCCGGGCCGCCACGGACGACGGGGCCTTGCCACCCGGTCCTTAGTTAACCCATTAGTTAGTTACGTCACAGTCTCGGCGGGTGTCAAGCGGGGAAATCGTGGCGGCCCAGGCAGCGCCTGGCGCCGGGGCGCTCCCCGAGGCTAGACGCTGCGGTGTCCCTCCGCCCGGCCTCCCCACGAGCCGGCGGCGCTGCGGCCGTCGAGCTCCTGGAGCGAGAGGGCAATGCCGAGCTCGTCGTGCGCCCGTAGCTCCCGCTCGGCGCCCGGACCACCTTCACGCGTCAGCGGATCCGAGCGTCCCGCCAGCGTCCCGCTGGTCCGGGTCACTTCTGGCTATTCGTCTGATCCAGGGCGGCCTTCAGACCCTCCGCAAGCTTCCCCGCGTCATCGTTCGCCCAGAAATGCATGTAGAAGAGCCGCGGGGTCTCCTGGAGGCCGTGGTTGTGCAGCGCCGTCACGTCGATGCCGTGCTGGCGCAAGGCCCGGGCGACCGGATTCACCTCCTTGTCGATCAGGACGAAGTCTCCCGTGATGGCCGCCACCCCGTCCGCGGTGGGCTGGAAGTTCAGGACCGTCGTCACGCCCATTGCCGGCAACAGGGGCATGCCCAGGGCGGTGATGGGCTCGGCCCGCGGCACCGTGACCTGAAAGACGCCGGCGCCGATGTCCCGCCCCGCCCGCCCGAGCACCTGCTCGATCCGCTTCGTGTCGAGTGGCGGCCCGCCCGCTGCGGTCGGCGCTGCGGCGGGCGCCGCGGCGTCGCCGAGCGGCGTCCCGCTGGCGGACAGTGCTTGGCGCAGCGCCTTGGCCAGCTGGACCGCCTCGCCGTGTCCTTCGTAGTGCACGTACATGACGTGCGGCGAGATCTCGTTCAGATGATTGTGGACGGCGGTGACCTCGATCCCACCGGCGAACAGTCCGGACATGACCGCCGGCACCTCCTGGTCGAGCAGAACGAGGTCACCCATGACCATGACCTGGTCGCCCATCTGCTTGAAGGCCGCGTAGGACCCGAGCGCGAACCCCGCCTTCACCGGCACTCCCTTCACGGTCACGGCCAGGTCCGACCGGGGCATGCCGATGCGGAGGACGTCGCCAGGCTGGAGCTGGCCCGTCTTCCCGAGAGCTTGCTCGACGGCTCGCCAGTCGGGCTCCGCCGCGAGCGCCGTCGCCGTGACGACTCCGATCAACGAGAGCACTGCGATCCCCTGCTTCCCCATACAGAACTTCATCGCCACTCTCTCCTGTCGCCCGTCTTGTCCTGCAATCTCTCGATAGTGGCCGTCGTGGTGTCGGTCGTCCGAGTGCGAGGCCGATCGTCATGCCGACACGTTCTCCGTGATGGGCCGCGCACGCAGGCCGGCGACCGTCCCCTATGACCCTCCCTTCACACCGCGCACGACGAGGTCATCGAACGCGGTGATCGAGTCCGCCTTGGTCCAGAAGCCGACGCGTCCCGACCGGAATCGCGCGTCGCGGTGATCCAGGTACGACGTGCCGTCGAGCCACGCCTGGATGTGGTCACCCACGGCAACGACGCGAAGGATGTGCCACTGCCCGAGCGCCGGCGCCTTGACCTGGGCGCTCGCGAGCTGGCGGCGTCCACGGTCGTAGTAGTAGAGGCGGAGGTTGTCCTCCAGCGCGTTCGCCCGGACGACGTAGTACTTCCCGTCGGTGAAGCGAAACACGATCCCGCCGGAGGCGTCCTCTCGGCCTGACATCGGCTTGAACCGCATCGAGACGTCGACGTCCGCATACGGCCCGGCAGGCGCGACGATCACGTCGAATTCGTTCTTGGTCGCCCGTTGGACCAGGACCCGCTTTCCGCTGGGCGCTCCCGGCATCTCCTCGAGCGCCCATTGCCCTTCGACCGTGGTCCAGCCCTCGAGGCTCCTGGCCTCGAAGTCGTACCGCTCTTCAGGCGTGCCCGCCGGCAAGGCGAGGTCCGGCGGGGCCGCGGCGGCGTGCCGCCGGGCGGCCCGGGCAAAGGTGCCCAGGGTCATTGCCCGCAACACCACACGGCGTGTCATCGTCGGCCGCGGCATGGCGTCACTCCTCCATGTCTTCCGGAGCCGGACTCTGGCTGTGGCCGACAGTCCGGACCCGTCGCATGCCTGGAGCCGCAAGGCCCGGCTGGTCGTCGAGAGGACATCCTGGCGAGTGACCTTCCTACAGGGTCAAGTATGCGCTCCCCCTGGACCGCCGTCTGGATTTCCATCCGGGGTCTCGAGGTCGAGCGCCCGGTCCTCGTACACCGCGGCGCGATGAGTCCCGGGCAGGAACGCGCAGACGAGGTGCCGCGCCGCGTCGAAGGACAGCGTGTGGGCGCCGGGCTCCGTGAGAACGGTCTCGTGGCGACGGAGCGGCATCGTGTCGAAGACCTCGATGACGCCGGGATCGCCGATCGCCACGTAGAGGCGACCCAGGGCGGCATCGAGGAACACGACGTCGGGCACCCCGGCAATCGCCTCGGCTCCGAGGATCGTCCCGCTGTCGGCGTGGACCTCGAGCAACACCCCGGCGTCACAGGCACAGAACAGTCGGCGGCGCGTGGAATCGAGGTCCAGACCGTGGGGGCCGGCGTGGGCAATCGGGACGACACGCCTGATGGCGACCGGATCGCCGGCTTCGACGACGACGAGCTGGGGAGGGTCCGCGATGTTGACGTGGAACGCGTCCGCGACGGGATCGTAGACGGTCCACCGCGTGCGCCCGGCCACGGGGATGTCGGCGATCCGCCTCCGGGCGAGGACGTCGACGATCGACACCGTCGTCGAGCCGCGAATGGCCGGGTCTCCGACATGCGCGACGAGGAGTCGCCCGCGTCGGGGATCGTACGCGAGGCCGTTGGGCCGAATGCCGACCCCGATCCGGCCGACGGCCGCCCGGTCGTCGGGACCGAACCAGGCGACCGTGTTCTCCCCCCGGTTCGACGTGGCGATGAGATCGTGTCCCGGCGCGACGAGCGCGCCCGCAACCGCCGTCAGGTCGCCGATCGAGCCGATGTACTTCTGCGCTGCAATGTCGATGACGTCCACGGCGTCGTTCGCGGTGTGGGCCACGTAGATCCGACCCGTGGGCTCGTGGACCGCGGCATGGTCGAAGCCGCCCGGCTTCGCATGCGCCGGCAGATCGATGAATCCCCGGTGCCGGAGCGGCACGTCAGCGTCCCGTCGCGAGCTCCGAGACCAGGCGCTCCACGTGCGCCACGATGCGCTCTCGCGCGGCCGCATAGCCGTCACTGACCGCGGGCACATCCCACTGGTCGACCCGCTGGCCCTTCGCCGGCGCGACGTCGCAGCCGAAGCTGACGATGCGCGACGCGCTCGCCAGGTCATAGAGCGTGACGGGGCGCGGACGGGTCGGCGTGGCGCGCAAGCCGTCGCCGGCGAGCCCCTTCACCGCCCCGGGCGCCAGCTCCGCGTCCGGCTCGGTGCCCGCCGCCACCGCGTCCATCGCGAGACCCCGGGCGGCTGCCAGGCGGCGGAAGTGCGCCGCCCCGATGACGCTCTTCGCCGCCCCGTGCAGACACACGAACAGCACCCGGGGCGGCGCGGGGGCCGCGGCCTGCGCGCGGCAGTAGGCGTACAGGGCGTCGTACAGCGGGAACTGTCGCGCCATGTTGTCGAAGTCGTCCCGGCTGGTCGCCTGGAACCCGGTGGCCGCCGCATAGAGCCCGGCCGACTCCGGCGTCAGCCCCCGGTCGTCGGTATCGGCCCCCCGGACGATGCGGGCGAGCCCGGCGAGCCCGGGATCCGCCAGCTCGTACCGCTCGACGAAGGCGTCGAAGGAGCACTGCGGGCCGTGATGCCCGAGCTCGACGTTCGGGATGTCGTACGGGATCGCGCTCTCGCGCGCGGCGATCTCGCGGACCTGGTTCGCGGGAACGAACAGGAACTCCGGTGTCGGGTCGATGAACCGCGAGATCAGCCACGGGCACGCGATCCGGTCGACCCGCGCACGCTCACGAGTGATCCACTTCATGACACGCTCCTATCTCAGTGAGACGATGACGAGGCCTGCCGCGGCACCGGCCGCGATGAGCAGGGGTTCGGGCACCTTGAAGCGCCACGTGATGCCGAGGACGGCCAGCGCGATCAGCAGCGTGGGTACGTCGACGATGGCGCGCCGGGCGAGGACGAAGCACGCGCCCGCGATGGTGCCCGACGCGGCCGCCGTCACCCCTGCCACGAACGCCCTGACCTTCGCATTGGCGCTGATGCGATCGAAGAACGGGAACGGGATCACGACGAACAGGTAGACGGGTAGGAAGACGCCGATCGCGGCCGCGACCGCGCCGGGGACGCTGGCCACGAGGTAGCCGATGAACGCCACCGTGATGACGATCGGTCCCGGCGTGAGCATGGCCACGGCGACGGCATCCAGGAACTGCTTGTCGTTGAGCCAGCCGTACTCCTGGACCACGCCGCCGTAGAGAAACGGCACGATGGCCAGGCCGCTGCCGAACACGAACGCGCCGGCCTTGGCGAAGAAGATCAGGATCTGGGCGAGGAGCTCGGGGGTGGCCGCCACCGCCAGGCACGCGGACGCCGGGCGCTTGAGCCACGCGGGCGGCGCCTGGGCCACGATCCCGACGACCCCCGCGAGCAGGAACAGCCACAGGATCTCGGACTCGGTCCACGCCGTCGCGACCGCCAGCACCGCGAAGATGACCCACTGCAGCCGGTCCTTGGCCATCGTGAGCTTCGCCAGCTTGTAGGCGGCGAGCACGATGATCCCGATCACCGCCGCCCCGACGCCGTAGAACGCGGCCTGCATCCACGGGAGCCCGCCGAAGCGGACATAGAGCCAGCTGATCGCCAGCGTCATGAGGAACGACGGCAGGATGAACGCGAGCGCGACCAGGGTCGCTCCGGCGATCCGCGAGTGGACGTACCCGAGGCAGATCGCCAGCTGCGCGGCCAGCGGTCCGGGCGCCAGCTGGGCGAGCGCCAGCGACTTCATGTACTCCTCTTTCGTGAACCACGCGCGCCGCTCGACGAGATCGCGCTGCATGTAACCGACGAGCGCCACCGGCCCCCCGAATCCCAGGCTGCCGAGATAGAGGAAGTAGTTCACCAGCGCGCGCGTCGCCGGCCGCGCCATCGTCGGGGTCGTGCGCCCCTCCGGCTCAGTCATCCAGAGCGACCTCCGTACCACACCCGCGGGCCAGCGCGTGGTCGTAGACCGCGACGGCGGCGGCGACGTCCTGCAGGGCGGTGCCCGAGCTGTCGAAGATCGTGATCTCGTCGTCGCGGGTTCGCCCCGGCCGCCGGCCGGTGACCACATCCGTGAGCTCCGCATGCACGTCCGTTCGGGTCATCAGCCCCGCCGCGAGCGCGTGCTGCAGCTCGCCGATCTCCGCGCACTGCGCGAGGACGTCGACGACGAGCGTCGAGGACGCGAGGAGCGCCGGCTCCAGCTCTTGCTTGCCCTGGCTGTCGGCGCCGACGGCGGCCACGAAGGTGCCGGCCGCAACGTCGCGCCGGAAGACCAGCGGGCGGCGCGACGGGGTGCACGTCACGCACACGTCGCTCCCGCGCAGGGCCGCGCGCAGGTCGGTGGCGACCGAGACGCGGAGCCCGAGGTCCGCCCGGGCGCGTGCGGCGAGCCCCTCGGCCCTCGCCTGGTCGGTGTCGAGCACCCACGCGCGCTCGAGCGGCAGCACCGCGGCGATCGCGGCCAGCTGGATCTCTCCCTGGGCGCCGCATCCCACGACCGTGGCGGCGCGCGAATCCGCCCGCGCCAGATGCTTCGCCGCCACGGCGGTGGCCGCGCCGGTCCGCAGGGCCGTCACGCTCGCCGAATCCATCATCGCGAGGGGCTCGCCCGTCTCCGCGTCCGCGAGCACGACCGTCCCGCGGATGGTCGGCAGGCCGAAGCGCCGCGGGTTCTCCGGGAAGTTGGCGTTCGTCTTGGCCGCGAAGTAGCTGCGCGGGCCGAGGAGTCCCGCCGCTTTGATGTGGAAGCCGCCGCGCGCGGCCGGAACGCCCAGCACGCCCGGGCCGAGCGTGCGCCCCTCGGCATGACGGCGAAAGGCATCCTCGACGGCCGCGATGCAGTCGTGGAGGCTGAGCAGCTCGAAGACCTGGCGGCGCGACAGGATGCGCATCTACGCCCTCGGCGCCATCTCGGCGTCGAGACCCCACTCGCCGGTCGTCATGCGTCGCGCTCCGGAGGTCGCATCGCGCGCGGGCCGCCGGCGGCATACCAGGCGGAGAGCCCGCCGCGGACATACCGGGCGTCCAGGCCGTGGGCTCGCAGCGCCCGCGTGACGTTACAGCCCACGTGGAACCCGTAGGCGCAGTAGACCGCGACCGGCCGGTCGGGTGACAGCTCCCCGATCCACGTCTCGACGCGATCGGGGTCGCGCCAGACCGCGCCGTCCATCAGGTCCACCGTCCGGGAGATGTGGTGGCGCGGCCGCGCGTCGAGCACCTGGACCGGGTCCCCCTTCGCCAGCTGGGCGGCGAGCTCCTCGACGGACAGCGAGGGCAGGCTTCCGTCGGAGGGGTCTTCCAGTGGGAGCGGCGCCTCGCCCTGCGCGGCGGTCAGGCGGGCGCCCACCGCCGCCCAGTCGATGTTGCGCATGAAGGCATCGATGTACGCGGTGACGTTCGGGCCGAAGTCCAGGTGGTACGCGTGCTCGTACATGTCGAGCACGAGAACCGGGGCCGCGTCGACCGCCGCCTGAGAGTGGTCGGCGGCGACCTGGTTCCAGAGCTGTTTCGTCCGCCGGCAATAGGTCAGGGCGAGCCAGCCCGACCCATGGGCGAGGGACTGCCCCGCTCGGACGAATTCACTCCGCCAGGCCCGGACGCTCCCGAAGTGCTTCTCGAGGACGTCGCCGACGGGATCCGGAATCTTGTTCCCCTCCCCGCCCAGGTTGCCGAAGTACAGCTCGTGGAGCGCCACTGAGCCCATCGCGGCCAGCTCCTCGCGCTTGAGGCTGCCGAGCCGGTGGATGAGCCCATCGACGTCGAGGTTGGCGAGCTCCTGCCGAACGGCATTCAGCGCTCGGACCGCACTCCCGTAGTGATGCTCGTAATGGCTGACCAGCAAGCGCTCGGACAGTCCGTTCAAGGTCCAGGGTCGAACCGCGATCGGGGCGATCGCTTGATGCATCGCTAGTGTCTCCCTGTCTACGGCCGTGAAAGCTCGGGCCTCGTCAAAGGCGGGGCGAGGAAGTGTCCCGTCACGCTGGGCACCAGGTCACTCCGATCCCCGCCCGGCGTCCGCCTCCGTGTCCGTGTACGCGGCATGGAGCCAGTCGAACAGCGCCAGCGCGTGCCTCAGGAGCTGATCGTCATCGCGACTCTGCTGCTTGGCCCCGGTGAGGAGCGTCGCCATCCCGGCGGCGTCGGCGACCGGGATCCCGCCCACGTCCAGGTAGTGGACGAGATCGCCCAGCCGCCGCAGCGCGGCGTCACCCTCGAGATCGAAGCTCTTCAGCAACACCTCGAACGTGACGCGCGACTCGACGTGGGTGAACGGCGCGCCGTCGAAATCGAACCCGACGGCCTCCTTCGGCAGGTCCGCGGGGGTCTCGAGCCACACGAACGAGGCGGCCGGATCGATGTGCCGCTTGATGAGCCAGGCACAGGCGAGCCGGTCCACCCACGGCGCCTTGCGAGTGGCCCATACGCGCCGGCGGTACTGGCGGCGATCGAGCCGGAGGATGGGCCCGCGCTGGCCGTGGGGCTCCCCGGGGCTGAGGATCTCCGTCGCGGCCGCCTCCAGCTCCAGCAGGGCGGCCTCGGCCTGGGCCTTGGTCGCCCCGGGGAAGAAGTCGATCGCGACGATCGCGTCGAGCTGGCGACGGAGCGTCCGGCTCTGACGCCGGACCGCGGCCGGGTCGCGGCGCGTGAACCGCTTCCGCGCCCGGCCGACCTCGTCCACGAGCGCCGCGTACTCCTTCGTCCGATCGACCAGGGCCCGCAGCGCCTCGTCCTGGGCGTCGTCGCGCGGCTCCACGCGCAGCACGTGCGCGCTCCCGCCCGCCTCGCTGATCTCGGCCGCGAGGCCCGCGAGGACCTCCTGCAGGTCCGGCCGCTCCGGCAGGACATACACGCCGTCGCGCAGCACACCGGCGCCCGTCGCCTTCAGGGCGCGCCAGACCCGCATGCGCTCGGTCGCGTTCTCCGTCGGGAGGCTCGTGACCAGCTGGAGCCAGGCGGCATTCATGATGTAGCGAACTCTACTGATATGTAGGTATCATGTCAATCCATAGTCTAAGCCATCGTTTCCATTGGAGTCCTACGATCGTGTCCCGATGGCGCTGAAGCCCGAGCGGGGCGGCCGGCCCGGGATCCAGGCGGAGTGGTCTCCAAGCCCGAGGCGATCGACCACGCGCCGAATGAGCGCGCGGCCATCGGGAACGGAGAGGCCGGATGGGATCCTTCAGCGACCCCGCGCGGACTCGGTCCCGACGATGTCCCGGGTCCGGCGCGCTCAGATGTGGGTGAGCACCTTCTCGATGAAGCTGCGCGTGCGCGTCTCGCGCGCGCCGCCGAAGATGGTGCCGGGCGGCCCTTCCTCCACGATCGCGCCCGCGTCCATGAACACGACCCGGTCGGCGACCTTGTGAGCGAAGCCCATCTCGTGCGTCACCACCACCATCGTCATGCCGTCGTTGGCCAGGCCCCGCATGACGCTCAGCACCTCGTGGATCAGCTCGGGGTCGAGCGCGGACGTGACCTCGTCGAACAGCATGATCTTCGGCTCGAGCGCGAGCGCCCGAGCGATCGCGACCCGCTGCTTCTGGCCGCCGGAGAGCTTCTCCGGATAGGCGAGCGCCTTGTCCGCGAGGCCGACCTTGGCGAGGAGCGCGTCGGCGCGAGCGCGCGCGACGGCCTCCGAGACGGAGAGCGCGCGGATCGGCGCGAGCATGACGTTCCGGAGCACCGTCAGGTGCGGGAACAGGCTGAACTGCTGGAAGACCATGCCCATGGTCCGCTGGATGCGGCGGAACTCGGCCGTCCGCCGGAGCGGGCCCCGCTCCCGGCCGTCGCGCTGGAAGAAGAGCCGCCCGTCGATGTGCACCTCGCCGGACTCCGGCGCCTCGAGTCCGATGAGGCAGCGAAGCAGGGTGCTCTTGCCCGAGCCGCTCGGACCGATGATCACCACGACCTCGCCCGCCTGCACCTCGAGGCTCACCTCCCGGAGCACCTCGAGGGTGCCGAATCGCTTCTGGAGGCGCCGCGCGCTGATCATCGGGATCAGTGTCGCGCCCGCGCCAGCCGGAGCTCGAGCAGGCGTGTCGCGATGGTGCACGGAAACGCGAGAACGAAGTAGATCATGGCGGCGAACGTCAGGATCTCCATCGGCCGGTACGTCTCGGTCGCGACCACCCGCGCCTGGTACATGAGGTCGGCGACGCCCAGCGTCGAGACGAGCGCCGTGTCCTTGAAGAGGCTGATGCTCTGCGAGAGAACGACCGGGATGATGATCCGGAATGCCTGCGGCAAGATGACGAACCGCATCTTGTCCACGTACGACAGCCCGAGGATGTCGGCCGACTCCGACTGGTCGCGCGGGACCGCCTGGATTCCGGCGCGGATTGACTCGGCGTAGAACGCCGCGACGTTGAGCGTCAGCGCCAGGACGATCGACGCCACGCTCGGGAGCTCCAGGCCGAGCACGATCGGGAGGCAGTAGTAGACCCACACCAGCTGGACCAGCGCTGGGGTGCCTCGGAAGAACTCGATGTAGGCGGCGACGGGCTTGTTGATGAAGGGGCTCCGCGCCAGCCGTCCCGCTGCCACGAAGATGGCGAGCAGGAACCCGAGCGCCACCACCGCCACCGTGATGAGCAGGGTGAGCTGGAGGCCCTTGAGCAGCGCGGGAAGGGCGCGCGGCACCACACTCCAGGTCCAGTCGTACGACATGCGGCAGGGTATCCCCTTCCTGCGCGCCGGGGGCGCCGTTCTCGGATCGAAGTGCCGCCGGCCGGAGCGTCCCACCCGTGGCGGGCGGATGGACGCTCCCGGTCCGGCGGGCGTCGCGTCAGCGCGCGATCAGCTCACTTCGTGAAGTCGGCGGGATTGGGCAGCCCGTACTTGGCCTGGGCGGCCTTCAGCTGCCCGGTGTTCGCGTAGTTCTCCACCATGATGTCCAGCGCCTGGAGGTCGTCGTAGAAGTAGCCCTTGCGGATCGCGAACGCCGTTCCCTCGAGGTTGATGACCGGGCTCGGGATGATCAGGCGGAACTGCTTGTTCGTCTGCGCGAACTTGGCGTTCCCCGAGATGTCGTCGAAGAAGCTCGCGACCCGGCCGGACTGGACGGCGATGCGCGCCTCGTTCTGGTCGGGCAGCCGCACGATCTCGAGGTTCTTGGCCACGCGCGACAGCGCCTTGTCCTCGGCGGTGCCCATCATGACGGCGACCTTCGTACCCTTCTTGTCGAGCTCCTCCCACGTGCGGGCCTTGACCTTGTCGCGGTTGACCGCGAAGGTCCCCTCGACGTTCATGTAGGGCATCGAGAACGTGACCGCGATCGCGCGGGCGGGCCGGCGGTTGAGCGCGGCGGCGACGTCGTACTTGCCGGCCTGCAGGCCCGCGATCATCGCGTCCCAGCTCGTGTCGACGGCGACGTGCTTGACGCCCATCTCCTGGGCCCAGCCCTCCATGATGTCGACCGCGATGCCCTTCCACTGCCCCGAGGTGGAGTCCTTGAAGGAGTGGGGATCCGCCGTCGCGTAGCCGACGCGGAGCTCCCCTCGGTCCTTGATCTCCTTGAGCAGCGACTTGCGCTCCTGCGCGTCGGCGGCGGCGGCGAGCACGGCGAGGGCGACGAGGAGGGTCAGGACGGTTCGGACCGGTGTCACGAGCAGCTTCATGGCCTTCCCTCTGTGGCCGGCGTGAAGTGAGACGCGATCGCGACGCGGGCCTGCGGCGAGGACCTCGGCGGCGGGGAGCTCACTCGGAGTCGCGCGGGGCGAAGCGGCATCGGAGACTCACGACGGCTGCTCTCCGGAGCAACGGGGTGCACGACATGGCGTCCCTTGTGGGACGGCCTCAATTACTATGGATGCGGCGAACGTTGTCAATATCCCGGACCGCTGCCGCGCCCTGACTGACGAGCTCTGCGCCACGCGGACCGAACGCGCGAGGACCGTATGATCGTCGACGCTCACGCCTACTGCTTTCCACCGCTCGGCGAGGCCAACGGGTTTCCCTCCGCTCGCGAGCATCTCCGGTACGTGCAACGGGAGATGGCCGACCACCATCAGCCCGTGTGGCGCCTCACCGACCGGGCCCCCGGCCACAACGAGATGCTGGCGGATCCCCGGGACCGCACGCTCCGCGGGCTCCGCGAGGTCGGCTTCCGCGCCGGGGGGCACGGGCGGTTCGTGTGGACCGTCGACGGCCACGAGTACGCCAAGCAGTACCTGCCGCCCGCGCTGGCCGACCTGGCCCACCCGCCGGAGATGCTCGTCGCCCAGATGGACTACGCCGGCGTCGACCGCGCGCTCCTGCACACCGACCACGTCATGGGGGAGCTGACCGACTACCTCGCCGCGTGCGTGCGCCGGTATCCGACGCGCCTCCTCGCCCTGGCCAACCTCCGGGAGTGGGAGATCGAGCGGGATCCGGACGCCGCCATGGCGGAGGTCTCGCGCGCGTACGACCTCGGGCTCTCCGGCTATCAGTTCATCCTGACGAGTCGCTACCGCCACGGCGTCACCCAGTCGTGGGACGGACCCGAGATGCGCGCGTTCTGGGACCACGTGACGCGCCTGGGCCGGCCCGTGTTCTTCACGCTGACGCCGTGGCCCGAGCCGACCGTCGAGAGCTATCTCGGGCAGCTGCGCACGTGGCGCGGCTGGCTCGAGCGCTATCCCGCGGTGCCGGCCGTGCTGACCCACGGCTTTCCGTGGCGGCTGTTCATCGAGGGCCGTCGGCTCCGCCTGCCCGCCGCGCTCTTCGAGCCCTTCGCGGCGCCGGCGGCGCATCTCCAGCTCCTCTTCCACATCAGCCTCGGCAACGTCTGGGGGTATCCGTACACGGAGCTCCACACCGCGATCGCCCACCTGGTGGACACGCTCGGCTCGGACCGGCTCATGTGGGGCACCGACATGCCGAACGTCGAGCGCTTCTGCACGTACCGTCAGACGCTCGAGACGTTCACCGTGCACTGCGCCGGCCTGATCGGAGACCGCGACATCGCGAACATCGTGGGCGGCACCGCGGCCCGGCTGCTCGGCCTCGGGCCGTGAGGCCCGCGAGGCGATCCGAGGCGTGCGGACTTACGTCACGCTGACCAACGAGGTCAGCAGTACATCATCCGCTGGAGGTGGTGGGCGCCGCGGCCCGGTGTGAGATGGCGGGCGCCGCCACCCTCTCGACCATCACGTTGAGGCACGCGGGCCGCCCGGACTGCACGGCGCGCTCCAGGGCGACAGCCAGATCGGACCCCTTGGTCACCAGCTCGCCGTACCCGCCGAGCGCGCTGACCGCCAGGTCGTAGCGCACGGCCGGGCTCAGCTCGCAGCCGATCGCCCGGTCACGCCCGTACGTGCGCAGCTGGATCTGGTACTCGGCATTCCAGCAGCCGTCGTTGCCGACCACCGCGACGAACGGGGCGCGCTCTCGTCCCGCCGTCTCGTACTCCGCGAGGTGGTAGCCGAACGATCCGTCCCCGGTCGAGAGCACGACCCGGGCGTCCGGCCGCGCGAGGCTCGCCGCGATCGCGAACGGCACGCCTCCGCCGATCGCCCCGCCGGGCCCGTTGGTGATGCGGGTGCTCGCGTCAACCGAGGCCTGCACCCACTGGCTGTACTCACCGCCGTCGGAGACGTAGACCGCTCCTGGATCGCGAGCGAAGTAGTCGCGGATCGCCCGGCCGACCGCGACCGGATGGACAGCGCCCTCGCGGGTCGCCAGGGCTGTCCACTCCGCCGGACGGTAGCGGATGGCCGACTGCACGTCCTCCGTCCATCCATCTCGACGGGGAGCGCGTCGCGCGCCCACCCGGACCAGGCACTCGGCCGCCGGAAGGGTGTCCGCCACCGCGGTGACGACGATGCGACCCGGGGCGCCGAGCGCCCGCGCGGCGCGCCCGATCGCCTCGGGGTCCGGATCGATCTGGACGAAGCGGCACGCGGCGTCGAAGGTCGGCGGGCGGCCGAACTTGAGCGTGAAATCGAGCTTCTTCCCGAGCAGCACCACGAGATCGGCCTGCGCCAGGACGTCCGCCACCGCGCCCAGCGACGGGTCGGCGATGCCGCGCGGGCTCTCCATGAACAGGACCGGGATCCCGGTGACCTCCGCGAGGGACGCCCGCAGCTCCCGGCCGCGATCGTTCGCCATGGTCGGCCCGGTGAGGACGAGCGGGCGCTTCGCCCGGGCGAGATCCGCGATGACCGCCTCGGCCGTGCGATCGGCCAGCGGCGCGGGGACCGCCCGGAACGCCTCGGCGGCCGGGATCGCGCTATCGGCCCCCTCGACGGGCGCCTCGAAGAGATCGCTCGGAATACTGAGGTGCACCGGCCCCGGCCGGCCGGACCGGGCCATCTGCATCGCCCGCGCGATGTCCTCGCCCAGGGCCGCCGCGCTCTTGGCCGTCCACGAAGCCTTGACGGCGGGTGCGGCCATGTCCGCCTGTCGCAGCTCCTGGAAACCGTCGAGCCCCACCTGGTCGAGCGGGGCATGCCCGGAGAGCATGACCAGGGGCGACTCGGCGGCGAGCGCCGTCATCAGCGGGCCCACCCCGTTGGCATGACCGGGCCCCCCGGTGAACAAGGCAATGCCGGGCTCGCGCGTCAGCCGCCCCCACGCGTCGGCCATGTGTGTCGCGGCGCCCTCATGACGCACGTGGACGATGCGGAGATGCGCGTCAATGGCCGCGTCGAAGACCGGAACGATGTGATTGCCCGAGAGCGTGAAGACGCAGCGGGCCCCCCCGCGTGCGAGGCTCCGGGCGAGAATGTCGGCTCCACGCAGTGTCACGCCAGGTCTCCTCCTCGTCCGTCGCGCACCGCTCGACATGAGGGTGCGATCCTCCCTTGCACGCGCCGCAGGATAGCAGGGCGAGCCGGCGCTCCACCAGCGTGGGACGCACGCGGCTGCCTCAGATGCCTGCGCTGGGAGAGCGGCGTCGAGGAGTCCGCAGCGCCCCCTTCGCCTGAAGGGCACTGCACGCTGAGCCCAGCGCAGTGGTTCGGCAGTGTGGCGCCGCCGCCCGGCGGGCCGTCCTCGCTTCACATCGACGGTTCCAGGGCCGTCCGCGGATTCGGTCCCGCGTCACCCGTTCGGGACATCGGCTTGACCGACTCCTCTGAATCGACGAAACTCGACGTACGAGCATGCGTAAGCGGCGAATTCCGCAGCGTCTTGACCAAACTGATGTGGAAATCATCAGGATGCTGCAGGCGGACGCGCGGCGTCCGAACACGGACATCGCGCGGCGCCTGGGGGTCGCGGAGACGACCGTCCGGAACCGCATCGAGCGGCTGACCCGGGAGGGCGTCGTGCAGTGCGGCGCCTGGACCGATCCGCTCAAGATCGGCTACCAGACCTACGCGATCATCCAGATCCAGGTCGCCCCCCCGCGTCTCGAGAAGGTCGCCGAGGTGCTCGCGGAACTCCCGGAGGTGTTCTTCCTGGGCATCGCCACCGGCGGCTTCGACATCGTCGCCGCCGCGGTGTTCCGGTCGAACGAGCACCTCTACGAGCTGATGACCAAGCGGTTCGCGCGCATCGCGGGCATCCAGCGCACCTCGACCCTCGGCATCGTGCGCATCGTCAAGCGGGCGTACTCCTACCCGGTGCCGGCGGTCGAGGCGACCGCGGCGTCGGAGTCGCCGGCGCCCCGGAAGCGGCGCGGGACCGCCGCCACGCCGCCGAAGGCTGCGCGCCCGTCCGCCGCTCGCGTCGCCCGGAAGCCGGCGGGGGCCGCGTGAGCTACCTCCTCCACCTCGAGTGCTTCCGCTGCCGGCGGCAGTACCCGCCCGGCCGCCTGTTCCAGGGTTGCCCCGCGTGCGGGCCCGACAGGCCGTCCAACGTGTACTGCGTCTACGACTACGGCCGGCTGGCCGGGGTCTTCGGGCCGGGCAAGCTCGACGGCCGGCCTCTGACGATGTGGCGCTACCGCGAGCTCCTGCCGGTGGCGGACGGGCCCGCCGTGACCCTCGACGAGGGCATGACCCCGCTCGTCCCCTGCCCCCGGCTCGGCGCGCGCTACGGGCTCCGGCGGCTCTACGTCAAGGACGAGTCCCGGAACCCGACGTGGTCCTTCAAGGATCGGATGGCGTCGGTCGCCGCGACCAAGGCGCGGGAGCTCGGCGCCACGGTCCTCACGATCGGCTCGACCGGCAACGCCGGCGCGGCCACCGCGGCCTATGCCGCGCGCGCCGGCCTCCGCGCGGTGATCCTGACGACGCCGAACGTGCCGGCGGCCATGCGGCCCTTCATGCAGGCGTACGGCGCCACGGTGGTCGCGGTCCCCACGCTCGCCGACCGGTGGACGCTGGTCCGGGAGGGCGTCGAGCGGCACGGCTGGTTCCCGGTGCAGAACTTCGTGACGCCGCCCGTCGGAGCCAATCCCTACTCGCTCGACGGCGCCAAGACCGTCGGGTTCGAGCTGTGCGAGCAGCTCGGCTGGCGGGCGCCCGACGTCGTCGTGGCCCCCGTGTCCTACGGCGACCTCCCGGTCGCGACGTGGCGAGCGTTCCTCGAGCTCCGGGCGCTCGGGCTCGTCGACCGCGTGCCCCGCATGATGGCGGCCGAGGTGTTCGGCCCGGTCGCGAACGCGCTGGCCCGCGACCTGGATCACACCGAGCCGATGCCCGGCGGCCGCTCGGTCGCCACGTCGGCGGCGGCGACGAACAGCGCCTACCAGAGCCTCCGGATGGTCCGCGACACGGGTGGCGTCGCGCTCACCGCCACCGACGACGAGATCATGGGTGCCCAGCTCGAGCTCGCCGAGACGGAAGGCATCTGGGCCGAGCCCGCCGCGGCGCTGCCGCTGGCGGTGGCGCGGAAGCTCGCGGCGCAGGGGATCGTCGCGCCCGACGAGGTGGTGGTGGCGGTGGTCACGTCGACGGGCCTCAAGGATCCCGAGGCGACCGCCGCCCGCCTGCCGGAGATCCCGCTCATCGAGCCGACCTTCGCCGCGCTCCAGCGCGTGCTCGACAAGGCGTAGGGGCGACGACCGCGATGGACGTCGGCGTGGCGATTCCGACGTGCAAGGAGGGGCTCAGCTCGCCGGTCGGGTTCGCGCGCCCCGATCAGGTCATCGAGGTGATCGTCCACGCCGAGCGGCTCGGCTATCACTCGGTCTGGGGGAACGACCACATCACGGCCCCGCAGTACGTGCGCGAGCACTATCCCGATCCGCCCAGCTTCTACGAGCCCCTGATCGCGCTCGCCGCCGCGGCCGGTGTCACCCGTCGCATCCGGCTGGCCACGGCCACGATCGTCCTCCCGCTCCGGGAGCCCGTGTACCTCGCCAAGCAGGTCGCGACGCTCGACCGCTTCTCCGGTGGCCGCGTGATCCTCGGCGTCGGCATGGGCGCGTATCGCGAGGAGTTCGAGCGGCTCTTCCCGCGTCTCCGCGCCGCGCGGCGCGCGGACATGGCCGAGGAGAGCCTGACGATCCTCCGCCGGTTGTTCACGGAGCGCCCGGTGAGCTACGACGGGCGCTACTACGCCTTCGACGGGCTCGATCTGGCGCCGATGCCGCTCCAGCGTCCCCTGCCCATATTCGTCGGCGGCAATCATCCGGCGGTCGTCGAGCGCGCGGCGCGCCACGGGGAGGGCTGGCTCCCAGCCTCGATGAGCCGGGAGACCCTGGTGCGCGGGGTGACGCGCCTCCGCGAGGCCGCCCGCGAGGCAGGCCGCGATCCCGCCGCGATCGCGGTCGCCCCGCAGCTGATCTGCGCGATCGCCCCGAGCCACGAGGCCGCAGTCGCGAAGTTCCGCGCGAGCTGGATGTACCAGCACCTGCGCTCTCTCACGGCCTCGACCCTGCGCGACCAGAACCTCGCGCGCCTGGAGGAGTACAACCTGGTCGGCTCACCGGACGAGCTGATCGAGCGCATCGAGCTCCTGCGTGAGGCGGGGGTCACGATGCTCGCGGCAATGAACTTCGTGGGCAACCGGGTCGAGGAGTGGCTCGACGACATGCAGCACTTCGCCGAGGCGGTGCTCCCGGCCCTCGGTGCCCGGAGGGGCTGAGTGCTGCGGCTCGGCCTCGGCTTCTGGCAGCGGCATCCGCCGGCGCGCCTCGTCGAGATCGTCCAGCTCGCCGAAGCGCTCGGCTTCGAGAGCTTCTGGCACGGCAACGAGAAGTACTACCGCGATCCGTGGATCGGGCTGGCCGTCGCCGCCGTCCACACCCGTCGCATCGAGCTGGGCACGTTCATCCAGGATCCCTACACCCAGCATCCCGCGCTCATCGCGGTGGCCATCGCCACGCTCGACGAGCTCTCCGGGGGGCGCGCCCGCCTCATGCTCGGCGCCGGCGGCGGGGGCGGCCAGGCGCTGGCTTACGAGCGCCGGCGGCCGGCGGTGGCCTTGCGCGAGGCGATCCAGGTGATCCGCGGCCTCTTGCGCGGCGAGCGGGTGCATCTCGACGGCGAGATCGTCCGCTTCCTGGGGGGCCAGCTCAACTTTCCGGCCCGGCCGGATCTCCCGATCTACGTCTCGAGCCGCGGCAACCTCGTCCTCCGCATGGCCGGCGAGATGGCCGACGGCGTGATGATCGCCACCTACGCCACGCCGTCCGGCGTCCGCCACGCCCTCGGGCGGATCGACGAGGGCCTCCAGCGGTCCGGACGCACGCGGCAGGATCTCCGCCTCATCTCGCGCGTCGATACCTGCATCCATCCGGACCGCCGTCGCGCGCGGAATACGGTCCGCACCGCATTGGCGGGCTTTCTGACGACGAGCTATCCCGACATGGGCTTCGTGCGGGCGGTCGGCCTCGAGCTCTCGCCGGAGCTCCAGGCGGTGCTCGCCAGGAAGGATCGGGAGCACTCGCACGCTCACGCCCACCTGGTGCCGGACGAGGTGGTGGACGCCTTCACGTGGACCGGGAGTGCCGAGGAAGTGGCCCGGCAGATCGCCCTCGTGGTCGAGCTGGGCATCCGGGACATCACCGTCCTGCTCCATACTCCGGCGGGGAGCGACGAGCGGGACGGCATGCGGGCCATGGCCGAGGAGGTCAGGCCCCTCGTGATCGAGATGACCAAGAAGGGAGTCGCGACATGACCCTCATGAACCGCCCGCGCGCCGAGCGCGTCCTGGACGCTGCCGGTCTGGACGGGCTCCTCGCCACCAGCCTCGAGAACGTCTACTACCTCACGCACGTCTGGGTCGAGAGCCAGGTCGGGCTGCCGCGGCAGGCGCAGTTCTACGCGGCCGTCGCCCGGAACCGGCTCGACAGGCCGGCCATCGCGTGCGGCATCAACGAGATGGGCAACGTCCTCGCCAACGCCCCGGCCGGGACCGCCATGGTGCCCTACGGCAAGTTCTACCGGTTCGTGGAGCCCGGCGCGAAGCTGAGCGACCTCGACCGCCAGATCAAGGAATGGGTCATCGACGGCCTCGGGAAGTCGCGCGCCAGCGTCGCGGTCGCCCTCGCCGAGGCGCTGGACGGGCTCGGCCTGGCACGCGGCCGGGTCGCCTACGACGAGCGCGGCCTCCTGACGGAGGAGGTCAAGGCGGAGGTGCAGAAGCTCCTGCCGGGGCTCCGCCTCGTGCCGGGCTGGGCCACATTCCGGCAGATCCGCGCGGTGAAGACGGCGGTCGAGCTCCAGCGAATGCGGGCCGTGCTCGAGCTCAACGAGCGGAGCATCATGGCGGCGATGGGCGTGGCCAAGCCGGGCGCCACCGAGCTCGAGATGGTCGCGGAGTACGAGCGCACGGTCGTGACGGCGGGCGGACGGCCGTCGATCACCCAGATCTTCTTCGGCGGGCACGGCTCGACCGGCTACGTCAACAGTCGCAACGCGACCCTGACCGCCGGCGAGGTGATCCGGTTCGACACCGCCTGCTACCTCGACGGCTACTCGTCGGACATCGCGCGGAACTTCTCGCTCGGTCCGCCGACGGCCGGGCCGCGCGTCCAGCGGTACTACGACGCGGTGGTGGCGGGCGAGGAGGCGGCGATCGCGGCCATGCGCCCGGGTGTCCCGGCGAGCGAGGTGTTCCACGCTGGGGTGGCCGGCACGCGCAAGGCGGGCATTCCCCACTACGATCGGAGCCACATCGGGCACGGGGCGGGGCTCGAGATCTACGACATCCCGCTCCTCGGGCCGAACGACCACACGCCGCTCGAGACGGGCATGGTCTTCCAGGTCGAGCTCCCCTACTACGAGCTGGGATTCCCGGGGCTCCAGATCGAGGACACGGTCCTCGTCGGGGAGCATGGCTCCCGGATCCTCGGACACCTGGACCGGAGCTTCCGGGTGGTGTCTCACTAACGCCACGACATCCGAGCGGCGCGGGGCGCGGGCCGAAACCACCGCGCGCCACGCCCAGGGAGAGAGCATCATGCGCACACGACTGACGAGCATCGCGCTCTCGGCGCTGGTCCTGGTGGCGCCCGCGGCCGCCCAGGACCGGCCGACGCTCAAGATCGGCGTGTCGACCCGGCTGTCGGGTCCGAGCGCCGTCATCGGGGACTCCGACCGCAAGAGCATCACGATGGCGATCGACGAGCTGAACGCCGCCGGCGGGGTCGCCGGGTACAAGCTCGAGGCGATCTACGCGGACAACAAGGGCGTGCCCTCCGAGGCGGTGGCGGTGGCCCGGCGTCTGGCCGACGTCGACCAGGTCCTGGCGATCGTCGATTCCGCCGGCTCGTCCGGCACGCTGGCCGTCATGCCGGTCATCCAGCAGCTGGAGGTCGTCAACCTGGCCAAGAGCTCCACGAATCCGCGGCTCTACTCCATGTCGGGCAAGGGCGGGAACCCGTGGGCGTTCCGGATCAACATCGACGACACGATGATCGCCCGCTCCTACGGGGCCTTCGTCGCCCAGCGTACCAAGAGCCTGGCCGTGCTCGCCTACAACGACGACTTCGGGCGAGGGGCGGTCCAGGCGTACGCGCCGATCCTGAAGGAGCTGAACGTTCGCGTGACCGGGACCGAGTACTTCGCCCGCGGGGCGGCCGACTACCGCCCGCTCCTCACGCGGCTCCGGCAGGACAATCCCGAGGGGATCCTCTACATCGCGACTGCCACCGACAGCGCGATCTTCGCCCGCCAGCTCCGCGAGGTGGGCTGGAAAGTGCCGGTCTTCACGCGCAGCGACATCGCCTCGCCGGAGTTCCTGCGGGCCATCCAGGACGATCCGTCCCTGGCCGAGGGGTGGACGGACGCGACCCTCTGGGCGCCCGACGTGGACGCGGCCTTCGTCAAGCGCTACGAGGAGAAGTGGAACTCGTCGGCGGTCACCCACGGCGCCCTCGGCTACCACGCGGTGAAGGGCGTCCTGGCCCCGGCGATCGCGCGGGCCGCGGCGGACGGCGGCGGCAAGGTCACGCGCCAGGGTCTCCGGGACGCGCTCGCGAAGATCGAGGTCCAGACGCCGATCGGCGCGATCAAGTTCGACGAGCACAACCAGGCCTATCCGAACCTCTTCATCGTCCAGATCCTGGGCGGGAAGACCAAGGTGCTGCGCGAGATGACCGTGGTGAAGGGCGCCCCGTGACCCGCTGACCGGGTCGGCCGACGGATGACCGTCCTCCTCGAGCAGGTCGTCAACGGCCTCACGCTCGGCAGCCTCTACGGGCTGGTGGCGCTGGGGCTGGCGCTCCTGCTCGGGGTGGTGCGATTCGCCAACTTCGCGCACGGCGAGTTCCTGATGCTGTCGGCCTACGTGCTGGTGGGCCTGCGAGCGGGGCTCGGGCTGCCTTACGGGGTCGCCGCTCCGCTCGCAGTGCTCGCCATGGCCGTCGTGGGCTTCCTCTTCGCGCGGACCGTCGGCACCACGCTCTTGAGCCGCTCCTGGCGCTTCCAGCTCGTCGGCACCCTCGCCGTGACCGTCCTCCTCGAGTCCGGGATCATCCTGGCCTTCGGCGCCTTGCCGCACTCGGTGCCGGTCGCGCTCGCGACCCGGACCGTGACGCTCGCCGGCGTCACCATCTCGTGGCACCGCGTCCTCGTGTTCGTGGCGGTCGCCGTCGCCTTTCTCGGGCTGCGGCTCCTCCTCACCCGCGCGCGGATCGGCAAGGCGATGCGGGCCCTCGCCCAGAACCGCGAGGCCGCCGTCGACCTGGGGATCGACGTGCGGCGGATCGCGACCGTGACCTTCGTCCTCGCGGGGGCCCTCGCCGGCGTCGGCGGGGTGCTCTTCGCCCCGCTCTACACGGTCACGCCCACCATGGGCGCCCCGGTCACTTTCAAGGCGCTCGCCGCGGTGGTCATGGCCGGCGCGGAGAGCACGGGGGCCGTGTTCGCGGCCGCGCTGCTCCTCGGTGTCGCGGAGGCGCTGGCCGGCGGCTTCGGCCTCGCCGCCTACCAGGAGGCGATGGGCTTCATCGTCATGGTGCTGGTGCTCCTCCTGCGCCCGCAGGGTCTCGCCGGGCGCGCCATGCGCGTGTAGTGCGGCTGTCGCGCGTGGCCCTCGGCGTGGCGCTCCTCGCCGCGGCGCTGGGCGCGGCCCGGCTCGCCCCGTCGACGTACGCCGCCAACGCGCTGGTGACGCTCGCCCTCTACGTCGTCCTCGCGCTCGCCTTCGACCTGATGGCCGGCCACATCGGGGCGGTGTCGCTGGCGGCGCCCGCGTTCTACGCGATCGGCGCGTACACGGCCGGCATCCTCGCCACCCGGTACGACGCGGGCCTCCTGGTCACGCTGCCGGCCGGCGTCGCGCTGGCCGCGGTCGTGGCGGTCGCCGCCGGCTGGCCCCTCTTCCGCCTGTCGGATCTCGCGTTCGCGATCGGGAGCCTGGGTCTCGGCCTCATCGCGGCCGCGCTCGCCAACAACCTGACGGACCTCACCGGCGGGCCGATGTGCACCACCGGCGTCGCGCCCGCGCGCCTGGCGCTCGGGCCACTCGTCCTCTCCACGGCCACGCCGCGGTCGGCGTACGTGCTGGCCGTCCTCCTCGCGGGGGTGGCCCTCCTCGCCTACCTCGCCCTCACCACGTACCGCGCCGGTCGGACGATCGCGATGATCCAGGGCGACGAGCAGCTCGCGGCCGCGCTCGGGGTCAACCCGCTCCGCCACAAGCTGACGCTCTTCGCGGCGAGCGGTGCCTTGACCGCCGCCGCCGGCGTCTTCTACGCGCACTACACGACGGTCGTGTGCCCGGCGGACTTCTCGCCGTTCCTGACCATCAACCTGCTCGTGATGGTCTTCGTCGGGGGGCCCGGCACGCTCGGGGGCGTGCTCCTCGGCGCGGCGCTGTTCGTCGGCGTCTCGGAAGCCCTCCGGGGCTTCGCCCACCTGGGGAACCTCCTGTTCGGCGCGATCCTGCTGGCCGCCGTCCTCGCCTTCCCGCGCGGCGTCTGGGGCTGGGTGACCGAGCTCGCGCGGCGCCCGCGGAGCGCCGCGTGACCGCGCCGGTGCTCGAGGTGACCGGCGTCACCAAGCGCTTCGCCGGCGTCCTCGCGCTCGCCGACGTGGACCTCACGGTCCAGGCGGGCGAGCTGGTCGGGATCATCGGCCCCAACGGGTCCGGCAAGACGACGCTCTTCAACTGCGTCGCGGGATCGGTGAAGCCGGACCGCGGGCGGATCGCGCTCGACGGGCGGGAGATCACCGGCGAGCCCCCGCATGCGGCCGCGCGCCGCGGCCTCGGGCGCACCTTCCAGGCCGCACGCGTCTTCCCCCGCCTCACGGTACGCGAGCATCTCCTGGCGGCGTTCCAGGAGTTCCAGCCGGACGGCTTCGCGGCGCGCCTCCTCCGGCTGCCGGCGGCCGCCCGGGCCGAGGCGACCGCGGATCGCCGGGCGCGCACCCTGCTGGACTGGCTGGGGCTCGCGGACGCGGCGGAGCGGCCGGCCGCGTCCCTCTCCTACGGCCAGCGGAAGCTCCTCGCCTTCGCCATGGCGCTGGTGCCGGCGCCGCGCATCCTGATGCTCGACGAGCCGATGGCGGGCGTGAACCCGGTCCTCGTGGAGCGGCTCGCCGGGCACATCCGGGAGCTCCACGCCGAGGGCCGGACCGTGGTCCTCATCGAGCACAACCTCACCGTGGTCATGACCCTCTGCCAGCGGCTCATGGTGCTGGACCACGGCCAGAAGATCGCCGAGGGCCCGCCCGCCGAGGTGCGCGAGACCCCGGCCGTCATCGAGGCCTACTTTGGCAGCTGACCGGCGCGACGCGAGTCGCCTGAGCCCGGAGGCGCCCGTTCTCGAGGTCGAGGGACTCCGCGGAGGCTACGACGAGGTCGAGGTCCTGCGCGGGGTGACATTCGCCCTGATGCCCCACACCGTCACCGCGGTGATCGGGCCCAACGGCGCCGGCAAGAGCACGCTCTTGCGCGCGATCTACGGACGGCTCCGGCTCTCCGCGGGCGCGGTGCGCCTCCGGGGCGACGGCATCACCGGGCTTTCCCCGGGGGAGCTCCGCCGGCGAGGCCTCGCCTACGTGGCCCAGGGCCGCTGCAACTTCCCGATGATGAGCGTGCGCGAGAACCTCGAGATGGCCGCGTTCATCCGGCGCGACGGACGGGTACAGACCGACATCGAGCGCTGCTTCGACCGGTTCCCGCTCCTCCGGCGGCATGCGCGCCGGCGGGCGGGCGACCTGTCGGGCGGCCAGCAGCAGCTCCTCGAGCTGGTGATGGGCCTCCTCGCCGAGCCCACGCTGCTCCTGGTCGATGAGCCATCGATGGGCCTCGCCCCCGCCGCGATCGCCGAGGTGTGGACCACGCTCGCCGAGATCCGCAGCGCCGGCACGACGATCCTGCTGGTCGAGCAGAACGCCCGGAAAGCCCTCGAGCTGGCCGACCGCGGCCTCGTGCTGGACCTCGGGGAGGTCCGCCACTCGGCGCCGGCGGCGGCGCTCCTCGCCGACCCGGCAGTGCGCCGCATGTATCTCGGCGGCTGAGCGATCGGCGTCCCGGTCGTCCTCGCCCGACGCCTGATCCCGGCGGCTACTCGCCGACGTCGACGATGGCGATGACCGGCCCGCCGCCGTGCGGGCCCTGGTGCATCGCCCCGACCGACACGAAGACCGCCGGATCGCCGAGCGCGGTCGCGACCACCGCGCCGACCGCCGCCTTGGCGTGGCGGTGGTGGTGCACGTCCGAATCGTCGAGCATGATCTGGCGCCGGCCCCGCAGGGTCCCGCGATGGTCCGCCTCGCACTTCACGAAGCAGTTGACGACGCGCTCGCCCAAATCCTCGGCTCGCGGGCGCGGCGGCAGCGCGAGCCCCGCGTTCCGGATCGCCTCGTAGATGCCGTCGAGGTCGAGGGCGTCCTTCATGACGCTGTGGCCGATCCGGTATCGCCCGCCGGCGCCGGCGCGGTTGCCCATCAGCACGATCTGGGCCCGCGTCAGCTCCACGCCGGACGAGCATGACGCGACCGAGGAGTAGAGGTCGAAGTCCCGGCAGATCTGCTCGGCCTGCGGCATCGAGATCTCCCCCAGCGCGACGGCGATGCCGAGCGCGGTGGTGCCGTTCGAGACGTCCATGGATGCGTGGACCTCGCAGGCGACGGTGTGGCCGCGCCGGTGAGCGTCCGCGACCGACTCGATCGTGAGGAGCGGCGTTTTGGTCTGGACGTAGTGCACGTCGGCCGCGTCCGTGAGCCCGGCGTCCCGCATGGCCGCGCGCACCCCCCCGGCGACCTTCTCGACCATCGCCGGGCGCCCGATGTCCTCCGGCAAGAGCTCCGCGCTCATCGCCGCGCCGATCACGAGCCGCGACTGACCGGCGGGGCCGCCGCGCTCGTTCCGCGCGAACACGGTGGCGTGCGGGGTGATGACGCCATCGCATCCGCCCGACCACACCATGGGCACCCGCGCGATGTCCTCGGCGCTGCGATGGCCGTGCTGTTGCAGCACGCGCCGGAAGGCCTGGTCCGCGAGGATGCGGGTGAAGTCGTTGACGCCGCCGTTGCCCTCGGTCTTGCCGACCACGGCCACGACCTGGTCGGCGGTGAACCGCCCGGCCCGGATCGCCGCCTCGAGGCCGGAGGCGTCCTGCACGTTCTTGAGCTCGACCTTCACCACCTCGGTTGCCATCGTCTGGTCTCCCTGGTCAGAGGGGCTCTCTCACGGAGCCCGTCGGTCAGGCGGGCGGGCGCCGCTCCGCCAGCAGCTCGCCGGCCCGGCGGACGGCCCGCACGATGTTCTGGTAGCCGGTGCAGCGACAGAGGTTGCCCCCGAGCCCCTGCCGGATCTCGTCGTCCGAGGGCGCGGGGGCGTCGCGCAGGAAGTCGAGGACGGACAGGAGGAAGCCCGGCGTGCAGAACCCGCACTGGAGCGCGTGCATCTCGTGGAAGGCTTGCTGGACCGGATGGAGCCGGCCGTCCGGCTCCGCCAGGCCCTCGACGGTCGTGATCTCGGCGCCGGCGACCTGGACCGCGAGGAGCAGGCACGACCGCACCGCCTCGCCGTCGAGGAGCACGGTGCAGGCGCCGCAGACGCCGTGCTCGCACCCGACGTGGGTCCCGGTCAGGCCCAGGCGATGGCGGAGGAAATCGGAGAGGAGCAGCCGCGGCGGCACCGACTCCGCGTAGTCGCGCCCGTTGACCCGGAGACGCACTTCCATCGGAGCGGGGTCAGGCACGCGGCGCTTCCTTCGCGCGCGCGACGGCGAGCCGGATCGCCCGCGACGCCAGCACGCCGGCGACGTGCCGGCGATACGCCGCGGTCGCGTGGATGTCGCTCCCGGGGTCGATCGCCCGGCGGATCGCCTCGGCGACGTCGCCGAGCACCTGCGGCGTGAGGGACTCGCCGGCGAGCCGCGCCTCGGCCTCCCGCATCCGCACCGGCCGGTCCCCCACCCCGGTCAGGGCGAGCCGCGCTTCCCCGATCCGGTCGCCGGCGAGCGCCACCACCGCCCCCACGCCCACGAGCGCGTAGTCGCCGTGGCGGCGGGCGAGCTCGAGCCAGGCCGAGCCGGCCGCGCGCGGCGTGGAAGGGAACCACACCTCGGTGAGGAGCTCGGTCGGCGCGAGGGCCGTCGTCAGCTGTGTCCGGAAGAACTCGTCCGCCCCGAGCGTGCGCTCGCCCGCCGGCCCGCGGGCGGTGAAGCGGGCGTCGAGACACAGCGCCACGGCCGGCAGCTCGGCCGCGGGATCCGCGTGGCTCAGGCTCCCGCCCACGGTCCCGCGGTTCCGGATCTGGAAGTGTCCGACCCAGGGCAGCGCCTCGCCGAGGAGCGGCGCGTGGAGGGCGGCCAGCGCGCTCCGCTCCACCGCCCGCTGCCGGGTCATCGCTCCGATGGCGAGCCCGCCGGCCCGGAGCGTGATGTGAGCGAGCGCCGCGACCCGGTTCAGGTCGATCAGGCGGGCGGGCGTGGCCAGCCGCATGTTCAGGAGCGGGACGAGGCTCTGGCCGCCCGCGAGGAGCTTCGCCGCGTCGCCGTGCTGCGCGAGCTCGGCGACGGCCTCCTCGACCGAGCCGACGGCCGTGTACTCGAAGACCGGCGGCTTCATGGGGTCACGCTGTGACTTCTTATTGAGGCTTGCGCGAGCAATGGAAAGAGCGGACTGGCCCCGCCGCTAGAAGCCCTCCCGGGGCCTGGTCGTCGGTGCCCGAACGTAGTGCCGGGGCCGGGGTGAGTCAATCGCTCGAGGATCACGTAGTGCGGTCCCGGCGCTCGGTGATCTGGTCGAGGGCGGCAGGCGATGACGCCTCGAGTGGGTCGCTATGCTGGGCGGGCGGCGACCGCGGCCCCGACGCGCGCGACGCTGGCGAATGTGCTCAGTGTGAGCCAGGTCGGGAAGGCGCGGACGAGGGACGGCGGCCCCTCGAGCCGGATCAGGCCAGCACGGACGGTCTCGGCCAGCCGCACGTCACCCATCCAGACCCGGGTCAGAGTCCGCAGGTCGGCGCTGACCACGATGTCGACCGGAAAACCGGGATCCTTGAGGCAGAGGTCGACCTCCCGCCGCTCGAGCACGAGCCACCACGTTCTCGGGCAACGCAGGGTCGCCGGCACCCCGCTGAAGTCGAAGCGCACGACGACCCGCTGCGAGGGCAACGCTTCCAGGTTCACACGCCGGTGGATGTCCCACATGAGCAGGCCCGGATCCAGGTCGCCGGCGCCGATCTGTGTACGAGCCCAACGCTGGCCCCACTCGCCGAGGCGGTCGATGAGCGGCCGCAGCTCCTCGCCCGCCGCGGTGAGGTGGTATTCGCGCCCGCGGCCATGCGGCCTGGCCACGCTCCGCACGATGCCGGCGTCCTCGAGCTGCTCGAGACGTCCGGCGAGGAGCGTGCGCGACATCAGGGGCACACCCCGGTGGAGGTCGCTGAAGCGACGGCTCCCGCAGAGCAGCTCGCGCAGGACCAGCGGGGTCCATCGCTCGGCAACGATCTCGGCCGCCTTGGCGACCGGGCAGAACTGGCCGTACCCCTTCATCCTGGGCCGAGGATAGTGAACGGCGAAAGGCGTCGCAAGTCCATTTTTTGTACGTCCATTTGTTGTGCTTTACCGCCCGGCCGGCCGGAGCCATCCTCCGGTCACCAGGAGGTGCTCTATGGTCACTCGATCAGCTCTCGAGACTGAGCGTCGCGACGCCACCGCCCTCGACGATGCGGCCCTCGCCGACCTGGCGCAACACTTTCGTGGAGAGCTCATCCGTCCCGGCGACACGCAGTACGACGCCGCCCGCGCGATCTGGAACGGTGCGATCGATCGTCATCCCGGGCTCGTCGCGCGCTGCACCGGCACCGCCGACGTCCGGGCTGCCGTCCGTTTCGCGCGCGAGCGCGATCTTCTCGTCGCCGTGCGAGGTGGCGGCCACAACGTCGCGGGCACCGCGGTGTGTGACGGCGGGCTCGTGATCGATCTCTCACCGATGAAGGGCCTGTGGGTCGATCCGGCGGAGCGAACGGCGCGCGCGCAGCCGGGGCTCCTCTGGGGCGAGTTCGACCGCGAGACCCAGGCCTTCGGGCTCGCCGCGCCCGGCGGGATCATCAGCCACACCGGCATCGCGGGTCTCACGCTCGGCGGGGGGCTCGGCTGGCTGATGCGCCGACATGGACTGGCCGCCGACAACGTCCTGTCGGCCGATGTGGTCACCGCCGACGGCGACGTCCTTCGCGCCAGCGCCGAGGAGCACGCCGACCTCTTCTGGGGGCTCCGCGGCGGCGGCGGCAACTTCGGGGTGGTCACGTCCTTCGAGTATCGTCTGCACCCCGTCGGACCGATCGTCCTGGCGGGCGTGATGCTCCACCCTGCCGCGAAGGCCCGCGAGGTCCTGGGCTTCTACCGCGACTTCATCGGGAGCGCGCCCGACGAGCTGACGACCATCGTGGTCCTTCGGATGGCGCCGCCCGCGCCCTTCCTTCCTCCGTCGGTGCACGGGCAACCGGTCGTGGTCATCGGCGCGTGCTACGCGGGCTCGGTGGAGGAGGGCGAGCGAGTGGTGGCCCCGCTGCGGCGGTTCGGCGAGCCACTGGTGGACCTGATCCGGCCGACGCCGTACGTCTCACACCAGGCGCTCTTCGATCCCACCGCGCCCCACGGGCTCGGCTACTACTGGAAATCGGAGTACGTGCCATCGCTCAGCGATGCCCTCATCGACACGCTCGCCGAGCGGGCCTGGGGGGTCGCGACGCCGGAGTCCTACACGATCATCTTCCACCTGGGCGGCGCCGTCGGTCGACAGGATCCGGAGGGATCGGCCTTCGAGGACCGGCGGGCGGCCCATGCCGTGAACATCGACGCCGTCTGGTCCGAGCCCGCTCGCGCGTCCGCGTGCATCGCGTGGACCCGAGAGATGTGGGAGGCGGTGCGTCCGTATTCCACGGGCCGTGTCTACGTGAACTTTCTCGGGGAGGAGGGGCAGGACCGCGTGCGGGCGGCCTATGGCGAGGCCAAGTACGAGCGGCTCCGGGCGCTCAAGCGCAAGTACGACCCGACGAACTTCTTCCGGCTGAACCAGAACATCCGACCGTAGATCCGAATTGTTTAGAAGTCAAAGTCTGACCCCTCCCGGCCCGCGAGGCGACGGTAGCCGGGCCCGCGATCGAAGAACGGCGGCCGGCCGCGGGCCTCGCGGAGCCGGCTCCGCAGGGCCGCGGTGGCGGCCGCGTCGTGGGCCGTCTCGCGGTCGGGGCCCGTCGTCAGCACCACGCCGTAGTCCTCCCGGGCCGCCCGCGCGGAGACCTTGCCCTGCACGACATCGAGCACGACGAGCGACGGCTCGCGCTCGAGCGGATCGCCCCACCCGCCGCCGCCCGTGGTCTCGACGCGCACGAGGGTGCCCGCGGGAACCGGCTCGTCGTCGACCAGGCCGGGCAGGATGCGCTCGCCCGGCCCGCCCGGGTCGATCGTGACGCGGAACGGCTGCCCGGCCCGCCCACCCGCGAGCCCCCAGCACGCGAGGATCGAGCGGTCGGCGACCGAGAGGAAGTAGCTGTCGGCGAGGGGGCGGAACTCCTTCAGGTAGCCGAGGCCGCCCCGCCGCCGGCCCGCGCCGCCGGAGTCCATCGCCAGCGCGAGCCGCTCGACCCGGATCGGGAAGCGCGTCTCGGTGAACTCGACGGGGAGGTTCTTGCTGTCCGGCACGATGTGGACGACGTCGGAGCCGTCGGCGTAGTGGCGGCCACCCGAGCCGCCCCCGAGCACCTCGCGCATCAGGTAGAACTCGCCCTGCGGATCCACCCCGTGGAAGCCGGTGTAGCGGATCGTCTCCTGGTCGGCGGGCATGCGCCCCCCGGTGGCCTTGGCGAGGACGCCGGCGAGGACCCCGAGGAGCCGGAGGATGACGAACGTGCGCGCGTTGGTCGGCGCCGGGAAGACCGGCGTCAGGAGCGTGCCGGGCGGCGGGAACCGGAGCTCGATGAGCGGGACGACGCCCTCGTTGACGTCCAGCTCGGCCATCCGCTCCGGCGTGTCGGCGAGGTTCCGGAGGATCGGCGCGAGCCACTTCTTGAGGAACACGCCGTCGGCGTAGTCGCCGGCATGGTTGATCGGCCCCCGCGCCTGGGGGCTCGTGCCCGCGAAGTCGAGGATCAACCGGTCGCCGGTCTTGGTCATCGTGATCCGCTGCGCGTGGAGGCGGGGCGGATCGACGCCGTCGTGCTCGGCGTAGTCCTCCCAGACGTGCGTGCCGTCGGGGATGCGGGCGAGGAGCTCCCGGCGGAAGGTCTCCGTCGTCCGCGCGAGGATCGCCTCGAAGCACGCCTCGACCTGCGGCGCGCCGTACCGGCGGAAGAGCGCGCCGAGCCGCGCGGCGCCCAGCCGGCAGGCCGCCACCTCGCTGTCGAGGTCGCCCCGGAGGCTCTCGGGGAGCCGCGAGTTCCGCACCAGGATTCGGATGACGTCGCGGTTCGGCTGGCCCGCGTCGTAGAGCTTGACCGGCGGGACCATCAGCCCTTCCTGGTGAGCGCTGGTCGCGTGGGACGGCATCGAGCCCGGCACCGCGCCGCCGATGTCATCGTGATGACCGAAGGCCTGGACGAACGCCACCACGCGATCGTCCTGACCAGGATCGAAGACCGGCACCGTCACGCAGAGGTCGGGCAGGTGGCCGATCCCGCCCTCCGACTCGTACACGTCGTTGTGGAAGTAGACGTCCCCGGGCCGCATCGTCTCCGCGGGGAAGTCGCGCACCACGGGTTGGACGAGGGACGAGTACGAGCGCCCCGTGAGCTTCCGGCAGCGCCGGTCGTGGATCCCGGCCCGGAAGTCGCGCGCCTCCCGGATCATCGGCGAGCGGGCGGTCCGCTCGATGGCGGCCTCGACCTCCGCCTCGACCGAGGCCAGCGTCCCCTGCACGATCTGGAGGACGATGGGGTCGGGCTGGACCCCGGCGCCCGCCGGCGCGGGGCTGGACGTCGCGACGGCGCCCGCCTCGGCCCGGTTCGCGGGGGCGGCAGCCGCGCGGGTCAGGATCAGGTTGCCGAACGGATCGACGTCGACATGCTGAGCCGGGAACACGACGGTCGTCGCGCCGAACTCCTCCACGACCGCGGGTCCGGCGAGGCGATCGCCCGGCCGGAGCCGGGCGCGGTCGTACACGGGGCACTCGACGTGGCCGCCTCCGAAACCCACGGGCCGCGTGCCCGTCCGGGCGCGCTCGGCGCGGCCGTCGCCAGCGGCCATGGGCCGCGGGGTCGGACGTCCGGTCATGCCGACGCCGACGACCCTCAGGTTGACCCACTCGACTCCCTGGCGGGCCCCGCCCGCGCCCGGACCTTCGGCGCGGTAGCTGTAGCCGTAGCGCTTCTCGTGGGCGGCGTGGAAGCGCTCCACGGTCTCGGCGGCGCGCGCGGCGTCCATCGCGCCGGGCGGCAGCTCCACGGTCACCTCCCACGCCTGACCGAAGTAGCGGAGATCGGCGAGGCGGAGCAGGCGCCGCGCCGACTCCGGCACGCCCTCGCGCGCCAGCGCGTCGACGGCCTGGACCTCGAGCCGCGCGAGGTGGCCGTTGACGAGGTCGAGATCGAGCCGCGCGTGACGCTCCACCGCGGTCTGGACGTAGTCGTTCTTGAGGTCGACGGTGAGGAGGCCGAAGGCGGACACCGTCCCGGGCGACGCCGGGATCACGGCGGCCCGGAGACCCAGGAGCTCGACCAGCCGGCCCGCCTGGAGCGGGCCGGAGCCGCCGAACGCCACCAGCGTGTAGTCGCGCGGATCGAGGCCGCGCTTGACGCTCATCTGCTCGACGGCGTTGGCCTGGTTCCACGCGGCGATCTCGAGCACGCCCTCGGCCGTCCGCTCGGGGGTGAGACCGAGCTCGCCGGCGAGGCCCTCGATGCCCTTCCGGGCCAGATCGAGCGAGAGCGGCACCTCGCCCCCGAGGAGATGCGGCGGGATGCGGCCGAGCACGAGCTGGGCGTCGGTGACCGTGGGGCGGGTGCCGCCGCGGCCGTAGCACATGGGTCCGGGGTCCGCGCCCGCGCTGGCCGGCCCGACCTTGAGGCCCCCGTCCGGCGCGCGCCAGGCGATCGAGCCGCCGCCGGTCCCGACCGTGACGAGGTCGATCATCGGCACCTTGACCGGGAACCGTCCGACGGCGCCGGCGGTGGTGAGCCCCGGCTCCCCTCCCTCGACCAGGCAGACGTCGGTGCTGGTCCCGCCGGCGTCCATGGTGAGGATGCGATCGAAGCCCGCGGCGGAGGCGAGGAAGGCGGCGCCGAGCGCGCCGGCGGCCGGCCCGCTCAGGACCGTGCTGATCGGGTGGCTCACCACCTCGCGGGCGGAGATCACGCCGCCGTTCGACTTCATCACCTGGAAGGGCACGCCGGACCCGAGCTCCGCGGCGAGCCGGGCTCCGATCCGCTCGACGTACCCGGACACGCGGCCCTTGGCGAAGGCGTCGACGAGCGTCGTCATCGTGCGCTCGTACTCCCGGTACTCGGGCCACACCTCGGAGGAGAGCGACACGTGCGCCTCCGGGTGCACGCGCGCGAGCACGGCGCGCATCCGCTGCTCGTGGGCCGGATTGGCGTAGCCATGGAGGAAGCTCACGCCGATCGCCGAGATGCCCTGGCGCCGGCACCACTCGGCGACCTCGGTCGCCGCCGCCTCGTCGAACTCCCGCAGGACCTCGCCTCGGTGGCTCACGCGCTCCGGGACCTCACGCACGCGGTGGAGCGGCACGATGCGCTCGGGCTTCACCCAGAAGTAGGAGTTGCCGTAGCCCTGCGGCACGCTCTGCCGGGCGATCTCCAGGACGTGCCGGAAGCCCTCCGTCGTCACGAGCGCGAGCTCGTCGAACCTCTCCTCGAGCAGCGCATTCGTCGCGACCGTGGTCCCGTGGGAGACGGCGGCGACCGCGCCCGCCGACCTCCCCGCGAGCCGGAGGACCTTCCGCAGCCCCTCGAGCACCGCGCGCGACGGGTCCTCGGGGATCGACGGCGTCTTGGTCGTGAAGACCTCGCCCGTCGTCTCGTCCACCGCGACGACGTCGGTGAACGTGCCGCCGGTGTCGATCCCGATGCGGAGGCGCCCCGATCTCTCTGGCATCAAGCCGAATGCCCGGCGCGGCTGCCCGTTCTCGAACGCAACTCAGGCCTCCCGGAGCGCCTCTCGGCCCTCGCGGACCTTCTGGAAGAAGGCGACCTCCTCCTTGAGCGCCAGGCGACGGGGCCGAGGCAGATCCACGTCGACGATCCGCACGATGCTGGAGCCGGTCCTCTCCGAACGCCCCCGGCTCATGACCACCACGCGGTCCGACAGGTAGACGGCCTCCTCGATCGAGTGGGTCACGAACACGATGCTGAGCTCGCGCTCCTCCCACAGCCGCAGGAGCTCCTGGTTCATCCGATCGCGCGTCAGCTCGTCGAGCGCGCCGAACGGCTCGTCGAGCAGCAGGAGGCGGGGCGCCAGGGTGAGCGCGCGCGCGATGGCCACGCGCTGCTGCATGCCTCCGGACAGGGCGTCCGGGCGGTAATGGGCGAAGGCGTCGAGCTCGACCGTGGCCAGCGCCTCGCGGGCGCGGGCCGCGTAGTCCCGCCGGCGGAGCGGCCAGGCCCACCAGCGGCGATCCCGCATCCGGAGCGGGAGGAGAACGTTGTCCTCCACCGTGAGCCACTCGAAGAGGACGGGCTGCTGGAAGATGACGCTCGCCAGCCCGCTTCGCATCGCCTCGGCGGCCGGCCGGCCGCAGACCTCCACCTGCCCCGCGCTGGGCGGTCTGAGGCCGGCCAGGAGGAACAGCACGGTCGTCTTCCCGCACCCCGAGGGCCCGATGATGGAGACGAACTCCCCCGCCCTCACGTCGAGCGTGAAGTCGGAGACCGCCTGGAGGGCGGTCTCCTCCCGGCCGCCGCCGGCGGGCCCCGGCCGCGCGACCTCGTAGTGCTTGGAGACCCGCTGGAGCCGGACGAGCGGCGGGGCCATCTCCCTCGAACGCGAGCCTAGGGGGTCACGCCGCTCGGGAACTCCGTCGTGTAGGCCGCCTTCACGTTGGGCGCCGCCGTGTAGAAGCCGGCCTTCGTCAGGTCGCGAGCGACGCGGTCCCAGCCGGCCGGGTTGATGTACCCGAGCCCCTTGGCCTTGGTGTCCGCGGTCACCATGACCGAGGCGATGGCCTCCATGCCCTCCAGCTCGTGCTTCTCCTGCCCCTTGAGGTTGCTGTTGTACTTCATGAGCGTCTGGACGGCCTCGTCGCGGTTGGCCAGGGCCTGCTTGTAGCCCTTGTACCGCCCGGCGAGGAAGGCCTGGACCACCTTCGGGTGCTTCTTGACGGTCTCCTCGGTCGTGAAGACCACGTTCTCCGGCCAGTCGATCCCGAAGTCGGCGAACGAGTACGTCCAGTACTTCTCCTTCGCCGTCCGCTTGGCGACGAGGATCTCGTTGTAGATCATCGCGTGCGCGAACGGGTAGTCCTTCTTCAGCCACGAGCCGATCGTGGCAGGGTCGCCCTGCTGGTTGACGACCTTGATCTTCTTCGCCCAGTCGGGTCCGATCGCGGCCTTCACCTGCTTGTCGTAGCCGATCCAGGTGGCGACGGTGCCCTCGATGTCCTTCGCGCTCTTGATCTCCTTCCAGGAGATGAGCCGCACCGCCGACTTCTGGAAGTCGTGGGCGACCGACGATGAGCGGCAGCTTCTGCTTCTCGCGGGCCTCGAGGAGGTTGTAGGGGTAGTCCACCCCGAACGCGATGCCGCCACCCTTGGACTCCGCCATCACCCGGTCGATGGAGGACAGTCCCGGCCCCCCGCCCACGACCTTGACGTCGAGGCCCTCGAAGAGCCCCTTCTCCACCGCCGTCGGCGAGCCCATCGACTCGTTGTGGATGAACCAGGCCTCGAAGACCGTCACCTTGGTCTTGTCCTGCGCGACGGCATCGGGGAAGCCTCTTCCCGCCGGAAGGCCGGCGAAGACGACCATCAGGGCGAGAGCGAGAAGCCGCAGCGATCGCCTCATCGTCGTGTCCTCCTTGGAAGATGGGGGGTGTATGGCGCCGAGGCCTTGCCTTCGCGGCCGTGATGCGTTCCGGGGTCCCTCAGCGGGCGGCACGGTCGCGCGCCATGCTGACGTGCCACGGTAACAGGGCCCGCTCGGCGAGCGCAACCAGGCCGAGCAGGAGCCAGCCGATCAGGGTGCAGAAGACCGCCGCCAGGAACACCCGCACCGTGTTCCCGACGTACCGCGAGTCCAGGATCATGTAGCCGAGCCCCTCGAACGCCCCGAACAGCTCGCCCACGATCGCGCCGTTGACCGCCGCCATCACGCCGCCCTTCAGGCTCACGAAGACGATGGGGAGGGCCGAGGGCAGCTTCAGCAGAAAGACCCGCTGCCACCACGTGGCGCCGTAGACGTCCATCAGCTGCTCGCGGATCGGCTCGACCGAGATGAACTCCTTGTGCGTCGTGTAGAGCACGGCGAAGAACGTGTACATCCCCGCGATCAGGATCTTGCTCGTGATCCCGAGCCCGAACCAGACCACCGCCAGCGAGGCGAGGGCCACGAACGGCGTGCTGTTCAGGGTCACGATCACACGGTAGAGAAAGTTCTCCAGGAACCGGGGCAGCCAGAGGAAGAGCATGGCCGCCAGGAGCGCCGCCACCGCCCCGAGGGTGAACCCGACCACGACCTCCTGGGTGGTGATCCAGGCGTAGGCGAGGACGAGGTCCCAGTTCTCCCCCATCTCGACGGCGATCTGGGAGGGCGCCGGCAGAAGGTAGGGCTGGGCGTAGAGCCTCGACGCCGCCTCCCAGGCCGCGAGGGCCACCACGCCGAACAGGACCCAGGAGCGCAGCTCGCCGGAGCCCGATCGGCGTGGGCGAGGCCCCGGAGCGCCGGACGGTCCGCTCACCGGGGGACTCTTCGGAGGGCTCGCCGAATCAGCCGCCATGCCCACCCATGTCGTCCGCGGCCGTGCGGGGCTCTCGATGTCCCCGCGGCATCGACGGCCTGGTCACTCTCGGCGCGGTCCACGCGCACACGGGGCTCGTCCTCGCATTGGTCACCGCAGGAAGGTGACTGGGGACTCCCGTCCGTCGATCGTCACCGTGGTGCGGGGAGGCGACGTGCGCGCCACGACCTTCCCGCGCGAGACCACCGCCGTCCGGACCGCCAGGGTCCGCACGGCGTCGACCGGAGCCGGCGCGTCGAAGACGACGAGGTCGGCCCGGCGGCCCTCGGCGAGCCCGTAGTCGGGCAGTCCAAGACAGTCGGCCGCCCGGGTCGTCACGAAGTCCAGCATTTGCGCGAGCTCGTCATGGCCCGACATGTGACCGTAGTGGACCATCACGAAGCACGACTGCACTGGGTCACCGACCCCGAGGGGATACCAGGGATCCATGATCGAGTCGTGGCCGAACGCGACGTTGACGCCGGCGCGGAGGAGCTCCTTCACCCGCGTGAACCCGCGCCGCACTGGGTAGCTGTCGAACCGCCCCTGGAGGACCGAGTTGTCGAGCGGGTTCGTGACGAAGTGGAGGCCGGCGGCGCGTGCCAGGCGGATCAGCTTGTAGGCGTAGGCGTTGTTGTAGGAATGCATCGCCGTGGTGTGGCTCGCGGTCACGCGCCCCTGGAGGCCCAGGCGGATGGTCTCGGCCGCGAGCACTTCCAGGAAACGGCTCTGGTCGTCGTCGGTCTCGTCGCAGTGGAGATCGGCCGGACGCCCGTAGCGAACGGCGAGGGCGAGCGCCGTCTTCACGTCGCGCTCTCCGTACTCCCGGGTCCACTCGTAGTGGGGGATCCCGCCGACCACGTCCACGCCCAGCTCGAGCGCTTCGACCATGAGCTTCTCGCCGTCGGGGAACGAGTGGATCCCCTGCTGGGGAAACGCGACGAGCTGGATATCGATCACGCCGCGCCAGGCCTCCCGCACTCGGAGGAGCGCCCGCACCGCGGTCAGCGATGGGTCGCAGACGTCCACGTGGGCCCGGAGGTGGGTGACCCCGTGGGCCAGGAGCCAGCGGAGCGCGGTGTCGGCCCGGCGCGTGATGTCCTCCGCCGTGAGGCTCGCCACGCGCTCCGCCCAGATCTCGATACCCTCGAAGAGCGAGCCGCTGCGGTTCGACCGGGGCTCGCCCTCGGTCAGGACCGCGTCGAGATGGAGGTGCGGCTCGACGAGGGCCGCCGTCACCAGCCGACCCTCGGCGTCGATCTCGACCGCACCCCGGTCCGGGAGCCCGGGGCCGATGCGCGCGATGCGCTCGCCGCGGACGCCGATGTCCACGGGCCGGTCGGCCCCCGCGACGCGCGCGTGCCGGATCACCAGGTCCACGGGCTCGCGCCCTTCGCCGTGCTTACTTCAGGGTCCGGGAAAGCTCCCACACCTCGTGGGTGTAGGCCGCCGGCTCGGCGGGCTTCTTGATCACCCCGAACTTGAGCGCGATGTCCGCGGTGCGCTTGAAGGCCTCGGGATCCATCTTCCCGGCGGGCGTCTTGGGCGCCGGCGGGCCCCAGACGAGCTTGTTGATCTCGGCCATCATCCAGGCCTGGTGCGGCTTCCCGAGCACCGGGCTCTCCTTCAGGACCATGTCGACGCACGCGGCCGCCTGGTCCCGACAGAACTCCCAGCCCTTGAGCGAGGCCCGCACGAACCGCGCGGCGGTCTCCTTGTTCTTGCCCGCCTGGAGCCAGTCGGCGCGGGCGAAGATCCCGTCCTCGAGCATGGCCGTGCCTTCCTGGTTGAAGTCGATGACCACCAGATCCTCGGGCTTCACGCCGCCGTCCAGCACCTGCTTGTACTCGTTGTAGGTCATGGCCGCCGCCGCATCGACCTGCTTCTGGAGCAGGAGGTTCATGTCGAACGGCTGCTGGACCAGCGTCAGGTCCTTCTGCGGGTCGAGCTTGTACTTGGCGAGGGTCGCCAGGAGGGCGAACTCGTTCCCGCCGAACCACACCGCGACCTTCCGGCCCTTGAGGTCTGCCGGCGTCTTGATCCCGGACGTCTTGAACGCGAGCTCCCGCATGCCGCTATAGGCAAAGACCTGGGCGATGTTGACCAGCGGCACCCCTTGCTCCCGCGCGGACAAGAGGCTCGGCAGAAAGTCGATCCCGAACTCCGCCCCACGGCCCGCCACCACCTGCTCGGGCACGATGTCGGGCCCGCCCGGGATGATGGTGACGTCCAGGTTCTCCGCCTTGTAGAAGCCCTGGCTCTTGGCCGCGTAGTAGCCGGCGAACTGGGCCTGGGTGACCCACTTGAGCTGGAGGCGCACCTTCGTCGCCTGGGCGGCGGCGGGCATGCCCACACGAGGAGCGCGATCGCCGCGAGCGCCAGACCGATCGTCCCGCCAATCGTCCCGAAGGCCGTCTGGATCCTGCGTCTCGTCATCGGTCGTCCCTCCCGAGGTCTCGTCGAGCGTTCCATTCCAGATCGTCCGCCCGCGTCAGGCTCCCAGCAGCCGCTCTCGCTCCGCCCGCCATGGTACGGCGAGGCGCTCCACGAGCGCCACCGCCAGGTAGAACGTGAGTCCCAGGACGCAGGCGACGAGGATGGCCGACCACGCCTGGCGGGTCTGGAAAAGGCTCGCCGAGCTCTTGATGTAGACGCCCAGCGACTTCGCCCGGCCGCCGAAGAACTCGCTCACGACGGCGCCGATCATGGCCAGCGTCGTGCAGGCCCGGAGCGCGGTGAACACGAACGGCGCGCTGTTCGGCACGCGCAGCTTCCAGAAGATCTGCCATTCGCTGGCCGCGCAGCTTCGCATGAGCTCGAGACTGCGAGGGTCCACGCTGGTGAGCCCTCGGAGGGCGCCGATGAATGTCGGGAAGAAGGTCATGAGGGCCGCGATGGCGATCTTCGAGCCCGGGCCGATCCCGAACCAGATGATCGCGAGCGGCGCCAGCGCGACGATCGGGACCGATGCCGAGGCGATGGCATAGGGCAGCAGCACGCTCGCGACGGCCGGCGAGCGGCTCGCCAGCGCCGCCCCCCGAGGGCAAGTCCGCAGCCGAGCCCGTAGCCGCCAAGAGCCTCGCCGAACGTGTAGAAGCTCGCCTCCAGGAGCACCGGATAGGTCTGGGCGAGGCTCGCGACGATGACGTGGGGGGCCGGCAAGAGGTAGAACTCGATCGACCATGCGAACACGACGGCTTCCCAGAGCGCGATGCCGAGGACGAAGACGCCCAGGGCCGGCAGGTAGTCGCGGACGGTCGCCACGGCTACGCGGCCGGCCCCCGCGGCCCGCCGGGTGCCGTGGCGAGGGCCGGATCCTCGACCAGGTGCTCGCGGACGGTCGTGACCAGCTCGAAGAATCGCGGGAGGGCGCGCGTCTTCTCGCTCCGGGGCCGCGGCAGATCGATGTCCACCACGCGCGCGATGCGACCCGGCCGGGGACTCAGCACCACCACGCGCGTCGAGAGAAAGACCGCCTCGCCGATGCTGTGGGTCACGAAGAGCGCCGTCGCGCCGGTCTCGTGGCAGACGTTCAGGAGCTCCCCGTTCAGGCGCTCGCGTGTCATCTCGTCGAGCGCCCCGAACGGCTCGTCCATGAGCAGGATCGCCGGGTTCGCCACGAGGGCCCGGGCGATGGCGACGCGCTGCTGCATCCCGCCGGAGAGCTGCCACGGGTAGTGGCGGCGGAAGCCGTCGAGCCCGACCAGCCTGAGGAGCGCCCGCACCCGCTGGTCCCGCTCGTCCCGCGCCTGGCCCGCCACCTCGAGCGGCAGGCGGACGTTGGCCTCCACCGTGCGCCAGTCGTAGAGCACGGGCGCCTGGAAGACGATGCCGTAGTCCCGGTCGAGGCGCGCGGCCTCCGGGGACTTCCCGTTCACCGTGACCGTGCCGGCCGACGGCGGGACGAGGTCGGCGACGATGCGGAGGAGCGTGGACTTCCCGCAGCCCGACGGGCCGATCAGCGAGACGAACTCCCCCCGCTCGACGGCCAGCGAGACGTCCCGGAGGGCCTCCGTCTCGCCGGCCTGGCTCGGGTACGTCTTGCCCACCCCCTCAAGCGCGATGATCGGCAAGCGGACCCTACTTCCCCATGGTCTAGGCCGTGTCGGGTCGCCAGGCCAGGCAGCGCCGCTCGACGGCTGCCACGGCCTGGTAGAACGCGATCCCGAGGAGCGCGGACACGAGGATGGCCGCCCAGAGGTTCGCCGGCTGCCAGTTGTAGTACTGGGCCCCGTTGATGATCACCACGCCCATGCCGAACCGGCTCCCGACCGGCAGCTCGCCGATGATGGCGCCGACGACGCTGGCCGTCGCCGAGATCTTGAGCGCCGTGAACAGATAGGGCAGCGCCGCCGGAAAGCGGAGCTTCAGGAAGACCTGGCGGGGCGTCGCCGCCAGCGCGCGCATCAGGGCCAGCGCGTCCGGATCGGCCGTGCGAAGCCCGCGCAGCATGTTGACCGTCACCGGGAAGAAGGTCAGGTACGCGGCGATCACCGCCTTGGACACCCACGACGTGCCGAGCCAGACGACGATCATCGGCGCGATGGCGAGGATCGGCACCGTCTGCGACACCATCACGTACGGCAGGAGGCCGCGCTCGAGCAGCCGGAAGCGCGCAAAGAGGACGGCCAGGCCGAGGCCCGTCGTCGCCCCGAGCGCGAAGCCGATCACGCTCTCGAGCGCCGTGTACCCGGCATTGTGGGCCATGATGAGGAGCCACGGCGTGCCATCGGCGCCCTCGCGCAGGAACTCCCCGAGGATCTCGTGGACGTGCGGGAGCATGTAGCGCGGGATGGCGAAGAGCGCCTTGCTCCCCTCCCACAGGACGAGGAGGGCCCCGCCCACCGCGAGGGACGCGAGCCACCGCCGAGCCGGCGGCACGACGGGTGAGTCGGCCCCGTGCGAGACGCGGGGCGCGCTCACGCTCCTGCCCGTGCGCCCCGATCCGCCCGGGCCAGCTCGGCCGCGAGCGCCCGGCCGGCTCCCTCGAAGCACGCCATGGGCGGGTTGACGAGCCCGGCGCCGATCTGGCCGATCCCTGGCTTCTTATGGGCGATGCCCGTGTTGATCTGCGGGAGGATCCCGGTCTGGAGGACGAGCCGGATGTCGATCCCGGTCGGCGTTCCGCGGAAGTCGAGCGTCGGCAGCCGGTACGCTTCGCTCTCGCCGAGCGTGATCTCGTACATCCGCCGGGTATAGGCGAGCGCGTCCGCCGGCGTCCCGCCCACGAACTGGACGATGGCCGGCGCGCCCGCCATCGCGAAGGCGCCGAGGCCGGCGGTCTCGGTGATCGCGCTGTCCCCCATGTCCGGGTTGGCGTCCTCCGCGGTGAAGCCCGGGAAATAGAGCCCGACCGGCGTCCCGGACGGTCCGGTGAACCAGCGGTCGCCGAGTCCGCTCACACGGATGCCGAACTCGGTGCCGTTGCGCGCCATCGTCGTGACCAGGCTGCTCCGGGGGACGCCGTGGGCGGCGTCCATCACCGCCTTGCACGCCGCCATCCCCACGTTCAGGAAGAAGTGGTCGTTCCCCGCCGCGAAGCTGAGGATGCGCTCGCGCTCGGCCGGCGCGATGTCGAGAGCCGCGACGTGGGGCGCCAGCGTCTTGATGAGGAGCGCGGAGGCGGCCCGGTTCCGGTTGTGGCACTCGTCGCCCATCTGGACGGCCTGGGCGATGAGGCTGCGGACGTCGACGCCGCCCATCCGCCGCAGCACCTCGCCGAGCGCGGGACCGAGGACGGCGTCGAACCACCGGAGCCGGTCGATCACGTCGGGCGCGTTGGCCCCGTAGCGAAGCGCCTTGCCGAGGCCCTCGTTGAGCGTCGAGTAGCTCCGGTTCCCGGTCGCGCGATTCTCCACCACCATGACCGGCATCCGGGCCGTCGTGATCCCGGCCATCGGCCCGACCGCGGCGTGGTGGTGACAGGGATCGAACGTGAGCGATCCGGAGGCCGCGAGGCGCTCGGCCTCCTCCGGCGTCCCGGCGAGGCGCTCGTAGAGGAGCGCGCCGATGACCGCCCCGCGCACCGGCCCGCTCATCCGGGCCCACTCGATCGGCGGTCCGGCGTGAAGCAAGGTCGTCGGCGTCATGCCCGGCACGACCTCGAGCGCCGGCCGGACGTCGACCAGGACGGGCTGGGCAGCGCCGAGCCGCCTCATCGCCTCGCGGTTGGCCGCGTCGACCTCGTCCCGCCAGAGCGCGGCGAGCGCCTCGGCGGCGGGCGGCCGCCAGTCCACGCGGCTCACCGGGACGCCGCGGGCCGCGAGCGCGTCGGCGAAGAGATCCACGCCGGCGTTGACCACGCGCAGCTCGGCGCCGAACAGCCCGCCCTCAGCGGCCACGGCGGCCTCCCGCGAGGTCGCGCGCGAGCTCGGCGGCCAGGCGGTTCGTCGGGCAGACGTGGACGCCGGCCCGCCGGAGCTTCGCCTCCTGAGCGGCGAGCCCCTGCGGATCCTCGTCGGTGCCGACGACGTGCGCGACGACCTCGAGCGTGCGACGGCCGCGGCGCGCGCGGGCCCGGGCCGCGTCGACGGCGGCGGCGACCGCGGCGGCCGGGTCGGGATGCGCGCCGTCGCCGAGGATCACGTCGAGCAAGAGGACGCTGACGTGGCGATCGCCTCCCGCCCGGGCGATGGCCGCGCTTCGGAGGCTCGGATCGATGATCGGATGGGGGCGCCCCCGCGTGTACTCCACCTCGCCGAAGTCGACGAACTTCCCCCCCGCGTCGCCGACGATGGCCCGCGCCTCGTCGCACAGCGTGCCCCCCGTGAAGAGGCCGAGCACCTGGCCGACCCGCGAGCGGCCCGCGCGCGGCCGGGCGAAGCCTGGCCGCGGGCGGCCGAGCGCCCGGACGCATCCGAGCGCCGCGGCCTCGAGCGTGGCCGCCATGACGACGCCGGGTGGCGGTGTCCCCTGCCAGCCAGGCAGGTAGGCAACGACAGGCTTCCGGGGCATGACGGCCGCCGCCAGGACTCGCGCGGCGACGGCGCTGGACGGCGCCTTCGAGACGAGCCCGATCACACGCGTCTCCGGATCGCGCGCCAGCCAGGACAGCGTCTGGAGCGTCGCGAGCCCGTCCACCGCCTCGTGGAGATCCCGTCCGCCCGTGCCGATGCCCTGCGAGACTCCCCCGCCGAGCCGATGGATGAGACTCGAGACCTCTTGAAGGCCCGTCCCGGACGCGGCGACCAGCCCGACGTGTCCGCGCCGCACCCGGTTCGCGAAGCCGAAGCCCACGCCATTGACGAGGCTCGTCCCGCACTCCGGACCCATCACGAGGAGCCCACGGGCCGCCGCGCGCTGCTTGAGGGCGATCTCGTCGGCCAGCGAGACGCCGTCGCTGAACAGGAACACGTGGAGGCCCGCGGAGAGCGCTTGGTGGGCCTCGGCGGCGGCATGGGCGCCGGGCACCGAGACGAGCGCCACGTTCGCCCCGGGCAGCCGCCGCGCCGCGCCGGTGATCGAGCGGGGTGGCTCGCGCCGGTGTGGTCCCTCGTCCCCGCGGCGCGCGGCGAGGAACGCCTCGGCCTGGCCGAGCGCGGCGTCGGCCGCCTCCGCGCTCTCGGCACGGACCACGATGACGAGGTCGGTGGGCCCGGCGCGTTTGACCTCTGCGGGCAAGAGGTCGGTCTCGTCGAGCACGCGCCGGTTCAGCTCGGTCGCCATCACCAGCGCGGCCGCCCGGACCCCCGGGAGCGCCCGGACGCGCTCCGTGACCTGCATCAGCGCGACCGAGTCCACGAAGGCGTCGCGCCGCACCCGACCGCGCGTCACCATGGCCGCCCCGCCGTCGTCGCCTCGAGCATCATCGCGGACGCGAGAAGGAACCCCACCATCCAGTCGGTCCCGGACGAGGATCCAACCGCGAGCGCGCCGCGCACGGCGGCGTCGAGCCCGCGGGGGTCCGGGGCCAGGAGGTTGGTGACGAACCGGGTCATCGGCTCGAGGAGCTCGCCCCGGCGGGCGTGCTCGAGCCAGATTCGTCCGAGCGGCGACGCGCCGCGCGCGGCCCCCGCGACGACGGCGGCCGTCACGCGCGCGCGTGCGGCGCGCTCACCGCCGAGGGCGGCGCCGACCAGGGTCCAGGCCCCAACGAAGCCGGCCAGGAGATCGTCCCCCGACGGCGTGAGCCCGGGGCCGAGCCCGGCCAGGCCGCGGGCCGCGCGCGCCACCGCCGCCGCGTCGCCGCGGACGGCCGCATCGCACAGGAGCCGGGCCGCGGGCGCCGCGATCCCGGCAACCCCCGATCCGAGCCCGATGCGCCCCGCGCTCGTGTGCCCAGAGGAGCGGGAGCAGGGACTCCCCCGCTCCCTCCGCCACGACGGTGGCGCGCGTCACTCGCACGCGGTCGGCCAGGTCCCGAGGCGTGATCGGCACGATGCCGGGCCGCGGCTCCCAGAGCGCCGTCGTCTCGAGCGCGATGCGCCAGTCGGCGTCATGGTCGGACGGCGCGCTCCCACCGAGCGAGACCACGTGCCCCACGCGGAACCCCTGGTCCTCGAGCGCGACGTGGGGCTCCACGTCGACCGCAAACGCGTTCGGCGCGAGTGGCACGTCCGGCCGGCAGAGGAGGAGGAGCGGCCCGCCGGCGACGGCGAGGTGGCAGGCGCGACGCTGAACCGCGCGCACCACGGCCCGCTCCCCCGCATCGAGCCGTTCGCGGACGCATCGGCTCATCCGGAGCGCGCGGAGCGGGGTCAGGCCTTGACTTCTCATACGATCCGACGAGCCTCGTCCGGGCGCTGAAACTCGTATGGAAGTCAAGGCCTGACCCCGCCGATCAGCTCGCGGATGCGCACTGGGCTCAATGGCATCTCGCGCACGCGGACGCCGAACGGGGCGAGCGCGTCGTCCACGGCCTCCGCCACGAGCGCCGGCACCGGGATCGCCCCCGCCTCCCCGACGCCCTTCACCCCGAGCGGGTTCAGGGGCGACGGCGTCTCCAGATGCACGATCGCGATCTCGGGGATCTCCGCCGCGGTGGGCATGAGGAAATCCATGAAGCTGCCGGCGAGGAGCTGGCCGTGCTCGTCATACGCGAGCTTCTCGTAGAGCGCGCCCCCGATGCCCTGGGCGACGCCGCCGTGGATCTGGCCCTCGACGACGGTCGGGTTCACGATCGTGCCGCAGTCGTGCTGGACGACGTACTTCTCGAACGTGACCTCCCCGGTCTCGACGTCGACCTCGACGATCGCCGCGTGGCAGCCGCTCGCGAAGGTGGCCTGGGGCGGCGCGTAGTAGCCCCGCGCCTCGAGCCCCGGCTCCTCGTCGTCGCGGAGCACGGCCCCCTGACGGGGCTTGACGAGCTTGAGCGCCGCTTCCGCGGCCTCCTTGCCGTAGGCGTAGCGGATCGGGTTCGCGACCGTGGCGAGGGCGCCGAGCGTGAGCTGTCGCCCGGGGACGCCCTTCACGCGGGCCGCTCCGTCCACCAGCTCGATGTCGCCGGGCGACGCCTCGAGGAGCTCGCCCGCGAGGCGGAGCGCCTTGTCGCGCACCTTCCTCGCCGCAGCCGCGACGGCATTCCCGCTCGTGACCAGCGCGCGGCTCGCGAACGTCCCGGCGCCCCAGTTGAACCGGCCCGTGTCGCCGGTCACGACGGTGACGTCGGCCGGCGCGCAGCCGAGCGCCTCCGCGGCGATCTGGGCGAACGTCGTCTGGTGGCCCTGCCCCTGGGTCGTGAGGCCGGTCGCGACGAAGACGCGGCCGCTCGGCTCGACCCGCACGTGCGCGCCCTCGTACGGCCCGATCCCCGTTCCCTCGACGTAGCAGCCGATCCCCAGACCCAGGTAGCGACCTTCGGCGCGCGCGGCCGCCTGCCTCGCGCGAAACTCCCGCGCGCCGATCGCGTCCAGCGCCATCTCGAGGCCGGCCGGGTAGTTGCCGCTGTCGTACCGGGTCGGGCCTCCGTCCTGGAACGTGAGCCCCACGTCCCACGGGAACTCGTCCGGCTGGATCATGTTCCGGCGGCGCACCTCGGCCGGCTCGAGACCGAGCTCCCGGGCGATGAGCCCGATGACCCGCTCCATCACGAAGACGCCGTGCGGCCGTCCGGCCCCGCGGTACGGCGTCACCATCACCTTGTTCGTGTAGAGCACGTCGAATTCGACCTGGTAGTGCCGCAGGCGGTACTGGCCGGGCAGCTGGGTCGACGTGATGAGCGGGACGACGATGCCGTACGGAGTGTACGCGCCGGCATCGTGACGGAATCGGTCGCGGAGCCCGAGGATGCGGCCCGTCGCGTCGCAGGCGACCTCGACCTCGTGGAGCTGCCCGCGCTCGTGGCTCGCGCTGACGAAGTGCTCGAGGCGGTCCTCGGTCCACTTGACGGGCCGGCCGAGCCGCATCGCCGCGTACGGGACCAGGATCTCCTCGGGATAGAAGAGCATGATCTTCGTGCCGAATCCGCCCCCCGTGTCCGGCGCGACGACCTCCACCTGGAACTCCGGCAGCCCGAAGATCCGCGCGAGGCCATTCTTGATGGGGAGCGGCGCCTGCGTCGAGCTCCACACCCGGAGCTGGCCGGTGCGCGCGTCGTGCTCGGCCACGACGCCGCGCGCCTCGATCGGGCTCCCGCAGCTCCGCTCGATGTAGAGCCGCTCCCGGAGCACGTGCGCGGCCTGGCCGAACACCGCGTCGGGGTCCCCCACCCGCTGGACCACGCGGGCGGCGCGGTTCCCGGGGACGTCCGCGTGGACCAGGGGCGCCCCGGGCTGGCCGGCCCCCTCGAGGTCGGCGACGACCGGCAAGGGCTCGTACTGGACGTCGATCAGCCCGACGGCGTCCTCCGCCACGTAGCGATCGTCCGCCACGACGAACGCGACCAGCTCTCCCGTGTAGCGCACCTCGTCGACCGCAAGCGGCCGCTGGGTCCGCGGATGGGTCAGTCCCGGATGCGGGATCAGGAGGGGCGAGGGCTGGTTGAGCTCGCCGAGCTCGGCGGCGGTCAGGACGAGGTGCACGCCCGGCAGCGCGCGGGCTCGAGCCGTGTCGATCGCGCCGACGCGCGCATGCGCGTGCGGGGAGCGGAGCCCCGCCGCGTGGAGCACGCCGCGGGGCTCGATGTCGTCGACGAACGATCCCAGCCCCCGGAGGAGCCGCGGATCCTCGTTTCGCGGGATGCGCGCACCGATCAAGCGCGTCGTCATGGTCGGGCCGGCGCCGAGTCGCATCGCGCCCGGGCTCTGTCCGCGCGCGATCTTAGCACGGGCCGCGGGCGCGTTCCTCTCGGCACTCGAGCCGCCGGCCGGCCCTTCGGCGGCCCGCGGAGAATCGGCCGATCGGGTCTCCCTAGAAGGACGTTCGATTCAGTGCGTTGTCCGGGGCGCCGATCCGATACCAGCGGTGACCGTATGGGCCCAGCGTCAGATGGTGAGTTCCACTTTCGGATCGACTGTGATTCTCGTCGAACACGTCGACCAGGAGCCCGCTGTTGTCAGACCTGGGATCGACGGCCACGGTCTGTCGTCGGCTCGAGAAATTGTGCAGCGTGAGCATGGACACGCCGCGGAAGTCGTAGCGGATCGCCAGCACCTCGGGGACGTTGACCCGCAGCACGGTGAAATCGCCCCATCCGAGCTCGGGACATTCCTTGCGCATGCGGATGCGGCGCTCGGTCCAGTTCAGCAGGGACTCCGGATCGCGGCGCTGCTGCGCCACGTTGACCGTCTCGTAGCCGTAGGTGTCGTCGGCGATGACCGGACGCACGGTGCGCTCGGCGCGCGAGAAGCCGCCGTGCGGCTCGTTCGTCCACTGCATGGGGGTCCGCGCGCACTCGCGCTCCTCCATCGTGAGGTCGTCACCCATGCCGATCTCGTCACCGTACTGCATCATGGGGGTTCCCGGCAGCGAGAACAGCAGGCTGAATGCCAGCTCGAGCCGGCGGCGGTCGTTCTTGAGCATCGGCGCCAGCCGGCGGCGGATACCGCGGTCGTAGAGCTGCATGGCCTTGTCGGGCGCGAACGCCGCGAAGGCCGACGCGCGCTGCTCGGGGGACAGCCGGCCGAGGTCGAGCTCGTCGTGCGAGCGAAGGAAGTGCACCCACTGGGCGGCGGAGGGCTTCTTCGCTGTTTGCTGGAGCGCCCACACGAGCGGTCCGATATCCTCGCTGGCGAGCGCGTAGAACAGCCGCTGGTTCACCGGGAAGTTCAGCATGAGCTGGAGCCGGTCGCCTTCGTCGCCGAAGTATTCGAGGCTCTCGTCCGGCGGCACGTTCGCCTCGGCCAGCAGCACGGCGTCGCGGCAGCGCCACTGGAGGAACTGCCGGAGCTCGTGGAGAAAGTTGTAGTCGAGCTTCTTCTTGGGGACGGCGACTCCCTTTTCCGCGATGATGAACGGCACGGCGTCCATCCGGAATCCGGAGATGCCGAGCTCGAGCCAGTACCCCATGATCTTGGTCATTTCATGGCGCACCGACGGGTGGAAGGTATTCAGGTCCGGCTGGTGCTCGTAGAACCGGTGGAAGTACCACATCCCCGCGGTGTCGTCGAACGTCCACGTGGTCTTCTGCGTGCCCGGGAACACCATCCCCTGGTCGTAGTCTTTCGGCCGCTCGTCGGCCCAGACGTACCAGTCGCGGAATGGCGACCGCGGGTCACTGCGCGCCGACTGGAACCAGGGGTGCGCGTCGGAGGTGTGGTTGACGACCAGATCGACGATCACGCGCAGCCCGAGGGCCTTCGCGTGGTTCATGAACTCCACGAAGTCCCCGGGGGAGCCGTGCTTCGGATGCACGCCGTAGAAATCGCTGATGTCGTACCCGTTGTCGCGGTTCGGCGACGGGTAGAACGGCTGAAGCCACAGGCACGTCACTCCCAGCCCTGCCAGGTACTCGAGGCGCCGGTGGAGGCCTTCGAAATCGCCGGTGCCATCGCCGTTCGCGTCCATGTACTTCTCGACGTCGAGGCAGTAGAGAATCGCGTTCTTGTACCAGAGGTCGTGGACTGCCACGCTAGCGTCGCTCCTCAGGAGGCGTGCTTGGTGGACGGTCGCTCGTGGTGAAGCCGTGTCGAAACCAGCCTACCCGCGAGGTTGAGCTCCAGCCGACTGGATAGTGCCGTACTGCGTGTGCACCGCCGTCACACTCGACTCGATTGGCCGGCGCGCGACGGGGTATCGGTCGTTCCCGATACTGAGGAACCCAACCGTTGGGTAATCCGTCCCGTACGCTTGCGCGTGGCTGCATGGGTCGGAGGTCGAAACCACTACCTATTTCGATGGTCTGCGACGACCTCGGGCCTGTCAAGGCTGCCGCGGGATGCTGAACGCTTGGCCGATAGACGGCTAGCCTGCCGTGGGCCGGCAGGCACTCTCCCTCGTGGTTTAGGTCAGCCCCTTCGCTTTTGAAGTAGCGGTGCAAGCGACCGGAGGCAGACGCATGCGATGATCGGGCGCATGGAGCTGACCATCGTCGGCGCCGGCGCGATCGGCGGGCTCATCGGCGCGCACCTCTGGCAGGCGGGCCATGCCGTGCAGCTGGTGGACCAGGACCGCGCCCACGTGGCGGCGATCAAGGCCGGCGGCCTCGAGGTCGCCGGCCATGCGCAGCTCGTCGCGCGGGTGCCCGCGTGCGAGCCCGAGGCCGTGACGGGACCCATCGAGACGCTGATCCTCGCGGTGAAGACGCTCCACACAGAGGAGGCGCTCCGGCCGCTGGTCTCGCGGCTCGCCCCGGACGGCTGGGTGATCTCGATGCAGAACGGCCTGGAGGAGGGCAAGATCGCCGCGCTGGTCGGCGAGCCCCGGACGGCCGCCGCGTTCCTCTCGTTCGGTGGCTACTACGACCGGCCCGGGCGCGTCGTGTACAGCGGACCCGGAACTCTCAAGGTCGGCGAGCTGGACGGCCGGCTCACTTCCCGGATCACCGCCCTGGCGCGGGTCCTGTCCGACTTCCATCCCACGGACGCGACGGCGAACATCCGCGGCCACAAGTGGGGCAAGCTGCTCCTCGGCACCGTGTACTTCGCGACCGCCATGGTCGATGAGGACGTCGTCGACCTCCTGGAGGACGCGAGCATTCGGCGCACGCTGTCCGGCCTCGCCGCCGAGGGACTGGCCGTCGCGGATGCGCTCGGCGTGGCCGTGCAGCCCGTCGACGGCTTCGACCCACGGAGCCTCCGCGGCGGCGAGAGCGAGTCCTCGGCGGCGCGCCAGACGTGGGACGCGCATCGGGCGTACTGGCGCCGGACTGTCATGACCCGCACGGGGATCTGGCGCGATCTCGCGATCAGGAAGCGCCGCACCGAGGCGGGCCCGATTCTGGGCGCGCTCGTCGCCGAGGCCGAGCGCGCGGGCTGTCCCGTCCCCCGCGTGCGGGCGATGCTCGATCTCTACGCGGCCCTCGAGGCCGGCGCCCGGCCGCGCGACCGGGCGAACCTCGACGCGCTGGCCGGCTAGGCGCGCGCCTTCGCCGGCGCGGGCTCGAGGCGGCCCGCCGCCGTCGCCATGTGGGTCCGCCCGCAGTGCGCGCCCCCGGTCACGAAGAGCACCTCCCCGGTGATCCACTCGCTCCGCGGCGAGGCGAGGTAGAGCACGGCCCGGGCGATGTCGTCGGGCGACCCGGTCCGTCCGAGCGGCGTCGCCGCGAGCATGTCGCGGACGTAGGGGTGCGCGGCCGGCTCGCCCTTCCGGACGACCGAGTCCATCACCAGGCCCGGCGCCACCGCGTTCACGCGGATCCCGTGGGGCCCGAGCTCCGTGGCGAGCACCTCCGTGAACATGTTGATGGCCGCCTTCGAGCCGCAGTAGTGCGCGGCCCCGGCCCGGGCCGAGGTGGACGCCCCCGAGGAGATGTTCACGATCCGGCCGGCGGCGCCTCGCGCGACCATCTCGCGCCCGACGGCCTGGCAGCACAGCATCGTCCCCTTCACGTTGACGGCGAAGACGCGGTCCCACTCCTCCTCGCTGACCTCGAGCACCGGGCTCACGGGCACGTAGCCCGCGAAGTTGACGAGGACGTCGACTGGGCCGAGCCGCTGTCGACCTTCGGCGAGCGCCGCCTCGATGTCAGCCCGGCGGGTGACGTCGCCCGGCGCCGCCACCACGGTCGCGCCCCGGGCCCGCGCCAGGCGCGCGGTCTCCTCCAGGGTCGCGGCCGCCGAGTCGGTCAGAAGGAGCCGGGCACCCTCGGTGGCGAAGGCGAGCGCGCATGGGCGGCCGAGCCGGCCGCCCGCGCCAGTGAGCATGACGACGTCATTCGCGAACTCCATGCGGGATCCTTTCTCAGTTGGCGTCAATTGAGGTTGGCTGCCCCGAGGTGGAAGCCGAGGAAGGCCACATAGAACTCTTTCGCCTTCGCCTCGTCGAAGATCCGGAGAATCGGCGTTGTCTTGCCCAGGCTCACGTGTCCATCTCCGTCAGGCGCCCGCCCGTGCGCCGCGGCGGACGAGCTCGATCACGGGCGCGAAGGCCTCGACGCCGCGGGCGTCGCGGGGATCCAGCATGCACACCACGTGGCCGACGCCGGCCGCGTGGAAACCGAGGAGCCCCGTCGCGATCTCTTCCGCCGAGCCGCCGAGCGTGCCCATGGGCAGCGGGGGACGCGGCTCGCTCCCGGGCCTGACGATGACGCCGACCACACGGCCGAGCGTCGCGGGCGCCCGGCCGACATCGGCACACGCGGCGTCGATCCGTCCCAGAGGCTCGGCGGCCGCCCGCGCATCCCGATGCCACGCGGTGACGAAGGCATCGCCCCACCGGGCAGTCAGGCGCATCATCCGCGGCTGGTAGGCGGCGATCCAGATGGGCGGCCCCGCCGGCCGGGGTCCCCGGGGCAGGAGCTCGCACGCGCGCGCTTCGTGGTAGCGCCCGGCGAAGTCCACGCGCCCCTCGCGGAGGAGCGGGACGATGATCTGGAGCGTCTCCTCGAACCGGTCCACGCGGTGGTCGTAGGGATAGCCGAACGCCGCGTACTCCGGCGGGTGGGAGCCGCACCCGAGGCCGAGGATCAGCCGGCCCTCGCTCACCTCGTCGGCGGTGGCGGCCATCTTCGCGAGGAGCGCCGGGTTGCGGAACCCGGCGCCGAGCACGAAGGTCCCGATCGCGACGCGGCGGGTGCGCGCCGCGAGCGCGCTGACGACGGTCCACGCCTCCCACGTCCCCCGGGTCTCGCCGGCCGGAATGCCCCAGTACGGCGACTCGCCGATGACGAGATGGTCGGGGACGAACAGCGCGTCGAAGCCGACCGCCTCGGCGAGCTCGGCGAGCCGCGCGACCTCCGGCCAGCGTGGCAGCCACCGGTCGCCCAGCCAGCCTTCCATGACGGGCAGGAACAAGCCCAGCTGCAGCATGCGTGCGCTCCGTTCGCGGCGAGTCTCCGCCGATCGTAGCCGTCAGGGCACCGCGCGGCCAGTGGCCTTGCCGGACCCCGCAGGCGCGGACTAGTATGCGCGTGGACACGTGTCCGGCATGGACCTCGCGAGGCTCGACCGGTTGCGCGCGCGGATCCGCGAAGCGGATGTGGCCGCGGCGGTGCTCGTCCATCCACCGAACCTGCGCTATCTGGTCGGGTTTCACTCGAACGCGTACTCGCGCCCGTTGACGCTCGTCGTCCCGGCGGACGGGGACCCGACGCTGCTCGTGCCGCGTCTGGAGGAGCTGCAGGCGCGGGAGATGACCCGCGTGGCCGACGTCCGCAGCTACGTGGAGTGGGACGAGGGCTCGGCGGCCGGCGGGCGCCTCGACGGCGAGTGGCTCGCGCTGCTGACGGGCGTGCTGACCGAGCGCGGGCTGAGCGGCGCGCGCATCGGCCTCGAGCAGGCGACGCTCTCTCGGGCCGCGGAGCGCGGCCTCACCACCGGCCTGCCCAAGGTCGCGTGGTCCGACGCGAGCGGCTGGGTCGAGCGCCTGCGTCTGATCAAGAGTCCCGAGGAGGTGGAGCATCACCGCCGGGCCGGTCAGCTGGCTGCTGCGGGGCTCGACGCCGGCTTCGCCGCGGCCCGCGCCGGCGCCACCGAGCTCGAGATCAAGGGCGCCAGCATCGCCGCCGTCTTCACCGAGGGGGCGCGCCGCTGTTCCGCGCTCGCGGTGGCCGCGGCCGGGAACGCGCTGGTGGGCGAGCGGATCGCCGCGGTGCACGCGCCGGCCGGGGCCCGCCAGGCTAAGCGGGGGGATCCGGTGTTCGTCGTCCTCTCGGCTTCCGTCGAGGGCGCGCACTGCGAGCTGTCGCGGACGATCGTCGTCGGCGACGCGCCCACGGAGATCCAGCGCGGCTGGTTCCGGTCGGCGGCGCGGGCCCACGAGGCGGCGCGGCGACGGGCGCGGCCCGGGACGCCGGCGAGTGATCTCGACCGGGCGGCCCGCGGCGCGCTGCGAGAGGATGGGCTGGCCGAGTACCTCACGATGCGGACCGGGCATGGGCTCGGCCTCGCCCCCGTGGAGGCGCCGAACCTGGGCGCGGGCGACGAGACGCCGCTCGAGGCCGGCATGGTGATCAGCATCGAGCCGGGCGTCTGCATCCCCGGCGCCGGCGGCGCGCTGTGGGCGGACAACTACGTCATCACGCGCGAGGGAGTGGAGGCCTTGACCGCCTACCCGGTCGAGGTGACATAGGGTGCGAGACGCCAATCCGCGTGCGGAACGCGCGCGAGCGAGACCCAGATGACGAGGGAGAGGACGATGCGGCGAGAGACGCTGGGCAGTCGATGGGTGGCCACGCTGGCCGTGCTGGTCGGGCTCGCGCTGGCGGGACCGGTGGCGGCAGCGCCGGCGGGGACCGTCACCTTCGCGATTCCCTCCGAGCCTCCGACCGTCGACCCGGCCATCGAGGTGGCGGGCCCCGGGTACCGCGTGCTGTTCCAGCTCTACGAGGGCCTGCTGGAGTACCGGGGGACCACGACCGAGCTCGCGCCGGCGCTCGCGCAGTCGTGGCGGGTCGCCCCCGACGGCACGTCGATCGAGCTCAAGCTGCGCCCGAACGTGAAGTTCCACGACGGATCGACGCTCGACGCCGAGACGGTGAAGGCGTCCATCGACCGGACCAAGGCCGTCAACCGCGGCGGCGCCTTCTTCCTGACGACGCTCAAGGAGGTCCAGGTCGTCGACCCGATGACCGTCCGCCTGGTGGCCACGCAGCCGTCGGTCTCGCTGCTCTACGGGCTCCCCAAGGTGTTCATCACCGGGAAGGCGCACCTGGCCGACGCGGATCGCGGCGCGGCGTTCTTCGCGACGGGCGGCAACGGGACCGGCCCGTATCGCCTCACCCGGTGGGAGAAGGGCCAGCAGATCGTCCTCGACCACTTCGCGGACTACTGGCGGGGGTGGTCGGGCAACCATGCCGCCCAGGTCATCCAGCGCGTGGTTCCGGCGGCCGGCACCCAGCAGCTCCTGCTCGAGCGCGGTGACGCGCACCTGGTGGTGCTCGCCTCCATCGGCATCACGCAGGACCCGAAGGAGCTGGCGGCGAAGCCGGGCGTGAAGATGGTGGACACTCCGGCGTACCGGGTGACCGTCATCTCGATGAACACGCAGAAGGGCCCGCTCAAGGACGTCCGCCTCCGCAAGGCCCTCCAGGCCGCCTTCGACTACGAGGGCATGGTGCAGGTGTACAAGGGATACGCCGAGATCCCGAACAGCCCGATTCCCAAGGGCTTCACGGCGGCATACGAGCCGAGCCTGCCGCCGTTCAAGCGCGACATCGCCCTGGCGAAGCGGCTCCTCGGCGAGGCGGGCTACCAGGGGAAGCCCCTGACCCTCTCCTTCATCTATACGGAGACGGAGCCGCAGGCGCGACTGGCCGGCCTCCTGATGCAGCAGTCGCTCCAGGAGCTCGGCATCACGCTCAACCTCGAGGGGAAGCCCTTCGCCACGCTGGCGGCCCAGATCGCGACCCTCGAGAGCGCGCCGGACATCCAGGCGACGTTGACGATGACGCCGCGGTCGGCGGACCCCGGCGAGCTTCTCCGGACGCTCTATCTCGGCAGCAACGCCGGCAAGTCCTTCAACTACTCGTGGTACGCGAGCGCGGACGTGGACCGCCTCCTCGCCGAGGCGGACCGCACCTTCGACGACGCCAAGCGCATGGGGCTCTACCGCGAGGTCGCGCGGAAGCTGATCGACGACGCGCCCTCGATCTGGGCGGCCTACCCGAAGCTCATCGAGGTGATGCGCGACGACGTCCAGGGCTACACGTACAGCCCCCTCAACTACAGCGGGATCTTCTCCTTCTATCCGATCTGGCTCCGGCGCTAGGGATGGTCTCCCTTGGCGCCGTCGCCGGGCCGATCTCGCTCCGGCGCTAGGGACGGCTTGCCTGTCGGCGTCGCCGGCCGGGCGGCGGGCGGGCGGTGTCGCTGACGACGTTCCTGGTCCGGCGGCTGGGCGGCGTGGCCCTGGTGACCCTCGGGATCACCCTGGTCACGTTCGTCACGCTGCATCTGTTTCCGGCCGACCCCGCCCGGCTCCTGGCGGGGCCGGGCGCGGACGAGGGGCAGATCCGCGCGATCCGCCAGGACCTCGGTCTCGACCGCCCCCTGCCCGTCCAGTACGCGCGCTACCTCCGCGACCTCGCCCACGGCAACCTGGGCCGCTCGATCCAGACCGGACAGCCCGTCGCCGACGATCTCGTGAAGCGCCTCCCGGCGACCCTCGAGCTGGCCGCCGTCACGATGCTGGTCTACATCGGCCTGGCCGTCCCGCTCGGCATCATCGCCGCCGTGACGCGCGGGCGATGGCCCGACCTCCTCATCCGGCTCGTCGCTGTCGGCGGGCTGGCCGTCCCGCCGTTCTGGCTGGGCTTCCTCCTCCAGCTGGTCCTGTACCGGGAGCTCGGGTGGCTCCAGCAGGCCGTCGGCCGCATCGCCCCGAGCCTCGCTCCGCCGCCCTTCGTCACCGGCTTTTACCTCGTGGACGCGCCGCTTGCCGGCGACTGGTCGGTTCTCCGGAGCGCGGCCGTCCAGCTGATCATGCCGGTGACCTGTCTCGTGCTGTCGCGCCTCGGGGTGGGCGTCAAGATCACGCGGACGAGCATGCTGGAGGTGATCGGCTCCGACTACGTGCGCACGGCGCGGGCCAAGGGCCTCGCCGAGCGGGCGGTGCTCGCGCGGCACGCGCTCCGGAACGCGCTGATGCCCGTCGTCACCGCGTTCGGCGTCCAGCTCGGGTACTTGCTGGGCGGCACGCTCGTGGTCGAGGTGGTGTTCGGCTGGCCCGGGATCGGCCAGTACGCGATCGGGTCGATCACCGCGGTCGACTTTCCCGCGATCATGAGCGTTACCGTCGTGATCTCGGTGTTCTTCGTGCTGGCGAACCTCGTCGTCGACGTTCTCTACCTCTATCTCGATCCCCGACTCCGGAGCGCGTGACGTGGCACGGCCGGCGTGGCGCGCGCTGTGGGGGTGGGGCGGGGCCACGGGTCTGATCCTGGCGCTCGTCGCCGCGGCCCCGGCCCTCTCGCGCCACGATCCGAACCGCATGAACATCGCGCTCGCCCTCAAGCCGCCCTCGGCCGTCCACTGGTTCGGCACCGACGAGGCCGGGCGCGACGTCCTGAGCCGGGTGCTCCACGGGGGCCGCGAGTCGATCACGTCGGCGCTGGTGGTCATCCTGGCCGCGCTCGTCATCGGGATCGTGGTCGGCGCGCTCGCGGGCTGGCGGCGCGGGGCGGTCGACGAGGTCCTGATGCGGGCCACCGACCTCTTCTTCGCCTTCCCGCCCCTGGTCCTGGCGATGGCCATCACGGCCGCGCTCGGACCGAGCCTCACGAACGCCGTGATCGCGGCCATCGTGGTCTGGTGGCCGACGTACGCGCGGCTCGTCCGCGGGGAGGTCCTGCGCGTCCGCGAGAATCTCTTCGTGGAGGCTGGCCGCGCCCTCGGGCTGTCCGACGGACGCCTGGTCCTCCGCCACGTGCTGCCGCAGACGTGGGGCGTGCTGAACGCCCGCGCGACGGTGGACGTCGGCTACACGATCCTGTTCATCGCCACGCTCGGGTTCGTCGGCCTGGGCTCGAAGCCGCCGACGGCCGAGTGGGGCGCCATGATCGCCGGCGCGCGCACGTACTTCCTCGACTCCTGGTGGACCATGACCTTCCCGGGGCTGGCCCTGTTCGTGACGGTCATCTGCCTGAGCCTCCTCGGGGACGCGATCAACGACATCGTCGGCCTGCGCGGCCGGAAGGTCTGACGAAAGGACGGAGGCCGACCATGGCGCGGACACGCGACGTCGACCCCTCCACTCACCTCGCCCGCGTGGCCGAGGCCCTGGCCCAACCGGGACAGCCGCGCGCGCTCTTCCAGGCGCTGGACCGCGCGATGGGCGCCACCCTCGGGCATCGCCTGTTCACCGTCCTGCGCTATCACCCGGACGCCCAGGAGTCGGAACGCCTCTACACGAGCCAGGGCGCCGCGTACCCGGTGGGCGGCCGGAAGGCGGTCCGGCCGACGCCGTCCACCGCGCGCGTCTTCGGCGAGCGCCGGCCATACATCGGCCGCACGGCGGCCGACATCCGCGCGTGCTTCCCCGACGCCGAGCTGATCCTGTCGCTCGGCTGCGAGTCGGTCCTCAACCTGCCCGTGGTGTTCGACGGCCGAGTCCTCGGGACGGTGAACCTGCTCCACGAGGCCGGCTGGTACGACGAGGGCGACCTGCCGCTCGGCCTGACGTTCGCGGCGCTGGCCGTGCCCGGCTACCTGGCGGTCTAGCTCGAAGGCGTCGCGCCGGGTCCTTCTACAGCCGCTGCCGGTAGACGGCGCCGCCCTTCATGACGAGGTGGAGGCGCTCCGGGTCCTGGAAGATGCGCAGGCTCTCGAGCGGGTTGCCGGCAACCGCAACGAGGTCGGCTTCCTTGCCCGGCTCGACCGTGCCGATCCGATGGTCGAGCCGGAGCAGCTCGGCGTTGACGCGGGTCGCCGACTGGATGACCTCCATCGGCGTCAGGACCTGGCCCTTCAGCTCGAGCTCGAGCGGGCGATGGGCCGCCATGTCGCCGAGGAGGTCCGAGCCCGAACCGATCTTGCAGCCGGCGCGGTAGGCGTGGGTCAGACCCTCCACGCTCCGGTCCCGCGCCTGCTGGATCTTCCGGAGCTGGTGCGCGCCGATGCCGTAGCGCGCCCCCTCGCGCGCGATGACCTCGTAGGTGGCCATCGTCGGGACGAGGTAGGCGCCGGCGTCCCGGATGGCGCGCGCGGCGTCGGCGTCGATGAGGTTCCCGTGCTCGATCGAGCGCACGCCCGCCTCCAGCGCGCGGCGGACCGCGGCGGCGGAGTAGGCGTGAGCCAGCACGTACGTCCCCGCGGCGCGCGCCTCCTCCACCGCGGCCCGCAGCTCCTCGACGCTGTACTGGGTCGTGTCGAGCTCGTCGCCCGGGGACATCGCGCCGCCCGAAGCCATGACCTTGATCTGATTGACGTCGTGGCGGAGCTGCTCCCGGACCGCCCGCCGGACCTCGTCCACCCCGTCGGCGATCACGGCGAGCATGCCGATGTCACCGTCGAGGGGCGCGGACCACTCCGCAGGCCGCCGCTTGTCGCCGTGACCGCCGGTCTGCGACAGCACGCGCCCGGAGATCAGCAGCCGGGGCCCGGGATAGAGTCCCGAGGCGACCGCCTCGCGCAACCCGTAGTCGGCGCCGCCCGCGTCGCGCACGGTAGTGAAGCCCTGGGCGAGACACTGCTCGATGCGCCGGAGCGCCTTGGCCACGATCAGGCTCGGCGGGTGCACCCGGTGCTGCTCGGCGGTGTTGCCCTCGACGGCGGCGACGTGCACGTGGGCGTCGATCAGGCCCGGCATGAGGGTGCGGCCCTCGAGGTCGAGGGTCGTGACGCTGCCCGGGAGCGGCCCGACGCGGCCGGACGGAACAACATCCTTGATGAGGCCACCCTCCACGACGACCGCGGCGCCCTCGACGGGATCGCGGCCGGTGCCGTCGATCAGCAGCGCATGGGTCAAGAGCGTGATGCCCGCCATCGAAGCCTCCTGTTCGGCGCTGCGCGGTCGTCAACGCGACGTCGGGATTCTAGCAATCGCCGAGTGCGGAGGCGACGGGGCGGCCTGACCGCCATGTAGAATTGGGCGGCTGTCGGACAAGGAGGACGCCGATGTCGGACTGGACGCTCACGCGGATCCCGCTCACCGTGCTGGCCAGCGGGGCCGAGGTCCAGCTCGTGCTCCACGAGCTCGTGGGCCGGCGCGGCACTGGCCCGACCCTCGGGATCTCGGCCGCGATCCACGGGGACGAGGCGGTGGGGGTCGAGATCCTCTATCACCTCCGACAGCGCCTCGACCCGGCCACCCTGCGCGGGCGAGTCCTCCTGCTGCCGGTCGCCAATCCCCTCGCCTACCAGGCGAACACGCGGAACACGCCGCTCGACATGACGAACCTGAACCGCGTGTTCCCCGGCGACCCGGCCGGCTGGTTCACCGAGCACCTCGCCGACACGATCACGCGGCGCTTCCTGCTGGAGCTCGACGCCTACGTGGACCTCCACGCGGGCGGGGCCTACCCGACCGTCGACTACGTGTACGTGTTCACCGACGAGCGGCTGTCGCGGAGCTTCGGCTCGCGCTACCTGTACCGTCCCGCCCAGCCGTTCGCGGGCACCTCGACGGGCGTCGTCGCCGAGCGTGGGCGGCCCGCGATGGTGGTAGAGCTCGGCGGAGGCGACGTGGACCAGGCCGAGTACGTCGCGCGCGGCGTCCAGGGTCTGCTCAACGTGATGCAGACGCTCGAGATGCTGCCGGGCGCGCCGCCACCTCCGCCCGCCCAGGTGGTCCTGACCGAGATGGCGACGATCCGGCCGCGCGCCGGCGGCCTGCTACTCCCGGCGGTGACGGAGCTCGGGCGCGAGCTGGGCCCCGAGACCGTGCTGGGGCGCGTGGTCCACCCCCAGACCTTCGCCGAGCTCGAGGTCATCCGGACGCCGTACCGGCGGAACGTGACCATCCTCGTCCACCGCACGGCGGACGTCGTCGAGCCGGGCAGCTATGGGTACATGATCGGGAACCTGGAGAGCGCGCGCGGGTAGCTTCGCCAGTGAGGCGAGCGTGATCGGGTCCGGCAGACCGTGTCGGCCCCGAGTCTCCTGAACGCTCTCGTCGAACGAGAAGGCGATGCTCGCCTTGACCCTCCGGACCGAACCGCCTAGAGTGACGGACCATGAGCGCCCCGGACACCCCGGTGCGCGGTGATCCTACCTTGTCGATCGAGCCCCCGGCATCGACAGTGAGAGGCGTGTGGCTCACCGCGGGCCCGGTGCACGAGCCCATCCAGCGGTTGCTGCTCGAGCTGCTTGCGCCGAACCAACCCAACGCGGGACTTCGCGAGGCGCTCCTCGAGGAGCTCGGGCGACCCGTGAAGAAGCTGGCGGTAGCGCTCGAATACCTCGGGCTACGCGCGGTCGATCCGCCCCTGGAGGCGACGCCGCCCTGTCAGCTGGTGGCGCCGAAGCCGGGACCGGATCCGTGGCAGGAGGCGCTCGTTACCCCGGGGGGGGATTGTCTCCTCGGGTTCGTCGTCGACACCAGCGACCAAGGACGAGTGGTCCTCCTCCACGAGGTGTTCGTCCACCTCGGTCGGGCCGAACGCGACCTCGTCCGGCGTTACGTGACGATGGTCCTTGCGGGCCACCCCCATGAGTGGATCATGGGCCAGCTCGAGCGTGAGATGAAAGGGCTCGCCGCGGTGCTGGCCCGAGCGCGCCAGCAGATCCAGATCCTCGATCACTCCGTCTTGTGGAGCGCCGACGGCTCCATCCGCGTGCAGTTCGGCAGCCCGGCCCAAACCACGCGGAACATCCTGCGCGAGGGGGTGGGCGACGAGCACCTGTTCGTGCTCCCCTCGCGACTGGTCGATGGCCGGATGAACTACGGTGATGTCGAGTTCGTCGTGTACCTCAACTTCTTCCTCCGCCGAGGGCTCCGGACGCGGATCGTCGGAACGGTGCAGCAGCGGGACACCCTGGCCCAGCTCCTGACGCTGACGATTCACGGGGTGTTCGATCCCGGGGCGCGCGAGCAGCCGTCCTTCGAGGAGCTCCACCGCCGCTACGGCGTGCCGGACCTGGAGACCTACGATTTCTTGCGGCTCGCCTACGAGAGCTTCGCGGTACGCGAGCGCTCCGAGCCCGGTGCCGCCGTGCTTCCGGCGGACGCGTATCTCGCGTACACGGTGCTCTCCGAGGAGGGAGAAACCATCGTGCCGATTGGGGGGGCCGAAGTCCGGCTATCCCCCGCTCCGGGTGGATGCGAGGCGCGGATCGTCGATGGTGATGGGCGCGTCGCCGCCAAGCACCTGACCGTCTCCCGGGTGCACCGAGTCGCCAGCCTCATTCCGGACATGCATCGCAAGGCGGTCCGGTTCGCGACCGACCGCCCGCGCTTCGGTGTCACGCCGCTGGGGACGAGCCACGGCTTCGATCCGGTCGGCGAGGTGACGAGCTTCGTCGTGTGGATCAACGGCAAGGGTGTCCTGGTGGATCCATCGCCGGAATCCTTGATCCATCTCGAAGAGATGGGAGTGGCGGCCGTGGACGTGCCTTACGTCTTCCTGACCCACCTGCATGCGGACCACGACGGTGGCCTCCTCGAGAAACTCCTGGGCGGCCATCGGACGACCGTCATCGCCTCGGAGGTGGTGTACCGGTCACTCGTCGAGAAGATGCGGCTCATTACGGGTCACGACGTCGCGGCTCGCGGGCTCCTCCGCCATGTCCCCGCCAACCCGGGGCAGCCGACCGTGATCGAGCTGCTCGGCGACTCCGCCCGGATCGACACTCGATGGAACCTGCATCCGATCCCCACCAACGGCTTCACGTTGACGATGGACGGGCGGACGTTCGGCTACTCCGGAGACACCCTGTACAGCCCCGGCCGACTGGCCGCGCTCCGGGCGGACGGGCGCCTGAGCGCTCGGCAGTACGAGGCCTTGATGCATTTCTTCTGGACCGCTGACGGGACTCCGACCGTCGACCTGCTCTACCACGAGGCGGGCATCCCACCGATCCACACCGAGCTCCGGCATCTCCAGGCGCTGCCGCGCGCCGTCCGGGAGCGCACCCGCGTGGTCCACATCGCCGACCGCGACGTGTCCCCGGCCGATTCCCCCGCGAAGCCGGTCCCCTTCACGACGCACGTGCTGCTTCCCTCGACGCCCGCAACGCGGAAGCGGCTCCTGCTGGAGACGATCCGGATGGTCGGGTACCTCTACGACACGCCCGTGGGGACGCTGCGCGAGCTTCTCGATCGCGCGGAGGTCCTGGAGTGGGCGCCAGGCGAGCCCATCATCGAGAAAGGCCCGGTGGCGGCGGGAGAGCCGCTACACTTCTTCGTGGTCGCCGACGGCGTGGCCGCGGTGAGAGATGGGCGTCGGCTGGTGGCCCGACTCGTGAAGGGCGACAGCTTCGGCGAGTGGGGCATCAGTCACCAGCGCGGCTTCCGCGTGGCGGATGTCGTTGCCGCGACCCCGTGCCAGTGCATCCGTCTCGGCGAACCGGAGTACTGGTGGTTGGTGGACAAGCAGCCGGCGGTCCAGGAACGGATCAGCCGCCTCCGGCGTCTCCTTCCGAGTCTCCAGCTGGCCCAGGACCGCGCTCGGCTTCGCCCAGAAGGGGTGACGGAAGGACACGGGATCCTGGAGTACCTCACGGCCGGCCAGCTCACCGGGTTTGCACTCTTTGGAGAGACCAGAACGCTACGCCGCCGGGATGTGGTCGTGCAGGAAGGCGACCCGGCGGATGCGTTCTACGTGCTCCTGTCCGGGCACTTGCAGGCAGCCATCCGCGGGCGCGTCGTCCGTGAGCTCGGCGAGGGTGATGGGTTCGGCGAGATCGGCTTGCTCCACGGCGGTCACAGGACGGCGACGATCACGGTCACGTCCGCAGACGCCGAAGTCCTGGTCATGGGTCGTCACGAGTTCAACACCATGCTGGCCACCATGCCTGCTTTCGCCTGGGGGATCTGGGAGACCGCGACGTCGCGGGAGGCCAGCAAGCCCCACTGAGCGACGCTCCGGCGTTCGGGGACTGTCCCGGCTGAGAACGGCCACGCCCGTTTGACGGTGGTGGCGGATCGGCGGCGGGGCACACTCGAGATCTGCAGCGCGACGTTGGGCCGGACGGCCGCCATACACAGGTTCGCCCACGGTCTGGCGAGTGAGGTCACTTCATCGCCGTCGCCCATTGACCGATCTGTACCCGGACAACCAGGGAGAGCCTCCCGCCCTCGGGCTTGAAGATCGAGGCCTCACCCTCCTTGATCTCGAACCAGTCCTTGCCGAACGCGTCGAGGATGTTCGGCTTGTGGGTAACGATCAGCGTGTTCGTGCCGCTGTCGGGCGCGATCCCCGCCAGCGCGCGCAGTGCCTCCGCCCGGCGGTTGTTCTCGTTCGGGCTCACGACCAGCCCGCCTTCGGAGATGTCGAGCGTGGTCTCGGGCTCCTTGCCACCGATCAGCCGCGCCGTCTCGACGGCGCGCTGGAAGCGGCTGGAGTACGACTTCCCGATCGGGACTCCGGCGCGGCGGAACGCGTCGCCGACCGCCTTCGCGTCGGCCCGCCCCTTGTCGTCGAGCTGGCGTTGCTTGGCGACGTCGTCCAGATTCAGCGGGTCGGTGTCAGCCTGGTCGGCGTGCGTGGCGCCGTGGCGGAACAGGACGACGTAGCCGCCGCCGCGAAGCAGCTTCAGGACATCGTCGGTGGACGGCGGCCCCTGGGCCCAGACCGACCCGACGGCGAGCGCAACAGCGATGAGTCCCAGCGCGCGCACGGCACTCCGCATGCTCATTCCTTCTGTCAGGAATCATGGAACGGACGAGGGCAACCACAGTCGCGCGTCCGGTACGTGGTGACGATCACGCCCTGACGGACCGCGGGGCCGATCTCTCGAACGTGACCAAGCGCCGGCGCGTCGGCCTGACGGCAGCAGAGGTCTACGGCTGCCTCGCAACACGGTTCGAACCCGTGGTCAGCACGACGATGCCGGGCCGTCGGCGCGGTGGAGCACGCCGCGGGCGAGGAAGATCTGGGTCACCTCGTCGACCGCCTCGAGGAAGCGCGGATGCTTGCGCCCGGCGAGCCCGCGCGGGCGCGGGATCCCGACCTCGAGGATGCGCTCGATCCGCCCCGGGCGCGGGCTCATCACCGCCACGCGGTCGGCGAGCAGCACCGCCTCGTCGATCGAGTGAGTGATGAACAGCACGGTCTTTCGCGCGTCCATCCAGATGCGCTCGAGGTCGAGGCGCATCTGCTCGCGCGTCAGCGCGTCGAGCGCGCCAAAGGGCTCGTCCATCATCAGCAGCGGCGGGTCGTGCAGCAGCGCGCGCGCGATCGCGGTGCGCTGGCGCATGCCGCCCGACAGCTCGTGCGGGTAGCGGTCAGCGAACTCGGCAAGCCCGACCTGCGCGAGCAGCACCCCCGCGCGGTCACGGTACTCGGCGGCGCGCAGCCCGCGGATCTCGACCTGGAACAGCACGTTGGCGAGCACGTCGCGCCAGTCGAGCAGGATCGGGCTCTGGAAGACGATGCCGACATCGGTGACCGGCCCGGCGACGCGCCGTCCGAACACCGCGAGCTCGCCCTTCGATGGCAAGATCAGCCCGGCGACCAGCCGCATCAGCGTCGACTTGCCACAGCCCGATGGCCCGACAATCGCCACGAACTCACCGCGCGCGACCTCGAGCGAGACATCGTCGAGCGCCAGCGTTTCGAGCTGGCCGCGGCGAAAGAGCTTCGAGACGCCGCGGACCGCGATGCCGGCTTCGCCCGACGAAGCGGCGGCGGGCGCGGCGGTCATGTCGTCGCCTCTCGCCAAGCGGCGCCGTGGGCCGGCACCGCGCGCATCACCGGCCGACAACGCTTGTTCTGCCGACCGCGCGCGGGGCGGCGAGACCGAAGTCGCGCTGGATCCGTCAGCACGTCGGATTCGGCGAGCGTCGCCCGCCACGCCTTGCCGTTGGCGTGCAGCGCCACCGAGCCGGTCATCGCCGGCGGGGACATCAGCCGCGGGGGCGCGCCCCGGCGCCACTTCGATCCACACCAGCCGCCCACGCCGCGTCAGGGTGAGCCGCAACAGCTCGCGGCTGTCGCCCGCGAGGCGCTCGAGCGCGGGCTGGTAGACCCGCGGCTCCGGCCGGCAGTGGACCGCGCTCTGCGGCAGGCCAGGCGCTGCGCGATCGTCGACGGTCGCTCGTCGGCCGACCGCGTGATCACATGGGTCGAGCGGTCGAGCCTGGAGCGGATTGGCGACATTGACGGCATGGTGTTCCACCCACTACGATCTCGTCAACTCGAAAAGACACTTGCGGGGGATCAGAGTGAACGCGCGCACCGAACGCTGGCGGCAGGCCGGGCTGATCGTGGCCGGGCTGGGCGGCTTCCTGCTGCTCTGGGAATTCCTCGTCCGGTGGCTCGGGATCAAGCCCTACATCCTGCCCGCGCCGTCGGCGATCCCGGCGGAGATGGCCAAGCGCTGGCCGACCGTGGTCAGCGGCACGCTCTACACCGGCGAGGCCATGCTGGTCGGCTTCGGGGTCGCGGTGGTGATCGGGGTCGCGCTCGCGGTGGTGGTCGCGTTCTCGCGCCGGCTCGAGGCGCTGGTCTACCCGGTGGTGCTGTTCCTGCAGATCGTGCCCAAGATCGCGGTGGCGCCGCTGTTCCTGATCTGGATCGGCTACGGGCTCACGCCCAAGGTGCTGCTGGTCTTCCTGCTCTCGTTCTTCCCCGTGCTGCTCAACTCGATCCAGGCCTTCAAGTCCGTCGACCCCGAGATCATGGACCTCGCGCGCTCGACCGGCGCCTCGGCCTGGCGGGTCTTCCGCATGGTCCAGTTGCCGCACGCGCTGCCGCTGATCTTCACCGGAATCAAGGTCGCGGCGGCGTTGTCGGCCACTGCGGCGGTGGTCGCCGAGTTCGTTGCGTCGGACCGCGGGCTCGGGTACCAGCTGATCGAGCACTCCAACAACATGAACACACCGATGACCTTCGGCATCATCCTCGTGCTCTGCGCCATGGGCCTGCTGCTCTACGGCGCAGTCGAGCTAGTCGAGCGGATCGCGATCCCGTGGCACGTGTCCCGCCGCGTCGCCGACGCCGGTGGCGCGACGATCTGACCTACGCTTCGATGAAGGAGAAGACGATGCGCATCGTGAGATTCGTGACCGCGGGCGCCGTGCTCGCAGTGGCGCTGCTCGCCGCCGCCGGCGCGTCCGCGCAGGACAAGGTGACGTTCCGCCTCAACTGGATCCTGTACGGCTTCCACACGCCTTTCTACCTCGGGCTCGAGCGCGGCTACTACCGCGAGGAGGGCATCGCGCTCGAGATCGGGGAGGGTCAGGGCTCGGTGCGGTCGGCGCAGACCGTCGGTGCCAAGGGCGACATGTTCGGCCTTTCCGACGGCCCCAGCGTGATCAACGTCGCGACCAAGGGCGGAGCGATCCGCGCCGTCATGTCGGTGACCAGCTCCTCGCCCTACGCGGTCTCGGTGCGCAACGACGCTGGCGTCAAGACGCTCAAGGATCTCGAGGGCAAGACGATCGCCAGCGCGCCCGGAGAGGCGGGGCTGCAGCTGCTGCCCGCGCTATGGAAGGCCAACGGCGTCGACGGCGACAAGGTCAAGATCCTGCGCGTCGAGGGTGCGGGCAAGATGGTGGCGATCGCCGAGAAGCGCGTCGAGGCGATCATGGCCGGGCTCGACAACCAGTCGATCACGCTGCCGCGGCAAGGCGTGCCGATCACCGATTTCGGCTACGCCAAGTACGGCGTCAACACCACCGGCCTCCAGATCCACACCCACGAGGACACGATCAAGACGAACCCCGATCTCGTGCGGCGCTTCGTCAAGGCGACGGTGCGCAGCTTCCAGGCGGCGATCGCCGAGCCGGCGGCGGCGATCAAGGCCGGACAGAAGGTGAAGGCGGATCTGGAGACCGAGCTCGGCCTCGAGCAGCTCAAGGTCGGGATCTCGCTGATGCCGTCGAAGGCCACCGCCGGCAAGCCGATCGGCTACCTCGCGCCCGAGGACTGGGCCCAGACACTGTCGCTGATGAAGCAGTACATGGGGCTGGAGACGAACATGAACGACGACGCGTTCTACACCAACCAGTTCGTCCCCAACGCGCCGAAGAGCTAGGCGGTCCTCAGCGGCGCGCCGGCGCCACGTCGGTCGCCTTGCCGGTGACCTCGTGGCGCCGGAGCGCCGCGTCGTCGAGGACGATGCCTTGGCCCGGGCGGGCCGCGGCGCGAGCAGTCCGCGCTCGAGCCGGATGGGTTCCGGCAAGAGTCCCGGGTCGGTGAACGATCCGCCTTGCAGATCCTCGAAGATCGGCCCGGTCGATACAGCGCACAGTGCGTGGATTCGCGCTCGGTGGTGAAGGTTGGGATGTTCGCTGGGCCGATGCTCGCGCGAGCCTCCAGGTCGCGAACCTTCGCTCGCGTCGGCCAACCGCACCCCGGCGTCCACGCGGCGAAGGTCATGTCGGTGCACTCGTGGATCAGGAGGTCCGCCTGCTGCGCGTGCCGAATCAGGTTCTCGGAGGGCCGCGTGTCTCCCGAGATCACGACGCGGCGGCCGGGCGCGTCGAAGCGAAACCCGAACGCGGGCTTCACGGGCTCGTGCTCCACGAGGAATGCGGTGACGCGCACGCCGTCCCGCTCGAAGACTAGCCCCTCCTCGAGCTCCGTCACGGCGCACGCGGGGCGGCTCGCGCTCGTGCATGTGCGAGCGCCGAACCTCGACGTCCCAGGCCCAGAGAGCGAGGAGCCGCTCCACGTGGGCGGCCGTGCCGGCCGGACCGAGCACCTCGAGTGGCGTGTTCTCGCCGACGATCCAGCGGGTCAGCACGAGATGACCGAGGTCGATCACGTGGTCGGAGTGCAAATGGGTGAGCAGGACACGCTGGAGCTGGCTCGCCCGGACCCCGGCGCGGAGGAGCTGCACCGGATTGGTCCGGCGGGCATCCGGTTGGCCGGAATGACGTTCACTGCAGATCCTCGCGATCATCCTAGCTGAGCGTAGCTCACGGTGCTCAGCATTCGCGCTCGCTGGGGAGGTTGAGGCACGTGTGTCGCTGATCTGCGAGCTCGAGCCATCCGCGCGAAGGCTAGCGGTGACCAAGTTTGTGGCCATTCGCGATCGGGGTGGGAAGCGTCGTGGAAGGGATGGAAAAGCTGGAGCCGACGACCGGACTTGAACCGATGACCTGTCGACTACGAACGCATGAGGATGCCGACCCCGACGCTATAACTCAGCCAACCTCAGTGGTCGTAACCCGCCCGTTTTCGACGGAGCATCCCGAAACGAAGATCCTGCCAGCTTCCCCTGGTTCGTCCGGCTAGGTGACCGGTCGGTGACCAGAACAGTCATCGGGGGACAGCCCCGACGGTGAGCACTGGCAGCAGAGCTCCCCGAAGCCAATCGAGCGGTAGCGGTCGCTCCGCCTCAGCTGGGCTGCTGGATCGCCGACAGACGCCAGGGGCCGGACCCTACCGGACGGGCAAAGGTCCAGTACTCCTCGAACTTGACGGGCTCGGTGCGGCTGCCGTCGAGCAACTGGGTCCCGCTTTCGTCCGTCGTGAAGTCCAGCAGGCTCGCGAGGAAGCGGACCGTCACGAAGTCCCGGCCGGCTTCCTGCCAGGCTTCGGTAACCTCCACGGAGCGCACCGCGATGTTCTCGAGCCGATTCACGCGGCGCTGTGCCCGAAGTTGCTGACACTGGGCCTGCATCGTCGCGTGCATCTCTTCGGTGAGCGTGGTCACGCACGCTCTCCATGTCGCGTGCCATCCATGCCGCCTGAACGCGGAAAAACGCGTCCGATGCCGACTCGCCGAAGCGCGCGGGATCGAAGCCGGGGTCCATCTGGCGGATATGCGCGACGCCGCGGGCGAGATCAGTAGCCCCAGCGGGAACGGGTGCGTCGACGACCACGGTGGACCGCGACGTGGGCTCCGGGTGCCAGGACGCGCCCATCGCGCCCGGATCGGCGTACCCCGCAGGTGCCGCGGTGGCGGCCTGGCGGCTGCGGAAGAATGAGAACGCGAAGTAGGCGAGCCCCGCGATGACGATGATCTCGAGCAGACCGATGCCGCCGCTCATTTGCCCCGTGCCTCCGAAGAGGAGGCTGCCGATGAGACCGCCCAGGACGAGGCCGCCGAGCATGCCGCCGATGCCGGGTCCCCAGCCGGACCGCTGCGGCGACTGCTGGAAGCTCGACGGGGGCGCCGGACTCGGGCGGGCTGGGCTCATGGGCGCAGCACCCGGCGAGGAAGGCGCCGAATAGCTGCGCGATCCACGGCTACCGCTCGAGCCCCCGCCGCCCGCGCGCGCCCAGGCATCGGTGGCACACAGGGCGGGGAGAACCGTCAGGCTGGTCAGGGCAATCATCACGATCCACCGCTTCATTGCGCTCTCCTCATGTGGGTGATGCTACGGCGCCATTATACGCGCCTGCCGCCCACCGCGCCTCCGGCCACCGCAAGTTCATCTAGAATCAGCCTCTTTCACGACCGCCGAGTTGGACGCTGTCCGTCCCTCGGAGCCGTTGCGGCGCCGGTCGATCCTCGACTATGATCAGCCCGCGGTCGGCACGGCGTCCAGCGGCTGCCCGCGGCCCGAGTGCGACCGAGACCACGGATCACGCCTTCAACACGGAGAGGGAGGCCCACCATGGCGGGACTCTTGTCGCGGCGCGGATTCCTTGCGGGGCTCGGCGGTGGCTCGGCTCTCGCGGCCCTCGGTGCGGGCGGCCTCGCGGCGCCGGCGAGCGCTCAGGCGTTCAACTGGAAGAAGCACGCGGGCACCAAGCTGCGCGTCGTCACCCTCAAGTTCCCGCTGTCCGAGATCCAGCAGGCGCGCCTCGCGGACTTCGAGCAGCTGACCGGCATCAAGGTCCAGTGGGAGATGCTGCCTGAGGACCTGTGGCGGCAGAAGGTCAAGGTCGAGCACCTCGGCGGCGCCACCGACTTGGACGTCTTCCTCAGCTACTACGCGCAGGAGGGCAAGCAGTTCCTGACCTCGGGCTGGTACACGGACATGCGGGCCGATGATCCGAAACCCCGAGCTGACCAGCCCGGACTTCGCGTGGGACGACTTCATCCCCACCATGCGGGATGGGGCGACGATCGAGGGGCAGATCCCGATCATCCCCGACCGCGCCGCGGCGCTCCCGATCCTCTACTACCGTCGCGACCTCTTCCAGCAGTTCAAGCTCGAGCGTCCGAAAACCTGGCAGGACGTGCGCAACGCCGCCAAGACCATCTACGAGGGGACCAACAAGCAGGTGTTCGGGATCGTCCTCCGGGGCAAGGGGGCGGCCGCCACGTCGATGTTCGCGCCCGTCCTCTACGATTTCGGAGGGCAGTGGTTCGACCGCGCGAGCGGTGACGTGACGTTCAACACGCCGGAGGCGCTGGCTGCCTTCGAGTGGTGGGGTTCCATCCTGCGCGAGTACGGGCCGCCCGGCTCCGCGAACAACCACTGGGCGGAGGTCACGAGCATCTTCAGCCAGGGGCGCGCGGCCATGCTGTTCGACGACATCACCTTCATCACGATCTTCGCCGACCCGTCGAAGTCGACGGTCGCCGGCAAGGTCGGCTACGCCCTGGCGCCCACGGGTCCCCGGTCCGCCGACTGGCGGAGCCTGCCTCCCTACCAGCCGAACGTCAACGGTCTGGCCATCTCCGGCGCTCGGCAAACAGAAGGAGGCCTCCTGGGCGCTCGTGCAGTACCTGAGCGACAAAGACGACGTCGAAGCAATACATGCTGAAGGGTGGCCTGGCGCCGCGCCAGTCGGCGTGGGTCGATCCGGAGGTGGTGAAGGCGCTCGATCCCGAGTTCCTGGAGACCGGCCGCGCCTCCGCGCAGATCAACTACCCCGGCGTGGCTCCGCTCTCCATCACCAACGTCTCGAAGGCCCGGGACTTCATCGGCCAGGTGATCGTCACGGCCATCCAGGGCGGCAACGTCAAGACGGCCCTCAGCACGGCGTTCACCCAGTGCGTCGACCTCCTCAAGGAGGAGCGCGCGAAGAAGTCGTGAGGCTCCGCTCGCCCTTCCTGTCGCCCGGGATTGGCCCCACCGCTCGACGCTAGGGTCGGGCGTGCGATCCGGATCGTCGGCCGAGCGCGGGGGGCCGGTCCTACCGCGGGACGCTCGCGCAGGTATCCGCCGGCACCCGTCAGTCGGCGCCCGTCTGATCGGCATCGTCGACCGGAACCTGCACATCCTCTTCCCGCTGCCCGCCCTCTGCCTGGTCGTCGGGCTCATGGTCTACCCGCTCGTCTATACCCTCCTCCTCAGCACGCGAAGCTACGACCTCAGTCTCAAGAGCTATCGCTTCATCGGGCTGACTCATTACCTGGCGACGCTCACCAACCAGCGCTTCTGGGACGCCTTCGGGCGGACGTTCTACTTCACGGCGCTGTCGGTGGCCGGGTCGATCGTGCTCGGGATGGTCATGGCCCTCATCCTGAACCGCGACTTCCGGGGGGCCCGCTGGGCCCGCACGGCGTTCCTCCTGCCCATGGTGGCGACGCCCGTCGCCACGTCGCTCGTGTGGATGATGATGTTCAATCCCACGCTGGGCGTGCTCAACTACCTCCTGCAGCTCGGCGGGCTCCCTCCGAGCCTCTGGGTCGCCGATCCGCGGCTCGCGATTCCCAGCATCGTGCTGGTCGACGTCTGGCACTTCGCGCCCTTCGCCATGCTCATCCTGCTCGCCGGGCTCCGGTCGCTCCCGCTCGAGCCGTTCGAGTCGGCGATGATCGACGGAGCGTCTCGCTGGCAGATCTTCTGGCGCATCACCGTGCCCTTGCTCCAGCCCGTGCTGGTGGTCGTGCTGATGTTCCGGACGATCGACGCGCTCAAGGTCTTCGACCTCATCTGGGTGATCACGGCCGGGGGGCCCGGCTTCGGCTCGGAGACGCTCTACGTCTATGCCTACAACCAGGCCTTCAAATACCTGGACATCGGGTACGGCTCGGCGGTCATCGTGGTGTTCACCCTGATCGTCGCCGGCGCCAGCCTCGTGTGGATCCGGGCGCGCGAGCGGACTTGGGCCTGACCGCGTGACTCCTCCTGGCCGGGCGTCGCGCGGACACCAGCGAGCGCTTCCGGCGAACGCTCGCGCGCGCTGCCGAGGGCGTGCTCTTCTACGGCACCCTCGTGACGCTCCTGGGCTTCTTCCTCTTCACGCTCGTGTGGATGGTCCTGACGTCGCTCAAGACCAACGTGCAGGCGACGGCCTATCCGCCCGTCTGGCTCTTCCGGCCGACCTTCCAGAACTACGTCGACGTCTTCACCAAGAACCCCTTCTTCTCCTACATGGTGAACAGCACGATCATCGCCGGGGCGGCCGTCGGCATCGGGCTGGTCTGCGGGCTGCCGGCCGCCTACAGCATGGCCCGCTATCGCCAGGCGGCGCTGGGGTTCCTGGTGCTCATGGTCCGGATCCTGCCCGGGATCGCGTTCCTGGTGCCGCTGTTCGTCATCTACCGCCGGCTCGGGCTCATCAACACCCTCAGCGGGATCGTCCTCACTCACATCATCATCGTCCTGCCACTGATCATCTGGATCATGGCCGGCTTCTTCGAGGACATCCCGCGCGAGCTCGAGGAGGCAGCCCTGATCGACGGGTGCTCGCGCGTCGGCACCTTCGTGCGGATCGTCCTGCCGCTCAGCCGGCCGGGGATCGTGGCGGCGACGATCCTCAGCTTCATCGCGTCGTGGAACAACTTCATCTTCGTGCTGATCCTGGGCGGCAAGGATACGATCACCTTGCCCATGGCGGTGTACAGCTTCGTTTCGTTCGAGGACGTGAATTGGGGCGGGCTCACCGCGGCCGCGACCATCATCACGGTTCCGATCCTGGTGCTCTCGCTGATCGTCCAGCGGTACCTGGCGGGAGGCCTGACCATGGGCGCGGTCAAGGGCTAGGAGCCCACGCGCAAGGGAGGAAACACGAGTGGCCGGCAACCTTCGGGTCGGCATCATCGGCTGCGGGAACATGGCCCGGCATCACGTCGACGGATACCTGGTGTCGGGGCGCTACGACGTCGCGGCCCTGGCCGACCTCGACGAGAACGCGATGCGCGAGATGGACGCGCGCTTCGGGATCCAGACGAAGCACCACCGGGACGCGCGGGCCATGCTGGACGCGGAGCGCCTGGACGTGGTGTCGATCTGCACATGGCACACGGGCCACGCGCCCTGGACCGTGACCGCGGCGGCCAGCAAACCCAAGGCCATCCTGTGCGAGAAGCCGATGGCCGAGACGCTGGGTCGCGCCGACGAGATGCTGATCGCCTGCCATCGGAACGGCGTGAAGCTGGTCATCGGGCATCAGCGCCGCTTCCTGCCCGCCTACACGCTGGCCCGCGACCTCATCGCCCGGGGGGCGATTGGTCGCGTGTCGCTCATCCTGAGCTTCGGCGGCCAGGGACTTCCCAACTACTCCTCACACCAGACCGACATGTTCCGCTACCTGCTCGGCGACGAGGACTGCCGCTGGGTGATGGGCAACGTCGAGCGGAAGACCGATCGGTTCGAGCGGACGACCCGGATCGAGGACGCCGCGGTGGCGGTGTTCGAGTTCGAGCGCGGGGCGCGGGCCTTGATCCTGGCCGACGTCACGCCGACCCTGTTCCAGGGCGCCCACATCTACGGCACGGACGGCCTGATCAACCTCACCACCGAGGAGCTCCAGCTCCTGAACGCCGAGACCGGCGGGGTCTGGCGGTCGCATCGGCCGGACGGGCGATTCTTCACGCTGGCCGCCGAGGGCAAGAACTTCGAGTGGCGCGAGGGCGCGGCCGGACAGGCCGCCGAGCTGGCCGACTGGATCACGGGCGCCGCGGACACTCACCGGGGCCGCGCGGAGAACGGCTACAAGGCGCTGGAGATGATCCACGCCGTCTACGAGTCGGCTCGCTGCCACGAGCGCGTCGTGCTGCCGCTCCAGACCCGCGTCAATCCGCTCGATCTGATGGTGGAGTCCGGCCACCTGGCGCCCCAGCGGCCGGGCCCGTACGACATCCGCGCGTTCCTCCTCCGCGGCGAGCGTCTGTGGGGCGATGATCCCGATCGGGAGCGTCAGCCGGAGTGAGTCGAGGGTGGCCAACCGCATGACGCCGATCCGGATGGCGCAGTACGGCACTCGCCACGGCCACGCCGACGGGAAGTTGGCGGCACTCCGAGGGTGCGCCGACGTCGAGCTGGCCGGCGTCTTCGAGCCGGATGCCGCGCGTCGCGCGGCGCTCGACCGCCCCGGCACTGCCTACCACGGCGTCCGGTGGTTCCGCCACGCCGCGGAGATCCTCGACGACCCGACGATCGTCGCGGTTGCCTCGGAGGGCCGGAACGACGAGAGCCTCGAGCAGACGGCGGCGATCGTGCGGGCCGGCAAGCACGTCTGGTACGACAAGCCGGCGGGCGACGACTGGACGGGATGGCAGAGAGTCGTGACCGAGGCCCGGGTGCGCGACCTCCGGATCCAGGTCGGCTACATGTTCCGCTACCACGAGGGGTTCAGTCAGATCGCCGAATGGATGCGGGCCGGCCTCCTGGGCGACGTCTTCGCCATCCGAGCCCACATGTCGACCTCGATCCCGCTGGCCGCCCGGCAGGTCATCGCCCGCCACCCCGGAGGCATCTTCTACGACCTGGCCGGCCACATGCTGGACCAGATCGTGTGGGCGCTGGGACGGCCCGCTGAAGTGACGGCCTTCCTCAGGCGGGATGGGGCGGATGTGCCCGGCTTCGACGACAACACGCTCGCCGTCCTCACCTACCCACGAGCCCTGGCGTGCGTCGACATCGCGGCGATGGAGCCGCCGCCCATGGCGCGGCGATTCGAGGTGTACGGGAGCCGGGGCAGCGCCATCATGGAACCGTTCGAGCCGGCGGGTCCGATCCGGCTCTGCCTCGTCGAGGCTGTCGGCGAGCGCCCGGCCGGCGAGCAGCGGATCCCTGTGCGTCCTCAAACCCGCCAGGAACTGTACGAGCTCGAGCTGCGTGCGTTCGTGGCCGTGCTTCGCGGTCAGCGGCCCCTGGACCGGTCGCTGGACCACGAGGTCCTCGTTCAGGAGACGCTGCTCCGGGCAACCGGTCGGATTCCCGCGTGATCGGAGCCTCAGCTCGACGCCAGCGCGGCGAAGAGCCGGCGCCACGTCCAGCCGCTCCGGACGAGGGCTCGGTAGCCGCGACGGCCGGCCACGACCGAGGTGCTGCGCCTGCGCGCGCGTGGTCGCTCGAACAAGGAGATCGGCCCTGCGCTCGGCATCTCGGCGCGCACCGCCGGCCATCACATCGCCCACATCCGCGACAAGATCGACGCCTCGAGTCGGGACCCGCGCCGCGCTGGTTGCGACCGAGCACGGCGGGTTCTTGAGATTAGTGTAGGGAGACGACCCGGTTCAGGGCGACTTCCTATGGGGCGCTCCCCGCGCCGCCTCCGCCTGCCCCCATGGCCATCTCGCAATACTTGGTCACGGCCGTCGTCAGCCGATCCCCGGCCGCCCTGCGATCGTCTGGTGATTGAGACCCGCTACGGGTTAGTGCTAGAGTTCTGAGAGCTGCACGCCGCACGGCGCGAAACCCCAATCCGTGATCCGGGGAGGGCGCGATGACCAAGATGCGCAGATTCAGTCTCGGCTTGTTGGCAGCCACCGTCCTCGGCTCATCGGCCGGCGCAGCGAGCGAGCTGGTCGCCGAGCGGGTCCAGAAGCTGACCCGCGCGGTGCGGTGGCGGCCAGTGGCCACGATCCCGATCAACTTCAAGACCCACCATCCACAGGGGATGGTCAAGATTGGCGACACGTTCTTCGTATCCTCGGTCGAGATCACAGTGCCGACCAACCGCTTTCCCGAGCCGAAAGACGGCTACGACCGTGATACCGGCCAGGGTGCCGGCCATCTGTTCAAGATCGACGCCAAGGGCAATCTCCTCGGCAGCATGAAGCTCGGGGAGGGCGCGATGTACCACCCCGGCGGCATCGACTACGACGGCCGTCACATCTGGGTCGCGGTCGCCGAGTACCGCCCGAACAGCCGCGCTATCATCTACCGTGTCGACCCGCAAGCGATGACGGCCACCGAGGTGTTCCGCTTCGGCGATCATATCGGCGGCATCGTTCACAACACCGACGACAAGACCCTCCACGGCGTGAGCTGGGGCTCCCGCCGCTTCTACAAGTGGACGCTCGGCGGCGACGGCAAGGTGACCAACGCCGACACCCCGCCGGACACGCTGCGCGTCCCGAACCGCGCGCACTACATTGACTACCAGGACTGCCACTATCTTGGCGGCCGGCGCATGCTCTGCTCGGGCCTGAACAACTACAGGCTTGTGGCTGACGGGCCGGTCTTCCCACTCGGCGGCTGGGAGATCGTCGACCTCAGGACCGATCAGGCGGTCTATCAGGTCCCCGTCGAGCTGTGGGCGCCGTCGGGCAAGCCGATGACGCAGAACCCGTTCTGGGTGGAGGCGACGGACAGTGGGCTGCGTGCCTATTTCATGCCGGACGACGACAACTCGACGCTGTTCGTCTACGAGACCGCGGTCAGATAAGTCGGCCGACAGCGGACGATCCGGGTGGGTTGCCGCCGCGCCTGCCCGCCCATCATGCTCGCCGGATCCCGCCCCGGCGCTAGGTCAGCTTCGCAGCCGCGCCTTGACCCGCGGGTGATCCAGCACGGCACGGTTCACGACGTGACGTGGAGTCCGGCCGGCGGCGACGTCCAGAATGCTGCCGATCGCCGCACGACCGATTCCGAGGAAGCACTCGTCGGTCCAGCAGATCGAGTGCGGCGTCACGACCACGTTGTCGAGCTGCAGGATCGGATCCGCGGGATCGACCGGCTCCTGCTCGAAGACGTCGATGGCGGCGCCCTGGATCCGTTTCTCACGGAGCGCCGCCGTCAGCGCGGCCTGATCCACGATGGGCCCCCTGGCGACGTTGATCAGGTAGGCGGTCGGCTTCATGAGGGAGAGCCGCTCGGCGTCGATGAGGTGAAGGGTCTCGGCGGTCAGCGCGCAGGTGATGCCGACGAAATCCGCCGTCCGCAGGAGGACCGCCAACTCCACGAGCTCGGCGCCCACCGCCGCCGCTTCGGCTGCCGGGACGTAGGGATCGTAGGCGAGGATCCGCAGGTCGAATGACCGGGCGAGGCGCGCCGCCTCGCGACCGATGCTGCCCAGACCGACTAGGCCCAGCGCACGCCCCGTCAGCCCCAGTCCCATGTGGGCTCCGCGCTCCCCCCAGCGCCCGGCTCGGGTCAGCCGATCCTTGATGAGCAGCTTCTGGGCGAGAGCCAGGACGAGGGTGATGAGGCTCGTGGCCACGGGTCGGCGAACGCCGTCGGGCGTGATGGTGAGGAGAACGCCGCTCCGCGTGCAGGCCTCCACATCGACCGAGTCGTAACCGACACCGAAGCGCGCCACGATGGCGAGTCGATCCGCCCCGGCCAGGGTGGCGGCGGTGACGCGCGGGGCCAGCACCAGGAGCGCGTCGAGCCCCCGGGCGTGGTCCGCCACGAGCTCAGGCGCATCATCGGCCAGGAACTCCCACTCGACACCCGGCGCCTCGTCGAGGAGGCCGAGGCCGACGTCGCCGAGGCTCACTCGACCGTCCCGATCCAGGAAATCCCTGGTCACTCCCACGCGGAAGACCTCGCTCACTCGCGTCCCTCCATACTCGCGCTCGAGTCTCTCGGCTGCGCCGCCGCCCGACACTCCCGGTGCCACGACCGGATCCAGCGGTCCGCCTACTCCGTCAACTCCAGTATTGCGACTGCGTACCCCTTGAGCTCCAGATTGACCGGATCCTTGATCGGCCCACGCTCGCTCCGGAACGCGTCGGGATTGGTGGTGGCTCGTCCGAAGCTGTCTTCGTCGAGAAACGTGCCCAAGACGGTCCCCCGCGATCCCCGGAGAGTCACGATTTGCGTGTCAGCGCTCAGGTTTGCCAGCCACATGCTCGTGCCTTTTGCACCCCGGCAGGCAAGCGCCGCGACTTTCGCGGGGTCGGAGGACTCGGCGGCCACGAGAGGGCGCCCCGTGCTGCGCGTGAGACTCCAGATGACGTGATACACGGGGTACACCGCCGGGCCGGACCGCGAGTCGTACCAGGGCTGCGCGTAGTCCGTCCTGCGATGGATGATCCCGAGCGGCCCGGTCGGAGCAGCCAGGCTGATCGCCTCGACATCGGTGCGTGCGAGCGTCGCAACATAGCCGAGCGCCCATGCGGCGCCGAAGCTCCCCCGCTGGCGTGGGTCCATCTTCACCAGGCAGATTCGTTCGTTGGTCGGGTTCGGCGTGAAGGTCGCGCCGTGCGGATTGTCGCGGCACCCAATCGAGCTGGGGCCCACACGGTACGGCGTCGTGGAGATGAAGGACCGCGCGGTCGTCACCTGATAGGGAAGCGCCTCCAGTGTTTCCATGGCCGAGCGGTCGTCGGCCGCGTGGACGATCGGGCAGGTCGTGTTCATCACGAAGTCCAGCAGCTCCGCGGGGGGGCGCTTGCGGTTGAGCTCGGTGAAGAAGGAGAACATGCCACCGCCGAGCCGGACCCCAGGGAATGCTGCGCGCGCCGCGCGATAGAGCGCGTCGAGCGGAGGTGCTGGCGGGCGCGCCCCGCCGGGCAGTACCGACTTCAGGTCACCGACCGGGCAGACGGCGATACCTGACAGGCGGATACCGGACTGCTGGACCATGCCGGCCAGCCGCCGCAGCTCTAACTCGTAGTCCTCCACGCTGACGACGACGATCTCGAGCACGCACTGCGCGCCAGCGTCCTCGCACACCGCCCGGTAGCCATCGAGCTGCGCACGGCCGTGGTCGGCGCGGGGGTCGAACTGGCACTGGAGAAACCGCGGAGCGGCGTCTCGCAGGAGGCGGATGTGCGTCCGCGCATGGTCGATCTCCTCGGGCGGCATCCCCAGGCCGAGGGGCGGCAGCACGGCGCCGGTGGCGACCCCGATGGTGACCTCCACGGCTTTCCGCGCGACGCCCTTGGAGGGTCTGGGCGGCGTGCCGCGCAGCACCACCGTCACGGACTGGGTCACGGCCTCGCCCGCTCTCAGCGTGTACGGCCAGGGTAACGCGAGCGGTCGGACGTAGGTTTTGAAGGACGCGTCGGTCCAGTTTCGGTGGTCCTCCATCTCCCAGGTGTCGCCCTCGAAGCGCACCGTGGCCCGGAGCGCCGCGCCCACCGGGTGCGTGAGGGCTCGGATATTCAGGAACGGCTGAACCGGGTCGACCAACTCGGGGAACTTCACGTGCTCGATCCGTCCATCCACATGCTCGACTTCGACCGCATTCCCGACGACTCCCCTCAAGGGATGCAGGACCACGAATCCCGTGCGCGCGGTCAGAAAGTCCGTCCGCGGGATGGCAGTGGCCCTGAAGACGAGGCTCCCGTCTCCTCTCCCTTCGACGGACGCGTCGAAGGAGATCTCCTGCCCGGGCCGGCTACACACCGCGTGATACGCGACGGAAAAGCCGTCGCCGTGCTGCTCGACATTGAGGCCGCTGATCTCCGGGTTGTAGGTGCCCCAGTTCTCATCGCGCACCAGGAACGAGATCGCTCGCAGGACCTCGACGTCGCCGACTCTGACGTACCGCAGCTGGCCCGCGTCGAATTCCACCGAGATCGGCCCCGCGGTAAGGATCTGGCCCACGACGCTAGGCTGTTCCGTGCCGAACAGCGCGATGGCGCGCGATACGGTGTCTGTCTGCATGATTCCCCTCTTGCGAGTGCGCCCCGGCCGTCTTGTCGGCGTCATGCCTTGACCGCTCCCAGCGAGATCCCGCGCACCAGATAGCGCTGCATGAAGGCCACGACGACGAAGATCGGCAGAGTGCCCAGCACCGACATGGCCGAGATCTTCGCCCAGAAGTTCGACTGGCCGCCGAAGTAGTGCGTCACCTGCACGGTGTACGTGGTCACTTCCGTGCGAGTCAACACGAGCGCAAACAGGAACTCGTTCCACGCGAAGACGAAGCTGAACACTGCCGTGGCGAACAGGCCCGCGCGGGCCATGGGCACCACCACGCTCCAGATCACCTGCCAGTGCGTGCAGCCGTCGACGAGAGCCGCCTCCTCCAGGACGCGGGGAATGTCCATGATGTAGCCCCGCATCATCCAGATGACGTAGGGCAGGTTGAACGCCGTGTACAGCAGGATCACGCCGAGGTAGGTGTCGACCCAGTGCAGCCACGCGTACAGCAGGAGGATCGGGAACACCACCGCGATGGGCGGTATCATGCGCTGGGATATGATCCAGTTGCCGAGGTGCTCGCCGCCCGTCCCGAACCGCGCGAGGCTGTAGGCGCAGAGCGTGCCGAGAAACATCGACAGCAGCGTGCTCACCCCCGCAATCACCAGACTGTGCCACACCGTGGCCGCGTCGCCGTCCTTGAACAGCACCATGTAGTTGCCCAGGCCCAGACCGGCCGGGTACCACTTGGGGGGATAGGAGTAGATCTCCTCGGCTGTCTTGAAGGACATCATGAACAGCCAGTAGATCGGAAACAGGAACACCGTCGTAACGGCGACCGCCGCCGCAAGGCGGGCCGCGGTGCGCACGCGTCGGCGCGAATGCCCCCGGATCATCGCGAGAACTGGACGCGCCTGAGTGCCGCGAACACCGCTACCGACAGGAGAACGATGATGAGGAGCGCGACAGCCGCGGTGTAGCTGATCTCGAATTGCTGGAATCCCTTGACGTAGGTGAAGATCGAGATGGTCTCGGTCCGAGTGCCCGGGCCGCCTTTGGTGAGCGCCCAGACGACGTCGAACAACCGGAAGAGGTCCAGCACCCTGATGAGGATGGCGATCGCCATGACCGGCCAGATCGCCGGGAGGACGATCCGCCAGAAAGTGCGCCAGTAGCCGGCGCCATCGATGGCTGCCGCTTCCAGTTGCGAGCTGTCCACGTTGCTCAGCGCCGCCAGCAGCAACAGGAACATGAAGGGGGTCCACTGCCATACTTCGGCCGTGATGATGGCCGGATAGACCAGATCGGGATTGATCGTCCAGAGGAGTGTCGTCTGGCGCCCGGCGATCCAGCCAATGATCTGGTTGATCGGGCCGAACCGGTTGTCGAACATCAGCGACCAGGTGGCGCCCGACACGATCGGTGAAACCACCACGGGAAGGACGAGGAGCGCGACGAAGACCGGGCGGCCGGGCAGCGGATCGAGGAAGAGCTGCGCCAGGGCCAGACCGAGAATGAGCTCGATCGGCAGCGCGACGACGATGAAGATCACGGTATGCAGGAGCGCCTGCCACAGCCTCGGGTCGTGGAACAGCAGCGCGTAGTTGCGCAGGCCGACGAAGCCCGTGTCGTACTCCATCATGGTGATGTTCTGGAAGCTCACGACCAGAAGGTAGGCGAACGGGAACAGCCCGATGAGCAGCAGCACCAGGATGGACGGCGCGGTCAGCAGGTACTTGAAGCGGCGCTCCCCGATGGGACCACGGTGCGGAGCGACGCGCGCGGCGGTGGGACGAGTCTGGAACACGCGGATCAGTGAGTCATTCGTCAGAGCGTCGGCTGGAGCGTGCCTCCACGTCGACCGCGAGCACGCGCGATCTCTCGATTCCGACGGAACGATGGCGTCCCGGCCGATCGGGGCGACCCGGCCCAAGGCCGGGCCGCCTCGGTTCCGCTACTTGGGATAGGCGCCGGACTTGGCGGCCCACCCCGCGTACACGGCCTTCTGCTTCTCGACCCCGACCTGCTGTGTGACCTGATCCCACTGCGTTGCCACATCGTCGAGGATCTTCTTCGGATCCTCTCCCGCCCACAGCCGGCTGATTCCCTGGCGCAGCGCTTCCTCGTACTTGTCGGTCTGGATCAGCGACAGGTCGAGCAGGCCGGTCTTGGATGCGTCCTTGAGGGCGGTCAGGTAGAACTTCGCGTCCGGCCACTTGGCCAGGTACTCCTTGTTCACGTAGTGGGACTCGCGGAACGGGTCGCGCAGCGCGTATGGCAATTGCACGCGCTGATTGGAGATTTCCTCGCTGTTCAGCCACTGGATGAACAGGTAGGCCTGCTCCTTCTGCTTGCTGGTGGACGCGACCGAGAGCGCAAAGCCGGCGGCGAGCTCGGGATGGCCGCCCGGGGGCAGAGCGTAGCCCACCTTGCCGGCGACCTGGGACTTCGGCACCCAGTCGAGCGCCTTCTCGTTGGCGAGGTAGCCAGCAGAGAAGCGACCGTAGGGTGGCCAGGATATCGTCATGGCGCTCTGGCCCTTGAGGAATACCGCGAGATTCTCGACGAACCCGAACTTCTCGACTCCGGGCGGCATGAATCGGTTCTCGTTGCGCATCTCGGTGAAGACCTTCACCCCGGTCGGACTATTCACGGTGGCCTTCATCGTGCCCGCGTCGAAGAACCTCCCTCCCTCGACGCGGAAGCGCTCCTCGAACATGAACATGGTGTACGGCGCATCGCGGAAGAAGCAGGCGCCGTAGATGCCCTCGCCCTTCAGCTTATCCGTCAGAAAGGAGCCGATCTCGTCGAACTGCTTCCACGTCTTGGGCGGGGCGAGGTCGTAGTTGTGCTTGGCCTTGAAGTCCTTCTTCAGATCCTCCCGGGCGAAGATGTCCTTTCGGTAGTACATCAGGAAAACGTCGCCATCGTCCGGAAAGCCGTAGATCTTGCCGTTCACCATCATCTGATTGTCACGGTACGTCGGCGCGATGCCCTGCAGCTCTTGACGGAACCCGTGCCGGTCAACGTAGGGGTCGAGTTGCTCGAGAGCGCCGGCCTGGACCAGGTCCGGCATCCAGGCAGGAATCACGTTGAGCGCGTCATACGCACCCGTGTTGGCGCGATACTCCTGCATGATCTTGGTGAACATCTCCGCGGTGGGAACCTCGACCACCTTCACCTTGCATCCCGTCGCCTGCTCCCACTTCGGACCGGAAAAGTTCAGGGGGTCGAGCGACTGCAGCCCCGCTTCCCACACGATCGTGATGGTTTTGCCGGCACAGATCTTCTTCGCTGCATCGACCGCACGCTGGGCGGCCGACTGGGCACTCGCCGCTTCGGGCCAAACGGCTGTCGCCGCAGCGAGCAGCGCGATGGCCAAGATCCGGATCGACAGCGTTCGGTGACGGATGGGCGTCTGCTGCTTCATCCTGGCTCCTCCTCGGGCGCTCATCACGCCTGCGCACACGGACCGAGGTCTCGACCGTCGAGCCATCGTGCGAAGAACTCGACCGCGTCAGACGAGTCATCACGCGGCTAGATTGGCTCCACTGATGCGTCGAGTGGAACGCGATGCATCACGTAAAAGGGAATAGACCACCCTTCCGCGCGAGATGTCAAGGGCGCCACTACCCGTCCGGGAATGCGGAATGGCGCGATGTAGTTGGAGGGAAGACGGCATGGCGTCCCACGTGGTGCGGCGCCACATCTGGGATCGAGCTACCGGGCGGTGGATGGCGCGGCCCGGGGCAGGCAGGTCTTGTACCGCTGGTCGGCCCCGCGCTAAGTGCCCAAACCAGAGCGCGGCGCCTTCAGCCCGATCGGGATCATCTTCCTGCTGGGCAGTTCTCACTCCCCTTCCCGACCTGGCGCCCTTCGCTCAGCCTGTCCTTCGCCGACAAGCTTGTCCCGGATGCCCATGCCCCCTTGCCTCCTGGACTGACTCGAGGTGCTGCGGCGAAACCGCCCCGTCCCCTGCCCCTTCTGCTTAGGCCCCGATCGCAACGGATGCCACTCGATGGCGTCCTTGACACCGCCCACGCCGACCGCGCAGCACGACGTCGACTGGGTCGAGTCGCCTTCGTCCGCCAGCCCTTTGGGTGACCTCTCACTACCCGAGAGCCACCGCGACCCGCTACTTGCCCTCCAGGTCCGAGACAGCGTAGAGTCCGGCTACTTCCTCTGCATCATCGACCGGCAGCGGGGAAGCGAGGCACCGTCGAGCGCCCGCTCACCGACGAGCAGAAGACTACGTCGCAGAGGCGGGACGCGTCCACGACGCCAAGGGCGCCGAGCGGGATCCTGCACCGCGACGCGCTGCGCAAGGCGAAGAGCGCCGAGGAGATCCAGAAGCTCAACGCGGAGCTGGCGCGTGATCGCGATCGCGCCGGCCTCGACCGAGACCGGAAGATCGAGGGGCTCCGGAAGCGATAGGAGTGATCCGGGCGCCGCCGGCATCGGCCGTGCGGCTCCGAGCTCGCGGGGGACGAGGGAAGCGACCGAGCGCATGGACATCGCCATAGTCGGCGGCGGCATCGGCGGGCTCACCCTTGCGCTCGCGCTGCACCAGCGCGGGATCCCCTGCCGGGTGTACGAGAGCGCGCCCGAGGTGAAGGAGCTGGGGGTCGGGATCACCTTGTTGCCCCATGCCATGCGCGAGATGGCCGCGCTCGGCCTCGCCGAGGCGCTGACGCGCCAGGGCATCGAGAACCGCGAGAGCTGCTTCTTCAACCGCTTCGGTCAGCTCATCTACGCCGAGCCACGCGGTCGGTTCGCGGGGTATCCGTTCCCCGAGGTCGGCATGCATCGGGGCCGGGTGCACCGCATCCTCTGGGACGGCGCGCGGGCGCGCCTCGGCGCCGAGCGCATCCTCACCGACCATCACTGCGTTGGGATCGATCAGACCGAGCGGCGCGTGACGCTCCACTTCCGCGCGGGGACCGCCGGCGCCGCGCGGCCGCCCGTCGACGCGGACGTCGTGGTCGCCTGCGATGGGGTCAACTCCGCCGTGCGCCGGCAGTTCTATCCGGGCGAGGAGCTGCGCTTCGTCGGCATCAACACGTGGCGCGGCGTCACGCGCTCGACGCCGTTCCTGACCGGGCGCAGCTACGTGCGCGCCGGCTCGATGCGGAGCGGGAACATCGTGATCTATCCCATCGTCGACGACGTGGACGGCAACGGACACCAGCTCATCAATTGGACGACCCAGGTCGCGCAGCCGGGCTACGACCGGAACGACTGGAACAAGCCGGGTCGGCTCGAGGACTTCCTGCCGATCTACGCGAGCTGGCGGTTCGAGTGGCTCGACGTGCCCGAGCTGATCCGCCGCTCCGAGGTCATCTTCGAGTATCCGATGGTGGACAAGGATCCGGTCGACCGCTGGACCTTCGGACGCGTCACCCTGCTGGGCGACGCCGCGCACCCGATGTACCCGCGCGGCTCGAACGGCGCCGCCCAGGCCATCCTCGACGCGCGCACGCTCGCCGATCGGCTGGCCGCGGGCGGAGATCCCCTGGCAGCCCTCGCGGCCTACGAAGCCCAGCGCTCGGGAGCGACGGCCCGGGTCGTGCGCGCCAATCGCGAGCGGCCGCCCGATCACCTCATCGAGCGAGTCGAGGCGCTGGTGGGCGACCGGCCGTTCGACCAGCTCGATCGCTACATCACCCAGGCCGAGCTGCGGCGGCTGTCCGAGGACTACAAGCGCGCCACCGGATTCGCGCTCGAGGACGTCGCGTAGCATCCCGCGGCGCGCGGCGCCCGCGCAATCCACGAGCGCCGCCGGTGATCGGCCGACGGCGGAGCCAGTCCCGCCCGCCGTGGCCACCCGCGAATCGCTACGGCGCGGCGGCGCCGGCCAGGAGCTCCCCGCCCATCCCGAGCGCCTCGTGGACCTCGCAATAGAAGCGGAGCAGGCCGGACGCCGGGAACGTGAGGTCGTGAAGGGGTCGACTCGTTCGCGACCACCAGCGTCAGGCGCCGTCCCGGCTCGCGGCGCAGGAATGTCGGCTTGAAGTAGTAGTCATCGGCGAGAGAGGGCGCGGCGAGCTTCCCCGATCTCCGGCACACCTTCGCGACCGAACTCTTGGCCCAGCGCGCGCCCATCACCTACGTCGCGGCCAGCTCGGTGACACGAAGCCGACCACCACGCTCCAGTGCCACCCGCACTGGCTCCCGCGCGGGGACAGCCATTGAATCGACGCGTTCGACGAGATGCCGCGCGCTTGATTGCCGCATTCGACGGAAGTTGATTCGAGCGTCGTGAAAAGCCGGAGCCGACGATCGGACTTGAACCGATGATCTGTCGATTACGAACTGCCGACGAACCTGAACGCGGCCGTACTGAGCCGATCTCAGACGAACTAACCGGCCGGGATTCAGGGGGTCCCGAGGAGGTCAACCATCCTGCAGGAACGTCGTAGCGCATCCACTTGGGGACCAGTTGGTGACCACACTCGTCGGTGGCCGGTCTGGTGGCGAGGCTTCCCGGCGCGTGTGCTAACGTTGCGCTGCACGCTGACAGGATCGATGGGGTCTCCGCTTCGATGATGGCGTGCGGAGGAGCGGCCGATGAAACGCTTGGAAGGGAAGGTCGCCGTGATCACCGGCGGGGCGGGCGGCATCGGAGCGGCGACCGGACGGCTGTTCGCCGAGGAGGGAGCCAGCGTGCTGCTGGTCGATCTCGCAGCCGAGGCCCTCCAGCAAGTGGTTCAGGCGATCGGCGACGAACACGTCAGCGCGGTGGTGGCCGACGTCACCCGGACCGATCAGGTTCAGCGCTATGTCCACACGGCGATCGACCGCTACGGCGGGATCGACGTCTTCTTCGCCAACGCCGGCGTTGAGGGCCTCGTCGCACCGATCACCGAGTATCCGGACGACGTCTTCGACCGCGTGATGGCGGTCAACGTGCGCGGCGTCTGGCTCGGGCTCAAGCACGTGATGGCCCACATGCAGCAGCGCGGCGGCGGGAGCATCATCATCACGTCCTCGATCGCCGGCGTGCGCGGCAGCCCGGGGATGGCTCCCTACTCGACCAGCAAGCACGCCGTCATCGGCCTGATGCGTAGCGCCGCGCTGGCCGGCGCCGCCCACGGCATTCGGGTCAACACGGTTAACCCGGCGCCGATTGAGACGCGGATGATGCGATCGATCGAGGCGGCCTTCGACCCGGCGGTGCCCGAGCGCGCCAAGGCCGAACGTGAAGCCCGCATCCCGATGAAGCGGTACGGCCTGCCGGAGGAGGTAGCCCGGCTGGCGCTGTTCCTCGCCAGCAACGAGAGCGGCTACTGCACCGGCGGAGTGTATATGGTCGATGGCGCCTTCACGGCGTAACGCATCCTGACCTGTCGATTACGAAATGAGGGGCGGGCGAGACACCAAACACCCCCCGGCCTACAAGTGCACAAGACGACACGCCTGGGATACTAGCTGAACCTGCCCCTCTAGCCGGCTGTCTGTACCCGTCCAGGCACAATTCACGCACAGTAAATACCCCATTCACCACACATCGGCTATTAGGGTAACCGCACCGAGCCTTCCTCCCACACCGTGGGGCGGTGATCTCCACCGGGACGACCTGAGGCGGCGGCGCTTCGGTCTGCGCACCGACCTGCGGAACCTCGTTCGCACCCACGTCGAACCGGCCCGCGCCGGCCCTTGCCGCGCCGCCTGCCGCGCGCTAGAGTCCGGCGACCCTGGGAATGCGCCCGCTGGGCTGACGGCGGGATCGGGGCGGGGCGGGAACCAGGCTTTGCCCGCCTAGAATCTCATTCCCCAGCAAGGGCTTTCGGTGCCATGCAACCGGCGCAGGCTCCGATAGCGAATCGCCGGCGATCCGTATGTCGCAGTTCATGCTAGCTGTCGACAACTCGAGGAGGAGCCAATGCGTACCCTGCGGGTCGTCTTCCCAGTGCTGCTTCTGTCGCTCGTTGCCGCCCAATCGTCGGCAGGTGATCGCGCCCTCGGTCCGATGACCATCACCGGGGACCAGACAATATTTCTCCATTTCATCGGCAACGGCGCGGCGACGGAGCGCCCCTTCCCGGTCACGGTCCACTTCTTTGACGCGGCTGGTGCTCTCATCGCCTCGTCGAGCGGTGGCTGCCCCCCGGCCAAGACGTCTGCGCGCCGACCGAGTTCCTGGAGGTCGACTCCGAGCGCGTGACGACCGTGTCCCTAAGCGGAGCGGCGCTCGACTTAGCCCCGGATCAGACGATGACGATTCAGCCGCTGGTCACGTCATTCAGCCCCGGCCTTACGCACCTCTTGACGACGGTCGACTTCGTCTACGCCAATTCTGCGGAGCGGGTGACCTTGCGCTTCGATCCAAGCGTCCTCGCTCGACCGATTTCACGGCCGCGGTTCACGCTCGGGCCGATACTTCTCGGAGCCGGCGAACTGGCACGCTTCCACGTCGGGCAATACGGAAAAGGAATCGTCGCGTTTAACATGTTCTTCGTGAACGCCAGCGGCGATCACATCGGCACCGGGAAGGCGGTGAGGATTGGCGCTCTCGGCAGCGAGACGATCGAGCTCGACGGCGACGCAACCGACATTGCGGGTGTGCCGGGCGTGATTCTGGGCGGCACGAACGCCTTCGGCGACGAGCCCCTCACCGCGAGTCTCGAAATCATTGACAAGACAACCGGGGCCGTGAAAGCGGCGCTGTCTAGCGGCGGGGCGGGGACCGGCGGCTTCGCGGGGACGGGGAACGGCGGTGGAGGGGGCGGTGCGGCGCACTGAACCAACGAGGTGGCGCGTCGTAGTCTCGCGCCGCGGCCCTCGGGAACCGTTACCCACTCTGGACCGCCGCCGACACGGGCCGGGGAGCGCGCACCCGCAGAAATCCCGCACACTTTCGCCGGTCGGCAACATTGGCGCCCTAGAAGCGGCCGGAAAAGCTGGAGCCGACGATCGGACTTGAACCGATGACCTGTCGATTACGAACACTTCCCGATGGCCGCCTGATCCGGGGCCCATCGGGCGAGATCCGCACGCAACTCCGCGAGTTAACCCGCCTCCAGCCCGCCGTGCTCTCGCCGATTTTCAGCGATGGTCCCGGGCCCGAGTCGATAAGACCGCGATAGGTCCAGGGAGGCGCCCAGGGAGGCGGATGTGGCACGGCAGGAACAGGAGGTACACCGCACCGCGTGGAGCTCGGTCACCGACTTCGAGCCTCTCTCGTGCCCATTGTGGCCGCGGCATCATCGACATTCCGCAGGATCCGTTGGAGAGGCACCGGGAGGTGACGCTCGCCGGGTTCCGCATTGGGCTGCGGCAGCAGAACGAGCCGGTCAATGCCGAGCTCCGAGTACCGCTCAACTGCATCTCGATCGAAGACGCCACGCGGCGTCACTGTGAGCTCGAGCCGGCCAAGCTCCGCCGGACGCTCATGCACCTCGGCCGCGCGGCGCAGCCCCTCCAGACATGACCGTGTCTCGGCCAGGTCGAGATAGAAGCCATACCAGCCATCAGCCATCGTCACCGCGCGTGCGAGCGCTGCACGCGCCTCGCCACCGACCACGATCGGCGGTCCGCGCCGCTGGACGGGCCGCGGGTGAGCGTCGATACCGTCGAACGAGGAGAAGGGTCCTCGATGACGAGGATGCTCCATGGTCCACAGCGCCCGCAGGGCTCGAATGCCGTCGTCCATCCGCCCGGCGCGCTCTGCGAGCGGCACCCCCGCTGCCGCGAACTCCGCCTCGACGTACCCGGCGCCGACGCCGACGATCAAGCGCCCGCCGGAAACGACATCCAGACTGGCCAGTTGCTTTGCCAGAACCACGGGATTCCGCAGCGGTAAGAGAATGATTCCACTCGCCAGTTTCATCGTTGTCGTTACAGTCGCCAGCAAGGTCAGCGCAACGGTCGTGTCAAGGAACGGAAGCGTAGGGGCCATCGAGAAGCTGGAGGGCTGGGGGTCGGGAAGGACCACATGCTCCCCTGTCCACAGCGACTCGAAACCTGCAGCCTCGGCATGCCTGGCAACCGCGACCGCTGCTTCAGGATTGGCGCAGGTGCCGTAGTTAAGGGCGAAGAGGCCAAGTCTCATGGTCGCAACCGAACGCCGTCAACACGTATGTGAGGGCGAAGTCGTGCTCCCCGCACTTGGTGTCCACACATGACAATGGCGGGCCTGTCTTCAATGGCGGTGCCCGCGTTCGAGATCATCAGTGGGTATCACACCGTGTGCGACCAGAGGTCTCTTGTCGTCACCAGCACTTCCCGTGCGACCTATCACTTTGGGTCGAGATCCTCGTTCACGGGAAAACACTCGGCGGTCATCGGGGGTCTTCGAGCGAGCGTCCTGCTCGTTGTCGCCTACACATCAATCCCCCACGCTCCCCAGTCAGAACGTAGGCGCCGCAAACGCGCTTGAGGGTCGTCGACATCAAGCCCTTCGCGGTCGGGTCCCATGGGGGCTGACCCTCTTCGGCGCCTGCCTGGCGCTGGCAGGGCTGGGCGCCGGCCCGTGTCCGTCGCCGCCACGCTGAGCGGCTCCCGGGCCAGGACCTAGGCCGGGTCCGGCCGAAGCGCTTCGTCGATCTCGTCGAGGTGCTCGCGTCGGTGGACGGCCCGCCGCCAGTTGAGCACGGGGCCGGCCCGAGCGTTGGCCTCGATGATCGCGTCGCTCACGCCGGCGACTCGCCGATCGACCGTCTCGGCGACCGACACCGCGAGCTCGGCCGCGACGCGGGGCGGAAGGGCCAGGCAGAGCGCCTTCGCCGCATCGTTGATCCAGTGGACGTCGCGCTCGTCCTCGTGGGGCGGTGTCCACGATGGGCCTCGCCGCACCCACTCGTCGAGCAGCACGACGATGCGCTGGTCCCAGAACGCGACGTGCGCGAGGACGCCCGCCACGGTCCAGCCGCCTGCCATCGGTCGGGCGAGATCCTGGTCGCTGAGGCGCCGGACGAGGGCGCGAAGCCGCTCCCGCTCGGCATCGTTCTCGGCCACGTACGAGCGATCCACTGGCACTGGCCCACCTCCGTAAGCACTGGCTCGCACTCCCAGGGTATCCCAGGGCGCCAGAGAGGGCCGTCGACATAAAGCCCTTTCTCGGTCGGATCCTTCTGGGTCGGGTTCCATGGGGGGAAAGACGACCTGCGAGTCGTAGACATCATCCCACTGGCTACCTTCTCGGCTCACTGGCCTACCCTTCCCTCGAAGGAGAGAGACAAGAGCCTCGGAGGGGGGATACCGAGATATGGGTCGGCCCGAGATCGTGGCTCCTACGGGCTCCTGGCGATCGCGTTTCTTGGTGCCGGGGCCGCGGATGGCGGATGGTGAGCGCTATGACGGTCCCGGGAGTCGAGGAGAGCCCCATCGGCTTGCCGCGTGACGGCCAGTATGAGACCTGCTCCCTCGACTCACACCAAGAGAGGCCCCAACCGGCCACAGGGTGCAGCGCCACGGGCACCTGAAGCCCAGAGCGCCAATCAGTGAGCGACCGGCAGGACCTCTCCCGCGGCAGTGTCTCGCAGTCCCAGGGAGGCACGCAATGTCCTTCGTCGTCGGCCTGGACTGGGCCGCCACCACGCACGCTGTTTGTGTGCTCGACGAGACCGGCACCGTCCGCTGGCGCGGGACGGTGCCCCACACCGCAGCGGGCTTGGCCGAGCTCGTCCAGCGGCTGGCCCGCTTCGCGCCCCCCGCCACGCTGCCCGTCGCCCTCGAGCGCCCCTCCGGCCTCGTCGTCGATACCCTCCTGGACGCCGGCTTCCCGGTCGTCCCGATCCACCCCAATGCCGTGAAGGCCTGCCGCCCCCGCTACTCGGCCGCTGGCGGCAAGAGCGACCCCGGCGACGCCTACTTGCTCGGCGATCTGCTCCGGACCGATGGCCACCGCTTCCGCCCCTTGCTGCCCCTCGCCGATGAGACCCGCGCCCTCCGCGCCCTCGTCCGCGGCCGCGATGACCTCGTCGCTCAGCGCGTCGCCCTCGCCAATCAGCTCCGCGCCCTCCTCGAGCGCTTCTGGCCCGGCGCCGCGACCATCTTCGCCGACGTGGATTCCCCGATCGCGCTCGCCTTCCTCACGCGCTACCCCACGCCCAAGAGCGCCGAGAGCCTGGGTGAGCGCCGCCTGGCGCTGTTCCTCCGTCGGCATGCCTACTGCGGCCGCCGCTCGCCGGCCGAGCTGCTGACCCGGCTCCGCCGCGCCCCGCTCAGTCGCACCGGCAACGCCGAAACCGAGGCCAGCGGCGAACTGGTCCAGGCCCTGGTCGCGGTTCTCACGCCCCTCGGCGCCCAGATCCAGCAACTCTCCGCGGCGATCGCGGCCGCTTTGGCCCAGCACGCCGATGGCCCGCTCGTCCAGAGCTTCCCGCGCAGTGGGGCCGTCAACGCCGCCCAGATCCTCGCCGAACTCGGCGACGACCGGGCCCGCTTCCCCACCGACGACCAGCTCGCCGCCGAAGCCGGCGTCGCCCCGGTCACCCGGGCCTCCGGCAAACACCGGGGCGTCACCTTCCGCTGGGCCTGCAATAAACGCTTCCGCCAGGCCCTCACGACGTTCGCGGACAACTCCCGTCACGCCTCGACGTGGGCCGCCGCCATCTATGCGCGCGCCCGCGCCCGCGGCTGTGATCATCCTCACGCGATCCGGATCCTGGCCCGCGCCTGGGTCCGTGTGCTCTGGCGTTGCTGGCAGGACCGCCGTCCCTACGACGTCACGCGCCACCGAGCTGCGCAGCCGCTCTCGACTCTTCAACCGGTGGGGGGTTGACACAGGGTGTCTCATACCGCATCGCCACCGCCCCCGATCCGAACTCCAGCCGGCTCACGAGCTTCAAGTCGACACACTTCGATAAGCCCGCGAACAACGTCGGCCCATGGCCCGCTAGCCTGGGATGCACGACGAACTCGTACTCATCGATCAATCCCAGCTCCGCCAACGCCTGCGGGAGCTTCACGCCTCCCACGAACAGTCCCTTGCCCGACTCCCGCTTCAGCTGTTGAACGGCCTTCCCCAGATCTCCGCGCACGAGCTCCGCGTTCCAATCGACCCGATCCAGAGTGCTCGACACAACGTACTTCTTTGCCGCGTCGATCGTCCGGGCGAAGGGTTCCATCCAATCAGGCCTCGCTCCCGTCCGCGCCGGCGGCCGCCACGCTGCCTCCATCATTTCGTAAGTCACCCGGCCAAAGAGGAGGGCATCGGCCTGGACGAGGTTCTCGACCGCGTGACGATGCAAGTCTTCGTCCGCGACTATCGCACGATGATCGCAGCACCCGTCCAATGTGACGTTGATGGAATACCGAATGGGTCGCATTACGTGCTCCTGAAGCGAGCTAGAGGGTAGTCGACATAAGGCCGCTTCTCGGTCGGGTCCCATGGGGGCGGACGGACCACGCGCGCCCTGCGTGACGGCCGCACGCGACCCCAATCCCGCGCGGTCGGCGCGGAGAGTGTCAAGGACGGCACGGAGACCGCGGGCGGCCGATCTGGGAGAAGCGGTTCTACCGCGCGTGGTGGGCCGCCGCGAAGGCCGCAGGGATCTATCGGGAGTGGCCGCACCCCGAGACCGGCAAGCGCTGCCGCGGGCCCATCCCGCATGACTTTCGCCGGACCGCCGTCCGAGACCCGGTGACCGGCGCGGGCGTGCCCGAGAAGGTCGCGATGACCATCACCGGGCACAAGACCCGGGCGATCTTCGATCGGTACCACATCGTCAGCGAGGCCGACAAGACCCAGGGCATTGAAAAGCTCGCTCGGTTCCGCCAGGGCCAGGCGGCGACGGCGCCGACCGTCGTGTCGCTCCAGGCAGCCACATCAGCTTTCTCGCTCCCGATGGAGCTCAGAATCTGTCGCGAGTAGCCGCTGGTACTCCTCGCCCGACTTCTCCTACTCCTCGTAGTACTTGGCCTCGGTCTCACCTGCCACTCGGTGAACCTCGGCACATCGCTTCTCGTCCATGCTTGCAGGTCGGATCAGCCGGTCGATGGAGGAGCTGGAGGCACTCCTCCGGAAAGCCATCGTAGGGTGGAGCACCCTTCCATCTCTCGAGGAACGCGGCCTTCCCTGCTTCTAGCTCCGCTTGAGTCTTGAAGGACTCTTCGATGCTATGACCAGGACCGAACGGATTGATGGTCTCGAGATCGAACGACTCCCTGTGCGCCTCGTGATCGTCCATCCACCACCGCACGCGCTGCAGCGATGGTTCCCTTGCGCTGGTCCGCACGACCAGCAGTGTGTATCCCCGCACATGCATGCCATCAGCCCCTCACTTCCCTACACCAGATCCATCACGAGCGCGGCGGGGCGGCCGACGCGCGGCGCGGGGGGGTGAGGTGACGCGGGATGAGCTGGATCCGTCGCGCCTCGCGCTTGAGCTCGTTCAGGCGGGGCAGAACCGCGTCCTCGCTGCCCGGCCGGCTGCCGAGCTGCGTCTCAAGCGTCTTCACCTCGATAAGGAGCCGCGCGGCATCCGGATCCCTCACCTGACGCTGGAGCCATTGGGCCAGATTCTGGATCTCGTGCCGGATCTTCGCCGCGTCTGCGACGTGGAACTCGCGCCAGCCCGTCCACCCGTCCGTTCGCGCCGTGGCCCGGACGCGGTAGTCGCCCGGGTGCGGGAAGTAGGTCGGGATCGAGACTCCGAGAGCCTGTTTGTACGACTCCGAGTGGCTGACCGCCGAGTGTGCCACCCAGTCGCCGCGGCCGGTCCGCCGCTGCCATTGCATCTTGACGCTCTTTTCGGGTGGCTCGGCAGGCCACGCCGGCTCGAACTCTACCAGGACTTGGCCGCCGGTCTGGGAGAAGACCTGACCTGGGGTGGGGGTCACGATCTTCACCTGGCGGGCCAGTCCCGGTGGGACGGGCGGGGGCGGCCCGGAATCGATCTGGACGTACACTTGGTCCGCCGGGACCCGCCCCGCTAGCAACGGGGCCTCTTGCCACCAGAGCGCCGGCAGACTGGTCGAAATGCTCCGCGGACCGCTGCAGACCTGAGCGCCCGCGACGAACGGGTCCTCCTTGCACTTCTCGGTCTTAGTGAGGATCGTCCCGTCGATCCCGGGTCCGGTCACCGTGATCTTTTCCACTGCGGTCCGGAACCCGGTTCCGGTCAGTTTCGCCGAGGCTTGGGCCACGACGCTCACAGGCACTGGGCCGGGGGGCACCGAGCAGGTCCCCTTGAACTCGTAAACCCGGTCGCCGCCCTTCTCGGCGGTTGCCGCAGCCTTGATGACGTCCACACTCGGGCAGAGTGTCGGGGGCACCGGGACGCCCTCGCGATCAAGGGTCACGGCGCTGGCGAGGATGGCCGAACCAAGAAGCGCGAGTGTGAGGAGCGATGCTTTCCAGGGCCATCGTCGAGGGGAAGGATGCATGACCGTCTCCTTCATTCGCTGTCCGTCATGATGACGATGCGGCGCGTGATGCCTCGGGAAATACGCTCTCAACGTTCGCCGAGCGCGAGCCCCAGTGCCGCCACCGCGGCCATGGTGAAAGCGAACGCATCGCCCCAGCGCGTGTACAGCGCAGGGGGTCCGCCTAGAGGCACGTCCGCGATGGCGACGCCCTCGGCGAAGAGGGTCGGCACCTCCGCCAGGACACGACCCCACGGGTCAAGGATGGCCGACGGTCCGGTGTTCGAGGCGATCACGACGGGAATCCGGTTCTCGACTGCCCGAAGGACGGACGCGAGGTTGTGCTGGCGGGGGGCCGCGGTCGGGCCAAACCAGCTGTCGTTCGTGAGCTGGACGATGAGTCCGGCGCCGTCCGTGACCGCATGCCGGACCATGTCCGCGAAGAGATTTCCCCAGCAGATCAGCGTGGCGAGTGTCGGGCCGCTTGCGAGCCCGAAGAGTCGACGCCCCTCACCGGCGACCCCGTCGATGGATCCCGGTACGAGCCAGGCCGGCCAGGGCACGCGGCCCTCGAACGGAACGTACTCGCCGAACGGGACGAGCCGCATCTTTCGATACGGCTCCGCAAGCGGCCGCCCGGGCTCGACCAGGTAGGCGGCGTTGTGCGCGCGGCGGCCGAGTTGCTGGCCTCCCGGCCGGGCGAACTTCTCGACGTCGGAGGCGCCGACCACGAGAGCACTGCCCAGTTCGTCGACGAGAGCACTCAGGCGCGCCTGCAGAAGACGGTCCGCCCCGAGCTGGCGGACTGCCGTCTCGGGCCAGGCGATCAGCGCCGGCCCGGTGCGCGCGGCCTCACGCGTCAGCCGCACGAGGCGATCGAGGCTCGCCGCATACGTCTCCGGCGTCGTACGCTCCAACGGCCGGATGCTCGGCTGTACCACGGCCACCCGCAGGGTGGGGGCGCCCGGGGCGGGCCCGAGCACGAGCGCGCCCGCGATGTGGAGCACTGCGATCGCCGCGGCCGCCGCGCCGGCCGCCAGCGCATCGCGACGGCCGGGGGCGAGCTGCGCGAGGGCGATGCTCGCCAGGGCCACGAGAAACGTGACCCCATACTCTCCCGTAACGCTGGCGACCTGAAGGATGGGCAGGTTGCGGTGCTGGCTGTGAGCGAGCGTGGTCCAGGCGACCCCGAGAAAGCCTGCGTGCGCTCGCACGTAGTCGAGCGCGACCCAGAGTGCGGGCGCCGTGAGCACGATGGGCAGGAGGCTTCGGTCGAGCCGCCTGAGCGCCAGGCACCAGAGAGCGGGATATAGGCCGAGGTAGACCGCGAGGAGGGCGGCATGCTGCGCGCCAAACCCCGAGACCTCAAACATCCACCGACAGAGACCGAGTGCGGCGAGGCCACCGACGAGGAGTCCGATGGTGGCGGCAGGGATCGGACGCAGATCGCGGCACGCCAGCGCAAGCGGGGCGAGCGCGAGCCAGGCGAGCCATCCCTGGTCGGCACCAGGGAACGCCAGGATCAGGAGCCCGACGCTGGAGCCCGCGAGAGCGAGGCGGCTCATGAGAGAGAAGCTCCGCTCACTCCAAGTGCGTCGGGGCCGCCTCGGTTATCCAGCAACATTCGGTCCCAGTACCTCGGCGCCCTGTGGAATTGGCAGATAGATGCGAATCATCGTGCCGCGATCCGAGACGGTCTCGGCTGCGATGTAGCCACCATGCTGCTTCACGATACCGTACGCGGCAGCCAGTCCGATGCCAGTGCCTCCGCCGCGGACATGCGTCGTGAAGAATGGCTCGAACACGCGTGTACGCACCGTCTCATCCATGCCAGCACCGGTATCGCGCACGTCAAGCCGCGCGTACCGGCCCGGCTGCAGGCCGGGGCGCGCCTCGAGAAATGCCTCATCCAAGTCAACACTCGTCGTTTCGAGGCGAAACCGTCCGCCCTCGGGCATGGCGTCGCGAGCGTTTCGGGCAAGATCGAAGATCAGCTGCTCAATAAGTCTCGCGTCGGCCTGAATCGGTGGGAGGTTTGAATCGAGCGTACGCTCAAGGACGATCTGCGAACCGAGGAGCTCCTGCAATCGGGGACATAGATCCACAAGGAGCCGGTTGAGGTCGAGTCGGTGGACATACAGGCTCTGCTGTTGACCGAATGCCAGCAGCTGCTCCGTTAGGGCGGCGGCGCGTTCCGCGGCCCGCTCGATATCCTGGGCATCTCGGTGAAGTCTCGGATCACTGCCCACGCGATCCCGTATCAACTGGCTCCGCCAGTAGATGACCGTGAGCAGGTTATTGAACTCGTGAGCCACACCGCTCGCCAACAGTCCCAGCGACTCGAGTCGTCGGGCGCGCGCCAACTCCTCTTGAAGTTCGTCGCGCAGGGCGATCTGAGCCCGGAGCTCTTCGTTGGCGCGAACAAGCTCTCCTGTGCGCGCCGCCACGAGATTGCCCAGTTCCTCGTGAGCGCGCTCCAAGACGTCCCGCGCTTGCCGGAGCTCGGTGATGTCGACGCAGGATCCGATGAATCCCTCGAACTCGCCCTGGGCCTCGGTTTTGGACACGCCGTGATCCAGCACCCAGCGGTACTCACCATCGGCACGCTGCAGCCGATATTCCAGTCGAAATGGCTGATGGGTACTCACGGCCGCTCGTCGAGCTTCCAGGCACCGGGTGCGGTCATCCGGGTGTACACCCTCGAGCCAGCCGTCATGCTGCTCTTGTTCCGCGGTTCGGCCGCGAAAACGGAGCCACGTGTTGTTGAAGAATGTGCATCGATCGGATGAATCCGACATCCAGATCATGACGGGCGCCGCGTCGGCTAGGATTTGGAAGCGTCGGTTACTTTCGCGGAGCTCCCGTTGGGCGCGGATGAGGCCGGTAACGTCCTGCGCGTGACCTAGCACGACAGACGGATGCCCAGGCTCCTCATAGCGAGTGTTCCGGTACAGCCATACGTGCTCCGCACCGTCGTTCCCGATCAGACGCATGAGCCCGCTGTCCACTCCCGCACTGCGGATCCGGTCGAGGTAGGCATCGAATTGTCCCTGCACGGACGGCGCGAGATATCGTCGGAGATTCCACCCGAGGCCGTTCTCTGCCCGAAATCCAAGAGCGCTAGCAGCCGCGGCATTCACGAACAGCAGATTGCCTTCCATGTCATGAACACACATGAGCCCCAGGCTGCTCTCGACGAGAGAGTGAAACCAGCTGACCGGCCGATCGCCTGGTGTGGGTTCGGACATCAACGCCAAGGGTACCCAGTACGGGGCGAAATCGTCACGCGTGTGTAGCCACCTCAAAACGGTGCAACAGCCTCGACTATAGAGACCTGTGGGCAAGACCGTCAAGCTGGCGGGCTTCTACCACACCGTCATGCAGGCCGGCCTGAAGACCAGGCTGGGCTGGCGGCCCCGCACGACCCGCGGCTGCTGGACCTGTGGTCGTGAGGTGGCCCGATGCGGTTTCGGGTCGCCGAACCGAAGGGCCCGAAGCTCTGGCCCGCCCCTGCGCGTGAAGATCGATTCCCCTCGCGGACTAGGAATCATGCGCCGAGAGAGTGGCGACTGGACCCGCTACCGCACACTGGCGAACCTTGTCGAGGCCGATTTCCATCGATAGACGAAAGACCACCGAGATCCGTTACTGTGAGGCGATGGCAAGGGTATATGACGATGCACTGGACGACCCACCGCCGCCCTCCGCGATCGGGCGGCCCTCTTACATCCGTCCTCCCACAGTGAATGGATCGACGACTACCTCCCGCACCTCCCACGCCTCCTGCGACGCGGGGACTGGTTTCGACGTCGTGGTGCTCACACCGCCGTCTGGATACATCTCGACCCGCAACAACGTCGGGAGGCGATGCCGAGGGTAGCCGGTGTCCTGCTGCTTACGCTTCGTCATGGCCCTGCCCCGCCCGGCCGACGCCTCCTCTTTGAGACGTCGGCGGATGAGACGATCGCCCTGGCTGGCGTCCACGGCTTGCACCTCGCCCTGAAGATCGAACACCAGCCAGATTTCTTCGGCCGCCGGGAGATCACGTGGACTTCCCTCGCCTTTCTCAGAGAGGAGTCAACCTGAGGCGCCAGTGTTCACGACGCACCAGAGACGAACGACCGCGCGGTCAAGGTGCTTGGCGACGAGACGCTGCGTGATACTGCCCGCAAACTGGTTGCGACGGTGCGCCATAACGTCACGATCGCCTGGACACTACGCGAGAATGTGCGCGCCCAGTTGCCGGTCTCCTCTGAGTCGGGTGCGGCGCTGGGGTCAGCGAGTTCCGCGACGGCAAGCTATGCCGCGCCCCGACCCCCCGCTACCGCACCGACCAGGGTTTGTTACGGGATCATGCCACTCACCGAAAGCTGCTGCGAGAACAGACCAGGCAGATGCCTTGCTCAGCCCGCAGGCGAGCTCATAAGCCGGGCATCGTCACAGAGCCGACTAACTACTTGTCGAATCGGCACTATCTCGCGGGGATGCCCGGCGGGAGATGTCGAGCCTAGAACCGCCCGGAGCGCCTATAACCGGTCGATGCCCTGCTCCAGTTCCGGTAGACGGACCACTGCTTGGCGTGCCACTCCCGCCGCAATGGAGGATCACATGGACTACTACGACCTCGGCTCGTACACCCGCAAGGTCACCACCGCCACGCCCGAGGCCCAGCTCTGGTTCGACCGGGGCCTCAACTGGCTCTTCGGCTCCAACCACGCCGAGGCGATCGCCTGCTTCCGGAAGGCGCTGGAGCGCGACTCCGCCTGCGCACGGCGAGATCGAGTACGGCGGGGCAACTACGAGGTGGCCTTCGCCCACCTGCGCCGCTCGGTCGAGCTCGACGACGCGCTGCCCTACGACGAGCCGTGGGGGCTGATGCAACCGACCCGACACGCACTCGGCGCGCTGTTGCTGGAGCAGGGCCGGGTCGCCGAGGCCGAGGCGATCTACCGCTCGGATCTCGGCCTCGACGGCAAGCTCAGCCGAGCCTGTCAGCATCCGGACAACCTCTGGAGCCTGCACGTACTGCACGAATGCCTGACCCGGCGCGGCGAGACGGTGGAGGCGGCCCTGATCAAGCAGCGCCTCGACCTAGCGCTGGCAAGATCAGAGGTGCCGGTGAAGGCCTCCTGCTTCTGCCGCATGAAAGGTCGCCGCCTGAGCAGCCGGGGCGCGAAACGAGACCCCTTGACTGCCACCACGTTGTGGATGACGTCCAGATCCCCCTCGTGCGTCGTCGGCCCCCGGCCGGCTGCCGCTCGCCTCGCGGGAATCCGTGCCAGGGTGGACGGGCCCGGGCCGCCTACAGGATCCGGTGGTACCAGAGGACGGAGAGGAGCGCCGAGGCGACCGCGAAGACCAGCGCCGCCGCCGAGAACACCGCCGTGATCTCGGTGTCCTTACGCTCCATCACGACCCGGGCGTTCAGGCGCTGGTAGACCTTCATCAGGTCGGCGGCCGTGCCCGCGTGATAGTACTCGCCGTGCGTCGTGGCGGCGATCGCCTTGAGCGCGTCCTCGTCGAGGCTCACGCGCATCGACCAGCCCTCATACGAGAGCGTCCCGCCGTCCTTCGTGCCCACCCCCACCGTGAAGACGCGCACGCCGCGCGCGGCGGCCATGCGGGCCGACTCGACGGGATCGGGGCCCGTCGTGGTCCGGCCGTCCGTCAGGAGGATGATGACGGAGGCTTCGTGGGATCCGGGCGGCACCGGCTGGAACGGCGGGCGGCTCGGCTCGCCACCGGAGGCGAGCGGAGCGCCGCGCTGCCCGGCGTCGGGCCGCGGGTCCGACGTACGGAGGTCGAACTCGATGTCCGGGAAGATGATCTTCAAAGAGACCAGGATCCCGCTGCCGATGGCGGTGCCCCGTTGGACCTGGAAGCGATCGATCGCGGCGAGGATCTCCTCCCGGCTGCTGGTTGGCGCCTGCACGACCGCCGCCGTCCCCGCGAACGCGACTACCCCGATCCGGGTACGGCGCGGCTGCTCCGCGACGAAGGCCCGCGCCGCAGCCTGGGCGGCGACCAGCCGGTTCGGGAGGACGTCGGTGGCCCGCATGCTGCCGGAGACGTCCATCGCGAGGATGACCGTGTCGTGGTGGGACGGCAGGGTGACGACGGCGCTCGGCCGCGCCACCGCGAGAAGCATCGAGACGAGCGCCACCAGGAACAGGAGCGGCGGCAGGTGGCGCCGCCATCCCTGACCCGGGCCGAGGGCCTCCCGCACGAGGTCGAGGCTCGCGTAGCGGAGCGCCGCCCGCTTCTTCCGACGCACCAGCAGCACGTACCCGACGACGAGCGCGGGCACCGTCAGCAAGAGCCAGAGCATGTCGGGCCAGATGAAGCTCATGCGGGTCGTCCCGCGGGCGCCAGGTGGTCCGGCAGCCCGCCCCCCGCCGCCAGCTGGCCGCGCCGCTTGCGGAGGCCCGCGAATCTCAGGATCACCTGGATCAGGTCATCGTCGGTCGACAGCTCGAGGGCGTCCACGCCGGCCTCGCCGAAGGCCGCGCGAAGGGCCGCATCCCGCCGCACGGCGGCGGCCGCGAAGCGTCGGCGGAACGCTCGGTCGTGGGTGTCCACGAGCAGCTGCTCCCCGGTCTCGGCGTCCTGCACCACGAGGAGCCCCAGATCCGGGAGCTCGACCTCCAGGGGGTCGAGGAGCCGCACGGCCACCACGTCGTGACGCTGCGCGAGGTGGCCGAGAGGCGCCGTCCAGCCTGGCGCGCTGATGAAGTCGGAGACGACGAAGACGAGGGCGCGGCGCCGGACGAGCTGGGCGGCCAGGCTGAGCAGGTCGACCAGCCTCGTGACGGCCGGGTGTGCTGCGGCCGGGCGGGTGAGCAACCGGTGAAGAAGGTGAAGCACGTGGCGCCGACTGCTCCGCGCGGGGATGATGGCAATCCTCCCTTGCGGACGGCCGTCATAGAGCAGGGCCCCGACGCGGTTGCCGTGGCGCGTCAGCAGGCGGGCGAGCACGCCGACGAGCTCGGCCGACGAGGACCGCTTGGGCGCGCCCCGGGAGCCGAAGTCCATCGATGCCGTCACGTCGAGCAGGAACCACGCGGTGATCTCGCGGTCCTCGTGGTACTCCCGCACGTAGGGCGTCCCGAGGCGCGCCGTCACGTTCCAGTCGATGTGCCGGACGTCGTCGTGATACTGGTACTCGCGCAGGTCCGCCAGGTCGAGCCCGGCGCCGCGAAACAGGGTCCGGTAGTCGCCCTGCAGGAGCCCATCCAGGCGCCTGATCACCGTCCACTCGAGCCGGCGCAGCAGCTCTTCAGGATGGCGCGCCGACTCTGACATGGGTCGCCAGCGGCTTCTCGGGAGCCGGCACGTGGTGCAGGATCCGCCGGACAAGCTGATCGGCGGTCATCCCGTCGGCGAGGGCCTCGTAGGACAGGACGAGCCGGTGGCGGAGCACGTCGGGCGCGAGGTCGGTGACGTCCTCGGGCAGGACGTAGGCGCGACCCCGAAGGAACCCGAGCGCTCGGGCGCCCTCGATCAGGTGAATGGAGGCCCGGGGGCTGGCGCCGTACGACACGTACCGCGCGAGGTCGCCGAGGCCGTACCGCGCGAGGTTCCGTGTCACGGCGGCGAGCCGGACGGCGTACTGGATGACCGACGGATCGACGTACCCGCTCCGGCATTCGCGCTGGATCCGGGCGAGCTGATCGGTGGTGGCGACGGGGGCGACCGTCGTCGTGGGGCCCGTCACCCGCTCGACGATCACGAACTCCTCCTCCTCGCTCGGGTACCCGACCAGGACCTTCATCATGAACCGGTCGACCTGCGCCTCGGGAAGCGGATAGGTCCCCTCGGTCTCGATCGGATTCTGGGTGGCCATCACCACGAACGGCTCGCCGACCTGGTGGGTCTCCCCGGCGATCGTGACTTGGCGCTCCTGCATCACCTCGAGCAGCGCACTCTGCACCTTCGCCGGGGCCCGGTTGATCTCGTCGGCGAGGAGGAGGTTCGTGAAGACGGGACCGAGCGATGTGCTGAACTCGCCGGTCCGCTGGTTGTACACGCGCGTGCCCACGAGATCCGCTGGCACGAGGTCCGGCGTGAACTGGATCCTCCGGAACGTGCCGCGGACGGTCTGGGCGAGCGTTTTGACCGTCAGCGTCTTGGCCAGGCCCGGTACGCCCTCCACGAGCAGGTGCCCCTCGGCCAGGACGGCCACCAGCACGCGCTCGAGAAAGTGATCCTGGCCGACGACGATCCGCTTCACCTCGTAGAGGATCCGCTCCATGAGCGACGCGATCTCGCTGCGGTCCCGCTCCAGGGCCTCCACCGGTCCTCCTCTCGCGCCTGCTAGGGCCGATCCGACTGGTCGTGGCGGATCACCGCAGGCCCTGTCGCCGGACGTGCCTTCCGGGCCCCCGCCCGGAGTCGAGATCCCCGGCCTCGCCTCGGAAGGCAGCGCCCGGCACCACCCACGGCGACAGCCCTCGCCCGATCCAGCTGGGGCGGCACTCTGGCCTAGAAGGGGGAGAGCCCGACGGCCGACGCGGCGTTCTCGATGGGCACCGCGAACCCGATGCCGACGAACACCCGCTGGTCGGTGGGGTTTAGGATGCCTGTCACGATGCCGATCACCTCGCCGTCCATCGTCACCAGCGGGCCGCCGGAGTTGCCCGGATTGGCGGCGGCGTCGAACTGGATGAGATTCGTCAGGAGACGCTGGCCGCGCCGCGAGTGGAACTCGCGCCGGAGCCCGGAGATCACGCCCGACGACGCGGACGGGCCGATGCCGAAGGGAAAGCCCACGGCGACCACCTCGTCGCCTGGGGCGAGGCCCTGGGTGGACCTGAGCGTCGCCGGGACGAGATCGTCGGGGATCGTCTTCGCCTGGAGCACGGCGAGATCGTGCTCCGGCTTGACCGAGATGATCCGGGCCTCGGACGTGAGCCCGTCGGCAAAGACGACCTCCACCCGCTGGGCGTCCGACACCACGTGGAGGTTGGTCAGGATGATGCCCTTGTCCACGATGACGACCCCGGTGCCGACGTCGTTCCCGGTGCCCTTCTTCGCGCCCTCGTCGTCCTTCCACCCTCGCACCTCGACGACGGAGGGCCGGATGACCGCATACGCCTTCGCCGCGCGGGACGGCAGGGACTTGGTCGCCAGCGTGTGCAGCACCGCCTGGTCGATATCCTGCTGGGTAATGCGTTGAGGGAGCGGTGTCCGGACTCCCGTGACGGTTACCGCGATCAGGACGAGTAGGCCGCTTGCGACTGCCAGGAGGCGCCCGGGCCCCCTGGAGAGCCGGCGCCAGGGCGCGCCGGGCGTCCGGGCAACCGGGGAGGGCTGCGGCGCCGCGGGGAGTGGCGCGCTGTACGGCGTCGCACGGTCGGCCGCGCGGTCGCCCGGGGCCGACGGGCCGGCGGGGACCGGCCGGCGCGCGCTGCTGTAGAGTGTCACTCTTCGCATGCGTGGCCCCTTCGGTTCACCCGGTGCGGGTGCACCACGCCCTCAGGATAGCCTACGCGGCGAAGGCTCGCCACGGCGGGCGCGGGCCGCAAGATCTACGGGAAGCTGATCGGCCCCCCCGGCGCTGAAGCCCCATGCGGTACGGCGCGGCGTCGCGGTCGAGGTGCTCGAGCAGCGGCACGACCTCGAGAGGGGGTGTGGGCGCTCCTCGGCCACGGGCGGATCGACACGACCAGATCTACACGCACATCCGGCCGCACCAGCTCAAGCGTGCGGTCGTGTTCTACGACGAGCACGCGCGGCGCGTGCTCTCCACCTGACGCGTGACTCGAATGCTCGTTTGAGTCGCGACTCGCGGCGCGGTGAATCACGCCTCGGGGATCAAACTTCAGTTGGAGTCGCGTCGAAGGAGCGGCGTGACGCCCGCTGTCTTCAAACCGGACCCCATCGGGACGGCACGGTCCCGGGAAGTGAGGTAACCCCACGAGGGGACACGACGCCGGGTCAGCCGATGGGAGATCCCGAGCCTGCTCGCGGTCGGTACGCTGTGCTGCCCGAGGCCATCGGCGAAGCCTCGGGACACCGTGACGTTACCACGGCTCGGACAAGGCGCCTGACTCTGAGGCTGAGTAGGAGTCACCCAGGAACTCAGCACGCATGCATTGACCCTCCAGGCCTTTCCGCGGAGTCGCAGAAGGTCTGTAGGGACGGGAACGGGGAAGCTGCGCAGCCTAGTGATTACGTGAAGAATGCGGCCGCCTGTCGCTCGCCGACCCTAGCCGGGAGTCCTTTCGCCAGCGACATTAGTCTAATGATCTCGCGATACCCGGACTTGAGACCGTGGCACCGCTCTTCAATGTGAGCGAGGGCCTGCCGGTATGTATGAATGATCGTCAACTGTCCCCGCGCTGCTCCAGCCTGGTACTGGTCACAGCGCTCGCACCATTCCTGGAGACGCGCTGAGCTGCGGGCGTAGGCAGAGAATCTGGTCGCCGGCCGGGGACATCCGGGCGCGCTGCATGGATTCACCAGTACCTTGGCGTCGAATACGGCCTTGAAGCACCTCGTCTCTGACGCGTGCCAGGCGTGCGCTCGGTTCGGACTGGGCCAGAATCCACTGAACGTAGTCCGGAGGACGAGGAGGTCGACTCTCTTGCCGGCATGCCTGCCCAAAGTGATCTGCTGCTCGCGCCTGAATCACTCGATCCGGTTGTTGGGTTCTAGGCAAAGGTTATAGGTCCCAGAGACTACTCGACTCGGTGAGGTGGCCCAAACCATTGAAAAGAAAGAAAAGCGCGAGAGGGAGCCTATGAGCCGGGATATCGACGCTACCGCCTCTCGAACCCCATGCGGAGGAGCGCTTCCGTTCTCACCGTCAGGAGAGCGGGCGTGGGACGTCCGGGGGATTCTCCTCGACGTGGTCGCTGAAGATCTCGAACACCTCGGCGATCATGCGCCGGTAGCTGTCCGGGCCGGGAAAGCGGCTGACGTCATAGCAGCCCAAAGGGTTCTCGATCACCTGCACCAGGCAGCGATTACAGTAGGTGCACGGAGGCCGGGTCGGCCCGTCGAGACCGCGCGCCAGATCGTGAGGCAGTTGCGGGTTGGCGAGCAGACCGCGCGCGATCGTCACGGCGTCGCAGACTCCGTCGCGCAGCACCCGCCCGATGCCGTGGGCCGTCTGAAAGCCGCCGGTCAGCAGCACCGGAATCCTGACCGCCTGCCGGATCGTTTTCGCGTCGGCGGCCAGCAGGCCCTCGACCCGCGCCGGGTCAATGGAGCCGTCGGGGCGCCGGAAGGGCTGCTTGCGGCCCCACACCCACTCGGCGAGCCGACCGGTGAGGCGGTAGCGGTAGGCGAGGAAGTTGCGGAAGGTCAACCGCCCGCTGTTGATCAGCGTGTGGTAGGTGAGGCGGGCGACCTCGGCGGGCAGAGGTCCGGCAGGGTTGAGCGGGTGGGGAAAGCTGTTGCCCACCGAGACGTGGAGGGCGTGGGCACCTGCCGCCTCCACCCACCGGGCGATCTGGATCGCGTCCTCGAGACCATTGCCTGACGTCCGCGGCAAGATCCCCACGGCGTTGTGCTCGTCTCGGCTGGTGAGCTTGACAATCAGCGGGAAGTCCTTGCCGACGCGCCTCCGGATCGCCTCGATCACCTCTAACAGGAAGCGGGCGCGGTTCTCGAGGCTGCCGCCATAGCCGTCCCGGCGGTCGTTGATCGCCGAGCTGAGGAACTGGGTGAAGAGGTAGCCGTTGGCCGAGTGCAGCTCGATACCGTCGAGATCCGCGTCGCGTACCCGCTCGGCGGCAATGGCGAACAGCTCAACGGTCTCGCGGATCTCGGCCGCCGACATCGGCCGCGAGCGTAGGCCCTGGAACAGGTCGCCGCGGGTGGTGACGCCGGCGGCCTGGTTCCCGAGGTTCTCGATCCCCGCGACGTCCTGCTGTCGGCCGGCGTGCGACAGCTGCAGGATGAACTTGCAGCCGTGGCTGTGGACCCGGCGGCCCACGGTGCGCCAGAACGCGATGCGCGCGTCGCGGTCGATCATCGCATAGTTCGGCAGCACTCGCGCGGCAGGCGTGATTGGCACGTGGGAAGAAATGATCGCTCCCACCCCGCCGCGGGCGAAGCGTTCCTCGAAGTTGATACGCGCCGGGGTGCCGGAGCCGTCGTAGTTGTCGATGCGCCCCGAGATGCTCGAGCGCAGGATTCGGTTCTTGATCCTGAGGCCACCGAGCTGCCAGGGCTGGAAGATGGCGGCCGTGTCCCGAGGGTCCGCGGTCCGGGGCTGGATATCAGTCATCGTGTTCGTCCTCCTCCTCGCTAGGCCCTCGGGCTCCGGCCAAGAGCGGCGAACGAGTCGGTCCGTCTCGCCATCCTCTGCCGAGTTTACATTCCCGCGGTCCGCCCGAGCGCGGGGACCGGCGCCCGCTAGCGCGGTGATGGGCTCGAAGCGGCAGGGCGAGCGCATCCCCTTGCCCGCAGTGCCCGGAACATAATCCTCCGCCTCACGCCGACGACCGCCACGCTGGTGGGCGAGAACGCGGCGGATGGCAACTCCTG
>CAVXVV010000096.1:0-39957 GCA_963765195.1 uncultured Candidatus Rokubacteria bacterium
GCCACGAGCGGACCATCGTGTACAGCGCCATGATCAGCACCGCGGCCGCCGTCACCGCCTGGACGCCGACGAACGTCGCCACCGTGGCCTCGTACGCGTGACGATCCGGCGAAAGCCCCGCTCGCCAGTGTGAGCGCCGTCGACCGCGATCGCAGCAGTACCAGGCTGAGGCCAAGCCCGAGCCGCAGTCGAAATCGGCCAGTCGCGCCAGCGGCAAGGGCCCGGCTCGCCGCCACGGCGAGCCCGCTACGGCCCAGCCAGGCGCCCCCGCGATCGCCGCCCAGTACAGGGCTGGGCGCTCCGCGGCGACCGGTGGCCACTCCTCCGCCCCGACCATCCAGAGATACGCGTACGAAAACACGAGCGACGCGAACGTCGTGGCCAGGACGCCGATCACTACAATCATGGCCCACCACGAGTGCGCGGATCGCCCCGCCACATACGTGGGGAGCCACACGTCACGCGCGACTTCCACGGGTCCCTCGCCCGGCCCGGGGTCCGTGTCCCAGGCCCATACCAGGATCATGGTGAGTGCCAGGACGCCGCCCACGACGGCGGCGCCCGTCAGCTGGACGGTCAGCAGGAGGAAAAAGGCGGCGGTGCCCATCGCGGCGAGGACCGGGGACCAGCCCGGGCCGGTCAGGATCGCGACGTATTCCGGACGTGCCGTGGCCCAGCTCGTCACCAGTGTCTCCCGCCGGCCCGTGGCGGTCCCCGGCAGGTAGTGCTCGCCGCGGTCCACCTCGTCGCGAAGGCTCGCGCGGTCCCAGAGCGGCTCGCGGCTCTCCACGAGCGGGATGCTGCGCGCGCCGTAGCGGCCCAGCGGGAGCCACTCCAGCGTGGCCGCGTTCCACGGGTTCACATCGACCTTGTCGGCGACCCGCAGGTGGCGGCCAACATCCACCAGGAACAGCGCAATGCCGGCAGCAATTAGCAGCGATCCCACGCTCGAGACAAGATTCGGCCATTCCAGTCCGAGGCCGGCGGGATAGGTGTAAACGCGGCGTGGCATACCGAGCAGGCCGGTGAGGTGCATGGGCAGGAAGGTGACGTGGACGCCCGTGAAGAGCAGCCCGCACACCCAACGGCCGAGCCGATCCGACAGTCGCCGGCCGCACGCCGTGGGGGCCCAGTAGTAGAAGCCAGCGAAGAGCGGGAAGAGCATGCCGCCGATCAGCACGTAGTGCAGGTGCGCCACGACGAAGTGCGTGTCGTGCGCCTGCCAGTCGAACGGCAGCAGCGCCAGCATGACGCCGGTAGCCCGCCGATCGTAAAGATGACGAAGAAGCCCAGCAGGAACAGCATCGGCGTGGCGAACCTGACGCGTCCGCGGCGCAGCGTGGCCAGCCACGCGAACACCTGGATCGCGCTCGGGATGACGATGGCCATGCTCGCCGCGGAAAAGACGTGCATCGCCTGGACGGATAGCCCGGCCGCGAACATATGGTGGACCCAGAGGGCGAAGCTGAGCCCGGCCATGCCAAGGATCCCGCCCACGACCCAGCGGTACCCGACGAGCGGCGTCTGGGCCATGGTGGCCACGATCATCGAGACCATGCCGGCGGCGGGCAGGAAGATAATGTACACGTCCGGGTGGCCGAGAACCAGAAGAGGTGCTGCCAGAGCAGCGGATCCCCGCCATGCTGGGCCATGAAGAAGGGCCAGCCGAACGCGCGCTCCAGTTCCAGCAGGAGGGTGCCGAGGATCAGGGGCGGGAAGGCAAAGATGACCATGCCGCCCATCGCGAGCATGACCCACGCGAAGATCGGCATGCGTCCGAGCGACATGCCCGGCGCCCGCGTGCGCAGGATCCCGACGATCAGCTCAATCGCCCCGGCAATGGCCGAGATCTCGATGAAGCCGATCCCGAGGAGCCAGAAGTCGGCACCCACCCCCGGGGAGAAGCGGCCGCTCGTGAGCGGCGGGTACATGAACCACCCGCCGTCCGGTGCCCGGCTCGCGAAAAGGGACGTGAAGAAGGCCAGGCCGCCGATGGCATAGGCCCAGAAGGCGTAGGCGTTCAGGCGCGGGAACGGCAGGTCCCGGGCGGCCAGCATCCCGGGCAGGAGATAGACACCCATCGCCTCCACGACCGGCACCGCGAACAGGAACATCATCACGCTCCCGTGCATGGTGAAGACCTGGTTGTACGTGTCGGGGCCCACCAGCGTGTTGTCCGGCACCGCAAGCTGCGCGCGGATGACCAGCCCGAGGACGCCGCCGAGCACGAGGAACAGGAGCGCGGTCCCAAGGTAGAGCAGCCCGATGCGCGTGTTGTTCACGTCGGTGATCGCTCGCCAGCCTCGGGGCGACTCCCATACCGCCTCCAGGCGGCGCAGTTCGCCGGAGGGGCGTGGGAGCGGATTGGGACCGCTCACCGGAGGCTCGCGAGATACGCGGTGAGGGCATCGAGCGTCTCTCCGTCCAGGTGGCGGTACGATGGCATCAGGTTGCCGGGTTTGAGGAGATGACCGTCGGCGATCCACACGCGCAGCGTAGCCGCATCGTTCGGGAGCGTGCCGCCGCCAGGGTGCGGCGACTCGCCACGTGGGTGAGGTCGGGGCCAGGCGGCCGAGTGCCCCCGTGCCGCGGATGGTGTGGCAACCGCCGCAGCCCTGCACGTGGAATGCGTCGAGTCCCCGCGTGCCCTGGGGCGTGGTCGGCGCCTGCGCCGTCGCGGCCTCGGCGAGGAGCCACGCGGCGAACGCCTGGGGCGTATCCACGACGACGACGAGCGCCATCTGCGCGTGCTGGGTGCCGCAGTACTCGGCGCACTGCCCCCGGTACACCCCCGCTCGGTCCGCGCGAAGGGCCAGTCGATTGATGCGACCCGGGACCATGTCCACCTTGCCGCCGAGGCTCGGGACCCAGAAGCTGTGGATGACGTCGGGCGAGGTCAGGACGAGGTCGGCGGCGGTCCCCAGGGAGAGGTGGATCTCGTTCGCCGCGACCACCGAGCCCCCCGGGCTCGGGGTAGCGAACCTCCCACCACCACTGTCGCCCCTCGACCTCGATCCGCGTCGCCCCGGGAGGGACGACCACGGCCAGCGCATCCGTCATCCGCGTGCTGTGGAACAGAAGCGCCGACAACACGACGGTCGGAAACACGACGCCCCCTCCCACGACCCAGAGTCCCGTGCTTACGGGACCCGGCCCGCGCACCACCGCATAGACGAGCAGGGCGATCACGCCCAGGAGGATCAGGACCGTGCCGATCGTGAGGACGGAGGTCAGCGTCACGATGTCTTGAACGCCGGTTCCGGCGGCGGTCAGCGTCGATTGCACGGGCTCGCCTGCGCGCCGCGGCACGGCACGTCCCTCAGCTCTCGACTCGACCGATGGCCCTGGTGAAGACAACGCGGCGGGTGGCGGCGTCTCGAGCCAGCCCCAGAGCGAGCGGCGGTCGACGTCGCACCGTGTGTGCCGCACGGCTCCTTTCCCAAGTACGCCATCGAGCCCGCCGTGGCGTTGACTTTCCTCACGGCGGTCCCTGGATCGCCGGAGTATGGAGAGGGCTCTCCCCGGAGCTTACAACGACCAGGGATAAAGGCGGGACATGCGGGCCGGCGCCTTGTTAGTGTTCGGTCTCGTCTTCTAACGCTTCCCGGGTTCAGATTCCACGGTGCCGCCAGGGCCCCTGAGACCAATCACGTTGACGTCTCCAGAGCCCTCGGGAAGAGCTCTCATCGGCAGAGGAATCCAGACTTCTCGACTGAAGTTGTATTCGTACACGACGCCGCTCGTCGTCAGCCCGTATAGCAGCACACCCTGCTGAGAGACTGCGGTCACGATCTGCACAAAGCTCACCGTCTCGCTCATCTCTGCCTCGCTTCCACCGGCGCTTCCACCGAGCTCGGCGATGGCGCCGGCCAGAGTCATGTGGGCCACCGGCCCCGGGCGGGCCTGTCGCCGTTTCTTGATGGCTGCACCTCGGCAGCGACCGGCGCGGCGAGGAGGCCGATGGCCAGGGGAGGGTGGCTGGGGACGTGAACCAAGCGAGTCGCCCGGGCTCCTCCCGTCGTCTCGAAGGCCGGAGGGTGCCGGTCCCGGCAGGGGCCCGGCTGGGCACCGCCCCGACCCTACCTCGGCGCGAGCCCGGGCGCCAGACCGGGGCACATTCCAAACCAACGCGTGGGCGTTCGCTCAGCACGACGCCCCGTCGCTCACTCGACGCTGTGTCAGCCCTGCCGGCCACCCGGATCGGAAAAAAACGGGTGTCCCTCGCACCGGGGCCCGGCCCCGGCTCCGCCCCGCCGTCGGTGCGCCCCGCGCCGGCGGAGGATGGCGCGGGGTGGGGGTCGCCCCCGCGGCCTGGGGCCAGCCGCCAGGGAGGCAGGAGCAGACCCGGGGAGGCCGGCCTCAGCTTCGCCCGCGGAGGTGGCACCGCGGAGGTGGCGGGAATCGTTTCCTACGCGCCGACCAGGCAGCCCGCCAGAAGCAGCCAAGCAGCAACCGCAACCTCGACGTGCGCTTGGTCACGGAAGGCGACTACCTGGTCGAGTTGACGCCCGTTGAGCCGCCGACCGCAGTGGTTTCCCTCGATACCAATCGGCCACTCTCGGTCCAGCTCCTCCGCGGGGCAGTTGATTCCATGATCGATTTCACCCCCAAAATCTTCCACCAGAAGTTCATCATTCGGGACGCGGGCGCCCCGCCGGGATGGTACGATCCGAACAACAGGAGGCCGCCATGCCCCGCGAACACGACAAGATCGAGCGGGAGAGCGTCATCACCACTCTCAACACCATTCTCGAGCTGGAGCTCGCCGGCGTCGTCCGCTACATCCACTACTCGCTCATGGTCTTCGGTCACGCGCGCATCCCGATCATCAAGTGGATGCGCGACCAGGCGACCGAGGGCATGGACCACGCGTCGATGGCTGGGGAGCACGTCACATCGCTGGGCGGCCATCCGTCGCTCAAGATCGGCAAGCTCGTCGAGACCCACAAACACGACATCAGCCAGATCCTACAGGAGGCGCTCGAGCACGAGCGTGCGACGCTGCGTATCTACTACACCCTGCTCGATCAGGTGCGCGACAAGAGCGTGTGGCTCGAGGAGTACGCGCGCGAGCAGATCCAGCTCGAGGAGCAGCACATCGCCGAGGTCGAGAAAATGATGCGCAAGCCGGGCGAGCTCACGCCGGCCGGCTGATCACCAGGGACACCGGCGATCCGCCCCGCGCGACCGACCGGGGCGCTGAGCCACAGATTCGAGACCAGGAGCGGATGCTCGCCGAGCGCCTACTCAGTGAGCTCTCCGCGACCGAGTTCCATCCCGAGAACTACGAGGACGACTACCGGAAGCCGCTCCTGAAGGCGATCGAGCAGAAGGTCGCCCGCCAGGAGATCCGACGCCTCGAGGTCGAAGCCCAACCGCCGACCACCGACCTGGTGGCGATACTCAAGGCGAGCCTCGGGCGGAAGGAACTGGTCAAGGCCTCGTATCTTGCCATCAATGGAGGCGACGTTGACGATCCAACCCCGCCCCGCGTTGCTGCCGTCTGGACGGAGGCGCCATCGACTCGAAGTCAGCGGGAGCCTGTGGGATCGTCCGGCCGACGAAGGCCAGCGATGAGAGTCTCGAGTTCCTCGAACCCGACTGGCTTCACAACGACGGCATCGATGCCTCGCGCCCGTAGCTCTTCAGGCGAGTCGTCGAGGGGCGTCGCCGTCACTAAAGCGACCCGTACCGTCGGCCAGCACGCCTTGATCGTCCTGGCAACCTCCCACCCGGAGATCCCGGGCATCACCAGATCGGTCATCACCACATCGAATGAACCGGAGCGCAGGTGTGTGAGTCCCTCGGCCCCGTCCTTAGCGACCACCACGTCGTGGTGCTGCAGCCGAAGCGTGTCGGCGAGCGCTTCGCACACCGCTCGGTCGTCTTCGATGACGAGGACCCGGAGCGCAGGTGCGCCCGTGTGCACGGGTTGGGTTGAGTTACCCGTGCGCTCACGGCCAATGGGAAGCCGAACGGTGAACGTGGACCCGACCCCTTCCATCGAGTCCACCGTAATCTCTCCTCCGTGACGGGCGACGATGCCATAGACCATCGCGAGGCCGAGTCCTGTCCCCCGCGACCCCTTGGTGCTGAAGAAGGGCTCGAATATCCGGCGCCGAACCTCCTCGGACATTCCCCTGCCTGTGTCAGCCACGCTGACCTCGACTCCATCCCCGACCCGGCCGCTGGCGATCCTGAGAATCCCGCTATTCCCCAAGGCATCCACGGCATTCATGATAAGGTTCGTCAGCACGACGCGAAGTTCCGCAGGTTGACCGTCGACCGGCGGGATCTCGTCCAGATGCATCTGAACGTCAATTTCGCGGTGGTGTGGCCGCGTCATCTCAACCGTATCCCGAATCACTTCGTTGAGGTCCACGGCTCGCATGGGTTCGTTCGACTGACCCCGGGTAAATGCTCGGACCCGACGGACCATCTGCGCACCATCCTGTACAGCCTGTTCGATCACTTGGAGCCACTGCGTGAGCTTCGGATCGTCGACATGTCGCTGGAGCAGTTGGACTCGGGGGAGGATCACGCCCAGGAGGTTATTGAAGTCATGCGCCACACCGGCCGCCATCTCGCCAAGCGCGCGAAGCTTCTCCGTCCGGATTAGCTGCTCTTGGGTGGACCGAAGCTCGCGATACGCTTGAGTGAGCTCCTCGAAGAGCCGAGCATTCTCAAGGGCAATCCCCCCTCGATCAGCGAGCGCTTGCGCAAGACGGACATCGCGCTCGGTGAAAGGCTGGGTCGTGTCATCGCACGAAACGGTGGCGAGAATCGCGCGAGGCACGCTCAACGGCCCCACCGGCACGAGTACTGCGGATTTCACATTGAGCCGTTCGAGATAGACACGCGCGGGGTGGTCCACTGGGAGCGCATCGAGCGTCGGAACGTGAAGGAGGGTACTGCTCGTCGCAACGATGTCGCTGATCCTCATCAAGGCCGGCTCTACGTCGCGAGTGCGCCGTGCCAGGATCGAGTTCCGGTCCGCAACAAGAGCCGACTGTACCTCGCGAGTCTTGGGGTCGAGGGTCAGGAGGTACCAACGTGCGGGGATCAGCCGCACAGCGGCTTGCACGAGCGCGGCGACAATGTCGTCGTGCTGAAGCGTCGCGCTAAACTCCCGGGCCGCGTCGGCCAGTGCCCCAACCTCGAGCTCCTGGGCCCGCATCTCTGCATACAGCCGCGCGTTGTCGAGAGCCACCGCCGCGTGGGCGGCAAAGGCTTGCAGCAAGCCCACTTCGCGTCGCGTGAACCGGTGGCGACGCCACGTGAAGAGGCCAAGTACGCCGAGAACCTGGTCCCCACGCGCCAGGGGGACCCCGGCGAACGACACGAAACCTTGGTCGCGGGCCCAGGCGAGATTGACAAGATCCGGCTTCTGACGCAGCGAGATGACGACCAAAGACTCCCGATGCTGAGCCACCCACCCCACGAGGCCCTCGTCCGCACTGAGCGCCGTCTCGGGCTGGAAATCCTCCCGACCGGGCCGCGCGCCGGAGGCGGCAGCCAACTCCAGTGCGCGGCTCCCTGACCGGGCCAGCCAGAGGTGGACTGTGGCGCTCCCCGCCAGTGTCGCCGCCGCCGTGGTGACCATCGCAAGGACTTGCTGGGGCGGTCGGCCGGCCGTGGCCGCCTCGGCTAGGTTGACGAGGGCTAACTCGGCGGTGGCGGTGGATTGTTCCATTCGCACCGACGTCCGATCCCCGGATGCACGGCCGACCGAGGTTCGGCGAGGGCGACGACCGAGCGCCCGCGGACTCATCCGACACTCAGGCGCTGAGCGCGGGCGAGGATGGCTTCCAGCGACACGACGAGGGTCAAGGGGACCACAGCGGTAAGATCACAACACCCGGGATCTCGGGAATGAACTCCTAACCTGAGTATCCCACGAGGCGAACCGTACCGGATGGGTCCCAGCCGTCCGCACGACCTAGTCGCCAGGTATCCGGCGAGCGCCCGCGAGCGTGGCACGACTCGTGTTGCGGCACGAAACACGGCACACAGGGTCCGGCACGTCGGCGAGTTTCAGTTCCTCTCTCTGCGCGGCTTGTGGGGTGAATCAGCCGCGAACCATGACGGGTGCCGCTACGATACCCGCCGGAGCCAGCCAGTCAGATCTGCCGAGTCCGTATGAACTGGGCCAACGTGTTCCCGGTCACGGGTTTCCCCACGAGACGGTCGAAACCGATGCGCCAGGTCTCGACGATGTCGCTCTCTCGATTCCGTCCGGTCACCGCGATCAAGAGCACGTGACGGTGTTGTGGATTCGCTCGGAGACGCCGCCCGAACTCAAGGCCGTCCATCACCGGCATTGTCAGGTCACACAGGACGACATCGGGTTGACTGCGGGCGACCTCCGCCAAGCCTTCGCGCCCATCGGCGGCGAGGACCACGCGGAACCCGAACGCCTCAAGCTGCCGCTGCAGCGTCTCGCGGAGGTCGGGGTCATCATCGACCACGAGAATCGTGCGGGGACGGCCGGCTCTGGAACTCATTGCACTGGCTACTTCCCTTACTAGCAACAGGTTCTTCCCTTACTTGTCCCTTCTACTTACTCCGTCCGCCTCGTCAACATTGAAGTTTCAGCGGCCCCAATGGATGATGGCCGCCATGCTCACCCTCATCCTCACCGGCCTCCTCCGCGGGGTCCGGACCCAGCACGCCCTGGTGCTCGAGAACCTCGCGCTGCGCCATCAGCTGGCCGTCCTCCAACGGACCGCGCCGCGTCCACGCCTGCGCCCCTCCGACCGAGTGTTCTGGGTCCTGCTCGCCCGTCTGTGGCACGGCTGGGCGGAGGTCGTCGCCATCGTCCAACCAGAGACCGTCATCCGATGGCAGCGGACAGGCTTCAGGCTGTTCTGGACCTGGAAGAGCCGCCGGAACGGGCCCGGCCACCCCGCCGTCGCCCCGGACGTCCGCGCGCTGATCCGCACCATGGCTCGCGCCAACCCCCTGTGGGGCGCACCCCGGATCCACGGCGAGCTCCAGAAGCTCGGCCTCGAGATCTCGCAGGCCACGGTCTCCAAGTACCTGGTCCGCCGTCGAACGCCCCCATCGCAGACGTGGCGCACGTTCCTCGACAACCACATTGGGAGCCTCGTCTCCGTGGACTTCTTCACCGTGCCCACGGTACTGTTCAAGGTCTTGTTCGTCTTCGTCGTCCTGGCGCATAACCGGCGACGCGTCGTCCATGTCAACGTCACCGACGCCCCCACCGCTCGGTGGACGGCCCAGCAACTCGTGGAGGCGTTCCCGTGGGACACCGCCCCGCGCTACCTCCTGCGCGACCGCGATGCGATGTACGGGGCCGTGTTCTCGCGCCAAGTCCAAACCCTGGGGATCCACGAGGTGAAGATCGCCCCGCGTGCCCCGTGGCAGAATCCCTATGTCGAACGCCTCATCGGCACCTTGCGCCGCGAGTGCCTCGATCACGTCGTGGTGCTCAACGCGACCCACCTGCGTCGCCTGCTGCGCGACTACCTCATCTACTACCACAGCGCCCGAACACACCTCTCCCTAGACAAGGACGCCCCAGAGCCCGAGCGGTGGAGCGCCTCGATCAAGGCCGGATCGTCGAGACACCCATGGTCAGCGGCCTCCATCACCGGTATAGCCGCTGGGCAGCATAGGCCTCGGCCGGCGGCGGCCCCGGCCACGCTGACGTCTGCGGCGAGGGGGGCCCTCGCAGCCACGGCTTCCCTTCCCTCTCGCCCGGCCCGGTGTTCGGATTCACAAATCCTTGGCCAGGGAGCGGTGTGCCCGACCGCCAACCGGCCGTGGTTCCTCCGGGAGCACGGGATGGTTAAACGGAAGGGACAGCCCTGCTCATGGTCTTGCCGGGAACCTTCATGAGACGTGGCAAATGCTGCGCCACCGCGAGAGGCCACGTGAACCTCCGAGTCCGGCGTCTCCGATTCGGAACGCGGCGGGCTTCCCGGTAACTCAGGACCATTCGCGCCGGCGCGCGCGTCGGCCTCGACGCGCGCGGCGTCGCCCACGCCGCTACGGGGCGCCAGGCTGACATCGCGACGACCGTGACTCCCGAGTCGATGGGCGCATCGGCCGCCGGCGATGGGTTAGCAATGAGGCGGGGGGCGGGAACGGCCCCCTACTGCAACGAGAAGCTCGTCGTGGAGGTCGCCTGAGGTCACGGTCACGGCCACTGCGTACCTACCGCTGCGCGCATTTGACTCGCAGGCTCGTGACTCGTGCCCCCTCTGCCGACGAATCATATTCCGACGACTCGTGGGCCAGGCCAGCGCTTAGCGCATGAACAGGGCGATCAGAATGATGATTGGTATCGGTACACCGAGCATCCATAAGAGAATCGAGCGCATGATTGAACCTCGCTTTGTGTTGGTGCGACCTAGACGACAGCGATGCTGTCACGTTGGCGACCACCGATGGTCGCCGCGTAGCTGGCGCAAAATGCCCCCGCGAGCATCGAGACGAACACCCATAAGGACAGGTACGCCCCTGCTTTGCGCGCGGCTTCCGCCGCCTCACGCGCCTTGGTTTCCGCGTCCGCGCGTGCCGCCTTGGCTTGTGCAATCGTCTCCGCGACACGCTTGTCGGCGTCCGCCTGATTCAGGCCGGTGCGTGCCGCAACCCACTGAGAGAGATACGTCTTGTCGGCCGGTGCGAGATCTCCTTTGCTCAAAGCCGCCGCCACAATGCGGCCCGCTTCCATGCTAGTCGGCACCTCAGTGCTAGCACCGCTCGAGTGCGCAGTCCGGAAGAGAGCATCCACGTAATAGGCGACTCCATCGGACCCCGGCTGTTGTCGCGCGGCTGGCATCTCTGTCGACGGTGTGGCCGCAACCGCACCAGCTGCAGCCAGCCCAGTCCCAGCGACACCAGCACCCGCACCGACTAGCGCAGCGGCGGCCGAGGCAAGCAATCCGGCGGAGATAACAACCGCAACTGCCCATGCCAGAAACCCGTGCGCCGTGTCTCGAAAGTAGACTTCCTCGGTGTGAATGGCGACCCACTTCGTGCGTAGCCGTCCAGCAACGTACCCGCCGAGGGCCCCGGCGATGGCCTGCATCGCAAGGAGCCAGATAGCGCCCGCGATGCCGAGGGTCTTCGACGAGATCCCCGAATTGGACCATGGGGAGATGGCCGACAAGCCCAGTCCACTTCCAAGCGATAGCAGAATCAGCCCCATCGCAGCGGCGACGAACGCCCCTCCGACGATCGCGGGCCACGACACCGCGGACACAGGTGCTTCGTCGACGGGGGTGCCGGTGGATCGAGTGGATCCAACATGGTGTACGGACGACAGCGGTTCCGTTGCTTTCATGGTGCCTCCTCGCGCGCTTCAAACCTTCTTGCGAGAAGGCCGGCTACGCGTTCTCTGTCCTCCTCAGTGCAATGAGCGCGCCAAGCAAACAAGGCAGACGGAAGGGAGCACGAACGTTTAACACTTATTACTTTTGTTTGCGGTGATTTGGTCTCGCTCTTCGACGTTAGTGTCGCTCTGGCGACATAGTGGCGCCGCCGACTCAGACGAGACCAGCCCGTAAGACTACGCTCGTGGCAGCCACAGGGAAGGTGCTCTTCGAAGGCCGCCACGCATCGAAAGGTTCGGTGGAAACCTCTGTCGAGGTCAGTTCGCAACCTGTGCGTTCGACCTGATGCTCGCTGGCGAAGACGGGTAACTCGCCGAGCATTTGGACCACTGTGCTCTGGCTCCGCGCGAGCCGTTTTGTCGTGCACTTCCATGATCACTCCGGCCTTCTCGCGATTCTCGGGCAGTGCCCAGCCGACAGCGGCAGTGACCTTGCCTGCTAGTATTCCGCTAACGCCCTGCGCGTATCCGTCTCGAATCTTTGTGACCACCTAGGCACGGTGTGCGAGAAGAGAAGCCACGTGCCCGGGTGCCCGGAACACCCATCCGGATCAAGGGCCGCGATGTCGCCCCGTGCAGCCGTGAACATGTCGTTTGAGCGCCAACCCGGCCCGCCTCGCGTGGTGGTCGATGGCATCGAGGGCGGAGACACGCTCTACGAGTTCGACCTACCGGCCGCGCCGGACTGTGAACCCGCGCCCAATCCTTCACACTTTCTGGGCGCGAGCGTAGAGCCCGAGTCCTCCCAGCGTCTCCTGGACGTGGCAGTGGGCGAACCCGACCCTTCGCAAGATGGCGACGAGGGACCACTGACCGAAGCGGCCGCGGAGCCCGCTGACCGGTCGCCACAGGGCCATGGAGAGCAGAAAGCGCGGGCTCCGGCTGATTCGCCACACATCGCGCAGGCGTACGGATCGGTCGTTGGGCTCCATCACGATCAGGCGGCCGCCGGACCGAAGCACCCGCAGACATTCGGTGAGCGCGGCCTCGCGATCGGCCACAAGGTACAGGACGCTGTGGCCGGTGAGCGCGTCGATGCTTCCCGCGCGAAATGGGAGGTCCCTCGCATCGGCGCAGACCCAGTGGACGCGGCTCGCGAGCCGTCCTCCCGCCCGGCTGCGCCGGTGCGCCTGGCGGAGCATGCCCCAGGCGTTGTCCACTCCGACCACCCAATCATACGGCCGGCGCCGCACGGTCTCGAGGGCCGAGGTCCCGGGTCCGCACCCCAGGTCGACGATCCTCAGGCCGACGCCCGCCGGCAGATGGTCGACCAGCGAGGCGCAGCTGCCACGCCACGCGTCCTGCGCGGTCAGCCACGCGTAAAAGCTCGCGCCGACGTCGAAGAGCCAGCGCATCACGACCGTGGACTCCGCGATCGCGCCGGCTCTTCGGCGCTCTGACCCGACAGCGAGCTGGGCGCGTTCAGGTGGGCGCCTGCATCGACGCCCACGCCAAGTCGAGTCACCAGCTCCCCGCCCAGCCACCCCGTCACCAGCGCGAGGCCGAGGCCCATCAACGCGAGGAGCCGGGCCATTGGCCCAGTTGAGTGGGTAGCTCGAAGCGCCCAGCTGATCGCGAACAGGATGACAACCAGGAGATTCCCGAGGCCGTGCCACGCTCCGATCGCCTTCGCCCGGGTGCCACGAGGAATCGCCAGCCAGTCGATGAGCCCGAAGACGGCGGCGAGCATCCCACCAAGAATCCCCCCGGCAATCAGATAGAAGGCCAGATCGGCCCAGAATGCCCGGCCCGAGGTCCAGGCCATCAGATCGAACAGGACGGCGACGGGCAGCAAGCCGAGGGGAAACGTGATCAGGACCGGGTGAACCGGATGTCCCAGGAATCGGGCGCGGCTCCTCATGCTGAACCTCGCGGTGAGCGGGTGAGAGTGCGGATCTGACCGACCATTATCCCTGGCCTCATGCGGAGCGGCAGCCCACATCATGCCACGTTCAAAGGACGCCATCGGGCGGAGTCGGACACGTGCGACGCGTTCACCGGGCGCCACGCTGGGTCGGACATCTGAAGAGAGGCCGTGAGGGCTTGCAGCACGGGAGAAGGCGCGATCTCCTGTGGGATCAGGAAGAGGCGGCGATGACGAGCGCGCCCGCCCCAGTCGGCGCGGCTCGTGACGACGGACAGCGGAATCGCGACCCAGAGTCCGACGAGACTCGGCAGGAGCCAGATCGAGATCAGGGGATCGGTCGCGAACAGCAGGGCCGTCGCGGCGAGGCCGCCGATCGTCTGGAGCCCATGCGCGTGAAGCGCCGCGCCCACGGATAGGGCGGCATCGCCCCGCGATTGCACGTTCCACCCCGCATTGCCGCCGGATAGGACTGCGAGAACGAAGCCGGCTTGAAAGGTCAGGAGTATGGGGGTGACCAGCACTGCGAACAGACTTTCCAAGGCGAGGCTGGCGACGACGGAGCCCCACCCGCCGCGCAGGGCGACGGCGCCAGGCGTCATACTCAGCCAGACGAGCGCGAAGACCTTGGGGAGGACCAGGAAGCTGAGCGTGAGGACGATCAGGGTTGCGCCAAAGACGCGTGCCAGACGAACTCTCGGCCGGTGGCAGAGTCCCGTGAAGCCGATGAGCCCCGGAACGCTCGGACTCAGAGAGAGCGCCACCACGAACAACACCCACGCCGGGCCGCAGAGATATGACAGCGCGCCGACGGCGAGGGTGAGACGACTGGCGAAGGCAAACGTCGGCGCGAAGAGCAGTCGCAAGTGCTGCAGGTTCCCCTGACACCACCGCCGTTCGCGTGCCGCATGCGCGACGAGATTCGGGGGCAGTTCCTCGTAGCTGCCACCCAGATCAGACGCCACCTGGACGTCCCAACCCGCTCCCCGCATCAGCGCGGCTTCCACGAAATCGTGACTCAGGATCTCTCCTCCGAGCGGCTCACGACCCGGTAGCCGCGGTAACCGACAGTGCTCGATGAACGGCGCCACGCGGATGATGGCGTTGTGCCCCCAGTAGGGCGCCGCATTCCCCAGCCAAAAGGCGAGACCCTCGGTGGCGAGCGGTCCGTAGAGGCTGGCGGCGAATTGCTGAATCCGTGCGAAGAGTGAGCGTCCGTTCACGGGTCGGATCGGCAGCTGCAGGATTCCGGTGCGGGGCTGGCGATCCATGCGGTCGACCAACTCGCGAATCGTGGCCCCGTCCAGCAAGCTGTCGGCGTCCAACACGATCATGTAATCGAAGGTGGGTCCCCAGCGGGTGCAGAACTCCGCGAGATTACCGCTCTTCCGGCCATGATTCTCCGCGCGACGACGGTAGCGCACGCGCCCGCGTGCGCCGAGTTCCTCGGTCAGGGCGTGCACGGCGCGCTCCTCCGCCGCGCCGACGGCTGGATCGGTGGAATCGCTCAGGAGGAAGAACGTGTACGGCTCCAGGGAGCCGGTCGCGGCGAGCGACCGATAGATGGCGCGCAGGCCGGCCTGCACACGAGTCACGACCTCATGACGCACCACCATGACGAGCGCCACTCGGGACGGAGGGGCCTCTCGCGTGCCCCACTGCGCCAGCGTGGAACGGGTCGACGTGCGAGCCGCGATGCCGCGCAGAAATCCAGCGGCGGTCACGAGGACTGTGAACGTCAAGCTTCCGAAGAGTGGCATGAACAGGACGAGGGCGAGTCGCTCCGCGGGGGTGACGCCATCCGCCCGGATGACCCCCCAGAACAGACCCGTGGCCGCAATGGAGAGCGATAGGACGAGGCCGGCCAGCGTGACTGCCCGATCCTTCGGACCCCGCGATGGCGTTTGCCGCACGCGGCTGACGGCGCGAAGCGCTGTTCGATCAACGACCGAGTACATGAGACGTGCCTCACCGGGTGTGCAACGGCGGTGCCACGCCTTGCGCTGTCACTCTGGCTGCCGTCCTCGATACACTGTCTGATGTGGAGGCGCTCAACCCCGATCGCGGTGATCCGACCCAGCGGCGCGTCGTCGCGCCGGCGATAAGCCGTCGGGCCTTGATCGCGACCATCGCGGGAAGCCTGCTGGCGGCGGTGAAGGCGCCAGCCGGCCCCGCAGCTCCTGCTCGGTTTGGATTCCGGGAGGTCGCTCGAAAGGCAGAGGCGTTAGCGGGTCGCGGATACACCCCGGGGCCCCCCCTCCCGGCGCCGGTGGGGACCTGGAGCTACGAGGACTACCGACGCATTCAGTTCAAGCTCGAGCGGACGCTTTGGCGAGGCGAGGGCATTCCGTTCGAGGTGGACTTCTTTCCACGGGGCGCGCGATTCGACACGCTGGTCCGCATGAACGTCCTCACCGGCAGGGACGGGCGGGTGCTCGATTTCGACCCGTCGATGTACGTGGGCTGGCCATCGGCGGTGAGCGCGGAGGATCAGTCCCAGTTGGGGTTCGCGGGGCTCCGCGCGCGATACCCATTGAGCGGCCCGGTCCCGCATGAATTCGCGGCCTTTCTCGGGGGGAGTTACTTTCGAGCCGTGGGGCGCGGTCAGCTCTACGGCGCTTCGGCCCGGTGCGTGGCGATCGACACCGGCACCGACCGGCGGGAGGAGTTTCCGGCCCTCCGAGAGTGTTGGCTCGTCAGACCCGCGCCGGGGAGCGACGTCCTCGTCCTGTATGGTCTTCTGGACAGTCCGAGCCTGACGGGCGCCTTCGAGTTCGACCTCCGTCCAGGGTCACCGACCCGTATCCACGTCACGGGCGCCCTCTTCGCGCGCCGTGAGGTTCGGAAGTTGGCCCTCGCACCCGTGTCCAGCATGTTCTTGTTCGGAGAGACCCGCGCGCGGGCGTTCGATGATTTTCGGCCGGAGGTGCATGACTCGGACGGACTGCTGGTCGCCTCCGGCACGGGCGAGTGGTTCTGGCGCCCCCTGGACAATCCCGCGCGGCTTCGAATCAGTCGGTTTCCCGGCACCGGCCTGCATGGCTTTGGGCTCTTACAACGCGACCGCCTCTTCGACCATTACCACGACCTGGAAGCGCTCTACCATCGCCGGACCAGCGTATGGATCGCGCCCCGATCCGACTGGGGCCCCGGGACCCTCGAACTCCTGGAGTTTCCAAGTGCCGTCGAGTACCACGACAATGTGGCGCTCCTCTGGGTCGCGGAGCGGCCGCTCAAGGCAGGAAGGACCCTCGAGTGGACGTACGAGATTCAGTTCGGCGGCGAGGAAGTGGACGCGTCGCCCGCGGGGCGGGTCGTCAGCACCCGCATAGGCGAGGGCCGGAGCCGCGCCTTCCGTCGCGTCGTCATCGAATTCGAAGGACCCGGCTTGGGCGGAATCGCAGAGGACGCCATACAGCCCCTCGTGACGGGTCGAGGCGACTTCGTATCTCCACCCCTGGTCCAACGAACGCCGGCTGGGGGATGTCGAGTTGTGTTCGAGGTGAAAGGCTCCAGCGGTCCGTACGACTTGCAATGCGCGCTGCGAGTGGATGGAGCACGGGTCACGGAGACGTGGACGTATCAGTGGAACCCATAGCCAGGATGTCGTGTCGGCGACCCCCTGTCAGGGTTTTCAGTGACGACGAGGCCGAGAATGTCTAAGTTCGGCGAGGACGCATCCTTGCCCACCTGCGGGTGCGTTTAGAGCGGATGTCGCACCAATTCATCGAGAGATCGCGGCGGGGCCGTGACTCGGAGCGTTCGGGGGTAAGTCCTGGGCGACGGAAAGGAAAAGCGGAGCGGCGGGCCGACCACTGACAGGTCCTAGATCACCTGCGGACGTGGCCCGGATCGTCGCGAGGGACGGCGGAGAGATGACCCGTTTCCTCAAGCACCGCGAGCTTGACGTCCTCCGGCGAGGCGTAGCCCTGTTTGCGCAGGCCGGCCAAGAGATCGTCGCGGCTCATCCCTTCGCTCTCAAGCGCGTTTTGCAGGATCTGGCCGTCACGGACGAGGGCGCGGGGCTCGCCGCGCAGGATCCGTCGGACGACCTGGGAGCCCGCCGACAGCCGCGCGAGTCCAAGATGACACGCCATCACGGTCGCCAGGAACGTGAATCCCTCGGCCGGGCTATCGCCGAGCGCCATCCGTTGGAGGACGGTCGCCAACTGAATGAGCACCACCAAGTCGAATGTCCCGGTCTGTCCCGCCAGGCGCTTGCCGGCAATCCGCACGATCGCGACCACGCCGAGGTAGTACACCGCCGCCCAGGCGGCCTGGAACACCAATGTACGGCTCACGTCGTGCTCATGTGTCGTGACGCCGCGCGCTGAGCCGAGCCGGAGGCCTGCACCAATGGCCGCGCAGAAATGGAGTTCGGATACCGTCAGCGATCACCCAACCTCCTTCGTCGTCGCACCCAGTCCCGCTGTGAGCCGGCCACACGCAAGGAAGGTGCAATATACGCCGTGCCTCGGTCCTGTGCCTGAGCGTGCGACGCGTCGATCCGACGATCCTTCCGAGGCAGGTTTCACGCCTTAGGACGACGACCTCCTAGGGCACGGGTCAAGCTCAGGAACGGGATCGTCGGCCGGGGCTAGGACCGGGCCCGCCAGTCGCGTCGGTCTGGGACGGCGGTTCAGGATCATCATTGCCACTTCCCCCGGCAAACTTCGGGTCAGACCGACATGAATCCGCGGGCAGCACGCTGTCGAGCGTGCTGACCACGTCGCGAATGTCGGTCGGCGCGGCGAGCTCCGCTTTCGCTGGGCTCTACCGGGACCGGGACATTGAGGTGCTGGGCGATCCGCTCCAGCAGCGCCACCGTCTTCGTCGACTCCTGTTCCGCCAAGAGGTTGATTTGGAGATCCAGATGCGCTCGGCGCTCGCTCTGCCGGGTGAGGTTGTTCTGGCTGATCAAGACAAAGATCGAGAGGAAGATCGCCTCGAGGGAGACGACGAGGGTGAGAAAGCTGAACGGGAACGGATCGATGGGACGCCAGCCGGGCACGAGTCCCGCGTTCCAGCCGACCCACGCCGCGAACCAGGCGACGTGGAGCCAGGCGAACCACGGCGTGCCGGCGAGCCGTGCAATCGTATCGGAGAAGCGCTCCGCCGCCGTCTGCCGGTCGCGATCGGCCGCCTCGAGCTGCGCGACCGCCGCGACGTTTCGCGCCAGGAGAGGCGAGGGCGCGTCCTTTCCGTTGTGAGATGACTGGGGGAACCGCATTTGAGGGACGGCAGGCGCAGACCGCCCAAGGCGCCGGCCTGCGCCTGACCGCACTATCGATCCCTGGCGCATCGGTTGCGCGTCAGCGCGACTCGCCCAGCTTTTCACGAGTCTGATCGTCGAGCCGGCCGCTCTCCGTCAGCTTCTGGTCCTTCTGGAACGCCTTGAGCGCGGCCATCGTCTGTGGGCCCATGACGCCGTCGATGGGCCCGGGGTCCATGCCCTTGTCCTGGAGCGCCTTCTGGACCGCTTTGACCTGCTCGGAGCTGCCCGCGCCGCCGTCCATGCTCGTGCCGGACTTCGACGTGCTACCCATGCTGGGCGCGCTGCTGCTCCCGCTGGGCGCACTGGTCGTGCCCATACCGGGCTTCGATTGACCAGTCGCGCCGGTGCCGGGCGCCGGGGTCGACGGCGACGTCGTCGTGGGGCCGGGTTGCGTGGCCGACGGCGCGGGCGGGGTGCTCGTCGTGCTGCCGCTGGAGCCCGTCGCCGGGGCGCTGCCCGTGCCCGTGCTGCCGCCGCTGCTCTGCGCGAGCGCGGGGGAGACCATGGCGAGGAGGGTTGCCACCGTGGCCAGGATGCTGATGACTCGAGATGCCATTGCCGTTTTTCCTCCTGGGAGCGAGCCGCTCGTCCTGATTTCGCGGACCTCTCGGGTGCAAGGAGCTTGCCCGTGCGCACGTACACAGCGTCGTCGCGGTTCAAGGCTTCAGGGGCCAGGGTGTCAGCATTCCCAGGTCACCGGAGACCATCACTTAGAGCGCCCTCCAGGTGGTCGCGCAGGCTGGACGACCGGACCTCTGATCGCTGTCACCTGCCATCGTGCGTCGTCCGAGGTGATCTCCGGATGCTGGCGGCGACAGAAAGATATAAGCCGACGGCATGTTGTCGTCCAGACGTCATGGTGACGCAAACTAGCGCGATAAGACGTATAGATCCCTCTCACCAACAAAGTAGATCCCGCTCACCAACAAAGCTCGGCCGCGACTGCCGCCTCCGCAGATTCTTCTCCGATCCGGCATCTCCGGACCATGGTGAGCTATGGGCGCGTCGAATGCGATTGAAGGCCGGGGCACGCCGCGCGCGTGGGCGAAGCGTCCAGTCTCTTCGTTGCGGTGCATCGCGACAGCCCATGCGCCCGTCTCTGTTGGCATAGCATTTGCCAAGTCTCAGGACGGTTCCTGACGAAGTCATGAGTACAGCAGTCGTTCAGCACGCCTCGGTTGACCGCCCGGTGAGAGATGAGCAGGCGCGTCCCGCCCCGATGCTCGACGCGCCTGAGCCCCCACACACCCTCGGAGTGACGAACCACCCCACCCCCTCAGCGAGGGAGCCCGCGTCGGTGTCGGAGCGCGGGTCACGGCGAGGTGCCGCCGGCCGCGGCCGAGGGCGCCTCTGAGATTCCGATTTCACGAATAGGAGAGGTCCCATGAAAGAGGAAGAAGTCCACGAGTTGCTCTACCAAGCCCTCGAGACCGAGCTCGGCGGCGTGCAGGTCTACCAGACGGCCGTCCGCTGCGCCGTGAACGAGGACCTCAAGCAAGAGTGGGAGGAGTACCTCGAGCAGACCCAGAACCACGTCCGCATCGTCGAACACGTCTTCGCGCGGCTTGAGCTGGATCCGGAGGCGGAGACTCCGGGACGGCTGGTGGTCCGGCACATCGGCGAGTCCCTCGTGAAGGCGATGCAGATGGCGCTCGATGGCGGCAAGCCGGAGGCGGCCGAGATTGTGGCGGCCGAGTGCGTGGTCTTGGCCGAGACCAAGGACCACCTGAACTGGGAGCTGATTGGCGAACTCGCGAAGACGGTCAAGGGCGAGAAGGGCGCGGCGCTGAAGGCAGGCCCACGAGGAGGTGGAGGAGGAGGAGGACGAGCACCTCTACCACACCACCGGCTGGACCCGGGAGCTGTGGATCCAGGCCCTGGGGATGCCCGCCGTCTTGCCGCCGCCGGAGGAGGAGAAGGACGTGAAGACGGCCATCGGCGCCGCGCGGGCGAAGCGCGCCCGCAAGGACATGCTGTAGGCCGGTCATGGCTCAGACGCGGACCACGACTCGAAGCCGGGCTGGCGCCAAGCTGTCCGTGAAGCGATCCCAGACCGGCCAGTTCACGGACATCCAGTCGGACCAGCGTGCCCATGGCCGCGATGTCAACGGCCGAGGGTGGGACACCGAGCGTCCAGGACGCGCCGGGGCGCCGCCGGGGCCGCCGCTCAAGAGGAATGACCATCATGCGGAACGTCCGTCCCTGGCTCGTCGCCCTGTTGCTGGTCCCCGGGGTCGTGATCGGGATCTGGATCGGCTCGGGCAGCGGGCAAGGAGCGGCCCCGAAGCCGCCGACCGATGCCGTGCAGCAGGCGCAGACGCCGCAGACGGTCCCGAGCACCCGGCCGGAGCAGCAGAAGACGCCGCACGATCAGCAGGATCCCGGGAAGAACGCGCCCTCCGCTGCCGCGTCGGAGACGCAGCCAGACCAGGGGCAGGGACTCGGCTTCGACTTCGCGCGCGACCCGTTCAATGCGAAGCGTCCGATGCAGACCGCCGAGGAGATCATGCAGGCCGACATCGCGGAGAAGCCCGCGGTGACGGCGGCCCAGCGCCGGCTTCTCGAGGCTCGATACGACCTCACGCCCCGCCTCGATCCCGCCGCAACGATGTCGCGCGGGAAGCCGCTGGCCGTCGGGCCGACCGCGCGATTGGCGTCGGGGATCAGCTGGGACCGCCTCGCCGGGCTCAGCCCCGAGGAGATCCGGACGCGCAAGCTGTTCCCGTATCCGGGGTTGCCCCATCCGAAGCAGGCGACCGGCGGTCAGGTGTTCCCGCAGCTCCAGATCGCGATGTTCCCGCGGCTCGAGCGATTCGACGTGGAATTCGACCTCCCGGAGGCGTTCCTTCCCGAGTTCCCGCCGGCGATCTTCCTCCAGAGCCGGCCGGAACTCGGGGACGTCTCGCGGGGTGAGGTCGTCTCGATCAACAATTTCCACCGGCTGTTCAAGGACATCCTGACGCCGGTCCAGCTCGACGGGCTCCGCCTGCTCGTCACGCCGTTTCCGCAGGAGGAATTCAATCCGACCGACGACCGGAAGACGGCCCAGCCCAGCCTGGGGGTCGCCTGCTTCGACTGTCACGTCAACGGCCACACCACGGGGCAGTTTCACCTGACGCCGGACGTCCGGCCGCAGCACCGCCGCTTCCGGCTCGACACGACGAGCCTCCGCGGGGTCTTCCACCAGCAGATCCACGGCTCGAAGCGGAGCCTCCGGTCGGTGGAGGACTTCACCGAGTTCGAGCAGCGGACCGCGTACTTCAACGGGGATCCGATCCGGGCGATGAAGAAGGGCATGAACATCCTCGACCGGATTCCCGTGAGCCACATGGCGCAGCTCCAGAACATGCTGGACTTCCCGCCGGCGCCGAAGCTCGACACGGAGGGCCGCCTGATCGCCGCATCGGCGACCGAGAGCGAGCGCCGCGGGGAGGCCGTCTTCTTCGGCAAGGGGCGGTGCGGGCAGTGCCATCCGGCGCCGCTCTACCTCGACCAGCAGATGCACGATCTCCGCGTCGAGCGGTTCGTCGACGAGCCCCCGCGCGGGCCGATCAAGACCTTCACGCTCCGCGGGATCAAGGACAGCCCGCCGTATCTTCACGACGGCCGGCTGCTGACGCTCGAGGATACGGTGGAGTTCTTCAACCTGGTCCTCGGCGTGAAGCTCAGCCCACAGGAGAAGACGGACCTGGTCGCGTTCATGCGTCTGCTCTAGACGGAGGCGAGGCCGGGCCGGAAAGCGACGAGACACGGCACCCGCCCGACGGGTGCCGGAGGAGCCAGAGATGCACGGATCGAGGACAGCGGCCGTAATCGCCGCCCTGGGAATCGCGATCGTCATGGTGGTCGGCGCGGCGGCGCAGCAGGCGCCGGCGCCGGCCACGCGTCCCGCCCCGAGCCAGCCGCGGCTCGCGAGCGCGGACCGCGACTTCATTCAGACCGTCGCGAAGGGCGGGATGGCCGAGGTCGCGTTGGGCGAGCTCGCGGGAAGAGAACGCCAGCGACGAGGCCGTCAAGAAGTTCGGCCGGCGCATGGTCGAGGATCACGGAAAGGCGAACCAGGAGCTGGGGCAGCTGGCGAAGGACAAGGGTGTCGAGGTGCCGAAGGATCTCGATCGCACCCACCAGAGCACCAGGGACCGGCTGGCGAAGCTCCAGGGCGACGCCTTCGACCGCGCGTACGTCGAGGAAATGGTCAAGGACCACCGCCAGGACGTGAAGGACTTCGAGCGGCAGGCCGAGCGCGGGAAGGATCCGGGCCTCAAGGAGTGGGCCGGCAAGACGCTGCCGACGCTGCGCGAGCACCTCCGGGAGATCGAGAACATCTCGGCGACGGTGCTGGCCAAGAGGTAGCGACATGCATGACGGGGTCGCGTCGGCTTCGGAGGTGGCGGACAGGCGCGGGCTCATCGCCCGCCACCTCCGCGGGGGAGCGAGTCAGGAGGTTCGCCTTCGGGTTCGCGAACCTGCCGCTCGGCTGGTGGGAGCTGCTCAGCCGGACGGCCAAGGAGTTCGTGGCGGACAACGGCCTCGGGCTCGCCGCCCAGCTCGCCTACTATTTCTTCTTCTCGCTCTGTTCCCCGCGGTCCTGGTCGGGCTCGCCTTCGCGAGCTTCTTTCCGCTCGAGCACTTCGTCGACCGGATCGTGGCGCACACTCGGCGGCGTCGTCCCGGGCGACATCATCAGGATCGTGCAAGACCAGGTACGCAAGATCTCGGAGGGCAACAACGGCGGACTTCTGACCTTCGGCGTCCTCGCCGCGCTCTGGAGCAGCTCGGCGGCGATCATGGGGCTGATCGACGCGCTCAACCACGCCTACGACATCGAGGAGGGGCGCCCCTGGTGGAAGGTGAGGCTCCTGTCGCTGGGGCTGACCCTCGGGCTGGCGGCCTTCATCCTGATCGCGTTCGCGCTGGTCCTCGTCGGGCCCGACGGCTGCCGAGTACATCGCCCGGGTGACCGGCCTCGGACGGCTCGCCTGGACCTGGAAGATCCTCCAGTGGCCTGTCGTCCTGGCCCTCGTCTCGATCGGGGCCGGCCTCGTCTACTACTTCGCGCCCGATGCCGAGCAGGAATGGGTCTGGGTGACGCCGGGCGCCATCCTCGCGGCGATCATCTGGCTGGCCGCCTCGCTCGGGTTCAAGTTCTACGTGGCGAACTTCGCGACCTACACTGAGACCTACGGCGCGATCGGCGGCGTGATGGTCCTGCTCCTGTGGTTCTACCTGTCCGGGGTGGTCTTCCTGCTGGGCGCGGAGCTGAACGCCGAGATCGAGCACGCGGCGCCGTACGGGAAGGCGGTCGGCGAGAAGGTGCCGGGCGCGAAGCGGGCGATCGGCGCGCTCGCCTACCGGCGATATACGTCACGCCCGTCGGCCGAGCCCCGTTCGGCGCCCGCCCTCTTGCCGGCCCCGCCGCCGGAACCCGCCCCGGGACCTTTCGGCGCGCCGTCGTGGCCGCCATTGCGGCCATCATCGTCTTCCGGGGCCGCCGCTGAGGCGCGGTGATGCGAGCGCACGCGGCATGAGCCAGCGCCGGGGCGGCCAGACCACGGGTGGCGACGTGGAGCTGAGTCTCCCGTGCTACGAGAGCCGTGACAGCATCACCGACGTCTGGGGGCCACGGACGCCCCACGTCGGGGAGTGGCCGGAGCGCGTGGACGAGGCGACCATCGACCAGCCGGACCGCTGGGTGCCATCCGCGTGCGTGCTCTGCTCGGTGGGGTGCGCGCTCGATATCGGCGTCAAGGACCATCGCATCGTCGGCGTCCGGGGCCGCGCGACCGACCGCGTCAACCGCGGACGCCTCGGACCGAAGGGGCTGTACGGCTGGCAGGCGAACCACCATCCAGACCGGCTGACCCGACCGCTGGTTCGCCGCGGGGGCCGTCTCGCCCCGGCGTCCTGGGACGAGGCCATGGACCTGATCGTCACCCGCTCGCGTGCGGTCAAGGCCGCCCACGGAGCGGGCGGCATCGGGATCTATAACTCGGGGCAGCTCTTCCTCGAGGAGTACTACACGCTCTCGCTCATCGGCGATGCCGGACTCGGCACGCCGCACATGGACGGGAACACGCGTCTCTGCACGGCGACGGCGGCGCTGGCCCTGATCGAGTCCTTCGGCAGTGACGGCGATCCCGGGTCCTATCGGGACCTCGACGTCACCGACGCCATCCTGCACGTCGGCCACAACCTGGCCGAGACCCAGACGGTCCTCTGGGCGCGGATCCTGGATCGCCGCCGGGGGCCGCGCCCCCCGCTGCTGGTCGTGATCGATCCTCGTCGCACCGCGACGGCCGCGGAGGCGGACGTGCATCTCGCGCCGCGGCTCGGGACGAACCTTCCGCTCCTGAACGGGCTCCTCCACCTGGTGATCGCGAACGGCCGCCTGGACCAGGCCTTCATCCAGGCCCATACCGTCGGCTTCGAGGCCCTGGAAGACGTCGTGGCAAAGTGGACCCCGGACCGCGTCGCCGACGTCACCGGCATCGGCGTGCGACAGCTCCACGACGCGGCCGCGATCCTCGGCCACGCCGAGACCCTCGTCTCGACGGTGCTCCAGGGCGTCTACCAGTCGATGCAGGCGACGGCCACGGCCGTCCAGGTCAACAATCTCCATCTGATCCGCGGCCTGATCGGAAAGCCGGGGGCCACCGTGTTCCAGATGAACGGGCAGCCGACGGCGCAGAACACGCGCGAGTGTGGGGCCAACGGGGAACTCGTCGCCCTGCGGAACTGGCGCAATCCCGCCCACGTGGCGGACCTCGCCCGCGTGTGGAACGTGGATCTGCGGACCCTGCCGACCTGGGGTCCGCCCACCCACGCCATGCAGATCTTCCGGTACGCCGAGGAAGGGTCCATCCGGCTGCTGTGGATCATCGGCACCAACCCGGCGGTCTCGCTGCCGGACCTCGCGCGGATCCGCCGGATCTTGGCTCAGGAGTCGTTGTTCCTGGTCGTCCAGGACGCCTTCCTGACGGAAACGGCCCAGTTCGCGGATGTCGTTCTCCCGACGGCCCTGTGGGGCGAGAAGACGGGCTGCTTCACCAACGCGGATCGCACGGTGCATCTCTCGCGGAAGGCTGTCGATCCTCCCGGGGAGGCGCGCTCGGATCTGGACATCCTGCTCGACTATGCCCGCCGCATGGACTTTCGGGACAAGGACGGGGCGCCGCTCGTCAAATGGACCGACGCGGAAGGGGCCTTCGACGGCTGGCGGGCATGCAGCCGCGGACGTCCCTGTGACTATTCGGGCTTGAGCTACGCGAAGCTCAGTCAGGGCTCCGGGATCCAGTGGCCGTGCAACGAGCAGTATCCGGACGGACGGGAGCGGCTGTACGGCGACGGCGTCTTCACGACGAACGCCGAGGACTGCGAGCTCTACGGGCACGATCTCACCACGGGGGCGGAGATCACGCCGACGCTCTACCGGGCCCACGATCCGCGCGGCCGCGCGGTGATCAAGCCGGCGGACTGGAGTCCCCCAACCGAAGAGCCGGATCGGGACTATCCCTTCTGGCTGACGACGGGCCGAGTGGTCTATCACTGGCACACGCGCACCAAGACCGGCCGCGTGCCCGCCCTGCAGGCGGCCGCCCCGGAACCATGGGTCCAGATCGCGGCCGCCGACGCCGACCGGCTCGGCATCGCGGACGGCATGCGCGTCCTCGTCGGCACGCGACGCGGCCACGTGGAGGTCGTGGCCCGGATCGGGGACATCCTGGCGGGACATCTGTTCATGCCATTCCACTACGGGAGCTGGGACGCCCCGACCCGGCAGGGCGCCGCCAACGAGCTCACGCTGACCGGCTGGGATCCCGTCAGCAAGCAGCCGCACTTCAAGTTCGCGGCGGCCTGGGTCCGGAAGGGATAGACGCCGCCCCATGTCGCTCGCCGACGCGCTGAGGACGACGATGGAGGCCGAGCGAGCGCTGGCCGACGCGCTCCTGGACGTATCCCGCCGCCACACGAGCGAGCCCGACATCCGGGAGACCACTCGCCTGCTCGCCGGATGGTCTCGCGATCACGCTCGGGCGCTGGCCACCGATCGCGAGCGACTTGGTCGGGTGTCCTCGCGTCGCGGATGGCACCTCCGCCGTGCCTTGTTTGAGGGCACGGGAAGCCCCATGAGGAGCTGTTGCAAGACCTCCTCGCATTGACGAGCTGCGTGGCATTTGTCGAGTCCTGCTGGACGATCGTGCTCCAGGCCGCGCTCGCCTCGCACGATCAGGACCTGGAACACACCGCCCGCGCGTGCGGGGCCGAGACGCTGCGTCAGCGTGCCTGGCTCGACACGAAGCTCAGCCAGCTCGCGCCGCAGGCGCTCGGCGGTCCCGGCGCCACCGCGGGAGCCGTCGGATTGGCCGCCGGCGGTCCCGTCAACAATCTGGAGCCGGGGCCGCGGAAGAGTCCCGCTGGCCGTCGGCGTCATCGCCGGGATCGGCCGGGCCGTGGCGACACGGCGGAGAGGGACGGTGCCCTCCACGGCGTCGGCGATCCTGGCCGGTCTCAGCCTGGGGTGGACGGGTACGTGCTGTCATCCGGGCTCTCGCAGACCGTCGGAGGCGCGCGGCATCTCGCCCACGACCAGCACCGGGGCCTGCGCGGGCCCACTCGCACGGCCCGTCTCCGCGACGCATGAGCCAAGGCCGGGGCGACAAGGTGACACGAATCAGCGGCCGCGAATCCATGAAGGATCGAGAGGATCACGAGGATGCTGCCGGAGACGAGGGTCGGATCGGGGCTCGATGCGCGAGACGGTCGCAGCGCATCAGACCGCGTCGGAGCATAGTCGGCGAGCACCGGGAGCACCGGAAGTTAGCAGCGCCGGGGTCGAGGACGGGATAGCGGCATGGCATCCTCCAATGCCACAATCACTGGGAGGAGGAATAGGATGCCAGCAAAATCGGGTCGTAGGAAATCATCTTCACGGTCTGGCGGATCAAGAACAGGGGCCAAGAAATCCGGCGGCAAGCGGGTGGCAAGCAAGAAGAGCGGCGCGACCAAGACGCTGAAGAAGACTGCTGTCAAGGTCATGGCGGGCGCTGCTGCTGGCGCTGTCAGGGCGATCATCCCTCCGCTTGAGGAGGCCGCAGGGACCAGCGAGCGAGCGGCGGGGATCAAGCCCGGGTCTCCCGGCAGCGGTGCGAAGTCTGCGAGGAGCCGGAAGCCCGGCAAGTGAGTGTCGCATTGATAGGGAGCCGAGCTCGCACGTTCTGAGATCGTCTCTGAGAGTCTGGGCAGTAACGAGAGTGAGCAGTAGGCAGTCAGCAGTTGAACGTCGCCTTACTCTGACTGTCTGCTGCCACCACCATAACAAGCTGAGCGCGCTACTGTTTCAGCAGGGGGCGGACGAATGGCTAAGTCGGAGAACAAAGCGTCGATAGCCGGCCGGCAGGGGGACGACGAAAGCTTGCCTGGCCTCCTCGGGCGCGTCGGCGAAGACCTGGCGACGCTTCTGGATGCCAAGCTCGGGCTTCTGAAGATCGAGATCGAAGAAGATATACGCGCTTGCGCGCGCGGCGGCGTCGCCATCGGGGTAGGCAGCGTGATTGCCGCGGTTGGGTTCGCACTCCTGAATGTGGGAATCGGATTTGTGATCTCCGCGTTGTTTGAGAAGACTCAGCTCAGTCCACCGATGAAATACGCGCTCGGGTTTCTCATGACTGGCGTGATCTATCTGCTCCTCGGCGGCGAGATCATCCTACTCAATAAGAAGCGACTGGCCAGGCGCAGGATTATGCCCGAGCGAAGCATTGCCGAACTCCAAAAGGACAAGCAATGGCTGAAGAAAGAGCTGTAGAGAGCGGCGCCTCCGGGCAGCCGGTCGAGAGAAGGCGAGCCAAAGCCGAGCTTCAACAGCGGATGAATGAGGCGCGCGACTCTATTTCGCACACCGTTGAGGAAATCAAGGGGACCGTCGAGGAGCAATATGAGGCGGTGAAAAGAACCGTCGATGGAGTACTCGATTGGCGCAAGCAATTTCAAGAAGGATCCCATCGTCTGGAGCGTCGGCGCGTTGTCGGCGGGATTCGCGCTCGGCTACACGCTTGGCTACACGCATAAAACCGTGGGCCGGGCGAGGCAGGCGCACTCTGAGGTGGCGGCCTTCGCCAACAGCCTTATTGACGAGCTCTCCGCCGTGGGCAACAGCCTCGTCATGCCGTCATTGAACAGCAAGATCAAGGAACTGTTCGGTTTCGACTTTTCAGACATGTTAGAAGAGATCGGCCGGGCAAAGCATCCAGTCAGCGAAAAGAAGACAACGACGACTAAGAGGGCGACAACAAGACGCCGCGCAAACGGGAGCGGAGCGAGAAAGATCATGGCAGGAAGAGAGCGGGACAGATGACCGACGTCCAAAAGGATGTGGGGTGCAGCGGGGTTGTCGACCGCGCATTCTGGTGATTGATGACGATGCCAACGTGTGAGAGGTCCTGCTGCACCGTCTCGCCTCGTTCGGTCCGAGGTTCGCGTGGGCGCCGACAGCTGGAGCGGGCTGGCCCGGTTCACGCGGAGGGCGATGGTGTAGCAGTTCTGCCGAACTGCTCACACCGTAGCACTCGCCCCATCCTAGGGAATCGCGGAGACGCCCAGACCGCTGTACCAATGACCACCTCCGTGCCCTACTCGACGGCGGATCCTCGCTTGTCGCCGTGCCGGTGCCGGATAGGAGTTTTCGGCCACGCCGAATTCGCGCGGCGCGACCGGCGCGCCATCGCGGCAGACCTGGTCCACCGGTGTACCGAAATGCGTCCGGCAACTGAGGCCGTTTAATGGCAGTGACTCAAGAACGTACCCCGACGCCGCGGGATCCGGTCTGCGCGATCTGCCACATGCCGATTCGAGCCGAACAGGATCGTGTGACGGTCCAGGACGAGCACTATCACGCCCGCTGCTATGAACGCCGCGAAGCGAGACGGCCGCGGGCGCGGGCCGCCGCGCGAGCAAGGAGGTTTACGCCGTCGACTGAGGCTATCGTTCGGATGGGCGCCGACGACGCTCGATCAAGAAAGAAGGTCCCCCATGAGCCTTTTTGGCAGCATCCTCGAAAAACTCGGCTTGAAGGCCAAGACTGAGCCCGCCCCGCCTGGCCGCCCCGCAGGTCCCGGGACTCCACCGCCCGCCGCGACGCCGCCGACCACGCCCGCTCCCGCCGCACCGCCTCGCCCGACCGCGATCTCGGTCGTGGACGTCGTGGCCAAGCTCGAAGGCCTCGCAGCCAGAAACCCCCAGAAACTCAATTGGAAGGTCTCGATCGTGGACCTGCTCAAGCTTCTCGACCTCAACAGCAGCTATGAGGCGCGCAAGGAGCTTGCGACCGAACTCGGCTGCCCCGCCGAGCTGATGGGCGACTCGGCCAAGATGAACATGTGGCTGCACAAGACCGTGCTGAACAAGATCGCAGAAAACGGTGGCAACATCCCGAAGGAATTGCTGGACTGACCGACGTATGCCACGTCCTGCGTCAGCGGCACGGCGGATGCGCCTGCGCCGGCGTACCTGAGAGGGGGAGACACGTGAGCACAAAGGCCGACTACTCCAAGGACGAGTGGGACTCGCTTCTGAAGGCGCCCATGATGGCCGCCATGGCGGTGGTGGCGGCCAGTCCCAGTGGCCCCATCGGGGTGGTCAAGGAGATGTTCGCCGTGGGCAAGGGACTGCTGGAAGGCGCGGAGGGGACGACGAATCCGCTGATCGCAGCCGTGGTGGCGGATTTCAAGGGGGGGAATCGGCCGGCAACGCCAGCAGAGCGCCCGCAGGACCTCGCCCAGGTGAAGGCGCAGGCGCTCGGCGCCTGCCGCGATGTGACGGCGCTGCTCGCCCGGAAGGCGCCGGGCGAGGCCGAGGGGTTCAAGCGGTGGCTGCTCGGGACGGCGCAGCGGACGGCCGAGGCGGCGAAGGAGGGCGGGGTGTTCGGCATTGGCGGCGTGCCGGTGAGCGACGCGGAGAAGGCGGCGCTCGGCGAGGTCGCCGGGGCGCTCGGCCTCAAGGCCTGAGCGGGAAGGGACCGGTCGCCCTCGGGGGCGGCAGGAGGGTTGGATGGATGCCCTCGATGGACTCGCTGCTTGGCCTCGCGGTTGGTCTGGCGCTGAGCACGGCCGCGGGCCTCCGGGTGTTCGTCCCCCTCCTGCTCACAGTCTTGCCGTCCGGTCGGGCCGCTCCACGCTCCCCCCCGGCATGGCCTGGATAGGAGATCGGACACGGCCCTGATCGTCTTTCGCCACGCCACGGTCCTCGAGGTCGGCGGGCAACCGTCCTGCTCGCCGCGCTACCACTGCCTGGACGCCTTCGCGACGGGAGGAGGGTAAAGGCATCTCTCCGCATGGCGTCGGGCTTCCGACAGTCACTGGCATTGCCGTTGCTACTTCCTAGACAGGAGGGACGCCATGGCAGCGATCGAGCAATCCATCGTGGTCAACGTTCCAGTGCAGATGGCCTATAACCAGTGGACGCAGTTCGAGGAGTTCCCGCGCTTCATGGACGGCGTGGAATCCGTGCGGCAGCTCGAGGACAAGCGGCTCCATTGGCGGGCAAACATCGGCGGTAAGGTCAAGGAATGGGACGCGGAGATCACAGAACAACACCCGGATGAGCGGATCGCCTGGACCGCTCGAAGTGGCGCGCGCAACGCGGGCGTGGTGACGTTTCATCGGCTCGACGAGAACCGCACCAAGATCATGCTCCAGGTGGACTATGAGCCCGAAGGGGTCGTCGAAAATGTCGGCGATACGGTCGGGATCGTGTCGGGCCGTATCAAGGCTGATCTGGAGCGCTTCAAGGAGTTTATCGAGTCCCGACATCGAGAAACCGGTGCCTGGCGTGGCGAAATCCAGCCCGGGCAGGCCAAGGAGCGTCGTCGCGCGTGACGCGGTACTTCGGCACCCAGCCATCGAGGTGCGTCTTCGGCGCGCTGGGTGGGGGCAGGGGCCCTAAACGGCCCGGGGCGACATTGCGGCACACCTACGACCGGCTGTCCCGTGCGTTGGGCAGTACTCAGGTACTAAAATCCCGCCAATCGTAGGTGGCATTGTGGCTGCACGCTGAACTCGATGAGGCTTCGGAGTCGAGGCCGCCTTCAACGCTTCGCTGGCCGTTGATATCAAACGCTCGGCCGGGCGATGGACGGCAAATCGGCTCCGAAGTCCTCGTCTCGCGCATGGGTAAGGCGTATCGTCCTTGGGTCCTCCGGCATCTCCGGCCGCGCCCGCTTGGGCTGACGCCTTTTCAATGGCAGCGAATCAAGAACACACCCCCACCCACGAGGAACCGGTCTGCGCGATCCGCCACAGGCCGATTCGAGCAGGACAGGATCACGTTACGATCCAGCAACAGCACGACCACGCCCGCTGCGATGACCGCGGATCGGGAAGGCCCCTGGGAGGGCTCGGCGAACCGTGAGGGGGTCGACCGCAGTGCGGGCCCCGCGCGGTGGCTCGTCGGCCCACACACGACTCGCTAGAATGGCCTCTGCGGAACGCCGGTGCGTCGCTCACGCCCGGTCGGAGCACGCCGATCTCTGGTACTACCGCGACACGGACGACGGCCTCGAGTACTTGTGTGCTGATGCCTATGCACAACTTGGTGACCAAGAGCGGCTCCCATGGCAGCTGATGCCCGACGACGCCATGTGATCCGAGGGCGGCCCCTTCGTGGCTCGCTGGCATCAGATGGATATAACGGAACCAGGTTCCATGACTGACATGTCCGGTCGACGAGCTTCGACCGATGCAGGCGGTTCGCGATCGGAGTCGGTGAAAAGACTGGAGACCCGATGCCGCAGAAGACGTCTCCCAAGCGGGCGCTACGACCGGCCCAGCGTCAGCGCCGCCAGCCCGGCCTCGAGGAGCGCATGCGGCCGCGGCCGCGTGCCGAGGATCCGGGCGCGCCGGGCACTGGCAAGCTGCAGGGAAAGGTGGCGCTGATCACCGGGGGTGACAGCGGGATTGGCCGGGCGGTGGCGCTCGCGTTCGCTCGCGAGGGCGCCGACCTGGCGATTGTGTACCGCAACGAGCACGCCGACGCGCGGGAAACCGTGCGCCTCGTCGAGGGCCATGGCCGGCGCGCGGTCCGGATCGCGGGAGACGTGGGGCGAGAAGTGTTCTGCCGCGAGGCGGTTCGCGTGACGGTCCGGGATCTCGGCCGGCTCGACATCGTGATCAACAACGCGGCGGAGCAGCATCCGCAGTCGGGGCTCCAGGACATCACGGCCGCCCAGCTGGAGCGGACGTTCCGGACGAACATCTTCTCGTTCTTCTTCGTGACCAAGGCCGCTCTCAGACATCTGCGTCGAGGAAGTGCCATCATCAATACGACCTCGGTGACGGCATATCGCGGCAGCGCGCACCTGTTGGACTATGCGGCGACCAAGGGCGCCATCGTATCGTTCACGCGCTCGTTGTCACAAGTGCTCGCCGCTCGAGGCATCCGCGTGAACGCCGTCGCACCCGGACCGATCTGGACGCCGCTCATTGCCGCCTCATTCCCGCCGCGGAAGGTGGCGACCTTTGGCTCGGACGTCCCACTGGGCCGGGCCGGCGAGCCGTCGGAGGTGGCCCCGTGTTACGTCCTCCTCGCGTCGGACGACGGCTCGTACATGACGGGCCAGGTGCTGCATCCCAATGGCGGCGAGATCGTTAATGGCTAGCGCACGCCGGCTGTCCCAGAACTACTCGATCAGCAGCGTCGGGACCCAGTCCGCGAGGAAGTTGCGCGACTTGGCAGCGCGGGGTCCGACTACCAATATGGCCCGGTGCTCGTAGGGTGGGCCGGAACGGTCCTACCGGGAAGCAGACGACGAAGGACCAACATGTTCTGTGCTAGTCAAGGCGACCCAGCGGCCCTCGCCCGCCTTGTGGCCACGTGGATGATATGAAGGGCTCCCGTTGCCCTAAGTACACCGGATCATGAATTCGCACCGGGTTCTTTGGCGCCATGGATAGCCCTGCGCTATCGTGGCTCGGATGCGTGCCCCGAGACGGAGCCTCGGTGGCCGGCGCGGACCCAAACCGCGATGGAAGGTGGCTCTCACGGCACCCGAGTACCGCGAGCTCCAGCGCCTGGCACGCCGTCGCACCGCCCCGCATGCGGAGGTGGTGCGCGCGAAGATTCTGCTCCTGGCCTATGAGCACCCGGAGTGGAGCAACGCCGCCATCGCCCGGGCCGTCGGGTGCACGGATTGGACGGTCCGCAAATGGCGGCGGCGGTGCCGAGCGGGGCCGACCCTCCAGGACGCGCCCCGGCCCGGGGGTCCACGCTTTTTTTCCCTCAGCGGTCCGGGCACAGGTCACCGCGTTGGCTTGCACCTTGCCGCGGGAGTCCGGTAAGCCGCTCTCCCGGTGGTCGGTCACCGAGCTCGTTCGTGCGGTCATCCAGCGCGGCATCGTCCGGCGCATCTCAGGCGCGACCGTCCAGCGCTGGCTCCGGGCCGATCGCATCAAGCCCTGGCAATACCACAGCTGGCAACGGCCGACTGACCCGCGTTTTCTGGAACGGGCCATCCCGATCCTGACGCTCTACGAGCGCGCCCACACGCTGGCCCGGAAGGGTCACGTGATCGTCTGCGCGGATGAGAAGACCTCCATCCAGGCCCGGCAGGCCTGCGGGCGCACCACGCCCGCGCACCCCGGCCGCCCGATCCACGTGCCCGATCGCTATCAGCGCCGAGGCGCCGTGCAGCTGTTCGCCGGCCTGCTGGTGCACACCGGCGACACCTTGGCCCGCTGCTTCGAGCGCAAGCGCTTCGTCGAGTTCCAGAGCTTCCTCCAGCTGCTCTTCGGCAGTGCGTGGTGGCGGCGCGCGCGGGGCTCGGTGCCTGCTCGTCGAGTGGCCAGTCCGGAAACGCCGGTGAGCGCGTCGGTTCGCGAGCTTCCCAGCGGCGTCGGCGCAACTGCCCGAGCAGGACGTTCACGGCGACGCGGTACACCCACGTCGTAAAGCGACTTTCGCCCCGAAAGGTCTCGAGCTTCGCCCTGACCGCGAGCAGGGCGTCCTGCGTCGCGTCCTCGACCAAGCCGACCACAAAGGCGGTCTGATCAGGCTCGCGAGCGTGCTCACGAACGTAGACGGAGAGGCCGCGATGGATCGTGTCCCGGAGAAGCGCCCACGCATCGTCGCGGTGCGCCGTCAACGCGGCGATCCATTCCTGGTCAGTCCATTTGGTTGGTTTGAGCGTCAGGGCAACCATTAGGAGGAGATCCGACTGATTCGAGACGAGGCGTCGGTCGCTCCTGGTGGTTCTGTTCACCCTGCCTTCAAGGACGGCCCTCGCCTCCAGCGCGTCGATCGAACCATTGTCTGGTGGCTAGCCGTGCCCAAACGGGGCTGCTGGGATGCCGGTGGACCAAAGGACGATACGCTTTGTCCATGCGCGGCACGAGGACTTCGGAGCCGGTGAGCCCTCATCGCAAGGCCGAGCGTTCGATATCAACGGCCAGCGAAGCGATGACGGCGGTCCCGACTCCGAAGCCTCATCGAGTTCGGCGTGCAGCCCCAATGCCACCACGATTGGCGGGCCTTTGGTACCCGAGCGCTGCCCAACGCAGGGAGACAGCCGGTCGTAGATGTGTCGCAATGTCGCCCCGGGCCGTTGGGTGACCTCCGCCCCGCACCAGGGCGCGACGCCGTAGACGTACCTCGAACGGCCGGGTGCCGAAGTAGCGCGTCAGGCGCTACGACGCTCCGTGGCCTGCCCGGGCTGGATTTCGCCACGCCAGGCACCGGTTTCGCGATGTCGGGACTCGATAAACTCCTTGAAGCGCTCCAGATCGCCCTTAATACGGCCCGACACGACCCCGACCGCATCGCCGACGTTTTCGACGACTCCTTCGGGCTCGTAGTCCACCTGGAGCATGATCTTGGTACGGTTCTCGTCGAGCCGATGAAACGTCACCACGCCCGCGTTGCGCGCGCCACGTCGAGTGGTCCAGGCGATCCGCTCATCCGGGTGTTGTTCTGTGATCTCCGCGTCCCACTCCTTGACCTTCCCGCCGATGTTCACCCGCCAGTGGAGCCGCTTGTCGTCGAGCTGCCGCACGGACTCCACGCCGTCCATGAAGCGCGGGAAGTCCTCGAACTGCGTCCACTGGTTATAGGCCATCTGCACTGGAACGTTGACCACGATGGATTGCTCGATAGCTGCCATGGCGTCCTCCTACGAGAAGGTAGCTAGCAATGGCAGTGCCAGCGATCTGTCATAAGCCCGACGCCCTGCGGAGAGTCGCCTTACCCTCCTCCCGCCGCGAATGCGTCCAGGCAGTGATAGCGCGGCGAGCAGGACGGTTCGTTGCGGCGTAGCGAAAGGGGGGTGCGACAGCTACGGGGCACGATCGGATCGGTGGTCGTGGACGACGACGGACGGATCCTCGGGCGTGCAGATCCGCGGGCCCCCGGTGGCTCCGCGGGGTCTCCCATGGAGAGACCACGGTTCCAGTCGGAGGACGACGGTCCTGTGCCCTAAGCCAGGCGGGAAGGCCAGGCATGTCATGCGCGACGGGCCGACGCGGACTGTCGGCGACCCGCTTGGCGACCTCCGCAACGCTGGTCAGGTTGGCCATGCTTGGACACCTCGGCGGATCGGCCGACTGGTATGCGCCGGGCTCATGGGACGGGAGATGTCGGCCACCCCGAGGCAGGGACCAGCCCGTCCCTCTCCGTCAGTTCTTCGTCGTGCAGGGCTTAACCCCGGGGTTGTCGACGAAGAACTGCCTGTTGAGCTCGATGAATGGTTTCGACGGCTCCGGGACTTCGTCCTCGGTGAAGATGGCCGTGACTGGGCAGACCGGCTCGCAGGCCCCGCAGTCGATGCACTCGTCGGGATGGATAAAGAGCTGATGCGGGCCCTCATAGATGCAGTCGACCGGGCAGACTTCGACACAGGCCTTGTCCTTGACGTCGATGCACGGTTCCGTAATGACATACGACATGCTATTTCCCTCGGCCTTGAACGGGCTCCCGCTCGTGGCGACTCGATAGGCCGCGGCTCCTTCCGAAAGATATGTCGAGGCCCCGCCTGGCTCAGCGTACGTCCGCCGGCTGGAACGTCTGGAACGTGACGCGGGCCAGCCTGTCTTCTCCACCAGATGATCCACGTGGAGATGTACCACAGGAAGGAGCGCCTCAGCTTGCCCGTCTACTCTTTCGCCGACCCACACATCCCCCTTCGGCCACATTGGCATCACTGACTGTCTGATCAACGACACCGGCGCCTCCGTTCGGCCTTAGCCTGACACGCAAGGTTTTCGCGCGCCACGAAGTGTCGGTGTGTGAGACAGAGACCCTGATCCGCCCTTGCCTCCCGCTACCATGCTGCTAGGCTGAAATAGAGGGTCACTCAGCTTAAGGGGGACAGCACGACGCGTCGTGATGGTCCCTGTGACGACGCGACAGACTGCATATCGGGTGCGTCGCTGTGGTAGAGTCCCGCCCAGGAGCGCAGCGAGCATCCTCATGGTGAGCGGTGCGACGCGCCGAGCACAACGATGAAGCTCACCAGGGGGCTCACGATCCTCTCGCTGGTGGTACTGGCCGGGTCGAGCGTCCAGGCGCAATGGGACTCGGCCGAGACACAGCGCTCGCTGGCTGGCCTGCCGCCGCTCGGAGTGGCCGTCGAGGGGGTGAATCCCCGTGCTGAGCACACGAGGAGTGCCACGATGCCCCGACGCCCGCCCCCTAAGCCCGCCAAGGGCCTCCCGAAGCCCGTACCCACGCGCCCCAAGCCGAAGCCGAAGACGAAAGGGCCGGGGCCGTGGCGCTCCGCCGCCCCTGCGCCGCGCTCGCGCATCACGCCCGCGACGAAGAGCGAGGCCGTCGCGCCGGACTCACGGAGGCCACGATCCGAACGGACGTAGAGCTGAAACTGCGACAAGCGGGCATTCCCCTACGAGGAGCACGTCATGCCAGCGGTTGTCGGTGTCGTCCGACACTACTCGGATGCGGAACAGATCGTCCAGGCATTGTGGGACATCGAGGTGGCCGATCGTCACATCAGCGTCCTGACTCCGGCGTCATCCGAGGCGGCGCTCAGGGCCATCCCTACCACTGAGACGGAGCAACCCGGCATCGGACAGACCCTCGGGAGTGTCGTGGGTGGAGCGGCCGGTACTGCGGGAGGGCTCGCGGTTGCCTCGGTCGCGCACCCCGGCGTGGGTGCCGTCATCGCCGCTGGCGCGATCGCGGGTCTGCTTGGGGCCGTCGCGGGCGGGGCCGTCGGTGGACAGATCGACGATACCCTCCCCGAGGGATTGCTGACGGACGACCTGTACGTCTACCGCGATGCCCTGCAGAAGGGGCGAAGCATCGTGATCGCGATCGCCGAGGACGACGCCCAGGCTACCCAGGTGCGTCAGCTCCTCGCCGAGCTGGGCGGAGGTCCTCACCGCCCCCCGCGCGCCTTGGCAGAATCCCTTCCGCAGAGCGGGTCATCGGCTCGATTCGACGAGAGTGCCTCGACCATTTCCTCATTCTCAATGACGCTCATCTGCGTCGTCTCTTGCGGGCGTACCTCGCCTACTACCACACCGTGCGGCCACACCAATCGCTTGACAACAACAGTCCCCAACCACGAGTCGTCGAACCCTCGCCACGTGGCCGGATCATCGCCATCCCTCAGGTCGGCGGGCTCCATCACCGCTACCAGCGCACGGCCTGATCGCGAGCGGGTGCAGCCGCCCCCTCGCTCGCGGAAGCCACCAGATGGCGGACCTCCTGGGAGCTCCCAGGCCGCGCCCTCGCGGATCTGTCGCTGGGTCGCTCCGCTGATCCCCAGTCGCCAGGAGCGCCGACGGCAGGTCCAGAGGTCCACTTATCGCCGCGGCATGAGACGACTGCCGATGAGGTTTCTAACCGGGACAGGTATTTCGGTGCCATGCCCGAGGGAAATGCTCCACAAGTTGCAAAGCATGATCAGCTTCTGGGCTGGTCGCTCTCGGCCCACGGCCCGCCTCATCCGACGCCCAGAAGCCCGGATAACGTTTCAGTAAGAGACCGTCGTGAGGGCGGTCCGCCGATGAATCGACAGGTACACCCACGCTGCCAATAGTGAACGGTCTCCCGGGGACGAAGAGCAGCAGACCCATGACGATGGCGAGGACGATGAGAGCGAGCCACGACTTGGCGACAGGTGTTCACGGCGGTTCCAGGCCGGATCCCAAATGACCCGTGACCACAGTATGGGAGCGCGTGATCGTCCATTCGCGGCGCGCGGCGGTCCCTTTGACGAGGACGGGCTTCGGGCAGAGTCTCGATCGTGTCGACCGACTCGGGTAAACGAAGTCGAGGACCGGAACGTTCGTGTCCAGCGCCGAGGAGGACTCGTCATGCGGATCGCGAATGGCGTGGTGGCGGTATCGATCGTAGCGTCGGCAATGATGTCGGCCTGTGCGGGCGCGCGAGCTGGATCACCGCCATGGCCGGTCCGAGCGCTCGTGACGACATCGAGCCATCGGCCGGTGGCTGGAAGACATGGGTGCTGACGTCGGGCAGTCAGCTGCGGCTTCCGCCGCCTCCGGACCAGACAGCCACTGCCGCCGAGCTGCAGCAGCTGCGTGCGCTCGCCGCCCGTCATGACGCGGCCGCTGTCGATCGCATCGTGTTCTGGACGCGGGCGCGCCCGGTTACCGCTGAACGGCATCCTCGCGCAGAGCTGTTCAAGCGGAACCTGTTCGGCGCGAAGCTCGCGGCAGATCGCACTGGTGCACGTCGCGATCTACGACGCGACCATCGCGGCGTGGGATCCAAATACGCTTACCGACGTCCACGCCCTGTGACGGCGGATCCCGCGCTCGCGACCGCCATCGCGACACCACGCAGTCCATCCTATCCGTCGGAACACGCGGCAGTGGCCGGGGCGGCGGCACGAGTGCTGGCCTACCTATTCCCCGACCGCGCCGATGCGCTTACGGCCCAGGCGGAAGAGGCGGCGCGCTCTCGTGAGCTGGCAGATCAGTATCCAGCGATACGGCCGCCGGTCTGGAGCTCGGCCGAAAGGTGGCCAACCTCGTCATCGAGCGAGCCAGTCGCGATGGCTCGGAGCTGCTGGACGGGCAGCGTGCCTGCGGAGGCCGGCAAGTGGAGCCTCGCGCGCTACCCCGCGGGACGGCGCCGCTCGGGGCCTCGTTCGGCACCTACAAGACGTCGGTGTTGAAGTCCAGCAGCGAGCTGCGCCCGGGCCCGCCGCTGCCTTCGATTCGCCGGAGAAGGCGGCGGAGGTCGCCGAGGTCGTCAACTTCCCGCGCACGTTCCTCACCAATGCGGCCGCGTTTTACTGGCAGACGCCGAAGGGCACCACGACGCACTGGATGCTCGCGGCTCATCAGAAATCTCGAGTACCGGCTCGACACAATCCGCCGCGCGCCGCGCGTGTGCAGGCGCTGATGAGCGTGGCGAGCTACGACGCGGCAGTGGCGTGCTGGGACGCGAAGTACACCTACTGGGCGATGCGGCCATTTCACTATGACCCTC
>CAVXVV010000097.1:0-24507 GCA_963765195.1 uncultured Candidatus Rokubacteria bacterium
CCGCTACCTCGGCATCATGCCCGCGGCGGCCGAGGACGCCATGGGGCTGAAGCTGGTCAGCTTCTACCCCGGCAATCGCGGGACGGTCTACCCGACCCACCTGGCGATGATCCTGCTTCTGGACCCCGAGACCGGGCAGCCGCTCGCCCTCATGGACGGCCGGCTGATCACGGAGATGCGGACGGCGGCCGTGTCCGCGGCGGTGACGAAGCGCCTGGCCGCGCCCGACACCCGGGTCCTCGCGCTCCTGGGGAGCGGGGTGCAGGCCAAGGCCCATCTGGAGGCGCTCTCCGAGGTTCGCCGCTTCGATGAGGTGAGGGTGTGGAGCCGGACCCCCGAGCACGCCCGGCGCTTCGCTGCCGAGCACGGGGGGCGCGCCCTGGACGCCGAGGCCGCGGTGCGGGGCGCGGACGTGGTCGTCACCGCCACGAACGCCCTCGAGCCAATCCTCAAGGGGGCCTGGCTGAAGCCCGGCGCGCACGTCAATGCCGTCGGCTCGCCCCGGCCGACGTGGCGAGAGCTCGACGACGAGGCCATGCGGAGCGTCCTGGTGGTGGACTCGCGCGAGGCGGCGCTCAAGGAGTCCGGCGACGTGATCCTGTCGGGGGCGCCGATCTACGCCGAGGCGGGCGAGATCTTCGCGGGCTCGACGCTGCCGCCGGCTCTCCGTGAGACGACGGTGTTCAAGTCCGTGGGGATCGCGGTGGAGGACCTCGCTGCCGCGCGACTGGTCTACGATGCGGTCCGGGCGCGAGACGACGAGAGGCAATGAGCCCGCCGAGGGCGGGGGAGGCGTGAGCGTGAACATGTCGGGCCTGGACATCCTGTTCCTCTCCAAGGAGGACGTCGACGCCGTCGAGCTCGGTCTCGGCGAGGCGATGGACGCCATCGAGATGGGGCTCAGGGCGCACGGCCAGAAGAAAGTCGTCATGCCCTCGAAGGACCACCTCGCGCTGGACCGCTCGGAGCGCCACTGGAACATCCTGAAGGGCTACGTCGAGCCCATCGACGTAGCCGGGGTGAAGGTGATCGGCGACTTCGAGGGCAACTACCGATTCGGCCTGCCATCCGAGCTGGCCCTCATCACGCTGTACCGGCCGGACACCGGCGCGCCGTTCGCCATCGTGGACGGGACGCTCATCACCTGGATGCGCACCGGCGCGGTGACCGCGGTCGGCGCGAAGTACCTCGCGTCCGAGCGCCCGCGCGTCCTGGGCCACGTCGGCGCTCGCGGCACCGCCTGGTACAACGTCCCGATGCTCGACCGCCTCTTCGACTTCGAGGAGATCCGCGTGACCAGTAAGCGCCCCGAGTCGCGGGAGCGCTTCGCGGCGAGCATGTCGGAGCAGCTCGGGAAGCGGGTGAGGGTGGAGGAGACGGTCGAGGCGACCGTGCGAGACGCCGACATCATCATCGACGCGTCGCGCCTGGTCACCGCGGAGGTCCTGGTGAAGGACCGGTGGGTCAAGCCGGGCGCCCTCATCCAGCCCTACGGAGTCGAGCAGTCCGTCGAGTCCTCGCTGCCGGTGTCGGTCGACAAGATGGTCGTCGACGACTGGAACCAGTGCCAGAAGTCGGAGTACGGGCAGTTCGCCGCGATGATCCGGGCCGGCGCGCTGCGGGGCGAGCACGTCTACGGCGAGATCGGCGAGATCGTCGCCGGCGTGAAGCCGGGCCGCGAGTCGCCGCGCGAGCGCATCCTGTTCTGGCACAAGGGCTTCGCGATCAGCGACATCGTGCTGGGCCACCTGGCCTACGAGAAGGCGCGGGCAAAGGGGATCGGGACCGTGCTGAGCTACTACCGCCGCCCGCGCGACATGTGACGGCCGGCGCCGGTCCGCCGCCGCGCCGGCGCGGTCACTGACGCCCGCATGCTCACCGTCCTGGGGCCGTTCGTCCTCCTCGCGCTCTACGTTGGCCTGGTCGCGGCCGTCGGACAGTCCGAGCGTGGCGTGACCCTGTGGCTGAAATCGACCGTGATCGCCGCCGCGGCGCGCATCGGGCTCCTGTGGGTCCTCCTCGCCCTCCACTGGCGAGGGCTCCTCGGGCTCTGGGCGATGCCGTTCATCCTGCTCCTCTTGCCCGAGGGCCTCCTGCTGCCACGCGACTTCGTCTGGAGCGTGAGCCGAGGCATCCTCGTCACGGGGCTCCTGGCTGCGGGCACGGCGCTCTGGACGGGGCTCGCGATGGCCGTCGTGCGAGGGCTCCGGGCCGTCTCGAGGCCGTCCGTCCGTCCGCGGCGCTAGAATCGAGGCCGGCAGCGCGTCCGCCAGAGTGCCCCGCAGCTCAGTCGGATAGAGCAGGGTTTCCTACTGCGCCGCGGTGCGCTCATAGAATCACGCACTTCCGGTGCCATCGCTTCTACGGCGCATGATTGCGAGTCGCGCCAGAGGACATCAGTCTCGCGTATCCCTCGAAGTCCCCTCCGTCGGGATGTTCGTCAGCACATCGGTCAGCACATGGGCGGTCGGGCATGACGGGGGGCGATCTCGCGCCGTAATTCTAGCCTGACGAGCGCCTTCGAGAAGCGCGGACTTCCTGGGTGTTCAAGGCCCGAGAACCGGACGGTAACCCTGAGTTATGAGCTACGACGGAGGCGCACTGATACGCTGGAAGCCCCCCAATGTTTATTCGCCCAATGCCCCGGTGCCCTCACGACGATTGAGGAGCTGATGCGCGTTCAGACCCGGACGGCTGGAAGCTCCGTCTCGGCTAAGCCGACGTACTGTGCTGGGGCGCGACGTCGCCGTACGTTTAACGCCGGAAGCGTCTGATCGGCAACTAGTCCGGCAAGCCCGGACGCCACGACCCGCGCCATTATCGGCTTAGGCCGCATTGAGTGGCGTGGCCGTCACCGAGACCGAGAGCCTGGCCGATGAGAAGCGGACCCCAATCGTCCGACGCCAAGATCTCAGTTGCTTTCCCTGCCAAGCGTGCAGTGCTCGGGAGTGACAACGTAGCTGCCGGCGCTCAGCATGAACACAATCGGATTCGCCGAGGGCATGCGCGACCGTCGAGCCCACACCCGGCACTTCGCCGGCCGACCCTGCGCGCGCTCGGTGGATCCCGGCGATCACCCGCTAGTGGATCAGGTCCCGCTCGAACTCGGCGGTTGGCGGTCGGGACATGGAAGAGCAGCCCTCCGCCTCCGGTATTGCCGCTTTAGAGCACCCACTGCGCCCCCCACTGCCAACAGGGTCAAGGTGCTCGGTTCGGGAACCGGCGTCACCTGCTGCGACCCTAGAACGCCAGACTCGGACAGGATTGTTGCTCCGGGCGGCAGGGTTATGTCGAACACCGCGGTGTTCGCGAATTCGCTTAGTGCGAAACCCGCGTGCGCGGCCGCGGTTGCGCTGAGAGAGATTTGGATTGAAAACTGTCCAACGCCTCCCGTGACTAAGACCGGGAATGTCACGGAGAGGGTCTCGTGAATTGTTTGCTCGATACCAGAATTCGCATTCCCTTCAAAGGAAAACGAATCCTCATCGCCAAGTCCACCGCCCACTGGCTCTCCCCGGATCTGGAAGAAGACCTGCGCGGTAGCGAAGGCGGGGTCTTCTCCAGCGGCGCCATCAGTGTTCCCATCAAGAGTCGCGCCCAACCCCACCGTGGCGGTTCCATCGAATCCAGGCAAGAGGAGGGTCAGGATTTCGGAGTAAGTGACTCGGCCCTCCGCTGTGCCGCTCGTTTGACCGCCGCCCTCTCCGTCCGCCGCAGCCGCGAATACACCGCGCGGCAGATCGTAGCTCGCAAACGCGGACCCAGCGAAGTCGGTACCTGTCGGTGAGGTGAACTCAATACCTACCTCTCCCGTGGGGGCGCCCGACACCATGTCCTCCGGAATGTTTCCGAGGATCCCCGCTTGAACGTGGGCATCCACCTGCAAGGCGTCAACTGGCACCCATGATGTGGCGATGAGCAGGAGACCGACCAAGGTCCCTACCATCTTGGCTGAACGCTCGCGGTGCGCTATCCGGTTCATGTTCTCCCCGGTTTCGTGTTGGGTGACTTGCCTGCCGGAAACCAACTGACCAAGGTCCATCTTCCGGCGCCTTCGTGTGGGTAGCCAGCCGCCAGACGCTCTAAAGAGCAGCATGGCAGGACGTCTTCCGAAGTCAAGTGAAAGTTTCCACATACGTCAGTGGTGGCCGTAGTCGGCCGACGTCGCGGGACTATCACCGCCCGTGTTAGCCTCGGCTCCGACCCTGTGCCCCGGCACGCTACGCTAGGCTGTCGCGCCAACTCTCGCTCTCAAAAAGCCGTACGGCTGCGCACGGAAGCGCCATGGACACGCGCTTCCTGCCCGACAGTTAGCCGTGGTTGAAATCTCGTAACGCAGCATTACGTGGCTACGGCGGTGGAGATCGTGATGCTGTCCACGATCCGCTTGCCGTGCGCTCCCTAGCTTCACGCCACGATCACCCGACCGAGCTCGAGGTAGCTGGTCGGGACCTCCGCCTCTAATCAGAAGTCACGCTCGCCGAGGTTCCGCCGCCGCCGCTCCACGGGGTCCGGGATCGTGACGGGACCGTGAAGCGTGACCGATGCCGATCAGGTTCGGGATCCACGTTCGTCATGGGACCAGGCTACACGTCGACGGTCTCGACACCTCTACAGGGCGATTACGGCGACGTTCCGGCGGCAGTACCTCTGTAAGACTGGCGTCGGCCTGGCGAGGCCACCGTGCTCGGCATCTGCTACGGCAGACAGGTGACGGCGAGGACCCGCGACCACCGAGCCCGCCGTCGGCGTCCGTATCCTGGGTGACCGCTTGACCTATGACGGCGCTCGAGCCCGAGAAGGACCACCGAACGGGACCCCTCTTCAAGCGCCGCGACGGGCGGGGATGGGGGCAGATCCGCACGGTGTTCGAGAAGGCCGTGGAGCGGGCCAAGCTCGCCGGCTTCCGGTTCCACGACCTCCGCCACACCGCGGCCAGACCACCTCGTGATGGCCGGGGCGACGCTCCTGGAGGTGAAGGAGATCCTCGGGCACGCGGACATCTGGATGACCCTCCGGTACGCGCACCTGAGTCCGGCGCACCTGCGCGGGGCCGTCGGGCGGATCGACTTCCGGGTGCCGGTGATCGAGCGCGTGGAAGCGGCTGCCCAGGCCCCGTCAGCACATCAGTTAGCACATGATGCTAGAATCGACGCTAACCGTCTCGTAAACTCGCGTGCCCCCGTAGCTCAGTCGGATAGAGCAAGGGTTTCCTAAACGGTCACAGCACGCACTCGGCGCATGTCGCCGATCCTCGCGTCAGCGTAGAGCGAATCCCCTGGAGGCCGCATCAATCCAGGGGATTCGTGTTTTCACCGAGTCGCAGATCGGCGTGTCAGACATGTCCAGGCGTGACCGGGCACTCCCTCATTTCGACCCCCAAACTCGTGCGAACGGACCGACGAACGGACCGACGCTGAACGCCGAGTAGACCCCCTTTTCCCGCACGGCTCCATGCGGGTGCTTGACGGCGTGCCGCGCACGTGGAGGATCGGGAGGATCAGGTTCCCTCTCGCGGGCTAGGCGTCGGCCAGCTACCGACGTTGAACGGGCCGTTCCTGGCGGCTCCCGCCCGCGACTTCCTCCACCACCAGGGCAGCGTCGCCCAGGGAGGCGCCCGATGGCCATGCGTCCTCGCCGACGCCTAGCCCCACCACCGCCCGCGCCGCTCCCGCTGAATCCCGCTCCCCGTCGGACCGACTCCACCGACCGTCAACCAAGGGAGGCCGCTATGTTCCACCCCAGCCTGCTGGCCCTCGCGCTCACGCTCCTGATCGCAAGTTCCGCCTATGCCGAGACGATCTTTATCACCCCCGCAGTCGCTCCGCCGGGCAACGGGATAACGCGGTGCCGTGTTGTCAACGCCCACACGACGCAGACCATCGAGTTCGTGAGCCACGATCTTCGCTTTCAATGGCAACGTGTTGTTCAATCCGGATGGCGACCTCGCAACGCTGGCGCCGCTCACGACTTTCGAGGCTGCCACAGATTTCTTTGGCGCCCGCTATTGCGTCGTGACGCTCGTGCACGGACCGAAAAGGAAAGTTCGCGTCTCGATCTCCATCGAGGACTCGAGCGGCACGGTACTCACGGCCCTGGAAGGCGCATCCCTGAACATTGGCGGGCCGCCGAAGCTTGCGACTACACTAGGCACCCTCGCGGGCTAGGCGTCGGGTCGCTCCCGGCGCTGAACAGCCGGTTCCCGACCGGCCCGCCCGCGAGCGTTCGTGTCGGAACGACGCTTCTGCTGGAGGAGCGCATGCCCACACGCCGCGCCCGGTCGTCACTCGGGGCGGATCGCGGGGCTCTCGTGCTGGTTCAGGTACAGCGGGTGCTGGTTCTCGTACCGGATCTCGTCCGGATGAGAGATCCTGCGCGTCTTCTTCGCCATCCCGGTGGTGGTCTTCGTGACCTTCCCGCACGCATTCATCTGACATCCCGGTGGGGCTCTTCATCCTGGTGGCGCTCTTCCCGGCGTTCGACTACACGCTGGACTACATCGAGCGCGACGACGTGGGCAACGTGGTCACTCGTGAGCGAATCCGGTTAACACAGGGCCGCGTGATCCGGTTATCCTAGGACGACCTCGGGATCGACCTCGGACACCCGCGTCACCGGGGAACCCGAGCGAGATCCTGGAGGACGACCGACCTGGGCACCCCCGGTCACCGGGGTCCAGGCGACTCACGACCGTAAGTCGTGCGTCAGGAAGCGCCACGTCACGGCGCCAGGCGGGTCCGGCTTACCGGGCACCCCTCCGCGTGCAGTGCTGTTCGGCCCGTACACGCGAGGGAATGCCCCGATGTCCAGCGCGGCCCGCGCAAGCACCTCCCTCATCCTCCGCATTCCCCATTGACCGCGCCGAGCCATGACCCGGCCCCCTTGCCCTGTGAAGGGTCATCTTGTACACTTGGTCCATTCTTCCCACAGGAGGGGCGTATGCCCAATGCCGCGCAGGTACGGAAGGGCTTCGCGGAGTACGTGAATCGCGTGGCCTACGGCAACGAGCGGGTGCTGATCGAGCGCCGGGGTCGGCCCATCGTGGCGCTGATCGACATGACGGACTATCAGATCCTCCTTGAGCATGAAGCGCGGCAGGATCAGGCCGATGCCGCCGAGGCGGCGGCGATCCTGGCCCATCCGGAGCGACACCGCTGGCAGACGCTGGACGGCACGCCGGTGCCCGCGCCCGCGCCGAGCCGGGCGAAGAAGGCCGGGACAGGGGAAGCGGTGAAGGCCGAGATCGACGCCACACGGAAGCGTGTGCATGCGGCGGTGCGGGAAGCCTCGCGAGCCCTCAAGGTTGCGGGCAAGGTCGCGAAGACCGGACGGCGCTGACGCCCCGGTGCCGCCCTATCGAGTCGTGCTGAGGGACCGGGTTGCGAAGGATATCGACCACCTGGACCCAGAGGACCGCCAGCGGATCCGCGCCAAGCTCGCGGCGCTCGCGGGGAATCCCCGCCCGCCGGGGGTTGTCCTGCTGAAAGGGTCGGAGGATGAGTACCGCCTCCGCGTGGGGGCCTACCGGATCATCTACACGATCCGCGATCAGGAACTGCTCGTCCTGATCCTCCGCGTCGGCCATCGACGGGAGGTGTACGGATAATGCCGGCGACGTTGCTGGACTAACGAGCGAGAGTTGCCCCCGCACGGGCGGGAACCCGCCGGGGGCATGGCCCATCACTCGAACCCGTGAAGGAGCGAACGTGACGAGCGGCCCCAGTGTACCCAACCGCACCAAGTCGCAGTACCACGGCCAGGACATTACGACACTCACGACGGCGCTTCGGGAGTATCACGCGATCGCCTATGAGATCGACATGCTCCGGAACACCTTGGAGGCCGCTGGCACCTTCGCCCCCGGTACCACCGTGGCAAATGCGCTGATCGAGAGCTTCGTGATGCACTTTCGCACGCTCGCGTCGTTCTTGTGGGACGCCCGCACGCAACGCACGCGGGGGACCGACGCGCTCGCGGTGGACTTCGTGAACGCTACATGGTCGCCGACACGGTCGAAGCCGAACGATCTTATCGACCGCGTGAGCCGAGAAGTCGCGCAACTCACAACGTTTCGACTCTCCGGCTCAGATCCCGACAAGGAGTGGACGCCGCGAGAGTGCGTGGGGGCGCTGCTCCCCACGCTCGAACAATTCGCCGCCGAGATCGATCCGGCGAAGGAATCACCGGAACTCAAGCCCGCCGTCGAGAGACTGCAGGCGTTCTACGCCAGCCGGGAGCCGACCATCACGGTGATTCTCGATACGGCTCGGTCCACGACAGCCGGGACGACGACCAAGATGATCGGGGAGAAGCCCTCCGCCGCTGACCTTGCCCGCCAGTCCGAGACGGGGAGGGGAGCCTGATGGCGAGTAAGCGCCGAGCCTCACCCCTCGCCGTGCTTGGAGCGCGGTATCCCGATCTGGAGACGCGGGACTTTCTCGCTCGTGTCTGTGACTCGGTGGTCCGCGTCGCGTCGCCGTACCGTGCGGACAACCGCGAAATTCGGGACACCATCCGCGAGCGGGTGCGCGTGCGCCCGTCGGCGTTCCGGATCACCAAGGGGCCGCATCCCGAGGCCCTCGACGTGGACGATGGCGTGCGCGTGGTCTACGCCTTCGTCATCACGCCCGATGGCCTGCCGACGCAGGACGAGGTCTCCCGCTACGCGGCGCTCTGGTGGGAACTCGACTCGACGGAGACTCACGAACTCGCGCTGGTGGTGGTCGATTCCGACGGCCACGGAAACGCTGATGGACATGCCGAGGCTTGCCATCGGACTCGACGTGGTGCGCTTCGCCCCCCGATCAGGGGAGGCGTCGCCCGAGGGGATCGAGGACCGCTGACCCACGGCGTGTCCGACCGTCCGCGAGCCCGGCGGCCTCGTGGAGCGGTCTTCACGAACCTGCCACCCACGAGGGAGGACCGATGACGGAATCGAACCGACCAAGGCCCACCCCGGCAGACCCGTCTGCTCCGCGACGGGGCCGGGCCAGTCGTCGCCGGACGCGACATGCCCGCGACGGGCAGGTAACAGTGCGGACGATCACCCGGCCCGGCCCCGATGGGCGTCCCGTGCGTCTGATCTTGTACGGCTACACCATCGGCTCGGGGAAGCACCGCCGACATCGCGAGCGACAAGAGTGGACCGAGACCGACGCGCAGCTGGCACTGAATGACGAACGGGAGGCGCGGGCACGGGGTGATCTCGTCCGCCCGGCGGAGCGGACGTTCGTCCAGGTGATCGAGGAGTATCTCAAGTTCAAGGCGGGAGCGCCGGGCGAAGACGGGAAGGCCACGCTCGATGATGACCGGAAGGTGCTGCAGAACCGGATTCTCCCTCGGGTCGGGAACCTCCCACTCCGCCAGTTGACGGCGACCGTGATCGCCCGGTTCACGAAGGAGCGGACGAGCGCCGTCAAGGCGAACACGATCCGCAATGAACTCTCGATCCTGCGGCATCTCCTCCGGCTCGCCAAGGGCTGGGGCTACATCAAGGAGGTGCCCGAGATCGTGCTGCCAGAACCCGGCGAGAGCCGGGAGCGCTATCTCTCCGAAGACGAGGTCACCCGACTCTTCGCCGCGTGCCGGGAATCTCGGAATCCGCATCTCGCCACGATCGTCGCGCTCGCGGTCAACACGGGCCTCCGAAAGGGACACGTCCTCGGGCTGCAGTGGCAGTACATCGATCTCGCGACGGCGCGGATCACGATCCCCCGGCGGAAGAGTCCCCACCGTCGGACCCGCCGCCCGCACAGCATCCCGATTAGCCCAGCGGTCTACGACATCCTGATCCAGCACGCGCCGACGGCAGCCCAGCGCACCGGGCCTCTGTTCAACGGGCAGGCCCGGCGGGCGTTCGAGACCGCCGTCAGCCGAGCGCAGATTCCCGACTTCACCTTCCACGGCCTCCGGCCTACGACGGCCAGCCATCTCGTCCTGAACGGGGCGACGCTCCAGGAGGTGCAGCAGATTCTGGGGCACTCCGACATCCGCTTGACCCTCCGGTACGCCCACCTGAATCCAGGGCAGCTGCGGACTGCCGTCTCCCGCATCGACTTCCGCCCGGCACCCCCTGCCACGGCAGCAATTTCCGCCGAACGGACCGTTGAACGGACCGATCAGGCCCTGTCAGTTGACACCCGCGCCGTAACCTCGCAGAATCATTCGCACGCCCCCGTAGCTCAGTCGGATAGAGCAAGGGTTTCCTAAGAAAGAATCCCGCAGGAGAACTCCGCACGATGATTCAGTGATTCCGCGAGTTTACCCGGCCTGTAGCATCGCCTCAAGTCGGCCTTGATGTCGCCCCTTGAGGGCAAACCGTCAAGGTATCGTCAAGGTGGAAGGAAGAACGGTCTGACGGAAGGCGGTGCCGGGCGTGGTGGCTTGATGGGGACGAGGGTGCCGATGATGCCGAGCGAGATCAGGCCGCTTGCCAGACATATCGATGCTGCAGGTCACCAACTTCGGGGATCTGCACGACCGTGCCCACCTCCGGTCGATCAGCAGGCCGCACGTCTGCGCGTCCTTCTCAGCAGAGGGCCTGCTCTGGCCCTTGCCGGGTCGGCCTGCCGCGCGGTAGAGTCCGGCTATCCTGCGAACGCGCCCGCTGGGCTTACGGTGGGTCGGAGAGGGGGGGCGAAACAGGCGTTTGGACTGGCCTACGTTCTAACTAAAACTCTTTCACTGCAACACGTCGCCGTTTGACCCAGTACATAAGGAGACGGCCGATGCCTCGCAAGCAAGAACGAGTTGCTCGGCGCGCCGCCGTGTAATGCCCGGCTCCCTCTTGGTGATCTCGTCGACGTGTTCTATTACACCACCGCTTCGCTCCGCTCGCGATCGTATGCGACGATATTCTCGAAAATGCTGCCTCCTGCGCCGTACGTAGCCTGGCCTTTCTCTCAGCGCGATGCGTTGATTTTCGTGATCCACGCAGTGGGAAGGCGTCCCTCGACTCAGGATTCCGCGATCGCTCCCTGCTACCGGGCGGATAGGCTATTCAGTGATCTCAGGCCGGCGGCTGTGAACACTTCCTTGTCGCTCCGCCGGATGATCGCCTCCGTATGAGGTCGTAACACGGGAGAAGCTATGGGGATTCGCTTCGACCTGCGTGTGGCGAACTGGCTCGCGTACGTGATCGAGCCCAGGACCGTGGTCCCGCAGCTCGCGAATGCTTGGGAGGAGCGGGAAGCGTTAGGCTACTTTCTCTTCCAGCTCAGAGAGGGTTTCTTCGTCATCGTTTAGGGAGCGCGAGCTGGCGCATCTCATCGATCAGGGGCTGGCGATGGTGCACGGGTTGGCGAATGAGGCACGGCCGAGGTATGAAATGCTCGAAAGCTTGCGGCAGGCTCTTGGGCACAGGCCCTGGACCGCCATCCTCATACCATCAGGCACTCCTGAAGCTGATCGGTTCATTTGCTCGGCCGACCTCTTGCGACGCCTCGTCGGGCTCCGGCCGGGTGATCCCGGTCTCATACTCCAGCCGGTTGAGGGTGCGCTCAACGGGCTATTGACGTTGACCGACGTGTTCCCGATGTTCCGGCACGCCTTAGCCAGATCTGCCGATTGGCCCGGCATGCTTTTCTTCTGGACCCCCCAGGGCCAAGTCGGGTTTCTGCCGTTTCCGTCAGAGATTCCTCTCGAGATCGAGGCCGCAGCTCACTGGACCTTCGAGCAGCTCGCCGAGATGGCAGCGACCGATCTCGACGCACTTTCGACACAATATGCGCGTAAGTTCCCGAAAGACTATACGCAGCCGAGCGGGTACGTTGACGATAGTTCATTTGAGCGACATCCACCTCGGAAGTATCGAAGCGAGTAGCCGGCTCCCGCGGGTGCAACAGCTGATCCGGAACATCGTACGTGAGCTTCGCGCGGTCTATCAGGACGCCCGAATCTGCTGTGAGCGGCGACTTGATGGACAGTCCGACAGACACCAACATAAACGACGTGCGGCTATTTCTGGATTTTCTCTCAACCGGGACTGAACAGCCGGTCGTCCTGCTCGGGAACCACGACGTTCGCGACAACGGATACCTCGCCGAGAATTACGGCATGCTCATGCGGCTCCCCGGGGCCCTCGGCGGCGTGACATGGTTCGACGATCTCCAGCTCGGTGTGGTGTCCTTCAACTCAGTAATGGACGGCAAGCTCGCGCAAGGCTACGTGGGAGCCGAACAGCTGATGGATCTCGGCAACCAAATCGAGCGCAAGGTCGCAGCGGGCGACTACTCGCTCATCGGTGCTTTGCACCACCATCCCACACCCGTCGAGTGTCCAGATTGGTACACGAGTCCGTGGTACGAGCGAGTGCTGGGCCGAACGTTCGAGAGGACGGAGGCACTGATCGACGCGGACGCCTTCGTCCGGTTCGCGGAGGAGAGGCGGTTGATTGCCCTTCTGCACGGGCATAAGCACATCCCGCGGATTGACAAGACAGCCCGCGCGGGAATCCCCATCTACGGATGCGGGAGCAGCGTGGGAAAGGTCCTGACTCGCGACCGTCATGGCACGTACATGTCGATCAACGTTGTTTCCGTGGATACGTTGCGACGGCGTGTATCCGGCAGGTTGCTGGCGGAGCGCATTCCTGGAGCGGCACTGGAGGAGACGGATAGACACGAGATGGTCTACCGACCGACGTGAGGCAACCGTGTGGTCGGGCGATTCTGTGCCGCAGCGCTTCCTCGACACTGTCGAGCTTTAAATGGCTTCTCGCTGAACGCAAACTCAGCGAGCAATGCCGCGCCTATCTATGTCGGCCGGATCTGCCTCCAGCCAGTGCACGTCGCTCGGTTCAACTGCCGACGTCGGCGCAGCGAGCCGGGCGGAGTCAGGCTGACGCGTGACTGGGGCAGGGGTGGCACGGTCCACTTTGCGGGGAGGCCCTAGAGGCTAAGGCTAGCGCTGGTTCTGCGCAGGAAGCGGCTGTTCACCGCGACGCGGATGCGAGTGTTTCCGATCCTTACATTTCTTAATGAGTTGATCCAGATCGCGAATATCGAAGAGGAGCTTCCAAAGTCGGCTGTCCTGTCGACGGCCCCGCCGATCGGGAGGCAAGAGGAGGGGTACGGGCCGGAGGCCACCCGACTTCACCAGGTCACGGAGGGAGAACGGACTGATCCCGAGGTACCACGCGGCCACGGGCAGAGGGAGTAGTCGCGGAAGCGCCGCCGTCCCTAGGCCGCTCAGATGACGGACCGGCCCGTTGGGGGAACTTCATGACCGGGTCGGATGCGGTGGCCACCAGTCGTCGGCCTGGCTCGTCCGGTGGCCGGAAACGGTCGTGGAATGTAAGGGTCGGGATCGCCGCGCCGGACACGGAACCGGAGGGGGCCGGGGTTCGCGACACCGAGTCCGCCGGGGCACGAGGCGTGGCCGCGGGGACCGACTCGTTCGAATGCAAGGGCTGCTAGGGGTGGCCCCGGACGCCGGCGGAGTCGCTCGGCCACCGCCGCGAGAGGTAGGGGTCGCTCTGACGGATCTCGTTGTCGTCGGCGTCGGAAAGTGGACCATGTCGTTCATACACGTCCGGCGATGGGAGTCCCTGTTAAAGACTTACCTTAGGGCGGAGTCAGTGGCGGCCTGCATCTCATGGGCACGGGCACTCGGACGTTCCGCGGACGGATTCAGCTGGTCCGCCATCAGCGCGCCTTCGATCACCGAGCCCGGAGCACAAAGGCCGACCCCGCGATCACGACCGACACCGACAGTGTGGGAGCAGCTCCTCTAGTTAGGTGTCTCCTCAGGAAGCCAGCCTCATTAAGTCTTCGGTAGCTGGCCCCGAAAGTTGCAGCCTGGGAAGCTTCCTCGCCCTGAATGTGCCCTTCGTACCAGGCGTGAACCGCGGCGTTCAGGACGGCGCCGAGACATCGACTTGCCCAGCCTCATACGCCGCCATGACACGCTCCATGATGATCCGCAGGATCTCATTGTCGGATCGGGGAAGGGAGGAAACGGAAAGGGGCTCGAGCTGGCATTCGGTCTTCGGTGCTTTCGCCATCGGGTTGTCTCCCATGTGATGGATAGGATCGGCTCGCATCGGTCATGGCATTCGCATGGACCGTGATCGCCGACCATGCGGAAGGGTACCGTGCGGGTCGTGCAGGGTTATTATGGATAATCGGCGCAGCGGGAGGCCAGCGACTCACACCTCGGAGACCCGTCGAGGATTATCCTCCTGTTGCCAGACGGGACAACTGCCTGGCTTCGTCGGATGACGCGGCAGAATGCCAGCTTCCCAAGCTGGACGTCGCCGGTTCGATTCCGGTCGCCCGCTCCATCCTGACGGGGGGTTACGGGACAGCCCGTAGCCCCCTTCGTCGCTCCGGTAACCAAATGGTAACCGCCGCATCGCGTCATCGCGGCTTCCGCCGCTTGTCCAGCGCCCGCGCGAGCGCGTCCCCGTCCCGGCGGGTGAGGTTCGGGACGTACTTGTGGTAGTGCCGGATCACCATCTGGGTCGTTCGATGTCCCAGCATTTTCGCGACCCAGTCGAGGGCTTCCCCGCTCGACAGGGCCAACGTGGCGAACGTGTGGCGGGTCTGGTACATCGTCCGCTCGCGGAGGCCGGCCCGCCGGAGCGCGGGCCGCCACACGCGCTCCCGCAGGTTGGTGATGTTCAGCGCGCCGCCCCGGTCATTTGGAAAGACCCAGACACTCTGTCCGTCGGTGGCCGCCCGCTGCGCCTTGAGCGCCCGTCGCACTGGCGGCAGCATGTGGATCTCCCGCACCGAGCCTTCCGTCTTGGTATCCCCCTCCCCAAACCGGCCCACGCCGCGCCGCACGCGAGATCAGGTGCCGAGACCCGTCGATGTCGTCCCACTGGAGCCCGATCTGCTCGGAAGGCCTCAGGCCGGTGAAGAACGCGACTTCGAAGTACCGTCGCGCCCACTCCGTTCGCAGCCCATCCGTCAGGAGCTTGGTGACCTCATCCAGGGAGAACGGATCGGGCTCGCGGCGTTCCTCCCGGAGGTCATGGATCACGCGTGCCGGGTTTTCCTTTAGCCAGCCGCGCCGGACCGCCCCGTCCAGGCACAGACGTGCGGACTGAAGCACCAGATTGATGCGGCGATTCGACAGGCGGGATCCTTTGACGCCCGCCTTCTGCTTTAGCGCCGCGACGAGGCGCTCGAGATCGTCAACGGTGAGCGTCGAGACGAGGCGATCTCCCCACGCCGGTACCAGATGCGCCTCAATGATCCGCCGACGATCGTAGACCGTACCGCGCGACAGCCACGGCTTCCGCAGTTCCAGCCAGGCGCGGGCGTGTTCAGCGAACTCGGAATCGCGTCGACAGGGTCTGCTGGGAGACCGAAGCGCTTAAGCTTTCGGCCCGCCGGGAAGTGGCGACGATAGTCGAACGTACCGGCCGCGATCTCGCCATCGATCTCGCGTGCCCACTTCCGGACAGCCACGCGGTTTGCAGGCGTATCCGTCCGATGTGTGGCCTCCTGGCACCTCACGTCCTGCCAGCGGAAGTCCAGGTAGAGACGGCCCCGCTTGGCGTAGAAGCTCGCCACTTATGCGCCTCGGCCGCTCGCTGGCCTCGAGCCAGGCTCGGATAGCTCGCCACCTGAACATCACGCGGCCCTGTGGCTTCACGTAGTGCTCGCCCAGTTTCAGCGCTCCTCGACTCATCAGGTTGCGGATCGAGCCCTCGGCGTAGGGGATCCGGCGGCTGAGCTCGCGTATCGACACATACTCCTGGTCGGCCGTGCCGTCCCGTGACAGCCTCTCGAATCCGGCGCTCGGCACCACGCGCGCCCCGCCGATCGGAGCGAACTGGACGCCGCAATCCCGACATGCCCACCACGCGGACGCACCGTCTTCGCGCCGCTCGGAGGCCAGCGTCACGACGCCGTGGGCGCACGCCTCAGCACTTATCGTTGCCACCGCCATGCCTCGCCTTCGCTGGATCAGACGGGGTCCTTCCGGCCGCGTCACGAGCCGATTGCCTCGTTCATGCCTTCTCTTTGGGCGCCATCCGGATGCCATGCTGGGCGAGCCACGCGTGGACGGCTTCCTCACCGCCTAGGGTCTCCGCATAGATCAGCAGCTCGTCCGCGACGAAGACCTCTCCCCGACAAGAGCCGACGATCAGGACGCCGGCCGCTGATCAGCGCGTGATGTCGAGAAGTCGGTCCGTTGGAGATGCGAGGTGTCCCGCCGCATGCCGACCGCTGCCGGCTTGCCTCGCCGGCGCCGGGCTAGTGGCGGGTGCTGGAAGCTTCGCCGACTTCCTTCACGGGGTACCGTCCTCGTCGCCAGGGCTCGTCGGTGCGCGGAGAGCGACTGAACGTGCGCCGGCCCGATTCGGACCGCGGGCATTTCTGTCGGCATTCTTGCCCTTCCGGTGACCAAACCACGGGGGCAAAGGGGTCCATGCGGAGGCCAGGGTCCGCGCCACATCGGGGCGGCCCCTCAGGAAGGTGGCGAGTAGGCGGCCGTCGGCTGCGAGGAGCGGCCAAGGATCGACCCCACGGCGCGCCGCAGGAGTTCGTCTCGGTGATGAAGTGGGGATTTCTCTATCAGGGTCAGCGGTACCGCTGGCAGAAGAAGCGACGGGGGACGCCAACGTTCGGGCTGCCGCCGGCCACGTTCGTCACGTTCATCCAGAACCATGACCAGATCGCGAACTCCGCCCGCGGTTACCGGCGGCACCTCCTCACAAGCCCGGGCCGGTACCGAGCGATGACGGCCTTGATGTTCTGGGCCCCGGCACTCCGATGCTCTTTCAGGGACAAGAGTTCGGCGCCTCGGCGCCGTTTCTCTTCTTCGCGGATCACGAGCCGGAGCTCGCGCGGCTCGTGCGCCGAGGCCGCGCCGAGTTCCTCAACCAGTTTCCGGGACTGGCGACGCCCGAGATGCAGGCGCAGCTGCCCGACCCGGCCGATCCGGCCACGTTCGAGCGATCCAAGCTCGACTTCGGCGAGCGCGAGGGGCACGCCGAGATGTACGCACTCCACCAGGACTCCTGGGGCTTCGCCGCCAGGACCCGGTGTTGAGGAGTCAGCGGCCGGGCGGGCTTGACGGCGCGGTGCTGGCCGCTGAGGCGTTCGTGCTCCGCTACTTCGACGCCGACCATGGCGATCGTCTGCTTCTCGTCAATCTGGGGCGTGAGCTCACGGTCGATCCCGCACCCGAGCCGCTCCTGGCGCCCCCGGTCGGAGCGGCCTGGGAGGTGCAATGGTCCAGCGAGGATCCGCGATACGGCGGTTTCGGGACGCCGCCAGTCGAGGGCGAGGAGGGCTGGCACCTGCCGGGGGAGTCGGCTCTGGTCCTGCGCCCTCGGCGTCAGGGCGGGACCGATGCGTGAGGACGGCCCGCCCGCAGCGTCCGCGGAGCGCCGCGCGCCATCTCGTCGTGGCGGGGCGGTGACGGCGCGCAGTGGATCTCGCCTGACCGATACCGCGCAGCCCCCGACCTCGGCGAAACGGCCCTCGCGGCGCGGATTCGATTCCTCCTCGCGGGTCAACGTACCTCAGCGCTCGGGTACCCTCCCGTTGCTCGTGATGACTCGCGACTGGTGATACCCAGCGCGAGCTTGAACGAGAGGGTGCGCAAGCGAATGCCTCTGGGAAAATTCGACGTGACAAAACTACAGTCTGAGGTCCGCGTCAGCACGACGCCTGCACGACAGAATGCTCGGACAACTGTCCCCCGTCGAGCCGCGGCAGCCGCTACAGCGGTCCGTTTCGGCGCAGCCGACGCCGGACATTCGCCGCAGCGAAAACTGTCGGTTTTCAGCAGTATGGGACCCTGGCTGTTCAGAAGCATGGGACCCCCCGGGTCCTGGTCCCTCACGTGACGGGGTTCAGGGCTGGCCCACGCTGGGGCCGCAGGATGGTTGTAGGGCCGAGCGGGAGGCGATGCAACTCCTTTCGCCGCGAGTCGCGGGTGGGGGTGAGGAGGCGCAGGGCCTACGCGCCTCGGAGAGCGCGAGTTGGCGGCCGAGCCATACCCGAGTATCCCCCTTCCGCAGGGATTTCCGGGGCGCGACGACAGCGCCTGGATCATCCGTGCGCGGCGGGCTTCATGGTCGGCTTGAGCCGGGCGCGGTAGGACTCGCCGTCGATGACGAGGTCGTAGGCGCTGTTGGTGAAGCGATCGATCGCGCTCTGGGCGCGGACAGGGTCGGCGAAGGTGGCCAGCCATTCGTCGGGGCCGCGGGAGCTGGTCACCACCATGGAGCCGGTGCGGTGGCGTTCGAGGACGAGGGCGTACGCGTCGCGGCTCTCTTGGGCGTCCATCGCGTCGAGTCCGAAGTCGTCGAGCAGGAGCAGATCGACCGCCACGAACTTGCGGAGCTCGGCCTCGTAGCTCTGGGTCAGGCGGGCGTGCTTGAGGGTCTTGAGCAGCTGATCGGTCCGCACCGCGAGGACCGAGTGGCCGCGGCGACAGGCGATGTGGCCGAGGGCGTGGGCGAGAAAGGTTTTGCCCACCCCAACGGGGCCGACGATCGTGACGTGATGGTGGCTGTCCAGGAAGCGGAGCGCGGCGAGCTCGTTGAGGAGGGCGCGGTCGAAGGTGACCTTGGCCGTCGGATCCCAGTGCTCGAGCTGGGCGGCCGGGTCGAGACCGGCCCGCTGGGCGCGGAGGGTGGCGGCCAGGCCATCGCGGCGGGTCACCTCGTCGGCGAGCACCAGGAGGAGGAAGTCCTGCGGGGGCATCTTCTGCTGGCGGGCGAGGGTGAGGCGCTCCGGGAGCGTGTCGAGGAGGCGGGAGAGCTTGAGACGGCGCAGCACGGCCTTGAGGTCGGCGGAGATGGGGTCCGGGGTCATGCCGGGTCTCCTTCCGGGCGCCGCTCGGGAGTGGCGAGCGGGAGGGCGTAGTGGGTCGCGGGCCGCAGATACCGCGCGAGCGGGAGGACGCGCGCCGGCGGGACGGCGGGGGGTGGAGTGGCGAGTTCGAGCAGCCGCGCGAGCCGACGGACGCTGAGCATCTCGGCGGCGAGCGCGGTCTCACAGGCCGCGTTCACGCGGGCGTCACCATAGCGGCGCGCGAGGCTGAGGAGGGCGTAGACCTGACGCATCCGCGTCCACGGGAGATCCCCGGCCAGGAGGGCCCGGGCGAACTGACCGACGGCGGGTCCGTGCTGCGCGGCCCACCGCGCCAGGCTCGCGACGTCCCGCAGGGCGTAGGCGGTCTTCTCGGCCGGGAAATCCTGGCGGTCGAAGGCGCGCCCGCCGGGAGGCATCCGTCGATGGACCTTCACGCAGACGGCGCCGGCGTAGAAGCGGACGGTGGTGCGATCGGCGCGGGCGCGCAGAGTCTGGCCGACGTACTGGGTCGGGAGCGAGTACAGCGCCCGCGCGACCTGAGCGTGCTGGTCACGGGCGACCTTCGGGTCGCCCCAGAGCGGGATGTCGTACAGCGCCGTGGGGGCGGGGCGCAGGGCCGGCTGCTCGACCGCCTCGAAGTGTTCGCGGGGCGCGCGCAGGGTGCGACTGTGACGCCGCGCCCCGTACTCCTCCTGGCACCAGTGCCGGGCATGGGCCCGCGCGTGCTCGAGGTCGGCCAGCTCCTCCCCGGCGAAGCAATCGTCCCGGACGCTGGCGACGGCGCGTTCCACGCGGGCTTTGTCCCGGGCCCGGCGCACGCGGGTGGGGTCGATGACGAAGCCGCGCGCCTGAGCGTACTCCAGAAAGGCGGGATTGAGGCGGGGCTCCAGCGGATCCGCGCGCTGCACGATCGCCTTCGTGTTATCGGGGATCAGCACGCGGAAGACGCCGTGGAAGAACGCCCAGGCCGCCTCGCACGCCTCGATCGCTGTCTCGGTCGTCTCCCGGAAGACTGGGTAGACGAAGCGGTAGCGCGAGAGGACCGCCGTGAAGATCCACGCCCTGAAGCGCCGTCGTCGGCCGCTGGCATCCGGCGCCAGGTGCGTCATCCAGCCCGTGTCGAGCTGGACCTCTTCGCCCGGCCCGCAGTCGGCCACGGGGATCGTGGGCGCCGTCCCGCCGAAGCCGAGCTCGGCGATCGCGAAGCGCCGGAGGGTCGCGTAGCTGACCTCGACCCCCTGGCGTCGGAGGAGCTTGCGCAGCTTCGAGAGCCGGACGCCCTGGCGGAGGAAGCGCTCGATGACGGCGCGCTGGGCCGTGCAGTCGCCCCAGCCGTTGCCCCGGGGCCGGCCCAGGTGCGGCTGCACCCGGCTGACGACGGCGGCGATCAGGCCGTCATCCAGCGCCTCCAGTCCCGTCGCCCGGCCGACGCCGCTCGCCCGGCCGGCGGCGACATACCGCCGGACGGTCTTGACGTTGAGTCCAAGCTGAGCGGCGATCCGTTTGTGGGCGGCGCCGCCCAGCCACAGCCGCAGGACCTCTTTGACCTCCAGCATCGTGACCTCGCGATAGGCCATGCACCCCTCCCGGCCCCAGCAGGGGCCGGACGAGGACATAGCGCGGGGTCACGTGAGGGGGGAAAACTTCTGAAAAACCCCCAGGCCGGGGGTCCCATGGTTCTGAAAAACTCAGGCCGGAGGGGTCCCTACCTTTTGAAAACCGACACGAAAACCAACAGGCCAGCCCCGGTTCCGAGCAGCAGGATGGGCCACAGTCGCACAAACGCCCAATGAACGAGACCAGTCTGGCCCGTTTCAGCTCCCCGCTCCTGGCTTCGGCCCGAGGGCCGGCTTGCCAGGAGACGGTTCGAGTGCGGGGCGCTCAGGCGCGGCCTGGGGCCGAGCGTACTCTGGAGACGTCGCGTTCGGATCATGGGGAAGTCCTTTCTGTGTCTCTACTGTGCCCTGGGCGCCGGTCACCAGAGGTGCCAGCAGCATCAAAACGACCAGTAGTACCGTCATCACGCCGTCCAGCGCCTTCTCGTCAATGTGTCAGCTTCCTGACGCGTGCTCTGATCGCCTGGAACCTGCCAACATCCCCACGTCATGGACTCTTCGAGATGCATAGAAGCCGCCACCGGTAACTCTCGCCATGGCGGACGGTCGTTCCTCGAGGCCTCGCAGACCGTCAGCACGGGCCGGCGCGGCGCCACCTGAACTCCGAAAGGCAGTGACCGAAGTAACGACTGTTGTGCTGGACCTGGCGTGCTGGATTTTCCGGGGCGCCGCGTAGGGACAGACAAACCAATGCGTCGGACCACCGGTGAGATCCGCATAATCCTACGATCCGCCTCCGGCATTCTCGGCAGGAGCTTGCGTCTTGGCGACTGCCGGAACGCATACTGACCTGGGTGCGACCGTGTGCGTATTGGACGCTCACGCGGGCTCGCCCGTGGCGGGTGGCGTTCTTAAAGCTACCGGCTGTGTTTCGCCGGGCGCGTAAGTTACGTAACGCCCTCGGGGCCTCGCGCGCGCGATCCATCAACTCCGCACAGTTCGGTCAGTCGGTGGAACCTGACTTCGCGACGCTGAAACAGCGCAATGGTCTGGCGAACGGCCTGAACGGCCCCCTCGCCGGTCTTGAATCGACAATCGAGACGGAGGCGTCGATCACCGCGAAAATCGCAGAACTCCCAGGGGAGGGCCGAACAAGGCAACCGGACTGGCCAGCCGTCCCAGGATCATATCGCGGAGCCGCGGTGGCAATCGTAGCGTCGGAGGAGGTCGTCGAAACGGGGATCCGCGCCAGTCGACCGCCGACCACATGGCAGAGAAATGGCCATTTGTAGCGCGCCGTCGACGAATCCACCTCATACTTCTCCTCCCTCAGGACTTCAAGATAGCGTTCGGGAAAGTTCAAGAAGGGCGCGCGGAACGGGGTGACGGGCCCAAACGCCGTAGCGTGGCGCTCGCCGTCTGGATCTCACCGCGTGCTTCTGCGGGGTTCAGCTGTGAGGAGTTCCGATGCGTTCCCCATGACAGCCCAGTTCGTGGCCCTCGGTCAACAGCCGACGTACCGTCTCTGGACAGCGTCGGGCCACCTCGCCGGTTACGAAAAGGTCGCCGACACGCCCGCCTCCTCCAGCACGGTCAGCAGGCGAGGAAGGCCCTCGTCGATGCCGCAAAAGCTGGTGAGGTAGGGCGGACAATCCGGCTCGACGTCAACGGTCAGCGCGACCCCATCGCCCACTCGTATGATTTTCGCCATGGCCTGGCGATAGATGTTAAGATACTGCTCGGTGACGATATCCCACCCGAACCGTGCGAGAGTGGCGACTTCTGTGCCGCCCAGGCGCGCGCGCAGTGCCGGGTCGCGCACAAGATCCGCGATTCGGTCGGCGAATTCGTCGAACGTGCGGGTCAGAAAGCCTCCCTCTCCGGACTCCAAGATGTCTCGATGCCGCCGTGATTCATCGCGACGACCGGGAGCCCGACGAACGGGCTTCGAGCACGGCCATGCCGAACGCCTCCTGGACCGTGGTAAGGACGAAGATCGACCTATTGCGACAGTATCGCCCGCAGATCCTCTCGGGGGCGGAATCCCAGAAAGTTCACACGGTCCGCGAGACCCAGCCGTCGCACTTCGTGCTCAGCGCGCGGGCGCTCGGATCCATCCCCCACGATCGTGAACCGAGGCCAGAGACGCCGCGGCAGCTGCGCGCAAATCCGAGGAATCGCGCGAATCAGGTCGAGTGGCCGCTTTCGCCGGGTCAACCGCATGACACTGACAATCTGCAGATCGTTCGAGGCGGCGGACGGCGTCGGGCGGCCGTCCCATCGGTCAGATTGACCGCATTCGGGATCAAGCACACGTCCGCGCGGCCGAGCCGCTTGCAGAGGTCGCCCACCACCGCCCGGGAGACGCCGGTAACAATGTCCGCCGCCGGCCGTCGCTCTGCGACCGCCACCAGCGGGAACAGGAGTGTCGGCATCGTGCGTCCGAGCAGGGAGTGGTTCGTGAGCACGCTCGGGATCCCGAGGGTGCGGGCCAGACACGTTGACGCCACGGCCAGCGGCGAGTATAGGCTATGCCGGTGTACCACGTCGAACCGCTCTCGGATAAGCATGCGCTGCAGGATGCGTAGGGCCCGCCAGTTCCACACGGTGTTGTCCCTTCCGTTTAACCCATTCAGGTGTTCGGAGGACCGGCTGCGGCCGTTCGTCAAGCGCACTGGGCCTTGGCTCGAAAGGACACGCCGCGTGGACCCACGTGTTCCGTGTGGAGTTTCAGACGCAAGGCGGAGGAAGACCGAGGCGAACCGCACTGACCGGCCGACCGGCGACTTCCGCGTGGCGGGTACACCCCCAGGCCGGACGCTTACGCCGCCTGGCGCGTGTAGCGATGATGGAGGCCGCCGACCATGGGCGTCTCGACGATCCTGCCTTGGTCGAGGTGCTCCACCGGTCTTGGCTCCGGGGCGTCCTTGTCCAGGGAGAGGTGGGTTCGGGCACCGTGGTAGTAGATGAGGTAGTCGCGCAGCAGGCGACGCAGATGGGTTTCGTTCAGCACCACGACGTGGTCGAGGCACTCGCGGCGGAGGGTGCCGATGAGGCGTTCCACGTACGGATTCTGCCAAGGCGACCGAGGCGCCGTCTTGACTTCGCGGATCCCCATGGACTGGACTCGGCTCGAGAACACGACCCCGTAGACCGCATCGCGGTCGCGCAGGAGGTATCGCGGGGCGGTCTCCCAGGGGAACGCCTCCACGAGTTGCTGGGCCGTCCACTGGGCGGTGGGGGCGTCGGTGACGTTGATGTGGACGACGCGTCGCCGGTCGTGCGCCAGGACCACGAAGACGAACAAGACCTTGAACATCACGGTGGGCACGACGAAGAAGTCCACGGAGACGAGGCTCCCCAGGTGGTTGTCGAGAAAGGTTCGCCAGGTCTGCGATGGCGGCGTCCGATGGCGGACCAGGTACTTGGAGACCGCCGCCTGCGAGATCTCGATGCCCAGCTTCTGGAGTTCCCCGTGAATCCGCGGCGCACCCCACAGGGGGTTGGCCGTGGACATCGTCGGATGAGCGCTCGGACCTCCGGGGCGACGGCCGGGCGGCCGGGCCCGTTCCGGCGGCTCTTCCAGGTCCAGAAGAGCTTGAAGCCGGTCCGCTGCCACCGGATCACGGTGGCGGGTTGGACGACGGAGACGGCATCCGTCCAGCCGCCCACAGGCGGGACAGCAGGACCCAGAACAGGCGGTCGGACGGTTCGCAGCCGTGGACGCGGCGCGGTGCGCTGGAGGACGGCCAGTTGGTGCCGCAACGCGAGGTTCTCGAGCACCAGGGAGCGCTGGGTCCTGACACCGCGGAGGAGGCCCGTGAGGATGAGGGTGATCATGCCGGCCATCATCGATCAGGCCGGCCGAAAGTTCAACGTTGACGAGGCGGACGCAATAAGTAGAAGGCACAGGGGGTTCGATGGCCCGGGGCAGGGGGAGATTGTTGTCGAGCGATTGGTGTGGCCGCGTGGTGTTGTAATAGGCGCCGTAGCGGCGCAGGAGTCGGCGGAGATGGGCCTCGCCCACGATGAGGAAATGATCGAGGCACTCGCGGCGGACTGAGCCCATCACCCGCTCGACGAGAGGGTTCTGCCACGGTGCGCGCGGGGCGGTGAGGACCTCGCGGATCCCCATCCCCTCGACTCGTCGCGCGAACTCGTCGCCGTAC
>CAVXVV010000098.1:0-31703 GCA_963765195.1 uncultured Candidatus Rokubacteria bacterium
GGTGCGCCCCTCGATCGTATCCGCGAAGGTCCGGTTCACCAGTCGGTCGACGTGATTCCAGAACGCGATCGCCGGATGGATCGTTAGCTCTGGCTCGTGGCCGGTGGTGCGATGTTGCACCACTATCACGCCGGCCTGGGTGAGCACCTGCACGCTAATGTGATAGAAAAGCTGGGTCTTGATGCGTGCCTGCCTCGTCCTCGTGCTAGCTTCCCTCGCCGCCCTCGTCGCGGCGCCGGTTCCCGGCGCGGCCCAACCGCCCGACTGCTCGCTCTCCTATCCGCCGAAGGGCGAGATTGACGTCGAGTACACGCGCCTTCTGCGCGCCGACGGGCCGCTCAGGTGCCCGATGGCCCTCGAGGAGCCGGTGCTCGACCGGGAAGGTGCCTTCCAGGAGTTCCAGCGGGGGCAGATCGGCTGGTCCCCCCAGAGCGGCAACCCGCATGGGGTCCAGGCCGCCTACTACAAGCCCGACTGCACGCCGGACGGGGACTGCATCGTCTTCCGCTGGTGGAACATGCCGGAGAGCGACGTCTGGCAGGTCCGCCTCGCCGACACGGACCACGCGGGGATCGTCCCGGAAGAGGCGAGGGAGGGCGCCCTCGAGATCGTCGCCCAGACCACTTCGCTCGAGTTCGCCGATGCCGAGGACAAGGCATTCGACGCCAAGGGGCGCGTCTTCCTCAGCCCCGACGAGACGATGTCGCGCACCGCGGGCGCCATCGGCGTGCGCGTGAACCGCTACCAGGCCGGACGTTACAAGTTCGTCATCCAGGGCTGCACGCGCGAGTCGGGGTTTCTCGGCATCGGCACCGACACCGACTGCCCCCACCAGTGGTCGAATCCGGTCCACGTCGACTATGAGTTCCTGGACTACAACGGCATCGTCAACAACTGGAAGGCTGACCCCGCGCTCAACGAGTTCTACATTCTCTACCGCCGCCTCCAGGCGCTCGGCCACGCTTGCCGGCGCGCCCGCGGTGTCGAGAAGGGCGGTGCCGCCGGCAGTGTCGGGATGGCGCTCCTTGGGACCGAGCCGACGCCCCTCCTGCCGCTCCCGCCGAACACACCGCCGCCCTTCCAGTGCCCGCGGGCGGCGGACGACCTGACCGACTACGACACCAAGTCCAATCTTGCCAAGCTCCAGGCCGGCGATCCGGTGCTTGGTCTAGTGGGCGGCAACTGCGATGCCGGGCTGGGCCCGCTGCCGTCCACGAACGCGGCCGTTCTCAAGAACGAGTGTCTTATGGCGCTCGCGCTCCGGGACGTCAAGAAGACGAAGGAGGTCGGGACCGACACGTACAAGGACCCGCCGGGGATCATCCTCGACCTGGCCGGTGCGGCGCTGGGCCTGATCTCGACACTCCCGTTCGGCGCCCCCATCGGGTTCTTGGCCGCTGAGCTCGTGAACCAGATCGTCGACGCCTGCGGGACCCACGGGGACTACGACTTCGATCTTCAGTGGATCATCCGGATGATGCTTGTCCACGGCCCCACCGGCACCGGGGGGGACAACAAGATCGACGAGCGCACCTGGGACCACTTGCTCACGCTCCTCACCGAGCGCGGCAAGGGAACCTTCGACCGCAAGGCCCACTTCTGCGGCGTGCCGATTCCGGAGACCGAGAACCACATCTGGATGATCGAGAGCGCCCGCTACCTGGCCAACGAGATCCTCACGCGCGATGCGATCTGGCGGGGGCTCACGCCCGATCCCACCTGGGATAATGCCGCGAACGGCCAGCGGCAGCTCATCCTCGAGCAGCTCCGCCGGCTCCTCGTCGAGGATTTCTACGAGTTCAACTCGCGCCCGTACCAGTACCTCGCGGTCTTCGCCATCCGCAACCTCTACGAGCTGACGACGTTCCGGCAGAACCCGAACGACCCGGTGCCGCGGGCTGCCGAGATCGTGCTCGACTACCTGTCGGCGCGGTACGCGCTCTCGTCGAACGGGCTCCGGCGCGTCGCGAACTTCCGCCGCCAGCCCCATCGCGCGGGCTACGGCACCATGTTCCAGGCGATCGGCGATGCCGAGTTCGCCCGGCTTGCGCTGCTCGCCGGCGGGAGCCTCCCGCTCCACCTCCAGCGCTGGGGCCGCGTCCACCCGTGGGAGGTCGGGACGATCGTCTTCCACGGGACCGGGCGACCCTACCGCGTCCCGGACACGGTGCGCGACTACCTGGTGCGGGGGGCCGAGCACCGGAAGCCCGACGATGTGCTGCAACGCTTCCGCTCGCGGGGCGGCCAGGACGACGGCGGTCTCGAGATCCACTTCTCGACGCCGAGCTTTCTCCTGAGCGCCGGCGGCGTCTATGTGGAGGCGCGCGGGGGCCTGGGCGGCGAGCTCTTCAGCGCCGAGCAGAGCTCACCGCTCCCCACCGCGTTCCTTCTGAGCAACGCCGGACGCGGCTGGGAGGAGATGATCCGGTTCCAGGGTGTCCCGGACCAGAGCCGGCGCTTCAACACCTGCGTCGGCCCGAACTTCGCCTGTGGGGTCGACCCGAAGGTGCCCACTACGATCCCGGCCGCCTGCATCGTGCGCCAGGGGAAGTGGACGTTCTTCAACTTCAACAGCAGCACCACGGACTGCTACCGCCCCTTCGGCGTGCACGTTGCACTCTACACCGAGCCCTGCACCGACCAGGACTGCGCCTACGGCGGCTCGAGCTGGGGCCTGCTAGAAGCCCAGGAGACCCCGATCGTGAGCCTCCCCCTCGGCCCCGCCCTCTTCGCCCAGCAGGCGGCCACGTTCCAAGCCTTCCAGACCGCGGTCGTGAGCAACAACGCGGCGTTCGAGCCGGCCTGGGACCAGGCCAACTTCCAGAACCTCTACCGCACCGCCAAGAACCGGCTGCTCCAGTTCAACCCCGGACCGCTCGGGGCGCAGGAATGGTCGGTCAACCATCTCGACGGGGTCCAGACGCCCGAGCCCAAGGACTGGCCGGTGGCGCAGGGCGACGTCATGAACGCTGTCTTCAACCAGTCCTGTATCGAGTTCGACAACCACTACCGCAAAACCCGCCTGATCCTGGATCTGCGCGACCTGACGAAGGAGCCTAAGCGCTGGAAGTGTGAGGGGCCGCTGATCCGGTACGTGCTGGGCAGCACGTCGATCGATCCCCCGAGCTGCCAGATGGCCGATCCGTGCCCGTGACCGGCGAACCGGGTCATGACGCCGCCGGAGCGGACCGTCGAAGGCGCCGAGGTGCAGCTCACCGCAGCATCGGCACCCCAGGCCTCGGCAGCCACTCCGCCAAGTGATTCAGGAGGAAAGAGTCCCTTGCGAGCCCTTCCGAGACGACGGGCAGGTCGGCAGCCGGGTTCGCCTTGCGAGCGTCCTCTGCGCGCTGCTGACCGGTTCTTCCAACGGTGGCCTATGGTACTTGGCCTGTCCGATTCGAACCTCGGCATCGACGCGGACCCGTTCGACAAGCGTCTGGACCGGGGGGAAGGCGTTCACGTGCAGGCGCAGGAGCCGGTAGACGGCATGGAGGACCGCATGGGCGGGCTTCGAGGTGAACCGACACAAGCGTCATTCGAGGGTCTCCGCTCTGGGTCCCACTCCGCTCCGGGAGGACGTCATGTGCCTGCTCGACCGACCGTTCGGTTGGCGCGAAATGCGGATAGTGCAGGAGCGTCTCGGGCACCGGAACTCGAGCACGGGTGGGTACCGAGGGCGCTCCCACAGGGGCGAGAAGGGGGCTAGGATGCCGGCACAATTCGGAGTGTGCTCCGTGTGCAAGGGGTCGATCCCGATGGGGGCGAAGTACTATCGGTGCTCCGTGTCGACCTGTAACTCCGGACGGCTGAAGCTTACATTCTGCAGCGTGCGTTGCTGGGACATCCACCTGCCGGAGGCGCGTCACCGCGATGCCGCCGCGATCGAGGCGCTGGCTCGGTCGTCCCACCCGCGATATTGAGTCCCTCGAGGAGGGCCCCGCGCATTCGCGATCGCTGCGACGCCCAACGGGCGTGATGGGCGCCTCGAACGCGCTGGCGCTGTTGCGCACGCTCGGGCTGTGGGAAGGACGGACCGTCTACGCCGTCCTGACGGCGGCGGCCTTCTCCAGACCCAGCAGCGTCACGCTCTCGTCGCGCATCAGGAACTTCTGGATCTTGCCGGTGACCGTCATGGGAAAGGCGTCCACGAAGCGGACGTAGCGCGGGACCTTGTAGTGGGCGATCTTGCCGCGGCAGTAGTCGCGGATCTCCTCGACGCTGGCGGCCTGGCCCTCGCGCAGCTTCACCCAGGCCATGATCTCCTCGCCGTACTTCTCGTCGGGCACGCCGATGACCTGTACGTCCTGGACCTTGGGGTGGCTGTAGAGGAACTCCTCGATCTCGCGCGGGTACACGTTCTCGCCGCCGCGGATGATCATGTCCTTGATCCGTCCCACGATGTTGAGGTAGCCCTCCTCGTCCATCGTGGCCAGGTCGCCGGTGTGCATCCAGCGGGTGCCGTCGATCGCCGTCCGGGTGGCCTCGTCGTTGTCCCAGTAGCCCAGCATCACGCTGTAGCCGCGCGTGCACAGCTCGCCGCGTTCGCCGACCCGCACCACCTGGCCGGTCTGCGGGTCCACGATCTTGATCTGCACGTGGGGGTGCACCTGGCCGACCGTGCCGACCTGCTTGGCCAGCGGTGCCCCGATGCGCGTCTGCGTGCTCACCGGGCTGGTCTCCGTCATGCCATAGGCGCAGGCCACGTCGCGCATGTGCATCTGCGCCTGCACCTGCTTCATGACTTCCACCGGGCAGGGGGAGCCGGCCATGATGCCGGTGCGCAGCGTGGAGAGGTCGTATTTCGCGAAGTCGGGATGGTTCAGCTCGGCGATGAACATGGTCGGCACGCCGTAGAGCGCGGTGGCGCCCTCGGCCTGGGCGGACTCCAGGACGGCCAGCGGGTCGAAGCCGTCGCTCGGATAGATCATGGTCGCGCCGTGGGACATGCAGCCCAGGTTGCCCATGACCATGCCGAAGCAGTGGTAGAGCGGTACGGGGATCAGGAGCCGGTCGCGGTCGGTGAAGCGGAGCAGCTCGGTGGTGAAGAAGCCGTTGTTGAGGATGTTGTGGTGGCTGAGCGTGGCGCCCTTGGGATAGCCGGTGGTTCCGCTCGTGTACTGGATGTTGATGGGGTCGTCAAACTCCTGCTGGCGCTGGCGGTGCGCCAGCTCATCGGCGCCGACCCGCTCGGCCATCGCCAGCAGCGAGCTCCAGTCCAGCATCCCCGGCGCCGGCTCGGCGCCGAGCCGCACCACGCCGCGCAGGTCGGGGAAGCGAGCCGCCTCGAGAAAGCCGGGCTGGCTGCTTGCCAGCTCCGGCGCGAGCTCGTGGATCATCGCCGTGTAGTCCGAGGTCTTGAAGTGCGGCGCGGTGACGAGCCAGGCGCAGCCGGATTGCCTCAGCGCGTACTGGACTTCGTTGAGCCGGTAGCTCGGATTGATGTTCACGAGGATGGCGCCGAGCTTCGACGTCGCGAACTGGGTGATGGCCCACTCGGCGCAGTTGGGCGCCCAGATCCCTACCCGCTGGCCCTTGTCCACCCCGAGGGCGATGAGCGCGCGGGCGCAGCGGTCGACCTCGACCTGGAGCTGGCGATACGTATACCGGAGTCCCTGGTGGCGGGAGACGAGCGCCTCGTTGTCCGGAAACCGGGCCACCGTCTCGTCGAACATGTCGCCGATGGTGAGGCCGAGCAGGGGGACGTCGCTCGTGCCACTCGTGTAGCTCCAGGGGTTCGGCGCCATGGGATCTCCGTCGCCCGCGTGATCGGCCGGGGGTTGCCCGGCGCCCGCATCGTGCGACAAGCGCTGCCCCCAGGTCAACCGGGTATGGGTGTCGGCGCGATGGGTCCGCTCAGAGCCGCGGGAGCTTCCAGCGAAGCTGCTTGACCCGCAGCGTAGTCGAGGTCCGATTCCTTCACGCTCACCAACCAATCCACGTAGTTCGGGGCGGCCTCGGGGCCGCCCCGTGCTCAACCTTGCCCCGGCTGCTCAGGCGGCGACCTTCATGCGGCAGAAGCAGGAGGCCTTCACCGGCACCTCCGATCTTGCCAGCGCTAGGTCCAGGCGCTGCTTGATCAGGGCCGCCTCGACCGTCTCGCCGCGCCGGGCCAGGCATTCGTGCAGTCCGTGCAAGCTCCAGAGGTTGTCGGGATGCTGACAGGCTCGACTGAGCTTGCCGTCGAGACCGAGATCCGAGCGGTAGATCGCCTCGGCCTCGGCGACCCGGCCCTGCTCCAGCAACAGCGCGCCGAGTGCGTGCCGGGTCGGTTGCATCCAGCCCCACGGCTCGTCGTAGGGCAGCGCGTCGTCGAGCTCGACCGAGCGGCGCAGGTGGGCGAAGGCCACCTCGTAGTTGCCGCGCCGGTACTCGATCTCGCCGTTGAGCATCGCCTCGGCCACCCCGAGCAGGTCCTGGACGGTGTTGTTGTGCACCCGCCGGCTCTTCGGCACCCGGAGCTTCGCCTCCATGAATGCCGCTTTGGCCGCTTCTGCCTCGGCGATGTGGCCGAGCGCGGAATGCGCCACGGCCTGGGCGTAGAGCATCATCGCGGTCGTCGAGCAGTAGAGCTCCCGGTCACGGGGCAGCTCTCCTGCGCGATGATCTCGTGCCACTTGCCGAAGCGCACCAGCACGTGCTGCTTCATCGGCAGGTAACCCTCGACGAAATCGGCCATCGGCGGCGAGGGGATGCGCAGGAGCTCCTCGGGCGTGGTGTCGATCAGCTCCTGCGCCGCCTCCATGGCCGGCCCGTACTGGCCGAGGAACATGGCTCCGTAGATGGCGAAGTGGTAGTCGTGGGTGCGGTAGAGCGCATAGACGTTCATCGCCCCCTCGCGGGCCAGGAACTTGCGGTCGGCGACGATCGCCTTCTGGTTGTAGACCAGCACGTCGCGGTAGTGGCCGCAGAGCACGTCGATGTGGGTGGGCATGTGGATCAGGTGCCCGGCATCCGGCACCAGATCGCGGAGCCGGTCGCCCGCTCGCAGCGCGCGCTGCGGGAAGGGCGACATCTCCATCAGGTGGACGTAGAGATGCAGGAGCCCCGGATGGTCCCACGACGCGGGGATGTCGCGGAAGGCGCTCTCCAGCACGTCGACCGCTTCCGCCGTGCCGGCGCCCTCGGCGACACCCCCGGTCTTGAGGTCCCACATCTTCCAGGGCGTCAGGTTCAAGATCGCCTCGGCGAAGACGGAGCGCACCTCGAGGTCGTTACGATTGGCGTGGAACACCGGGCGCATGGCGTCCGCATAGGCGGCGTCCCACGGCGACTGGTCCTCGATGCTCTCGCGCTGCGGATAGCGGGCGGGCAGGGCGTGGATCAGCGCCTGCTCGACCGGGCTGGCGCCGCCGGCAAGGGCCAGGGCGCCCTGCATCGCGTCGTAGGCGGCGGCGAGCGCGGCCGCCTTGCCGGCGGGGTCGTAGAGGTGCCAGGGCAGGTTGTAGTTCGGCCCGGCCGCGTAGGAGATCCCCCAGTAGGCCATGGCGCAGGCGGGGTCGCGCTCCAGCGCCTTCCGGAAGCAGGCGATCGCCTCGGCGTGGTTGAAGCCGAAGAGCCAGTTGAGGCCCCGGTCGAACCAGAGCTGGGCCTCGGGCACGGCGGTGGTGACCTTGCGTGTGTACGAGCCGAGCTCGTAGTAGTCCATGCGATCCTCCACTACGGCGGGAGTGGCGCCGACGATCCAGCTGCCGGGGGTCTGGGCCTGGCCGATCATTCCACGCGGACCGCACCGGCGCACGGGGCGAGCGCAGCTGGAGGAGGCTCACGTTGACTCCCTCGGCGCCTGCGCCCAGGCCGGGGCGACGGCCAAGCTCAGTGTCAGGACCAGTGCGGTTCCGGTGATCGGCCGGAATGTCGGCATGGGCCCTCCGGTGGGTTGGTCAGTACAGGTCCGCCGACCGTCCCTCCTCGTGCGGGCGCCAGCGCAGGAGACGCGCCTCCGCCCGGTTCAGGACCTCGTTGCACAGCACCACGACGGCCGCCAGGACCAGGATCCCTCCCAGGGCCCCCGTCGTGGAGAAGAGCGACGTGTTGTAGTTGATCAGATACCCGAGGCCCTTGCTAGCGGCGACGAATTCCCCCACGACGGCGCCGACCAGGGCGTAGGGGACGCTCAGCTTGAGCCCCGTGAGGATCCACGGCATCGTGGCTGGAACGATGATCTTGAGCAGGACCTGCCGTTCGCTCGCGCCCATGATGCGCAAGAGATTCTTCAGCTCCGGGTCGACGCCCTTGATCCCGGAGTACGTGCTGAAGAAGGTGAGGAAGAAGACCACGAGCACCACCAGGACGATCTTGGAGGTCGGCCCGATCCCGAACCAGATGATGAAGATCGGCGCCAGAGCGATCCGAGGAATGCCATTGAAGGCGACGATGTACGGGTCGAGGACGGCGGCCAGCGTCTCGTGCCGGGCGAGGAGGAACCCCAGGCCCACACCGCTCAGGGATCCCAGCACGAACCCGACCGCCGTCTCGTAGAGCGTCACGGCCGCGTGCTCGAAGATGGAGCCGTCGAGAGTCACCTGCGCGAGGTAGACAAAGACCCGGGAGGGGCTCGAAACCCAGAAGGGGTCGATGAGTCGGCCCGAGGCGCCCTCCCAGAATGCCAGGAGGCCGAGCCCGAAGAGGGCGCGGTACAGGTGGAGCCAGCCGCGGGTGCTCAACGCGGGACGAAGTCGTCGTTCACGACGTCGGCGAGCCCGACGCGACTCTTGAGCAGTCCGGCCTGGTCCAGGACCTCTAGCGTGGTCTGGAAGCTGCGCTCGGTCGTGCGCCCGGTCGCGTTGATCGCGGGCAGGACGGCCTTCACCCCGGCCAGGTGAATGGCCGGGTCGACCTGGGCGAACGTCGGCCGCAGCGCGGCCGCCACCTCCTCGACCGAGGCCGAGCGGGCCCACTGGTTCGCCCGAAAGAGGGCGCGGACCATGCGGCGCACCAGGTCGGGGTTCTTCTCGATGACCTCGGGACGCGTGATCAGGTTCGCCATGAGGAATTCGGTGAAGGACGGATCCTCGCCCTTCGCGTTGTCGATGAACATGATCGCGTAGCCGCGCAGAATGGCGGTCTCGGGCGTCGGCGTCGCGGTGAGGGCGACGTCGACCTTCCGGTTCTCCAGCGCGGCGAGCCACGTGGGGCCGGAGCCGATCGGAAGGATCTTCACGTCCTGCTGCGGCACGTAGCCGGCCTTGCGGATCACGAAGGCGGCGAGGTGCGCGGTCAGCGCGCCCGGAGTGGTGACCCCGACCGAGAGTCCCTTGAGGGCCTTGAGCTTCTCCGGCAGCGGGGTGGCCTCGGTGATGCCCCGCTCGCGGGCGACGTCCCGGTGCATCGCCCAGTTGATGAAAAGGCGATTGAGCCCGCTCATCACCATGACCAGCCGCTTGCCTTCCTGGAAGGCCAGAAGGACGTTGTCCCCGGGAGTGAACGTGAAGTCCACCTCGCCAGCGATGAGGGCCCGGATGTCGGGGCCGCTGCCCCCGGTCGTGGTCGTGGCCACCTCGAGGCCCTCCTCGGCGAAATGGCCGCGGGCCTGGGCCAGATAGACCGGCGTCATCGAGAGCGCGGTGACCGGAATGGTCAGCTTCACCTTGGTTGGCGCCTGGGCGCCGGCCGGGCCCGCCGGGGCGAGGCCGCACGCCAGGAGGCCGGCCGCGAGGATCGTGGACGCGACTCGCTTCATCGTGGGTTCCTCCTTGCGACGCTCTGCTCGCGAGGCTCAGGCGGTCTGGAGTCGGACCTCGGGCCTGAGCTCCGTCCAGAGGCGCTCGTACGTCGTCCGGAACTCGGGGCTTCCGTGAATCTCGTCGACCCTCCGGGGCCGCGGGATGGGCACCGCCGCGACATGCTTGATCCGGCCCGGCCTGGACGTCATCACGACCACTCGGTCGGCGAGGGCGATCGCCTCGACCAGATCGTGGGTGATGAACACGATGGTCTTGCCCGTCGCCGACCACAGCGTCAAGAGCTGCTCCTGGAGAAGCAGCCGGGTCTGGGCGTCGAGCGGGCCGAAGGGCTCGTCCATGAGAATCAGCGCGGGGTCGTAGATCAGCGTTCGCGCAATGTTCGCGCGCTGCCGCATGCCGCCAGATAGTTCGTGAGGATAGTGGTCCTCGAAGCCGTGGAGGCCGACCTGTTCGATCAGCGTGAGGGCGCGCCGCCGACGCTCATCGCGCGGCACGGCCCGGAGCTCCAGCGCGACCTCGACGTTCTCGATCAGCGTGCGCCAGGGCAACAGATTGTCGCGCTGGGTGACGTAGCCGATGGCCGGGGTGATCCCCGTGATCGGGTGGCCGCGGAACAGGATCCGCCCCGCGCTCGGCCGGAGGAGGCCGACGACCAGGTTCAGCAGCGTGGACTTGCCGCACCCCGACGGGCCGACGATGGTCAGGAACTCGCCCTCTGCGAGCGACAAGTCGACGGAGTCCAGCGCCAGCACCCGCTTGCCTCGGGAGTCGAACTCCTTGCTGAGGCCCTCGACGGAGAGAAGGGGCCCGCTCACCCGTCGCGGCGCCTGGATCGGGGCAGGGAGGGTGAGAGAAGAGCCGGGCCGACCGGCGTCCTGTCGAGGGCGTCGGGCGCCATGGCGCCGGCGATCCTACGCCGTCTGCGGCGGGTCGGGAACGAGCAGATCCGGCTCGTCCCCCGATCGTCGATCAGGAGCGTCCCCTCCGCCGCGACGAACTCGATGGTGGCGGTGGAGAAGTGGCATAGCCGGGCGGCAGCGCCCAGCCCGCCCCGATGGTGCCTTCCCGCGCCCGATCCCGGCTGTCCTGCTCGAGTTCGTGCTGCTCGTCTCTCGCCGCACAGGCAGGGAAAGAGCTCTTCCTCCCCCCCGGCATGTGACGGCGGGCGGCCCCGGGCACGAGCCAGCGACGAGAGCTTGTGCTGGCACGCTGGGCTCACACGACGACCTGGCCGGTCCGGTAGTCGGCGACGAACCGGTCGACTTGCTCGAGCCCGGCCCGGATCGTCTCCGGAGGGGTGCCCGGGCCGAGGCCGAGCCGGACGTGATGCTCGTGACCGTAGCAGCTTCCCGGGATCAGATAGGTCCGGTACGGCGTGTCGAGCAGCCGGACGCAGAGATCCCACGACGGAATGTCGAGTGCGTAACCGGGGAACGACAGGAATCCGCCCCGGGGCGGGACCCAGCGGAACACGCCGTTCCGCCCCATCCAGTCGGCGACCACGTCGTAGTTGACGCGGGCGGCGGCCATCGTGTCCTTCACGAGGGCCCAGTACTTCGTCGGCTCGAGCGCGGCCATCGCCACCACCTCGTCCAGCCGGCTCTGCTGGTGGAGGCTGATGTAGTACTTGAGGTTCACGCACCGCTCGATGAAGCTCTTGTCGCGGGTGGCGAGCCACCCGAGCCGGAGGCCGCTCATCCCGAGCGTCTTCGACACGCTGCTCGTCGTGATCCCGCGCTCGTAGACGTTCGCGACCGACGGGGAGAGCGGTCCGTCCCACTCGAGCCCCCGGTAGATCTCGTCCGACAGCACGTAGGCGCCGACGCGGTCGGCGAGTTCGCAGATGGCCCGGAGCTCGCGCTCATCCAGGACCGCTCCGGTGGGATTGCTCGGATGGCAGAGGTAGATCAGCTTCACGCGTGGCGACAGGAGGGCCCGGAGCTCATCGAGGTCGAATCGCCAGCCGAGCTCGGGGCGCCGCCGGAGGATCCGCGGCTCGACCCGGAAGGCTTCGCAGAGCACCTGGGGCTGCTCCCAGGACGGCGACTCCACGATGGCCTCGTCGCCGGCCTCGAGCGCGGCCGCGAACGCCAGGAAGTTCGCGTGCTGGGTTCCGGAGGTGACGAGGATGTGCTCCGGAGCCAGCTCGTAGCGCTGCGACTCCACGATCCGCTGGCGGAGCGGCGGGTAGCCGTAGCGGCTCCCCGACTTCTCGAGGCGGAGGTCGAGCGGGATGCCGTCGAGGACGTCGCCGAGCGTGAGCACCCGTCCCTCGGGATCGACGAGCGAGTGGACCGTCCAGACCTGCCGCGCGACGTCCCACCCGCGGTCCCGCCCGATGTTGAAGAACTCGCCGAGCTTCCGGGACGCCATCTGCATCGGGACCTCCTCAGGCGGGACCCAGGAACCGGTCGGTCGGCGCGAAGGGCGGCGCGGGCTCCGTGACCCAGCACTTCAGTACCGGGTCGCCGGAGTTCACGACCTTGCGGGTCCAGACGAGGCGCACCAGCCCCTGGGCCGGCGCCCGGAGAGTCTCCACGACGTCGCCGAAGACGTCCCAGATCTCGCCGAGCGTCTGGCCCTCCGCGACCGTCTGGCCGACGTCCGTCGACAGGCGCACGAGCCCGCCACGCCGCGCGTGGACGACGAACTGGCCGGTGCCGAGGAGCTGGCGGGCCGGCACCAGCGGGTGCCCAGGGAGCATCCCGAGGTACCGCATGACGTTCGTGATCCCGTGGAGGTGAGTGCGGACGTCGGCGGGGTCGAGCCCGTTGTCGCTTCCGCACTCGCCCAGGATGGACGCGATGCCGCGCTTGGCCGCCTCCGTGGTCACGGTCCCGGAGGGGATCAGGGGCGTCCCGTCCCGGAAAAGCGCGACGATGCGCGGGCTCCAGCAGCGGGCCATCGCCTCGCCCGTCCGGTCGAGCTCGGCGTCGCCGGTCATGCGGTACGCGGCGTAGGGCCACAGCGCCTCGCCGAGGTCGCCTCCGTGGCAGTCGATGTGGTGGGTCGCCCGGGTCAGGATCTCGGTGAACAGCGTGTGGGCGATCAGCTCGGTGATCGTCCCGTCGGGGCGCCCCGGCGCGACGCGGTTCAGGTTGAGCCCGTCGATCGGCGAGACGAACCCCGAGCGAGCAGCGAACATCGGCAGGTTGACGACGGGCACGCCGATCACCGTCCCGATCAGGGTCGACGGGTCGAGCTCGCGCGTGAGCTCGCGGACAGCGGTCTGCCCGGGGTACTCGGTGGCGTGGACGCCGCCGGTCAGGCAGAGCGTCGGCCCTGGCCGGGCGCCATGGACGACGACGACCGGCATCTCGACCGGCCCGGCGCCGGTCTCGCCCACCTTGAGGAAGCCGCGGCGCGTGGTGCCGCGCTCGACGACCACGTCCCGGATCCGCATGGCGTCCCGTGTCACAAGCCGCCCCTCCGGCGTTCGACGTCACTATCACGGCGGCGGACGACCTCGTCAAGCCACGGTCCGCATCGTCGCGGAAGCCGGGGCTCCATGTGCGTCGAGATGGGGTCGAGCCCCGGTCGGGCCCGTCGGCGCCTTTGTGCTCGCCGGATACGGGATGGGAGGCCGGCTCGAGTATCTCTTGATCCCCCTCGTCTTCGGCCTCGGCTCGGCGCTCGTCACGAATGGCCGGAAATGGTTGTCTACGATCGCGAACGGGATTGCGGATAGGGGCTGCGGCGCCGGCGGTGGCTCTCGAACCGGCCTGCGCGGCCGCGTGGCCTGCAGCTCGTCGCGAGTCGGGCTCGAGGGCGAGCGAAAGGGGCGCCCCGCGAGCACGCAGGCGGCCCATCAAGGGACCGCCCGACCCCGGCGTCGCCCGTGCGCATGTCGGGTAGGATGGGCGCAGCGAGGCCGTCCCCAGGACTGCCCTAGGAGGCTCCCGTGGCTGACGTGGATCCCTTCTCCAGCGCCACCGAACTACTGGCCGCCCTGCGGACCAGGCAACTGACGTCGACCGAGCTCACCGACCTCTACATCCGCCGAATCGAGCGCCACGACGGGCGCCTCAACGCGGTGGTCGTTCGGGACTTCGAGCGGGCCCGACACCAGGCCCGCGCCGCCGACCAGGCCCGCGCGCGCGGCGGGGACGGGACCCTTCTCGGCCTGCCCATGACGATCAAGGAGTCTTTCAACGTGGCCGGGCTACCCACTACCTGCGGCGTGCCCGAGTGGCGTGATTTCGTGTCCCAGCACGACGCGCCTGCCGTCGTCCGCACCCGCACGGCAGGCGCCGTGCTGCTGGGCAAGACCAATGTCCCGCCCATGCTCGCCGACTGGCAGTCCGCCAACCCCATCCACGGGCGAGCGAACAATCCCTGGGACCTCGGACGGACTCCCGGAGGGTCGAGCGGCGGGAGCGCGGCGGCGATCGCCGCGGGGCTCTGCGCCCTCGAGGTGGGCAGCGACATCGGCGGCTCCATCCGCGTGCCCGCTGTCTTCTGCGGCGTCTACGGCCACCGGCCGAGCGAGACCCTCTTGCCGAAGAGCGGGCAGTTTCCCTTGCCGCCGCTGCCCAACTCCGTGGGCGTCATGGGCGTGCAGGGTCCGATCGCCCGCAGCGCCGAGGACCTGGAGCTGGCGCTGTCCGTCCTCGCCGGTCCCGAGGCGGGAGAGGACGTAGCCTGGCGCGTCGAGCTGCCGCCCGCCCGCCGGGACCGGCTCGCCGATTTCCGCGTGGCGGTGCTGCCCCCCATCCCGTGGCTGGCCATGGACGACGAGATCCTGCAGGCGCTGGAGGAGCTGGCCGCGCGCCTCCGCCGGCTCGGCGCCACCGTCAAGGAGGTCCAGCCCGACGTCTTCGGGGACCATCGGGGCCATCACCAGCTTTACCGGTCGCTGCTCTCCGCGATGACGAGCGCGCGCGAGACGGTCGATGGGCGCCAGCAGCGCATCGCGTACTGGAAGCAGGGGGACGACGAGTTCTCCCGCGCTAGTCTGCGCGGCCTCGAGGGCGCCCCGGGCGATTTCGTCCTGTGGGGCGGCCAGCGCGAGGGGTTCCGCCAGGCGTGGCGCGCGTTCTTCCGCGACTGGGACGTGCTCCTCGCCCCGGCCATCCACGTGCTCGCCTATCCGCACGTCGAGCGGGCCTGGCCGCGGCCGGACAGCGACTTCTACCTCACGCTCGAGGTCAACGGTCGTGCTGTGCCCGCCGTACACGGCCTCGTCTACCCCTCCCTGTCCACGGTGGCGGGGCAGCCGGCGACCGCCTTCCCGGTGGGCCTGTCGCGCGGCGGCCTGCCGATCGGCCTCCAGGCCGTGGGTCCGTACCTGGAGGACCTCACGCCCCTTCGCTTCGCGGCGCTCCTCGCCCGGGAAATCGGCGGGTTCAGAAGACCGGTCGGCTACGACGCCAGTTAGAGCCCCAGGGAGAGGCCCATGGACGTTGCCATCGTCGACAAGCTGCTCACGACAACGCGCTCCGTCCGCCGCCGGCTCGACCTGGCGCGACCGGTCGACCCCGCGGTGGTCCAGGAATGCCTGGAGATCGCCGTGCAGGGTCCGGCGGGCAGCTACATCTGATACGTAGAGCAACAGACTGTTCCAGCCTGGTCCAACGCACACAAATGCACGACGAGGCATGGGCGGGACCGTTCAGGAAGCGCTCCCGGTTTGACGGGCGGATGAGGGCCGGTGACGGCTGGTGAGTGGACCGGGCCGGGGACTCTTGATCATTAGGTTTGAAGGCGCGATTCCTTCACGGCTCACCACCCGATCGGGGGGCGGCGATGCCCCCGATCTGTCTTTGGCGAGATCCTTGCTGCCCATCTCGACACTTGCCCGTGTGGGCCGCGCTCGGCCGCAAGAATCCGGCGCGCCCCGCATCCGTGACGGATCGGTGCCAGGGGGCAGCCGGGTTCCATCTTCGTTTCGTGTGCCCGGCCCCTTGACGCCCCTTGACCTCGATCCCGCTGCGGCGCAGGATCACCCCGGGACCTGCAGATTCCTTGCGGCTACGTGCCCTTGAGTCTCATCGACGCACCCACTCAGATATTTCGTGCTCACGAAGGGGCACTGTCCGGTCTATGCGTTTCGTCCCGTTGCGGATCAGCGCCACGTCAACGATGGACTGTGCAACAGCGATGAAACGGCACTGGCTCGCGGTAGCGCTCCCGGTAAGCGATCTCGTGGTCCCAGTGCTCGGGCTGAAGACCCGCATGGTGGCGGCCGCAGCGGGGATTACACTGCTCGCCGGCTGCTCACCGGGCGGTGGGTCGCAGCCGCTGCCGAAGTTTGCGCTGACGAACCAGTCAGGTCACGTGATCCGCGCGGAGGATCTCCGCGGCCGAGCGGCGATCATCAGCTTCCTTTTCACGAACTGCCACGACACGTGCCCGGTGGTGACTGCCCGCCTGGCTCAGGCACAGGCCGAGGTACGGGCCGCAGGTCTGAGCTCGAGCGTTCGCTTTGTCTCGATCACCGTGGACCCCACCACCGACACACCGGAGGTCCTTCGGGAGTACGCGGAGCGCTTTCGCGCGGATACCACCAACTGGGATTTCCTTACCGGGCCACCGGAGGAGGTCGGCCAGGTCGTGCGTGCGATGAAGGTCACCACGGCTCACGATCACGGCATCGGGCACTCGGACCTCATGCTCTTCGTCAACGCCCGTGGCGAAGTCGAGAAGCGCTCCACCGGCGTCGATATCCAGCCCGCCTATATCCTCGACTGGGTTCGCCGACTTCCTCCCAATCCGGTCCCCAGGGCGTGACGACGCTGGACCGTCACGCAACCGCCGCGAACACATCGGAGGCGAAATGATCGCAGCTTCGCTGGCGCGCACCCTGGCGGCGCGGAGGATCCATTACGGCTGGCTGATGCTGTCGCTCGTGTTCCTCTACGGCGTGTGCTCGAGCGCGGCCATGAGCGTGCCCGGCGTGCTGCTGACACCGATTTCGAACGATCTCGGCTGGTCGATCGGTGAACTGTCCGGCCCGCTGGGACTGCGGGTGGCGCTGTTCGGCCTGGTCGCTCCGTTCGCCGGCGGGCTGATACTGCTGTACGGCCCGCGGGCGGTGCTCGCTTGCTCGGCGGGGTTGCTGATCATCGGCTTGGGGCTTGCCATGACGATGACGGCGAAATGGCAACTCTGGCTCGGTCTCGGCATCATCATGGGCATCGCGCCCGGCCTGACGGCCCTGGTAATGGGTGCGACGATTGCCACACGGTGGTTCACGGCGCGGCGGGGTCTGGCCCTGGGCATTCTGAGCGCGGGCACTGCAACGGGACAGCTCATCTTCCTTACCCCCGCGGCCTGGATAGCGCAGACCTATGGTTGGCGGATGGCGCTGCTGCCTTTCGTGTTCTTGATCGGACTGCTGGGCCTGCTGTTCGTGCTGCTCTCGCGCGACCGACCGGCAGATATTGGGCTCGCACCCTATGGCGAGGAAAAGGTGTTGCCTGCCCCGCCGCCGCCGACCGGCAACGTCTTCGCTGTCAGCATCGATGCCCTGCGGATAGCTTCCCGCTCGCTGGTGTTCTGGGTGCTGACGTTCACGTTCTTCGTATGTGGCGTGTCGAGCTTCGGCCTCATGCCGCATTTTGTGACGTTGTGCGGCGATTACGGGATCAACCCGATCACCTCGACCGGCCTGCTCGCGATGATCGGTGTGTTCGACTTCATAGGCACCATTGGCTCGGGCTGGTTGTCTGATCGATACGACAACCGGTGGCTGCTGGTCTGGTACTACGGGCTGCGGGGCGTGTCGCTGATCTGGCTCCCCTATAGCGGCTTCTCGCTGATCGGGCTGTCGTTCTTTGCGATACTATACGGACTCGACTTCATCGCCACCGTGCCACCTTCGGTGCGGCTGACGGCGCAGACCTTCGGGCGCGAGCAGGCGCCGCTGGTGTTTGGCTGGATCTTCGCCGCCCATCAGTTGGGGGCAGGCCTGATGGCCTTCGGGGCTGGCGTGTCACGCGACGCGCTGTCGAGTTACCTGCCGGCGTTCTTCGTCGCTGGAGTGTTGTGCGTGGTGGCGGCCCTGTCCCTCGGGCTGTTGCGTGGCCACAGCGGAGCAGTGATCTTCGCTACCCGAACCGGCTGAACGTCGAGCATGGCGCGTGTCGCGAAATGGACCAGCCATTGAGAATCGCCTCGCGGTCCGAGTGACGTGGTGGCTGTTGAGTTGCTGTCGTCCCTCACCCAGGAGGCTGCATGTTCTTCGAGCTTCGGCAATATCACGTCCGTCCCGGACAGCAGGCGGCATGGGTCAAGTGCATGGAGGAGGAGATCATTCCCTTCCAGGTCAAGACGGGCATGGTCATCCTCGGCAGCTTCGTGGGCGAGGAGGATGCCAGCGTCTACGTGTGGATCCGCCGCTTCGAGAGCGAGGCGGAACGCAAGCGGCTGTACGACGCCGTTTACCAGAGCGACTACTGGAAGAACGAGATCGCGCCGAGGATTCCGACCTTCATCGACCGGGAGCAGATCAAGGTGACGCGCATCGTCGCGACGCCACACTCCGTGATCCAGTAGGCGCGGGACTCAGCGCGACCCGGGTGCAGCGAACGCGTAGCCCGACGGGACGCGATGCGCACCTGGTGGCCAGCAAACGGAGGATCGAGGCGGGTCGGTGTCCGAGAACCTGCGCCATGCCTGACCAACCAGGCCCCAAAGAGGGCGGGCGAGACCGGTGAAAGACTTGGTCTGCGTCGAACGGGATTGGCGTGGGTCACGCCCGTCGGCGGTCTCTCAATCAATAGGTTGAAGGTTCGATTCCTTCACGGCTGACCATCCGATCGGGGGCGGCGGGCCCCCGATTCGTCTTTCCGGTCGATCAATAGGTGGCTCGCCCGGGAACGGACGCAGATTGCTCAAATCAGCGGTTCCGGCCCGGCGTGTCCATCCCTCCACTAGGGGCTCAGGCCAGTGCCTGCTCCAGCCTCTGAGCGAGCAACTGCAGGTCGCCGCGGCGCGATTGCGGCAGATGTCCGTTCGTGTCGCATTGGGCCAGGAGCGCGCTCGCCACGGTGACGCCCTCTCTCGCGGGCGGCAGGACGTCGGCCAGCGAGCGGCCGAGCTCGATCAGCGTCCGGAGCGACGACGCGTCGTCGCGCGCCCCCGGGATCCAGGCGACGCGGGGCTCCGGCCGGGCGCAGGTCTCGCGCACGAAGCGCTCCAGCCAGCGCGCCGTGGCTTCCATCTTGGCCCAGTCGAGCCAGGCCGGCGTGTCCTGAGGCGTGTGGTAGTGGCGTCCGTGGGCGCAGGAGAGAAAGAGAAACGGGATCTCCTGCCGCCAGAACGCGTCGTAGTCGGAAAGCGGCGGAATGATTTCGGCGTCCGCGCGGCGCACGACGACGCCGGGAACGGCGCGCGAGAGGGCGTCGACCTGCGCCGAGGTCCCGACGCTCCGCTCGGCGCCCAGCGCGAAGAGCGTCCGGCTCACGTCCTCCGGCGTCCCGGGCGGCCCGACCGCATGGCCGACGAGATCCATGCAGATCATCAGGTCCAGCTGGTCGAGCGGCACGGTGGGCCGCCGGACCCACTCGTGCGAGCCCATGGTGTTCTGCAGAAAGTGGGGCGGCTCCTCGGCGTCGAACGCCGCGAAGATCACCCCGCGCTTCAGCTTCTCCCGGGCGAGCGCGCGGGCGACGTCGATCAGGATCGCCACCGCGGCCGCGTTGTCGTCGGCGCCCCGATAGATGTCGCGACCGTCCTTTCCCAGATGGTCGTAGTGGGCGGCGACCATCACCCATCGATCCGTCGTTCCGGGAAGGGTCGCGAGCACGTTGGCGCCGACCGCGATCGTCTGTTCGACGGGCGTGAGCCCGGCGCCGCGGAGAGCGTCCATGACGATCCGGCGGGCGGCGAGTCCGCCCGGCGTGCCCGGCGCCCGCCCGGCGCACTCGTCGGAACAGAGCGCCTCGACCAGTCGCTTCATTCGAAGGGAGGTTGCACCTCGGCGGCCCACAGCTTCTTTCCTGACTCCGTTCCCGGCCCCGCCGTCACCCCGGCGACCGGCTTCCCTGGGTGGCCAGCAGACTCTAGCGTGCGGCAGACCGGCCCTGCAAGGGCCAGAGCGGACCGGGACGGACTCGGGGCGAGAGCCATGCTGCACCCCCGGGACTTGCCGGCTGCTGCGGGCTGCTATGCGGTCGCGGGCCGGCCGGCTGGGTTGAGCGCTTTGAAGACGACCGCCGCCGCGACCCCTCCCAGCAGTTCCGCGACGATGTAGAGCCACAAGTTGGACCACGGGAGCAGGCCCCGGATCGAGGCGCCGATGGCGACGGCCGGGTTGAAGGCCGCTCCCGACACCTGGCCGACGGCGAATGCGCCCGCCAGGACCGTGAAGCCGGTCATGCGGTCCTCCCCCTGAGCTGCTCCAGTTGTGGGCCGACCTGGTGCTCGTAGCACGTTGGGCAGATACCGTGACTGAACTGCACTGGAGCATGCGCCTCGATGTACGTCTCCACCTGCTGCCAGTCGTGCTCCTCGTTGCGGATGCGCTTGCAGTAGCAACAAATCGGCAGCATCCCCTGCAACTGCCGCACCTCTGCGAGCGCCCGACTCAGCTCGGCGTTGACGACGCGTAGTGCCTCTTCCCGCTGGGCCTGCTCCGTGAGATCCCACACGAACATGCTGGTCCGTTGCTCCCCGCTGCTGTCGACGTAGACGGCTGAGGAGAGGGCCGCCAAAAACCGACTGCCGTCCTTGCGCCGCAGCGGGAGGACCCCCTGAAAGTGGCCAGTCTCCAGACGCTCGGCCAGCGCGGCACGGATCCTCGGGTCAGATAGGTCGACGACCGCGCTGCGGCCGAGCGCTCGGAATTCGTCGAGCGTGTATCCGAAGAGCCTGCATGCAGCCGGATTGGCATAGAGGATCGCCCCGTCCTCCGGGCGCGTCTGAAATGCCGCATCGAAACCGTGCTCCACAAGTTGTGGATAGATCGATTCAGCGTGTCCGGTCATCCTCGCGCCTCCACTATAGCGGTCCGAGTTAGGCCGCTTGCCGACCTCGTGCCCGATCCTGCCTGCACGTGAACAGCCCCATCGTGTCGTACTCCGATTGCCGCCCGCCGGGCGTCAGCTGCTGCCGAAAGCCGCGCAGCGCAGGCCGGGAGCGCGACGGACGCGGCGCGAGTCAGGAGGACCGGGAGCCGTGGGTCCATGGCGCGGACCCTACATCAGACACCCGGTGACGAGTCAAGGAGCGAAATACGCACCTTACTTTGACCCTTTGATCATCTTTCGGAATTCCCCTTCGGGGAAGGCCCGCAGGGTGACGGTCTTCACATGCCCCGCCGCTTCCGCCGCGAGAAGGTATACGGCGAACGTTTTGTCGTCTGGAGCCTCGAGCGTCATCACAAAGTCATACTGGCCCATGGTCAGGTGGAACTCCTTGAGATTGCCACCCAATTGCCTCAAGACGGCCTTGGCGACATCGAGGCGGGCCGGCGAATCCAGCATCGTGCGCCGCCCTTGGTCGGTCAAGTTCCCCAGGACGATGAACGTTTGCATCGCGTCGTCCTCCTCCATGGCGCGTAGTGGGCGTCGAGTATGACACGACCTGCAATCTGCCGAACACCGTTCGCCCACGAGTCAGGAGTCGGAGGAGCGTTCGCCGGGAGCGGCGAGGGAGCGCGGGGTCAACCTCCCGGGCGGCGGTCACGTACCGCGCGACCGCCGGGGACGCCGTCGGACCTCGGAGCGCCGCCTCGAGTGCCCGAAGCTTGCGCCTCAGGGTGCCCGGAGCGAGGCTCGCCGCCTCTTGGAGGTACTCATCGCGACGAACGAGCGCCCGAGGTCCGGCGGCACGCGACCCGTGATGAGACGACGCGGAGGCTCGCCAGCATCGCGGCGGCGTCCGGCGGGTTACCTACCGGCGGCGGCGAAGCCATAGCGTTTTCTTGGAGGGGCGCGAGCGGTCGGTATTCCCGGAAACGGGACATTCTCAGGTCTCACGACTGTCCAGGGAACCGGGTGCGATACGCCCTGGGGCAGTGGTCGAGATCTCGTCGGCGTCGTGCGCACTCGCCGCCTGGCGATCTGCGCGCCAGGTATCGCGTCGTGGCGGTGCGTCCCAAACCAGCCATATGCCCTCGCCGGACTACGATCCGTAGCGCGCAGGTTCGATCCCTGCGGTGTATCACTGAGGACTCGGTGACGCACCGGTGCCAAACTCCGCCGAACTCCACCACACGCAGGCGAACACCCATCACGCTCTCCTGAGTTCTGGAGAGTTCGGTCCCAGACCCCCCGTTACCAGGGGGTTGAAGGTGCGATTCCTTCGCGGCTCACCATTCGATCGGAAGGCGGCGCCGCCCCCGGGTTCGTCGTTCAGGAAGAGAGGTCGCGGGCATCGCGACAATGGCGCCCGCGGGGGACGACCGATGCGGAGAAGCGGTTCGTTGCCTGAGGCGAGCGGTACAGCCCCTCGAGCGGTTCACCGAGACTCGTCGAAGAGCGACCGAAGAGGGTCGGCCGGTCGTGCCGCGCCCGCGGGCCTGCGGGGAGTAGCCGAGGATGTGTTCGATGACCGAGGGCCTGCAGCGCGCGGCCGACCTACGGTGAGGTGGGTGCGATCCGGGCGCACTGCCCGAGATGGCGGTGTGAAAGGCCCAGTGCGCCAGATCGGTGTAGAGGGCATCGGGCAAGCCGTGAGGCGAGAACACGGCGGACAAGGCGGTGAGGATCGCGTGAGTGGTCTCGCCTGCGAGCCAGAGCTGAGCATAGAGCAAGTGCTTGGTCGCGTCGTCGAGGACGACGAGGAGAGTCTGCGCATGACTCCGGGACCAGCGGCGAGCCAGCGGTGGCGACTGCCGTCGAGGTGCAGCAGCGCGCCGAAGCACGGGCGGGGCTCGCGACGCCGGCGATGGCGGCCGCGGGCGCGCGCCTTGCGGACGAGGCCGGCCTGCTGGAGCGCGAGCTTCACGAGCGTGTAGGAGAGCGTCACGCCGTGATCCCGCTGGGCGAGCTGGAGGAAGTGGCGGAAGTTGAGGTGCGGCGCCTTGACACGGTGGCGGCCCCACCCTAGGATCCGCCTGGGGATTTCTCGCCGGACCTCCCGGCCCTAGAATTCCCTGCCATGGCCTGCCGCAGTTCGCCGGCCCCAGGTGGGGACCGAGAAGGGGTAGGACGTTGACCACCCTCTCGCTTCGTGCCTCGACAGCCCCGTCCCGCCGCCGCGCGGCGCCGCGGTCGACAGCCGCGGTCGTCGAACCCGCTCCTTGCCGTTCCGGACACCCCGGAGGCCAGATGCCCGCCGTCACGCAGAGGCGCGACGCGTGAAGATCGTCGATCTCCGCTGCGCGGTCATCGGCAAGAACCCGATCGTCCGCCTCGTCACCGACGAGGGCCTCAGCGGCTACGGCGAGGTCGAGCAGTACAAGCCCTACCTCAAGCCCTTCGTGCTCTATCTCCGCGAGGCGATGATCGGTGAGGACCCGACCCTCGTCGAGCGGGTGATGCTCAAGATACGCCAGCGCGGCGCGTTCAAGCCCTACGGATCGGCGGTGAGCGCGATCGAGATGGCGCTGTGGGATCTCGCGGGCAAGGCGGCGGGGCTCCCGGTCCACCGGCTGCTCGGCGGCAAGATCCGCGACCGCGTGCGTGTCTACAACGGGGCGCTGCGCAAGCCGCTCGCGGGCCAGACTCCGAAGCACTACGCCGACGAGATGAAACGAATGAAGGCCTTGCCCGAGGGCTTCACCATCGTCAAGCAGGGCATCGCCTTCCACAGCCCGATGAAGCACGCGGTCGTGGACTTCACCTACGGCGAGATGGTGCCGAGCACCTTTCACGCCTGGACCGACCGCGGGCTCCTGACCGAACGCGGTCTCGGCCATGTGCTGGAGTGCGTCAGTGCGATGAAGGAGGCGCTCGGCGACGGGATCGGACTCGCGCTCGACTGCGGGCCGGGATGGACGCTGCCCGATGCCATCCGCTTCGCGCGCGCAGTGGAGAAGCACAACCTGATGTGGCTCGAGGACATGCTCACCGGCGACTACATCCCCTACGTCAACGCCGACGTCTACGCGGAGGTCACCCGCGCGACCTCCACCCCGATCCACACCGGCGAGCAGATCTACCTGCGGCAGAACTTCAAGGATCTGATCGAGCGGCACGCCGTGCGCGTCGTCGGCCCCGACCCGTGCGACGTCGGCGGCATCGCCGAGCTCAAATGGATCGCCGAGTACGCCGATCTCCACGGCATCCTGATGGCGCCGCACGGGACCGGAAACGGGCTGCTCGGGCTCGCCGCCCTGGTGCAGGTGTCCGCGACCCTGCCGCAAAACTTCATCGCCTTCGAGTACCCGGCCGGCGACCCGGCGTGGTGGTACGACATCGTCGACGGCCTGCCGAACCCGATCGTGAAGGACGGTCACATCACGGTCTGGGACCGGCCGGGCATGGGGGTCGAGCTCATGCCCGAGCGCGCCCGGCGCCACCTGTTGCCGGAGGACGCGACCTTCTTTGACTAGTCCGTTTCAACCTCGTCCGGCGTCTGCCGAGCATGGCAGAATGCGGCGAAACCGCGGGCGGACCGGGGCGACGCGCTCAACGACGAGCAGGAGGAGAATCACATCATGAGCCATTCCGAGTACCGTTCCGAGATGAACCGTCGCACCTTCCTCGCCGGCGCCGCCGGCGCCGCCGCCGCGGGCCTCGCGGGCAAGGCGCTCGCACAGGGAAACAAGACCGGCGTCGACGCGGCGACGTGGACGCCGCAGCACATCGCCAGCATCGCCGGTACCGCCGAGTACGACACCGCCGCGGAATGCGCGAAGGTCGTGCCGCTCAACCACTCTGGCCGGCTGAGCTACTGGTATTTCGGCCCGACCCAGGCCTCGCCGCAGATCGAGCATGAGCTCGACGCGCAGTTCTGGGACGCCTTCGGCAAGCTCTATCCGAACATCAAGGTCACCAGGCAGAACCTCAGCTACAACGAGATGCTCGACAAGCTGCGCACCGCCGCGCTGGGCAAGGCGGCGCCGATGGTGGCGCGACTGCCCATCCTGTGGGGCGTCGAGTTCGCGGCCAAGGGCCAGCTGCGCGAGTTCGGACCGGCGGACGTCGGCTACACCGTGGACGAGTTCTGGCCGGGCGCGTTGAAGTCGGTGACGTGGAAGGGCAAGACCTTCGGCGTGCCGACCAACAACGAGACGATGGCGCTGATCTGGAACTCGGGGATCTTCCGTGACGCGGGCCTCGACCCGGAGTCGCCGCCCGCGACCTGGGACGACGTCGTCGCCTACTCGCGCAAGATCAAGGAGAAGACCGGGAAGAACGGCTACGGCATGGTCGCCCGCGTCAACGCCGGCAACACGCCGTTCCGCTTCATGCCGCAGCTCTGGGCCTACGGCGGCGGCGCGCTCGACGAGGCCGAGGCCAACCCGACCTACAAGACCATCTACGTCAGCAACGCGGGCTCGCGGGCGGCGCTGCAGGCGTCCTACGACATGTACGTGCGCGACAAGTCGGTGCCGATCTCGGCCCTCACCAACACGCAGGTCGAGAACCAGGACCCGTTCATCGCCGGAAACCTCGCGATGATGATCGCCCATCCTGCCGAGTACGCGGTGATGGTCGAACGCGCGAGGAAGGCGACGGGCGACGACCGCAAGACCGCCGACGCGGTGGTCAGCAACATGCGTTACGGGCTCATGCCCCAGGGTCCCGCGCGCCGCGCGGTCGTCTTCGGCGGATCGAACGCGCACGTCTTCCGGCCGGACCTCGTCGACGGCGGCCTCGATCTCGGCGCCGCCAAGGCCATCATCGCCTTCGCCACCGGCCCGGAATGGTCGACCAAGATGGCGTGGGTGGGCTCGAACCCGGGCAACCTGCGCGGCTTTCGGACCAAGTGGATGAAGCAGCGGCTCGAGCAGATCCGGTTCCTGAACGTGACGACGTCCATGCTCCCACACGGCATCCCCTTCCCGGTGCTGCCGCAGTCTGCGGAGATCATGAACATCGTGATCCCGAACATGATGCAGAACGCGCTCACGAAGAAGATGTCGGTGGCCGACGCGACCGACGACGCGGCGAAGAAGATCAAGGACCTACTTGCCGACCTCTGATCCGGTTGCCGCGCGCGAGCGGCCGGTAGCAACGCCGCCGACCGCCTCGCGCCCGCGGTCGGACGGGGTGCTAGCGCGCATCGTCCGCCACCGCGCCGACTATCTGTACGTGCTGCCCGCGCTGGGGGTGATGGCGCTCGTCATCGCCTACCCGGTCTACTTCACGGTCTATCTCTCGTTCTTCAACACGCCGCCCAATCTCGCGCTCGAGGACAAGATCTTCGTCGGACTCGCGAACTACGGGCGCATCGTCGCCGCGGAAAGCTTCCACGAGGCGACCTGGAACACGCTGGTCTGGACCTTCTTCTCGACCCTCTTCGCGTTCGTGCTCGGCTTCGGCGCCGCGATCACGCTCGACCGCGAGCTGTTCGGGCGCAGTGTGCTGCGGGGTACTCTGCTCGTGCCCTACGTGATCAGCGCGGTCGCGGCGTCCTACGTCTGGCGCTGGCTCTACCACAGCGATTTCGGCGTCATCGGGGCAATGTTGGTGGCGCTCGGCCTGACCGACGGGCCGATCAACATCCTCGACAATCGCTCGCGGGTGATGCCGGCGCTGATCGTGGTCAACGTCTGGAAGGAGTTCCCCTTCGCGATGATCATGATGCTGGCGGGACTGCAGACGGTGCCCGACCAGCTGCTGCGGGCCGCCCGGGTGGACGGCGCCAGCGCGTGGCAGCGCTTCTGGCACGTCACCATGCCGCATCTCCGAGGCGTGTCGCTGGTCACCGTGCTGCTGCTGCTGGTGACCAACCTCAACAGCTTCACCATCCCCTGGATCATGACCGGCGGCGGGCCCGCGGGCGCGTCGGAGATCTGGATCACGCAGGTGTACCAGCTCGCCTTCGGCCGCATCCGCTTCGGCCTCGCCTCGGCGTACTCGGTCATTCTGTTCGGGGTGATGATGGCGATGGGCTGGTTCTACGTCCGCGCGCTCACGCGCGGCGAGGACCGGAGCCCGGGATGAGCGCCGCGCCGCCGGCGGCCGCGCGCGCCGGGCGACGTCGGATCGAGCCGTGGACGCTCGCCGGAGCCGCGCTGCTCGTTCTGCTGCTGTTCTTTTCGGTGCTACCGATGGCGTGGATGCTGGCCACGTCGATCAAGACGCAGTTCGCCGCCGTGCAGTACCCGCCCGAGTGGATCCCGCGCAACCCGACGCTCGAGCAGTACTACCGGCTGCTCTCGCCGAGGAACGAGGTCGGACGGGAGTTCCTCGGCTACCTGCTGAACAGCCTCTGGGTCTCGACCGCGACCACGGTGCTCGGCGTGCTCGTCGGGGTCCCCGCGGCCTACGCCTTCTCGCGCTTCCGATTCCCGGGTCGCAACCTGCTCTTCTACGCGGTGCTGGTCCGCAACATGTTCCCGGCGGTCGTGTTCCTCATGCCGCTCTTCATCATGATGCGCTGGATGGGACTGGTGAACACGCACGCCTCGCTGATCCTGACCTACCTCACCTTCGGGCTGCCGCTGTCGATCTGGCTGCTGAAGGGCTTCTACGACAACATTCCCGTCCAGCTCGAGCAGGCGGCGCGCATCGACGGCGCGTCGCGATTCAAGGCGTTCCTGCTGGTGGTCATGCCGCTCTCCGTGCCCGGGATCATCGCGACCGCGATCTACTCCTTCATCACGGCGTGGAACGAGTACGTCTACGCGCTCACCTTTCTCAACGAGAAGAGCCGGCTCACCCTGCCGGTCGGGCTCCAGCGCTTCTTCACCGAGTTTGCGAGCAACTGGCCGGGGCTGATGGCGGCGTCGTTCATCATGAGCGTTCCGGTGGTCGTGCTGTTCCTCGTGCTCCAGAAGTGGTTCGTCAAGGCGCTGACCGAGGGCGCGGTCAAGTCGTGAACGGGACGCGGCGAATCCGGCGGGGCACGCGATGGCCGAGGTGAGGCTCACCGACGTGATCAAGACCTACGGCCGGTACGTGGCCGTCGATCGCGTTTCGCTGACCGTCGCGGACGGCGAGTTCGTGGCACTCGTCGGGCCGTCGGGCTGCGGGAAGACGACGACGCTCAACCTCGTGGCGGGGCTGATCGAGCTCACCGCGGGCGAGATCCGCATCGGCGACCGTCTGGTCAACGATCTGGATCCCAAGGACCGCGACGTCGCGATGGTCTTCCAGAACTATGCGCTCTACCCGAACAAGACGGTCTACAAGAACCTCGCCTTCCCGCTGAAGATGCGGAAGACTCCGAAGGCCGAGATCGACCGCCGGGTCCGCGAGGCGGCGAAGGTCCTCGACATCGGGCACCTGCTCGAGCGGCGCCCGCGGGAGCTCTCCGGCGGCCAGCAGCAGCGCGTCGCCCTCGGCCGCGCGCTTGTCCGCGATCCGAAGGTCTTCCTCATGGACGAGCCGCTCTCCAACCTTGACGCCAAGCTGCGCGTGCAGATGCGGGCCGAGCTCAAGCGCTTTCATCAGGACCTCCGTGCGACCGTGATCTACGTGACGCACGACCAGCTCGAGGCCGTGACCATGGCGGACCGGATGGCGGTCATGGACGGCGGCGTGCTGCAGCAGTACGATCGGCCCGAGCGCGTGTTCGAGGACCCGGTCAACCTGTTCGTCGCCGGCTTCGTGGGCAGCCCGGCCATGAACTTCCTGAAGACGCGGGTGGCGAGCGACGGGACCGGCGCCGTGCTCGAGGGCGCGGACGGTTGGCGGATCGCGCTTTCCCCCCGCAATGCGCGCCGCGCGCTGGCCGCGTCCTCGCCCGAGGTGTGGATGGGGGCGCGCCACAGCACGCTCCGGCTGTCGCCGGAAGCCGCCGCCGCCGCCATTCCGGGCCAGGTCTACACCGTCGAGCCCACGGGCGACGTGACCTACGTGCACGTCCGGCTCGGGACGGAAACCGTCGTCGCGAGCGTGCCGCCGCACGCCCAGCTGGTGCCGAACCAGCGGATCTGGCTCGCGTTCGACCAGGAGAAGCTGCACCTGTTCGATGCCGCGACCGGAAGCACGCTGAGGGCGTCCTAGGACGTGGCCCGCGCACCTCACGCCGGCTGGACCTGCCTCGGCGACCCAGCATGAGCGCCGGCGCCGCGCCGGAAGGGGAGACCGACGCATGACTGACACGCCGAAGATCGTGCGCCCGCCGCGCGATCTGGTCGACGCGGTCCGCGCGATCGGCGCGGCCACCGCGAGCGCGACGCTCGCGCACATGGGCATCCGCTGCGCCGCCATCGCCGGCCCGGTTCCGTGGACGAAGGGCAGCGTGGCTGCGGGGCCGGCGCTGACGCTCCAGTTCATGCCCAAGCGCGAGGATCTCTACGGCGAGGGCGAGTACAAGGACGTCGAGAAGCAGCTCCACCGCCACGTGCTCTATCACGTCGAGCGCGGCGACATGGTGGTCGTCGACGCCCGCGCCGACATGCGGAGCGGCGTGTTCGGCGAGATGATGATGACCTACTTCAAGGGACAGGGCGGCGCCGGCATGGTCATCGACGGCTGTCTGCGCGACTGGCCCAACATCGCCAAGCTCGGCGTGCCGCTGTGGATGCGCGGCGTGACCCCCAACTTTCACACCCAGACCGACCTCATGCCGTTCGCCGTCAACGGCCCGATCGCGTGTGGAGGTGTCACCGTGATTCCCGGGGACATCGTGGTCGCCGACGACGACGGCGCGGTGGTCGTTCCCGCCGGACTCGCCGAGGCGTGCGTCGCCAAGGCCAGAAAGGATCACGAGTGGGAGGACTTCTCGCGCGAAATGCTGGCGCGGGGCGGGGATCTGCGTCGCTACTACCCCCTCTCCGACGCCGCGCGCCCCGAGTACGAGGCATGGAAGGCGCAGCGGGCGAGGCGCGATCCGTCAGGCTGACCCGGGCCGATCTGGTGTGCCCGGAAAATGCGATCGCGCATGCCTCCTGCGGGCCTCAAACAGGCCGCCGACCGAACGCGGATATGACCGACGGATCGACCCACGACGCGGCGCGGCTCCGGAGCAGGGCTATGCTGCGGTCAACCTCATCGTCCGTGAAGCCCGCGACATTCAGCAGCCGCGATCGGAGCGGTTCCACCGCGCGCCAGATCACTTCGGACATCGGGCTGCCGCCCTGTACCGCGTGGCTCCGCGCGAGATGATCCACGTCGTGCAGACCGAGACCCCGGAACAGAACAGCGAGGCGCGGCGCAAAAGAGAAGTCGGTGCCCGCTGCGGCAAGAATCAGACGTAGCGCCTCGAAGAACCGCGCCAGAAGACGATCGTCCGAATCACCCGCGACGACTCGGTACTGGAAATCAGGCTCCTCGCTCACCAGCCACCCGCCCGGACGCAGGCTCTCCACCAGGCGGCCAAGCACCTGCTCTCGGCTCGAGACGTACGAGAGCACCGACCGGTGGTGGACAAGGTCGTAGGCTTCGCGGCCGAACTCCGCGTCAGCTGCGTCCAGTGCGCGAACCTCGACGTTGCTGGGCAAATCGACCAGAAACCTGCAGTTCAGGTCGGCGGCAACCACCGATCCAGAGGGCCCGACCCGGTCAGCCAGCCAGCGCGCGATCGACCCGGCTCCGGCGCCCAATTCGAGGCAGCGCCAGCCGCGCTGCACCATCACTCGCTCACCTAGAACGGAGCACGTATTCTCGTCCCAGACTCCTTCCAGCGCGCGCAACCGCGAGAGCTCGACGCCGTCGGCGAACGCATGTCCGATCCAACCTGCAGGCTGCTCCGTCATTTCAACGAACGTCGAAGAATGGTGTGTCGGGATCGCTCACGTAGCATTGCGCGTGGCGACATGTGGATGTCCCTCAATCCGGACACACCGTTCCACCCGTTCGCGGTGTCGTCCCACGCACGGCTCGATCGATCCGAGGCCAGACCTCGTTCGCCATGAGCTCCATCGAGCGCCGGGCGAGCGCCGGATCGGCCCAGTCGTGTCCCGTGTAGAGCAAGGTGCCGAACGCGCCAACCTCGTTGCGGAACTCGAGAATCTGGTCCGCGACGCTCTCCGGGGTGCCCGCGATCACGAGACGCTCGAGGCACCGCTTCGTCGAGAGCTCGGAATCTGGCTGGTCGCGCAAGTCGCGCATCACGTCCAGGGCGCCGGCCTTTGCGAGCTTGGTCTTCATCACATGGAAGTAGAAGCCGTGGGCGCCGTCCTCGCGATGCGCGTAGCGACGCGCCGTGGTTGCTTCGTCGGCGACGAAGACACTGCGCGCCACACGCCAACCGGAGGCGTCGGCTGGCAGGCCCGACGATCGCCGGCCTTCCAGGTAGCTCTGGATGTGGGCGCGGACGACGTACGCGCCTACGTAGCTGGCCGAGATCCCGGTCCAACCGCGGGTTCCCGCCGCGTGCGGGCCGCGGCCGTCGGGGCGGATCGAGGTGATGGCGATCGGCGGATGCGGCCGTTGCAGCGGGCGGATGGCGCCGCCCACCCCGATCTGCGGATCGAACGAGCCCTCCGTGATGGTCCGGTAGAACTCGCCTTCGATCCGGTACGGCGGCTCTTCGCTCCAGATCCGGCACATGTGCTCGAGCGCCTCCTGGGTCTTTCGGTTGCGATCCGAGCCCAGGTCCCCGATCGCCTCCGCGTCGGGGCGAACGCCGGGCCCCACTCCGAGCACGAGCCGGCCATGAACGAGATGGTCGACCATGGCGACCTGCGCCGCCGCCATCGCCGGGTGGTAGTTGGCGAGCGGAAGCACGCCGGTCCCGAAGGTGATCGACGGGCATGCATCGGCCAGGCTCGCGATGAAAGCGAGGCTCGAGGTGATCGTTTCGGCCGCGTCGACGAGATGCTCGCCGATGAAGGCTTCGCGATAGCCGAGTCGATCGGCGAGCACGACCGCTTCGCGATCCTCGCGGAGAACGTCCGCGTAGGGGCGGCACGGCGGGTGAACCGGCTGGATGAAGAATCCGAGCTTCAGTGAGTCTTGCATGGTGGGTTTCTTTGTCCCCCCTGGGGACACAGCTGAGAGCGAGCTTCATGTCGACTACCGACTCGAGCGCGGTCCGGAGCGCGCCCTCGAGCCGTCCGGGCGCCGTCACCGC
>CAVXVV010000099.1:0-31138 GCA_963765195.1 uncultured Candidatus Rokubacteria bacterium
CGGTCGAGCGCCAAGAGCACCTCCCCGGGCGGTCGCCCCAGCGAGAGCGGGACCACCTGTACGGGGGCGCGCTCCAGCCCCAGTTCCTGGGCGATGAGGCAGCGGTGTGTCCCGTCGATCACCCAGCCGTTCCGGAGGATGCGGAGCGGCGTCCGGATCCCGTGTGCGGCGATGTCTTCACGGAGCACCCGCCACTCGTGCGTCGCGCGGAAGTCGGGAGGCCAGACGAAGCGCGGCTCGTAGAGCGCCAGCGCGGCCAGCGCCCGGGTCTCCGGTGGCAGGGGAGCGGGGAAGCCGAGCCCATCCTTCGGCACCACAGCGGACCCTCCGACTGGCCCGTCGGTCAGGCCTCTCCCGGCCCGGTCTCCCCGGCGGCTTCCATCCAGTCCAGATGCTCCTCGAGCTGGCGGATGCCCTGCCAGATCGTGAGGGTCCGCTGCTCGCGGCGCTCCCCTGTCCAGTGCGCAGTCTCGTGGACGAAGTCTCGGGTCACGTCCTGAAAGCTTCGACACACGGCCATGAAGGCCTCCACGGCCGGTGAGATCGACGGTGCGGAGGCGACGGCAGCATCGGTTGGACTCTCGCCGCGCTGTTCGCCGATGATCGGGTGTCCCGCCAACGTGGCGACTCGTCTCTCGGGCTCCGCATCGCAGATCGGAGTCGTCGACGCCGGGCTGGCTTGCGGCGTGACGGATCGGAGCGCCGATCCGATCCCTTGAGGTGGATCCGCAGCCACGGGCTCGTCCTTGCCAGGCTCTCCGTCCCGGCCGGGCCGCGTTTCCCGAGCGCGCACGGGGCCGCTCGGGACCTGACCGGCTCCGGACTCCGCCAGGCGACGATCCGCCGCCTTCGCGCTCAGCGTTCCGGTCCGCACGGCGTCCAGGAGATCCGGCGGCGCCTCTCGTACGATCCGGTCCAGGCGGCGGACCGCTCGCGCGCTCATCCCGACGGCCTGCCCACGCTCGCGCTGGGTGGGCACGCTCGGACCCGCCCCCGCGGCCCGACCGCGCCGGAGGTTGGCCGCACTCCGGTTCACGGCGCGAAGCTGGACCTCCGCCTGGGTCAGATCGAGCACCAGCCTCCGGAGATGCGATGGGTCGATGCGCCGCCGGCCGGCATCGAGGGCCGCCCTCGTGGTCTCGAGCTGCATGCGATCGCTGTCCGGGCACGGCTCGGCCACGTCGACGATCCGGACCGGGACCTCCGCCAAACCCAGCATCCGTGCCAGCTCGAGCCGATGCACCCCATCCATGACGCGGCCGTCCGGCAGGACCAGCAGGGGATCCCTGACGCCGGACTCCTTCAGGAGCTGCCGCAGCATCTCCCAGCTCGGCGCGCCCCGGAACGAGGGGATCTCGATGAAGCGGGGCGCATACGGCGTGAGCGCGGCCACCGGCCGCCACTGGATCGGGCCGATCCGATCAGCGGAGAGCCCGGAGGCCCAGATAGGGATGGGGATCACCTCGCCCGGCTCGCCCACCCCGTTGATGTCAGGGACTCCATCGGGGTGAACGCCACGATTCGTCGTCTACGGACGCGGCGCCGAGGGGGAGGGGCTCGTTCATCGTCAGGACCTCAAGGACGAGGGCCGGTCCCGTTCGCCAGGACCGGCTCCCGCCAGGGACGGTATTGGGCCGTGACGTGATGGTCTGGGGCCGGGATGTCGGCGCAGTTCGAGGGTGGTCGCTGCGCCCCCGTGAGCCGCTCGCGGAGGCGCCGCCGCGACCGCACGATGAGCGCGTCGATCTCCTCTGCACGCCGGCCGAGGAGGCGGCCAGGATCGCGTTCGTGCCCCGACCCTATACCCTGATATCCTCCGCCGGCAGCTCCCGCTGGCCCGAGGAGGAGGCTTCATACCGCTAGTCTGGAGGACTTGACACGGCCAACGTGCTTAGAGATGACCAGGACAGGGGGCGTGACGGCGACAGCTCTCGTCACCTGTGCTCGGCTCGGCCTTCGGACACGCTACGTGGGAAAGACCGGCGCGGATTTCTAGGCGCGGGTGGCGCTTCGGACGCTCCGCCGGGAGGGTGTCGACATCCGGCACGTCTTGCGAGCGGCCGGAAGCCCGGGCCACGTGAGTCTCGTCCTCGTCGACCGCACCACCGGAGCCCGTACCCTCTTCTCCCGGCGGCCACCCGGATACACCGTCGGATCGGACGACCTGGATCGAACTGCCCTGACGGCTGGGCGCTTGCTGCACGTCGATGGCATCGATCCCGAGGCCACCATCCAAGCGATCCGATGGGCGCGCGAGGCAGGGATGCGGATTACGATGGACGGCGAGCGTGTTGTTCCTGGCATTGAGGGAGTGTGGCCACTGGTCGACGTCGTCGTGTGCAACCCGCGCTTCCTCGCGCTGGTTACGGGCCGTCCTGCCATCGAGGATGGCCTGCGTGCCCTCGCGCAGGCGGGACCCTCCCGGGTTGCGGTGACTCTCGGGGGCCAGGGAGTAATCGGGCTCGTGGAGGGTCGTGTCGTCCGGGCCCCCGCATTCTCGGTGCCGGTGGTGGACACGAACGGGGCGGGGGACGTCTTCCACGGCGCCGTCGCCTTTGGAGAGTTGCGCGACTGGCCATTCGAGTGGATCCTAGTCTTCGCGAACGCTGTCGCCGCTATGAAGTGTCGCGCCCTCGGCGGTCGGCGGGGGATCCCGCGCCTCCCCGATGTACGCGACTTCCTGGTGACGCACGGACGGAGCGATCTCGCAGCTGCGCTTTGACGGATGCGGTGGCCGGGGTTGTGTCGATTGCGACGATGGCGGGCCTGGGAGGCGAGGACTTCAATGTTGGGACCGGGCGGGGGCAGCGATTGCGAGACCTAGCCGAACTCCTGTGGGAGCACTTCCCGACATGGAAGCGCAAGGCGGCTGGCGGGGAGGACTACCTCGGGATGGGTGACATGGCGACGTATTGCGTCGTGGACATCTCCAAGGCGAGGCGTGCTTTTGGGCTTCGACCCCGGTTCAATCTGACACGGGCGGCTGAGGACTATTTCGAGATCCTTGCCGATTCCGACAATGGCTCGAAGTCCCGGGCGCCCGAGTTCTGATGCGCTACGGCTTCGTGATCGACCAGACGCGGTGCATCGGCTGCCACGCCTGCACGGTGGCGTGCAAGGAGGAGAACCGCGTTCCCCTCGGCGTGGCCCGGACGTGGGTGAAGTACGTCGAGAAGGGGGAGTTCCCGAACACTCGCCGGCACTTCGCGGTCCTCCGCTGCAACCACTGCGACAACGCGCCCTGCGTGACGATCTGCCCGACCGTCGCGCTCTACCGGCGGCCCGACGGGATCGTCGACTTCGACCGCGACCGCTGCATCGGCTGCAAGGCGTGCATGCAGGCGTGCCCGTACGACGCGCTCTACATCGACCCCGACACGCAGACGGCCGCCAAGTGTCACTTCTGCGCCCACCGGGTGGAGCGGGGGCTCGAGCCCGCGTGCGTGATCGTCTGCCCCGTGCGGGCGATTCTCACCGGAGACCTCGACGACCCCGAGAGCGAGGTCTCTCGTGTGATCGCCCGGGAGCACGTGAGCGTCCGGAAGCCGGAGCAGGGGACCCGCCCGAAGCTCTTCTACGTCGGGGCCGACCACGCCACACTCGCGCCCACGCTCCAGGAGGCGTCGCCGGCGACCCTCTGGGGACAGAGTCCGGGCGAGCCGCTGTCGCTCATCGCGCTCGCCGGCGGATGGCAGCCGGCCCGGCCAACGCGCGCGACACCGAAGCCCGTCGAGGCCCTGGGCCGGACCGTGTACGACGTGTCGCACGAGCCCCGACCCTGGGGGTGGCGCGTCGGGGCGTACCTCTGGACAAAGTCGGTCGCCGCCGGCGCGGCCCTCGCCGCCGCCGCCGGCGTGCTCGGCGGGGGGAGCGCCGCCGAGTTGGGTCTTCCGCTCATCGCGCTGCTCTTCCTGCTGCTCACCGGGGGCTTGCTGATCGTCGACCTCAAGCGTCCCGAGCGGTTCCACTACCTTCTCCTCCGGCCGAACCCGCGCTCCTGGCTCGTCCTGGGCGCCTGGATCCTCCTCGCGTTCGGCGTGGCGCTCGGCGCCTGGATCCTCGCGGCCCTCGCGGGCGTCGTCGCCGTGCTCACGGTCCTGGCGGCGCCGCTCCTGCTCCTCGCGCTTGGGGCCGCGGGTTACAGCGCGTTCCTTTTCGCCCAGGCGGAGGGGCGGGACTTCTGGCAGAGCCCGCTCGTGCTCCCGCACCTCCTGGCCTCGGTGGTGACCGCCGGCGCCGCCGCGGCCCTCCTGGTGACCCCGCCGTCGGCGTCCTCGCGGGGGCTCCTCCTCCTGGGGCTGGGTGTGAACCTCCTGCTCGTCCTCGCCGAGTGCTACACGCCCCACGCGAACAGGGACGCGAACGCGGCCGCGCGGATCATCACCCGAGGCCCGCTGAGCCGCATCTTCTGGGGCGGAGTGATCGCTGCTGGCACGCTGCTCCCCGCGCTTCTCGTGATCCCGGCCTCCGGCGCCACCAGCGTCCTGGCCGGCGCCCTGGCCCTCGTCGGCCTCTACCTCTGGGAAGACTGCTGGGTGCGGGCGGGACAGGCCGTCCCGCTCAGCTGAAGGGCGAATGATGCCGCAATCTCCCTCGATCGAGCCGCTCCATCCGGCGGCGCAGAACCTGACGGCGCCGCCGGGCGGCCTCGCGAGCTACCCGCCGGTCGAGCGCTGGGAGGACTGGGCCGAGTACGACCCGCAGGCCTGGCCGCGCCGCGTCGAGCGCCGCTATCAGCTCGTCCCCACCATCTGGTTCAACTGTGAGGCTGGCTGCGGGCTGCTGGCCTATGTGGACAAGGACCGTCTCACGATCCAGAAGTTCGAGGGGAACCCGGAGCACCCCGGCAGCCGTGGCCGCAACTGCGCGAAGGGACCGGCCACCCTGAACCAGGTCGAGGATCCCGAGCGCATCCGCCATCCGTTGAAGCGGGTCGGGCCGCGGGGCGGGGGTCAGTGGGAGCGCGTCACCTGGGGCCAGGCGCTCGACGACATCGCCGCGCGCATCCGGAAGGCGCTCGTCGAGGGCCGGCGCAACGAGGTCATGTATCACGTCGGCCGCCCGGGCCACGAGCTCGTCTATCACCAGCGCATCATGCATGCCTGGGGGATCGACGGGCACAATTCGCACACCAACGTCTGCTCGGCTTCCGCGCGCGCGGGCTACGCGTTCTGGAGCGGCCTCGACCGCCCGTCGCCGGACCACGCCAACGCCCGATTCATCCTGCTCTTCATCCACCCGGACGAGTGCATCGACTGCGGGGCCTGCGAACCGGTCTGCCCGGTGAAAGCCATCTTCGCCGAGGACGAAGTTCCGGAGCCATCGAAACCCTTCATCGAGCTCAACAAACAGTTCTTCGTCGACAACCCCGGGGTGAAGCCCTGCACGACAAGGAACTGATCGCTGGAAACCTGGGCAAGGCCGTCGAGACGACGAACGGTCGTCGGCCGACAGGGCGTCCAAGGAGGAGGCATCGATGACCCGCTTCATCAAGGTCGCCACGACCGACGAGCTGGAAGACGAACAAGCCAAGCTGGTGGAAGTGGAAGGTCAGAAGATGGCCCTCCTTCGCGTGGAGGGGACCTTCTATGCCTTGAGCGATACCTGCACGCATCGAGGGGGGCCGTTGTCCGAAGGGACGGTGGAGGGGGCCGAGGTGACGTGTCCCTGGCACGGGGCGAAGTTCGACATCCGGACCGGGGCCGTCCTCGGGGCACCGGCTCGGCAAGGCGTCACGAGCTATCCGGTTCGCGTCACCGGGGCGGACGTCGAGATTGAGGTATGAGGGGACGATTTGCTTGGCCCCCCCAATGGGGCCCGCGCACCGGGCCGAGAATCTGTATCCCGGAGAAGGAGTGAGCTGCTGCGCGTACTCGCCGCGCTCGCGGACCATCCTCTTTCTGCCTTCGGTCCGTCGCGATTCCCTTCCGGCAAACGTCGCCGAGCGAGGCGGGATGTGGAGGTTGCTGAGGCATGCAGGCGCGCCACGGAAAGGTGCGCGGTCAGGGGCAGCGATCCCAGGTCCGTGACGGACCAGCAGCGGAACGTGGCTTTCGCGTGGAGAACGCTGAAGTGAGCAGGCGCGTGAGGTGAGGATGGAATACTCGTCGGCGCCCTCCCGGCCGATTCTCTACGTGAATGAGACGCGCGAAACTGAGAAGGTGAGGGCCATGCTCCGAGCGTACGACATCGATTTCGAGGAGCGGCCGACGACTGAACCCTTCGTGTCGCTGCACTGGAACGGTATCGTCTACACCGACGTGTTCGGCATTGCAGACTTCCTGATGTTCGCGGGACGGCTGCCGATCGAAGGGGTCCGCACCGGTGCGAAGCGAAGCGACGGCAAGGTTCCCGGGTCGCCGATACCGTTGCGATAGCGCTCGCCGGCGTTTGATGGCCCACCGAGGGAGGCCCCAGATCCCGAGTCCTACGAGCGGGAGGTCCCTGCGGACTATGCGCTCAACCACTTGATTTCACTCGCCACTTGCTCGCCGCTCGGAAACGCAAGTTAGCATAGGCATGGAGTAGGAGGTAGACTCGCGCGAGAATGGCGCTGCTGGCGTGTCCCGTCGGGGACTCCAACCTGTCCTTCGCCAAAACTGCGTCCGACTCGCCTGGCGAGGATCCGTGGGCTACCGGCGGGCTCAGCACGCCTGACGACAGGCGAGCGGATGGCCCTGTCCCGGTTAGAAACCTCATCAACCTGACCTTCGCGATTCTCCGACGCGTGGTGCGGGGCGTGGACTTGCGCCGGCCTTTGGGGGGCGGCGACCGGAATCGCCATGCACGACTTCCGGCGAGGCCAAGAAGGTCGACGGTCACCCCACCACACGCGGCGTGGTGGGGACGTGAATGAGCGCGTGTTCGTTTAACGACCGTCGCGATCAGGCCGCGCGCTGGTAGATGTGATGGAGCCCACCGACCTGCGGGATCGCCACCACGCGCCCGAGCACTGGCCGCTGCACATCTCGTGGCCGTGGACTATTGTGGTCGAGCGATTGGTGTGGCCGCGCGGTGTTGTAGTAGCCGATGTAAGCGCGTAAGAGTCGGCGAAGATGCGCCTCGTTCAGCACGAAGAAGTGGTCGAGGCATTCGCGACGGATGGACCCGATGACTCGCTCCACGAACGGGTTCTGCCAGGGCGCGCGGGGGGCGGTCAGAATCTGGTGGATCCCCATGCGCGTGACGCGTCGCGTGAAGGCTTCCCCGTAGATCCCATCTCGATCCCGAAGCAGATACGTGGGAGCCGTATCATCCGGGAGCGCCTCGACGAGCTGCTGGGCGGTCCAGGCTGCCGTGGGATGGTCGGTGACGTTGAGATGGAGGAGTTCGCGCCGGTCATGTCGGAGGACGACGAAGACGAAGAGGAGACGAAAGGTGAGGGTGGGGACGACGAAGAAGTCGACGGCGACCATCTCGCGGAGGTGAGCCGCCAGAAAGGCCCGCCACGTCGGGGCGGGCCGCGGCGACGTCCGGCACATGTACTTCGCGACGGTGAGGTCGGCGACGTGGTAGCCGAGGAGGGCGAGCTCTGCCTGGATGCGCCGCCGGCCCCATGTCGGATTCTCCCGCGCGATGCGTCGGATGAGGCGGCGGATCTCGGCGTCAAGCTTCGGGCGGCCGACCGGGTTTGGCCTGGACGTCCACCGCCAGTAGAGCCGGAAGCCTTGGCGGTGCCACGTCAGAACCGTGGCGGGCTGCACGATGACGAGACTGGACCGCCAACTCACCCAGACCCGTGACAGCCAGACCCAGAAGACGCGATCCCACCGAGCCAGACGCGGTCGACGCACCGACCGCTGGAGGACGAGGAGTTGATGGCGCAGCGCCAGGTTCTCGAGGGCGATGGCCGCCGACCCGAAGAGCAAAGCGCGAACGAACGTCCAGAATCCCATCACGAGCATCATCGCGGCACCCCGGCATCAGGCATTGGCGTCTGAGCCGAGACCCTACCGGACCAGCAGTGGACGCGGTGAGGAAAGTTCTGGTGGGACAAGTGGATGGGGTTTGTGACCGGGACACGAGCTCCGATAGGCTCAATTGGCCGTCCGTCGGGCGCATCCTTGTCGAGCGAGAGGTGAGTGCGCGCCCGGTGATAGTACGCGAAGTAGCGGGTCAGGGTGCGGCGCAGGTGCCGTTCGCCGAGGACGAGGACGTGATTCAGACACTCGCGCCGGATCGAGCCGATGAGCCGCTCCGCGAAGGGATTTTGCCATGGGCTGTGAGGGCGCGGTCAGGACTTCACTGATCCCATGCCCTTCACGCGGTGCCGGAACGCGTGACCGTAGATGCTGTCGCGATCGCGGAGGAGATAGGACGGCGCGGAGTCGTCCGGGAAGGCGTCGACGATCTGCTGGGCGGTCCAGGCAGCGGTGGGATGCTCGGTGACGTTGAAGTGGAGGACGCGCCGGCGGTGGTGGGCGAGCACGACGAGGACGAAGAGGACGCGCAAGCGCGCGGTGGGAACGGTGAAGAAATCGATGGAGACGAGGTCCCGGACATGGTTGGCGAGGAACGTCCGCCAGGTCTGGGAGGGCGGTGAGCGCCGCTTCGGGATCAGCCGGGAGACGGTGCGCTCGGCCACGTCGATGCCGAGCTTCAGGAGTTCGCCATGGATTCGCGGGGCGCCCCAGAGGGATTCGCCGCGGCCATTCGTGTGACAAGGGCCATGATCTCGACGTTGACCGGCGGGCGGCCCCGGTGGGCCGGCCGGAGAGCTTGGTCCAGTGCTCGCGGAAGCGGCGCCGCTGCCACCGCAGGACGGTGTCGGGGGTCACGATCACAAGGGGCTGCCTCCACCCGGCCCAGACCCTGGCCAGCCAGACCCAGAAGAGCCGATCCGTCGTGCGCAGCTTGGGCCGGGTCACCGTTCGCTTGTACACGGCGAGCTGGTGGCGCAAGGCGAGGTTCTCCAGGGCGAGCTGGCGGTGGCCGCCGCAGAGGAACGGGAGGAGTCGAAGCAGGTGGAGCAGGAGGGTGATCATCGAGCTCGGATTTTCTCCGGATCAGAGCTGACAGATCAACCACTTGGCCGCCGGACTGAGTTTTGGCGAAGGACACCTTGACTCCGGCCGTGTCTAGCGCTGCGTGTGCGTAGAGGCGCGACCACCGACCCGTCAGACGGTCGTAGGCTGCAGCTCCTGCATCGTATCGCATTAGGGCCCGCCGACCATCTCTGTCACTCCAGGAGCGCCGTCACAGGCACGCCGAGGGCCCCGTGTTCCTTCCTATCAGTCACTCCAACCTACCTCCGACGGGCCGCTTGGCGGGATGCGGAGTGTCCTGACACCCTCCCGCCGGAAGCGATCGTAATGACCCGCTTGCCTCCTGGAGTTGCAATTCCCAGCTCATCGCCGTCCAGTAAGTCCTCGTGGACCTCCAGCACGTGATGTTGTGCGCCAGCAGCGATGGGCATCAGTACGAAGCTGACCAGTTGGGTCCGGCTGGAGCCCCTCGTCGCTAATGTTTGTCTAGGTATTGCCGAACTGAGAGTCGAGGCGCGCTCGAATGAAGGCTCGTCCCTCGTCCCTGGTCATGGGAGTCTCCTTTCCTTTCACTCCAGCAGCGCCGTCACCGGCACGCCGAGGGCCTTGGCGAAGCGCCTAAGCACGGGAAGCGACGGGTTCTTCCGTACGCCGCTCTCAAGCTGAAACACGTAAGCCTCAGTGACCTTGGCCCGTTTGCTCGACCTTACGTTCGGTCAGTGCCTTGGACTCGCGCAGCTTGGTCAAGACCACACTCAACCTCTGTGGTGACAACTTAACTATCCGCTAAGTCCGTGTCAAGAGCGAGCTTCACCGATGGAGCGGGTTGGTCATCCGTCCAGCTCCCGGAATGGCAGCGAGTGCCAGCTCATCCTCGCAGGAGCCGGTACACCTCGTGGGCCGCACGCAGCCCGGAGAGCGCTGCGCCCTCCATGAAGCCCTGCCACTCGTAGAACGAGCTCGTGTGCTCGCCGGCGAAGAACAGGTTGCCCAACGGCCTTGCGCCTCGTTCCCCGCGATCGTCGTGAAGTACCCCGGGTGTTTGCACGTATAGCTGCCCCGAGCGTGAGCGGGAAGGAGGGCCAGTGCAACAGGTGCACCCGCAACCGGCTTGCCCTGCCGTCGCGCGGCGCGGAGCGGCCGAGGCGCCCGGATAGACGCGGTCGAGGTCCGAGAGGAAGCGCGCCGCCTCGCTTCGGCACGTTGCAGCGGGATTGAGGGTCTCGCCGCGCCGGCCGCCGGTGTAGTCGGTCAGGATCGCGCGGGTCATGTCGCCGTCGCTCGGGCCGGGTTCGTCTCCCACGTGTTCCGGAGGTTGGGGAGGGTGCGCGTACGACTGGCCGTCGTCCGCCCAGCGCCTGCCGAGGGGCGCCCGTCGAACCCGACCATGACCTTCGCGTTCGTTCCGTAGGACGAGGTTCTCGATCGCGTCGAGCTTCCACGCCGGAAGCCCGAGGCTCGGATCCAGGTCGACATCGCGCAACGTCGAGAACGGGATCGCGAACACGACGGCGTCAGTGCGCTGTCGACGGGCAGTACGGCCCACCTCGAACGTCAGCTACGATGTCGCCCGCGGCAGTCCTTGGCGCGCTGCGACGAGCGTTTTCCCGAGCTGGATCTGCCCGGAGGGCCGTGCGGCGAGGCCCGTTGCGATGCGTCGTTGCCGTCGACGACGTGGAAGCGCTCGTCGCTGAAGACGCCGAAGGGCGCGAACTTCGCGCGCCGGTCGGCATGGATGAAGAGGAGGAAGTTGAGGCAGCTCTGCTCCGTCGATCTCGCGTCCGTACTCGGTCGTGTACGCGACCTCGACCACTCCGCGCGATGATTGAGCCGGCACCGCGCGTCGTCGAGACACTCACTCGAGCGTCGTGAAGTCGAGCACGATGTCCCCCTCGGTGAAGGTCGTCCGCCGTCGGGTGCGCCGGAGCCGTGCTGGAGGTCGGCGCGCATCGCGGGCGACGAAGCTCTCGGTACTCGTCCACGACCGTCGGCCTCGGAGTGGAGGCTGCCGTCCACGAAATAGAAGACCTCGCCCGGCCCCTTGCGTGACGTCCTCCAGCGCGAGCCCGAAGCGCGTTGGCGTAGCCGCGCATCGTCGCGTGCCCCGTATCGATGAACTCGCCGCCCCGCTCTGCGACCTGCCCGGGGAAGAAACCGGGAGCGAGAAGCAGCGGCCGCCGACGCGCGTCGTTCGCCTCGAACACGGTCGCGAGCGACGCCCCTCGCCTCAAGGCGTCCGCGCACGCCAGCCCGGCGAGTCCGGCGCCGACAATGGCCACGCGTGCCCGCCGCCCGAGGCACTGCCCACACTCGCGGGGTACCCGGCCCGAAACGGGGCGAGCGCGGCGGTCGCGAGGCCCGCCGCGACAACCACCGAGGAAACCGGCGCCGATCGTGGCGCTTCAGGTTTGCGCGCTGCGACTCAATCAACACGCTCGACCATCTCGCGCGGCGGCACCCCGGTGTGGTCCGAGTGGAGCGTGAGCCGGATGGCCCGGCGCAGCTGGCGGAACGCGTCGGATCGGCTACATGGTGTCCTCCAAATGTCCTCGTCATAGTGACCGTCAGCCGCATCGCTCAATGCCGTGACCGCAAGGAGCAATGTGGTGTGTCGTCACTCGAGTAATCTCGTCCGCTCTGCGCAAGGCACCGACGGCGGGTTCGTCTAGGTCTGATACGCCTATTCGATGGACTCTTGCGCTTCGCGTTTACGCTTGTCCAGGGACGTGGCAGGAGGCGGTAGTGGAGCGCAGCAAATTACGAACGTCATCAACAAGACGCCGTGCCACCAGTGCTCCGCCTGCACGCTTCTAGGCCGTCGAGCCGCTAGCGATGTCCTCCGCGGAGGCGGAAGATGACCGTCCATGAGCTCGACCGGGTGATTCTCCTCCAGCATGCCAGATCAATCGCCGCGCTTGTCTTTTTCCGCAGCAGGCGAAGGAGTGCCCTACGACGCAAGCATGATCACGTCGCGGCTGAGCAGGATGGCCCTTCGCATAGCGGCTGAGATCTCAAATCTCCTGCGGCGTCATGGCTCTCATGACGGCCGGATCAGCTGCGCCATGATCGTGACTTCGTGGCGATAATAGAGCCTCGCTGGCTGTGCGAGCGTGCCGTCACAGGCGCTACTCGATTACCTGATCCGCCTGCGCCAGCAGCGAGGGCGGGATCGTCAGGCCGAGCGCCTTGGCGGTCTTGAGGTTGACGACGAACTCGAACTGTGTGGGTTGCTCGACGGGCAGGTCAGCCGGGCTTCGCGCCCTTGAGGATCTTATCGACGTAGGTTGCGGCACGGCGATAGAGGTCTAAAGCATCGATAGCACCGTATAGGCCATGAGCCCTCCGGCCTCCACATATAATCCCGGATGTCGGACATCGTGGGCAGATGGTGCTTCGGACGCGAGGTCCGCGATGCTCTTTCGCGGTGTGTACGAGAACAGAAGGCGTACGTTGTCGACAATGACGTAGCGCCCTCAGCGCTGGCCTTTCACCATGTCCGAGAAGACGCGCTCAAATTTCGCCGGTAATGTACTAGACACCTACGACCCTCTGAAGGCGGAGGCCGAGGGACTGAGCGGCCGCGTAATCGTCCTACGCGGAAATCTCCAGGTTGGCCCATGGGCGGAATAGGCTGCACGAGAACCGCGACGCGCGAGATCCCCGGGTACTGCTTCTCTTGAGCAGTTGCAGCTTCTTTAGGGATTAGGTCCTGTGCCGATGCATCGTGAGCCCCGTGAGGTTCCCGTGAGGTCGAGCGAGGCTGGATGACGAAGCCCTCAACCGAACAGGATCGGCGTACACCATCGAATACGATCGGAATCGTGCTGGTCGCATCCTTGGCGAAGATGGGCCGAAGGCTCTGCTAAATGGCGACGATGAGATCAACTTTGAGGCCGACGAGCTCAGCCGCCAAGTCCGAAGGCAGTCGGACGGCAATCAGCTGCCCCTGCACGAAACGATACTCGGTGATGACGTTCCGTCCATCGACCCAACCGAGGTTGCGTAAGGCCACGCTGAAATGCATATCGTCGGCAACTGGCGGGTAGACGATCATAATCGAGAGCCACGCCGATCCGATAAATCTTCCCCGCCGGCTGCGCGGCGGCGGCGAGCGGCGCGGTGAGGATGCCGATAAGGTGCTAGCGATGAAAGTTCGTCTATCCACTACTGGATGATCTCGTCGGCCCGCGCCAGCACTGACGGCGGGATCGCGAGTCCGAGCGCCTTCGCCGTCGTGAGATTGATCACGAACTCGAACGTGGAGGCCTGCTCCACGGGGAGGTCGGCCGGCTTGGCGCCTCTTAAGGATGACGGTCCACGAAGGTACGCCCCCTGCCGGTACATTACCGGGCAATATTGACCCCATAGCCCATGAGTCCACCCTATAAAATGAATAATGGGTACACAAAATTATGCCACGGTCGGCGTTAAATTTCCTTGATAAGCAGTAGAGCCGTCCGTGTTGTGATCTGGACGGCCTCTATTTCGACGATAAGAATTTCGGTATGAGTATTTTTGATCCTTTCCATGGTGCGGTCTCTCGTGGCCTTGCTCCTCCGGCGAGTCCTCGCCTCGCTCGTGTGGAATGACAAGCACGCCAAAGACCTGGAGAGCGTGGTCCTGCGCCACCAGCTTCAGGTGCTCTGCCGACAAGTCGGCCGCCCCTCGGTTTGGGTGGAGTGACCGGCTGTTCCTCGCCGCGGCGAGTCGCTCCTGGCGCGGGAGACCTGGCGCGCCTTATACTCAGTCCGGTCCGAGTAGCAGAGAAGAAGAGTCACCCTCTCCTGAGCAGGGAAGGGTCTGGGTGTCGGCGATGGGAGGTCACGTGTGAAGGCCAGGAGCTTGCTGACCAGAGGACCGTGGCGCACCGAGCCCCCGGAGGCTCCGAGGAAGACTGTCCCGGTCGGCAAGAGAACGGCGCCAGAGGTTCAAGAGAAAGTGGTCCCCCGGAGGACCGGTATAAGGCCAACCCGCCGTTCCCGCTCCGCGGCCGCGAGGCCAGAAGAAGAGGAGGGCGAGTGCGCTACTACCTCGGGGTCGACTGGGCGGATCAGACGCATGCGGTCTGGGTCGTGGATGAGCACGGGACGAAGTCACCGCGCGCACGGTGCCGCACACGGCGGAGGGGTTGAGCGAGTGGGGCCGGGAGCTGGACGAGTGGCGGGCGCAGGGGATCGAGCGGTGGGCGGCGATTGAGCGGCCCGACGGCCGCGTGGTGGATTTCCTGCTCGACCATGGCGTCCTGGTCTATCCCGTGAATCCCAAGGCGCTGGACCGGGCCCGAGATCGGTTTCGGCAGAGTGGGGCGAAGAGTGATCCGTTTGACGCCCGGGTGCTGGCCGATTTCCTCCGCACCGATCATGCGCACCTCCGGGCCCTCCAGCCGAGCTCGGAGGCGGCCCAGGAGCTCAAGCTGCTCACGGAGGACTATCAGCGGCAGGTCCGGCAGCAGACGCGCCTGGTCAACCAGCTGACGGCGACGCTGAAGGCGTACTATCCGCGGGCCCTGGAAGTGGCCGAGTTGACGACGGTCCTGGCGCGGGAGTTCCTGCAGGCCTATCCGACGCCGGACGCCGTGGCCGCCCTCACGGCACGCCAGTGGCAGCGGTGGGCGCCGCCCATCGGCTGAGCGAGGCGCGGACCCAGGAGCTCTGGGCCATCCTCCAGCGGCCGCAGCTGCCCGTGCCGGCCCACGTGGTGCGGGCCAAGGCCCGGCTGATGCGGACCCTGGTGACCCAGCTGGGGCCGGTGGTGGCGGCGGTCGAGGACTACCGGAAGGCGGTCGAGGATTTTTTCGCGAGCCTGCCGGCGGCGCAGTGGATCCGGACGCTCCCGATCGGTGACCACGGGATCACCGCGCCCACGCTCTGGGCCCGCTTGGGGGACGCCCCTGAGCGGTGGGCGTCGTTTCAGCATCTGCAGGCGCACGCCGGCGCCGTGCCCGTGACCAAGCGGAGCGGCAAGCAGCCGGTCGTCCACTTCCGCTTCGCCTGCGACACGGCGTTGCGGTACGTGGTCGATCAGGTGGCGTTCCTCTCGCTGCGCTCGAGTGAGTGGGCCCGGGCGTACGACGACCAGCAGCGGGCGCGGGGCCACTCGCATCACCAGGCACTCCGGGCCTTAGGCGCGAAGTGGTTGAAGATCATCTTCGCCATGTGGGAACGCCAGGTGCCGTATGACGAGCAGTACCACCTGGCGACGATGACGCGGCAGCAGCTGCGGCAGCGCCGCCAAAAAATCGCTTGACACAAACTAGAGAAAGTCTTCCTGGTAACGCCCCAGACCGTGCTCCGCTGGCACCGCGAGCTCGTCCGATGGAAGTGGTCCTATAGTGCCCGCGGGCGGCCGGGCCGACCGGCCCTCGACGAGGCGACGCGGGCGTTGATTCTCCGGTTGGCTGGCGAGAATCCGCGGTGGGGATATCAGCGGATTCAAGGGGAATTGGCGAAGCTGGGCCTGCGGGTTTCGGCGACCGCGATCCGGACACTCCTGAGCCGCCACGGGCTCGGGCCGGCCCCGCGCCGGGGCGGGGTGAGCTGGGCAGTGTTCCTGCGCCAGCACGCCACGAGCATCCTGGCCTGTGACTTCTTCACAGTCGAGACGGTGTGGCTGAAGATGCTCTATGTGCTGTTCTTCATCGAACTGGGGAGCCGGCGGGTGCACCTTGGAGGGTGCACGGCGAATCCCGACCCGCCTGGGTCACTCAGCAGGCGAGGAATCTCGCGCGGGAGTGGCTCGATGTCGAGGGTCAGGTGCGGTTCCTGGTGCGCGACCGGGACAGCAAGTTCACCCGGGCGTTTGACAAGGTCTTTCGGAGCGAGGCCGTCAGGGTGCTCCGCCGCCCGTGCGGGCACCCCGGGCCAACGCCTACGCGGAGCGCTGGATCCGGACAGTGCGGACGGAGTGCCTCGACTGGCTCCTCATTCTAAATCGGACGCATCTGGAGCGCGTGCTCCGAGTGTATGTCGGCGACTACAATCACCACCGACCACACCGAGGGCTCGGCTTAGACGCGCCTCAGGGACAGCGTCAGCTGGCGGCGATCGCCTGCGGCGGCACTGGCGACGTGTATCGGCGGGACCTGCTCGGCGGGCTGCTGCACGAGTACTACCAGGCCGCGGCATGAATCAGGGTTTGTGCACCCTTCAGGTCGATCAGCCGACTCCGCCATCGGTCCGTCACGGAACGAGTGGATCACCACGTCCCTCTTCAAGAACTCGGCCGAAGCCGGCACGAGAGCGGCGTACGGGAAATCTGTATGCGCCGTTCGAACGGGCGGGGGCTGGAGACGGGCGCTTTGCATACCGCGCCAGCCCCCGACCCTACCGTGTTCGCCGGTCGGCGGCCCGTTCACGGCCGACGGGGGTCGGCGGCGGGCCAGGCGGGCAGCTCGCCGGCCGCGGCGCGCCAGCAGGCCGCCGCGGCCGGGGCCAACCGGACGGAGCGGCTGAGGCTCCGCGCGGCAGCGCTCGAGCGCCCACGGGCACCGGGACGCGAAGCGGCAGCCAGGGATGGGCGAGCGCCGAGCCGGGCTCGCCGGCGACGAGCAGCCGCGCCGGCTGTGCCCACGGGGTGTCGCGGGGGACGCGGAGAGGAGCGCCCGCGTGTAGGGATGCGCGGGGCGCGGCGAGCAGTTCCGCGGTCGGGCCCTCCTCGACCACCTGGCCGAGGTACATCACCAGGAGCCGGCCAGCCAGGGTGCTGACCACGGCGAGGTCGTGGGAGATGAAGAGGTAGGCCAGGCCGAGCCGCGCCTGGAGCTCGCGGAGGAGGTGCGAGGAGCGCGGCCTGGACCGAGACGTCGAGGGCCGAGGTCGGCTCGTCGAGCGCGACGAGCCGCGGCTCGCACGCCAGCGCGCGGGCGAGGGCGACCCGCTGCTGCTGGCCGCCCGAGAGCTGGTGCGGGTAGCGGTCGACGTGCTCGGGGCCGAGGCCGACCCAGCCAAACAGCTCCTCGACCCGGGCCCGGACGCCGGCGCTCCCTGCCCGGAGTCCGTGGAGCCGGAGCGGCTCGGCGACCGTGTAGCCCGACCCGGAGCCGGGGGTTGAGCGAGGCGGCCGGGTCCTGGAAGACCATCTGGAGGTGGCGGCGCAGCCGCCGGAGGTCCCGGCCGCCGAGCGCCGTCAGGTCGCGGCCGTCGAACTCGACGCGCCCGCCCGACGGCCGCTCGAGCTGCAGGATGCAGCGGGCGAGCGTGGACTTGCCGCTCCCGCTCTCGCCGACCAGGCCGACGCGTCTCGCCCGCGTCGAGGCCCAGCGAGACGCCGTCCACCGCCGTCAGCTCGCGGCGGGTGAACGGCGCCGCCGGGCGACCCGGTACGACTTCGACGAGGCGCGGACTCCGGACCGCGAGCAGGCTGCATCGCCGCGCTCGGGGTAGTAGCAGCGGACCTCCGGCCGGACGCGTCCCGGTCCAGCGTCGGGTGGCGCTCGGCGCAGACGGCCTGCGCCCGGTGACAGCGGGGATGGAACGGCGCAGCCCGGCGGCCGGGCGAGCGGGTCGGGGACACGTGCCGGGGATCGGCTCGCCCTCGGGAGGCGCGCCGATCCGCGGCCGGGCGGCCAGGAGCCGGCGCGTGTAGGGATGCCGGGGCGCGGCGAACAGCGCGCCGGCCGGCGCCGCCTCGACGATCTCGCCCGCGTACATGACCGCGACCCGCTGGCACACCTCGGCGACCACGCCCGAGGTTGTGGGTGATGAGGAGCAGGGCGAGGCCGAGGGCCTCGCGCAGCCGCCGGAGCAGCAGGAGGATCTGGAGCTGGACGGTCACGTCGAGCGCCGTGGTCGGCCTCGTCGGCGACGAGGAGCGCGGGGCGGCAGGCGAGGGCGAGGGCGATCATCGCGCGCTGGCACATGCCGCCCGACAGCTCGTGGGGGTAGGCGCCGGAGGACGCGGCCGGGGTCGGGCAGCTCGACCATCTCCACAGCTCGCGCGCCCGCGCGCGGGCCGCGCCGGCCGCCGAGCCCGTCGTGGCGCGCCAGCAGGAGGCCGAGCTGGTCGCCCGATCGTGAGCACCGGGTTGAGCGACTCCCGGTGGCGCCTGGAAGATCATGGCGATCCCGCGGCCTCGGACCCGCCGCATCTCGGCCTCGGGCAGGGTCAGTCAGCTCCCGGCCGTCGAAGCGGACGCTGCCGCCGGTGATCCGGCCCGGGGGCGGAGCAGGCGCAGGACGGCGAGCGCCGTCACGCTCTTGCCGCAGCCCGACTCGCCGACGAGCCCGACCACCTCGCCGCGGCTGGACCTCGAGGTCGACGCCGGCGAGCACGCGCGCGATCCCGCGCGGCGTCGCGAACTCGACTGGAGACCCGCGAGGGCCGCGGACCCTCGCTCCGCCACCGGAGGAGAGGGCTGGACGAGGCGGCGCGGTTCATCGGCGTTGGGGTCGAGCCAGTCCTGGAGCCCGTCGCCCAGCAGGTTGAGGCCGATCACCGCGACCATGATGGCGAGGCCGGGGAAGAACGCCACCCACCACTGGCCCGCGGTGACCTGCTGCGACGCCCATGCCGATCATCACGCCCCACTCCGGCGTCGGCACCCGCACGCCGAGGCCGATGAACGACAGCCCGGCCGCCTGGAGGATCGCCCAGCCCGACTGGAGGGTCGCCTGGACCAGGATCGGCGACCAGGTGTTGGGCAGGAGGTGGACGAACAGCACCCGCGCCATCGGGTTGCCCACGCCGACCGCGGCCAGCGCGTAGGGCGCCGTCCGCTGGGTCAGCACCTGGCTCCGCATCAGGCGGGCGTAGACGGGCACGTTGGTCAGCGCGATGGCCACGATCAGGTTCGGCAGGCTCGGGCCGAGGGCGGCGGCGATCCCGAGGGCGAGGACGAAGTTCGGGAACGCCTGGAGCACGTCCATCGCCCGCATGCACCCCTCGTCGGCGAAGCCCGCCGGCGAAGCCGGCCACCGCGCCGAGGGCGCCGCCGAGGACGAGGGCGATCCCACCGCGCCGGCGGCGATCAGCAGGTCCAAGCGGGTCCCCAGAGGACGCGCGAGAAGACGTCCTCGCCGAAGACGCCGGTGCCGAAGGGATGCGCGGGCGACGGCGGGCGGAGCGCGCGCGCCGGGTCGGTCGCATACGGGTCGTCGGGCGCGATCCAGGGCGCCAGCAGCGCGACCAAGACGAGCGCCAGGATGATCGCGAGGCCCGCCAGGGTGGTCGCGTCGGCTCGCCGCATGGACGGTGTCTATCGCGTCAGCGCGCGATCACCGGCGTGCCAGAGGACCTTGTCCATCAGCTTCTGGCCGCGGCGATCGACGCACATGGGGGCGAAGTCGATAACGTCGAGGATCGGGATCGGGTCCAGCGGGTGTACTTGCTTCGCCGCGCACGGCGCCCTGCTCCGGAGGTCGATCATCTGGAGGCCGACCTATCGCGCTCCGAAGCTCGTGCCCTTCGCAACGGCGTCGCGAAGGACGACATAGCGCCCACGGGCCGGAAACCCGACGAGGGGCAGCGGTTGCCACACCGCCGGCGCAGGACTGGGCTTGAACGGATCGAGGATGATTGGGGTACTGCATCAGACGGCGCGCGCGCGGGGATCGAGCACCGCGTAGAGGAGGTCGACCACCAGGAAGAGCACGACGTACATCGTGGTGGTGTAGAGGATGAAGCCCTGGACGGCCGGGTAGTCGGCGTTGGCGACCGCGTTGTAGGCGTACTGGCCGAGGCCCGGCCACGCGAAGACGGACTCGACGAGGACGACGCCGCCGAGCTGGTAGCCGAAGACGACGGCGACCATCGTCACGACGGGCAGGAGCGAGGTGCGGAGGGCGTGGCGGACGACCACCGTGCGCTCGGGGAGCCCGAAGGCCCGGGCCGCCCGCACGTAGTCGGAGCCGAGCGCCTCCAGCATCGACGCGCGCGCCATCCGGGCGAGCGGCGCCATCGCGGCGAGACCGAGAGCGAGCGCGGGCAGGGTCAGGCTTCGCAGGGCGCCCCAGAGCACCGCGCCCTCGCCGGCCAGGAGCGCGTCCACCGTGAGCAGCCCGGTGACCGGCGCGGGGCGCCAGCAGGGACGGCTCGAGCCTGCCGATGGGCGGCGGCGCCCACTGCCACCAGAAGAAGAAGAGGTAGAGGAGGAGCAGGCCCGACCAGAAGACGGGCATGGAGACGCCCGAGCACGGCGAGGACGCGGCCCAGGTGGTCCAGCCACGAGCCCTTCCAGACCGCCGACCCGACGCCGAGCGGGATCGCGACGACCGGACGGCGAAGCACAGGGCGGCGACGGTCAACTCGAGGGTGGCGGGGAAGCGCTGACGGAGGTCGGCGGCGACCGGGCGGCTGGTCAGGAACGAGGTGCCAAGGTCGCCGCGGACGAGGCCGCGGAGGTAGGCGGCGAACTGGGCGGGGTAGGGGCGGTCGAGGCCGTACTCGCGGCGGATCTCGGCCCGCCGCTCGTCGGTCAGGAACGCGCTGCCGACGAGCCGGTCGGTGGGGTCGCCGGGGATGATCCGGGTCAGCGCGAAGGTGACCACGCTCACGCCGAGCAGGACCAGCGGAGCCAGACGAGCCGGCGCAGGACGTAGCGGATCATCGGGAGCCGGCCGGTCAGAACCCCGTGAGGCCGAGCCGCCCCCGAACGGCGAGCATCTCGCCGAGATGCCGGAACCCGTGGTTGAGACCGGAACCTCCTACTGCTTGAAGATCGAGTGGTAGCGCGTGTAGCGGTCGGGCCAGTAGACGTAGCCTTTGACGTTCTTCCGCATGGTGACGATCGACGTCGGGCTGGTAGAGGAAGACCCAGCCGGCGTCCTCCATGAAGAGCTGCTGGACCCGCCGGCTGGCCTCGGCTCGGCCCTGGCGTCGGTCGTGAGCATGTACTCCTTGATGAGCCCGGTGACCTGCGGGTTCTCGTAGTTGGCGTAGTTGCAGCAGCCGGGCTGGGCCAGCCAGAAGTAGTGGTAGAAGGGGTCGTTGTTGATCGAGAGCCACTCGTGGACGAAGAAGGCCATGTCCTTCTTCCGCATCCGGTCGGTGTAGCCGGCGAGTGGCAGCTTCTCGATCGCCACGTCGATGTTCAGGGGCCGGAGGGCCGACTGCACCCAGACCGCGATCTGCTCGTCGTCGGGGAAACCCGCCCGCACCGTGAGCGTGGTCTTGAAGCCGCCGGCCAGCCCGGCCTCGGCGAGGAGCTGTTTGGCCTTGGCCGCATCCGTCGCGTAACGCCAGAGCGACGGGTCGGCGGTCAGTCATTCCCTCGGGGGCCAGGCTCTTGAGCTGCCGCCCGAACCCCTTCACGACCTCCTTCAGGATGGTGTCGTAGGGCACCGCGTAGGACACCGCCTGTCGCACCTTCACCTGGTCGAAGGGCGGCGTCTTCAGGTTCATCGCCAGGTACTTCACGATCGTGGACGGGTAAGAGAGGACCTGCACGTTCGGGTCGCCCTGGAGGGTGAGGACGTCCTGGAACGGCAGGCCGGTAGCGACGTCGACCGCGCCCTCCGGAGCAGCAGGGTCCGGGTCGCCGCCTCGGGGACGATCTTGAAGGCGATCTGCTTGAGCTTGGCGGGCCCCGCCCAGTAGTGCTCGTTGCGGCGGAGCACGATCTCCGAGCCCGGCGTCCACCGCTCGAGGGCGAACGGCCCCCCGCCGGCGTCGTTGGTCTTGAGCCACTTGGTGGCCCAGGGGTCGTCGGCGGCGGCGTGGGGCTTGAGTGCCTTCTCCTGGGTCACGCCATGGCCGTACTGCGCCATGTTCCCGAAGAGGAGCGGGTTGCCCTTCGATAGGGTGAACTCGATGGTCTGGGGGTCCACCATCCGGATCGACTCCGGACCCTCGACGGCCGCCATCCTGGTCAGCGCGGCGGTGACCGCCTTCACGCCGAAGATCCGGTCGTAGCTGTACTTGACGTCCTGGACGGTGACCGGCTCGCCGCCGGCGAACCTCGCCCCGGGCCGGAGCTTGAAGGTGACCTTGGTTCCGTCGGGCGAGACGACCCACGACTGGGCGAGCTTCCCGGCGAAGCCGTTGAGGTCGCCCATCGTACCGCCCTTGCCGTCGGGCTTCGTCCCGAACTCGACGAGATAGTCGTAGAGGTTCGTGATCACCTCGTTCTGGAACGGCGCGCCGGAGGAGAAGGGCGGATCGATGGAGACGAGGTCGCCGCTCACCGCTACGATCAGGACGTCGGGTGGGGTGGCGGCCCCCGCCGGGCCGGCCGCCGAGAACAGCAGCAGGAAGAGGCAGGTCGCGAGGCGAAGCGGGTCATGACGGTCTCCCTCCCTTCCAACCAGGCCACCGGGTGACGTAGCCCTCGTCGAGGTCGCGACGGATCAGCTCGTCGGGCCGCTTCCCGGGATCCCCGTAGCCGCCGCCCCCCGGGGACTCGAGCGTGAGGACGTCCCCGGGCTGGAGCGCCAGTACGCTCTTCATCGTCACCGAGCGGCCGTCGGCGAACCGGGCCTCCGCGCGACGGCCGTCGCCGCCGCCCAGGGCGCCGGGCGGGGGATGGCGGAAGCGGTCGAGGATCAGCGAGGCCATCATCGGGTGCTCGACCCGGAAGGTCTTCCGCTGGCCCAGCCCGCCCCGATGCATCCCGACGCCGCCGGAGTCCGGGATCAGGCGTTGCTCCAGGTAGAGGACGGGTGCGATCGACTCTAGGATCTCGACCGGGAGGTTGGCGATGTTCGACGGAAACGACGTGGTCGAGCGGCCGTCGATGGCCGGCTTGCCGCCCACGCCGCCGTTGACGAACTCGAAGGTCAGGAATGGCGTGCCGTCGGGCTTGTTCCCGTAGAAGGTGATGATGGGCGGGGGCGTGCCGCTGTCGGCCTGGGCGTGGGCGGGCGCGCACTGGGCGAAGGCCGCGAACACCGCGCCCTGGAGCACGAAGCCCAGGACGTGTCGGGACTGGACGGGGGCCGGCTCGATCGCGTGCACGATCGACCCCGGGGCCGCCTCGATGGTGATCCGCCGGAGCAGCCCCTCGTTGTTCGGGATTTCCGGCACGAAGGCGCACTTCGTGGTGAACGCCGCGTAGGCCCGTGTGTACTGGATGACGGCGTTGATGGGCGTGCGCTGCTGCGGCGAGGAGCCGGCGAAGTCGAAGTGGAGGTGGCCGGCCTGGACCGTGAGGGCGAGCTTCACCGTGAACGGCTCGCCGTAGCCGTCTCCCGTCGCCTCGGCCTGGTAGGTGCCGTCGGGCACGTGGGCGAGCGCCTGGCCGAGGGCCCGGTCGCTGGCGTCATGGATCGCCCGGGCCAGGCCGCGCAGGTCGGCCAGGCCGTAGTCGGCCATGATGCCCGAGATCGTCCGCACCCCCTGCTCGTTGGCGGCGATTTGGGCTCGGATGTCGCCCACGACCTGGTCGGGGGCCCGGACGTTGGCGCGGATCATCGCCCACACCGGGGTCACCGGGCGGCCGGCGACCATCAGCTTGAGCGGCGGGATCCGGAGCCCTTCCTCGAAGACCTCGGTGGTGCTGGCGCCGAAGTAGGTGCCGCCGATGTCGGTCATGTGGGCCGTGTTGGCCATGAACGCCACCAGGGGCCCCCCCCGACGAGGATGGAAGACCGGCGTGACGATCGTGACGTCGGGCAGGTGACCGGTCACGACCCACGGGTCGTTCGTGATGGCGACGTCGCCCGGTCGCCAGGTCTCGGCGGGATAAAGCTCCAGGAACCGCCGGACGCCGCCGGCGGTGGTCCCGACGAACCCCGGCGTGGAGACGGCGGACTGGGTCAGCGTCTGCCCGCGGTCGTCCGTCAGGAGCTGGGTCATGTCATGCACTTCGCGGACGATCGTGGAGAACGAGGTGCGGATCAGCGTGGCGGCGGCCTCGTCCACGACCGCGAGGAGTCGCGCCCACAGGATGGACGTCGTGACCGGATCGAGCGCTCCGGATCTTGCCACGGCAGTAGCTTACTGCATCCGGGCGCTCCGGCGCGCGGGGGCCGCGGGCAGGGTGACGATCGCGTTGCCGCGGGGGTCGATCGCGGCGCGAGCGCCGGGCGGGACCACGAGCGTGGACTCCCGTTCCTCCAGGATCGCCGGTCCCGGCACGACGGCCCCGGCGCCCAGCCGGGCCCGGTCGTACGTGGGCGTGTTCACGAAGTGGCCGAAGTACACTGGGCGGTGGCCCGTCCGCGCCTCGCGGGTGTCGCCGGCGCGGGGCACGGCCTGGAGCCGGACGCGGGGCATCGGGCCCCGCGCGCGCACCCGCCAGGAGACCATCTCCAAGGGCTGATCGCGGGTCGCCTGCCCGTAGCGCTCCCGGTAGGTGGCCAGGAAGGCGCGTGCGATGGCGTTCGTACGCGCGGCGTCCAGCTTCCCCGCCGGGAGCGGGGCGGTGACCTCGAACCCCTGGCCGGCGTACCGCATGTCGGCGGCGCGCTCGACGGCGATGGCCCGTGCCGGCAGACCGGCCGCGCGCAGCGTGGCGACTGCCGCCGCTTCCATCTCGGCGAGGAGCCGGCGCGCGCGCGTCCAGTCCACGCGATCGAGTCGGGTCAAGTAGGTCCGCACTTCGTCGGTCGCGATGGGGGCGGCCAGGAAGCCGAGCGCCGCGGTCACCCCGGCGCCGCGCGGGACGATGATGCGATCGGTGCCCAGGAGCCGGGCGACCCCGTGGGCATGGACGGGGCCGGCGCCGCCGAAAGTGAACAGGGGGTAGTGACGCGGGTCCTTGCCCTTTTCCAGGATGTGGATCCGGGCGGCGTTGGCCATGTTCTCGTTGACGATGCGGTGGATGCCGGCGGCCGCCTCGATGACGTCGAGCCCCAGCGCCTCCGCCACCTCCTGGATCGCCCGGCGCGCGGTCTCTACGTCCAGCCGCATGTCGCCGCCCAGGAAGCGGTCGGGGGCGAGGTAGCCGAGAAGGAGGTCGGCGTCGGTGACGGTCGGCTCCTTGCCGCCGCGGCCGTAGCAGGCCGGTCCCGGCTCCGCCCCCGCGCTCCGCGGCCCGACGCGCAGGAGTCCGAGGGCATCGACGGTCGCGATGGAGCCGCCACCGGCCCCGATCTCGATGAGGTCGAGGGCCGGGATGCGGAGCGGCAGCCCGCTGCCCTTCTTGCCGAGCTGGACCCGTGCGACCTCGAACTCGTTCGTCGTGTACGGCCGGCCGCCGTGGATCAGGGAGGCCTTGGCCGTGGTGCCGCCCATGTCGAAGGCCACCAGGTCGCGAAGCCCCGATTGCCGCCCGTGGAAGACCGCGGCCAGGCAGCCGCCGGCCGGACCCGACTCAATGAGGCGCACCGGCACCCGCTCGGCCTCGTCGGTCGCCGTCAGGTGCCCGCTCGAGGTCATGATGTGGACGGCCGCCCGCGTGGCGCCGGCGGCAGCGAGGCCGTGGCGCAGCCGGCCTAGGTACCGGCGGGCGAGCGGCTGGACGTAGGCATTGAGCACCGTGGTCGACGCCCGCTCGTACTCGCGGATCTCGGGCAGCACCTCGACCGAGGTGGTGACGGTCACGCCGGGCAGGGCCACCCGGACGGCGGCGGCGGCAGCGCGCTCGTTGGCGGGGTTCTGGTGAGCGTGCAGGAAGCAGACCGCGATCGCCTCGACCCCCGCCGCCTCGAGGGCGCGGATCGCGTCGGCCACGCGGGCGGTGTCGAGCGGCTGGCGCACGCGCCCGGCGTGGTCGGTCCGCTCCGGGACGCCGAGTCGCAGCCGGCGCCGGACGACCGGCTCCGGCATTCGCATCTCGAGGTCGTAGAGGTCGTAGCGCGCCTCGCGGCCGATCTCGAGGACGTCCTCGAACCCCTCGGTGGTCAGGAGCCCGGTCCGTGCGCCCTTTCGCTCGATGACGGCGTTGGTAATGAGCGTCGTGCCGTGAAGCACGTGGACGACCTCACGGGCGGGGATGCCGGCCCCGGCCAGCAGTGCCCGCATGCCGTCGAGGAGGCCCCGGAGCGGATCGTCTGGCGTGGTCAGTACCTTGCCGAACCGCACCCGGCCGCGGGCATCGGTCAGGGCCAGGTCGGTGAAGGTGCCGCCGATGTCGATGCCGAGCCGGTAACCGGCCATCGGTGAGGGATCATAGCCCCAAACGGTGAATGCCGCACCCTGGCCGGATCCCCGCTGCCCGCTCCTTAGCGGTGCGCATAGATGCGATGAAGCGGCTGACCCCCCCGGCTCGACGTGGTGCCACACACTGCCCCACCGAGAGAACGCGCTCAAAGGCGCGCGAGGAGGGGCCAGCCATGGAGTAGGTTGGCATCGATCCACAGCGCGCCGTGAAAGGTGCCGTGCTCTTGCCGGCGCAAGTCCGGTCTGGGGAGTTGCCACTTGCCCACCGGATGGAGTTTTGGCGAAGGACAGGCCATGGGAGGGCTCAGCGTGTACCGAAGGTGATCCGACGGTAGGCCGTGGAATTGTCTCCTGGATCGACACAATGGAGACATGGAGACCTAGTCGCTGCTCCATGACTATCCGGCTGCGGCATGATCAGCACTGATAGATCAACCACTTGCCTACCGGATGGAGTTGTGGCGAAGGACAGGCTTCCGGGGAACTTAGGCTGTAGGGTAGGGACATGGCGGATGACGAGCGCCACGACGTCGTGGTCGTTGGGGGTGGCGCGGCCGGCGTGAGCGGGGCGCTGGAGTGCTTCGACGTTCAGCTTGACGTGGTGCTGCTCGAGGCGGGCGGCATGCTCGGTGGGCAGCTCCCCGAGGTCACCAATTCCATCCGCAACGTCGCTTCCGGACGGTTCGACGACGGCGACACGCTCCAGCGCTCGATCTCCCGGACCGCGTCGATCCTGGGAGACCGCGTCCGGCTGAATCAGCGCGTCGAGAGCGTCGACTTCGAGCATCTGACCGTCGACGCGAACTCCCGGCGCTTTCACGCCCGTGCTGTGCTCGTGGCCACCGGGTCGCGGCGGCGCGACCTGCCCGCCGCGGTCGACGGCGCCTTCGCTGGCGACGTGACCTACCAGCTGGATGCCGCGGGGGCGGGATCCGGGCCTGGCCGCTTCGCCGGCCGCGCCGTCGCCGTGATCGGCAGCGGCGACAGCGCGACGCTCGACGCCCTCGAGCTGGCGGCGAACGACTCCTCCGTCGTGCTCCTGCATCGATCGTCGGATCTCACCGCGCGCCGTGATCTCGTCGCGCGAGTCCGAGCCGAGCCGCGGATCGAGGATCTCGCGGGCTGGGAGCTCGAGTCGGTCTCCGGCGCCGAGCGGCTCCAGGCCGTCGTCGTCGCCCAGCCGGCGACAGGCGAGCGCCGAACGCTGTCCATCGGAGGTCTCGTGGTGAAGATCGGCCGGGAGCCATGCACGGAGCTGTTCCGTGGGCACCTCGAGCTCGACCGCCACGGCGCCGTGGTGGTGGACGGGCGCTTCCGCACGTCGCGCCGGGGCGTGTTCGCGGCGGGCGATGTGGTCGCCGGCGCGTACCCGCGCGTCGCCGTGGCGTTCGGCCATGGGGTCGCTGCGGCTCGATCGATTCTGGAGTTCGTGACGGGCGGCACGGCATGGTGACGCGGGACTCGACGGCGCGCTGCGGGCTCGCGCCTCACCCGCGACGGCGCGCCCCGGCCTCGCGAGTGATCGTGCTCGCCGGCCACGTATACAGCCGGTGGCCGCCGCGGTTGAAGCCGACCACGAGCTGGTCGCGCACGACCGTCGCGTGTGCGATGCCGAGCGAGTCTGTTGCGACCGGCGGCGTGGCGGCGACCGTGACCGCGCCGTCGAGCAGATGCAGCTCGCCACGGCGCCCGATGCCGCACGGTTCGCCGCCCACCACGACGAACGCGACCCCACCGCTGCCCCATGCCAGGTCGTCGCCGAAGCGGGCGGACACGACCACATCCCCGGTGGCAAGATCGAGCGCGGCCAACCCGCCGCCCCGCAGCTTCTCCCAGTCGTAGTCGTCAAGGCCGGTGCCACCGAGCACGCTGCCGGCGGCCCACAGGAGCCGCCCGTCGCGCGCGAGGACGGCCGGCAGGAAATCGACAGCAACATGCCAGCGGGGCGATTCGAGACGGCCCCCGGCGACGGCGTGCAGCCAGACACGCCCTTCGCCGCCAATGGCAAGCCAACCGTCACCCGACGCCGTCGACTCGGCCGCCAGGGCGGTCACCGGGCCGAATTCCTCCAACTCGACACGTGCCTCGAGCTGCCCTCGGGCGCCCGAAATGGGCTCGGATACGAGCAGCCCGCCCGACCGCTGGCCCCGCGGACGCGAGGTGACGATGCGGTCACCGAGCGCGACGACCCGCTCTAATCCGCGACGAAGTCGAGGTGGCGCTCGATCGGCACGCGTCGCGCGGGAGCGGCTCCGCCGACGTCCGGCACGCAGAACAGGCGGAGCGAGCCGAGATGGTTCAGCACCGCCACGACGTTGGCACCGTCCAGCCCGACGATCGCATGGATGTCCAAGTCGAACTGCGAGGGCTCGTCGTCGTCGGGGAACGCCGTCTCGTCGAAGACCGCGCCGGGCCGGAGCGCGAGATCGGCGAAGACGACGTTGCGGCCCAAGTTGTTCCACGCGCACATGCCGTCGAGCGCGACGACGCGGCCGATGCCCTCGGGCTGCGAGTTCACGACGCGGCTCGAGGGATACGAGTCGATCACCAGATCTCCGTCAGCGCCGCGAACACTGCCGCCGGCTCGATGGCTTCGAGGCACCGAGCCGCGGCCGCGCACGTCCACGCCCGCTCCGGACGGAAGCCGCGCAGGCTCACCCGATCGTGGTAGGCGTAGGCGGCCTCGGCCGCCACGCACGCGTCGTCGCACCGTCGTCCCGTTACGACCCGGGTGTGGGGCCAGGCGCGAAAAAAGACGGCCGGAGGTCGGCATACCGTGACGGTCGGGGTTCCCTGCTGGGCGGCCACGTGTGTGAGCCCCGTGTCCACGCCCACGACGGCCCGGCACGCGCTGAGCACGTCGACGGCGTCGCCCGGTGTCGGCGCCCGCACCTCACGCAGGTCACAGCCGGCGAGCGCGGCCGGGATCCCGTCGCGGGTGATCAGACGCACCGGCGCGCCCGCGGCCTGGATCGACTCGGCGAGCCCGGTCCACCGGGCCGCCGGCCAATGCTTGGCGACCCCGTCGGTCTCGGCGACGAAGACGACACAGTCGCTGACGTTGGGTGGCGGCGCCGCCGCCAGCGGCACCGGCGCCGAGAAGTCGGCCGCGATTCCGAGGTCGGCTCCGATCCGGGCGAGGATCTCGTTGATGGCCAGCGGTCCGTACGCCGCCTCGAACTCGGGGGAGCCCCACCAGTAGTCACGCTGCAGCGGATGGTCGCGCAGGTCGACGAGGCGATCCGGCGGTCGGGGAGGCGTGAACGTCTCCTCGTCGACCGTGCCGGTCAGTCCCGAGATGCGCTCAGCGAGCGCGGTCTGCACGGGCGTGCGCGTGACCAGCCACGTCTCGTCGCCGTCTCGAGCGCTGGCGGCGATGGCCGCCTGCACGACCGGCAGCGAGACGACGAGATCGCCGAGCCCGAACGACACCGGCGCGACGAACACGCGGCTCACTCGCAGGCTGCTGAAAAAGGCCCATCTGCGTCGTTGGCGCCCTTGGCCGCACGCTCAACGTACAGGGAGTACGCCTCGCGTGCGGCCGGCGGGCGCCGCCTCGCATCTGAACCTTTTTGAGCAGCCTGCGGGTTTTTGCCCATCCTGCTAGGCCGCGTAGTCGGTGACGTCGACGATTCCGAGCTGCACGAAGGCGCGGCGGCGCTCTGCGCACTTGTTGCACCGGCCGCAATGCCGGCCGGCCGCGGGCGCGATGCACGAGAAGGTGTGTGCCACGTCGAGCGCGCGCCCGCGCTCGAGCACCTCGTGCTTGCGAAGGCCGGCGAAGGGCGTGATCACCTCCAGCCGGCAGGTCATGGCCAGCGAGGCGAGCGATCCGAACCCGCCGAAGAAGGGCCGGCCCGCATCGGGGAACGGGTTGCCGGCGAGTGTGCCCAGCGCGATCGTCTCGACGCCGTGCAGTGCGCACCACACGCTCGCCTTCGCGAGGAGCAACAGATTGCGGCCCGGCAGATAGACGGCCTCGTCGGGAGTACGCTCGGCGGGAACGTCGTCGCCCGACACGCTCCAGTGCGTCTCGTACACGTCGGCGATCGGCAGGGCGAGGACGACGAGGGGACGCGCGCCGGGCGCGGGCAGCGTCGCGAGAAACCGCCGCAAGTGGGCTTCCTCGACGGCTTCCCAGGCGAGGCCGAAGCGCACGTAGATCGGTGTGACCTCATGTCCTGCCGCGACGAGCGTACCGACGAGGATGGCGCTGTCGACACCGCCGCTCACCAGCACGGCGGCCTTCGTTCGCGGAGGGACGGCCGCCGAAGATGCCTCCAACCGGCTACGGCTCGCCGCGGTAGATGCAGCCGGAGTTGCAGGTTTCGCGCACGGCCACTTGCGAAAGCCCGGGCAGCGCGGTCGCCAGCCGCGTCCAGATCCAGCGCGCGAGCAGCTCGCTCGTCGGGTTCTCGAGCCCCTCGATCTCGTTGAGGTAGTAGTAGTCGAGTCGCGCGAGCAGGGGGTCCATCGCGTCGGTGAGATCGGCGAAGTCCCGCACCCACCCGGTTTGGGCGCCGACCGCCCCGTCGACGTGGATCGACACCTGGAAGGAATGGCCGTGCAGGCGCGCGCATTTGTGTCCCGGGGGCACATTTGGAAGGCGGTGCGCGGCCTCGAACGTGAACTCCTTGAAGATCTCCACCAGACCGACCCTGTCGAGCTCCGTCAATCCATCAGGCTTGGCCACGCGCCGCCGCCAGCTTCGCCGCTCCAGCGGGCGGAGTCAAGGGCCTGGATCGGCGCTGCTGTTGGTCCATAAGAATGTCATGGGCTAACTGTTCAGGGAGAGTGTCACCCCATGCAGACATGGGAGCCTCTCACGATGAGTCGCAAGGAAGTCCCGTGGCCTGGCCTGCTCAAGGCGGCCCTGTGCCCACCTGTGACGAACAGGGGCTGTTCGTCAGTCCCGTCGGCGACCGAGATAGCGGTCAAGCCATTCGACCGCCCGATCGGTGAAGAAGAGCACCCGCTGCTTGTTTCCTTTCCCAATGATCTTGATCTCTCTACGCTGAGCGTCCACATCGCGCCGGTCAAGCGAGAGGATCTCGGAGATGCGTGCGCTGGTCCCGAGGAGCGCTCGTGGGACCCGACGTGACGAAACGCCAGGCCCAGCGCGGGATTTCGGCGTTTGGCGAGCGAAAGAAATGGTGGACAGGGGGAGAATTGAACTCCCG
>CAVXVV010000100.1:0-85820 GCA_963765195.1 uncultured Candidatus Rokubacteria bacterium
CCGGTACGAGGTTTTTGAAGGGAGTGCGGTGCACGATCGTTGGCTCGCGGTTGCCGACATTCTAGCATCGCCACTCGCCCGCCGGGCTTCCTCCCAACGACGGGCAGCGCCAGCGCGGCGCAAAAATGTCCGTCGATCGGACGTGACGGCGGCCCCGTCAGAACGGACCCTAGAGGGCTACCGGCGATGCGTATGTGGACCTCCTTGCGCAGTCGATTTCGGCAGCGCTTGCCCTGAGAGGACCCCGCCGGCTCAACACAATCGCAAGTGTTCGAGAAGCACATCAGGGTCGGCGAGTGGACCAGCGGACGCCACCCGATGAAGGCCCGACCCACGAGTTAGCGCTGCCGCCACTGAAGTGCTCGCAGGAGCTGACCGCGGCGGGCGGATGCGAACGTGTCGCGGTTGACGGGGCCGCCGAGGCCTGCCCGCGCGCAAGATCGATGAGCCGATCCAGGACGCGTTCTCCGTCGGCCCGCAGGCCGTTGTGCTCGTACTCGTTGGTGATCCATGGGCCAAGCCTTAATCAGCGCGGCGGTCTCCAACTCGAACTCGCGTTCGACATAGAGATCGTTCAGGAGCTGGCGAGCGAGGGACGCGAGCGGGCGCGCCGCCCGGCGGTCGAGCCGACCCGGCCCGGACTCACGAGGACGGACCTGGCTCCCTGAGACGGTGCGAGCCGGTCAGCGACGGACCCGGGGCCAGCATTCGAGAGTGCGGATCGAGGATATCCGCTGCCGGGGCCAGCTTGACGAAGCCGGGGCCGTGTGTTTCCTTCAGGCTGTTCCACCATGCCGCCGACCGTCCTGCGCTGCGGCACCCTCTTCGACGGCACGGGCGCCGATCCCGTCCCGGGCGGCGTCGTCGTGATCGACGATGGCCGCATCGCGGCCGCCGGCCCGGCGGACCGGATCCCCGCGCCTCCGGGCGCCCGCGTGATCGACCTGGGCGGCCGGTTCGTGATGCCCGGGCTCGTGGACGCCCACAGCCACATCTCGATCGTCCCCGGCCAGGGCGACCAGATCGGCCAGCTCCGCCGCCCACCCGTCCCCCAGGCCCTGCAGGCCACCGCCAACCTCCGGCGGGACCTCGCGGCCGGGACCACCACGATGCGGGTCATGGCCGAGGAGCACTTCCTCGACGTCGAGGTCCGGGAGGCGATCCAGGCCGGCGTGATCCCCGGCCCGCGGCTCCTCTGCGCCACGCGCGGGATCACCGCCAGCAACGGCCACGGCCGGGCGCTCTCGAGCTTCGACGGGGTGGACGCGGTCCGCCGGGGCGTGCGCGAGAACTTCGCCCGCGGCGCCGACCACGTGAAGCTCTTCGCCACCGGCGGGGTGTCCAGCGCCGCCACGACCCTCAACGCGCCCGGCTACAGCCGGGAGGAGATCCGCGCCGCCGTCGAGGAGGCCGAGCGGGTCGGCAAGTACGCCGCGGCCCACGCCCACGGCGGCGTGGGCCTCCGGATCGCGGTCGAGGAAGGCGTGGCGACGATCGAGCACGGGGCGCTGGCGACCGACGAGGACGTCGCGCTCATGATCGACCGCCGGGCCTGGCTCGTCTGCACCCTCTCGATCCTGTTCCATCCGGACGGGATCGAGCGGGGCGACGCCAGCCGGCCGGCGATCATGGAGAAGGTCCGGTGGGCGCGGGGCGTGGTGAGCGAGCGCTTCCCGCGCATCCTGAAGTCGGGCGTGCGATTCGCGGTGGGCACGGACAGCATGCACGGCCAGATGGCGTTCGAGCTGGAGGCGCTGGTGCGGTTCGGGGTGCCGCCCCGCGAGGCGCTGCTCGCCGCGACGCGGTGCGGGGCCGAGGCATGCCGGGTCGAGCGTGAGGTCGGCACCCTCGAGCCCGGCAAGCGCGCCGACCTGATCGCGGTGGAGGGAGACCCCCTGCGGGACATCGCGGCGATGCGCCGCGTGGTCTTCGTCATGACGGACGGAGTCGTCCACGACGGACTGACAGGGAGGAGCGAGCCATGAGGAAGCGCGGCCTCGAGATCACCCGGCGCGAGCTGCTGGCGGGGGCGGGCGCCCTCGCCGCGGCGCCGGCCGTCCCGGCGGCGGCCCAGACCCCGCCCAAGCGCGGCGGCACGCTGCAGGTCGCCACCGTGGACAAGCCGGTCAACATGGACCCCGGCTTCGCCCAGCTCTACTCGTCGCTCCAGGTCTACCAGAACGTCTACAGCAAGCTCGTCTACGTGGACGACAAGGGCGGGTTCCAGCCGGGGCTCGCCAGATCCTGGAAGCAGGATGGCGACAAGACCTGGATCTTCGACCTGGTGGACAACGCCGTGTTCCACAACGGCGAGCCGATTGACGTCGAAGGACGTCGTGTTCACCTTCAACCGGCTGCTCGACGCCAACAACAAGTTCCCCATGCGCGTCTTCTTCACGCCGGTCGAGGGCGTGGAGGCCACCGGGCCCCACCAGGTGAGGTTCCACCTGAACAGACCCTTCGGCTCGTTCCTGGCCAGCCTGTCCCAGGCGAACGAGATCGTGAACGAGAAGGCGATCAAGGAGAAGGACCCCAAGCTCTTCCCCGTCGGCACCGGGCCGTTCAAGTTCGTGGAGTGGGTGAAGGACGACCACATCACGCTCGAGCGCTGGGACAAGTACTTCAGGCCGGGCAAGCCCTACCTGGACAAGGTTGTCTTCTACGCGCCGGCCGACGACACGGTGCGGCTGACCGGGCTTCAGACCGGCCGCTTCAACTGGATCCAGACGGTGCCGCCCCAGCGCTGGCCCGAGCTGGAGCGGGCGGGCGGCGTCAAGGCCTCGGTCGGGCGGCCCTACTTCCCCTTCTTCTTCTCGCTGAACGCCTCGCAGCCGCCGCTCAACGACAAGCGGCTCCGGCAGGCCATCGCCTGGGCGATCGACCGCACCGAGATCGTGAAGCTCGTCTACTTCAACACCCACGCGATCACCGCCGAGCCCTGTCCCGAGCCGAGCCCGTGGGCGACCGGGGTCAACGCCCACAAGGGCGCGCCCGACCTCGAGAGGGCCCGGCAGCTCCTGCGGGACGCCGGCGTCAGCGGGGGGCTCACGCTGACGTACCTGGTGAAGTCGCAGGTGCCCGTGCTCGTGAAGACCGGCGAGGTCCTGCGCGAGCAGTTGAAGAAGGTCGGGATCAGCCTGGAGGTCCGTCCGCTGGAGTCTGGGCAGTACTTCGAGGACTTCCGCGCGAAGAGGTTCGAGATCGCGGCGGTATGGTGGAGCGTCACCGTGGATCCAGACCTCTTCTACTACCCGCTCCAGCACTCGACCTCCGGCTGGAACTTCGGCGGCTTCAAGTCGGAGGAGGCGGACCGGCGGCTCGACGCCTTCCGCTTCACCTCGGACCAGGCCGCCCGCAAGCGGATGTTCCCGGAGCTCGTGCGCTTCATGCAGGAGGAAGGGTCGCTGCTCATCTTCTCGAACGAGATCCAGCGCTACTGGACGAAGCCGAACGTCCAGGGCGTGGCGCCCCTCTCCTCGCTGGAGGTGCGCCTCGAAGACGTCTGGCTGAGCTGACCGGGATCAGATCCTTACAGCCCGACACACGCCGCTGATGTCGCCGCTGGCCTACGCGGGGCGACGACTCGCACTGGTCGTGCCGATGCTGTTCGGGATGAGCCTGCTCGTGTTCGGACTGATGCGGCTCGTCCCGGGGGACCCGGCGGCGATCGTGCTCGGCTACAAGGCGACGCCGGAGACGATCCGTGCGCTCCGCCAGACCTTCCACCTGGACGCCCCGCTGCCGGAGCAGTACCTCCGCTGGCTCGGCGGGGCGCTCCGGGGCGACTTCGGACTCGACTTCCGCCAGAATGAGCCCATCGGCGAGATGATCGTGGCCCGCCTTCCCGTGACGATCGAGCTGACCCTCCTGGCCACCCTATGCGCGGTGCTGATCGGGGTGCCGGTCGGACTCCTCGGCGGCGCCCGGCGCGGCGGCGGCGCCGACCGGGCCTCGCTCGTGGTGGGCCTGGTGGGCGTTTCGATCCCCGACTTCTGGCTCGGCATCATGCTGATCCTGCTGCTCTCGCTCGGCGCCGGCCTCCTGCCGTCCAGCGGATTCGTTCCGCTCGCCGAGGACCCGCTGGCGAACCTCGGGCACCTCGCGCTGCCGGCCCTCACGCTCGCGGCCAGTCGGGCTGCGGTCCTGGGGCGGCTGACCCGCGCCGCCGTCCTCGACACCGTCCACCGCGGCTACGTCCAGTTTGCGCGGGCCAAGGGGCTGCCGGAGCGCGCGGTGCTGTGGCGTCACGTCCTGCCGAACGCGGCGATCCCGATCGTCACGGTGATCGGTCTCCAGGTCGGCTACATGCTGGGGGGCGCGATCGTCGTGGAGACGATCTTCGCCCTGCCCGGGGTGGGGCGGATGATGCTCGACGCCGTCCTCGAGCGGAACTACCCCGTCGCGCAGAGCACCGTGTTGGTGATCGGCGCGCTGTTCATGCTGGTCAACCTCGCGACCGATCTCCTCTATGGCGTGATCGATCCACGGGTTCGCCTCCGATGAAGAAGCGAGGTGGGATCGCGCTCGCGGGGATCGCGATCATCGCGGGGCTGGTCGCGCTGGCCGTCGCGGGCCCGTGGGTCCTTCCCGAGAATCCGACCGCCATCGCGGGCTCCCGCGCGCTCCGGGCCCCCACGCTCGGCGAGCCGTTCGGCATGGACGATCTCGGCCGCAGCGTGCTGAGCCGGGTCGTCCACGCCTATCGCGTCTCCCTCGACGTGGCGGTCTCGTCGGTGGTCTTCGCCCTGGTCGCCGGGCTGCCGCTCGGACTCCTGGCCGGGTATGCCGAGGGCGTGCTGGACCAGGTCATCATGCGCCCCCTCGACGTCCTGATGGCCTTCCCGGCGATTCTGCTCGCCATCGCGCTGATGGGCGTCTTCGGCACGGGGATCGTGCTGGTCTCGGCGGCCCTCGGCATCGTGTACACGCCGATCATCGCCCGGGTGATGCGGGCGGCGGTGCTGGCGGCCAAGGCCGAGGTGTACGTCGAGGGCGCCCGCGCGCTGGGCGCCCCGGTTCCCTGGCTGGTGCTCCGGCACATCCTGCCCAACTCCACGACGCCGGTGCTGATCCAGGCCTCGGTGCTGATGGCCATCGCGATCCTCGTCGAGGCCGCGCTCTCTTTCCTCGGTGTCGGGGTGAAGCCGCCCACGCCATCCCTCGGCCTCATGCTCGCCGACGGCCGCGGCTTCATGCTTCAGGCGCCGTGGGTCGTCGTCTTTCCGGGGCTGGCCATTATGGCGGCCGTCCTCGGCTTCAACATGCTGGCCGACGGGCTTCGCGATTGGCTCGACCCCCAGGTGGCGACCCGTTGAGTCATGCACTGACCGACCAGTAGGCCGCCGCGTCCTGCCACAGGCCGAAGGCCGTCCGAACGGCCGCAGGCCCGAGGCGCGCCGGCCGCGCTGAAAGGAGCACGACGCGATGAAACGGAAGCACTACAAGGGCTACCGGTCCTACGGCTACCTCGAGCCTGGCACCGACTACCGGGCCTTCAAGCTGGTCAGGGAGATCGGCCGCGTACCCGCCTACGACGTCGGGGTCACGCCCGAGCAGGAAGCGCGGGTGCGGCGCCTGTTCCAGGACAACCTCGTGATCTCCCTCCACGACCACGCCTTCGTGGTCCCCGAGGACCTCGGCGAGTTCAACGAGTACCGCCGCCAGGGCCGGGACTGGACCGGTTACGAGGGTCTGGCCCAGTCGGGGCTCGACTGCGTGTTCGACGCCCTCATGAATGGGACCGCCACGATCACCTCGAAGGCGGGCTGGAAGTGGGACGACATCCTCTATGACCTGGGGATGCGGCTCTGCGACATCGCCCACCAGGACATGGTCGTGCTCGCGCTAACCACCGAGGACATCCGGCGGGCCAAGGCCAACGGCCAGATCGCCTTCGTCGCCTCCCTGGAGGCGGCCACGATGATCGAGAACGAGGTGGACCGCCTCGACATCCTCTACGGCTTCGGCATCCGCTCATCGGGGATCGCCTACAGCGAGGCGAACTCCCTGGGGTGTGGGCTGCGGGAGGCGCGGGACGGCGGGCTCACCGACCTCGGGCGCCAGGCCGTCCGGCGGATGAACCAGCTCGGGATCGCCATCGACATCTCGCACTCGGGCGACCAGACGTCCCTGGACACGATCGAGGTGAGCGAGAAGCCGATCTTCATCACCCACGTGGGGGCGCGGACCCTCTGGAACACGAAGCGCATGAAGCCCGACCATGTGCTGAAGGCCTGCGCCGAGAAGGGCGGCGTGATCGGGATCGAGGCAGCCCCCCACACGACACTCACCGAGAAGCACGCCCGCCACTCGCTCGAGTCGGTGATGGAGCACTTCGAGTACACCGCGAACCTCTGCGGCCTCGACCACGTGGGCTTCGGGCCGGACACGCTGTACGGCGACCACGTGGGGCTCCACAATCACTTCGCCAAGCAACTCTCCATCAAGCACCTCCACGCCCAGACCGACTTCCCGCGGGTCGAGTACGTCGCCGGCATCGAGAACCCCACCGAAGCGTTCCCGAACATCGTCCGGTGGCTCGTGAAGCACGGCTACTCGGACGACGACATCGCGAAGGTCATCGGCGGGAACGCGATGCGCGTGCTGGACAAAGTCTGGTGGAGGTAGAGCGGCGCGGCTGGTCTGACAACGCCTGGCGGAGGGAGTCTCCGCTACGTCAGAATAGCGTTATGGCACGAATGCGGCGCGTCGCGGTGGTGACCGGCGCCAATCGCGGGATCGGGTTCGAGATCTCCCGGCAGCTGGCGCGGCGCGGCTACGCGGTCATCTTGACCGCGCGCGATCCGGCCAAGGGGCGCGCCGCGGTCAGGGCTCTCGCGCGCGAAGGGCTCGACGTCACATTTCACCAGCTCGATGTCACCGATGCCGCTGGCATCAAGCGACTCGCGCGGCACTTGAGGCGCAAGGTTGGGCGCCATGCCGCGTCGGCCCTGCCGCGTCAACCCTTGACGGGCGCGGCGGCCGCTGCATAGAGTGGCGACGGTATGCGGGACGGCATGGCCTCGTCGTTTGCTGGGGCTCTCGCGCATGGCTGAGCCCGTGCCGTTCGTCATCGAGATGCGCGGCGTCACCAAGCTGTTCGGCGCACACGAAGTTCTCCGGTCGATCGATCTCAGCGTCCAACCTGGCGAGAAGGTCGTCGTCATCGGCGCCAGCGGGTCCGGGAAGAGCACGCTGCTGCGCTGCATCAACGGACTAGAAGGCGTCCAGGCGGGATCGATCGTCGTCGAAGGCATCCAACTGAACGCTCGCGGCACGGACATCCGGCGCGTCCGCGAAGAGGTCGGATTCGTCTTCCAGCAATTCAACCTCTTCCCCCACATGACGGCCTTGCGGAACGTCTCGCTCGCGCTCGAACGGGTGCGCGGGAAGAGACGCGAAGAGGCGGACGCCGCCGCGCTCGACCAGCTCGCGCGGGTCGGGCTCGCGGACAAGGCCGGCGCGAGACCGGCCCAGCTGTCGGGGGGACAGCAGCAGCGAGTGGCCATCGCCCGCGCCCTCGCGCTGCGGCCCCGCATCATGCTGTTTGACGAGCCGACCTCGGCGCTGGATCCCGAGCTGGTGAACGAGGTGCTGGATGTCATCCGCGACGTGGCGAAGGGTGGCATGACAGTCCTGCTCGTGACCCACGAGATGCGCTTCGCGCGCCAGATCGCGGACCGGGTCGTGTACATGGACGAGGGACGCATCGTCGAGGAGGGCCCGCCGGGTGCGCTGTTCGACCAGCCGCGACATCCACGGACCGTCACATTCCTCAGCAAGGTGCTCTGAGAGGAGACGCAATGGGCAAGCACAGGACCATCATCGTCGGGACCCTCGTGGCCGTCGGCCTGGCGATTCTCGGGTCGTTCGTGGTGGCGAGGGCCCAGCAGTCGACGTGGCAGCGCGTCCAGGCCGACAAGAAGCTGCAGATCGTGATGGCGAGCGGATACCCGCCGTTCTCGTTCATCGGCGAAGACGGCAAGCAGACCGGGTTTGACACGGATCTTGCCTACGAGTTCGCCAAGCGCAGCGGAGTGGAGCTGGTCGTGAAGCTCGTGGCCTTCGAGGGCGTCGTCCCCGCGCTCATCGGTAAGCAGACGGACATGGTGGTCTCCATCTACGCGACCGACAAGCGACGCGAAGTCGTGAACTTCACGGACACGTACTGGACGGCCGGCCTGTCCTTCGTGACACTGAAGGACAAGCCGATGATCAGCTCGATGGAAGAGGCGAGCGGCAAGACGATCGGCGTCCTCCAGGGAGGCTTTTCCCAGCGCTACCTCACGGAGAACGCGCCGAAGGCGGTGCTCAAAGCGTACAAGGGCGGACCGGTCGAGATCCTCTCCGACCTCGCCATCGGCCGGGTCGATGGGGGATTCGAAGACAGGGACGTCGTTTCCTACTACCTTCGGACCCAGCCGGGGAAGTACCAGTTCGGCACGCGGTTGTTCGGCCAGGGACAGTACGCGTGGGCGATCCGGAAGGAGGACATGGATCTCCTGGACGCGGCCAACCGGTTCATCAGCGAGGCGAAGAAGGACGGGACCGTGGAGCGGCTGGCCAAGAAGTGGTCGATTGGCCCGAGCATCAACTGACGCGCGAGGGCCGACTATGCTCGAGGCGGCGTTCTACATCCGGTGGTTGCCGTTCCTGCTGGCCGGAGTGAAGTACACCGTGGGCGTTGCCTTTTGCGCGGCGGTGATCGGCGTCGTACTGGGCCTGATACTCGCCCTGATCCGCCTCGCCGAGATTCCGATCGTGAGCTCGAGCGTGTGGCTGTTCGTCGAGTATGTGCGCGGCGTCCCCGCCCTCGTCGTGCTGTTCTTCTTCTATTACGCGCTGCCGCACGCCGGGGTCCGGCTGGACGCCTTCTGGGCGGCGTCCCTGGGACTGGCCCTCAACGAGGCGGTGTTCGCGGCCGAGATATTTCGCGCCGGCATCCAGTCGCTGCCGCGGGGGCAGCTCGACGCCGGCGCGAGCATTGGTCTCTCCCGGTGGGACCTGTACCGCTTCGTCGTGCTTCCCCAGGCGGTGGCCTGGATGATCCCACCCTTGACGAACGACATGGTCGGGCTCATCAAGAACTCCTCGCTCGCCTCGACGATCACCGTCGAGGAGCTGTCCCTGCGGGCCACCGCCGTGGTCAGCGCCACCTTCCGCCCGTTCGAGGTGTACGCTGCGGTAGCCACCATCTACGTCGTGCTGACCTTGGCGACGTCGGCCTTGTCGCATCAGCTGGAACGGCGTATGCGGTTTGCGACATGAGAGGAGACGGGATGACACTGGATCCGCTGAGCAAGCCCGCATTGCTGGTAGTCGACATGCAGAACGACTTCGTCCGGGCGGGTGCGCCCCTGGAGGTGCCCGATGCCCGCGAGACGGTGGCGCAGCATCGGCGCCTGCTCGAGGTGTTCCGGGCGGGGGAGGCGCCCGTCGTGTTCCTCCGCTACGTGGCGGGGCCCCAGCATCACCTGGCCGACTGGGCGTCGAAGCTGGCGTGGGCGGCCGAGCTCGGGCCGCCGACGTGGGCCTGCCGTCGAGGCCACCGGCGCTTCTACGCCGACATCGGGTCGGAGCGGGAGTGCATCGACGTCATAGACGAGATCCACCCGCGTCCGGGCGAGTATGTCGTCGACAAGTACGGCTACGGGGCGTTCCACCGAACGAACGTCCAAGACATCCTGGCGTCCCACGGAGTCGAGTCGGTGATCGTGACGGGTACGGTCACGCAGGTGTGCGTGGAGGACACGGCACGGCAGGCCTTCGCTCACGGCTACAAGACGACCATCGTCTCCGACGCCGTCTCGTCGCGGGCCCCGGACCGCCATCGGGCGACGCTGGACACGTTCGCCGGGCACTTCGGCTGGGTGATGTCGACGGAGGCCGTGCTCGACGGCATGCTCACGCAGGTTGGCCGCGCCGCCGATTAGTCGGTCGGCGACCGAGAACACTTCGACAAGCCGATCAGAAGGAGAGCATCATGCCGGTTGTCCGCATCGAGATGTATGATGGTCGATCGATCGATCAGAAGCGGGAGCTGGTCAAGGGCGTCACGGAGGTCGTGGCGCGGGTAACCGGGAACTCGCCTCAGGGAGTCCACGTGATCATCGAAGAGGTCAAGCGCGAGAACTGGTCCATCGGGGGCCTGCTCTGGCCGGATCGGCAGCCTTCCGGCACTCCGCGCTGAGGCGTCGGGCGATGCTCACATGGCAGGGAAGGCAGATCCCGGAGACGCTGGCGGAGATCGTCGACCCTGCTCACACCGTCGTGATCGTGCACGACGTGCAGAACGACAACACCGGGCCCGACGGGCTGTTCGCCCGCGCGGGCCGACGCATCAACGTGACGCACATCCTGGGGCCGATCGCGCGATTTCTCGAAGTCGCTCGCGAGCGCAAGGTTCGCGTGATGTACACGCAGTACACGAACCTGCCCGACTGTGCCACGTTCACCGACGTGCGGGTGCGCGACAACTATGAGGTGCTGAGCGACCCGGCCCGAAAGTGGACGCTGGAATCCAGCCTCCGCGGCACCTGGGGATGCGAGACGGTCAAGGAGCTCGCGGGGAGGCCCGGCGAGATCGTCATCGACAAGTATCGGGTCGACGCCTTCATCGGGACGCCCCTCGAGTACCTGCTCCGTCTGCACGGCATTCGAACCATCATTCACACCGGGATCGCCACCGAAGTGGGAATCCTGCCCACGGCGTGGCACGCCCTCAACCTGGGCTTCTTCGTCGTCGTGCCCGAAGATCTCGTCGGCCCCATGCAGCCCGAGCACCACGACGCCGCCATGGTCGTCCTCCAGCGGCTGACGCTGGTCACGCGCGCGGGTGAGATCACCCGAGCCTGGGGAGAGTAGCACCGCAGGCGGTGTCCTTCGGTTGGGTACCGCCAGGTGGCCGAAGTCAATCACGAGCGACAGCATCAGGAAGCCCTGGGCGATCGCGCCGCCGTAGGGGCTCGACTCTCTCGAGCGTGCCGTCGCGACGGCCGCCGGTCCCGGCCGGTGGCCTCCTGCGCGCCGGTCCGGTCCGGGCGGGGAGGGGCTGGAGGAACCGTGCTATCGTGCCCCCACGCCGCGCGGCGGCGAACGATCACGAGGCCTCAGGAGGCTAGAACCATGCGCCAGCACATCGTGACGCGGACCCGGCGGCTCCCGGCGGCAGCGGCTCTCCTCTCCCTCGCGCTCCTCGTGCTCGGCGCGAGCGGCCCAGCCCAGGGCGAGACCCGCCTCAAGTTCGTCGTCTGGAACTACCAGGTGGAGACCGTGCAGGAGTTCGTCAAGCAGTTCGAGGCGGAGAACCCCGACGTCAAGGTCGACATGGAGGTCATCCCTTCCGCCCAGTACGCCGCGAAGCTCCGGCTCATGAAGAACGCTAGCACGCCCTTCGACGCACTGTACGTGTTCGACCACATCCTCTCCCAGTGGGCGACGTGGCTGGAGCCGCTCGACGGCTACCAGGGCGCCGACGCACTGAAGGCGACGATGCTGCCGCTGGCCCGCCAGTCGATGACCTACGGCGGGAAGCTCTACGGTCTGCCGTACTACACGAGCTACTTCGGCCTCATCTACAACGAGGCGATGCTGAAGGCGGCCGGTTTTTCGGGCCCGCCGAAGACCTACGACGAGTGGAGTCAGCAGGCCCGCGCGATCAAGAGCAAGGGGCTCAGCAAGAGTCCCATGATCTGGCCAGTGAAGCATACCGGCTGGGGCGGCATGTGGGTGCTCAACGCGATGGCGGCCTCCCGCGGCGGCAAGGTGCTCGACGAGCAGTTCGGGGTGACACCGGTCGCGCTCGACTCGCTCCGGTGGTGGGCCGGGACGTACAAGGAGGGGCTCTCCGACCCCAACGGCCTGGAGCTCGACAGCAACGAGGCGGCTCGCGCCTTCCAGAGCGGGGAGTACGCGACCCTGCTCACGGCGAACTTCTTCGCGGGCGGCCAGTGGGCCAACGACAAAGAGAAGTCCAAGGTGGCGGGCGCCGCGCGGCTCGGGCCACTGCCGGAGACGCGCCGCACGGTGGGCTTCGCGCGGCTGTACAGCGTGAGCGCGTCCAGCGCCCACAAGCCCGAGGCGTGGCGGCTCGTCCGCTTCCTGGGCGGCACCGCGAAGTCCGGGGACTACGTCACGCCCAAGCAGTGGGTGTCCAAAGGCACACTGACCTGGGGGCATCGCGGCATCGAGAAGGACCCCGTGGTCGCCGCCTCCCTGCGCTCGTGGGGAGCCGACCCCGCCGACGTTGCCGCGAACCTGGAGAGCGCGGTCCACATGAGCGCCGTGGTTCCGTTCCAGGCGCCCTGGTACGCGGAGTGGGAGCTGTACGCGAACGGCATTCTCCAAGATGTCCTCGGCGGCCGCACGACGCCGGAGGAGGCCGCCCGGCTGTGGACGGCCAAGGCCACGGACCTGGCTGCCCGCTACAAATAGAGTAGCCGCCGCGTGCGGGTGTCGACGCGCCACGGGCTCCGGGAGCCGTGGCTCTGGGTGCTGAATGCCCCCGCCGTTTTTCTGGTGCTGAGCTTCAGTGTCCTGCCGATCGCCTACGTCGGCTGGCTGAGCCTCCAGGACCTGCGGGCGGGGGTACCCGCCGGCGGGTGGATTGGCGCCGCGAACTACCGGTTCGTCCTGGCCGACGCGTCGACGGTTACCGCGCTCCGCAACACGCTCTACTTCGCGGCGGCGTCGGTGGGCCTGGCCACCGTCGTCGGCCTCGGGGTCGCATTGCTGCTGGACAGCCGGGCGCCCGGGGCGGGCTGGCTCGTCGTCGGGGCGGTCCTGCCGTGGTCCATTCCCGAGATCGTGAACGCGCTGCTGTGGCAGTGGATCTACAACCCGACGTACGGGGCCCTCAACGGGGCCCTGGTCTCGCTGGGCGTGCTCGACCGCTACCGCGCCTGGCTCAGCACGCCAGGCTCGGCGATGCACGCCATCATCGTCGCCTACGCCTGGAAGCTGGTGCCCTTCGTCGTGATCATCCTGTTCGCCGCGCTCCGCTCGGTGCCCGCAGACGTCTACGAGTCCGCGGAGACCGATGGCGCCGGCCCGTGGCGCCAGCTCCGGCACATCACGTGGCCCCTGATCGCCCCGGCAGTCGCGGTGGCGGTCACGTTCTGTGTGGTCTGGTCGATGCGGGCGTTCGATATCGTCTACCTGCTGACGAAGGGCGGGCCCGGGCAGGCGACCGTCCTGCTGAGCTACCTCACGTTCACGAAGGCCTTCGAGTTCGGCGACCTCGGCGCGGGAGCCGCCGTCGCCTGCCTGCTGGCCGCGGTCACCCTCGTGATGACCCTCGTGTACCTGCGCGTCCTGCCGGAGGGGGAGCCGTGAGGCGGCGACTCGGGTGGCCGCAGCAGATCGCTCTCGGCGCGCTGGTCGGGCTGAGCCTCGTCTACCTGCTCGCGCCGCCGGCGTGGATGGTGCTCTCCAGCGTCTCGCCGGACCGCGAGCTGATGGCGCGGCCGCCGCACTGGATCCCGGCGGCGCCGACCGCCGAGCACTATCGGACCCTCTTCCAGCTCCCGGGAGCCAGCCCCCAGATGCTCGACCGCAACCCCCAGGTCCGCGCCTTCCCACGGTCCCTCCTGAACAGCGTGCTGATCGCCTCGGGCACCGTGCTGCTCTGCCTCTCCTTCGGCTCGGTCTCCGCCTACTCGCTCTCACGCTTCGTGGGCCGCCGCGCCCGCCGCTCGCTGCTCCTCGCGCTCCTGGCGACGCGGATGATCCCGGTGGTCTCGATCCTCATCCCCGTCTACCTGTGGCTGCAGCACCTCCGGCTGCTGAACACGCGGACGGGGCTCGTGCTCGCGTACGCGGGACTCCTCCTACCGTTCGTCATCTGGATCCTCGAGGGGTTCTACCGGGGCTTCCCGGTGGAGCTGGAGGAGGCCGCGGCCATCGATGGGTGCTCGCGGCTCCGCACCTTCACGCGGATCGTGCTCCCACTGTCGACAAACTCCCTGTTCGCGGCGGGCGCGTTCGCGTTCATCGCGTCGTGGTCGGACTTCATCGTGGGGCTCGTGCTGACGACGTCGGAGGCCGCCTGGCCCATCTCTGTCGTGCTGGCCCAATCGCTGAACCCGATCACGGAACCGAGCTGGGGGCTCCTCAACGGCGCGGGTCTGGTCGCGGCGCTGGTCCCCGCCGTGCTCGCGTTCCTGCTGCGCCGCACGGTGATGCGTGGCATGCTGTCCGGCGCGCTCAAGGGGTAAGGGGGGCGGGTCCGGAGGCGTGCCGCTGAGCCGGAGGTGAGGATGCCGGTCGAGCTGGTGACGCTGCACACGGTGGACGGGGTGGAGCTGGACGGCGCGCTCTACATGGCGCGGGGCGCGGTGCCGCGGGGCGCCGTGCTCATGGTGCATGGCCTGACGTGGAACTTCTACCGCGGCCCGTCCCGCTGGCTGCCGCCGCGGCTGGCGGAGCTGGGGTACACGGTCCTGTCGCTCAACATGCGGGACCACGACCTCACCGAGCCGAAGGACTTCTCACTGTCGCACCACGACATCCGGGCGGGCGTGGACCATCTTGCCGGCCTCGGGGCGGGCCCGGTCGCGATCGTGGCGCACGGCTACGCGTGCAACAAGGTGGCCTGCTACCCAGCCTGGTCTGCCGACGGTCGGGTGCGGAGCCTAGTCCTGACCACGCTCGGGGCGGTCCAGGCCTACAGGCCGGACATCTGGGCGACCGTGCTCCGGGAGGCCGGGGCGCTCGAGGGGCGAGTGCTGATCGTCCAGGGCGCGATCGATCCCCTCATCGCGGCGGCCGAGCGCTCGGAGGAGCTGCGCCGGGCGGCCGCGCGCGCTGCCGTCGACGTCGTGCTGCTCGAGGGCGGGAACCACTACTTCGACGGCCGGCACGCGGAGCTGGCTGCGTGCGTCGCCGGCTGGCTGGCGGAGGCATCCGCGATCCACACCTGATCACGACATCGGTCTCGGGCGTTACGCTCGCTCCCTTCCCCCGGCCGGCCCCCTCAGCCGACATGGAGGTCCACGTCGCCCGCGCCGGCCAGCATCTCGAGCCCACGGGTCGTCAGGAGATAGGTCCCGCCCTGGATCACCCCGATGCCTTCGTCGATGAGCTCGACGCAGGCGTGGAGGACGAAGACCATCCCCGGCTCGAGGCGGCGCTCGATCCCGCGGCTGATCTGCAGCGTCTCCAGCCAGATCGGCGGGTACGCAACGCCGACCCCGTAGCCGAACCGCATCATCGCGGCGCCCTCGAGGCCGACCTTGCGGAGCGGCTCGAGCGAGGCCTCCTCCACGGCGTCCGCCGGCACCCCCGGACGGACCGCACTGACGCCCGCGCGCAGCGAGTCCCGCGTAAGCTGGTAGATCTCCCGCGCTCGACGGGTCGGCTCGCCGAGCGCCATCGTCTGGATGGCCACCGCGTGGTAGCGCCGCGCCACCCCGGCGAACTCCACGTGCACCAGGTCGCCGGGCTCGAGGAACCGGTCGCGCGGCGTTGCGTGGCCGCCCGGCGTCCGGGGTCCGCTGGCGAGCTCCGTGGGAATGGCCCAGAAGTCGCTCCCGGCGGCCCGCATGGCGCCCTCGATCGCGCCGGCGAGGGCGATCTCGGTAATCCCGGGCCGGAGCGTCCGTCGCGCCGCCTCGAGCCCGAGCCCGGCGTACCGACCCGCGTCCCGCAGGTACGCGAGCTCGGCTGCGGACTTGACGAGGCGGAGATCGCCTAGGAGCTCGGTCGCGTCCTCCACGCGGGCCGGTGCGAGCGCGCGGGCCAGGCGAAGTCCCAGCGCGTGGGGCAGCGCGTACGACTCCAGCTCCACCGCGAGGCGGCCCTCCGCGAGCCCCTGCGTATGCATCGCCTCCGCGATGCGGACGGTCGGATCCTCGGCAAGCAGCCGGTAGGTCCGGACGTCGCGGACCCCTGATGTCTCCCGCACGAGCGATTCGTCAACGTCGCGCAGGACCAGGGTGGGCTCGCCGCCGTCGGTCCGGAATATCAGCGCCTGGGGGCTGTTGACGCTGACCCACGCGTCGTAGCCCACGAGGTAGTAGATGGTCTCCGGCGCGATGCTGACGCAGCCGTCGAACCCGGCCCGCTGTAGCGCCGTCCGGGCGCGCGCGAGGCGGGTCGCGTGCTCGTTCTCCCCGAAAGCCGCGAACGCCGGCGCCCGCGCGGCGCTCCGGGAGGCAGGTGCGCGCCCGTCGGGAGGACGCGGCGGCAGACCGACGGGCACCGTCACGCGTCCTCCTTACCGGATCGACGGGCAGTGAGTCGCAGCCGCTCGCTCGCGCCGTGCTGGTGTTGACAACCTTCTCTCGACCAGATCATATTCCGGCCCATCCGAGAGCGTCCATGCCCATGTCCATCCTCCGCTTTGCGGTCCGGAACCTCATGCTCGCCGACAGAATGTGCCGCGAGACGATCCCCCGGCGTGCTACCCGCTTACTTGATCGGCCGACTGGGCTCGCGGCTCGAGTCCAGACTCCGGCGCCACGCCCGTGCAGTTGACGGATTTCACTCAATACGCGTGCACCTGGGGGGCCGAGCCCCCGCCCGTCCAAGAGATCGTCGATGTCGCGCGGCGTGCCGAGGACCTGGGCTTCCATTCGCTCCAGATCCCGCACGTGCCGGTGCTGCCGTATCCGGAAGAGCGGCCGCCCCGAAACGGGATCGCGGGGTTCATTCCAGACCGGTACCAGTACGACGCACTAGTTCGGTTGCCAAAGCTGGCACAGGCGACCAGCCGCATCCGCATCGGCTTCAACGTCGCGGTGACGCCGTACCTTCATCCCTACGTGTGGGCCAAGTACCTCGCCTCGCTGGACGCAGCGACGGGGGGGCGTGTGATCGCGGGCTTCGGCCTTGGCTACGGGCCGCCGCACGGCAGGGTGCCGTCTCTCGAAAGCGGATCACCGACAGGGGTGCCGAGGTGCTGACGACCGGTCTCGCGCGGCGACTCTTCCGGTGCTAGGAGGATCGCATGGCGATGGTGTTCGGCGTCTGTGACATAGCGGTCGATCCGACCGACCAGTTCCTCGAGCTGGTCCGGCACATGGAGGAGAGCGGCTGGGACTACCTCTGGGTGGTCGACTGTGTGCTTCACAGCCGCGACAGCTTCGCGTACCTGGGCGCCGCTAGTCAGCACGCGCGACGCCTGCGGCTCGGAACGAACATCGTCAACCCCGTCTCGCGCCATCCGGCGGTCAACCTTGTCGGCATCACCACCGTCGACGATCTGAGCGCAGGCCGGGCGGTGTTCGGGGTGGGCCTCGGCAGCGACTACTACCTCCGCGAGATCGGCGAGCCGCCGTCGACGCGGAAGCTCGTCGAGGAGATGGTCGTGCAGTGCCGGCGGCTGCTCGCTGGCGACACGGTCACGTGGCGCGGGGAGCGCTTCGCCATGGATCAGGCCAAGCTGCGATACTACACGGAGCGCCGCCCGATTCCCATCTACGTCGCGGCCACCGGACCGAAAATGCTCGAGCTCGGGGGCGAGGTCGGCGACGGGGTGTTCGTTCACGTCGGGGCGAATCCGAAGACGGTTGCATTCGCGGTGGAGCGCGTCCGGGCGGGAGCCCGGCGGGCGGGGCGGGATCCCGACGCCATCGACATCTCCCTGTTCTTGTTCTGCTCCATCAGCCCGGACCGGCGCGAGTGCCTCGACGACTGCCGCATGGCCAGCGCGCTGATCGTCTCCCGCGTCCCTGACTACGCCCGCATCATGGGCTACGACGCTAAGCTGGTGGCCGAGATCCGCGAGACGTGGAAGCGCACCTCCTCGGCGGCGACTGCCGGACGCCTGGTGCCAGACGAGTGGGTCGAGGATCTCAACCTCGTGGGCACGCCGGCCGAGGTGGTGAATCGGATCGAGTCGCTCGCCGCGCTCGGGATTCGCCACATCACCATCCTGCCGCGGGGGCATTCGGAAGGCGGCCGGTCGAGGATGGACACCGTGAGATCGTTTGCCGAGCATGTCATGCCGAAGTTTCGGTAAGCCGCCGGGACGTCCGACGCTGGTCGAGCGTTCCGTAGCGGCCGCCACCGAGCGCGGCTTCGAGCAGGTCGCGGACCGGGTGGATGTGGGCATCGCGTACGGCATGGGACGCTGACCGACTTCCCGTCGATGCTGCTCGGCAGGGCGAGGTCTTCCCGGTGTGCAGCGCGACCACCTGCGTGGCCGGTCGCCGCTGACCGATGTCGAGCAGCTGCGCCACGAGACGGTCCTGTCGATCGACGACGACCGGCCCGGCCTGATGGGCTGGCCGCCGTGGTTCGCCGAGTAGGGAATCAAGGACTACAGCAGCCGGCGCCACAGCTTGCCGAGGGGTTTTTCGTTGGGTGCTTCGCTGGCGGTGGGTGATTTGGGGTCCGTTTGAGGCGGTCGCGGGCATAGTTTCGAGCATAGCGAGATCGTACGCCGGGAGTCGTTCGCGAGCGTTCGCGCTACTTATTTCAGTAGTCGGCGAAACTCCTCAGGGTCCACCTCCGCGTCGCGCATCAGGTGTCGCAGCGGGCCCGGCTTGAGTGTGCGTGGTCCGGGATCGTGAGCGGCCTTCTCGACGGATCAGTGGCACGGCGGCGCCGGATATGGCTGCCGCGCTGCCGTACGACACTGTAGCCGAGTTGCTCGAAGGCGCGGATAGCCCGTTCGACAACCCGAACCTGTCGGCGGAAATGCAGGTGACCGTTCGACGTCGGCCGTACATCGAGGTTAGAGCGTCCGCAGGCGCGGGTCCAGGTGATCCCGCAGGGCGTCACCCAGGATGTTGATCGACAGCACGGTGAAGAGAATGGCCAGACCCGGAAAGGTCGTCAGCCACCACGCCCGTCCGATGTAGGCGCGGCCGTCGGCCAGCATCGAACCCCAGGTGGGGATCGTCGGCTCCACGCCCAGGCCAAGGAAGGACAGGCTCGCCTCGGTGATGATGTTGGTCGCCACGGAGAAGGTAGCCACGATGATGATGGGCGTGAGGACGTTGGGCAGGACGTGGCGCGGAATGATGACCCGGTTGGCAGCGCCCAGCGCCCTGGCCGCCACGACGAACTCGCGCTCCCGGACAGTCAGGACGTCGGCCCGAACCACCCGGGCGTATTCCATCCAACGGGCAACCCCGAGGACGATGATGACATTGCGGAGCCCGGCCCCCAGCACCGCGATGACCGAGATGGCGAGCAGGATGAACGGGAAGGCCAGCTGGATGTCAACGAGGCGCATCATGAGGGCGTCGAGCCGGCCGCCGTAGTAGCCGGTGAGGACCCCCACGCTGACCCCCAGGCAGCCGGCGATGATCACGGAGGTGATGCCCACCAGGAGGGAGATGCGGGAGCCATAGATCAGCCGGCTCAGGATGTCGCGCCCGAGGTGGTCCGTGCCCAGCGGATATCCCCATTCCCCCCCCTCGCTCCATGCCGGCGGCCGGAGCCGCAGCTCCAGCACCTGCTGCCGGGGATCGTGGGGGCTCAGCCAGGGCGCGCCCACCGCGGTCAGGCCTACGAGGCCCAGGATGGCCGTTCCCGCGCGGAGGGCCACCCGCCGCGCCCGGCGTCGGGGCGGCGGCGTGGAGGGGGCGCTCACCCGAGGCGCACCCGAGGGTCGAGCCAGGTGTACAGGACGTCGACCACGAGGTTGATCGCCACGAAGGTGAGCGCGATGAAGAAGACGTCGGCCTGGACGACGGGGAAGTCCCGGACTGCGATGGCCTCGATGGCCAGCCGGCCAATCCCAGGCCAGGCGAAGACGGTCTCCGTGATCACCGCGCCGCCGAGCAGCGTTCCGACGTCCAGGCCCAGGATCGTCACGATGGGGATGGCCGCGTTCTTGAACGCGTGCCGAGCAACCACAATTCGCTCGGCCAGGCCCTTGGCCCGCGCCGTGCGGACATAGTCCTGCCCTAGGACGTCGAGGAGTCCGGAGCGCACGAGGCGCGTGAGCCGCGCCATGAAGAACCCGCCCAGCGTCAGCGCGGGCAGTACCAGGTGACTGAGGGTCCCCCGCCCCGACGAGGGCAGGAGACCGAGGTTCACCGAGAACACGAGGATGAGCATCAGGCCGAGCCAGAAGCTCGGCATCGACTGGCCGAGGAGCGCGGTGGTCATGGCCACGCTCTCGGAGACGGACGCGCGCCTCACGGCCGAGGCGAGCCCAAGGACGAGGGCGACCGGGATCGACCAGGCCAGGGTCGCCAGCGCCAGCTCCACGGTGGCGGGAAAACGCTCCACCACGATGGCGAGCGCCGGCTGGTCGGTGTACCGGAGGGAGCGGCCGAAGTCGCCCCGGACCGCGCCGCCGAGGAAGCGGAGAAACTGCTCGGGGAGCGGTCGGTCGAAGCCCATCTGGCGCCGGACGCGCTCGATGTCCTCCAGGGTCGCCTGGGGCGAGAGCATGAGCCGGGCAGGATCGCCGGTGAGCTGAAGGATGATGAAGACGAGGAAGAGGACGCCGAGGATGACGACGATCGACTGGGCGAGACGGGCCAGGAGGAACGTAGTCATGGGCTCGTGACGCCGTGGACGAAGGAGACACGGAGGCGGGCGAGCCGGCTGGCCGTCACGACGCTAGCCTGCCGTGGATTTCCCCGCCTCCGCTACTCCCGCCGGCCCTCGATGAGAGCGCTCGCGCCCTGGGTCAGCCTTTCGCCGTCATTTCGTTGTGGCGCACCATCTCGTCGGAGCGCGGCTTCCACTCGATTCGGCTGTTGACGCCATACACGTCCTCGATGGCGTGCATGAACACGGCCGGGCAGTCGTCGAAGACGAGCCGCTGGATCCGGCTGTAGATGTCCTTGCGCTTCCCCTCGTCGAGCGTGCTCCGCCCTTCCTCGACGAGGACGTCGAGCTGCTCGTTCGCGTAGCCCGTCCAGTTCTTCGTGTACCGCCCGCCGCTCCGGAACAGCGGGTAGTAGGTCAGGTCGGCGTCCTGCCAGATGTTGCCCCAGCTCGAGAAGATGAGGCCGTCGAGCTTCTGGGCGTCGGCGAGCTGGACCCAGGTGGCGCCCTCGTAGAACTTGAGGTTGACGGTCACCCCGACTTTGCCCAGCTCACCGGCCAAGGCTTCGGCGATCTCCTTATCCTTCGGGTAGCGGCCCTGGATGGCGTGCATGTCGATGGTGACGCCGCTCGGGTAGCCGGCCTGGGCCAGGAGGGCCTTGGCCTTGGCCGGATCGTATGGGTACGGCTTGATGGAGGCGTCGAAGCCGACGTGCCAGGGGTTCGAGATCACCGCTCGCCGGAACCCGTGGCCTCCGAGGATCGTTTTGATGATCCCGTCCATGTTGGAGCCGTAGTTGAGCGCCTGGCGCACGAGCTTGTTGTTGAGCGGCGCCTGACGTACCGCGATCATGTAGAAGGGGATGCGGTTGCCGGGCAGGGTGAGGGCGCGAGTCTTGCCGCTTTTGTTGATCCGGTCGATCTCGTCCGGCGGCACCGCGGTGATGATGTCGGCGTCGCCAGCCAGGAGGGCCGCCACCCGGGTGCCCGCCTCCGGGATTGTCCGCATGGTCACCCGGCCGATCGTGGCCTTCGCGCCCCAGTAGTCGGCACTGGCGTCCATGACGAAGTCACCGTCCCGCGCCCAGCTCACGAACCGGTACGGGCCCGTCCCCACGGGTTTCCGGGCCAGCTCGTCGGCCGACGCCGTCGCGAAGTACTTCGGGGGGATGATGTTCATGTGGAGGCTGCTGACCCGCCGCATGAACACGGGATCGGGCTTCTTGGTGACAAAGTTCACCGTGTACCTGTCGACCACCTCCAGACGATCGATCGTCTGGTAGGTTGAGAGGAGGGGGACCTTGGTCTCCGGGTTGAAGATCCGGTCGACGGTGAACTTGACCGCGGACGCATCGAACTCCTCCCCGTTGTGGAACTTGACCCCTTGCCGCAGCTTGAACTGGGTGGTGAGGTCGTTGACCCGGCGGAACGAGGTCGCGAGGACCGGCTCCATCGTCTGGAGATCGGCGCTCAGCGCAACGAGGGGCTCGTAGACGTTCCGCAGGACGCTCTCATGGACGGCGTTGTCGTGCTTCTGCGGATCGAGGGTGGTCAGCGGGAACCCGTAGGCGATGACCATCCGCGAGTCACCGGCGGCGGCCCGGCACTCTCCCAGCCGGCCAGCTACCACCGCGCCGACGACGAGCGCCGCCGACCGCCTGAGGAAGGCTCGGCGGTCCAGGCCGTCGTCCTGACGTCTCCGCTTCAGCCCATTCCGGTTGGCGATCATGACAGGACCTCCTTCGCTCGGGCGGGGGTCTCGGAACGGCGCGATTCTACTGCGACAGGCGGGGCAGCGTCCACCCGCCGAATGGGTGGAGCAGTCGGTCGAGTCCGGCCAGTTCGCTGGAATGATCCGGGCCGGCGCCTGCCGGGTGCTTGTTTGCTCTGGCGTGACGGGCACCCGTTCAGGCCAGGGGGTCCTGGAGTCCGCGGACCTTGGGAGGGCTCATGCGCGCCGTCGAGTCGAGGGTCAAGGCGCAGGCCTGACCGATCCGCACGTCGCCGGCGGCGGTGGCGAGTAGCGTCCTCCCGGCTGGTCCGCAGGCGGCGGGCGAGCAGCTCCACCATGTCGAGTGTGGCGCGCCGCACGCGTCCTGAGCTGAGGGGCCGAGGCGCAGGTCATCCACGCCTGGGCGGTCTCGCACCCTCCTTAGTGGCAATGAAATGGCAACGAGATGGTTGCGTGTCCCGCGGCGGTAGAGAAGGGCACGTCGCGACGTACCCGCCCGTCTCGTCCGGTTCCAGCAGCACCTTGAAGTCGTAGGCCTTCATCCCCGGTGCCTCCCGGCCCAGGGCCACGGTTTACTGGAAGTCGATTCCGGCGGCCGCGAGCTCCGCCGCGCTCCAGTTCTTGGCCCGATGCACACGGGCAGCCCAGTCCTCGGCGGCGGCCACGTAGTCCGTTTCTCTTTCATTATGTAGAGCGAGGCGCGGGTGGGAAGGTGCAGGTGTGGACAGCCAGTGAGGAGCGGAGCTCTTCTCGAAAACCGGCTGAACCGAGTGTGACCTAGCCCCCGTCGCGCTTGGCGGGACCCTTGAGCCGGTCTCCCGGCCTCAGGTTGAGAATCGCCTCGGGGAAGATCGCGGCGAGCCACTTGGCGACATCGTCGACCGTCACGACGCCAACGGGCCGACGGTCCTCGTCCACGATCGGCATGGTGCGACAACCCATGCTCGTCATGCGATTCACCGCGTAACAGATCCGATCGTCGGGCCTCATCACCTCCGGGTCGCGGATCATGACCTCGGACAGGCGGGTGCGCTGCACATCACGCGCCGCCCCGAGGACCCGTGGAATGATCTCTTGATCGGTGAAGATCCCGGCGAGACGTCCCTCGTCGTCGGTCACCACGACCGCGCCGCGTCCCTGCTCGGTCATTCGTTGAAGCGCCTCCGCGACCGACGCCGATTCGCGGAGCTGGATCGGTTCGCTGGACGCCAATAGGCCGACGGTGTCGCTGAGCAGCGCGTCCTCGAGCTTGCGGAACTCCGTCCCCAGCGTTTCCGAATACTCGTCGTGATACTCGGTGGGATCCACTCTCGGCTCTGTCATGTCGCGACACTCCTTTCGCGCAGCCGCTGGACCGTACTGGTCCTCGCGCTCGTGCCGTTCCGCCGGGACTCGCGTCCGGACGGTGCCAAGGTTCCAGCGCCGCCCCGCGCGACTAGCCAGACCGCTATGCGGTCGATGTCGCCGTCGTGCATGGGCCCATTGTGCCCGCGCGCTTCCGACGGCTCAAGCGCAGCCCGGAACGCGCTGCCTAGCAAGACGCGGCAGCCGTTCGTTGGCAGCGACTAGCTATGAATGCACAGAGAGAGCGCTCAGCTACGCGCTTTGGCACGCCAGCTCGGCCAGTTGAAGCCTACCTCTGCGACAGCCGCCCCGCGCCCGGCCGAGCCGGTCGGCCCGACCCGCCGACTGGCGCTCCCGCGATGGGGTACTGATTTCCTCGGACTGATCGCCCTCGGGGGACCGGCCCTTCCGGGGCTCCACGCCGGCCCTGCAGGCGCGCTCGCTGCCTGTCTTCCTTGTTCCGCGCCGCCATGTGCCGCCGCCCTTGACGGGGCCTGCCGCGTACGCGCACCATTCGGTGATGCTGGCCGGAGCCGGCTTCATCCGCCAGCCCCTTGGGGCAGCCCCTTCGGCCGAGAACGGGCTCTATGTCGACTATCCCCCGGCCGGCTACGGCGTCGCGAGGTCGCGCCGCTACGGCGCCGCCCTCCTCATCCTGATCGCGCGGATCACGCCGGCGCTCAGCTACCTCATCCCGTGGTTCCTGCTCTTCCAGGAGGTGGGGCTCGCCAACACCTACCACGCGCTCACCCTGACGCACCTCATCATCGGCCTTCCGCTGGTGATCTGGATCATGATGGGATTCTTCGAGGGTGTACACCAGGATCTGGAGGATGCCGCGCTGATTGACGGCTGCTCGCGGTTCGGGAGCTTCCTCCGAGTGGCGGTGCTGCTCACCCGGCCCGGCATCGTGGTGTCCGCCATCCTCGCGTTCATCTTTTCCTGGGAAAACCTGATCTTTGCCGTGGTGCTGGCCGGGCCGCGTCTGCAGACCCTGCCGGTCGCCGTCTTCAACGTCATGAGCTTCGAGCAGATCAACTGGGGACCGCTGGCGGCCGCGCGTTGCTGATCACGGCCCCCGTTCTCCTTCTGACCCTGACCGTCCAGCGGCACATAGTGGCCGCCTGGCGGCCGGGGGCCTGAAGGGCTAGAAGGGAGCGATCTACATGGCCATCACACTGTCTCGCCGCCAGGTTCTCGGAATGGGTCTCGGAGCGGCCGCCGGCTCGCTGGTAGCTCCGCCCAGATCCCGGGCGGCCGATTTCGACTGGATGCAGCAGAAGGGGAAGTCGCTGGTGATCCTGGTATCACTGTCGCCCTACTACACGGTGCTCCAGAAGATGGTCCCCGACTTCGCGAAGCTGACCGGTATCCAGGTGGAGTACCAGGTCGTGCCCGAGCAGCAGCTCCGGCAGAAGATGCCCATCGAGATGAACGGCAAGTCGCCCGCCGTCGACGCCTTCGCCACCTCGCTCCACGTCGAGAAGCTGCTCTTCTCGCAGGCCGGGTGGTTTGAGCCGCTCAACAAGTACCTCGAGAACCCGAACCTGACGCCCCCCGACTACAACTGGAAGGATTTCGGCCCCGCCGGCACCTATTGGGGCGTCAAGGGCGACGGCACGGTCATCGCGCTTCCGATGGGCGTGGGGCTGTTCGCGTATATCTACCGGAAGGACCTCTATGCCCAGAAGGGATTGAAGCCGGCGACGACGCTCGACGAGTTCCTGGCGGCGGTCAAGGCCACGCATCAGCCGCCGGCGGTCTACGGCTTCACCGGTCGCGGCCTCAAGAACGCCAACATCCCGGTGTGGGGATGCTTTCTCCACGCACTCGGCGGCAACTACCTGGACGAATCCAAGACGCGGCTCTTGACGACGTCCTCCGAAGCCGTGGAGGCGGCGCGATTCTATGGCGAGCTCATGCGGAGCTACGCGCCGCCCGGCTCTCTTGGCTTCAACTGGATGGAGTCCCAGGGCGCGTTCGCCCAGGGCCTGGTCGCGTCGTGGACCGACGGCATGTCCTTCGCGGCACCCTTCGAGGACCCGACGAAATCCAGGGTGGCGGGCAAGGTGGGGTACGCGCCGCACCCGGGCAGCGCCAGGATGAAGCCCTTCGGTGGCACCTCGATGGACGCGATTGCGCTCAACCCGTTCGGGAAGAACAAGGAAGCGGCCTGGCTGTTCGGCGCCTGGGCGAGCAGCCGCTCCGTCCAATGGCGGCTGATGGTCGAGGGAGCGATGGTCGGCACCCGCAACTCGATCTATCAGGATCCGGAGTTCGTGAAGGGGCACAGCATGCCTGCGTACTGGGTCGCGGGAGTCCACGAGGCCCTGAAGAACCCGCGGCCGCAGCTCCCGGAGCTCCGGGACATCAGCCAGTTCCGGGACATCCTCGGCGTGGCGCTCACCAAGGTGGTCGAGGGCGGCGATCCGAAGGCGCTCCTCGAGCAGGCGACACTTGAGTTCGAGCCGATCTTCCAGAAAGGGCTCAAGATGTGAGGCGCCGACATCGGCCCCGGCGTCGCAGTTCCGCGCGAAGAGTCAACGACGCGTCTCGAGGCGATCTGACCAGGAGGCGACCCGATGACCGGTGTCCTAGCCGTAGTAGCGAAGATTCACCGAAGGTGGGCCGAGAGGCCGAGGTCAAGGCCCTGCTCGTCAAGATGGCAACGGCGGTGCGGCAGCAGGAGCCGGACTGTCTCTCTACCGGCCGCACCGATCCACCAATGGGTCGACGCTGTTCTATTTCTACGAACAGTACCGCACGGACGCCTGTCCTTCGCCAAAAGCGCGTCCGGCTTACGTCGCGACTCTTCGTGCCCGTACGACAGACCTACACGCTAGGAGAATGGTGGCGGTAGGTCCGACACGGGACAGTCGGCTGCCTCAGGCCATCGGCCCCGCCAGGCGCCCGGCCCCCCCAGGGGGAAGCGTCGCCTGTTCACGATCACCGTTCTACGTGTTCAGGATCCCGATCTGGGCGTTCACCATGCCGATCCAAGCGTTCACCTTAGACCGATCCCGGTGTTCACGTTCGGCGATCTGAGCGTTTACGTTAGACCGAACGCGCAGCTAGGTTATGCCGCTCGCCGGACGTATCGATGATGCAGCCCACCGACTTCGGGAATCGACACGACTGTGCCCAGCGCCGGCGACTCGATGGGCCTCCCGTCGGGCGCATCCTTGTCGAGCGCAAGGTGGGTTCGTGCGCGGTGATAATACGCGAAGTAGCGGGTCAGGATGCGGCGCAGGTGGCGCTCGTTCAGGACGAGGACATGGCGCAGACATTCGCGCCGGATCGAGCCGATGAGGCGTTCCACGAAGGGATTCTGCCACGGGCTGTGGGGCGCCGTCAGCACTTCACGGATCTGCATACCCCTCACTCGTTGCTGGGGGTGACCGTAGGCGGCGACCGTGTTCGGTGATCCGGATGCCCTCGATGGCCCGGATCCGCGTCACTCCGAGGGGAGTCGCGATTCCTCCGACTAGGCCGAGCGGCGACCGGCGTGTGCTCATCGTGGCGTATACCGTGGAGGAGGGGAGGCGATGGCGAGAGCATCCGCATCATCAGCGCACGCCGGGCGAGCCGCAAGGAGCGGGCGGCCTATGCGGCGTCCAGGGATTGATTTCTCCGACGTCCCGGAGGTGTCCCCCGCGCAGCTCCGGGCGATGCGGCGTGTGGGGCGGCCCCCCTTGGGGGCGGCGGCCCGGCGACTCATTGCGATTCGGATCGATCCCCAGGTTCTCGAGGCCGTGCGGCGCGAGGCCAAGCGGCGTGGGCTTGGCTACCAGTCCCTCATCAACGATCTCCTCGCGGAGCACGTCCGCCGAGCGCGGAGCGCCTGAACCCTACCCAACGTCCTCTAGGCAGAGCTCGATCGCTTCACGGATGTTGTGCAGCGCTCCGTCGATCGTGTCCCCCTGGCTGTAGCAGCCCGGAAGAGACGGGCACGTCGCGACGTACCCGCCGGTCTCGTCCCGTTCCAACAGCACCTTGAAGTCGTAGGCCTTCACCGCCCGGATCCCCCCGTGGCGGACATTATGGTGCGGGAACTGGCCGTGTAGTGACCGGCTATCGACGCGGGCCGGAGCCATGCGGGGGTTCGCTACGCTCGGGTCTGGCGAGGCTTGCCTTTCACGAGATGCTCCGGGGGCGGACGCTCGGTGAGGCGCACCAGCGTCTACGGCCTCGACTCCCTGATTCCGGCCACTCTGGTTGAGAGTCCGACCACTCGGGCGCCCAGTTCACCCCGACTTCCTAATGGGGCGGGCTCAGAGGGCTAAGGGCTCGTAAGACAATAAATGGACGATCTATCGTCGGCGGGCGGGATGGATGGTGTAGTTCCAGTCGCCGTGAAACCGATGGGGCGTGAGGCGGAGGGAGGCGAGTTGCTCATCGGAGATGGTGCGGCCTTTCGGATAGGTCCCGCGATCCAGCTCGCACCGCACCCGCAGGCCGGTGGCCGTCCGGGTGGCCCCGATCAGGTTGACGATCACCGCCAGACTCACCAGCGGCTGCCCCCGCCAGTTGCGGCTGATGTACGAGAAGAGCCGATGCTCGATCGTGTTCCACTTGCTCGTCCCCGGCGGGAAGTGGCAGGTCGTGATGGTCAGGCCCGTGCGATTGGCCAGCTGCTGCAGCTCCCACTTCCAGAGCCGGAGCCGGGCGCCGTTGCTGCCCCCGGCATCGGCCGTGATGAGCAGCGAGCGGGCGCGCCGATAGCGCGGGCGCCCCATCTTCTGCCACCACCGGCCGATCGTGCGCACGGCAAAGCTGGCGGTGTCGTGGTCGATCCCGACGCTCACCCAGCCGGCGTTGCGCGTGAGGTCGTAGACCCCGTAGGGCACGGCCTTGCCCTGGGCCGGGATGAGAAAGTCGTGCACCCGCACGGGCTCGGGCTGGCCCGTCGGGCGCCACGTGCGCCCGGCGTTCTTGAAGTCGCCCACCAACTCCTTCTTCTTCGTGTCCACCGAGATCACCGGCTGGCCCGCGGCCTGGAAGTGCCGGACCTGCGCGGTGATGTGGCGGAACTGGGCGTCCCGGTCGGGGTGCGGCGGCCCTTCGCGCGTCTTGCGGTTGGCTTGCAAGCTGTACCCGGCGGCGCTCAAGAGCTCGCGCACCAGTTGGTGGCTGACGCGGTGGCCCATGCTCTGCAGGGTCCGCGCCAGGGTCCGCGTGCTCTTCGCGGTCCAGCGCAGCGGGGAGTCCGGGGCCCCCGAGGTGGTCGGCTCGACCAGCCCCTCCAGATCGCGCAGCAGCGTGGGGTCCTTGTCGATCGTCCGCTTCCGGCCCCCACCCGGCCGCCGCACGCGGCCCGGCGGCAGCCGCACCCGCGCCCGCAGTTCGCTGAGCCCGCGGCCGATCGTGGAGGTCGAAATGCCCGTGGCCCGCGCCACCAGGGCGATGCCGCCCCGGCCGAGGGCGCGCGCCTCGGTCGCCGCCCACACGCGGCGCGACCGCTCGGTCAGCGTCGGCGCCAGCGCCCGGTATTTCGCTCGACAACCCCGGAGGTCCACTCATTCGACTCTACCTTCCGGTCGCTCAGATTCAATCATTTATTGTCTTACGAGCCCTAAGCAGCGGCTGGACGGGCTGGAGACCGAGCAGCATGCGCGCGGCTTCCTCGTACTGCTGAGGGGCCATGCCGACATGCTGGGTCACCGCATGGACATCGCGCAGGGCTCGCTGCAAGGGGCTGTGTCGATGGTTGGCGCTGCCTCCGGCCAGCGTGTACACGAGCTGGACAGCCTCGGCCGCTCGATGCGTGGCATGGACCGCCGCCAGGAGAATCTCCGCCCGGGGTTCGACGTAGGAGGGCGCACCCTGACGCCCCTGGTGGGGCGGGGCCCCGAGCTGACGCAGCTCCGCCAATCGTTGGCCCGAGCCGCCGCCGACCACGGCCAGGTCGTGGCGATCGTCGGGAGCCGGGAGGGTCCGGAGAGCCTGACCGAGGGGTTGGTGCTGCGGCCGGGCCTGGCCGGAGAGACGGGTCGTGTAGGTAGCGAGAAAGGCGAAGGATGGTCGAGGAGCTTCCGCTCAAGGGGTTCGCAAAGCCCGTCCCCGCATTCAATGTCCTGCGGGTGAAGACCTCGGAGGCGGGCGCCAGCCGCGCGTGACGTGACGCTTCTGCGCGGACAGCATCTTAGCCGGCATCCCTTAGCGATCCCGCGGTCACTCATAAGTCAGGGTTACCCTCCGTGACCTGTCAGATCAAAAGTCAGGGTTACCCGAGGCCGGGGGGCGACGGGGCCGCGATGTGAGAGTCGAACGTAAGTCTGTGGAGGTACCGGCGGGCTGAGCGGGCGGCGCGTGACGGGGGCGTCTGGGCCTCCCGCGCGGGGCGGGGTGAGAAACGCGAGCCGCTGAGCGGCCGTAGGAGCGCGAGTTGGGCGCGAGGCCATATCGGCCTATCCCCTGTCGAGGTGTTTTCCGGGCTGGTGGGTGGGACGCAAGGTCCAGAGGCGCTCCAGGGCGGCCTGAGCTGCCGGCGGAGGTGCAGCGGGTTCAGGCGCTGATACACCGCCTCGAGCTCCTGCCGACGACGGGCGGGGAGCACGCCCGTCGCCCGAGCCGCTGATACGGGGTGCGGGCGCGATCGTACACGCGATGCACGCGCGGGCCGCGGCGCTCCTTGCGCACGAGCTGCTGGACCGGTTGGAAGAAGTTGATGTGCAGGCGCGCGAGGTCGTACACGCGAGCGAGCTGGGCATAGGCGGCCTTGGAGGCGTAGCGATCATAGCCGATGAGCGGGCGAACGATGGCGCCGTTTTTCTGCTCGACGTGGGCACTGTCGTTCTTCTGGTACGGGCGACTGCGGGTGAAGGTGATGCCCTCGCGCTGGCACCAGGCATACAGGTCGTGGTTGATGAACTCGGAGCCGTTGTCGCTGTCCAGACCGCGCAGGGGGATCGGCAGGCGCTGGCGGACGTGGTGAATGGCGGTGCCGACCGTTTCTGGCCCTTACCCCAGACGGCTTGGAGGTCGACCCACGTGGTCGCGACATCGACGGCGCAGAGGGTGTAGAGGTAGAAGCCCGTGGTGGTGGGGCCGCAGTGGGCGACCAGGTCCAGTTCGAGGAAGCCGGGCTGGGCGTCGGTCCACTCGGCGAAGGTGCGGACAGGGATCTGGTGCTTGAGCCAAGCGCCGGGGCGGGTCGTCGTGAGACCCCGGGGCGGCAGGGTGCGCCGAAAGGGCGCCAAGAGGCGGGCGAGGGTGGCGGGGCTGACCTGGCGCAGGTGCTTGTCGACTTCGGGCGTGACCCCCACGTCGCCACTCCGGGTCAGGCGATCGAGCAGCTCGGGGAGGAAGGGGTGCCAGCGGTGCGGGCCGATGTGGCCCGTGGCCTCGGAGAGCAGCCGAGCCGCGGCGGCCACGGCGGGGCCGTATCGGCGCGGGCGGCCCGAGCGGGGGCGACTCGTGGCGGGGCGCAGCGGGCGCCGCAGCAGGCGGATGGCCGCCTTGCGATGCAGCCCCGTGACCGCCACCACCTCGGTCAGCAGCCGGTGTTTTCCATCCGCGGGGCGCGCAGGTAGCGCTCCCGCTGCACGGTGGCATACTCCCGCAAACTGGCTCGCGTCACGGTCACCTCCAAGCTGGAGTTGGTAACCGTGACTTTTGATGGAGCCCCTCCGTTCGGTAACGAAATTTTGATCGATGGCCCCTTGACGGACTGTCCCTTGCCGCGTAGCGTACCGCTGGACGGTCTTTCGACCCCGAGCCTGCCGGCCCTTCGACGGAGACGAGTGCCATCGTGAAGATTTCCGAGGTGCGCGTCATCACCACCTGCCCTGCCGGCCAGACGTTCGTCCTGGTCAAGATCCTCACCGACGCTGGGATCTACGGGGTGGGCGAAGGCACGAAGAACGGCCGCGAGCTCGCCGTGGCGGCGCTCCTCGAGCATCACCTCGCGCCGACCCTGATCGGCCGGGATCCCGGGGCGATCGAGGACATCTGGAAGTATCTCTACCGGGGTGCGTACTGGCGGGGCGGACCCATCCAGATGTCCGCGCTCGCCGCCATCGACCTGGCCTTGTGGGACATCAAGGGCAAGGTGGCGGGCATGCCGGTCTACTCCCTCCTGGGAGGGCCGACGCGCACCAAACTCCTGACCTACGTCCACACGCACGGGCGCGACTTCGCCGAGGCGACCGACGAAGTGCTCAAGGCTCAAGCGAAGGGGTACAAGGTCATTCGCACGCAGGTGCAGGTGCCAGGGGCGCCGGGCGCCTACGGTGCCGAGGACCCGACCGACCCGGCCTATACCCGCGCGAAGGCCGCCCGGCTCCCGTACGAGGGAACCTGGGAGCCGGAGCCCTATTTGCGCACGGTCCCCAAGCTCTTCGACTACCTGCGTAGCAAGCTCGGCTGGGACGTCCAGCTCTTCCACGACGCCCACGGTCGTCTGACCCCCACCGAGGCGGCGCGCCTCCTGAGAGAGCTCGAACCGTACAGGCTCTTGTACCTCGAAGATCCCATCGGCCCGGAACACGCGGCGTCGATGCGCCGCGTCCGGGACGCCGGCACTACGCCGATCGCCATCGGCGAGATCGTCAGCAGCAAGTACGAGATCCTGCCGATGATCGTGGAGCAGACCATCGACTACATGCGCTGCTCGCCGATTCACGTCGGCGGGATCACCGAGGCCAAGAAGCTCGCCGCCATCGGCGAGCCGTACGAGGTGAGAACCGCCTACCACGGCCCCGGCGACGTCTCGCCGATCGGGGCGGCGGCCAGCGCGCACGTAGGCATGGCCATCCCGAACTTCGGGATCCAGGAGTGGGTGCGCCATCCCGATGCGGTCCACGACGTGTTGACGGGAGGCCCGTGGCTCGAGGACGGCTACCTGCGGCTTCCCGACACGCCGGGGCTAGGAGTGGACATCGACGAGGCGCTGGCGGCCAAGTACCCGCACCAACGGAAGTACCTGCCGGCGCCCCGCCGCGAGGACGGCAGCATGCACGGATACTAGGAGGACGACATGGCGCACGCCCACGGCGGCTTCGGACGAGTCACACTCAGGGCCCTGGCCCTCACGGCAACCTGCGTGGCGTGGCTGGGCATCTGCCCCGTCGCTTCCGAGGCCCAGACCCCAGCGCTCCCGAAGGCGGTCGGCACCTTCACCTACTGGGGCGGGCTGATCTTCTCGGAAGAGGCCAACGCCATGCTGGTCCAGCGCATCAAGCAGTGGGGCAAGGAGCGTGGTGTGCCGGTCGACGTGGTCATGATCAACCAGAATGAGACGGTGCAGCGCGTCTCGGCCGCGGTGGAATCGGGCACGATGCCCGACGCCCTCGACATGGGGCGGGACCTCATGCTGCTGCTCAGCCGGAACAACCGGCTCGAGCCGGTGGACGACGTGTTCGATCGGATCGGCCGGGAGCACGGCGGCTGGCTCGCTTCGGCCGACTCGGCCACCAACCCCAAGGACTTCGGTGGCAAGCGCTACGGCGTGCCATTCGGGACGTCGGGCAATCTCTTGAACCGGCGCGACGATCTCCTGAGCGCGGCGGGCTTCAAGGACTCGCCCCAAACCTGGGAAGAGGTGTCGAAGCAGGCAGCGGCGGTCCAGCGGCCGCCGAAGTACTACGGCATGGGCTTCGCCCTCTCCAACGTGGGAGACGGCAACCTCACGACGGCGATGCTCCAGTCGTGGGGCGGACGCATCGCGGACGACGCCGGCAAGCGATGCACCCTCGACAGCGCGCCGACCCGCGCCTTCCTGAAGTGGATCACCGACGCGTACGCGGCCGGGCTCTTCCCGCCCGGCGTGACCACGTGGGATGGCGCCGGGGACAACACCGCCTACCAGTCCGGCCAGGCGGTCTTCATCGCCAACCCCGGCAGCGTGTACCTGTACCTCAAGAAGAACGACCCCGAGCTCGCCAAGGGCAGCAAGTACAGCGCGCTCCCGAAGGGTCCCGTCATGCGCGTGGCGCCGCAGAACCCGAACGTGCGGGCGATTCCTGCGACCGGGAAAAACAAGCAGCTGGCGCGGGACCTGCTCCTCTACCTGGCCGACGACAAGTTCATGGCGGACTACTACAGCTACGCGATCTACGGCCCGGTCCTCAACAGCCAAAAGGCGGCTTCCGTGTTCCGTGAAAGTCCGCTGCACGGCGGGCTGCTCGACCTCGCGCAGAACGGCACGCCGCCCGGCTACCCTGATGTCGCGAACGCGGCGCTGGCCGAGTACGAGACCAACTTCCTTACGCCCAAGATGGTCCAGAAGGTCGTGGTGGACAAGAAGAGCATCGAGGCAGCGGTGCAGGAGACCCAGGCCGCGTGCCAGGCAATCTACGACAAGTACAAGTAGTCGGGGTGAGGGGTGGAGCGTGACCGCTGGGGCCGGACCATGCGCCTCCCCGTCGCCCGCGAGACGTCCAGTCAGGCTCGCCGCACGCTAGCTTTTCGCTCGGGCCAGAAGGATAGGCTGCTCGGCTATCTGCTGGTCGCGCCGGTGCTGGCGTGCCTGGCGCTGCTGGTCGTCTACCCCTTCCTTTTCGCCATCTGGATCAGCTTCACCGACCGGACCGTTGGCGCGGAGGGGCGGTTCATCGGCCTGGCCAACTACGCGCATCTCCTGCGACAGCCGAGCTACCGGGCGACAATCTGGAACACGGTGGTCCTGGTCGGCATCGTGCAGACCTTGAAGCTCGCCGCTGGCCTGGGAATCGCGGTGCTGCTGGACCAGCCCATTCGGGGACGGTCGTTCTGGCGGGGCCTGGTCCTGTTGCCGTGGGCCATGCCGGCTTTCGTGGCCTTCATCACCTGGAAGCTCCTGTACGCGCCTCAGGGCGGCGCGTTCAACCTCGTGTTGCTCGGTCTCGGGCTCGTCGACACCCACGTCGACTTCCTGAGCACGAAGGCGCTGGCGATGCCGAGCGTGATCCTCGCCACCTTCTGGCGAGGCTTCCCCTTCTGGGTGATCTCGTTCCTGGCCGCTCTTCAGAGCGTGCCGCGGGAGCTCTACGAGGCCGCCGCCATCGACGGCGCCGGGACGTGGCAGCGCTTCCAGCGCGTCACCTTGCCGAGCATCCGCCACGTGGTCCTGGTCGTCGTCTTGCTCTCGACGATCTGGACCACGAACGGGTTCGAGAACATCTGGCTCCTGACGCAGGGCGGCCCGTCCGACGCGACGATGACCTTTCCGGTGCTGGCCTATCTCGGCCTGCAGAGCTTGCGGATCGGTGAGGCCGCCGCCGTCTCCGTCTCGATGCTCCCGGTCTTCGCCATGCTGGCCCTCTTCGTCGCCAAGCTGTTGCAAGAGGAGTAGGCGTGTCGCCACGGCTCAGCCCGATCCAGAAGGTCGCGACCTACGGGCTGCTCGGGCTCCTGGCTCTGACCATTCTCTTCCCGATCTACTACATGATCCTGATCTCGCTCAAGCTGCCCAGGGACATCTATCGAACGCCCTCGCTCTGGCCACTGGGCGCAACGCTCAAGAACTACGTCGACCTGGTCACCACGCAAGGCTTTCTGATCAACATCGGGAACAGCCTGATAGTGGCCGGTGTCGCCACCATCGTGTCGGTCTTCATCAGCTGCCTCGCCGCCTACAGCCTGGTGCGCCTCAAGTACCGCTATCGGACCTGGCTCGGCCGCCTGATCCTCTTCTCGTATCTCACGCCGGCTTCGCTGCTGTTCATCCCGCTCTCGGTCATCATCGCGCGGCTCGGACTGGGCAACACGCGCCACGGCCTGATCCTGATCTACCTCACCTTCGCGGCGCCGCTCTCCACCTGGCTCTTGATGGGCTTCTTCCGCAGCATTCCCGCCGACCTGGAGGAGCAGGCGATGGTGGACGGCGCGCGGCGCCTCCAGGCGTTGTTCCGGATCGTGCTCCCACTCTCGGCTCCTGGGCTGGTCGCGGTCAGCGTCTTCACCTTCACCGGCGCCTGGAACGAGCTGCTGCTGGCGCTGATCTTCACGACGTCCCCGGACATCCGCACGGTCCCCGTCGCCCTCCAGTACCTAATCACCGGCGACGTCTTCCGCTGGGGGCTGATCATGGCCGGAGCCGTGACGGCGGCCGTGCCGGTCATGGTGCTCTACTACCTCGCCCAGCGATTCATGGTTCAGGGCCTGGCGGCCGGAGCGGTGAAAGGCTAGTTCGTCCGGTCTGTTGCTCGACCGCCTGCGTCCGCCGCCGCGCGCGGCGGGCGAGCACGAGCCAGCGGTCCATCCCGCTGCGACTAGCGCGCGGTGTACCCGCCGTCCACCATCAGGTGGGTGCCGGTGATGAAGGACGCCGCGTCGGAGGCGAGGAACAGGATCGCCTCGGCGACCTCGCGCGGCTGGCCCACTCGGTTCAACAGGTGCTTCGGCCCCTCCTGGGCGAGGAACTCCTCCATCGACAGCCCGGCCTGCACACGGTGGCGCTCCGTGGCCTGCGTCATGATGGTCCCGGGGCAGACGGCGTTCACCCGGATCCGGAAGGGCGCCAGGTCCAACGCCATGTTGCGCGTCATCTGCAGCAGCGCCGCCTTGGTGGCGCTGTAGGCCACGAAGTCCGGCTGGGCGACGACGCTCGAGATGGATCCGAGGTTCACGATGGCGCCGCCGCCGCGCCGCTTCATGGCCTCGGCCGCGTACCGCGTGACGAGCGCGGTGCCGACCACGTTGACGCCGAGGCTCTCACGCCAGTCGTCGACCGTGGCGTCGAGCCCCTTGAGGACGAACACCGCGGCGTTGTTGACCAGGACGTCGACGCCGCCGAAGCGGGCCACGGTTTCGTCGGTGAGGCGCCGGGCATCCGCGTCTCGCGCGATGTCCGTCCGGACAAACGCCGCGTCGGCGCCACCGGCGGCAAGGGCCCGCGCGACGGCCTCCCCGCCCTCGGCGTCGACATCGGCCACGATCACCCGGGCGCCTTCTCGGGCGAACAGCTCGCAGGTCGCCCGGCCGATGCCGGCCGCCCCGCCCGTCACGATCGCCACCTTCCCGCTCAGCCGGGGGCCCAGAGCTCCGCCCTCCCCTTCACGCCACCCGTCCGTCCGGGTGGCGCCGCGCGACCTCCGAGTCGTAGAGGGGGATGAAGAGCGCGGACTCCCGTATGATGCGCGCGCGGGCGCGATGGTACTCCTCGAGGCTCTCCTGGATGCCGAGCGGCTCGCCGGCCTCGAGGTTCCGGTAGGTGAAGACGCAATCGCTGGCCGCCACGGTTCCCCGCGCCGTCTGGAAGAGGTAGCACATCGAGGAACGGTGGTGCACGCCGGCCCAGAACGCCCGGAGGCCCGGCAGGACCTCGGCCTCGTCCTCGAGGAGTCGTACCTGCTCCCAGCCGTCGAACATGAGGTACTGGAGCGTGTCCCGCGGGATGCGGTGCCAGCGCGGCACGTGCATGGGGAACTTCTCGGCGTGGAAGTCCTCGATCCACCCGCGCCGGGACAGGCACACCTGCGCGTTCGGGAAGCGCTGGATGTTGGCGGTCGCGTAGGACTGGAGCGGGGTGATCAGCACGTGGGTGACGTCCGCCGGCCCGATGCCGAGCGAGGCCAGCGCGCGAAGCGGTCGCTCGCTCTCCTCGCGCCGGAGCTCGCCACGGGCGCCGAAGGCGGTGCGCCAGCGGACGTTGAGCTCGGTGAGGTCGGCCGGCGGGCCGGTGTTGACGATTGCCGTCACTCCGGGCGCGCGCGCGACCACCATCCAGAAGTGGAGCGTGACCCACTCGCCCCAGTGGCCCATCCAGAAGACCTCGGGACCGGCCACGTCGCACTCGCCCATCTTGAGGACGTGCAGGGAGAACGTCACGGCGGAGACACGAGCGTCACGCACCCGAGCGTACCTCGCCGCCCTCCGGCTCGGCAAGGCACCGACCCGGCGAGCGCCGTCGCAACCCGGGGATCCTCGATGCCCCTCTCGGGGCGATCGAGAATAGGGCATGATGTTGGGCCGGGTCGTGGATCAGCGGAGCACATCCGGAACCGACATCGCCGAGAGGAGCCGTGATGACCGAACCGATCCGAGTGCTGTTTCTCGGCCCGACCGACGCCGAGGCCTTCGATATCGCGTCCATGGAGCGCCAGTCGCGCGCTGTCCGGCTCGTCGGGGGCACCGTCGAGCGTTATGAAGGCCAGGACTCGGCCGCACTCATCGAGGCCGTGCGGCGGGTGGACGCCGTCATGGCGCAGGGGCGTCCCTTTGACGCCGCCACCTTCGTTCACATGGGCCTCCACGGCCGTTGCAAGGGGTTAGTGTCCTTCGGCCACGGATTCGATCACCTCGACCTCGGCACTGCGACCGCCAACGGCGTCATCCTCGCCAATACCGCCTCCTTCGGCACGGAGGAGGTCTCGAACCACGCGCTGATGCTTCTCCTCGCCTGCGCCCGGAAGCTCGTTCTCCACGACCGGCTCGTGCGGCAGGGCGCGTGGACGCGGAAGCACCTCGCCCCGATGGGTCACGTCGCCGGCCAGGTGCTGGGCCTGATCGGCATCGGCCACATCGGCCGCGCTCTCGTTCGGAAGGCGCGGGCGCTCGGTCTCCGCGTGATCGCCTACGACCCGTACGTGTCGTCCTGGGACGCCAAGGAGTACGGCGCGGAGATGGTTCCATCAGTGGACGAGGTGTGCCGGCAGGCAGACTACGTGAGCCTCCACGTGCCGCTCGGTCCGGCCACCCGGCACCTGATCGGCCGCCAGCAGTTCGAGCTCATGAAGCCGACGGCGTACCTGATCAACTGCGCGCGAGGCGGCGTCGTCGACGAGGCGGCGCTGGTCGAAGCCCTGCGAGCGGGTCGCATCGCCGGGGCCGGTCTGGACGTGTTCGAACAAGAGCCGCTGCCGCCGGACAACCCGCTCTTCCTCCTGGAGAACGTCACGCTGACGAATCACTACGCGAGCTACTCGGAAGCCGCCTGGGAACGGGCGGAGACCCAGCTCGGGGAAGAGGCCGTGCGGATTGCAACGGGCATGTGGCCGATGTCCCTGATCAACCCCGGCGTCCGACACGTCGTGCCGCCGCGGCGGCCCGCACGGGCGTGGGACATCCTCGTCCGGGAGCTCGGCCAGTCCGTCCAGCCCGACTAGGATAACGTGCGGGGCATGCCCCCGACAGGAGACGATCCATGCGTCGCAACCGACTCCGTGAGCGCCTCGCCGCCGGCGAGCCCACGCTGGGCACCCACGTCCTGTCGACCTGGCCGACGCTCATCGAGCTGATCGGTCAGACCGGCCACTACGACTACGTCGAGTTCACCGCCGAGTACGCGCCGTTCGACATGCACGACCTCGACCACATGGGCCGCGCGCTCGAGCTCGCAGACGTCGGCGGGATGATCAAGGTCGAGCAGAGCCAGCCACTTCACCAGACCATGCGCGCCATCGGATCCGGATTCCAGAGCGTGCTCTTCGCCGACGTGCGCACGGTCGAGGGGGCGGCCGCCTGCGTACGTGCGGTGCGGGCCGAGGCGCCGCGCTCGGGTGGTTTGCACGGTGTCGGCATGCGACGCGACGTCGGGACGATGCGTGATGCGGGCACACCCGCCTTCGTCAAGGCGCTCGACGATGTGGTGATCGCGATCATGGTCGAGAAGCGAGAGTGCCTGGAGGACCTCGACGCGATCCTGTCGACGAAGGGCCTCGACATGGTGCAGTTCGGTCCGGCCGACTACGCGATGAGCATCGGGGTAGCGGGTCAATGGACGCATCCCGAGGTCCTGAAGGCCGAGCGGGCGACGATCGAGACGGCGCTGCGAAAGGGCCTCCACCCACGCGCCGAGATCAGCGAGCCCGGGGAGGCCGAGCGCCACCTCGAGATGGGCGTGAAGCACTTCTGCGTCGGCTGGGACGTGGCGGTCCTCCAACGCTGGTGGGACGCGAGCGGCCAGAAGATGCGAGGCATGCTTGCGGCCGAGTCGTCCCGGACGCCGGCTCGGGCAGCCAGGCCGAAGGACGCCCCGCGTCGAGAGGACGCCGGCACTACCGGTAGCCTGCCGGCGCGCGAAGGTCGGGCCGATGCTAAGTACTCGGAAAATCGCATCGGGGTCGTGGTGCAGCCTGGTTAGCACACTGGCCTGTCAAGCAGGCGGGCAGATAGAAGCCCCTCGGTAAGTCGCGGACTTACCGAGGGGTTTTTCTTTGGGTGCTTGGCTGGCGGTGGGTGGTTTCGGGCCTGTGAGGGGCGGTCGCGGGCATAGTTTCGGGCATAGTGAGAGGGTCATCCTGGACGCGTTCTCCACACGTTCGCGTTACTAATTCAGCTGCCGCGGGAACTCCAGCTACCCGACCGCCATGAACGGCCTCGCTGGCAAGCGAACACCCCATCGAAGTTTTCGAACCGGAGCCGCTGAACTGATCGAGGAACCGACCGTCCCGGATCGCTCCTTGCCGTATCTGGCTACGATCACCCCAGATCGCGGCTGGCCTTGATCGTGCCGTGCTCCGCACGCGGCAGGGATCCGGAAGAGAAGCTCGGGCCTCTCATGGCGTAGGCCGCTGACAGCGCCTAGGCTACCTAGGCTAGGCGCCTTGCGCCACAGATCGCATTAGTCCTCGGGAGCCGCTAGTGACGCGCGCCGCTGCCGACGAGGCAACGGACACACAAGAAACTGCGGAGCCTAGCATCATCCTCGTACTATCGATGTCAATACCACGCGGGGCTGACTCTATCCTTTTCATGCACCACACCATCTTGCTCGGCATGAGCCGACGGTCAGAGGACTGGTGGCCGATTGGTTCGGAGAATTGCGCGGTGGCAGCTGCTGCGCGGTGATCCCGGCCCATGCTTCCCGCCGATCCGGCACAGGCCGGATCCAGCTAACGGGGCTTCGGTGCGAGGGCTGGACTGCTTTGGGAACCGTTAACGGGGTAGGGTCAGTGGTCAGCTAGTCACCCGCTAGGAGGTGTGAGGTGGCGAACACGGCAGACGTGGAACAAGATGGACTCGGTCTGGGGCCGTGTGCGCACTATCACAGCGCGCACCCACGAGTCCGTAACGTCATCGCCCAACACGAGGAGCAACTGTCCCTCGGTCAGCGCGTCGCCGATCGTGTTGCCGTCGTGGTGGGCAGCTGGCCATTCATCATCGTGCAGAGCTGCCTTCTCGCGGTCTGGATGGGCCTGAACGTCTATCTCGTGATCATGGCAGTTCGACAGCCAGGATCCCTCAAGGCGTGGGACCCGTATCCCTTCATCCTCCTCAATCTGGTCCTCAGCTTCCAGGCGGCCTACACGGGACCCGTCGTCATGATGAGCCAGAACCGGCAATCGGAGAAGGATCGCTTGCTGGCGCAGCACGATTACGAGATCAATCGGCGGGCTGAGGAAGAAGTCGAAGTGGTGATGGACCACCTGGAACACCAGGATCGCTTGATGCTGGCAGCCATCGCGCGCCTTGAGGCGCTCCAGGCCACGCCCCCGGTTGAGGCGGTGGCCCAGAAGGTGGAAGAGATCCTGACACGGCTGGAACTGAATGATCAGCGGATCATGACCATCATCGCAAGGCTGGAGCCGCCAACCGGCCGCGCAACGGCGTGATGGCAGGGAGTCAGGAGTCGAGCCACGGCCCGTCGGGATTCATGCGTGGAGTTCACTCCGGTGGATCAACCTGTTCCGATACGCGCATCCGCAAGGCGTGCCAGGAGTGTTGAGGTGCTGGCTCCCCGGCGAGTTTCATGCCGGCCTACCATAATTGCCCCTGGGTCCTTCCACCGCCTCGAGGGCCCCCAGGCGTTCCGCCCGCCGTTTGAGATTGGCGAGCTGACGGGTCTGCATGACCCAGTGCGCCGGTTCCCAGAAGACGAGATCCGCAAGCAGCTGAGGCAGCCGCGGTCGAGCCGACGAGTAACTGCCGACGACCAGACGCGTGCGCCCCTCGGGCCACGCCTTCAACTGGAAGCCCCACAGGGCGTCGATGTAGCCGCGCGGGCGAGGCCCGGCCGGATCGAAAGGTCGGCCGCGCCAGTCGAGTGACGCACGCAAGCCGAGGAAACGCTCGGGCTCCAATGCCGCAACCTCGAACCACGCCCGGCCACTCGGAATCGAGGCGAGGTGATCGCCCACCGACAGCGTCTGCCACTCGGGCCGGATGCGCTGGGCACTCGGGGTCCCCCCATTGTCGAGGCGATCCCAGGAATACCAGCCGGCCCGATCGCACCCCATCTGCACGAGCCACGGCCAGACGCGTGAGGGCGGAGCATCGATCGTGATCGCCATGGTTGCGCCGCGCCGACCGCCCGGCACGAGATCGGCACCAGGGTAAGGTCCTCGTACCTCTTCGTCCGAGGCGCCCCAGCGGAGCATGCGGGGCCGGACCGCGAGGGCGTAGCCGAGCGCCGAGAGCGCGATCGCGGCGACAACCCGGCGCGCGGTAGTCATGGTCGCTCCGGTGTGTCGTCGATCGCGCTGTCCATGGCCGCCCGCACCATTTCGCCATCCGACGTCGGCGAGCTGAATCTCGGGTCCTCGGCCAGCGTTGGGGACCAAGGCTCGTTCCTAAGCGCCGGGAAGGCAACTGGTTTCATACGAGGCGTTTTCTCTCAGGCGTGTCACCGCTGGGGCGTTGCCGAGGACGCGGCCCGCGACGACGGGGGTGCGAGTGCCGCGCGAGCATCGACGGCCACCACCCCTGTAGCATGCGCGATGAGCGGGTTCAGCTCGAGTTCGACGAGCTCCGGACAGTCCGCCGCAAGCTGCCCGAAACGCGCAATCGTTACGGCCAGCGCGGCTTGGTCGACCGCCGGCTCCCCACGCACACCCCGCAGGAGCGGCGCCATCCGGAGCTCGTCCAGCATGCGAACGGCTTCGGCCGGCGACAGCGGCGCGAGTCGCGCCGTCGTGTCCCGCAGCACCTCGACGTAGATGCCCCCGAGGCCGACGACCACGAGCGGCCCGAATTGGGCGTCATGGAGGGCGCCCAGCAGCAGTTCCTTTCCGGGGGGCGCCATGGGTTGAACCAGGACGCCCTGGATTGTCGCGTCGGGCCGGTGTTGTCGAACCCGGGTGAGCATGTCTCCCGCGATGCGCGCCACCTCGGTCGGGGAGGTCACGCCCAGCGAGACTCCGCCGACGTCGGTCTTGTGGCTGATGTCGGGGGACGCGATCTTGAGCGCCACGGGACAGCTCAGGTGCGCGGCGATGGCGGCGGCCTCCGCGGCGCTCCCAGCAAGCTGCGGCGTGAGCACGGGGATGTCGTATGCAGTCAGGAGCGGCGCTAGCTCAAGCAGGCCGAGCTTTGCTCGCCCAGCGGCCTGCAATCGCTCCACAGTGGCACGGGCGCCGGCGGGCATCGTTCTGGGGCGGGGTTCCGGTATCGGTGGACGGAAACGCTCGGCCACCAGGGCCATCCCCGCGAGCGCGGTGACCGCGGGCTCGGGGAATGAAAAGCACGGTACGCCGGCCTCCTCGAGGATCCGAATCCCGGGCGCCACGCGGTCGCCGCCCACCAGGGCGGCCACGACCGGGCGTGACCAGCCACGGATGGCGCCCAAGATGGCACGCGCGACGCCAACGGCGTCGGTTGCGGCCTGCACGGTCATGATGACCAGGGCGGCGTCGGTCCTCGCGTCTGGGCCGATGGCGTTCAGCGCGTTCGTGTAGCGAGCGGCGTCCGCGTCACCGACGAGGTCGACCGGGTTCGTGACACTGGCGGTGGACGGTAGCGTCGCCCGGAGCCGAGCTTGCGCGACGGAATCAAGGGCGGTCACTTCCAGCCCGGCGTCGCGCGCGGCGTCGGTGGCGATCACCCCGAGTCCGCCACCGTTCGTCACGACGAGAAGGCGGCGGCCGCGCGGGAGCGGCTGGCTGGCGAGACTGCGGGCCAGATCGAAGAGCTCCTCGACGCTTCGCGCCCGCACGGCGCCGGCCTGCCGGACGGCCGCGTCGAAGGCGACGTCGGAGCCTGCGAGGGCGCCCGTGTGGGAGGAGACGGCCCGGACACCCTCAGGGGAACGGCCTGCCTTGAGAATGACCACGGGTTTACGGGCAGCCGTGGCACGGAGCGCGTCGAAGAACCGGCGACCGTCGGCCAGTCCCTCGAGATAGGCGACGATGACCTGGGTTTCGGGATCGTCGGCGGCCGCCTCGAGGACATCGGACTCGGTCAGGTCCGCCTGGTTCCCGAGGGTGGCGAAGAACGAGAAGCCCAGTCGTCGGGCCCGCGCCCAGTCGAGAATCGCGGTCGCGAGAGCGCCCGAATGGGACAGGAAGGCAATCCCGCCTGCCGGCGGCATCCCCGGCGCAAACGTGGCATTGAGACGACGCGAGGGCCGGATCCACCCGAGGCAGTTGGGACCCAGGACCCGGATGGGCTGCTCGCGAAGCCACGCCCGGAGCTCCGTCTCGCGCGCCTGGCCGGGCTCGCCGGCCTCCCGAAATCCCGCGGAGAGCACGATCGCGCCGCGGATGCCTTTCGCGACACAGTCCTTCAGGGCGGGCAGGACACCAGGCGCCGGAACCGCGATCACCGCCAGGTCGACCGGTTCGCTGATCGCCAGGAGGGAGGGGGTTGCCGGCAGCCCCTGGATGATGTCCGCCCGCGGGTTCACGGGCCAGACGCGGCCCTCGAATCCGGCACCGCGCAGGTTGGCAAGGACGCTCCCGCCGACCTTCGCCGGGTCTCGGGAGGCTCCCACCACGGCGACCCCCCGCGGGGCGAAAAACGGCGTGAGCGCGTCCGGACGACCTCCGACAGTCATCGCCACTGACCCTGGTCTACCTCGTGTTGATCCGGTGCCAGTACCTCACCACACGCGGAAGCCGGGCGAGGTCAGGGGCGTCGTCGCGATCAGGTGAGCGAGGGACGGCCCGTAGGCAATGAGAATCAGCACGGCGGCAAGGGCGAGCCACGGGCGCCAGCGATCGAGGATCGCGGGGGCATGATCCGGCCCCGAGATCGCCTCGGCAAAGCGCGGCATCTCCGGCGCCGGGCCGCTCGACCACGCCAGTGTGCCCACGATGTTGAGGAAGTAGAGCAGCGAGCTGATGAACAGTCCGGAGCCGCCGATGCCCACCCACATGAGGTCCCAGTGCCACTCGGGACGGAGGTAGGGCGCGGCGCCGAGCATCGTGCGCCGCGGCGCGCCCGCGAGACCGAGGTTGTGCTGTGCGTGGGAGAAGACCGCCATCGCGACGAACCAGAGCCATGCCTGCGCCAGCGCCAGCCGGCGGCTCCACAGCGCGCGTCCCCGGAGGGCCGGGATGAGCCAGTAGGTGATCCCCATGAATGAGAGCGTGACGGCGGTGCCCACGGTGAGGTGCAGATGGCCGGGAATCCAGGCTGTGTTGTGGACGACGAGGTTGAGATTGTAGGACGCGTTGATGAGACCTCCCACTCCGCCGAACACGAACAGGAGCATGGCGAGCACCTGCGCGGTCACGGACGGATCGCCCCAGGGCAGCTTGCCGAACCATGCGACCCAGCCTCGCCCGCCGCGGGCGCGGGCACCGCTCTCCAGCGAGGCCACGACCGCGAAGAAGGTGAGGAGGCTCGGGAAGAAGACCGCGAACGTCAGGAACGCATGGACGAGCTTCCAGACGTGATGGATGCCAGGATCGGCATACTGGTGATGGAAGCCGAGGGGCGTCGAGAGGACCAGGAACAAGATGAACGAGGTCCGGGCCAGAGGATCGCTGAAGAGCTTGCCGCCCGCCTGGCGCGGCACCAGCGTGTACCAGGAGATGTACGCCGGGAGCAGCCAGAAGTAGACGATCGGATGCCCCGTAAACCAGAAGAGCGCCCGCGCCAGGAGCGCGTCGGTGCCGCTCACGAGCCCGAGCGACCACGGGATGAGCAGGAACACCATCTCTGCCGCGATGCCGAGGGAGGCGATCGTCCACATGGTGAACGTGACCATCGCCATGAACCCTGGGAGCGGCGTCCGTTGTCCCGGATGAGACGCCCGCCACGCGCGCAGCGTCAAGGCAAGGTTCAGGGTCACGAGCCACGTGCCCGCGACGACCAGGGTGAGCCCCACGTAAAAGGCCCAGTGCGCCTTGAGCGGCGGGTAGAAGGTGAACATGACGCTGGCCGCATTCCCGAGAAGGGGGATCGCCGCGAGCACGAGCCCGCCGGTCATCAGCCAGAACGTGAACCACGCCAGCCGCGCGCTCCAGAGCGCACGCTCGAAGGCCCGGGCGGCGACGAGCGGCACGAAGCCGCAGATGAAGAACGTCGTGAAGACGAGCACGTTGAGGACGCCATGCAGCGTCAGGCCGTGGTAGTACGAACGGATGAACGGCGTCAGAGACGGGTAGAGGTTCATCCCCGCGTGCTCCAGGGCCTGGAACAGGCCAAGGGTCACGCCGCCGAAGAGCGCCGTCAGGGCCACGATCAGGTTGGCGCCGGCCACGCGCCGTTCCACGGAGAGATTCAGGGCCTCGTCCGTCACGCCGGCGGCCGTCACGTCGAGCGTCATGGTCGGGCCTCCACGATGACCTTTCCCCACATGGTGTGGTGCGCAATCCCGCAGTACTCGTGACACACGAAGGGGTACTCACCGGGCCGATCGAAGCGGGCCGTCACGCGAGCAATCTGGCCCGGGAGAAGCATCACGTTCACGTTGTGCCGGTCGACATGGAGACCGTGAACGACATCGCGGCTGGTGGCGACGAACGTCACGGTCGACCCGGCTGGCACCCGGATTTCATTGGGCGCGAAGCTCCAGATGCCCGCCACCATGCGCACCTCATAGCGTCCGGGGCCGGTCTGGACCACGCCCGGTTGGTCGAACGGCGGCGTCTCGGCGACCTTAGTCACGTCCACCCGTCCGGCGTCACTCGGAAGGTGGATCCCCACGCCGAAGGCCGTGACGACGAGGGCGACGAGCATTCCGACCGGGATCGCGATGCTCGGCAGGATCCACGCCAGCTCGTACAGATAGATGGTCGTTCCCGATTTCATGGCAGGTTTCATCGGGTCCACAGCTTCAGGTAGAGGTTGGTCCACATGAAGGCAAGCAGGGCCAGATAGACAAGCATGAAAAGCAGGGCCCCCTTCGGATGATCGTTCTCGTTCACCGGCTGGCTCCTTTCCAGGCTGCGGTCGCGATGACCGGAGCAACCCGGATGCCAAGGCCCCACCTCGTCAGCGAGGTGGATGCGGAGGCCCCAGCGGGCGAGTGTCAGCGCTCGCATCGGAGCGTCGCCTGCCGGTGGTATGACATCGCCGCCCCACCTGGGGCGCTCCAGCCCCACGTCGGAGTTGCGCGCCTTGCCCTTTCCCGCTCTCGCTCACGACGAGCTGGCATGGAGGTCGCACCGAGGCTGACTCCACCGGCCAGACAGCGGTCGGGACGGGAGTTCCAGGAGCGCATCGAGATGTGCGCCGCCGCCTGATGTCGTGTCTTGCGGCTTCACTTGCCGCCGGTCTCAGCCTTGAGCGCCGCCATCAGGTCCCGCCGGGTGACGACTCCGACCACCACCTTGCCGCCTGCCGCGTCGTTCACGACGGGAATCGTCCGGATGCGGTAATCCACCATCAAAGCCATCGCCTGGATCGCTGGCTCGACCGGATACAGCGTGACCACGCTCGAGCTCATGACGGCGCCGACCGAGGAGACCCAGGCGTCCTCCAGGACGGGGACGAATCGGGGATAGGGCAGGAGGTGGAGCTTGAAGAGATCCAGCTGGGTGACGATGCCGACGAGCACCCGGAGGTCGTTCACGACGGGGAGACCGTTGAACTCGTGCTCGGCGAAGAGCCGCGTCAGCTCGTCGATGGTCGTCTCCGGCTTCACGGTCAGAGCCGGCGCCGACATGAGGTCTCCTACCGGAATCTCGATGATCTTGCGCATGGCAGCATCCTTCCGTGCCGTCGGAGCCGGGCTCGCAGGACGGGTTGTGGTCAGGGGTAGGAGATCACGACGTCCAGCTCGGGACTCTCGAGCGCTTCGGCGGCAACGATGCTGCGAAGCACGTCGATTTCGGTGAGCATGCCGACAAGCCGTGAGCCATCGACAACCGGAAGGCATCCCACCTTGTCCCGCCGCATCCGTTCGGCCGCTTCCGCCACGTCGGCCGAGACACCGATGCATCGCACCGGTGCTGACATCACCGCCCTGACCGGCGCCTGCCGCAGAAGCACGCTGACCGCGATCTTGCCGATCTGCCGGTACGTGTCGGGCGCGAACAGGCGGTGGCGGACGTCGCGGTCGGTAACGATGCCGACGAGCGCGCCCTCCCGGTCTAGCACCGGCAGGTGACGCACCTTCCGGCGGCACATCCGGTCGATGGCGTCGTGGCAGGTCTCGGTGTCCCCGAGCGTGACGAGTTCCCGACTCATGAGCTCGCTGACTCGCATGCCTGACCTCCGGGCATCACTCTGAGTGCCAAGTGCCGGACGAGCGGTGCCCTCGCGGATCGTCACTACCGGGTCCCAGGCTCGGGCACCGCGTCGCTCTTGGCTGTCATCCGGATCAGGAGCACGGGCACGGGCGAGGATCGAAGCACCGACTCGGCCACCGATCCGAACAGCGCACGGCCGAGACCGGACCGACCGCGCGTCGCCATGGCGATGAGGTCGGCGCTGGTGGCCTGGGCGGCCGCGAGAATCTCCTCCGCCGGGAGGCCGCCGAGGGCGACGCGCGTGCGAACGCGAAGGCCTTTCTTTGACAGGCGGCGCTGGAGCTCGGAGAGGTAGGCTTTGGCTTCCACGTCACGGACTGTGAAGGTATCCGGGGCGACGACGCCGGCGGACGCCACCAGTTCGATCGGGGAGGGCGGCTCGACCACGCGGAGGAGGACGACCTCCGCATCGAGCGGGCCGGCTATCTGCTCGGCGAAGGGCAGGATGGCCTCGGAGGCCTCGGAGCCGTCGAGGGGCACTAGCATGCGCTCGTACATGGACCCTCCTTCCTGACTGAGCCGTCTATCTGTGCAATGAGAGTGCCCATGCCAAGTGCATGGAAATGACCGCGTTTCTCGAGTCTCAAGTGTGGAGTAACCTCACCCCGGTGAAGTTGCGGTGGGGCGTTCGTGTCCCGCTTGGGCGGCGGCGCCCCATGGTCGGCCGAGGGTGACAGGGCGGCGTAGTCCGGGTTCGCCTTCGCGACGGGCGGCATCACGCGGGAGCTTGCGCGCGCCAGGGCCGAGGCGCACGCTGCCGACCTTCACCCACTGTCCTGGATCTGCCCATCTCTCTTCGTCATCGTGGCACTCGGAGCCTGTGCCCGAACACCTGGGCGCTGTTCGTCGTGGACCGCACTGAGCAATTACGGCCGGCGACCTCGCGTCGCACTGCTAGGCTGCGGTCGCTGACGAACCTGCGCGGTAATCTCTCAGTGGACAGCCACTCGCTCTGCGTCGCGATGCCGTCGTGAGAATGCCGTGAAGCCATCGGTGGACCTGTACGCGGAACGGTCTCATGTCGCCGAGGCCGGCCCGAGACGATGCGCGGTACCGGTACCGGTCGCCGGCTCGTCTATTGCTCGCGGTGTGACGGCCGTCCGCGTGCTGGGTCGCTCGGGCGGCCCTGACGGGAGTCCCCAGCTTCACAGTGGCAGAGCTTGGCGGGCTCGGCCAGCTCGCGATCGCCATCGTGTTCGTGGGTTAACATCGGCGCGGGTTCCCATGCCCAGAGGGCTCGCTCCACCTGGGCGACGCAAATCCCATGGCGCTCGAACCCGTAGCCCTATTCGCGAATCCTTTTCAGCCCGGGTTCCCCGCTGGCCGCTGAAGACAGCTGCTAAGGTATCTAGATTTCAGGAACTCGATGCCGACGCGCATGACTCTGCGCCAGGCCTGTTCGGTCTCGTCGCCGAACAGAGGATCGCATTCGCGCGCCGCTTGGATCAGACATTCGAGCCACTGATCGTAGAGGTGGGGGCCGATGTCCAGAGCGTTCCGGCTGTGACGGGCGGCGATGCGCTCTAAGTGGACGTTCCCCTCCGGCTTGCCTTCGATACTCGAGATGATCATGTACAGTGAAACTTTGAGCGCCGCCTTCTGGACGCGGAAGTCCGTGTGTGCAAACTTGGCGGCCGCCTCCGGCGAGGAGGCGATGAACAGTTCGTAGAAGCGCTCGAGAAACCGGCGGTCGCTCGTGCAGCGCTCGAGGCTGTCGTTGAACAGTTCTGCATCGTGCTCATTCTGCTCGTTCCCTCTCACTTGCGATGTCGTCATGTGCGCACCTCTACGTCGGTGAGGTCTCAGACCCCCCGACCCGGGTGGCAAACGCCCGGGCGCATTCGGGTGAGCAGAAGTGATAGGTCCGACCGGCGTGGGTCAGCTGTGCCGCCGCGGCCAGAGGATCGACCCGCATCTGGCAGATCGGGTCGAGTTGGTCAGCATCCTCATTCCGGTTCGCGCTCACCACCTCGAAGATCTCCACCGGCGCGAGGATGTTCTTGAGGTGTACTGCCCCGAGGGCTCGGAACCCAACACCCTCGAGGTGCGCCGCCGCCGCCACCGCAACGGACTCCGTGCAGAGAATCTGGCCGGGAGTCGCGTGCATAGCGAGGCGCGCCGTGAGGTTCAGTGGCGTTCCGAAGTAGCTCCCGTCGAGCTCCACGACCGAGCCGCCATGCACGCCCAGTCGAAGCAGCGGGAACAGCGACTCGCATTCCGTCAGGGCGCGCAGGTCGACGGCCGTCTTCACGGCACTCACCGCCTCGGGCGCGACGATGAGGACGGCGTCGCCGACCCGCTCGACCAAGCGCGCGGCGGGGTCCAGAGCGAGTCGGACGATGGCCAGATAGCGGGAGATGACCCAGGCCGCATAGCGGCTGCCATGGATCTCGGTGAGCGCGGTGAAGCCGACGAGATCCGCGATGACGAACGTCAGATTGCGCTCGACTAGAGGCAGATCCGCGCCGGGCGTCGTGGTCATCGAGGCGAAGACCGCGATGGAGTGAGGGGGCGGCATGCCGGTCGCGATCCGACGATCAGTGACCACGTGAGAGAAAGAATACTAGCGCTTGTGGTACTTCGGCCTCGATGCCGGCCAGCGCGCCCGTGGGTCCTCCGAGGTTTGAAACACCGCGGTGTCCTTGCGCATGGCGGCCGTGGCCGTCTTCTGCCGCCGGCGCACACGCGGGGCGACAGGAATCTCCTGAGCCGGCTGTCCAGCCCTCTTCGACCTGGGTGCGCGCAATGTGGCTTTTCTGGGCGCCATGGCTTCCACTCCTCGTTGTCTCAGCGGCCTCGCGCCGTGAAGAAAGGGGACGAGACGGGCTGCGGCCAACCTCGGCGCGGAGCGCGGAATCAAGGGCCAATCGCACGGGATCCCACCTCACGCTGTCAGCGAAGGGAGGCGATGTATGCGGCCAGGGCGTTCGCCTCGGCTTCGCTCAGGCCCAGGTTGGGCATGTGGCGAGTGGGCGCCTGGGCGGCCGGGTCGAGCAGCCATCGGGCCAGGGTCACTTCCGGGTATCGCTCGGCCGTGCGTCGAAGATCGGGGCCGATTGGCGTCCCTTCGGCCCCGATCGTGTGGCAGCCGTAGCAGCCCTTGTCGGTGAAGAGCTGTTTGCCCTGGGCGACGCGCGCTTCCTGCGCCTGAGCGCTGAACCGGCCGCAGCTGACACTCACGCCCAATGCCAAGAACCCGAGGAGGAGGATTCCCGTACCCGAGCGGTATGCCATCATCGTCCCCACGCCTGCCGGGCGGTGAATCGATGGGCCTCGAGCGCCCAGACGACCGGCGCCGGATTGATGGTTCGAAGGCGAATCACCATCTCCTTGGATCCATCACAGCCGCTCACGGTCATGATGCTCGCGATGTCGGCGCCGGCGGCGTCGATGGCGTGTACAGCCTCAGCGAGCGCGTGCGGTCGATTGTCGAGCATGACGTCGAGCCGGGTGGATGGTTCACCGGCGCCCATCGCGCGCACGAAGAGCCGGAGCACGTCGGTTTCGGTCACGAGTCCGATGAGGTGTTCGGCCTCGGTGACCGGAAGGGCTCCGATTTTCTCCAGCACCATCAACCGCGCTGGCCTCCTCGATGGGAAACATCGGACCGATCGTGATGACGGTGCGGGTCATGATCTCCTCGACACGAAGACGGTCGAGGAGATAGTTGAGCTCGTGCGCCTCGAGGCTGGTGGCCGGTGACGCCATGGCTCGCTTCAGGTCGCGATCTGACAGGATGCCCACCAGGCGGTCGCCATCGAGCACGGGCAGATGTCGAACGCCCCGCTGGCTGGTCAGTCGCAGCGCTTCGGGAAGGGTCGTGACGGGCGTGACGGTATGGAGCTTCGTCTGCATGACGTCCCGAACCAACATGGCCGTGCTCCTCTCGGTGCTGGGATTGCCGGATCTTCGCTCAGGTCGAAGAGCAACCGCGGTGCCAGGACGACTCGGTGGGAAATCGTGCGATTCAACGGGGGTGTATGCCCGGACGGTGGGGCACGGCCGCCCGTGTGGGGCGACGACGCCCCAGGACATCCCGCTCCTCCAAAGCCGGGGGCGCTTCTCAGGCGAGCAATTCGAATCTCGTCGTGGCTTGGCACCGTGATTGCTCTGGAACCCCCGGATATGGGGCGAACCATTCTGGTCGTCGATGACGAGGCGGAGCTTGTCGCGAGCTGTGAGCGGCTTCTCCGGCGCGCTGGCCACGTGTCTCTCCGTGCCTACACCGGCCCCGAGGCGATGGCGCTGATCGATAGCGACCAGCCGGATCTCGTCGTGGCGGACCTCCGGCTCCCGAACGCCGATGGCCTGGCCGTGGCCCGTCACGCCCGCGCCCATGTGCCACCCATTCCGGTGATGTTGATCACGGCCTACGATTCCTGGCAGGCACGACAGTCCGCACGCGAAGCTGGAGTAGAGGCCTATCTCGCCAAGCCGTTTTCCAATGCGGAGTTTCTCCAGGCCGTCCTGCAGGTCTTGCCCCCAAAGGCGATCGACGAGCTCGGATCGGGCCATCGGTAAGACGGGTGATGTCAATGACCCCCAAGGGGGAGCGGCGGGCTAGATCGCTCCTCGAAGACCTCCGGCGTCCGGACGCCGGGGAAGCTCTGCTGGATCGTGTGCGCGCGGAGTTCGAGCCCGTCACCGAGCTCGACGCCAGCGAGCACCTTCGTGTCGACACGACGGGGTCGCCGGAGGCGGCCGTGCGCGCCGTGCTGGGGGCCCTTCGGATCTGAGTTCGGCCGGCAGTCCGCGACCCGTGCGCCGTGCTACTCTTTCTGGCCGTAGGTGCCAGAATGAGCGCTAAGCCGCGGGTCTTGATCGTCGACGACGAGCCCGATGTGGTCGCCAACTGGGCGCGACTCCTCGGTCGCGAAGACTACACTTGCATCACCACCACCGAGGGCGCCCAGGCGCTGACGCTTCTGGCGAGCGAGCGGCCCGACATCGTCCTCACCGACCTCAAGATGCCCGAGGTCGCGGGGATGCAGGTCCTGGCCCGGGCCCTCGAGGTGGACCCCGACGTCGTCGTGATCATGATCACGGGGCACGGGAGCGTCGAGTCCGCGGTCGAGGCCATGCGGGCGGGAGCGTTCGACTACCTGCTCAAGCCGCTGCCGTCCAACGACGTGCTTCGTCTAGCCGTCCAGCGCGCGGCGGAACGGCGCCGGCTCATCGAGGAGAACCGCCGGCTGCGAGAGCCGCTGGCCCCCCGCGCCGGCTTCGACCACGTCGTGGGGAAGAGTCCGGCGATGACCGCCGTCTTCGAGCTCGTCGGCAAGGCGGCCCGGTCCGAGGCCAACATCCTGATCCAGGGGGAGTCGGGCACCGGGAAGGAGCTGATCGCCCGGGCGATCCACGCCCAAAGCGCGCGAGCGGCGGAGGTCTTCGTGCCCGTGGACTGCGCCTCGCTGCCCGATGCGCTGCTCGAGTCCGAGCTGTTCGGACACGAGCGCGGCGCGTTCACGGGGGCGGACCGGACCAAACCGGGCATGATCGAGGTGGCGGATCGCGGCACATTGTTCCTGGACGAGATCGGGGAGCTGCCCAAGACTCTCCAGTCCAAGCTGCTGCGCGCCCTCCAGGAGCGGCAGATCCGTCGTGTCGGCGGGACCAAGTTCATGAACGTGGACATTCGCCTCGTGTCCGCGACCAACCGCGATGCCGCGGAGCTGGTCCGGAAGGGCGAGTTTCGTGACGATCTCTTCTACCGGGTCAACGTGGTCACGATCGCCTTGCCGCCGCTGCGCGAGCGGGCGGGCGACGTGGGTCTGCTCGCGCATCATTTCCTGCGCCGCTACGGCCGGAACCGCGAGCGCCCGCTCGAAGGGATCGAGCCCGAGGCCCTGGCGCGGCTCGAGGCCCATGCCTGGCCCGGCAACGTGCGCGAGCTCCAGAACGTGATCGAGCGGGCGTGCGCGCTCAGCGACGGCCCCGTGATCCGGACTCGGGATCTTCCTGATCACGTCCGGGGGCGAGGGGCTCCGGCCCCGGCGGTGCCGGGCAAGGACCTGCCCCTCGCCAAGGCCCGTGAGGCCTGGCTCCAGGCCTTCGCGCAGGGCTACCTCACCGATCTGCTTCGCCGGCACGGGGGAAACATCTCGCAGGCGGCGAAGACGGCCGGCGTCGACCGGAAGACGCTGCATCGCCTGCTGGCCAAACACGGCATCAAGGCATGACCCTGCGGGGCACGGTCCCGGCCTACTCCAGCCGGCCCGGGCTCCGCCAGGATCTCGTCGAAAGATCGCTTGCGCGATCTCCTCGACGGCAGGCCGGTCGCGTCGTCGCAAGAAGCGCCGCGTTGTCCGCGCGGGGCACCGGGCGCCGCTCATCCTCACGGGCGGCTCCTTCCTTTCACGCTCGCAGGGATCGATCCTGCTTCATCGCGGTGCCGACGGCAGGGGCTGTCGGAGGGCTGGATGATCGGCCGCGCATGAGGATGAAGGCCGTCCATCCGGCCGTCATGCGGCCGCCTGCCGTCGGTCCCGTCCGGAGAATCGCCTACTCGGCCTTGATCGGAATGGTCGTTCCCTTCGCGGTGGCGGACTTCGGCAGGGTCACCTTCAGCAGGCCGTTCTTGAACGAGGCCGTGACCTTCGAGCCGTCGACCGTCGACGGGAGCCGCACCGTCCGCACGAACGCGCCATAGGAGCGTTCCATGCGGTAGTAGTGCTCCTCCTTATCTTCCCGTTCCTGCTTCTTCTCGCCCTTGAGCGTGAGGAGCTGGTCCTGGAGTGAAAGCTGGATGTCCTGCGACTCCATCCCGGGCACCTCCGCCTTGACCATGACCGCGTCCTTCGTCTCGGACACGTCCATGGCGGGTGCCCAGTCGCCCATCGAGGGGAGCCGAGGGAAGTCCTCGTCCCAGAACCGGTCGAACACGCGGTCCATCTCCTTCTTCATCGTCGAGAGCCCCGTCCAGGGTGTCAGCGCCCGCATGGCCGTTCCTCCTTGTTTGGTGTTCTAATCGCTCGCCAGGAGGAGGAGCAACGGCGATGCCAGGGGAAAGGGACCTGCCGGATCGCGATTTACGCACCGAGCCCGTCCCAGGAGGTGGGGCATTGGCGACCTCGGTGGGGCGCGGCCGCCCCATGAGGCCCGCCGTCTTGCGAGACGGTACCCCCGTTACACTGCGCGATATCCGACCCGAGGACGAACCCGCCCTGACGGCGCTCTACGAGCGGCTGAGCCCCCAGACGGCCTATCAACGATTCTTCACCGTGATGCGCCGGCTGCCGCCGAACTGGGGACACATACTGGCGAACGTGGACTACGACCGCCGGATGGCAATCGTGGCCCTCGGCCCGGACGGAACGCTGATCGGCGTGGCGCGGTACGTCTACGACGATCCATCCCATGAAGCCGAGATCGCGATCGTCATCGAGGACCCATGGCAAAGCCGGGGTCTCGGAACGCTCCTGCTGGGCGAGTTGCTTGCCTACGCCGAAGGGAAGGGAATTCGACGCTTCCGCGCGTACGTCCTCGCCGACAACGTGCGCATGCTGAAGCTCCTCCGGCGTGGCACTCGGATCGTGGAGCGAAAGCTGGAATCCGGCGTCCTGTCCCTCCTCCTGGCGCCGCTCGAGCGCCCCGAGTCGGCCACCAAGACCGACGCGGCCGAATCTCCCGGCGTCCCGCTGAACGAACCGACCCAGCAATAGGGGGTTGCGCTCGGACGGGGGCTGCGCGACGCAACGCGCTACGCGGAACCTGGAACGCTCTCCAGCACGGGGAAGGTGAGGGTGAACGTCGCGCCCTGGCCGGCGACGGACTGCACGTCGATCGTCCCGAGATGGTTCTGCACGATGCCGTAGCTCACGGCAAGGCCGAGCCCGGTCCCGGACGGCTTGGTGGTGTAGAACGGTTCGAACAGATGGGGAAGATGCGCCGGCGGGATGCCGGGCCCGGTATCGGACACGATGAGACGGAGCCGCCCAGGCCGATCTGAGTCGCGTGCCGTTGTGATTCGGATCTCTCCCGAGCCCGTCATGGCTTCCCGCGCGTTGGTCAGCAGGTTCAACAGCACCTGCTGGAGCGCATTGGCGTCTCCCCCAATCCGTGGGAGCTCCGGATCGAGGTCGGTCGTGATGCGAACATTGTCCGTGCTCATCGACTTACCGACGAGCAGCAGTGTCTCGGTGACGACGGTGTTGAGGTCGACTGGACGCCGCTCCCGGTGGACTGGCGCGCAAACGACCTTAGTGCTTGGGCCACGCCGGCCACGCGCAGGACGTTGCGATGGACGACCCGGAGGTCCTCGAGGAACTGCGCGGGAAAGGACTGGCCTTCGGCGTCCGCCAGCATCAGCTCGATGCGCGACGACATGATGCTCAAGGGATTGTTCATCTCGTGGGCGACGCCGGCCACGAGGCGTCCCAGCGCGGAGAGCTTCTCGCTCTGGAACAGCACCTCCCGCTGCTTCCTGAGCTCGAGCTCGACGTGCCGGTGGTCGAGGTGCTGGCCAATCCGGCGGCCGATATCGGTGAGCATCGCGAGCAGGGTGTCATCCGGCTCACGCGAGAGTCGGGAGAGCAGCACCATGGCGCCGATCATTCGCTGCTCGCCTTGGATCGGGAACGCACAGGCAGACTGTCAGGCCGAGCGTGGCGGCTTCGGCCGCACGACCGGCAACGAGCCGCTCGCCCGGATTGGCCCAGCATGCCGCACCGGTTTCCCAGACCCGACCGGCCAATCCCATCCCGCGCGATAAGACGATCTTGCGGCTCACCGCGTCGAGGTCTCTCGTGTCCAGCTCCGGACGATGCCAGTGCGAGTCGTACCGGAGGACGTCTCCGTCCACGCTCCAGAGCTCACCGACATCCCAGTCGAGGTTCTCGCCCAGCGCCTCGAGGAGCCGACCGCCAAGATCGCCTGAATAGGTGGTGTCTGCGAATACCCGCGTCACGAGGAACTCGGCGTGAAGGCGCTGCTCCGCATTGCGACGTGGCGTGATGTCCGTCACGAAGCCCAACGCCACGAGGCCCTCATCGCTCTTGACGTAGCTCAGGCTGATCTCCACGGGAAACTCAGTCCCGTCCTTGCGGCGCGCGGCGAGTTCGAGACCGAGTCCCATAGGTCGCGCGTGGGGGTCAGCAAAGAAACCACGGCGGTGTCGCACATGACCCTCTCGGAATCGCTCGGGCAAGAGGCTCTCGAGCGACAGGCCGTCGAACTCGTCTGGCCGATAGCCGAACATCTGCGCCAGTCGAGCATTGGTGCGAACGATCCGCCCAGCCTCGTCCACCATCACGACGCCAAGCGATGACGTCTCGAGCACGGCATCGGCCAGAGCGGCCCGGCGGCGAATCTCCAGCGGCGATCTCGGGACTCTGCCTCCCGCCTTCTCCGTCGTGCCCGGCCGCGCGGAAGTGGCCCTGTTGGGATGGTCAGATGCCTTTCGCTTGCCTGCCGGCATGGCGTCGTCATTCTGGGGCGCGCCTCGAGATGCCGTCAAGGCTCTCGGTGGCCTGATCTCTCCGCCACTCGAGATCCGCACCGTCGGAGGTCTTCTATGCCCAGCGACGACTCGAGATCACACCTACGATGGGCCGGATCCCTGGCGGTGGAGAAGCGCATCCTGACCATCGGCAGCGCGAGGTCGGCGACGGCCCGGAGGGTTTCGCCCGCCAGCAGGCCCAGACCACCACAGTGGTCGAAATGTCGTTGTCGAGAGCGATCTTCATGGAGAAGTAGGCGATCGTCCCCGAGGGCATGGGGCGGGCGAGCCTCCGGTCGCTCGTCAGATGCGGGTGCGACCCAGCTCGCTCGCGAGCGTCGAGGCGATGTGGCCGAGCTCGCTGCCGAGGAGCATGAGCAGGTCGTCCAGCGCGATGATGCCGACCAGCTTGCCCGTCTTGCTCACCACCGGGAGGCGCCGGATTCCGCGGCGGCTCAAGAGCTTCGTGGCATCGAGAATCCCGGCGTCTTCCCGGATTACCGTCGGTTTCCGTGTGACCAACGCACCCACCCGGGTCGAGGACGGATCGGCTCCCTGGGCGACGACCTTCACCGTAATGTCCCGGTCCGTCAGGACTCCCACCGGGGTGCCACTTCCATTGATCACCACCAGCGCACCGACCTTCCGCGACCGCATTCGGTGAGCGGCCTCACGTATCGTGGTGTCGGGCGAAGCGGTGATTGCCGGCTTGGTACAAATCTCTCCAACCATGGTGACCCTCTCCTTTGGCCTACGCCGATTTACAAGCCCGGTGTGCCGATGTGCAAAGGGCATGCAACGTCGACGCTGCGTCCAATGTGCCGTATTCGGGCATCCCGAAGCGTCACGCCCCGCAGCTCGCTGTCCCGACGGTGCCCCACGTGGGGCATCGGAGTCACACCTCGAGGGCGCTCGGACCCGTCGGGGCGGAGCAGCTCCTGATCGAGCGCCGAGGTGCGAGATGCGAATCCCGGCAGCATCGCCGGCCGTGTGGCGAGGCGACGGCCGAGGCCGTCGGATCACGCGTTGGTTCCGTGGCGACTCCCGATGTTCGTTCCTACCGTTCGCGTGCCGTGACAACCGCGCACGGCGCCGTCCGGACGACACGGTCCGCCACGCTGCCGAGAAGGAACCGCTCGACGGCGCCGCGACCGTGGGTGCCCATCACGATGAAGGCTGCGTCCTCCTGCTTGGCGGTCTCGACGATCTTGTCATGAGGCGCGCCGGAGACCACGCGCGCGAGCGTCGGGACGCCCTGCCCGCGACACTCGGCGGCACGTTCCTCCAGCGTCTGCGTGGCCCATTGTCGCTGCTCCTCGAACAATTGCTCCAGGTCGCGCAACCGCATCGGGCCGAACGGAGGTGTTTCGACGGCCACGTGAAGCAGAATCAACTCCGCCCCCAGGGCACGAGCGAGTTGCACCGCGAGGCCGCGAGCGTTCTCGGCGCATGTCGAGAAATCGGTCGGATGGAGGATCTTCAAGGGTTCGGCCTCCCTGGGTTCTTCGTGTGCAACCCCAGTGCCACCACAAAGTACGCAGGCCGGCAGGCGCGAGCCGTGCCCGGTCCTCGCCGGGGAACCTGGGGTGACTCGAGACGATCCTTGCCGGTCGCGATGACAACGAGGTTCTCGCGAGCATCGCTGAGGTGAGCTGAGGTCTCTGGCTGAAGTCAGTCCGCGCCGACCGCCTCTGACCGAGCAGCTGCCGGCGGATCGGGATCCCGGCACGAGGATCGCATGGAGGATTGGGGACGGCATATGGCGACGAGGCCCGCTGCGAGGTCAAGCATGGGACGCCGCAAGCCCCGACGTAGGGTCAAGACGGTCACGGCCAGCACATCCACGAAGACTCCGCCGGGGCTGTTCGGTCGTGACGCCGCGACCATCTCGCGGACGTTGACCTTGCCCGGCGTCAGCCCGAAAGGTCCGGTGTCTGGCCTGCGGATGCGCTCGTTTTTCATCGACCGCGCGGGCCACCAGCTGACGGGGGCCCGGCGGGCCGAGCTCGAGAAGGCCAAACGGCCATGCAGCAGAGGATCGCCGCAGATAGGGGCCAGTCCTAGGCCATGAAGATGAAGGTGCGCGAGATCATGCGACAGGCGCTCGTGACGATTCGGCCCGACGTGCCGGCGCGAGCCGCCGCGGAGCTCATGCGCGCCCGCGAGGTGAGACACGTGCTCGTGACCGATGACGAGGGCCGGTTGGTTGGCATCGTGACCGACCGCGACCTCCGGCACTCGGCGTTTCTGCCTTTCCTCGCTAACCACCTCGCGTGGGAGGAGCGATGGCTGAGGACGCCCCGGGTTCGAGACATCATGACCTCGAGCGTCGTCACGATCGATCCGGACGCCGACCTGGTGCGGGCGGGCCTACTGATGTTTGAGCGGCGCATCGGGAGTCTGCCGGTTACCGAGCACGGCACGCTGGTCGGCATCGTGACGGACCGAGACGTGTTCGATGTCTTCCGGAGGGACGGCGAATCTCCAACCCCGGCCGAGCTGTACTTCGGCTGATTCGATTTGTCTAGCCGGCCGTCACCCTGTTCTGTGGCGGCTCGCGTCTCGCAGGCCTCACGCTGAGGCGGCCACTCCATTCCAGATCACGCCGATCAGGGCTCCGAGGACATAGCCCAAAGCCGCGGTCACAATGATGAGCCCGACTGCGCGCCCAAGCACGAACTCGCCGACCTGGTACGGCGGCGCGATGAAGTGCTGAGACAGATTCAGGGCACCCCGCTCCGGCCACCGGGTCGCGGCCTACCGCACACCCTTCCACAGCTCTCGCTCCCCGGATCGTGGATCGTCCACGACCTCCGATGCCACATCGAAGCGCATGGTCGCCCGCCGCCGGAGGTCGTATCGGAGCCAGCCGGGATCTCCGTTGGTCGCGAACGCCACCCAGGCCGCGTGCATGAGGTCCGCGAGCTGCTGAGGCGGAGTGGCTCCCCAGAGCGTCTCGGTCCCGCTGCCGAGCGTGTCGAATACGAATGGGATCTCGAGGGCATGACATGCTCCGAGGCGGCCGGCGAACTGTGGGGAGCGCCAGGCGAACTCGTACATGTAGGTGGTCGAGGCGGTCGTCGCATGGGCGTCGGCCAGGCGCATGGCGGGGATGCGCCAATACCAGTCGGTCTGGATGGCCGCGAGCAGATCGCCGGGCCCGGCCCCGGGATGTGCCACGCGATAGGCGGCCAGCGTCGGTTGGACGGGGAGCCCGTATGTGGTCACCACCCCGGCCAACGCCTCGGCGGTGACCTGGTCGATCGCGCCACTCGTGACCAGGAACATTCGATGCTCGTCGGTGTTGGTGCCGACCAGAACGTCGACACCGGCGCCGGCGCCGGTTGCAATCCGATCGATCGGACGTTCGGGGAGGACGTCCCCGTCGATCACTGGTTGCCAGGGCATCAAGCTGACCGCCACCTCATGACCCCAGCGACTCGGGTCGGGATGCCGATCGAGATCGGCGTGTAGCTCCGCCTGGACCCGCAGCAGGCGATCCACGGGCATCGCGGCGATTGCCTCGAGGGTGGGCACGACGCCCAGGTTTGCCGCCAGCTGCTGACCAACCCGCCTCGCGGTCGCGGCTGAGATCGCGTGATGAGCCGCACCGCTCTGAGCGATGGCGCGCCGGAACAGCCCCACGGCGCGGGGAATGGCCAATAGCGTGGCGACGCTCATCGCGCCGGCAGACTCCCCGAAGATCGTGACGTTGCCGGGATCCCCGCCGAACCCGGCGATATTCTCTCGCACCCACTCGAGGGCGGCGATCTGATCGAGCAGGCCGCGGTTGGCGTGTCCTTCGTCCAGGTGGAGGAATCCCTCGGCGCCGACGCGGTAGTTGATGGTCACGCAGACGATGCCGTCGCGCGCGAACCGGCTGCCGTCATACCAGGGCGACGCGGCCGTGCCGTGAAACTCGAACATCCCGCCAGGGATCCACACCATCACGGGCTGCCCGGCCGACCCGAGGTCGGCGGACCAGACATTGAGGGTCAGGCAGTCCTCGCCCGGCATGGTCAGCTCCGGCATCAGGCGGTCTATTGGCGGGGGATAGGGCAACTGGGGCGACTTCGGGCCATAGGTCAGGGCGTCTCGCACGCCGCTCCACGGCTCGACTGGCTGAGGCGGCCGGAGCCGATGCGGGCCGAACGGAGGCGCTGCGTAGGGAATGCCCTGGAAGACGTACACGCCATCGGCTCGGCGGCCTCGCAGCTCGCCCTGCCGGGTCTTGACCACTGGATCCATGGTCTACCTCCTGGTGCCAGTCGACTTCCTACTTGCGGCCGACGGTGGCCTCGAGCCCTCGGACGAGCGCCTGCCGCTCGGTGGCCGTGAGCGACGCCCAGGGGTAGTACCACGGCGGCATCGAGCCCTTCCGGACCGTGCTGGCCGATTCCCGGGCCTCGCGCTGGGCCGGTCCCATTCCGAGAAGTTGAGCTCCTTGCGTCCCCGCACGACGTCCGACCAGACGAGCCAGGAGGCCGGCGCGACGTGCGAGTACCAGGGCCAGACGGTCTGGTTGCTGTGACAGTCGAAGCACGCGCGTACCGCCAGCTCCCGTGTGCCGGGAGCGTCCCATGGAGGTTCCTTCTTGACCGGAGGGTTCGTATGGTCGCGCCCGAACGGCAGGATCTGGATGACGACGAGAAGGACGACTCCGGCCAGCCCGACCCACTTCGCCGCGCGTTTCATGATGTGATGCTCCTCCGCGCCCAGCGAACCACGGATCTTACCGACGCCATGGCCCCCGCGGGTCGTTTCATCGCCGGCCGACCCGAGCCCGGATGGCCTTGAACATCTCGAGCAGCAGCACGGGACACAAGCTCCACAGCGTGAGCAGCACCCAATCGCCAGGCGAGAGGCTCACGGTACCGAGGAGGTGCATGAGCGGAGGCCACGATACGGCCGTCCACTGGATGCCCCCGAGGATCGCAAGCGCGATCCAGCTCAGACCGTTGGGCGGCAAGCGCCACCAGCCGAGTCGCTCCGAGCGGCAGTTCATCGCCTGGAGTGGGTGAATGAGGACGAGCGAGACGAAGGCGATGGTGTTGGCGCGAGCCCCGGGGCCGTCCTGCCAGACCGCCCACAGATAGGCGCCGAGCACGCCCGCGCTCAGAAGCATGCCCTCCGCCAGCATGCGCCGGCCCAGGCGCCAGGTGACCAGCGCGTCCCGCTGGTCGCGCGGGGGCCGATGCATGACGTCCGGCTCCGCAGGATCGCGGATCAGGGCCATCGCCGGGAGGATGTCGGTGACCAGATTCACCCACAAGATTTGGAGCGGCAGGAGCGGGGAGGGGAAGCCCAGCGAGATGGCAGCGAAGACTGAGAGGATCTCGGACAGGTTGCAGGTGAAGAGGAAGTGGATGACCTTTCGCAGATTGGCATGGATCACCCGACCCTCCTGAACCGCGCGGGTGATCGTCTCGAAGTTGTCGTCGGTGAGGACGATGTCGGCAGCTTCGCGGGCGATGTCGGTGCCGTGACGGCCCATGGCGACCCCGATGTCCGCGCGCGCGAGCGCGGGGGCATCGTTGACGCCGTCGCCGGTCATGGCCACGATCTCACCCTCAGCCTGGAGCGCCGCGACGAGGTCCAGCTTGTCCTGAGGACTGACGCGACTACGGATCGATTCAGGCGCGAGGCCGAGTTGATTGCCGATTGCCTCCGCGGTCGCGCGCTGATCTCCCGTCAGCATGACGGTGCGAATGCCCGCGTCCGCACAGCGCGCGATCGCCTCACGGACGCCGGAGCGCACGGGATCTTGGAGTCCAACGAGCCCGAGGTAGATCAACCCCTCGATGGCAGATCCGTCCCAATCACCGGGGCGCCAGGCGATCGCGAGTACCCGCAGCCCATCTCGCCCCAGGGCTCGGTTCGTCTCCAGGACTCGGGCTCGAATCTCCTGGGTCAAAATAGCGGCGCCCGCCGGGGTGTCGTATTGGACCGCCGCCTCGAGCACCGCGGCAGGGGCGCCCTTGACACAGAGCATCCGGCCGTCGGCTGCCCCGTGGTACGTGGCCATCAGTCGAACGGCGGGATCGAAGGGCACCTCTCGGCGTCGCGGGTACCGACGGGCGAGAGTCATGGGGTCGAGGCCGGCGTCCAGCGCGGCCGCGAGCAAGGCGATCTCGGTCGGGTCGCCCTGGAACACAAGACCGTCCGGGCCGTCGGTCACGCTCGCGTCGTTGGCCAGCGCGCCGACCGTGAGGAGACGTGCGAGCCGGGGATGGCCGAGGGGATCCACGACCGCGCCGCCCCGGATGAATGCTCGTGAGGAGCCTGACGGTCGTGGAGCGATAGCGATCGTCTCCGGGTCGACGAGGATGCGGCTCACGGCCATGCGGTTCTCGGTCATGGTGCCCGTCTTGTCGGAGCAGATCACGGTCGTGGAGCCCAGGGTTTCCACGGCCGGGAGCCGCCGAACAAGCGCCCCGGCCCGCGCAAGCCGCCAGAGGCCGGCGGCAAGGGCCACGGTCGTGACTGCCGGCAAGCCCTCCGGGATCGCGGCGATGGCCAAGGTGATGGCCGTCTCCAGCATGAGCCCGACGGCCTGGCCATGGAGGATTCCCGCCAGGCCGACCAGACCGCACGTCGCCAGCGCGAAGCCCATCAGGCGGCGACCGAGCTCCTCGACCTGGTGCTCGAGCGGCGTGGTCCGCTCGCCGGCGAGAGCGACCAGCTGACCGATCCGGCCGAGCTCTGTCGCGAAACCGGTCGCGGTGACGACCGCGAGGCCAGTGCCGGCGACGACCGTGGTGCCGAGATAGACCATCGTGCGGCGGTCGGCGAGCGCCGTCTCCGGAGCGAGCCGGGCGTCGACGTCCTTGTCGACCGGCACGCTTTCACCGGTCAGTGCGGCCTCGGCGGTCCGGAGCTGGCTGCTCCGGATGAGCCGCGCGTCGGCGGGGACATGGGCTCCGGCCTCCAGGACGAGCAGATCGCCCGGAACGACCTCGGCGGCGCGGATCTTGACGATGGCGCCCTCGCGGCGAACGAGGGCTTCGGGAACCGCCAGTGCGCGCAGCTTCGCCAGCGAGATTCGAGCCCGCCACTCCGTGAAGAAGCCGATCCCCGCGTTGAGCAAGAGGGCGGCGAGGATTGCGACCGACTCGACGCGCTCCCCGAGCGCCGCGGCGATCACTGACGCGGCGAGGAGAAGCAGGACGACGAGACTGCGAAACTGGGCGAGCGCGAGACGCCACAGGGGTGTCTCGGGATGCTCGCCCACCACGTTGGCCCCGACGCGAGCGAGCCGGCCTCGCGCTTCCGTGTCGCTCAGTCCCCCGTCCGGATTGACGCTGAGAAGCTGTGCGACCTCCGCGGGGGAAAGGGCGTGCCATTCCCGCGTGACCGGGTATCTCGCGTCGGAGATCGGCGTCAGGGTCTCGACCGACGCATGCTGGCGTGCGGGGCCGCTGGATCGCGGGCTCATCGCATCAGGTCTGCAACGATCGTTTGAGTCCAGTGACGCTCGGGACGCGTGTGCGCGGCCGGCTCTGGTGTCAGACGAAATGTTGTCCCTCGGCGCGCCAGCGAGCCTCGAAACGTTGTCATTCGCGAGAGGCACCGCGCCGCGGTCACCCATCTCCGCGGTTCCTGAGCCGATCCCTGTCTACGCGCCGACTCAATGGGACATCAGCACCGGCACGGTCATGTGCTGGAGGATGGTCCGGGTCGCGCCGCCCAGCACGATCTCGCGGAGCCGCGAGTGACCGTAGGCGCCCATGACGATCAGATCGGCGCCGAGATCGGCCGCCCGGGAGAGCAGCAGGTCGCCGACGCTGATGTCGAGGCCGAGCGTCGACATGCCTTCGGCGGCGACGCCGTGGCGGGCGAGGTGGAGCGCGATGTCCGCGCTGGGCATCCGCTCGCCGGTGTCACGCTCCGGGTCGATCGAGAGCACCGTGACGTTCGTGGCGAGCTTGAGGATCGGAAGCGCGTCGTGCACGGCGCGGGTCGCCTCGCGACTGCCATTCCACGCGACGAGGACCCGCTCCCCGACCGTGTCGAACGTGCCATAGCGCGGGACGACGAGCACCGGGCGTCCCACGCCCAGGGCCAGCTCTTGAGGAAGGAAGCGCAAGTCATGGGGCGCATCCTTGAGATCGATTCCTTGCCCGACGATCGTGAGGTCTGCGTATCGAGCATGGAGCTTCGTGATGCCGATGATGTCGCCCGTATCGACTCGCCATTCACCCTGGATGCCTCGGCGGCGAGTCGTCTCGCGGAATCGTGTTTCGGCCTGGCGGGCAAGCCCTTCGAGCTGACGACGTTGCTCGTCCAGGAATGTCGCTGGCAGCTCGATCTCGACATACCCCGGCAGCCGGGGCCATCCCATGGGATGAAGTCCTGTGAGGTGGGCTTCATGTCTTGCGGCGAGGACGGCGGCCACATCCACCCGGGCGCTGCAGGCGGGGTCGTTATCCACGTGGACCAGCAGGTCCTTGAGTCCCATGGTCGCCTCCCTCGGCTTGTCTCTGACCCGTGTTGCCGTGGTGGGTGCAACCCGGGTGCCACTGGAAATGCCTAATGGAGACAGGCGGCGCGACAACGAAGGTGTCCCACCGCTGCCCCGCATGAGGCGCAGGCTCCGCACATGCCGTGTTCTGGAACGGCCGACACGTCGTGCCGGCCACATCTACGGCGGCGATTCACAGATACGGCGGAGGAATTGGCATGGCAACGCCATTGCTTAGGCAGCGAGGCTTCCAGACCACTCATGCCGTCAGCGACGGGAGGGGAGATGCAGGTCGGAGCGCCGCGACCGGACAGATCGGCCGTCATCCTGGCCGGGGGCGAAGGGATGCGGCTCCGGTCGCTGACGCGGCGGATCGCCGGCGACGATCGGCCCAAGCAGTTCTGTCCGTTCGTGGGTGGCGAGACCTTGCTCGACCGGACGCGCGCCCGCGTTGCCCGATCCGTGCGACCAGATCGAACGTGTCTGGTCCTGACCCGTTCTCACGAGTCCTTCTATGCGCCGCTTTTCGCCAAAGGACCACTCGGACCCCTGGTCGTTCAGCCGTGCGGCCGTGGGACGGCTCCGGCGATCCTGTACGGTCTCCTTCGCGTCGCCGAGACCGGACCCCAGGACGCGGTCGCGCTCTTCCCCTCGGACCATTACGTGTCGGACGATGCGCGCTTCATGGCGCACGTGGAGGCGGCCTTGGGCGCGGTCGAGGCCCATCCCGACCTGGTGGTGCTGCTGGGGATCGAGGCGGAGGGTCCGGAGGCGCAGTACGGCTGGATCGAGGCGGGTGAGCGGGTGCTCGACCAGCCACACTATCCCGTCTACCAGGTCCGGCGATTCTGGGAGAAGCCTCCGGAGCCGCTGGCCCAGGTTCTGTTCGAGCGCGGCTGCCTCTGGAACAGCTTCGTGCTGGTGGCCCGCGTGCCGGCGCTGCTCGCCGCGATGCAAGCTGCCTTGCCTGATCTGTACGGTGCCTTCATGAGCGCGTGGCTCCAGCGCTCAGGCCTCGGGGAAGCGCAGGCGATGCGATCCTTGTACGCGCGACTCCCATCGACGAACTTTTCAGACGACGTGCTGGGAAGTGATCCTGGTCACCTCGCGGTGCTGCCCGTACGCGGTGTGAGGTGGAGCGACTGGGGTGAGCCGGCTCGTGTGCTTCGCACGCTGAGCGCCCTCGGCATTCATCCCACGTGGGCCGAGTCGCAGCCGTCTACGGTTCCGGCCATGGCAGGGGGCAGCCGATAAACCCACGCTCCGTCGTTCCGCCGCGCCCCTTTCTGGGCACGGGCTTCCTCGTGAGTCGGGAGGGAGCCATCCTCACGAACCGCCACGTGGCTCGGCCCTGGGAGGTAGACTCGACATTCGTGGATCTCCTCCAGCTGGGAGGGCTGAAGCCCCGCATGGCCCAGCTGCGCGCGTTCTTCCCGGACATTTCCGAGCCAGTCTCCCTGAACGTCGCCAGGAGTGCCTCCGAGACCGCGGATCTGATCGTGCTTCGTGGGAAGGCACCCCGATCGGTTCCTCTGCTACCCTTGGACTTGGACGGGGCCGATGCGGTGCCAGGACGCCCGGTGATCCTCCTCGGGTATCCTGCGGGCCTCGATCTGCTTCTGGCGCGGGTGGACCCGGCCCTCCTTGCGACGCTCGTGGATTCCGACGTGGTCGAGATCACTGACCGGACCGTGGACATTCCCCAGAACTGCATCGAAACGGAGGGGACCTCGCATGAAGGCCGTCAAGGTCGTCGTCGCCATCGCGGTGTCAGGGGTCGTCCTGGTATTCGGCTCCTCATGGGGCCTCGCCCAGCACGTGACCGGTGAGCTGGGGGCGCCCAGCGCCACCACCACCAGCGGCGGGAAACAGCTTCCGGCGCCGGTTCCGAAGTTCGGCGGGGTGATCAAGCAGAAGGCGTCGGAGTCGAAAGCCTGGTGGGCGCCGCGCGTCGTGCCGCCCAAGGGCGCGCCCAACGTGCTGCTCATCATGACGGATGACCAGGGCTTCGGTGCCCCGAGCACCTTCGGCGGCGTCATCCCCACGCCGGCCATGGACCGCATCGCACAGGCGGGACTGCGCTACACGAACTTCCATTCGACGTCGCTGTGCTCGCCGACGCGCGCGGCGCTCATCACGGGCCGCAACCATCACTCGGTGGGCTTCGGGGTGGTCGGCGAGATCGCGACGGGCTTTCCGGGTTACGACTCCATCATCCCGATTGAGAAGGGCACCATCGGCACCATCCTGAAGGAGAACGGGTACGCCACGTCGTGGTTCGGCAAGAACCACAACACGCCCTCCTATCAGTCGAGCCAGGCCGGGCCGTTCAATCAATGGCCGAACGGCATGGGCTTCGAGTACTTCTACGGCTTCGTCGGCGGCGACGCCAGCCAGTGGCAACCGAATCTGTACCGCAATACGACGGCCATCTACCCCTTCCAGGGCAATCCCGGCTGGAACTTGGAGACGGCGATGGCCGATGAGGCCATCCAGTACATGAAGCAGGTCAAGGCGATCGCGCCCGACAAGCCGTTCTTGGTCTACTACGTGCCGGGCGCCACCCATTCGCCGCATCATCCGACGCCCGAGTGGCTCAAGAAGATCGGCGACATGCACCTCTTCGACGAGGGCTGGAACAAGGTGCGCGAGACCATCTTCGCCAACCAGAAGCGGCTGGGCATCATGCCGCCGAACGCCCAGCTGACCCCGTGGCCGAAGGGACTGCCGGAGTGGGACTCCCTCAGCTGGGACGAGAAGAAGCTCTTCATCAAGCAAGCGGACGTCTACGGGGCCTACCTGGCCTACGCCGACCATGAGATCGGCCGGGTCATCCAGGCCGTCGAGGATCTCGGCGAGCTCGACAACACCTTGATCATCTACATCGGCGGCGACAACGGCGCGAGCGCCGAGGGCATGCTCAACGGCACGCCGAACGAGTTCACCACCTTCAATGGCGTGTCCGTGCCGGTCAAGGACCAGTTCCTCTGGTACGAATTCTGGGGATCCGAGCGGACGTTCCCGCACTTCGCGGCGGGCTGGGCGTGGGCGATGGACACGCCGTTCAAGTGGGTGAAGCAGGTGCCGTCGCACTTCGGCGGAACGTCCCAGGGTGTGGCCATGTCCTGGCCCGGCCACATCACCGACGTGGGCGGCATCCGCCGCCAGTTCCACCACGTTATCGACGTCGTGCCGACCATCCTCGAGGCGGCCGGCATCCGGGCGCCCGACACGATCCACGGCGTCAAGCAGAACCCCGTCGAAGGCGTGAGCATGAAGTACACGTGGGACAAGGCGAATGCCAACGCGCCGACCCGGCACACGACGCAATACTTCGAGATGCTCGGCAATCGCGCCATCTATCACGACGGGTGGGTGGCGGCCACGACGCCGGCGACGCTCCCGTGGGAGCTGAGCACCAAGACGCCGCCGGATGTGATCACCGGGTACACCTGGGAGCTGTACAACGTGAAGGACGACCCCACCCAGTTCAACGACCTGGCGGCCAAGATGCCGAAGAAGCTCAAGGAGATGCAGGCCCTCTTCTACTCCGAGGCGAAGAAGTACAACGTGCTGCCGCTCGACAATTCGACGCTCGCGCGCTGGAACACGCCGCGCCCGGACCTCACGGCGGGACGAACGGTGTTCACGTATTCGGGTGAGCTCGCCGGGACGCCGAAGAGCGCGGCGCCGAGCATCCTCAACAAGTCCTACACCATCACCGCCGAGGTCGAGATCCCGGAAGGTGGCGCGGACGGCATGATCGTCACCGAGGGCGGGCGCTTCGGCGGCTACGGCCTGTTCCTGAGCAAGGGCGAATTGGGACTCGGCCGGGGCCGGCCGGTGTTCCTCTACAACCTCCTCGACCTCAAGCGCACGACGTGGGAAGGGCCGGAGCTGAGCGCCGGCAAGCACACCATCGTCTTCGACTTCAAGTCCGACGGTCCAGGGCTTGGGAAGGGCGGGACGGGGGTGCTCTACGTGGACGGCAAGGAAGTGGCCAGGAATTCCCTGGAGCACACCACGCCGGTCACGTTCCCGGAGGACGAAACCTTCGATGTCGGGCAGGACACGCGCACCGGCGTCGCGCTGGTGGAGTATCGGTACGAGGCGCCGTTCAAGTTCACCGGTAAGATCACCAAGCTGACCTTCAAGCTCGGAACGCCATAGGACAGACCGTCGAGGCTGGCGGCCCGCTGCGAACCGGGCCGCCAGCCCCAACCACGACGTGAAGTGGGGGCCATGAAAAGGGTGCTGATTGCTGCCGCTGCCGGCGAAGCCGCGACCGGTTTGGCGCTGCTGGTTGTCCCCGCGCTCGTCGGGCAGTTGTTGTTGGGTGAGAGACTTACCGGCGGGGCCATACCGGTTGCGCGAGTGGCCGGCATCGCCCTGATCGCATTAGGGGTCGCCTGCTGGCCAGGTCCGCCGCGGGTCGGCATGCTGACCTACAGCGCGGCCGTCATGCTGTATCTCGCCTACGTGGGTTTCGCGGACGGGCTAACCGGCATTCTGCTGTGGCCCGCAGTCGCCCTGCATGTGATCCTGACGGCACTGTTGGCTCGAGCATCCGATAAGGAGATGAAGACATCGAGAGCATGAGCATACCTTAATGAAGCGGCGCCGAGGGGGCGTCGGCAGGGACCGCACGACGCGGAAGGCGAGCGGTTCGCCCACCATCCCAAGCGCCCCCTCGATTTGAACCAGCAACTCTGAGGCGTCGAGGTTTTAGTCCCGTCGTCTTTGGGGGGCGGTCGTGGTGGATGCCGGCGAGATCGTTGGCGAAAGCGTGATCGCGATTCAAGCACGGGTCGAATCCCGTTGAGCAAGACTCGCGGACCCCGGAATGGAGAGCATTGGCTAGGTCTGGTGCGAGTCAGGTCAAAGCTAGGCCCCCGCGGTCACATGGTGATTGCCCATCGAGAAGCGAAGGGCCCCGCTCGCTTGGAGGAAGGGGTGCATGTCAGTTTCCACCTCCGCCGAGATGGCCGAGAGTACGGTCTCATCCTGCTCCCCGAGTGCGCCCATCATCGTGGGGGCTCCGGCGGCGATGGCTCGCACGAACAGGTCCGTCGATGGCCATTCGACCAGCGTCGTCCGCCGGTGGACCCGGACCTCGCGGAAGCCCGCGTCTTCGATCAATCTCTGAAGTTGGTCGCCGTCGCCCAGCGCGAACCGCGGCAACGCACTGCGCGCGGGTCCGAGCCGGCGCCCGAGGGCACGCTCGATCGCCGCATAGGGTGGGCTGTCCTCCACGGAGCGCCAGCACGAGATCCCGAGACGTCCGCCGGTCCGGAGGACACGCCGCATCTCGCGAAGGGCCTGGAGCCGATCTGAGAAGAACTGGAGGCCTTGCTGACAGAAGACGAGATCAAAGACGTCCGCAGCGAACGGCAGCTCCAGAGCCCCCGCCTGGAGCCATACCACGTTCGGGTGAGTCACCACTGTGTGTCCGACGGCCAGCATGTCCGTGTCAACATCGAGGCCGATTGCACGTCCCCTGGGGGCCACGCGCTCGGCCACCAGACGCGTGACCGCGCCGGTTCCGCAGGCCACGTCCAAGACCCGATCGCCGCGGCGCGGAGGCTGGAGGTCCAGGAGATCCCGGGTTCCCATCAGGCCGAAGCGCTGAACGGTATGGCGCTCGTAGATTTCGGCGGGGGATCCGCCCAGATCGCGCAGCACTCCCTCTTCGTAACAGTTCATGTGCATCTGGGAACGGTATGGAACCGGGATCGAGTCCCGATTCTGGCTTCCCAGAACCAAACTACGGTCGTGGGCCGGTATCGTCTATCGGACTTTGGTCCTACGGGTCCCGTGGAGATGGAACCATCGGCCGGAGCGCTCGAGGAGTTCGCTTGCGCCTATCCGATGTATTTGATGCTGGAGCAGAATCGGCTTCTGCCCGGGCCCGGGCGCGCTAGGGTGAGGCGGGCAGGGCGCCACAACCTTGGCCACTCAGGCACCCCTTCTTCGAATCCCGAAGGGCGTCCATTCTTGCGATACCCGTCGAAAACAGCACGCCCCGCCCCGCTGATGAGCATCTACCTGCCGTCCGCGGAGGTTCAGATCGCGAGGGCCCGCTCGGCCTGGACCAGATCGAAGAGGATCTGGCGCGGCATCAGCCGAGCAAGGTCGAGTTGTCATCAATATGAAGACTGCGAAGGCCTTCGGCCTCACCATCCCGCCGGCGTGCTCGCGCGGGCGGACGAGACATTAGTGAGGGGCGGGACTTGTTGCCAGGACACTAGTCCTGCACTGCCTCGGTCTCGCAGCTGATCTCATCCGCTGAGGGTTCTCGACGGCGTTCGACGATGGCGAGGATCGTCGGGCTGATCTCGGACAGCGGCACCCGGAAGTCAATTCCATCCGCATCGATCGCGGCCTTGGGCAGACGGGCGAATCGGGCATCCTCGGGATCCTGCACGATCGTCGCACCGCCGCCGGCACGGATTGCCTGAAGACCGCGGGCGCCATCGCTGCCGGCGCCGGACATGATCACCCCGACGGCCCGAGGCCCATAGGTGTTCGCCACGGACTTGAACAGGACATCGATGGATGGTCGCGCGTACGCCACGCGCTCGGTGTGCTCCAGTTGAAGATGGCCGCCGTCCACCACCAGGTGGGCGTCCGGAGGAGCGATGTACACATGGCCTCGCTCGAGGACGTCAAAAGGGGCCGCTTCCTTCACCGGAAGTGCGCATGCCCGCCCGATCACCTGGGCGAGCCGCGGCACTGCCTGCGGCGCGCGATGCAACACCACGAGGATCGGCGCATGGAATCCGGCGGGAAGACCTCCCAGGACCGTCCGGATTGCATGGAGGCCGTCGGCCGAGAGCCCGATCGCGACGACCGATTCCAGGTCCGTCTTGCGCTTCTTCGTCTGCATCGGATTCCTCGCTTCGAGCTCAGCCTCGTGCGCCGTTGATTCCGGTTCAAGAAACTCGAGCTCGAGACGGACCGGCGTGACGAGCGAGGCCGAAACGAGGCACGCGTGCTCCGCCTTCTCGACCGCGCGGCGCGCCCGGGCGCGGTCGACTGTAGGGCCGAGCGCGAGCCGTGGCCGGAGGACGATTTCGGTGAAGCGCATCACTCGGTCCGTCCGGTCGACGATTCCCTCGGCTTCCACCTCGCACCTCAGAAACTCGATGCCCGACGCCCGTGCCACCCCGCGCAGGGTGAACAGGAAGCACGCTTGGACTGCCGCCAGCAACAGGTGCTCGGGACTCCACGCGTCCCCGGGCCCGTCGAACTCGAGGGGCGGGGCCGTGCGGAGCTCGGGCAAACCATCGGCGGCGAGGGTGGCATGGCCTGTCGCGCTCCCGGCGAGGCGAACCGCGTAGCGGTGTGGCAGAGGAGTCACCGCCCGACTCCGTGCGATTCTGCGTCGTGCCCGGACACGCTGGGCGGTGCGACCGTGAGGACGGGGCATGCCGCCGCCTGGATCACGTGATGCGCGACGGAACCTAGCATCCAGCGAACAACGCCCGACCGGCCGTGAGTCCCCATGACAATGAGGTCGGCGGACCGTGCCTGGGCCTGGTGGACGATCTGCTCTCCCGGGTCCCCGTGGGACAGACGCACGTTGATGCGGTCGCCCGGGAACGGGGACCGCTCGAGGAACCGCTGGACCTCGAGGCGACCCTGCTCGTCCAGCGTCTGAGCCATCCGGCCCAGCGCCTCCGCCGAGAGATGGCGGTCCGGGACCGGCGAGAAGGTCACGTGAACCAGATCGATCTCGGCGTCCGCGGCGCTGGCGATCGAGACCACCCAGGGCCATGCCGCTCGGGCGGTCGGCGAGAAGTCGGTCGCATAGCAGATCCGCCGGATCTTCCCGCCGGGCTTGTCCCCGAGTGTGGGATGCACCGTGAGGACGGGGCATGGGGCCTGACGGACGAGCCGGTCCGCGACGCTTCCGAGGATGGCGCGCTGGAGGCCCGCGCGGCCGTGGGTACCCACGATCACGACATCTGCCTGCTCCTCATTCGCGGCCGCGAGGATCCGCTCAGCCGGCACCCCGTCCTCCAGACGGATCCGGATCGTGAGCCCTGACCCCACCACGCTTCCGAGGAGGCGATCGAATCCCGCCTCGGCCTCGCGACGCGCGCTCTGGACGAGCTCGCCATACATGTGAGGCGGGAAGTATCCCTCCAGGGGAAGCATTACGAGGGGCACCACGTGCACGAGCAGGATCTCCGCGTCGAACAACCGCCCGAACTGCCGAGCCTCGTGCCAGGCCGGCTCAGAGATGGGAGACAGGTCTGTCGCGTACAGGATGCGCTTGATCGTCGTCATCTACCCCTCGCTTCAAATGTCGGGTGTCGCCACTGTGGCCATCAGCCAGAATCCGGGGCGTTCGCACCGATTCTGGTGCAACCAGGGTGCCTGGGTCTGGAGGACAGATTCGGCGTCGCGATGGTGGCCCGAGAGCGATCAAGGCTCCACCCGTCCCCTTGACTCACACGTGTCGGTGAGCGGCGCGATGTCCCAGGAGTGCCCCACTGAGGCGCCCGTGGGTCAGTTGCGGTTGGCCGGATGACGCCATCTCAACCAAGTAATTGTCGCCGCATAGCGTTCCCGGCCTGGCACATGGGGTGCACCTGCATGCCGACAAACGACCTCAACCGCGGCCCAGGAGGACGGGTCCGGCATCACCGGCGGCGAAATCAGTCACGGCCGCATCATAGGTGTCTTAGGCGAGAAGCGACGATCATGGAGGGCATGACCATGGCCACGGATGTCGAGATTCAGAAGTACGTGCAGCATCACCACGGCTTTGTCCCGGAGCGGGGATGGATCGCGCACGTCAAGGAGGCTCACGGCATACCGACGCTGCGAGGGACGAAGCAGGCCCGCCGGACGCATGAGATTGAGCCGTGTCCGCCGGAAAAGCGCGAGGCGATCGAAGAGGCGTTTCGGCATTTCGGCATGATTTGATGCTGGCGGACCTACACTGGGGAAGGCTATCGTCTCTTCTCCAGGTAGTTAGGCTCGAGACGCCTGAATGCCATGCTGGTCTGGAAGGCCTGGCAGAGTGCCCGACAGGGGCCCGGCCGCCGAGAGCAGATCGATCTCACCTGTAGCGGCTTCATGCCGTGGTGAGATCGAGCTGCTCAGAGGGCCGGGAACGGGTAGTTCAGAATAGGCCGATCTCTGTCAGTGTTCCCGCCGGTGGGCGCGCGCCTCCACGCAGAGCCGGCCACGCGTCGCATTCCGGATCATCCCCGGGCTGTGATCCGTATTAGTAGAATCGCCCCAGAGCGGTCCATGGGCCGCGCGAGGGTGTAGCCCGCTGGGAGCTCGAGGGGAGGCACGAATGAAGAGCCTGATGGAGCGGATGCTCGGCGCGGCTACACTCGACTCCGCCACGTACGAGGAAGTCGAGAACGATGCGTCGGCTACCCCCCAGGCTATGCTAGTCGTAGTACTCGCCGCCGTGGCGGGCGGGCTCGGCACGATGCGGGCAATGGGGATCGTGGGTCTGCTTCTGGCCGCTCTCGCTTCTTTGCTCGGCTGGTGTGTGTGGGCGTTCGTCACGTTCGTTGTTGGTACGCACGTGCTTCCTGGAGCCAAGACGCAGGCGGATGTCGGCCAACTCCTGCGGACCATCGGCTTCTCGGCTACACCGGGCCTGATCCGGTCGCTTGGCATCATCCGCAGCGTGGACGAGCCGGTTGCGATCGTCGCTTCGCTGTGGATGCTCGCGGCGATGATAGTGGCGGTTCGACAGGCTCTGGACTACGAATCGATCGGCCGGGCGATCGCGGTCTGTGCGATCGGGTTTGCCGTCAACTTCGCAGTGCTCTTCGTCCTAGGCAGGCTTCTGGGCGCTCCGGTCACAATCGCTCCCTGACGGCGCTCGCTCTGCTCGACGTTTCGAGGCGATCGACGACGCTATGGTAACTGGCTACCCAAGGCAATAGGAGCGCCGAGTATCGGGCGACCCAGTGCCACGAGGTTCGTGGGGAGCCGTTCGCGGTCCCCAAGGATGCGGGCAATGTCGGGCCGGAATTGGCGGCCATGGGACCGGCGCACGAGGGGGAGTACTTCGTCGAAGCGATCATCAACCCGAATGCCGTGGTCGAGCGGGGCAAGGGCTACGAGGCGGTGGACGGCTCCTCGAAGATGCCGTCCTTCAATGACATGCTGACGGTCCAGGAGTTATTGGATCTGGTCGCGTATCTCAAGGCGCTGCGGCCACCACCTGCGCCATCCGGGGCGGTCGGCGGGCAGGGCGGCCATGCGACCCATTGAGCGCTCCTGCGGGACCGCCACCCGGGAACGATCCATGGCGCCGCGACCTGGGGCATCGCTGCCTCAGTTGGTGAGCGCGTGACGCAACAGCCCAAGGCCCGGCCAGCTCCTCACGATGCTAGCCGCCGTCCGGAGAGTCGTATTCTCGCGGACTTGCGCCCAGCTCAGGGAGTTGGCTCGGGAGTTGCCCGTCCGTCAATCGAGAGGCTGTGATGCCTAGGGGTCTGTTCGGCCGAATCCTCGCCGTGGCCGCTGTGGTGTTGCTGGCGGCGGTCAGTCTCTGCGTCTTCGACACGGACAACGGGACGGGACTGGACCTTTGTAGCGTGGTGCTGCTGCCAGTCGCGGTCCTCGTCCTCGGAGCCCCGCAGCCGCTCATCGGTCGACTGGTGCCTGTCCAGACTCCGGCTCGCCCCGCCAATTCGCTGGAGCACCCCGTCCCTCCGCCCCGAGCCTAACGCGGCCCACGTCCTGCTGTGGGCCCCGCCCCCGATATGGGCGGGGCGCTCTGGAACTCGAGCAGAGAAGGGAGTCTCTCCATGCGTGCATGGCTTCGTATCGGCCTGCTGGTCGCTGCCCTGGGAAGTGCCGGCGGGGTGAGCGCCCAGGACGCGCTGACCCGACGGGACGGGCAGGGCGCGGTGACGGTCGTGGTGACGCTCGCCGGGTTGCCGCAAGTCGGTGTGCCGATCCGGGCCACGGTCGTGCTCGATACCCACACCGTGGCGCTCGATGACGTCGTGTTCGAGCGCGCGGTGGCGCTTAGGATATCCGAGGGCGCCGAGGTCGCGCCGACCGGGGTGGAAGAGTCGAAGGGCAGCGGCCACCATCGCGAGGCGGTCGTGGTGTTTCCGCCGGTCACCCAGCGGGGGCCGGTGCGCATGGTCGTGAGGGACGTCGGTGGCATCGGCGAGCGCGTCTTCGTGTGGGAGTAGCCGGGAGTGTCGTGAACTCTGACCGGGAAGGAGGTCCGAGATGGCCAAGGATCCGGTGTGTGGGATGACCGTGGACGAGAAGACGGCGGGGGCGGCGAGCTACCAGGGCCAGACGTACTACTTCTGTTCGGCCGGATGCAAGGTGACCTTCGAGAAGGCGCCGGCGCAGTATGCGACCGGCCGACGATGAGAGATGTCTGTGCTGAGGCGTGTCGCGCCCTCCACATGCTCTTCACCCGAACCCGCGAGAGGTGACCTATGAAGACGATCCTGACGATCCTCCTGACCGTCCTGCTCGGAACATTCGCCGTCGTGTACGCGCAGCAGGCGCCACCGCCGGGGGCGGGCCCGATGGGGCCCGGCATGATGGCCGGCATGCACCAGCAGATGATGGGCCTGATGCAGCAGATGGGCGGAATGATGCAGCAGATGGGCGAGATGATGGCGAGCGGCCAGATGTCGCCCGAGCGGATGAAGCAGATGGGGGACGCGATGAAGCAGATGGGCCAGATGATGGGCGGCATGGGCGCGCGGGGCGGCTCGATGGGTCCGGGTCCGATGGGCATGCCCGAGATGTCGAAGATGATGGAGCACATGGCCGAGATGCAGAAGCGCATGTCGGACATGATGGGCGCGCCGAAGTGACGCCCGGTCGTCGAGGAGGAAGACCATGCACCCGCTCAGCCTGAAAGTCATGTCGTGGTCCTGGGGGCTCTTCGGGGCGGTGACCTTCGTGGCGTGCGTCGTGTACGGCCTGGTAGTCCCGCGGGCCTTCCACGCGAGCCCGCTTCTCGAGCAGATCCTCCCCGGCTTTCGCTGGCTAACTCCGGGGAGCGTCCTGCTCGGCGTCGGGGAGACTTTCGTGTATGGAGCCTACGCAGGGTTCGTGTTCACGCTGATCCACAACGCCGTGCTCCGCCGGAGCCCATGACGCCTCGACGGAGGGTGCTCGTCGCCGCCGGGCTCGCGGGGCTACTGGCGGGTCTGGGGGTCTGGGCCGCGTACCGCGAAGAGCCGGCTCCGACGGTGCGCGTACCGGAGCTCTCACCGACCGGCCAGGCCGGACGGGCGGCGTTTCAGCGGAGCTGCGCGTCCTGCCATGGCGATGTCGCCCAAGGCACGGCCACCGGTCCGCCCCTCATCCACGCGATCTATCGGCCGGGCCATCACGCGGACGTGGCCTTCGAGCTGGCCGTGCGCCGAGGGGTGCGGGCCCACCACTGGCGCTTCGGCGACATGCCGCCTCAGCCGACGATCACACCGGACGCGGTCCACATGATCACGCGCTACGTCCGGGAGCTTCAGCAGGCCAACGGGATCGATTGACGCCGATCCGATAAGGTCAAGGCCATGCGATTGACCATTGGGGTGATGGGCTCGAGCGGTGGAGACGTGAGCGAGGCGAACCTCGCCAAGGCGCATCGCCTGGGGGCGGCGATCGCGGCGCGCGATGCGGTCCTCATCACGGGAGGCTGTCCCGGGCTCCCGTACGAGGCCGTCCGTGGGGCGAAGGCAACGGACGGGTTGGTCATTGTTATCTCTCCCGGGCTCTCCCTTGACGAGCACCGCGAAAAGTACCACTCGCCGGTCGACGGTCTCGACGTGCTCATCTACACGGGCAGCGGGCTCATGGGCCGGGAGATCACGAACATCCGCTCATGCGACATGGTCGTGATTGCGGGGGGCCGGACCGGCACCCTGGGGGAACTGGCGATCGCCTACGACGAGGGCCGGCTGATCGGCGTGCCAACTCGGCGATCTCGACGGCCCCTCGTGTCGGATCTCGGTCTACGAGGAGGGCGGGATCACGAAGCTGGCCACGATCAAGCCGACCACCATGATCGCGCTGTACGCCAGCCCCGAGCTCAAGGGTCGCCGAGGACGTGGAGACGACGCTCGAGCGCATTATGGGGGAGGCCGCCCGGTAGGGGGTCGGCCACCGTCTCCGTGACGGCGGAGAGCTAGCCGGCGTGTGGAGTCCTTGCCCCACTGGGGCAAGACGTCCGCGATTCTCGGGCGGCGGGCCTGCCACGGCGCAGGCTGACAACAACAAGAAAACAGGCGCTTACTATCCAGGCGTGATTCTTGCTCTGGACACCGGCATGTGCGCTCGCCCGGACCCCGCTCCCGGTGATCCGCGAGGTCCAGGGCCGATCCGGATGCGGTCCGCGGGTTGCCCCGTCATCCTGCTCCTGCTTCCGCTCCTGCTCTGGCTGCTGAATGCTTCGGCGCCAGTTCAGGCAGGGGTCGGCATGCCCGAGATTGGCTCGCTTCGGATCGGATCCTACCGAGCCCATCTCCTGAACGACTCTGCCGGACTCCGCAGAGGCACCAACACGCTGACGGTCCACATCCCCGACCTGCCCGTCGGCGACGACGTGACGCTCCGCCTGTACGGCCCGGAGGGCGAGCTGGTCGACGTTCCACTCCGCCCGCTGCGAGTGCTGAGCGGTCCGGAAGGAGACCACGCCGTCGCCACGGCCTCCACCGCCGCGCCGGCGCACGACTCCGCCGCGAGTGCGGGCCACGCGCCCGGACAGGCGCCGGAGGGGGTTGCCGGCTCGGAGGATCATGCGAAACATCGCGACCCGCAGGCTCATCGCGCGACCCCCGCCGCTGCGGCCGCCCCCGCCCCTCACGCTCATGCCCATGGTCAGCCCACCCACGGCGGGAATGCCGCCGGAAATCATGCGCCCGATGAGGCGGCCCATGCCGGCGCCACCCGGGCGGAGACTCCGGCCGACCACGGCACGGGGCCCCATGGCGGCGCGGTCCTCTCAGGCTTTGTGGCGCGGGGGGCGGCGCGGCTTCCGGCCACGGGCGCATGGCGAGCGGTCCTGACGGCCGGCGACGGCCGCGCGGAGCCGCTGACCGGCGAGCTGGCGCTCAGCGTGACCACAGACGGCCCGAATCTCCTCTACCTCGGGTTCCTGGGCTTCCTGAGCGGCGGATCGGTGCTGTACGGCTGGACCCGTCGCCGTCGCGCGGCATCGAGGGACTAGCCAGATGCCATCTGCGGCCTCCGCGCCTTCCCGAAACCTCCTGGGCATCCCCTGGGTGCGAGCCCTCCTCAAGAGCCGGTGGTTTCCCGCGATCTTCGCCTACCCGACCCTGGTCGTGTTCGGCTACATCGTGTACGCCTTGCTCTTTGGCCCCGGCGCCGCCTCCGCCAACCTGGGCACCACCCTGACCTGGGTCCTGTGGTGGCCACTGATCCCGCTGCTGATGTTCGCGCTCGGCCGATTCTGGTGTGCCATCTGCCCGTTCGCCACCGTCATCGACACGGTCCAGAAACTCGCGGGGCTCGGGCGGCCGGTCACGCCCTTCCTGAAGCGCTACGGGATCTGGATTATCGATGCGACCTTCATTCTCATCACCTGGGCCGATCATGTCTTCGGGATCGTGGCGTCGCCCCGGGGATCGGGATACCTGCTGGCGATGCTCGTCACCGCCTCGGTGGTGACCGCGGTGTTCTACGAGCGGCGAGCCTGGTGCCGGTTCCTCTGCTTCCTGGGGGGGCTGTCCGGCAACTATTCGCGCCTCGCGGCGATCGAGCTGCGGGCGACCCCGGAGATCTGCGCCACCTGCAAGACTCAGAGCTGCTACCGGGGTGACGGCCAGGCCCTGGGCTGCCCGGTGTTCGAGTTTCCCCGGACCATGATCAGCAGTGCGAACTGTAGCCTGTGCGCCAACTGCATCAAGCTCTGTCCGAATGACTCGATCCGGCTCATGGCGCGGACCCCGACGAGGGAGCTCTGGTTCATGTCCCGGCCCCGCTTCGAGGAGTCATTCCTCGCCGCGGTCATCGTCGGGATCGTGCTGGTGCAGAACGTGACGATGCTGTCCTTCTGGGAGCCGATCATGGACGGGCTGACGCACCTCCTGGTCGGCAGCCGGACGCTCGCCTTCACCGCCATCTTCACGACCGCTATGGCGGTCCCCTTCGGGGTGATGATGGGGGCGGCCCGGCTGAGCGGCGCCGCCACGGGCGAGTCGGTGGCCAAGAACTTTGCCCGGTTCGGCTATGCGGTCATCCCGCTCGATCTGGCCGGTCACGTCGCCCACAATCTGTTCCACCTGCTGTCCGAGGGCAAGGCCGTCTTCTTCAACGCGGCGGCGCTGGTCGACTACCATGTGACGGGATCGGCGGAGCTGGTCTCCCCGGGCACGGTGACGATGCTGCAGTTCGTCATCGTCGGACTTGGGATCGCGGGTTCGGTCTATACGGCGACGCGGATCGCCCAACGGTCCGGATCGATGGCTCCTCCGCTCCAAGCGCTGCTCCCGCACGGGATCGTCCTGGTCCTCTTCGGGCTCGTCAACCTGTACCTCTTCACGCTGCCGATGGTGCACCGAGTGTAGCTCGGAGGAGCGGCCCCGCGCGGGTGAAGCGCGATCTGAGCTGATCGGTCTGTGAGCGGCTCGAAGTTCCCCTGAGACCAGCGCCCGCGCTGGTCGCTGGACAAACGTCACTGAACCGGATTCATGGTCCGGGTGAGGAACGTGAACGAACGACGGGTGACATTCGACCTAGTGCTCGGCCACCTTCGGAAGCGTGACTTCGCGGTGCTCTCGACGGTCGACAAGGAGGGAACGCCTCACGCGGTCGGAGTGAACTACGGCGTGTCGAGGCCGGGCCGTGACTTCGTGCTCTACGTAATGACCCGGACCCATCTCCAGAAGGCGCGGAACATCGCGCAGAATCCGCGTGTCTCGCTGGTCGTCCCGTTGACGAGACGGCTCCTCGCATGTCTCCCTCCCCCGACCATCCAGTTGCACGGCCGAGCGGAGATCGTCGACTGGACTGATGAAGAGGGGACGGATGTCTTCAGGCGCTTCTGGCTGGGTCGTCGAATCCTGGACGCGTATCAAGAATCCCACCGTCGCGGCGAAACCAGGATCTGCTTCCTGAAAATCATGCCCGATCCTGAGATCTCGACGTACATGGTCGGGTGCACCATCTGGCAGCTCCGGTCGCGCATGGAGTCGGGGGCAGCCAAGGTCGTGGTCCCGCCCGAGTACCGGCCTTCTGCACCGCCATCCTGATCGGCCTCGTACTCGCTACATCGCCCTTTTCCTTCAGGAGTGTCTTGGATTCTGGCCGCCGGGGCCCAAGTGCACGCCCATTTTAGCGACCTTGATCCTCGGGGGCTCCACGGTCCGTCAGAGCCATTCCCCTGGCCAGACCGAGGCGTGGAATTGACTATATGAGTAGATGGTCATACAATCCCAGTGGGAGGAATTCCAATGATGACAACCGCGACCGACACGAGGTGCCTCGTCCTGGACACGTTCCGCGCTGAGCGGGATGGCTGCCTGGCCTACCTCGTGGTGGACGAGGCGAGTCGCAGCGCCCTGGCGATCGACCCGCGTCTGGATCAGATCGACGAGATCCTGGAGGCCCTGGCGACCCGCGAGGTCCGCCTCACCCACGTGCTCGATACGCACACGCATGCCGACCACCTCTCGGGGGTGCGCCGACTCGCCCAGCGGACCGGTGCCGCCGTGCTCGCGCCCGCGGCCTCGAAGCTCAAGCCGCCGGCCCGGCGCATCACGGGCGGCACGACCTTCCAGCTCGGCACGAAGACCGTGACGGTCCTGGACGCCCCGGGCCACACGCCCGACTCCCTCGCCATCCTCGTGGACGGCCACTTGTTCACGGGCGACGCCCTGTTCGCCGGCGGCGCCGGGCGGACCGACTTCATGGGAGGGAGCGCCTCAGACCTCTTCGACACGCTGCGAGCCTTCGAGGCCCTCCCGGACGACACGGTGGTCCACCCCGGCCACGACTACGTCGGCCGTCCGGTGACCACGATCGGCGAAGAGAAAGCCGGGAATCCCCTCCTGCGCGAGCGCGACCGCGGGGCTTTCGTGGCTCGCCTCTCCGGCACGGCGGTGCCGCCGGCCAACATGGCCGTGATCCTCCGGCACAACCTCGGCGAGGTCGAGGTCGAGGCGCCCTCGATTGCCCCCCGGGATCTGCAGACGCTTCGCGAGCAGGCGTCGGGGACGTCTGAGCCCTTGATCCTCGACGTGCGTAGCCCGCTGGAGTTCGACGGGGAGCGGATCGAGGGCGCGCGTCTCATCCCGCTGGACGAGCTCGAAGGCCGGCTCGACGAAATACCGGACCAGGCGGAGGTCATCGTGGTGTGCCGCACGGGGGTGCGTGCCACGATCGCGGCCGAGGTGTTGGCTCGGGCGGGGCGCCGACCGCGCATGCTCGAGGGGGGCATGATGGCCTGGCGTCGGGCCCGGCTCCCGGTGCGCGAGGGCCGGAAGCGCCTTCCCGTCGATCGCCAGGTGCAGCTGATCGCCGGGTCCATGGTCCTCGCCGGCCTCGCCCTCGGGACGCTCGTCGATCCCGGGTTCCTGGTCATCTCGGCGTTCTTCGGTGCGGGGCTGACGTTCGCCGGGGCGACCGGTACCTGCGGCCTGGCGCTCGTCCTGCTGAAGATGCCGTGGAATCGGCCGCGGCCGGTCCCATCCGCCGGGCCCCCGGCCGTCTGCGCCGCGGGTGGCGGGACGACCGCGACCTGTGCGGCGCCGACCGATCCGAGGATCTGACCGTGCCCCGGAAGTCTGCCACGGCGACGCTTTCGCGGGAGGCGCTCGAGATCCTCGCGCGGCGTTTTCGAGCGCTCGGCGACCCCACGCGCCTGGCGCTCCTCCAGGCCCTGTTCGACCAAGAGCGCACGGTCCAGGAGCTGTGCGCGCTGGCCGACACGACCCAGGCGAATGCGAGCAAGCACCTGGCGCGGCTCTTCGAGCAGGGCCTCGTGGCGCGCCGGCGGGACGGCCTGTTCACTCGCTACCGGATCGCGGACCCCACGCTCGTGCAGCTCTGTCGTCTCGTGTGCGGATCGCTGGCCGAGCGGCACGAGGTCCTGCGCACGCACCTTGCCTCCTAGCGCGGCCGGCCCGGGGCGCGCGGAGAGCGCCCCCAGCCAGGGCTCGGCGACGTCGTCGCGGAGCGGACTGGTCGTGACATGCAAGGGCGAACCCCCGCAGCAAGAGGATGATGTGGCGGTCAGTGTCCCACCTGCGGCCGTGACGGCGCATGCGCGGAGCCTGTGCGGCGCACTTCCGGGGCGCCTGGTGGCCGACTGGCTGGGCATGGTCGCCGCCATCCACGTGGTCGCGGCGCTTACACTGTTCTCGGGGGTGGCTGTGATGGGGCGGATGCACGAGACCCTGGGTGCGCTGCGGTGAGCGGCCTGCGCGACGGGACGTCGGGACGCTGTCCGACGTGACGTCGGGACGCTGTCCGACGTGATCGCCATCGCGGGGACGCTTGTTGGCTAGGGGGATGACCGTCTGGTGCTTGAGTGTTGCAGGTAGGTCAAGCGCCGCCCCTGCCGCGCCTCCATACTGAGAACAGCGGACTGATCCGAGAGGAGATCGCGATGAACCGACAACGCGCGATGAAGATGGGAGTCGTCGTCCTGGCCGGGGGCCTCGTGACCGGCGGCGCGTTGGCGCAGTCCCCGATCCCGCCCGCTGGCAGCGCGCCGCCTGCTCCGATGGGGCCCGGGATGGTGCCCCACCACCCCATGTCGTCCGGCCACGTGCCTCACGGCCCGATGGCGTCACCGGCGGCGATCGGCGAGCCCGCCCTTCCGGGCCAGGATGCCTTCGGCGCGATGAGCGAGATCGTGCGCATCCTGGACGCGGACCCGCAGACCGACTGGAGCCAGGTGGACCTCGAGCGGCTGCGTCAACACCTGATCGACATGAACGAAGTTGTGCTCCGAGCCGAGGTGAGGACCAGTTCCGTGCCGGGTGGGCTGGTGATGGACGTGACCGGCGCCGGGCGGATTGAGTTGTCGATCCGGGCAATGGTCATCCCGCATGCGACAGAGCTCGATCAGATGCCGGCACTCGCTGCGAAGACCGAGGCGATCCGGGGCGGCGTGCGACTGACCGTGACCGCGCGGGACGCCGAAGACGCGCGCGCCATCGCGCGCGTGCGCGGGCTGGGGTTCATCGGCCTGCTAACGCTCGGGGCGCACCACCAGCCCCACCATCTCGCCATGGCCCGTGGCCAGGCGATGCCCGGCCACGGCCACTAGCGCCGCCCTGACGCCACCCCCGTCGGCCGCGGATCAGGTCGAGCGCGGGGTCTTCGGCGCGGAAATGCCGTAGATGCGTCGCTACGCTGCTGTCACGATGGGACTCTACTAACCCCAATCGGCGAATAAGTTAGGCCGCCAGACGGTGAGCGATCTGCCCATAGAGGGTCTCAGTCGCGGGGTTCTTGGTCAGGTGGAGCACGTTCCGGCCTCCGAGTCGGCTCAGGCGCCCGGCCCGGGCGATGAGAAGGAACCGGAGGGTGCGCATGCTGCGGAAGAGGTAGGCGTAGGTGCGCTTCCGGGATCGGGGCTTCGGTTCGGCGAGGGTCTCCAGCTGGAAGCTGCGGATCAGGTTGTGGGCGAGGATGCTCAGTTGCTGCCAGGCGCTGTTCGCCGCGTAGTGCTTCGTCGGGACCACGTCGAGGGCGAACTCTCCCTTGAGTTCGGCGAAGGTCTTCTCCTGCGCCCCACGCCCGCAGGCGAAGGCCCACAGCGCCGAGAGTCCCAGCGGCAGGTTCGTGGCCACGGCCGAGTACTCGTAGTGCCCGTCATCAGGAGTGAACAGATCGAGTTGGAAGTTCCGGCGCGTTTCGTGGTTGACGTGCTTCCGATACAGGACCACGCGCAGGCGGAGATTGTTCCACTGTGGGATGACCAGCTCGATCTCGTGGCCGGTCACGCCCGGCGCCACCGGGTGCCAGCGTCGGCACGCGGCGGCGATCGCCTTGAGTGGCAGCCAACTCCAATACCCGACCTTGATCGCATAGCCGCAGTCTCTGGCGGGCGAGGAGCTGGAGAATCCCGCGCTGGAAGAAGGCCGCGTCCATGCGGAACTCCAGGGCCACGCGTCGGCCGAGCTGGGA
>CAVXVV010000101.1:0-21683 GCA_963765195.1 uncultured Candidatus Rokubacteria bacterium
GCGCGAAGCGTACGCGTGGCCCGGGAACATCCGGGAGCTCGAGAACGTGATCGAGCGCGCCGTCACCCTCGAGACCGGCCCCATCATCCGGCCGGAGAGCCTGCCGGAGTCGCTGAGACGGCCGCGCCCGCCCGACGCGTTCCACGTCGACTTCCCGCAGGAGGGGATCGACCCGGACAAGGTGCTGGAGCAGATCGAGCGGGACCTCATCCGGCGAGCTCCGGAGCGTGTCGACGGGGTCCAGAGCCGCGCGGCCAACCCCAACACAGCGGAGAGGAAGGTAGACAGATGTCCAGGCAGCTTCGGAGTCAGAAGGGCTTGACCCTCGTCGAGCTCATGGTGGTCATGGCGATCATCGTCATCATCGCCGCGATCGCTGCCACGGTGGTCCAGGACATTCGGAGGAGGGCGAAGCTGGCCGCCGACCAGGGCAACGTGGCCGCCATGCGGTCCGCGGTCGCCCTCTACTACGGCAGGAACAACGGCATGTTCCCGGCGGATGTGGGTGCCGTGGAGAGCCTGGTGACGCCGGCCCCGACCTGGCAGTGCGGCACGCAGCCGACGTACACCCCCGCGGACGGCAAGGTCGACTTCACCGCGACGGTCAGCGACTGCCCGTAACGGTTGCAGCAGCGCGAGCGGGGGAGGACGCCCAGGGTGGTGACCAAGATCGAGGTCTCGGTGGTCCTGCCGGTCCTCGACGAGGTTGAAAGCCTGGGTGTCCTCCACCGCGAGCTGACCGAGGCGCTCCAGCGCCTCGGTCGTTCGTACGAGATCATCTTCGTAGATGACGGGAGCCGCGACGGCTCCTTCCAGCGCGTCGAGAAGCTCGGACTCGAAGATCCCCGCGTCCGCGGGGTCCAGCTACGCAGGAACTTCGGCAAGTCGGCGGCGCTGGCCGTCGGCTTCCGCGAGGCGCAGGGCGACGTCGTGGTCACCCTCGCTCCGGGGAGCGCGCCTGCGCTGCTCCGGAGCCACGCTCGAGAGACGGGGGACGCATGCGGGCTGCCCTTCGGGAACCGGAGCTCCCACCTCGGGGTGCGGCGCGAGATGCCGGGTCCCCAGCCGGGACGGACGAGGCAGTCCGCTGGGGGCTCGCTCTCGTTCTCGCCGTTGGGCTCGCGCTCCGCGCCTGGAGCGTCTCTCTATCACCCCGACGAGCCGCGCATCGTCGAGCAGGCCGTCCGCTTCCACCAGGGGGATCTCAATCCCCGGTTCTTCAACTGGCCCAGCCTGTACATGTACGTGATGGCAGGGGTCTACGGGCTCGTCTTCGGCGCCTCGTCCGGCGGGGTCGCGGGGGCGTTCGCCCGGGATCCCGCGCTCTTCTATCTCGTCGGCCGCCTCGTCACGGCCCTGTTCGGCACCGCCACGGTCGCGAGCATCACAAGCGCTACGACGGCAAGGGCTACCCCTTCGTTCGGGAGGGCTGGCGCCAGCACCCGGTCAGCCGGCTGGCGTGCCTCGCCGACGTCTACGACGCGATGACGTCGCGCCGCGCCTACAAGAAAGCGATCCCGCTGGACCAGGTGCGCGCGTTCGTGCGGGACGAAGCGGGCCGCACCTTCGATCCGCGCCTGGTGAAGGTGCTGGACCGGACGCTGCAGATCATGCGGGATCGGCCCGTACGGGTGTCGGCGTGAAGTCGTGGGTCGAGGGCATCAGCGTCGTGGGCTCGACGCTCCGGGTGGCTGCGCCCGCGCCCGTGCCGGCGGAGCGGGACACGATCGCCGTGGCGAGCGCGATCCCCGCCGTCGCGCGCCTCCAGGCGCTCGACACCCTGGTTCTCGCGGGCGGCGACGCGGACGTGCGCGTCTCGCGCGCGGACGTCGAGCGTCTGCTGGAGCCGGAGGGCTTTGCCGCGCTCCGCGATCGCGGCCGCTGGCCGCAGGTGCTGGCCCGCGCGGTCCAGCGGCGGGCGGCAGCTCGTCCGACGGGGGCGGCATGACCTTGGCCCTCCCGCCCATCGTGGCCTGGCCGGCGGGTGTCATGCTGGCGGCCCTCCTGGGGAGCTTCCTGAACGTCTGCATCTCCCGCCTGCCACGAGGGGAGAGCATCGTCCTGCCCGCGTCCCACTGCCCAGTCTGCCAGAGCCCCATCCGTCCGCTCGACAACATCCCACTCGTGTCCTACGTCGTGCTGGGCGGGCGGTGCCGGGCGTGCGGCGTGGTCATCCCCTGGCGGTACCCGCTGGTCGAGGCGCTGGCCGTTGCGCTCGGCCTGCTGGTCCTGTGGCAGCTCGGCCCGACCTGGGCCGCGCTGCGCGCCTTTCTGCTCTGTCTGGCCCTGGTGGCGTGCGCGTTCACGGACCTCGAGACGCGGCGGATCCCGGATCGGATCACGCTGCCGGGCGTGATTGGCGCCTGCATCCTCGCGCCGGAGGGCCTCGGCCGCGGGAGCGTCGGCGGGGTGATCGGGGCGCTCGTGTTCGCCCTGTTCGCGATGGCCTCGGGCCATCGCGCCCGGCCACCCGCCGTCGACGGCGAGGACGGAGTCGATCCGGCGGAGCAGCGGCGGCTCGACGTCTACTGGGCGGCGGCGTGGGGGGCGGTGGTAGGGCGGCAGCTCGCGGTCGTGCACCTCCCGACGCTGACGGCGCCCAACTGGCCGCTGACCTTCCGGGTCCTGAGCCAGGCCGACGCCGTGGTCGCCGGCTGCATCATCACCGGCGGCCTGTTCTTCCTCGTGGCTTGGGTGAGCGACAAGGCGCTGGGCCGCACCGGCCTTGGCGGGGGGGACATCAAGCTGGCGGGCCTCATCGGGGCCGCGCTCGGCGTCGGTGGTGGACTGGTCGCGGCGTTCGTGGGGATCATGCTGGGGGGTGTCGTGGCCGCCGTCCTGCTGGTCTCGGGCCGCCGGCACTTTGGCGAGTACCTCGCCTTCGGGCCATTCCTGGCGGTCGGAGGTATCGTGGCGGCCCTCTGGGGGCAGTCCATCATGGAGTGGTACCTTGGCTAAGCGCGACGGGTCCAGAACCATCCGGCGCGGCGTCTTCGAATCGGGCCGCAGCGTCCGGAAGAAGTTCCTGCTCGCGGTCGTCATGGCGGGGCTGCTCCCCTTGCTGTTCCTGATCTACCTGGGGCTGCCGGTCCTGCTGCCCACCACCGTGACGGCGCCGCTCTACCCGAAGGGCGCGCCCGTGTTCGTCGCGCTCCTCATCTTCGTGGCGTTCATCGAGCTGGCTGGGTTCTTCATCATCTACAGCAACGTGCTGGGCCACATGCAGCGGAACCTCGACGACGAGCTGGAGCGGCTCCGGGCGAGCGGCTCCCGCTCGGACACGATTGTGGAGGAGCTCCGCCGGGAGAACTTCCGCCTCCGCGAGATGTCGCACACCGACGAGCTCACGGAGGTCGGCAACCGCCGGAGCTTCGACCGGCGTGTCCGCGAAGAGATCAGCCGGTCCAGCCGCTTCGGGCATTCGTTCAGCCTGCTGATGATCGACATCGACGGGTTCAAGAAGTTCAACGACGAGTTCGGACACCCGAAGGGCGACGCGGTCCTGCGGGCGCTCGGGGCGTTGATGCGGTCCGCGTCGCGGGAGGGCGATGTGCCCTGCCGGGTGGGCGGCGAGGAATTCGCCTTCATCCTGCCGGAGACCGGCAAGGCCGAGGGGCTGGTCTTCGCCGAGCGATTCCGGCGCCGCGTGGAGTCGAGCGTGATAGCCCCGGACAGCCTGAACCCGATCACGGTCAGCATCGGGCTGGCGGCCTTTCCCCAGGACGGCCGGAACCCGGACGAGATCGTGTGGGCGGCTGACGAGGCGCTGTACGAGTCGAAGCGTGCCGGTCGCAACCGCGTGACCGCCTTCCCGCGGAAGAGCGACGAGGTCCCGGCGAGCTGATCGCGCCCCGTTCGGGCGCTTCCCGGTACCCTTTGTCCAGGGTGAGAGCGGGTCGCATGGAGGTGTCGACGGACGATCTTCGAGGGACCCAGGCTGGGATCACTGCCGTGGAGCTGGCGGTGGTCCTAGTCGTCGTCGGGCGGCGCGGGGTTCGCGGCGTATCCGCTACTGTCCAACGTGCGCCAGGTGATGCTGGTGGTGGCGATGATCCTCATGGCCATCGCGCTTCTCGCGCTCGCCGCCTCGATCCCCTACGCGCCGTACGGTGTCGTCGCGAGCGGGTTCCAGACGACGGCCACCCTCCTGGCACAGGAGGCCATCGAGCGCGCCAAGGCCGCCGACTACGGTGCCATCTCGGCCTTGAGCTTCGATGGCTCCTCGGGCACGCTGCCCGCGTCGTCTACGAGCGACTTCCGCTCTGTTTCGGGGTTCGCCTGATTCACTCGATGCGTAGCGGTCTGGGTTGGCACGCCGACCACGCTCACAACGACGGTCACTGCCGGGTCGAGTTCAGCGGGACGGTCCCGAATCCCATCTGCCGGACCTCGGTCGTGACGATCAGGTCGAATTGAGGCGGAGCGCCGTATGAGCCGGGAAGCCTGGGGACTGCGCGACGGGCACGGGCTCAGCTTGACTGAGCTGGTCGTTCCCCTTGCGATGTTCGCCCTGGTGATGGTGGGCCTCGTCACCGGCTGGTTGTTCAAGAACGATCTGACCGAGACGGAGCGGCGAGAGCTGGTTGTCTTCCTGACCGCGAAGGTCGTGGCCAGCTCGGGCCAGGCAAACCTGACCCCGTCGGCCGTGCCGGCCACGCCCGGTCTCCCGGCGGCACCCGATCTGTCCGCCCCGCCTGGACCGAGCGGCCAGGCGCCGATGACGGTCCCCGGCTCCGTCTTGGCCGCGGCGATCCCGCCGGGCGCCGCGCTCGCCGCGGCGTCCAGCGGCCCGGCGACACCGGTCGTCGTGCCGACGCCGGCCGTCACGCCGATCGCGGCGTCGGTCTCCTCGCCCGCGGCCCCGCCGCCTGCGCCCGTCGGTCCGACGGGGGATCGCTGATGACGACCCGGTCGCTCCGGACGCTGGCGATCGGACTGGCGGTGGGTGGCGCCTTGCTCGCGGCCGCAGCTGCGCCGGCGGTCGCCCAGGAGTACGCCATCCATCTCTACGGCCACACCGAACCGGTGAAGGCGAGCTTCTACGCCGAGGAGCCGCCGTGGATCTTCTTCCGTGACGACGACAGCCAGTACGTCGTCGCGGTGGGCTGCGACCGCGTGCGGCGAGTCGAGCGCGGTGGTGCGGCGATCCCGCCGGCCCCGTGCCCGATCGAGCGCCTGCCGACGACGATGCCGCGTGTGTACTTCGGGATCATGGATCTCGAGGCCAAGCGGCGGGATGACTCGATCGCGCGCCTTCGGGAGCAGACCCGCTCCTACGCGCAGGCCGTGATCGGGACGTTCGCCGCGACCGGCGAGTTCGGCGGCGATCCGGCGGCACGGGCCGAGACGGAGCTGGCCCGGCGCTGGAACCTCGACGCCGTCGCGTTCCTCCAAAGCCAGATTCAGGACACCCTGTTCACATCCGGCTCTCGGAGAATCGCGTCGGCACCCTGCTGGAGGCGTCGAAGACGTATCCGAAGTCCGAGCGGCAGAGGTATAACTTCTTCGCCAAGTAGGGACTAGCGACGCGATGCGGGAGATCATGGTGGACCTCGGGGCCCGGAGCTACACGGTCCAGATCGGACCGGGTCTCCTCGACGCGGCCGGACCGGAGTGCGCCAAGCTTCGGCTGGGGCGCCGCGCGGCCGTCGTCACTCAGCCCGCCGTCCAGCCGCACGCGACGCGCGTCACGAACAGCCTCCGCGGCGCCGGATTCGAGCCGGCAGTCTTCGTCGTCCCGGAGGGCGAGGAGAGCAAGAGCTTCCGCGAGGCCGAGCGGTTGTGGGATGGGTTCGTGGGCCACGGCCTGGATCGCCACTCCCCTGTCGTGGCCGTCGGCGGCGGCGTCGTGGGCGACCTGGCCGGCTTCGCGGGATCGGCGTTCATGCGCGGCCTGCCGGTGATCCAGGTGCCGACGACCCTCCTCGCGCAGGTCGACGCTTCCGTGGGGGGCAAGGTCGCCGTCAACCATCCGCGCGGCAAGAACCTCATCGGCGCCTTCCACCAGCCGCGGCTGGTGCTGATCGACCCCGAGACGCTCCGGACGCTTCCCGAGCGCGAATACCGCTCGGGCCTCGCCGAGATCGTGAAGACTGGGGCCGCGCTGGACGCGGAGCTGTTCGACGCGCTCGAGGCGGGCGTGGACGCGCTCCGGCGACGGGACGCGAGCCTGCTCGAATCCGTGGTGGCGACCTGCTGTGCCGCGAAGGCCCGGATCGTCGAGCGCGACGAGCGCGAGGAGACCGGCCTCCGCATGGTGCTGAACTATGGCCACACGGTCGGCCACGCGCTCGAGGCGCTGTCGGGCTACCGCCGCTGGACGCACGGGGAGGCCGTCGCCATTGGGATGGCGGCCGCTGGACGTCTCGCGGTGCGGCTCGGCTGGGTGGGCGGTGACGTGGCGGCGCGCCAGGACGCGTTGCTCCAGGCGGTGGGTCTTCCCACGCGGTTCAGCGGCCTCGACCCGCGAGAGATCGTCGACGCGTTGCGCCACGACAAGAAGGCTCGGGACGGGCGCGTGCCCTTCATCTTGATGAGGGGCATGGGGCGGGCGGAGGCCTGCCACGAGGTCCCGATGGACACGGTGGTCGAGGTCTTGCGAGAGATCCAAGAATGACCCGCGTGACGACGCGGGCAACGGAGAGGGAGCCGATGCGAAGGATGCCGTGGGGACTGATGCTGTGCGTTCTCCTCCTCGGGGTGGCTCTGGCGGGCTGCGACGGGCCCAGCCGGAGTAAGTCCACGTAGCCGAGCGCGGCCTCGGGCTTCATCTGGATCTCGTCGCGAGCCCGAACGTGGTGCGAGGACAGACCGCGGGCCGCGGCGAGGAGGCAGGCGGCTGCGCCTTGGTCCAGGCCAAGGTGAGCAACACCAAAGGCCAGCTCTAGGCGCGGGGCTGGGTGGGGCGCCCCCGCGCGGGGGAAGGGGGGGATGCGGCCCCCGCTGGGCCGCCGAGCGCCATCATCGGCGCGACGCCGAACCTCAGGGTCGCCAGCTGCTGCCGGACCCGGGGCCTGCCCCACTATACCGAGCGCCTCCATCTCCACCGAGCGCCTCCATCTCCTCCAACGACGGCGAGTGGAGCCGGAACTGACAGCGCGACGCAGGTTTGCGCCGCACCAACGTTGACAAGCTCGGACGGCGGCCCGTATAGTGAGGGCCGGCTCGGGCCAGGTCGAGAGATCGCTTGCCGACCACCGACGATATCAGACAGTTCGAGGCGCGGCTGGCCCGGGAGCCCACTTCCCAGGCCTACGCGGCGCTCGCCGAGGCATACCGTCGTGCGGGCCGGGCGGACGAGGCGGTGAAGCTCTGCCGCGAGGGGCTCGCCCGCCACCCCGAGTACGGCACGACCCGGCTCATCCTCGCCAAGGCGCTCTTGGAGTGCGGGCGAGGTCCCGGCCGCCCGGGAAGAGATCCAGGCCTTCCTCGGGGGCGAGCCGGACCACGAGCCGGCGCTGAGGATCGCCGTCGAGGGCGCCCTCCGAGGGGGCGATCCGGCGGACGCCCTGGAGCACGTGCGGCGCTTGGCCGCGCTGGATCCGCACGACCGCGGTGTGCAGGGACTGTCCCGGGCGCTCGACGCGGGCGTGACGGGACGCGTCGCGGCGGATGGGGGCGGGGTCTGGCCGCTGCTCGTCGACGATACGTATGCGACGGTCGCGTTCGGCGACCTCTGCCTGGCGCAGGGGCTCACCGACGAGGCCACGGCGGTGTTCAGCCGGATCGTCGTCCGGCAGCCGGATCATGAGACGGCCCGCGCGCGCCTGAGCGAGCTTGGACGGCCGAAAGGCGCCGCGCGGCGGCCACGAGGGTAGGCGATGCAGGTGTCGACCGCGGAGTTTCGAAAAGGCCTGAAGATCGATCTCGACGGACAGCCGTACAACATCGTCGACTTCCAGCACGTGAAGCCCGGCAAGGGCGGCGCGTTCGTCCGCACCAAGCTGAAGCACCTCCGGCACGGGAAGGTGGTGGATCGCACGTTCCGGGCGGGGGAGAAAGTCGGCCTGGTCGACTACGAGCAGCGCTCCATGCAATACCTCTACAAGGACGACAACTTCCACTTCATGAACCTGCAGACCTACGAGCAGATCGCGCTCGACGAGGATGTGGTCGCCGAGGCCGCGAGCTGGCTGAAGGAGACGATGGAGGTCGACGTCCTCATCATCAACGGGGTGCCCGCCGGGGTCGAGGTGCCGAACTTCGTGGAGCTCCAGGTGGTGACGACGGATCCCGGCGTCCGGGGCGACACCGCGTCGGGCGGCTCCAAGCCTGCCACCCTCGAAACCGGCGCCGTGGTCCAGGTGCCGCTGTTCATCAACGAGGGGGAGGTCCTCCGGATCGATACCCGCACCGGGGCCTACATCGAGCGGGCCTGAGGGAGCCGTGAACCAGCGAGAGATCCGGCGGCTCGCCGACCTCCTCCGCGAGTACGGCCTCACGGAGATCGAGATCGAGCGGGAGGGCGTGCGCGTCCGGCTGCGCCGGGAGCTCGCCGGTCCGGTGGCGGCTCCGACCGCCGCCGCGGCATCCGCCGCGCCTGCGCAGGTGGAGTCCGTCGCCTCGGCGATGCCCGCCGCGAGCCAAGCGCACCTCCTGACCATCGAGTCGCCGATGGTCGGGACCTTCTATCGGGCGCCGTCCCCGGACGCGCAGCCGTTCGTCCGCGAGGGGGACCGGGTGAAGAAGGGCCAGGTCGTCTGCATCGTCGAGGCGATGAAGCTCATGAACGAGATCGAGTCCAAGGTCGCCGGCCGCGTGATGAAGGTCCTCGTGGAGAACGCGCAACCGGTCGAGTACGGCCAGCCGCTGTTCCTCGTGGAGCCCTAGCAAGCCGGCCCGGCGCACGGCCGATGTTCTGCCGGTCCTGCTGGGCCAATCTTCCGGATGGTACCGAGCACTGTCCGAAGTGCCAGCGGGACCCGCGCGTGGTCGCGGCCCCGCCAGCGCCCGCGGCCCCGCCCCTACCCGCAGTCGCGGCGCCCCCTCCGCGCCGCGCGGCCTCGCCCGCGCCCCCTCCGCCGCGGGGCTCGAACCTCGCGCGCCTGAACGTGGCCCTCGCCGCCGTGCTCGTCCTCGCGGTGGGTGGCCCGGTGATGATGCGATGGTGGGAGACGTCGCGGGTCACCCCGTCGTCCGCGGGACCCGGTTCGCCCGCCGTCGCGGAACCCTCGCCGGAGCCGAGCCTCCCGGGCGTCGTCGAGCCCACGGCCGGACCGCCGGGCGACGACGCCACCGCGCGCGCCACGCGCGAGGCGCACGGGTACTACCAGCAAGGTGAGGTCGCAGCGGCGTGCGAGCGGTACCGCGAGCTCGCGGCCCGGTCTGGACGGGACGACGCGCGGCGGTCGGCGGGGAACTGCTACGCGCGTCTCGGTCGGGACACCTTCCAGGCGGGCCGGCCCGGTGAAGCCGTCGAGCACTATCGCCGGGCCCTCGATGCGTGGCAGGACCGGAATCACTGGGCGGGCCTGGCGATCGCGCACGGGGGGGCGGGCGAGCTCGCCCGGGGCCAGGCGGCCCTCGAGCAGGGTCTCCGCGCGTTTCCCGACGACACCGAGCTCCTCTATCTTCTGGCCGACATCCAGGAGCGCCAGGGCCGGACGCGCGAGGCCGTCGAGAGCCTGCGGCGGCTTCTCGCGCGGGACAGCGGCCACGCCCGCGGCCGGACCCTCCTGGCCCGGCTCGAGCGCGAGCAGGGAGTGGAGAGCGGCTACTGGAGCCAGGAGAGCCAGCACTTCCTCGTGCGCTACGAGGGCGGCGGCGGGATCGACGTGGGCCGCTCGGTCACCGACAATCTCGAGCGTGCCTACGAGTCCCTCGGGCGTGACTTCGGCGTCTACCCGAAGGAGCGCGTCCAGGTCGGCATCTACGTGACGAAGACGTTCGCCGAGCTCGGCGGCATCCCGCCGGAGTTCGCCGAGCACGTCCTCGGGTTCTACGACTACCAGAAGCTCCGCCTGCGGCTCTCGGCCTCCCAGTCGGGGTCGATCGCGCTGGAGCGTCTCGTGCGCCACGAGTACACCCATCTCCTGATCCATCAGGCGACGAACGGGAACGCGCCGCGGTGGCTGCACGAGGGTCTCGCTCAGGTCGCCGAGGCCCGCTCCGCGCCGCGACTGATCGAGACGGACGTCGCCCTGGACCGTCAGCAGTACACGCTCGCGGGGCTGGAGCGTCTGTTCCGCTCGAACGCCGTCGGGGCGGCGTACCAGCTCTCGCACATCGTCTGCGAATATCTCGTGGATCGCCGCGGCATGTCCGGGATCCGCGAGCTTCTCACCCACCTGGGTCGGGGCGAGGCCATCGTCGAGGCGCTCAAGGCGGGCCTCGGTGTCAGCGTCGAGGACGTCGAAGCCCGCCTCCTGGCCGCCGGCGGACGGAGCTGACCAGCCGATGTTCTCGAAGATCCTGATCGCCAACCGGGGGGAGATCGCCCTCCGGATCCTGCGCACGTGCCGAGAGATGGGCATCCGGGCGGTGGTGGCCCATTCGACCGCCGATGCCGGATCGCTCCCCGTTCGGCTGGCCGACGAGAGTATCTGCATCGGCCCCCCGGACAGCAGCCAGAGCTACCTCAACATCCCGCAGCTGATCGCGGCCGCCGAGGTCACGGACGCCGAGGCGATTCACCCCGGGTACGGCTTCCTCGCCGAGAACGCGACGTTCGCCGAGATCTGCCGGGCGTGCAGCATCCGCTTCATCGGCCCGAGCCCGGAGGTGATCCGGCTGCTCGGCGACAAGGTCCGGGCCCGCGAGCTCGCGCGGAAGGCGGACGTGCCGCTCCTGCCCGGGAGCGACGGCGCCGTGCGCGACGAGGCGGAGGCGCGGAGCGTCGCCGACACGCTCGGCTACCCGGTGCTGCTCAAGGCCTCGCTGGGGGGCGGTGGGCGCGGGATCCGGATCGTCTGGGACGTCGACAGCCTGGCCACGGCCGTGCGGACCTGCCAGAGCGAGGCGGCGGCGGCGTTCGGATCCTCCGAGATCTACCTGGAGCGCTACGTGGATGGCGCGCGCCACGTCGAGGTGCAGGTGCTGGCCGACGGCCGCGGCCACATCATCCACCTGGGTGAGCGCGACTGCTCCATCCAGCGCCGGCACCAGAAGCTTCTGGAGGAGACGCCCTGCCCGGGGCTGGCGGACGCGACCCGCCGGGAGCTGACCGCCGCCGCGCTCCGTCTCTGCCGGGCCGCGGGCTACGAGAGCGCGGGCACCGTCGAGTTCCTGCTCGACCGGCAGGACCGCTTCTACTTCCTCGAGGTCAACACGCGCATCCAGGTCGAGCATCCGGTGACCGAGATGGTCACGGGCATCGACCTCGTCCGCGCGCAGATCGAGATCGCCGCGGGGGAGCCGCTGGGGCTTCGCCAGGAGGACGTCGTCTTTCGGGGGCACGCGATCGAGTGCCGGGTCACGGCCGAGGACCCCGTGACATTCACACCCAGCCCGGGCCTCGTCACCGCCTATGTCGCCCCCGGCGGGCCCGGGGTGCGCGTGGACAGCCACTGCTTCGCCGGCTACACGGTGCCGCCCTACTACGACTCGCTGGTCGCGAAGGTCATCACCCACGGCGCGGACCGCACGGACGCGCTGGCCCGGATGCGCCGGGCGGTGTCGGAGTTCATCGTGGAGGGGATCCGGACGACCTTGCCGCTGCACGCGCGACTTCTCGCCGATCCGCGCCTGATCTCCGGGGACTACTCCACGACGTTCCTCGAATCCGGGCTCTGACCGGCCGGCCGGGCAGCGATGGCGCTGCGGCCGCGGGTCGCCGTTCTCCTGACCCTCCTCGCGTGCGCGCTGCCGTCGGCCGGCGCGGCCGAGAGCCGGGTCACCGTCCGGATCGCCACGCAGAGTCCGCTGAGCGCCGAGCCAGCGGCGCGCGGGAACGAGATCCGGCTCGGCGCTCAGCTCGCCCTCGAGCAGCTCGGCGGGCCGCTCGAGCGCCTGGGGTTCCGGCTGGAGCTCGCGGCATTCGATGACCAGGGGCGCCCCGACATCGCCGTGGCGAACGCGAAGAACATCGTGGCCAGCAAGGAGATCCTGGCGGTCATCGGCCACCTGGACGGGCGGGTCGCCATTCCCGCCTCGGAGATCTACAAGGAGGTCTCGCTGGCGATGATCGCGCCCGCCGGGACCGATACGCTCCTCACCGACCGGGGCCTCCCCGGCGTCAACCGCGTCGCTGGCCGGGACGACGTCCAGGGGACGGCCGCGGCGATCTTCGCGACCACCACGCTCGCGGCCAAGAGCGTGTACGTCCTCCACGACGCGACCACGGCGGGCCAGGACGTCGCGAAGGTCTTCCGCGCCGAGGCCGCGCGGCGAGGCGTCCGCATCCTCGGATTCGAGGGAACGGACGAGCGGGCCGAGTTCGACCTCGTCATCGCCCCGCTCAAGGCCCAGGGCCCGGATCTCGTCTTCTTCGCGGGTCGCCCCGAGCAGGTGGGGCCGTTCTGGCGGCGGGCGCGCGAGCAGGGCGTGAAGGCGCGCCTCCTGGGCTCGGACGGCTTGGACTCGCCGGCCTTCGCGCGGCTGGCCGGCCCGGCAGCCGTGGGCGTGTACTACACGGTGGTCGGCGGCCTGCCCCCCGGCGGGCCCGGTGTCGCCGCCTTCCGCGGGGACTTCCGCCAGCGATTCGGCCGGGAGCCCGGGCTCGTCGCCGCCGGGGCCTACGATGCTGCCGCCATCGCGCTCATGGCGATCGAGGCCGCCGCCACCCGCGGCGACCTTCCCGGCCGCGAGGCCGTCGCCGCCGCCGTGCGGCGGGTCAAGCTCGTCGGCGTCACCGGAGAGGTCGAGCTGGACGCCAAAGGGGACCGCAAGAAGGCGGTCTACTCGGTGTTCCAGGTCGCCGGCGCGGATCCGGAGCGCTGGGAGCAGAACCGGGTCGTGAAGCAGGTGGTTGTCGCGGCGCCCTCCGGGAACTGAGGCCTGCGCCCGTCGTGCCGTCGCCCGTCGCGTCGCGGGTTCTCGCCGGGGCGCGAGCGCTCGGAAGGCGGCGACGGGGGGCTCGCCTTGACACCCGCGGGAAGCCCATAGTAGCGTACGATCCCACTCGATGCCCGGGCAACGCTGCCCACGTAGAGACAGGTCCCATAGATCGGTGAGGACCTCGAGGTCCGAGGCGAGCCGGGCGGCTGCCGTCCGACTCACAACAGCCTAGCTTCGATCCACGTCAGATAAGAGGAGGTCGGTCATGCGAGTCTGGAAGTGGATGGGGATGGCCGCCGCAGCGGCGCTCGCCGTGGCGATCGCTGCACCCGCCGACGCGCAGCAGTGCCCGAAGGGCAAGCTGCGCATTTACACGTCCTGGCCCATGCAGGGAGCGATGATCCCCGAGGGCACGGGGATGAAGAACGGCGTCGACCTGGCCGTCGCCGAGGTCAACGGCGTGGTGGCCGGCGTACTGCCTGGAGGTCGTGAACCTGGACGACGCCTCCCCGCAGACCGGCAAGTGGGACGGTGCCGTCGAGGCGGAGAACGCCAACAAGGCGGTCGGCGATCCGCTCGCGATCGTCTACATCGGCACCTACAACTCCGGGGCGGCGAAGGTGTCGATCCCGATCAACAACCGCGCGAAGATGGCCCAGATCACGCCCGCCAACACCTACCCGGGGCTGACCAAGAAGAAGGGGGCGGCGCCCGGGGAGCCCGAGATCTACCGGCCGGGCGGGTTCGTGAACTACTTCCGCGTGGTGCCCGCCGACGACATCCAGGGCACGGTCGGCGCCAAGTGGGCCAAGCAGCGCGGCGCCAAGAAAATCTACGTGATCAACGACCAGGAGCTCTACGGCAAGGGCATCGCCGACGTCTTCGAGGCGGCGGCCAAGAAGCTCGGCCTCACCGTCGTCGCGAACGAGGGCATCGACTGGAAGCAGCCCGACCAGAAGCCGGTGCTCACCAAGATCCGCGCCTCCGGGGCGGATCTGGTCTACCAGGCGGCGGTCATCGAGACGGGCGCCCAGCTCGTCATCCGCCAGATGAAGGACCTCGGCCTGGTCTCCGCCCGGGGCGTCAAGTACATGGGCCCGGACGGGCTGTTCGAGGAGGAGCTCCTGAAGGCGGCCACGTGTGACGCAGTCATGGCGGTGGACTTCCGCATGACGTTCGCCAGCCTCCCCTTCGAGAAGATGAAGGGGGTCGGCGCCACCACCTACGAGGCCTACAAGAAGAAGTACAGCAAGGAGCCGACGGCCTACGCGCTCTACTCCGTCGAGGCCGCTCGCGTGGCCATCGACGGCATCAAGCGCGCCGCGTCCCAGCTCGACAAGGCGAAGGACATCACCGAGAAGCGGGACGCCGTCCGCCAGGCGATCGCCAACACGAAGAACATGGACGGCATCAACGGCAAGTTCAGCCTCGACGAGAACGGCGACACCACGACCGAGACGATGTCGGGCTACAAGGTCGTGAAGGCCGACACGCCGGTCGGCTGCAAGTTCGAGTTCGAGACCATCCTCGAATAACACCGAGCCGGGGAGGGCCGGGAGCCCGGCCCTCCCCCGTTCCACCCGCCTGATCAGATGGATTGGTGGGAAGTTCTCGTCCAGCAGACCATCAACGGTCTGACCCGCGGCGCCGTCTTCGCTCTGGTCGCCCTCGGCTACACGATGGTCTACGGGATCATCGAGCTGATCAACTTTGCCCACGGCGACGTGTTCATGCTGGGTCTCTTCATCTCGCTCGCCTACTTCACCCTGATCGGGATGGCCCACACCCTCTACGGGTGGCAGCTCGTGACGGTGCTGCCGGCCGTCTTCCTGGCCACGATGCTGACGACCGCCCTCATCAACGTGAGCATCGACCGGCTGGCCTACCGGCCCCTCCGCCACGCGCCCCGGCTCTCGCCCCTCATCACCGCCATCGGCGTGTCGTTCATGCTGGAGAACATCGCGCTCCTCTGGGCGGGCCCGGCGCCGGTCTCGTACCCGGACATCTTCCCCTCGGTGGACATCCTCTACGAGTGGTTCGGCTGGAACTCGAAGATCTTCGTGACGAGCAAGGACCTCCTGGTGATCGGGCTGACCATTCCCATCATGGTCGCGCTCAACTACTTCGTGACCCGGACCAACTGGGGCAAGGCGATGCGCGCGACCGCCCAGGACCGCGAGACCGCCCAGGCCATGGGGATCAACGTCGAGAAGACGATCATCCTGACGTTCTTCATCGGCGGGGCGCTGGCCGGGGCGGCAGGGACGATCCAGGGGATGTACTACAACATGGGGCAGTGGTGGGTCGGCTATCAGGCCGGCCTCCGCGCCTTCACCGCCGCAGTCCTGGGCGGCATCGGCAACATGCCCGGGGCGGCCCTCGGCGGGCTCGTGATCGGGTTCCTGTCGGCCTGGAGCGACCAGTACATCTCGGCGCGGTGGACCAACGCCATCGTCTTCTCGATCCTCATCCTCGTCCTCGTCTTCCGCCCGCAGGGCCTCCTGGGCGAGCGGACCGTCGAGAAGGTCTGAGGGTGGGCCGCCGCCACGGCCACCCGCGTCTCTGCGCCGGCCGACGATGAGCGCGCGCACACGCCAGGCCCTCTCCGCCACCCTCCTGGTTTCGGCCCTGCTCGCCTACCCGTTCGTCGATCACGCGCTCCAGATCCAGACGATTCACGCGGTGTCGGACGGGATGATCTACGTCCTTCTGGCGCTGGGGTTGAACATCGTGGTCGGCTACGCGGGCCTGCTCGACCTCGGCTACGCGGCCTTCTTCGCGATCGGCGCCTACGCCATGGGGCTCCTCAACTCGCCCGTGCTCGGCTCGCCCTTCTACGGGTACGCCTGGAGCTTCTGGGTCCTCATCTGGGTCGCGGCGCTGGTTTCCGCGCTCCTCGGCATCGTCATCGGCGCCCCGACGCTGCGGGTCCGGGGAGACTATCTGGCCATCATCACGCTCGGGTTCGGCGAGATCATCCCGGTCGCGATCCGGAACCTGGGCGACATCACGATCGAGATCGGGGGTGTGAAGGTCGTCGAGCGCCTCAACCTCACCGGCGGCGAGAACGGCGTGAACCCGGTGGGCCGTCCCTACCTCCCCGGCGTGCACTTCGAGTCCGATCCGATCCCGTGGTACTTCCTGATCCTCATCATCGGCGCCGCCTCGGTCTGGGCGATGACCCGTCTGCGGGACTCGCGGCTCGGCCGGGCCTGGATGGCCATCCGCGAAGACGAGACCGCCGCCGACTGCATGGGAGTCAACCCGGTCAAGACGAAGCTGCTCGCCTTCGCCCTCGGGGCGTCGTTCTCCGGGTTCGCCGGGTCGTTCTACGCCGCCAAGCTCCAGGCGATCACCCCCGGGGCCTTCGAGTTCCAGGTGTCGATCATCCTCTTGTGCATGGTGGTGCTCGGCGGCATGGGGAGCATCAAGGGCGTCATCCTGGGCGGGATGCTGATCACGCTCTTCGATCGCATCCTGCTCGCCCAGATGACGTTCCTGGTGCGCTGGATCGGGCGGACGGTCGGGATCGCGGCGTTGACGACGGTCGATCTGACGCTGTGGCGCTGGTTCTTCTTCGGCCTCGGGCTGGCGCTCGTCATGATCTTCAAGCCCGAGGGTCTCGCCGTGCGGCGGACCCGCCCCCCCGCCATCGACGTGGACGAGCAGGCGGAGGCGGTCGCCCTCGCGGCGGCGCCGCCGCCCGCCCGCGCGGAAGACATCCCGGTGTGGCTCCGGGAGCGGTCCGGGCCGCCGGCGGAGGGCCGGCGGTCGATCCTCGAGGCGCGCAAGGTGACGAAGCGCTTCGGCGGCCTGACCGCCGTCAATGAGGTCGACCTGGTCATCCCCGAGGGGGGCATCATCGGCCTCATCGGCCCGAACGGCGCCGGGAAGACGACCTTCTTCAACGTGGCGACCGGGCTCTTCCCGCCGGACAGCGGCGAGATCCTCCTCCGGGGCGAGAGCATCGTGGGGCTCCGGCCGAACGCCATTGTCGCCCGCGGGGTGGCCCGCACGTTCCAGTCGATCCGGCTCTTCCAGAACATGACCGTGCTGGACAACATCCTCGTGGGGGAGCATTGCCGCCTCCAGGCCACGGTCGCCGGCGCGGTCTTTCGGCCGCCGAGGGTCCGCGCGGAGGAGGCCCGGGCGCGGACCCGGGCACGGGAGCTCCTGGCCTTCGTGGGCCTGGCCGGCAAGGAGCAGGAGCTGGCGAAGAACCTCCCCTACGGCGACCAGCGCCGTCTCGAGATCGCGCGAGCGCTCGCGACCGAGCCCAAGCTCCTGCTCCTCGACGAGCCGACCGCGGGCATGAACCCGCGCGAGACCGACACGCTGACCGAGTTCATCGGGCTCCTGCGCCGGGAGCTCGGCGTCTCGGTGCTCCTCATCGAGCACCACATGGAAGTCGTCATGGGCATCTCGGACCGGATCACCGTGCTCGACTACGGAACCCGGATCGCCGAGGGCCCGCCCGCCCAGATCCAGCGCGATCCGAAGGTCATCGAGGCCTATCTCGGGAAGGGCTACGAGGCGGAGCTGGCCCCGGCATGAGCCACAGGTCGCCACAGGCCGAAGACCGTCCAATGGTAGCCCGGTGAGCGCGCTCCTCGAGCTCGCCGACGTCCACACGTACTACGGGAACATCCGGGCGCTGAAGGGTGTCTCGCTCGAGGTCAACCGGAGCGAGATCGTCACGCTGATCGGCTCGAACGGGGCCGGCAAGACGACGACGCTCAAGACCGTCATCGGCTCCGTCCGGCCGCTTCGCGGCACGGTCAGCTTCGACGGCCAGCGGATCGAATCCATGCCGACCGACCGTCGCGTCCGCCTCGGCATCGCCCAGTCGCCCGAGGGGCGGAGGATCTTCCCCCGGATGACCGTCATGGAGAACCTGGAGCTCGGGGCGTTCGCGCGGAGCGACAAGGCAGGAATCCAGGAGGACCTCGGCCGCGTGCTCACGCTGTTCCCGCGGCTCCGGGAGCGCCTGGCCCAGAAGGGCGGGACGCTCTCGGGCGGCGAGCAGCAGATGCTGGCGATGGGCCGGGCCCTGATGGCGCGTCCCACCGTGCTACTCCTCGACGAGCCCTCCATGGGGCTCTCCCCGATCCTCGTCGAGACGATCTTCCAGGTGATCCAGGACATCAACCGCCAGGGCACGACCATCCTCCTCGTGGAGCAGAACGCCCGCATGGCCCTCCGGGTGGCGCACAGGGGGTACGTCATCCAGACGGGGCGCATCGTCCTGTCCGGCACCGGCCCGGACCTCCTGCGGTCGGACGTCGTGCGGAAGACCTACCTCGGCGAGAAGTAGCGGAGGGTGGCGCCCGGCCCCGTCCACTTCGAGGAGTTCGAGGTCGGCGCCCGCTACCGCACTCTCGGGCGGACCGTCTCCGACTTCGAGATTCTCCAGTTCGTCACGCTGACCGGCTTCACGGAGCCGCTGTTCATGGACATCGAGTACATCCGCCGGGAGAGCGTGTTCGGCACCCGGGTGGCGCCGGGCGTGCTCACGTTCGGGCTGGCCGAGGGCCTGACGCTCCAGACGGGGATCCTCCATGGAACCGGGCTTGCGCTCCTGTCCTACGACGTCCGGGTGCTCGCCCCCGTGCTGGCCGGCGACACCATCTCGGTGGAGATCGAGGTGCTCGACCGGCGCGAGACCCGGAAGCCGGACCGCGGTGTCGTGACCTTCCGCCACCGGATCGCCAACCAGCGGGGGGAGCCGGTCATGGAGGCCACGATCGCCCGGATGATCAAGCGGCGGTCCCCCTGACGCCCGTGGGTGCCCGGCCGCCGCGCTCGGCCGACGTGGTGATCGTCGGGGGCGGGGTCACCGGCTGCTCGATCGCGTTCCACCTCGCCGAGCAGGGCGTGCGCGACGTCGTCGTCCTCGAGCGACGGTTCCTGGCGTCGGGCGGTACGGGTCGCTCCGTGGGCGTCATGCGGCAGCTCTATCCCACCGACGCCAGCTCGCGCATGGTGCTGCACTCGCTCCGCGTGTTCCAGGGCTTCCGGGAGATCACCGGGGGCGGCGACGCGGGGTACGTCCAGTGCGGCGCGCTGCTTGCCGTGGGCCCCGGCCAGCGCGACGCGCTCGAGCGAACCGTGGAGGCGCAGCGCGGGCTGGGCATCGACACGCGGCTGATCGGCCCGGACGACGTCCGCGAGCTCGATCCTCGGATCGACCCCTTCGCCGTGGGAGCGGCGGTCTGGGAGCCGGAGTCGGGGTACGGCGATCCGACCGGCGTGACCGCCGGTTTCGCGCGCGCCGCCGCGCGGGCCGGTGTCGTCATCGAGCAGGGAGCCGAGGTCGTCGCCCTGGAGGTGGCCGCTGGCGCGATCGAGGGGGTTCGCCTCGCGAGCGAAGAGCGTGTCGCGGCGCGGGTCGTCGTGAACGCCGCCGGGCTCTGGTCGCCGGCGGTCGCGTCCCTCGCCGGGGTGGCGCTGCCCATCATCGTGGGGCGTCATCCGGTGTTCATCGTCCAGCGCGCGCCGGAGTTCGGGCGCCCCCACCCCGTCTACCTCGACCTGGCGAGCGGGACGTTCCTCCGTCCCGAGACCGGGGGGCTCACGCTCACCGGATTCCTCGACGCGGACGAGCCGAACCATCCGCTGGATCCCGAGGCCCTCGGCGGCGAGGTCGGCTTCGACGAGGTCGCCCGGATCATGGAGCGGGCCAGCCGGTGCATCCCCGCGCTCACCGAGGCGCGCTACCAGCGCGGGTACGCGGGGGCCTTCGACATCACGCCGGACTGGATGCCGATCCTGGACCAGACGCCGGTCCGCGGCCTTTACGTCGCTGCGGGCATGTCGGGCCACGGCTTCAAGCTCTCGCCGGCCGTGGGCCAGATGATGGCCGACCTCATCACCCGGGGGCACTCCGACGTGGCCGACCTCCGGGACTTCCGGCTCGCCAGGTTCGACGCCGCGCGACACGACGACGGCGGCGCCTTCTCGCACTCCTACCTGCGCTGACGGGGGGCCGGCCGGCCGACGGGCGCCGGCGGTTGACTTCTTCGGCGCCCGGGCGCGCCCGGAGTAGAGTGGGCGTGCATGCCGCGAGCTATCGCCGCGCGTTTCGGAATCGGTATGGACGGTCTGGTTCGCCTGGGCCTCGTCACCGTCACGATCGCCGCGTTCCTGCCCGTGCTTTGGAACGGATTCGTGAACTGGGACGACACCCGGAGCCTCATCGACAACCCCCACTATCGTGGATTCGGGTGGGCACAGCTCCGCTGGATGGTGACGGAGAGCCACTACGGACACTACGTGCCACTTGCGTGGCTGACCCTGGCCGCCGACTACGTCGTCTGGGGCATGAACCCGACCGGCTACCATCTCACCAGCCTTCTGATCCACGTGGCGGCGACGCTGGCCCTCTACGCCGTCTCTCGGCTGCTGATCACCCGGGCGGCACCCGTGGCCGGGGCAGCGGCCACGACGGGTGCGGCCGCCGCGGCCGTCCTCTTCGCGCTCCATCCCCTGCGCGTCGAGTCCGTCGCGTGGGCGACGGAGCGGCGGGATGTCCTCTCGGGCCTGTGCGTCCTGCTGACCGTGCTTGCCTACGTTCGCTCGACCGACGCGACGGGGCCGAGGCGCCACTGGCTGCTCGGCGCCTCGGTTGTCGCCCATCTGGCCGGGCTCCTCTCCAAGTCGATCACGATCATGGTCCCCGTTGTCCTCGTCCTGCTGGACGTCTATCCGCTCCGGCGGCTCGGCGGCGCGTTCCGGCCGGCGGTCCGTCGGGGCGATCGGGTGGGTCCTGGCCGAGAAGGCGCCCCACGCCGCGCTGAGTATCGCGCTGGCGTTCATCACACACCGCTCGTTCAACGCCGACTTTGCCGACCGCTTTCCACTCCTGTACTGGCGTGACTTACTGCCCCGCGTCCTGGTGAGCCTCTGGTTCTATCCGATCAAAACGCTCGTCCCGGTCGACCTGTCGCCCCTCTACGAGACGCCCACGAACCTTGGCCTCACTGACCCGCTGGTGATTCGGGCCGCGACGGGCGTGATGCTAGTCACGCTGGTCGCTTGGCTTCTTCGGCATCGCTTCCCCGGCGTGCTAACGGCCTGGCTGTCGTACGGGATCCTGCTCGCCCCGGTGGCTGGCGCCGTGCCGCTCGGGTACCACCTCACCGCCGATCGATACAGCTACGTGCCGTGCCTGGGATTCGCGGTGCTCGCCGGCGGCGCCGTCGCTTTCGCCCTTGACGTCTCGGCGCGCCGGCCGCGGGTCCACTGGTTGGGTCCAGCGACGGTCGTGGCGCTCGCGGTGGCCACGGTGAGCCTGGCCGCGCTGACCCAGCATCAGGCTCGAGTGTGGCGCGATACGGCGAGCTTGTGGGAACAGGCGGTCCGAGCGACCCCTGCCTGTGTCATCTGCCAGGTCAATTGGGGTCACCAGCTCTTGGATGCGGGCGCTTCCGGTCGAGCGCTCCAGCACTTTCACATCGCGTACGAGCTTCGACCAGACCGGCCCCAGACCTACGGCAGCCTGGCAATGGCGCTCGAGGCGCTGGGACGGCGCGACGCGGCCATCGATGCCTATCGCGCCGGCCTGGCGCTCACCCCCGAGAGCTTGACGCTCCGGCTGTCCCTCGCGGCCGCGCTCCTCGCCGCGGGCCGGCTGGACGAGACGGTCGGCGTGGTGGACGAGGCCGGCCGCTTCTACGACCCGACCGCCCTGGCGAGCTACTACGGCGAGGCAGCCCAGCACGGGCCGGAGGCGCCGGTGCCGCGGCTCGGCC
>CAVXVV010000102.1:0-57684 GCA_963765195.1 uncultured Candidatus Rokubacteria bacterium
CGAGCGTGGCTGCGGATTGGACGTCCACAAGAAGACCGTGCTCTCCATCGCGACGTGGGTGACGCCATACCCGGCCAACCCGTCTCGCAACGCCAGCAGTTCCGCCGTCGTCGTGCCGAACGTCCGCACGTGCTGGCTCGCGCGCGCGGGCCTGGCCCGGCACGCGCACGCACGCGACCACGGTCTTCTTGTGGACGTCCAATCCGCAGCCACGCTCGATCACCCGCTCCATGGCGTCACCTCCACGGCGATGTGCGCCGGCGCCCGCAGGAGCATCCTGCTCACGACTTTGCTCGGCGTGCTCGATGGCAACAATGCGGGGTCCCGGAAGCTCCCACGTCAATGTTGGCTCGGACTCGAGGTACCACACACCATCGACGTGTCCGGGCGTCGGCGCAGTGGGGATGATAGCCCGAATTTCATGGTGCAGGGTGGGCCGCAGGCCCATCACCATTTTGGCGAGGGACAGGAGTTCGGCTCGGGGGCGGTGGCGATGCGATATGAGCCGAGAAGGTAGCCATCCGTCGAAGCGCCGCACCCCTCCGGCCTTGCCTGGACCGCCTTGACCGCGTGCCCACGCCGGCCCAGGATGGTTGGGCGCAGCCGGCGCTCGTCAGGCCGGCGATCGTCGTGGCCCTATGGAAGCGGGACCGGCGTCAGGTCCGGTTGCTCTGACGAAGCTGGCAGTAAGCGTTCCTTCTAAGTGGCGACAGGCGCAAGCCTATGAGGAGGATGTCGTGGCAACTTCCATCGCAACACTGGACGGCGGGCGCACGAACGTCGACGACACCGCGCTCGAGCAACTCCGCGTGACGATTCGGGGGGACGTCCTGAAGCCCGGTGATCCCGGATACACGGACCGGCCCATCTACAACGCGATGCATCACCGTCGCCCGGCGCTCATCGTGCGATGTGCGGGGACGGCCGATGTGGTGGACGCCGTGAAGTTTGCTGGCCAGCACGGGCTCCTGGTCGCCGTCCGCGGTGGCGGCCACTCCGTGGCGGGTCATTCGAGCTGTGACGGCGGCCTGGTTATCGATCTTACGCGGATGCGCGGCGTCGATCTGGACCCTGACGCCGGGATTGCGCGAGTGCAGGGCGGCGCGTTGTGGGGCGACGTCGATCGCGAAACGCAGGCGTTTGGTCTGGTCGTCCCTGGTGGGGTGGTGTCGGAAACGGGCGTCGCGGGGCTCACGCTCGGCGGCGGCGAGGGATGGGTCCGTCGGAAGTATGGCCTCTCGATCGACAGCCTCGTCTCAGCGCGCATCGTGTGTGCGGACGGCTCCGTGCACACGGCGTCGTCGACATCGGAGCCCGATCTGTTCTGGGCGCTCCGCGGTGGCGGTGGGAACTTCGGCATCGTCACCTCCTTCGAGTTCCGCGTCCATCCGCTGGGGCCGATCGTGGCATTCGCTGGCGTCTTCTATCCCGTCGCCGCTGCGGCGACGATCCTTCCCCGCTGGCGTGACTACTGTGCGGCGGCGCCCGACGAGGTCACCTCGCTTGCCCTAGCGATCACAATGCCGGCTGACCCGAACCTGCCGCCGCCCATCCACAACCAGGCGTGCTTCGTCGTCGGCGGCGTGTACGCGGGAGCACCGGACGAGGGCATGACGGTTATGCAGCCGCTGCGCGAACTGGGTACTCCGTTGGCCGACATCTCCCAGCCGATGCCGTTCAAGGCCGTGCAGATGGCGTTCGATCCACTCTTCCCGATGGGAAAGCTCCGGAGCTATTGGAAAGCCCAGAACCTCGCCGCGCTACCCGACCAGGCGATCGAGGTCATCGCGGCCAGGGCCAACCGGCGACCATCGCCGCTCACCCTCGTCGTGACCTTCCAGATGGGAGGCCGTATCAACAAGGTCGGCCCCACCGAGACCGCTTACGCCGAGCGCTCCGCCCCCTGGATGTCGTCGATTGACGGCAACTGGGAGAACCCGGCTGAAAACGAGGCCAATGTCGCCTGGGTCCGGGAAAGCTTCAAGCAGATCGCGCCATTCTCCACGGGCACGACCTACACGAATTTCACCGGGCAGTCGGACGAGGCCGCCGGGGCGCTGGCCGCGACCGCGTACGGCGCCAACATGGCCCGGCTGCGTCGCATCAAGGCGCGGTACGACCCGGGCAACTTCTTTCGGCTGAACGCAAATATCGCGCCGGCGTAGTGGTTGTCCACCGCGTCGGGTAGCCGGCGGCGCGCGACACGTCGCCGTAGCTCGAGTGAGGAAGCGCCCAGAATGTAGGAGGTCCTAGCCACGTTTCCGTGTCCCCTCCTGCGGGGACGCATGGCACCTTCACGAAAGCCCGCCTCGCCGAGAGTTGCTGGACGTGGACCTGGTGGAAGTCAGCATTGTCTCGATGCCCGCATATACGACGACGAGCATCGGGCTCCGCTCGCAGCGCGGCGATCCGGCGCGTCTCCGGCCGTCGTCGTCTGGTCGGCCCCGGACCGTCTCGGAGCGGATTGCGTGGATGGCCGGGCGATGACCGCGCCGCCTGCCCCGCGCCCGTCGCCCTGGACCTGGACGCCGACGCCCTCCGACGCTCCACGAGCCAAACCAGCGGCCTGACCTGTTCCAGCCGCTGCTTCTGGTGGATGGGCACTCCCGACCGGAGCGTGGCGGCGGGAACGCGGGCGCTCGCCATCGCGACGACTCTCAACGACGTGGCGCTTGAGGCAGTGGCAAACTACCATCTCGGCGTCGCCTACGTGTCGACCGGAGACTTCCGCAGGGCGGTGGACATCTACCGCCGGAGCGCAGAGATCCTGACGGGCCCGCTCGAACGCGACCGATTCGGAATGCCCGCACTTCCCTCCGTGATCTGGCGCGCGTGGCAGGGCTACAGTCTTGCCTGCCTCGGAGATTTCGGCCTGGCGCGCTCGGTCACGGGGGAAGCCGTGCGACTCGCCGAAGCGATCGATCATCCGTACAGCGTCGTGGTCGCAGTTCAAGGCGTGGGTTTGGTCTCCCTGATTCAGGGCGACATCCCGCACGCCCTTCACTGGCTGGAGCGTGGGATCCAGCTGTCTCGCGATGGAGATTTCGCCGTGCTGCTCGCCATCGCCACGGTATTCCTGGGGCGCGCCCTGACCCTGGCAGGGCGGGTCGCCGAGGGGCTGACACTCCTCGAGGAGGCGGTGCGTTATGGCTCGGCGATCCGGTTCATGGCGTTTCGGCCCGCGACCGAGACGTGGCTGGCTGACGCTCATCTACAGGCGGGCCGCAGCGCCGAGGCGATCACGACGATCGAGCGGGCTCTGCATCTGACACGGGTGCACGGGCAGCGAGCCGTGGAGAGTGAGGCGTTACTTGGTCTCGCCGCGATCCGTGCCGCTGGCGACGTGCCCAAGCTCGATCAGGGCCTGGCCAGCTCCCGCGAGGCCCTCTCGCTCGCTGAAGAGCTTGGCATGCGCCCGCTCGTCGCCCACTGCCACCTCGGCCTCGGCAAGCTGTACCGGGCCACAGGCAACCGGCAGCAGGCGCAGGAGCACCTCACCACCGCAGCTACGATGTACCGCGAGATGGGCATGACCTTCTGGCTGGAGAAGGCCGACGCGGCGCTAGGTGGAGTCGAGCGATGACGCGAGTCATGTCGGTGGTCATGCTTCTCGTCGCGGCTCTCGCCGCGCCGCTCGCCGCCGAGGCGCAGGAGGCGGGGCGCATACATCGTATCGGCGTCCTCGGTACGAGCGACGGGTCGGGCTGGCAAGCGTTCCGCGATGGACTGCAGAGCCTTGGCTACCTCGAAGGAAGAACCATCGCTGTCGACTGGCGCTGGGCGGGGAACGACGCCGGGCGGTTTACGGATCTTGCCGCGGACTTGGTCCGGCAGCAGGTGGATCTCATCGTCACCGGCGCCGATCCGGCACCGGCCGCCGCCAGGAGTGCGACCCGTGCCCTCCCGATCGTCATGGTCGGCGCGGGCGATCCGGTCGCCTCTGGCTTGGTGGCGAGCCTGGCTCGTCCTGGCGGCAACGTCACGGGCTTGACGTGGGATGTCTCGCCCGACGTCGCGGGAAAGCAGTTGGAGCTGTTGAAGGACACAAGGCCTGGGCTCTCGAGCGTGGCGGTGCTTTGGAACCGGGACGCGGGCAACTGGGTCTCGCTCTACCTGTCGGTGTTGCGGAGTACCGCGACGACCCTGGGCCTGGCCCTGCACCTTATAGAGGTGCGACGCCCTGAGGAGATCGCGCCCGCGTTTGCTGAGTTGACTCGTCGTTCCGTTCGGGCGGTCTACGTGATGTGGGACCAGGTGACGTTTACCCACCGGAGCCGCGTCGTTGACCTGGCGCGTGCTCACCGGCTTCTGACGATCTTCGACGAACGCCAAACCGTGGAAGCCGGCGGCCTCATGTCCTACTCGCCGAAGATCGCCGACCTGTACCAGCGCGCCGCAATCTATGTGGACATCTCTAAGTACGTTGGCCGTGTCAATTCGTTCCAGCTGACGATCTGATGGCTCCTCCTATCCCCGTTCGGGCGACCCCACGGGGGGGATATCAGGGTATGGGTCGGAGACTTCCTCGCGATCCTGCGCCAGATGCGCGATGCGTCATCGAGTGGCGCCGTGCGCCACACATCTCTCCGAGCGCCAGAGGGCGCTCATGATGTGCATTCCGCTTCAGCCGTGAGGCGTGAAGGGGGCTGCCCAATCAAGATCTCGGTCCGAAGACCATATCCACGTCCGAGCTCACCCCCGCACGACACCACGCCGCAGGATCGTCCAATAGTCGACCTCGTCTTTCCAACAGTGATAGACCAGTTCCGCGAGTCGGCGCGCCAGCGCCACGCGGGCCCATTTCTTGCCGGTGCGCTGCTGGACCATCCGGAACCACGTCCGCAAGGGGCCGGGCCGGCGACTCGCCTGGGTGGCGGCCAGGACGAGGACCCAGCGGAGGAGCCGGTTGCCTTCGCGGGTGATGTGGCCACTCCGCACGCGGTCCGCGCTTGCCCGGACGCGTGGGGTCAGGCCGATGTAACTGGCCACGTGCTTCGCGCTGGGAAAGCGGGCGATGTCTCCCAGCTCGAGAACCAGAACGATGGCGATGAACGGGCCGATGCCCGGAAGGGTGGTCAGGCGTTGGACCCGCGGATCGTCGCCCCAGCGCTGGACGAGTTCCGCATCGAGTCGCCGGATCTGCGCATCCAGCAGCGGCAGCAGGGTAAGGCAATCATCACGGATCGTCCCGGGACTCGGGGCGAGGGACAGCGCGCGCAGCTCTCGCTGGCCGCTCTGCGTCAGCCAATTCTTGACGCGAGTCGGCTGAAGATTGCGGCGGGCCAGCATGCTGAGCAGGCGGTTGCGGACGGCGGAGCGGAGCCAGACGAGGGTAATGCGGTGACGGACGACTCCCGGGCCTCGCGCAGGGCGGCGGGCGGGATCCACACCGTTGGGAGAAGATCGCCACGCAGGAGCAGGGCCAGGCGCTGGGCATCGACCTTGTCGTTCTTGAGCCGAGCGGCGGCGATGGCCTTGGTGGCCTTGGGATGCGAAAGGACGGGCTGATGCCCCAGCCCTTCGAGCAGGTCGACCAGCCACCACCAGGTGCCGGTGGCTTCGATGGCGACCGGCGTCCGCGGCGGGAGCTGCGCGAAGAACTGTTCCAGTCGGGCCGCATCGTTGTGGAACCGGTGCTGCCGCAACTCCCCGTCGGCCGTGAGCACGGCGATCTGCGAGAGACGTTTATGCAAGTCGACACCCACGTGTACCATCCCCTTGGCCTCCTGTCTCAGAGTGCGTTCCGAGCGCGATCTCTGAGTCGCCAGCCTATGCTCGACTGGGCAGGAGGCCAACGTACTTATGGCATCAAGATCTTGAAGGGCGCCAAGCCCGCCGACCTGCCGCTCCCCCCCTTGGGGAAACGACTGAGAAGGCGCTTTATGTCTCCTACGCTCCAAGGCGGTACAAGCAATGCAACCTCTGCGCTATTCGATAAACGTGACCCTAGACGGCTGCGTCCACCATGAGGCCGGGATGGTGGACGAAGAAATGTACCGCTACTGGGCTGAGAACCTCGCGCAGGCCGACGTCATGCTGTTTGGCCGCGTGACGTACGAAATGATGGAAGCAGCCTGGCGTCCGTCAGCGTCGGGGGAGTTCCCGGACTGGATGGCCGATTGGATGCTGCCTTTCGCCAGGTCGATCGACGCCGGCAAGAAATACGTCGTCTCGAGCACGCTGCAGAACGTCGACTGGAACGCGGAGCTCATTCGCGGCGACCTGGCGACGGCAGTGCAGCAGCTCAAGGGCCAGCCGGGGAAGGGAATCTCCGTTGGTGGCGTGAAGCTGCCGCTGGCGCTGGCTGAGCTTGGCCTGATCGACGAATACGAATTCGTCGTGCAGCCTCGCATCGCTGGCCACGGCCCGAAGTTGCTCGACGGCCTGTCGAAGTACGTCGACCTCAAGCTCGTCGACCGCCACGAGTTTGAGTCCGGCATGGTGGCCTTGCGGTACGAGACGAAGCGATAACCCGATCAACCGTCCCCCCCTTGGGGAAACGACTGAGAAGGGGCTTTATGTCGACCCCTACGCAACCTTCTCGCAGGCATACCACCCTAGCAGCCGCGGGCCATTCGAGAAACGCGCGCCCATGCGGTCGCCGGTGGCCGGCGACGGCCACGGGACCCCAAGCCCCGCGCCAGCCTCGCTAGAGCTTCAGTAGCTCCGTCCCTTCTCTTTCCCGCTGGCTGACCCTCCGCCACCGCCTCAGCTCCTCCCGGGCTGTCACGGGCTTGGAAGGGGTCCCGCGGCCAACGGCTCTCACTGTGGTGGCGCTTCGCGCGATCCGGCTCCGGGGAATTTGCTCTCCCCCTCGATTTGTGAAGGGGGGTCGCAAATTCAGTGTTCCCGGGGCTCTGCCTGGGCGGGGGCGCGGGAACTATGGGAGCCGCCCAGATCACGCGCAGCGTCCGAGCCGGATTCTTGCACTGAAGGGACCGGCCGGGGAGGAGCAGTCGCCATGCTGGCAAAGCGTTACCGCCTCAAGATCGCCACCTGGACCGTCGTTCGGGAGCCCGGTCAACCCTCGCCCCCGCCGCCGCCAAAACCAGAGGCTGGGCGATCCCGTCCCTACCGCAGGCGGATACCGCGATCCGTGATCACCAGCAATCGGCCGGTCAGCTCTCGCTGGAAAAGATAGGCCAGGTGGCGCGGCACGAACAGGAGGGTGACGCCACGGCCCACCGCCGGAGGTCGGAACAGGACAATGCCCGCGTGGGCCTTGGGCGGGTAGGCACGGATGTCGGCGATGCCTTTGTCCAGAGTGAGTAGGACCCCGTTCTCGCGGCGGGCGAGATCGAGCACCGCATCGTCCGGTGCCCCGATCAGCCCTTCGTCGCGGAGTCCGTCGGCCCCATGGCCGGCCGTGCGAAAGGTCGTCCAGCAGCTCGATGGGGAGGTTCTCGTCGAGCTTGAACCTCACGCCGGCTTGAGGGGGAGAAGGCTCTCCTCGCGGGCGAGTTCAGCCGCATACGCCATGGCGGCGTCGATGTGGATTGGCTTGAGCGTCGGGTAGCTTCGCAGAATGTCCTCGCGGCTCAGCCCGTCGGCGAGGTTGTCAAGGATGACCGTCACCAACACTCGCGTGCCCTTGGCGCACAGTTGTCCCCCACACGTCTTGGGGTCGCTCGTCAGGTGCTCGCGCCAGTCGATCATGATCTCCTCGCTCGTTCCGAGTGTGGCTGAGAACAGCCCCCGCTGGCAAGAGGTCTCGCTCGTGCGGTCAGGGCACCAGCCAGCACGTCCGGCACGGTAGGGCGTCGACGACGGGGCAGGCCCCCCGACGTTTGCTCGGCCGTCAGGCCTCACCCGGTCGCGGTGGTGGGCGCACATCACCTTCGGCACTCTCAGATGCGGTTCCCTGACTCCACCCGCCGCCCGGCCCCTGCTCCCTTCTGGATCCGCCAGGGGCCATGGTACCGGCTGTCCCGAGGCGCTCAGCATACGGGCCACGGCCTGACGCCAGTGCACGAACCGTCGCTGGCCGCTCGCTTGGGCCTGATCGCGGGCGGCCGTCGGCACCTCCGGCGTGTAGCAGAGGTCCGTGAACTGCGAGCGGTCGAGCATGGCCAGGACCGCGGTCAGCTCAGCACGCATGGCCGTTAGGTCCTCTCCATAGCGTTCCAGCGTGGCGACCAGGCGTTGCTCGGTCTGGGCCAGCAAGACGTAGATCACCCGAGGCGGGGCCAGTGTCTCCGCCTGATGCGGTGCCTCGAACGCTGTCGCCATCTCCTGGCGTAGCGCGAAGTACTCGGCCAGGCAATCTCCCGCGCATCGTGACAGCGAGACCCCACGGGCTGACGCTTCCAGCCGGAGTCGTCGGTAGTCCTCGGGGAGAAGATAGGCATGAACCTCCCCCCGAGTGTTCACGAACGCCTACCTGCCGAGTCCCGAACCGGCGGCCCTCGACGAGGGCCGCGGGTCTGGGACCGCTCGCCATTGCGTCCTGACGATTCCCGAGTCTCGGCGATCACTTGGCCGACACGCGTCGCATTACTTATTGAGCGTTGCATAAGTAATAGAATATCAGTGTGGCCTGTGGTACAGGTAGTCTATGAGACCACAGGGGAGTCCGGCCGAGTTGGAGCGACGGCGGCGGCGAGCGGTGCGGTTGCTGGACGGTGGCCGGACGCTGTCGGCGGTGGCCCGGATGGTGGGGGCGGCGGTGAGCGCCGTGTGGCAGTGGCGTGAGACGCTGCGTCGCCGGGGTTCCGAAGGCCTGGCGGCGAAACCCGCGTCCGGGCGCCCGCGGAAGCTGACCCCGCGGCAACGTCAGCGGGTGCCGCGGCTCCTCCGTGCGGGCGCGCGCGCGTATGGATTTTCGAACGATCTGTGGACGACCCGGCGGATCGCCACCGTCCTGGAGCAGGAACTCGGCGTCGCCTACCACCCCGCGCACGTCAGTCGCCTCTTGGCCGACCTGGGCTGGACGTACCAGAAGCCGGAGCGGGCGCCCTGGAGCGCGACGAGGCCGCGATCGCCCGCTGGAAGCGGCACACGTGGGTGCAGCTTAAAAAAAAGCCCGGGGCCTGAGGGCGTACCTGGCCTTCCTGGATGAGAGCGGCTTTCTGCTGGTGCCCTCGGCCGCCGCACCTGGGCGCCGTGTGGTCAGACGCCGCGCCTGGTCCATCGCTACCAGCGCGACAAGATCTCGGCCATCTCGGCGGTGACGGTCAGCCCCACGCACCGACGGCTCGGGTTCTACTGCCATCTGCACCTGGAGAACATCACCCACGTCGAGGTCGCGGCGTTCCTGCGGCTGCCGCTGCGCCATCTCCGCGGCCCCATCATCCTGCTCTGGGATGGCGGCCCCATCCACGGCGGGGCGGACGTGCAGAAGGTGCTCGCCCGCCATCCGCGCCTCCATGTCGAACGCTTCCCCGCCTACGCCCCGGAACTCAACCCCGATGAGCCCGCGTGGGAATTCCTCAAGGACGAACTGGCCAACGGCTGCCCGCTCAACGTCGAGGCCCTCCTCGACGACCTGACCCACCTCACGCGTCGGCTGCGGCGATCTCAGCACCGCCTCCGCGGCTTTGTCCTGGGTTCGGGCTCCCACCCCTTTTTTCATCCTGATCTTCGATTACTTATGCAACGCTCAATAATCTTGCGAAACACGTCGTTCCATCCCTCACTCTCGCGCCACTCCCATCGCCCTAGTGCGGCAAGGATTCGAAATGGGCTGGCATCACACGACGACCACGAAGCCGAGGTCCAGGAGAGCCGTTGCGGTGAAGGCAAAGCGCCCCTCCGATTTGAACCAGCGACGGTCTCGGGCTCCTGGGGGGTCGCGATGTCTGCATGGCGCCAGAGCGGGGAGTCCGCGGGGTGGCTCGCCGCGGGGATGGGGACGACACCACGTCGAGGACGCCCTCTCGGAGGCTGATGATCTCGACCGATAATCGGCCCGCGGCTTTCCGGTACGCGCGCCCCGAGGCGGAAGAGAACAGGCCTTGTCGGCGGCGCTGATCCCTCGAGGCGATTCGTACCCTCGAGCGTACTTCCGGTCCTGCAACTGGCGGAAAACACGGCGGAGACCTGACGGGCTTCTAAGCCGGATGCCGGGGGTTCGAGTCCCCCCAGGCGCGCCAACCCCCCAATGTTTACAATCGCTTAGCCGACGTTGTGTGGCGAGGCCCCCGCGCGTGGACAGGCCGTTGCTCGCTCGCTCGCCTCGGTGCGTAAGGGTCTCACGCCGGGAGCGAAGCCGGCATGGCGCGATCCTGTCTGGCTTCCGCACCGTTGTTTTCCGCGTGCAGCCAGGCCGCCGAGCTCGACTCTGGGTAGCCGACACCGGGATTTTCAGCCCTTGCGCCAGGGCGGTCCCATCGGGCGCCCATCGGTCGATCCCCGCGTAATCCGGCCCTGGGGCCGCGCTCCGGCGGAGTGATACCGCCGATATCTCCCGGTCCCGTCCGCCTGTTCTGTCCAAGTGCCGTCCAAGTCAGGGCCTGGGCTGGGCGGAAAGCACGAGGATATTCTCTCCGAGCGCGTGTGAAATCCCGCCTCGACATAGGCGATTCGTGATCACTTGGACGGCACTTGGGCGGAATTCGGGGTCCCACGAGATACCGAAAATACCTCAGATATCGCCCCTCCTGCAGGACACCCCGAAGTAGCGGAGACGAAGACGGCCCCGCGCGGGCGCGAACCCATTGGCGGGCGGCTACCGGACGAACACCGGATGCCGAAGCCGTCCGCTCGGCAGCACGCCCCAGCACAGCACGTCGAGCCTCGCCCAGGCGCAGTTCCCAGCCGTCCGGGTCGGACACGCGCACCAGTTCATCAATCGTCGTTAGGGCGCCGGTGCGGGGATGCGTATACGCCAACTGCACTCGGGCCGCCCAGCCCCAGTCGCCCCACTTGATGAGGTCAGGGGAGCCGCCCAGCACTTGCACCCGGAGCGTGAGCCGGTGCTTCACCTTCAGCCACGCCGGCGACCGCAGCCCAGGACGATAGGGCGCCCGCCGCTCCTTGAGCACGATGCCCTCGCCGCCCTGCTGGCCGACCCAGAGTGACCACAGCCGGTCGGCATCGTCCGATACGGGGACGACCGCAGTGCGCTCGGAGTCGAGAGCGGCGCCGATGTCCTCCAGGCGCTTCCGGCGATCCTCCCACGGCTCCCGCATGACCTCGCGGCCGTCCACCGCCAGCACGTCGAACGCGAGGAAGCTGGTCACCGCGTCGCGCCGGCCGCGAGCCTCTAGGACGGATTGGATACCGTCTGAGCCGGTGTCGCCGCACACCTCGCCGTCAAGGATGGCCTGGGCGATGGGCCATTGCACGTCGCGGAGCCACGCGAGTCCCGCGTGGTTAAGCAGCGGCAGGGCGCGGCGGCTATAGGCCCCGATGGTGCGCCCGTCCGCGATGTGGACTTGCGCCCGCTGGCCGTCGAACTTCGGCTCGGCCACGTAGCGGGGGTCGCCCAGGCGAGATGGATCGCGCAGGCTCGTACAGAGCATTGGGCGAATAAACATGGGGCTTCCAGTGTACCAGTGCGCCTCTGGCGGCTCGGCTCCACTTGCGGTAGGGTCGGGGCGCCGTGCCCCATGGAACGGCCGGGACGCCGAGCTTTGGCGGCGACCCGGGTGCCGTGACGCAGTGCCTCGCTGGCCGCTCACGATCCGGACTGGGGAGCCGCTCCATATGCCCTGTCCCCGATGCCAGCACGAGAATCCCAGCGGGCAGAAGTTCTGCGGCGCGTGCGGCACGCCCCTCACGGCCAATCCGAGTCCGCCGTGCCGTCATACGCAGATCCGACGAGTGAGGTGCGAAGAGCATCAGCGAGCGCCCTGAGTGAGGCGCTGGAGCAGCAGACGGCGACCGCGGAGATCCTGCGCGTCATCTCGAGCTCGCCGACCGACGTCCAGCCAGTGTTCGCGGCGGTGTTGAGGAGCGCCGCCCGTCTGTGCGATGCCTTCGATGCCACAATCTTCCAGGTCGACGGCGACGGGCTCCGCTTCGTCGCTCACGAGGGGCCGATCCCCGTCTGCTCCGGTCGGGCGAGTTCCCCCTGATTCGTGGCACTGACCGCGGGACGTGCGGTACTCGACCGGCGGACGATCCACGTCCCCGATCGTGCAGGCCGAGGTCGACGAGTACCCTGACGCCAGCGCACTTTGCGCGGTCCTCGGTTTCCGGACAACGCTCAGCGTTCCCCTGCTCCGCGGGGCCGAGGCCATCGGGGCGATCGCCATCCGGCGGACCGAGGTTCGGCCGTTCACCGACCGGCAAATCGAGCTCCTGCAGACCTTCGCCGCCCAGGCGGTCATCGCCATCGAGAACGTCCGCCTGTTCAACGAGACGAAAGAGGCGCTCGAGCAGCAGACGGCCACCGGCGAGATCCTGCGGGTCATCGCGAGCTCGCCGACCGACCTCCAGCCGGTCATGGAGGCCGTCGCCGAGAACGCCGCCCGGGTGTGCGGGGCGATCGGATTCGTCGATCTTCCGCCTGGAAGGGGAGCACTCTGCGCCTGGTGGCGCGTGCATGGACCGCTGCGCATGATCACTGGCGATCGGAGACACCGTCCCGGCCACGTCGCGGCACGGTCGGCTGGACGGGCCGTGCTCGACCGGCGGACGATCCACGTCGAGGACCTCCTGGCAGCCGAGGCGGAGTTCCCGGAAACCGTGGCCCGCACGAGGCAGACCGGGTCCCACGCCCGGACGATGCTGGCCACGCCGCTACTGCGCGAGGGCACACCGCTGGGCGTCATCTTCATCAATCGGGGACCCGAGGTCCAGTCCCTTCTCGGCCAAGCAGATCGCGCTCCTCGAGACGTTCGCCAACCAGGCGGTCATCGCGATCGAGAACGTCCGGCTGTTCAAGGAGCTCGAGGCCCGGAATCGCGAGCTGACGCGAGTCGCTGGAGCAGCAGACGGCCACCGGCCGAGATCCTGCGGGTGATCAGCCAGCTCCACCGACCGACGTCCAGCCGGTCTTCGAGACCATCGTCGAGAGCGCGGTCCGGCTGTGCGATGCCGAGCACGGTCACCTCTACCGCTTCGACGGTGAGCTGCTCCAGCGGGCGGCGGGCTACGGTAGCTCGTCCGAGCACGTCGAGCTTCGGCGGCGGCACCCGGTTCGGCTCTGGCGCGGATCCATCACGGGGCGAGCGGTCCTCGAACGTCGGGTCGTCCACGTGCCCGACGTCCTCGCGGACCCCGAGTACGGGGACATCGAGGCCCAGCAGGCTGGCTGGGCTTGCGGACGAGCCTGCGTGTGCCCCTGTTGAAGGAGGACGACGCTCGATCGGCGTCCTCGCCATCTGGCGGACGGAGGCTGCGACCATTCACCGACAAGCAGATCGAGCTGCGTCGAAGACCTTCGCCGACCAGGCGGTGATCGCCATCGAGAACGTGCGGCTGTTCACGGAACTGCAGGCGAAGAACGCGCGCTGACCAGGCCCACGCGCAGGTGACCGAGGCGCTGGAGCAGCAGACGGCGACGGCCGAGATCCTGCGGGTGATCGCGAGCTCGCCGACCGACGTCCAGCCGGTCTTCGACGCCATCGTCCGGAGCGCCGTGCGGCTGTGCGAGGCGCGCGCCGGGCATCGTCTTCCGCTTCGACGGCGAGCTGCTTCACTTGGCGGCGCGCAGCACAGCTCACGCCGGAGGCCTCGATGCGAGTCGGCGACCGACATTCCCGTGCGCGCCGGCCGGGGCCGCGTCGGACGGGCCGGGCGATCCTGGACGATGCACGTCGATGGTCCACGTGCCCGACGTCGCGAGTGATCCCGAGTACGCACGCGGCGCGGCGTCGCGCAGGCGGGCTTCCGCAGCGCCTGCCTGGCCGTGCCCATGCTGCGCGAGGGCGACGCCGATCGGCGTCATCTGCAGTCGTCGCGGGCGCGAGGTCGGCCCGTTCTCCGACAAGCAGATCGAGCTGCTGGAGACCTTCGCCGACCAGGCGGTGATCGCCATCGAGAACGTGCGCCTGTTCCAGGAGCTCGAGGCGCGGACGCCAGGACCTGACGCGCTCGGTGGAGCGAGCTCGGGCGCTCGGCGATGTCGGCCGGGCGCTCAGCTCGACCCTCGACCTGGACACGGTGCTCCAGACGATCGTGACTCGCGCCAGCCAGCTGGCCGGGACCGACGGCTGCTCTGATCTACGAGTACGACGAGGTCGCGCGAGGAGTTCCGGCTGCGAGCGAGCAGCTACCGGATCCCGGGGAGGCGGCGACTCTGGATGCGATCGGTCGGGCGACGCCGATTCCCAAGGGGCAGGGCGTCGACGGGCCGCGCGGCCGCGTCGCGCGCGAGCCGGTCCAGGTCCCCGACATCGCCGTCGAGGGCAGCCTACGAGAGCCCGATCCGCGACCGTCCTCCTGCGGGCCGGCTATCGCGCGATCCTGGCCGTGCCGCTGCTCCTGGAGGAGCAGCGTCATCGGCGCCCTCCCGTCAGCCGCAAGACGCCGGGCGAGTTTGCGCCGGAGGTCGTGCGACCTCCTCACAGACCTTCGCCACCCAGTCGGCCCTGGCCATCCAGAACGCCCGCCTCTTCCGGGAGATCGCGGACAAGAGCCGGCAGCTCGAGGCCGCGAGCCGCCACAAGTCCGAGTTCCTGGCCAACATGTCCCACGAGCTCCGGACGCCGCTGAACGCGATCCTCGGCTTCTCGGAGGTGCTGGCCGAGCGGATGTTCGGGGAGGTGAACGAGAAGCAGGCCGAGTACCTGCAGGACATCCTGTCCTCGGGCCGGCATCTCCTCTCCCTGATCAACGACATCCTCGACCTGTCCAAGGTGGAGGCCGGCCGGCTCGAGCTGGAGCTCGGGCGGTTCCATCTGCCCACCGCCCTCGACAACGCCCTGACCCTGGTCCGGGAGCGGGCGACCCGGCACGGGATCACGCTCACCCAGACCGTGGACCCGAGCGGCTGGCGGACATCGTCGCGGACGAGCGGAAGGTGAAGCAGATCCTGCTGAACCTCCTGTCCAACGCCGTGAAGTTCACCCCGGAGGGCGGCCGGGTCGGCCTCACCGCCACGGCGGCCGACGGCGTCGTCACCATCGCGGTCAGCGACACGGGAGTCGGGATCGCGCCCGAGGACCAGGCGGCCATCTTCGAGGAGTTCCGCCAGGTCGGGCGCGACGACACCCGCAAGCAGGAGGGCACGGGGCTCGGGCTGACGCTGGCCAAGAAGTTCGTGGAGCTGCACGGCGGGCGGATCTGGGTCGAGAGCCAGGTGGGCCAGGGGTCGACGTTCAGCTTCACGCTGCCCGTTCGGCTTGACGAAAGGGGTGCGAGCGATCAGGGCGGAGGCGAGCCCCCACGGCCATGACGTGTCCCCGGTGCCAGCACGAGAACCGCGACGGGCGCCGGTTCTGCGAGGAGTGCGGCGCCCGCCTCGCGCTGGCCTGCGCGCGCCTGTGGCGCGCGAACTAGCCCGGGCGAGCAAGTTCTGCGGCAAGTGCGGGGCACCGGCTCGCGGCCTCGGCCGCACCGACGCGCCACCGATTCGGCGCCGCCCGAGACCTACACCCCCAAGCACCTCGCCGAGAAGATCCTCACCTCGAAGGCCGCCCTCGAAGGCGAGCGCAAGCAGGTCACGGTCCTCTTCGCCGACCTCAAGGGCTCGATGGAGCTGCTCGCCGACCGGGACCCCGAGGAGGCGCGCAAGCTCCTCGATCCCGGTGCTCGAGCGGATGATGGAGGCCGTCCACCGCTACGAGGGCACGGTCAACCAGGTCATGGGCGACGGGATCATGGCGCTCTTCGGCGCGCCGGTCGCCCACGAGGACCACGCCGTGCGGGCGTGCTACGCCGCGCTCGACATGCAGGCGGCGATTCGTCGCGTATGCCGAGGAGGTCCGGCGACGTCACGGTGTCGTGATCCAGATCCGCGTCGGCCTGAACTCGGGCGAGGTGGTCGTCCGCGCCATCGGCAGCGATCTGCGGATGGACTACACGGCGGTCGGGCAGACGACGCACCTGGCCGCCCGCATGGAGCAGCTCGCCAAGCCCGACACGACCCTGCTGACCGCCGACGTGCTCCGTCTCGCGGAAGGGTTCATCGCGGTCACGCCGCTCGGCCCGGTGCCCGTCAAGGGCCTGAGACGCGCCGGTCGACCTCTACGAGATGACGGGAGCTGGGCCACTTCGCTCGAGGCTGCACGCGGCGGCGGCCCGCGGCCTCACGCGGTTCATCGGCCGGGAGGCGGAGCTGGAACAGGTGCGCCAGGCCATCGGTCGGGCGGCTGCGGGGTCCGGTCAGGTGGTCGCCCTCGTCGGGGAGCCGGGCGTCGGGAAGTCGCGGCTCGTCTGGGAGGTGACGCACTCCCACCGGACCCACGGGTGGCTCATCGTGGAGGCGGGGTCCAGCTCCTACGGGAAGGCGACCCCCTACCTGCCGGTCATCGACCTCCTCAAGGGCTACTTCGAGATCGACGACCGGGACGAGCCCCGGAAGATGCAGGAGAAGGTGACGGGGAAGATCCTGACGCTGGACCGCGCGCTGGAGCCGACGCTGCCCGCCCTCCTTTCGCTCCTGGATGTGCCGGTCGAGGAGGCCGCCTGGCGGACGCTCGACCCGCCCCAGCGTCGGCAGCGCACCCTGGACGCGCTCAAGCGGCTCCTCCTGCGGGAGGCCCAGGGTCAGCCGGTCCTCGTCGTCTTCGAAGACCTCCACTGGATCGACGGCGAGACGCAAGCGCTCCTCGACGGCTTGGTCGAGAGCCTCCCGGCCGCGCGGCTGATGCTCCTCGTGAACTACCGCCCGGAGTACGAGCACCGCTGGGGCCGCAAGACCTACTACACACAGCTTCGCCTGGACCCCCTGCCCCCGGAGAGTGCCGGGGAGCTCCTCCAGGCGCTGCTCGGCGGCGACCCGAGCCTCCAGCCGCTGACTCGACTCCTGATCGAGCGCACCGAGGGGAATCCGTTCTTCCTGGAGGAGAGCGTCCGCACCCTGGTCGAGACGGGCGCGCTCATCGGCGGGCGAGGCGCCTACCGGCTGGGCGGACCCACCGCCGTCATCCAGGTGCCGGCGACGGTGCAGGCCGTGCTGGCCGCGCGGATCGACCGACTGCCACCGGAGGAGAAGCGACTCCTCCAGACCTCCGCGGTCATCGGGAAGGACGTGCCCGAGGCCGTGCTCCAGGCCGTCGCCGAGATGCGCGAGGAGGATCTTCGGCGCGGACTCGCGCACCTCCAGGCGGCCGAGTTCCTGTACGAGACGAGCCTCTTCCCCGAGCCGGTGTACACGTTCAAGCACGCGCTGACCCAGGAGGTGGCCTACGGGAGCCTGCTCCACGACCGGCGACGCGCCCTGCACGCTCGAGTCCTGGCCGCCATGGAAGACGCGGGCTACGGCCGGCTCTCGCTGAACACGGAGCGGCTCGCCCACCACGCGCTGAAGGGCGAGGAATGGGCCCGGGCCGCGCAGTATCTCCATCTCGCCGGTCGGCGGGCCATCGCGGAAGTGCGATTTCCGAGTGCCATCGGCTTCTACGAGGCCGCGATCCGAGCTCTGGACCAACAGGGCGACGATGCCGACCTGGCACTGAAACTCGATGCCTATCTCGAGCTCGGTACCGCGCGATACGAATCCAGCCAACTCGAAGGGTACAAGGAGTTGATGGACCGAGCCGAGGCGCTGGCCCGGGCGCTGAATGACCGCGAGCGGCTCGCCCAGGTGCGCGTGAGACAGGCTCAAGGCTCTGTGGAGCCTGTGGTCGGGGCCGGGCAACCTGGAGGAGGCGATCGAGCGGGCGCGGGAGGCGTTCGCGCTGGCGGCTCCTGATGACCTCAGGACGCGCAGCTATGCGCAGTTCCTCGTGGGCGCCGCCTCCCTCGCCCGTGGAAGCTTCCGGGACGCAGTCCAGGAGTTCGACGCCGGCGTGGCCCTGTTCACCGCGGTGCCGGTTGACGCGGAGGCGGCCGGGCTGGTGCTCCCCATCCGGGGGAGCATCCGGGGCTGGGAGGCCGAGGCGTACGCCGCGCTCGGCGAGTTCGGACCAGCCCTTGCTGCGGCGGACGAGGCCCAGCGAATCGCGAGCCAGTTGCGCCACGCTTCGACCGCTGGGCTCGCCGGGGCGTTCTCGGGCAACGTCCTCCTGATGCGGGGCCAGCTTGAAGCCGCCGCGCGCGCGTTCGAGCGCGGACTTGCCAGCGGGCGGTTTGTCTCGGGCAACTCACTGGGCCTCGCAACCTCCCACCTCTTGCTGGGCCGGCGCGCTGACGGCATGAGAACACTGGCGCGGGCCTTCGAGCTCATGGGCGACCCACTCGGGCCACAGGCGAAGATCAACACCCGGTACGGGTTCCTCGCCGCGGAGGCGTATCTGGCGGCTGGGCTGCTCGAAGAAGCGGAAGCGGAAGCGGCTCGGGGGCTCGCGCTCGCGACGGTGGACGACGCGCGAGCCTACCACGTGCCCCTCGGCCGGATCCGCGCCGAGGCGCTCGCCCTCCAGGGCAAAGAGCCTCGCCGCGATGAGGCGCTCTCGGACTGGGGCCGGCTCATCGACCTCGCGACGGAGCTGTCGATGCGTCCGGAGCTGGCCCACTGCCACCTCGGCCTCGGCAAGCTCTACCGCCGCACCGGTGATCGACGCGAAGGCCCGCGAGCACCTGACCACCGCGACGACGATGTACCGCGAGATGGATATGGCCTTCTGGCTGGCGCAGGCGGAGGTGGCGCTGAGCGGAGGCGACCCATGACCCGAGTGGGATTCGACCTCCCCCGCACTCGGAAACAGCCGCGATGGATAGTGTACGGCTAATCCTGGTTGTCGCCCCAGACCTGTAGGCCACGGACATCGGAGGGTCCCATGGATGCGTGCCAATTCTTCCTGCTTCGCTACGAGCCGGTGCACCGGGCGGTGGCCGAGGGGCTCCTGGGCGGCTTGACCGATGATCAAATTCGCCGCTCGCCCGGTCGACGGCGTGAATCCCATCGCCTGGATTGTCTGGCACATCGCGCGCGGGGAAGACATCGGGGTCAGCCGCTTCGTCGGCCATCGCCCGCAGCTCTTCTTCGAAGAAGGATGGGGCAACGCCTGAACGTGCCGGATGCCGACCTGGGAACGGGGATGACGGCGAGGAGGTGGCCGGGCTGAGCGCGAGAATCGACCTCGAGGGACTGCGTGCCTACTGGGGACTACTCGAGCAGCGAACCCGCTCGATCGTCAGGGACCTGGGCCCGGAGGATCTGGACGCGGTGAACGCCCCGACCTACATCCGGGAGGTGGTCGAGACGGACCGGATGTTCCGGGAGGCTGGACACTGGGGGGAGGGATACTGGGTCGAGCTACCCGACCGGAGCAAGGGATACTTCCTCGGGTATTTGGGGCTCACCCACACTTGGGCCCACTACAGTGAAGGGATGGTGACCCGCTCCTTGCTGGGGTTGCCTGGACGGTGAGCGTCAGGTCGCGGCACGTGGGTCACCCCGCTCCAGCGGCAGCGCGGATTGCAGCACCGTCTGTCGGACGTGCCATGCGGTCCTTGATTGGGACTACCGCGATGTGGAAGTCGCGCGGGGGCCGAGTATCGCTTCAACCAACTTGGCACAGGCCTGATCACCGTCCGAGTCGCCTCTTGGCGATCGAGGAGTTCCGCCAGGTCGGCCGCGACGACACCCGCAAGCAGGAGGGCACGGGGCTCGGGCTGACGCTCGCCAAGAAGTTCGTGGAGCTGCACGGGGGGCGGATCTGGGTCGAGAGCCAGGTGGGCCAGGGGTCGACGTTCAGCTTCACGCTGCCCATTCGGCTTGACGGAGGGAGTGCGAGCGACCCGGGCGGAGGCGGGCCGCCACGGCCATGACGTGTCCCCGGTGCCAGGCAGAGAACCGCGACGGCGCACGATTCTGCCGAGGAATGCGGCGCGCCGTTTGGCGCCGTCTGTCGCAGCCTGCGGCGCCAAGGTGGCGCCCGGCAGCAAGTTCTGCGACAGTGCGGGGCCCGCGCCACTCGGGCAGCGTCGCGCCGGTCCCGCTTCGCATCGCCCCGAGAGCTACACCCCCAAGCACCTCGCCGAGAAGATCCTCACCTCGAAGGCGCCCTCGAAGGCGAGCGCAAGCAGGTGACGGTGCTGTTCGCCGACCTCAAGGGCTCGATGGAGCTGCTCGCCGACCGGGACCCCGAGGAGGCCCGGAAGCTCCTCGACCCCGTCCTCGAGCGGATGATGGAGGCCGTCCACCGCTACGAGGGCACGGTCAACCAGGTGATGGGCGACGGGATCATGGCGCTCTTCGGCGCGCCGCTGGCCCACGAGGACCACGCCGTGCGGGCCTGCTATGCCGCGCTCGACATGCAGGGAGCGATCCGACGTACGCCGAAGAGATCCGGCGCTCACACGGCAGTCGCGTCAAGATCCGCGTCGGGCTCAACTCCGGCGAGGTCGTGGTCCGCGCCATCGGCAGCGATCTGCGCATGGACTACACCGCGGTCGGCCAGACGACGCACCTGGCCGCGCGCATGGAGCAGCTCGCCGACCCCGGCTCGATCGCCGTCGCGCGCCGAGACGCTCGCGCTGGCCGAGGGCTACGTCGAGGTGAGGTCGCTGGGCCCGGTGCCGGTGAAGGGGCTCGACGCGCCGGTGGAGACCTACGAGCTGGTCGGCGCCGGGCCGCGCCGCTCCCGCCTGGCCGCGAGCGGCGACCGCGGGCTCACCAGGTTCGTCGGGCGGGACGCCGAGCTCGAGCAGCTGCGGCAGGCGCTCGGCCGCGCGGCGACGGGTCACGGCCAGGTCGTGGCCCTCGTCGGCGAGCCGGGCGTCGGCAAGTCGCGCCTGGTGTGGGAGGTGGTCCACTCCCACCGCACGCACGGCTGGCTCATCGTGCAGGCGAGCTCAGTCTCCTACGGCAGCAGCATGCCCTACCTGCCGCTGGTCGAGCTCCTCAGGGCCTACTGCCAGATCGAGCCTCGCGACGATCCCCGGAAGGTCCGGGAGAAGCTGACCGGCAAGGTGCTGACGCTCGATCCGGCCCTCCAGCCTGCTATCGCGGCCGCTCCTCGCGCTCCTGGACGTGCCGGTGGAGGATCCAGGGTGGCAGGCGCTCGAGCCCCCGCAGCGCCACGACCGAACGCTGGACGCCGTGAAGCGTCTCCTCCTCCGGGAGAGCCAGATCCAGCCGCTCCTCGTCGTCTTCGAGGATCTCCACTGGATCGACTCCGCAGACCCAAGCCTTCCTCGATCGCCTGGTGGAGAGCCTCCCGGCGCCCGGCTCGTGCTGCTCGTGAACTACCGGCCTGAGTACCAGCACAGCTGGGGCAGCAAAACCTACTACACCCAGCTCCGGCTCGACCCCTTCTCCCCGGACAGCGCCGAGGCGCTGCTCCACGCGCTCCTCGGGGACGATCGAAGCGTGGCCCCGCTGACGGCGCTCCTCATCGAGCGGACCGAGGGCAACCCGTTCTTCCTGGAGGAGAGCGTCCGGGCCCTCGTCGAGACCGGCGCCCTGGTAGGCGAGCGCGGGGCCTATCGACTCACGACCGCGCTCACGCGCATCGAGGTGCCCGCCACGGTGCAGGCCATCCTGGCGGCGCGGATCGATCGCCTCCCGCCGGAGGACAAGCGGTTGCTCCAGGCGGCGGCGGTCATCGGCCGCGAGGTGCCGTTCGCGCTGCTCGAGGAGGTTGCCGGGCTCCCCGACGATCAGCTCCGGCGAGGTCTCGCGCATCTCCAGGCGGCGGAGTTCCTCTACGAGAGCCGCCTGTTCCCCGATCTCGCGTACACCTTCAAGCACGCCCTCACCCACGACGTGGCCTATGCCGCGCTGCTCCACGAGCGGCGCCGGGCGCTCCATGGCGCCGTCCTCGCCGCCATCGAGCGGCACGCCGGGACCGGCGGGCCGAGCAGGCCGAGGCCCGGGCGTACCACGCCGTCCGCGCGGAGATCTGGGACCGGGCCGTGGACGCGCTCCGGGAGGCGGGACGGCGGCCTTTGGCCGAGGCGCGATCAGGGCGTCGGTGGAGCGGATCGAGCAGGCCCTCGAGTTGCTGCCCCGGCTGCCGGCGAGCGCGGACAACACCCGGCGGGGGCATCGACGTGCGGCTTTCGTGCACCCCGCTCTTGGCGCGGGGCCAGATCGCGCGGTTCGGCGCGCTTGTGCGCGAGGCGGAGCAGCTCGCCCGCGACCTCGACGACCAGCGGCGCCTGGCCCAGGCGCTCCGGCTGCTCGGCGGTGCGCTCATGTCGGACGGCCAGTATGCCCGGGCCGCCGAGTATGAGGAAGAGGTTCTGGGCCTCTCGACGGTGCTCGGGGACGCCGAGGTTCGGATCGCGGCCGCGTGGTACAGCTCGGCAAGATACTGGGCGCCCTCGGGAGATATCGCGAGGGGATCGCCCGGCTCGTCCCCCTCGTCGATGGCCCCGATGCCGAAGTGGCGACATCGATGCTGGGCGGGAGCACGTCAAGCCTACGCGGCGGTCGTGTGCGTGGCTGGGGTGGTGTCATGCGGCGCTCGGGAGGTTCGAGGAGGCCCGGCGATACGGGGACCGCGGCGTCGAGTCGGCGCAGCGGTTCTCGCACCCCCCGACGCAGGTGTTCGTAGAGAACGTCCGCGCCTACATCGATGCCTACCAGGGACGGTTCGACGAGGCCATTCCCGTGCTCGAGCGGGCCCTGCGTGAGGCCGAGGTCCACGGGCTGGCCCATGATCAACCAGGTGTCCTCGGTCCTGGGCGCGGCCCTCGCGGGGGCGGGTCGGACAGTGGAGGGGCTGGCGCTTCTTGCTCGTGGCGTGAGAGGTCAGGAGCGGATCGGGAATCGATTCCACCTCGCCCGGCGCTACAGGGAGTGGGCGGATTCCCTGCTCCTGGCGGGCGAGCTGCCGGAGGCGCAGCGCGCCGCCGACACGGCCCTGAGCCTGGCCCGGGCCATGGGTGAACGGGGAGCCGAGGCCGAGACGCTGCGCGTTCTGGGGGCCATTGCGGCGGCCGGATGCTCGGCGGATCCGGGAGCCTCGGCGACGTGGTACCAGCAGGGGTTGGCGCTTGCGGTCGAGCTGGGCATGCGCCCCAGCGCCGCCCACTGCCATCTCGGCCTCGGCACGCTGTACCGCCGCACCGGTGATCGAGCGAAGGCCCAGGAGCACCTCACCACCGCGGCGACGATGTACCGCGAGATGGGCATGACCTTCTGGCTGGAGAAGGCCGACGCGGAGCTGGGTGGAGTCGAGCGATGACGCGCGTGGAGCGACGAGTGTTTCTTGCGGGCACCCTCGGCCTCCTCGCCGCGCCGCTCGCCGCCGAGGCCCAACAAGCGGGGAAGGTCTACAGGATCGGATTTCTCCGCGCCGGCGAGCCGCCGAAGTTCTGGGTCGACGAATTCCGGCGAAGGTCTCCGCGAGTTGGGATACGTCGAGGGCCAGAACGTGGTCATCGAGTTCCGGATCGGCACCCTCGATGAGCTACCGCGCCTCGCGGAAGAACTGGTGCGATCGAAGGTCGACGTCATCGTGGCTTCGGCCTCATCCGCGGGGCATCGCAGCAAAGACGGCGACCACGTCCATCCCCATCGTCTTCACGAGCCTGAGCCATCCGGTGGAGATCGGGCTAATCAAGAGCCTGGCACGCCCCGGCGGCAACATCACCGGAGTGACGGTCAACGCTGGCGCGACTATCACCAAGCGCCTGGAGCTGCTCCGGGAACTCGTTCCGACGCTAAAGCAAGTGGCGGTCCTCACGCATCCGGCGCATCCAACCGACCCGGTACAGCGGAGAGAGACGGAGGAAGCGGCACGCGCCCTGAGATTGCAGCTCAAGCCGGCGGCGGTGCGAGGTCCAGAGGACTTCGAAGCTGCTTTCAAGGCCGTGAGCGGTGCCGGGGCCCTGCTCAACATCGATACGCCGCTGTTCACGACATACCGGACGCAGTTCGCTGAGCTCGCGGCGCGGAACCGGCTTCCGGCGATCTGGTCGAACAGAATCATCGTGGAGGCCGGCGGCCTCATGTCGTACGGCACGTACATCCCGGACCTTGTTCCGGCGCGCCGCCATCTACGTGGACAAGATCCTCAAGGGCGCCAAGCCCGCCGAGCTCCCCGTCGAGCAGCCGACCAAGTTCGAGCTCGTGATCAACCTCAAGACCGCCAAGGCCCTCGGCCTCACGATCCCGCCGGCGGTGCTGGCGCGGGCGGATGAGGTCATCCAGTAGATGGAAGGCGGCGTGCATCGCGGGCTGAGTGCGGACCTCCTCGCCGCGCTTCACACAGCCGCGGCGCAGTCGCCGGGAAGCTGTCCCGGGTCGGTCTTCTCGGGCCGCGCAGTCGTTCCGAAAGCGCGATCTACCGCGACGCATTCCTACAGGGTCTGCGTGACCTCGGATGGGTGGAGACAAAGAACATCGCCATCGCGTATCGATACGCGGATGGTCGGCTAGATCGGCTGCCCGACCTGCGGCGGAGCTGGTCGATCTCAAGGTTGACGTCATTCTGGCCAGCACTGCGGCCACTGCTATGGCAGCCAAGAACGCCACCAGCACGATTCCCATCGTCATGGCGATTGGCGGTGATCCCGTGGCGCTCGGGCTCGTCGCGAGTCTCGCGCGACCGGGCGGGAATGTCACGGGCCTGTCGTATGGTGTTGGCCTGGAGACCTTCGGCAAAGCTTTGGAGCTGCTCAAGGAGGCCGTTCCGACGGCTCGTCGTATGGCCGTCCTCTTTAACCCGGACCAGCCGGCCCACGCGCTCGCGCTGAAGGCTGTGCAGGCCGCGGCTCAGTCGCTCGGAGTAGAACTTCAACTCGTGGAGGCTCGAGGTCTGAACGAGTTCGACCGCGCATTCGCTGTGATGGGCGAGAAGCGCGCCGGGGCCCTTCTGGTCGAACCGGACCCGATCCTGGCTCTCATGGAAGACAACTCGCCGACCTTGCCGCGAAGAGCCGCCTGCCGGCGATGTATGGACTGAGAGAGCACACTGAGGCCGGAGGCCTCATGAGCTATGGCGTCGACGTCCGTGACAATTTCCGGCGCGCCGCGACGTACGTCGACAAGGTGTTGAAGGGAGCCAAGCCTGGCGATCTGCCTATTGAGCAACCGACCAAGTTCGAGCTGGTCATCAACCTGGAGACCGCCAAGGCGCTCGGCCTCACGATCCCGCCGGCGGTGCTGGCGCGGGCGGATGAAGTCATCGAGTGATGGACCGCCGCAGCTTCGTCGCCGGCGCGGTTAGCGTTCCTCGCCGCGCCGCTCGCCGCCGAGGCGCAGCCGGCGGAGAAGGTGTACCGGATCGGCCTTCTCTGCTCCGTACACTGTACGCCAAGAAGGCTTGCCGCCTTTCGCGACAGCCTGCGCGAGCTCCAGTACCGCGAGGGGCAAGGCCTTGTCATTGAGTACCGGCGTGACGACGCCAACTGGGATCGTCAAGTGGACCTCGCCCGGGAGCTCGTCGGCCTGAAGGTAGACGTAATCGTCGCGCCCAGCGACAATCTTGCGTTCGCCACCATCCGCGAGGCGCGTAGCATCCCTGTCGTCGCCGTGATGGCCTACCCCGAGGCACAGGTTGGGAGGGTCGCGACTCTCGGCAGACCCGGCGGCAATGTAACTGGCCTTTCGCTCATGTTCACCGAATTGATCGCGAAGCGGCTGGAGCTCCTGAGGGGGATCCGTCCCGGCCTCTCCCGAGTCGGCGTCCTGTGGCGACGCGGCTATCAATGGCGGGGTGCGCCACAGGCGGCAGCCAGGCCCTAGCAGCCCGTGGTGAAAGTCGGTGAGAGAGTCATCGCCAAGGCGAGGGGTGGGAACGTACACTGCGGCCATGGCGATGGGCAAACGCACGAGCGAGCAAGTTCCGATGTGGATTTCGACGACCGACCTGCCGGTCTCGCCGGGCCATCCATTCTATGCGCGGCTGAACGCCATCCTCGACGAGGCCGGCTTCGACCGGTTCGCGGAGGAGCGTGTCGGCAGTTCTACGCGCCGACGATGGGCCGGCCCAGCCTGCCGCCGGGGCGGTACTTCCGATTGCTGCGGCGCGGATTATTCGAAGGGCTCGACTCGGAGCGTGGCATGGCCTGGCGGGCGGCCGATTCGCTCGCCGTGCGCCGCTTCGTGGGGCTCGGCCTCGACGTCGCGGCCCCCGATCATTCCACGATCTCGCGCACGCGGCGGTTGATCGCCGTGGAGGCCCATCGGGCCGTGTTCACCTGGGTCCAAGAGCGTCTGGTCACCGCCGGCCTGCTCACGGGGCGGACCGTGGCCATCGACGCGACGACCCTGGAGGCCAACGCGGCGATGCGCAGCATCGTGCGACGGGACACCGGTGAGCGCTACGAGGAGTTCCTGACGCGCCTCGCCGCGGCCTCGGGCCTCAAGACGCCAACCCGCGAGGCCTTGGCGCGCCTGGACCGGCGCCGGAAGAAGCGCACGTCGAACCAGGACTGGCAGAATCCCTTCGATCCGGACGCGAAGATCACGAAGATGAAGGACGGGCGAACGCATCTGGCGCACAAGGCCGAGCACGCCGTGGATCTGGACAGTGGCGCGCTGGTGGCGGTGACACTGCAGGGCGCCAATGTCGGGGACACCACGAGTCTCGTCACGACGGCCCGCGTCGCCGCGCAACAGGTCGAGGCCGCGCACGGCGCGAGCTCGACCCCGGCCGCGGTGGCCGAGATCGTCGCGGACAAGGGCTATCACAGCAACCAGACCATGATCGACCTCGCGACGGTCGCGGTGCGCTCCTACATCGCGGAGCCCGATCGCGGTCGACGGCACTGGACGCAGACGCCGGCGGCGCAGGCTCCAGTCTACGGCAATCGTCGGCGAATACGCGGTGTGCGCGGGACGCGGCTCATGCGGCGCCGCGTCGAATACGTCGAGCGCTCCTTCGCGCACGTGTACGACACCGGCGGCCTGCGCCGCACCCACTTGCGCGGGCATCAGAACATCCTCAAACGGCTGCTGGTCCATGCGGGCGCGTTCAATCTCGGCCTTCTCATGCGCCAGGCGTTCGGGCGCGGCACGCCGCGAGGGCTGCAAGGACGCCGATTCGGCATCGGTCCGCTTGAAATCGCCTTCGCCATCGTCGTCGCGCGCGTCTGGACGGCCGCCATGCGTCTGTGATCCACCCCAGAGCTGATGCCGGGCGTCGTGCGCACATCTTCAACGGTCGGCTTCGCTTGGTGAAGTCCCTCACTTCCACCAGGGCTGCTAGGTCTGACGGTTCGTCCCTTTGAAGCGCTCGACGCTGGAGAACTGAATGATCAGTTCGCAGCCATGAAGCGGGACGGCATGGAAGCACTTCTGGTGGGCCCCGATGAGGTCTTCCGGGTGTACCACAGCCAAGTCCTGACCCTAGCGTTGGCCCAACAGCTTCCGGTTATGTTCGATTCCCGTGAGGCGGCCGAGGACGGCGGTTTGATCTCTTACGGGCCAGACATGACGGAGGTCTTCCGGCGCGCGGCCGTCTACGTCGATAAGATTCTCAAAGGCGCCAAGCCTGGCGATCTGCCCGTCGAGCAACCGACGAAGTTCGAGCTGGTGATCAATCTCAAGACCGCCAAGGCGCTCGGTCTGACCATCCCGCCGTCGGTACTCGCGCGGGCGGATGAGGTCATCCACTGATGGAGAGGCGAGCGTTCGTCGCCGGCGCGGTCAGCATCCTAGCCACGCCGCTGGCCGCCGGGGCGCAGCGGCGGAAAAGATGCCCCGTATTGCCGTCGTCTTCGGCGGCACCCCGGTCACCGCGATGCTGGCGCCGAGCCGAGCCATCCCCACATGCGCGCCTTCCTTCAGAGATTGCGCGAGTCGGGGTAGGTGGAGGGGCAGAACATCGTGATCGAGCGCCGGTCGGCCGAGGGGCGATTCGAGCGGATCCCCGAGATCATCGCCGGAGCTGGTCCAGGCCAAGGTGGATGTGATCGTGAGCGGAAACACCTCCGTCACCCGGGCCGCCAAAGAAGCAACGAGCACGATCCCGATCGTCATGGGGACGTCGGTGCTCGATCCCGTCACGGCCGGACTCGTGGCGAGTTTCGCTCGACCGGGCGGCAACATCACCGGCAACACGGTTGACCCGCAGCGCTGGGCAAGCTGATCGAGGTGCTCAAGGAGGCGGTTCCAGGGTCTCCCGGGTGGCGGTGCTCCTTGACGCCCAGGAGCCGAGGCCCGACGCCGACACGGTGATTCGGGCCGCCGCCGAGGCTTTCCGCCTGACGCTGCTGCCGCTCGTTGTGGACCGCCCGGAGCAGTTGGCCTCCGCCTTCGCGACCTTCACGCAGCAACGAGCCAAGGCCTCTTCGTGCATGGCACCAGTTTCACCATCGTGCACCGGAAGCTCATCGCGGATCTCGCAATCCGGCACCGCCTCCCCTTGATCTCCGGGCTGACGGAGTTGGCGGAAGCCGGAGGTCTGATCGGGTACGGCACCAGCGTCCCGGACTTGTACCGGCGGGCCGCCGTCTACGTGGACAGGATCCTCAAAGGCGCCAAACCCGCCGACCTCCCCATCGAGCAGGACGCGAAGTTCGAGCTGGTGATCAACCTGAAGACCGCCAAAGCCCTCGGCCTCACGATCCCGCCGGCGGTGCTGGCGCGGGCGGATGAGGTGATCCAGTAGTGGACAGGCGAACGTTCATCGCCGGCACCCTGGGCCTCCTCGCTGTGCCGCTCGCTGCCAGGGCGCAGCGCTCAGGTCAGGTTCCTCGGATCGGGTACATCGGGAACGGGAGCCCGACGACGCCGGCGAGCCCGCAGCTGGAGGCGTTCCGTCAAGGCCTGCGCGAGCTGGGCTATATCGAGGGCCAGACCGTGACGATCGAGTATCGCTGGGCGGAAGGCAACGTCGATCGCCTTCCGGCGCTTGCCGCCGAGCTCATCCGGCTCAAGGTTGACGTGATCGTGTTGTCCGGAACTCCGGCGATCCGGGCCGCCCAGCAGGCGACCAGTAGTATCCCGATCGTCATCGGTGTCATCTTGATCAACCCGGTCGACGCCGGCTTCGTGGCGAGCCTTGCACGTCCCGGCGGGAACATCACCGGGCTCGCCTCTCAGTACGAGGAAATCGTCACCAAGCAAGTCCAACTCCTTGCCGAGACCGTGCCCAAGCTCTCCCGCGTGGTCTTCCTCCACCACGCGAGCATGCCCCGCGGTGACCGCGAGAGCCGCCGTCGGGGCGGCGGACCAGCGCGGCCTCAAGACGCGGGCCCTTGAGGTCAGCGAGGTCACCCAGTTCGAGGGCGCCTTCAGGACAGCACGGGACGACCGGGCACAGGCCCTCCTCGTGCTACCCAGCCCCTTCTTCAACGCGCACCGACGTGATCTGATCAAGCTCGCCGCCAGCTATCGACTGCCGGCCTTCTATGAGTTCAAGGAGTACGTCCAGGACGGGGGACTCATCTCATACGGGCCAAGCCTCCCGGACATGTGGCGACGCGCGGCGAGCTACGTTGACCGCATCCTCAAGGGGGCGAAGCCGGGGGACCTTCCGATCGAGCGGCCCACGAAGTTCGAGCTGATCATCAACCTCAAGACCGCCAAGGCACTTGGCCTGACGATCCCGCCGGCCGTGCTGGCGCGAGCCGACGAAGTCATCAGTGACCCCGCCCACCTGGCTCGACGCCCAGGGCCGCCGGCGACCTCCGCTGGCCTGCTGGACGTGCGGGCGCGAAGTCGCGCCGATGCGCTTCCGCGCCGACGATCTTCGCCGCCAAGGCTGGACGCCGCCCCAGACGCTCCAGATCCCAGACTGGTGCGGCTGTTCGACCGAGTACCTGCCGGTGCCAGCGGAGGACGACTGGTGGTCGCTCGTGCCGATCTGGGAGCCGACGCAGACGCCCAGCCCACTGCGCCGCTGGCAACCTCCCGTCCCGTACTGGGCGGCTGACCCATGATCCTGCGTCTCACGCCCAAGATCGCCGCCCTGGTCGGCGAGACCCCGGCGAATGGCAGCTCTGGGAGAGGCAGGTACGGGCCGGACGGCGGACGACCGGCGCACGGTGCGACGCGCCGGCAAGCGGCCTCGGGGGCCTGCGGTCAGCGTGGGAGGCGGACGGCGCATCCGATAGACAATCCGACGCGTCGAGGCGCGAGGACGGGTCAGACCGGCGCCGACGGGACGGGCTCCACGGGCCTTCGCGTCGCCGCCTCGAGATACGTGCTGCGACCGCAGGGCATCTGATCCTGGGGGGCTGGCCTCGGAGAACGTCGGCGCGATAAGCTCGCGACTAAGCCGGGTCGAAGAGGAATCTTCCCGCCTGGCGACCGAGTCCGCCATCGTCCAGAAGGAGGCGCAATGACCAGACGCCGCGTGGTCGCAACCGTGCTGATTCTCTTCATGGTCTGGGGGTCGTGGAGCACGGCCATGGCCGAGCCGATCCTCTACACCATCGAGTTCGTCGCGTCCGGCACCGCCGGCGGCGAGTCATTTACCGACGAGCCGGTCGTCTTCGCCGGCGTGACCGATACCTCAGGGTTCGGGTGTCCGACGGGCTACGCTCCCGGCGCGCTTCTGGCTCGGGCTTAGATCTTTCTCGAATACCACCTCCCTGTAGCGCGCTGGGCGATTGTGTCGAAGCGCGCTTCAAACCGCCGGCTGAGGTTCCCCGGCTGGAGAGGCCTCGCCGACCCCGGATGTAGGGGCCTGTCACGATGCGACCACTACCCATTGAATAGCATGGGCGGGTGCGGTAAGTTCGGACCGTGGCGCAGCGAAGGAACGGCGACGGGCTCGCGACAATCGAGCGGGAGCGGGCGGAGGTCCGGTTCTTTTGCGACGACGCGTACGAGGAGGGATCGAGCTCGGCCCCGGCCGAGGGGGCGTCGCGGCTGGCGGCGGCCCGGGCCGGGCTTCGCGACGCCCAACGGGCCGAGTGGGAGGAGCGACAGCGAGCCGCCGGAGCCGGGGCCGAGAGGCTGACGCCGGTCCACTCCGGGCTTCTCATGGCGCGCCAGGCGCAGACCCAAGCGGCCCTGGGGCTCATCGCGGACCTCCGGCGCCGCGCGGCCTCCCTGCGGCAGGCGATCGCCCTGGCCGAGCAGGGCGTCGCCGCGCAGCAGCGACTCCTCGACAGACTGCGCCGCGAACTGGCCGAGATCGGCGACTGACCGCGGCCCGGGCGCGAGGTCACGCACTAAGCTGCAAGCCGCACGATCTCTGCGTGCCATGCGTAACCGACGGTGAGACGGCGAAGCTCACTCGCGCAATTTAGTCAGTACCTCCTTGGCATCTTTGAGGTCCGCTAGCGGGATCTCGCCGAACCACTCGCAAATGGGTGCCAGTAGATCGCGGGCTTTCGAAGAGTGCCCCTGATTGCGCCACATCGCGGCTAGGGTTGTGGCGATGCGCAGCTCGAATATGCGAGCCTGCTGTTCCCTGGCCACTGTTAAGCCCCGGCAGAGGGCTTCCTCCGCCTCCTCAAGATTCGATGAAGATACCAACAACTCTGCCCGCAGACGGTATAGCTCGGCCTCCATGTATCGGACCCCAGTCCGCTCGACCATCTCTAGGAGATTTCCGATCAACGCCAGGCCGTCCTCGACGCGGCCAGTTCGCTGGTATGCAGTTGCCAGTAGTGAACCGTAAAACGGCAAAAGCCACTGAGCTCCAGTGGCTTTGAGGCCTTCAATTCCGAACTGCAGCAGCGCGATCCCCTCCGTGAAACGACCCTCGAGTGCCATTGCCCATCCGCGAAAGTTCGTCGCTGCTGCCTGCCAAAACTTCAGACTGTGCTCGATCGCAAGGACATGTAGACGGTCCACATTGTGGACGAGACCTTTGTGATCGCGCAAAAAGATTTTGGTTCGGCAGCCGGTGCTCAATGCAAATGCGAGAGTGGGAGGATCCTGCAGCGAGCGAGCGCGTGTGATCGCCTCTTGCGCGCGTTCCTCAGCGGCCGACACATAACCCTGAAGCGCAAGACAGATCGAAAAGAATGCCAGCGCGGCCGTCCTCACGTCCTCTCCAACGATGACAGGCGGCGATTGGGGACCCAGAATCCGGAGGGCCTCGTCAAGATGCGCGCTTGCGCCCCGAAGATCTCCGACATGAAGTAGACTGTCTCCGAGCGCGCGGTGGGCCATCATTTCACCAGCCGCATCGTGCCGCCCACGCGCGAACGCCAATAGTTCGTTCGCAGCCAATTGCGCCTGATGTACGTCCGCCCTCACGTGATAGTGGACGAACCGCCCCGCGAGAACATTTGGGAGTTGCGACGCGTCCTCCGTGAGTCGTGACAACTCATATGCCCGAGCATATGCAGCGCCTGTCTCGCTTACGCCGTACCCCTTGGATGCGATACATGCGCCGCCAAGCGCAATCTGGAACTCGAGTTCTTGGCGCATGCGCGTCATGGTCGAAGGCAGTTGCTGCAGGAGAGTAACCCCATTCGTGATGTGTTTGACTGCTTCCGCATACGCCGAGGTGCGGACCGCCCGCTCACCAGCCTTATGCCAGTAGTCGATGGCCGCATCAGTCAGACCCGCCTCAGCGTAATGGTGCGCCACGATCTCCGGCTCGATATCTGCGGTCTCGGGAAATTGCTCTACGAGCGCGTGGCCAATGAGGCCATGCAATTGCTGACGACGACTTCGCACCAGACTGGCGTAGGCCGCGTCCTGCACAAGAGCGTGCTTGAATTGATACGTGGCGTCGGGCGGAACGCCACGCTGGAAGATCAGCTCCGCGTGGACGAGTTGCGCCAGGGCGGCATTCAGGTCCCTCGCCGGGAGCATGGCGACAGCAGAGATTAGGGCGTAAGAGAACTCGCGGCCGATGGCGGCGCCGATCTGCGCCACGTCCTTCGCCGATGCCAAGCGGTCCAAACGTGCGAGGAGCGACGCATGCAGTGTCGAGGGAATGGCCAGCGGTGGCAATGGACCCGTTAGCTCATAGCGGCCATTGGCTTCACGCAGCAGGCCGCTTTCCAGGACCGTCATCGTCAGCTCTTCGATGAACAGGGGAACGCCGTCCGTGCGCGCCAAGATCTGTTCGAGGAGTTCACGAGGCAGCGACTTACCGGTCAGTCCGGCGATCAGAGCCTCGCCCTCGATCTTGTCGAGCCGGGTCAGGCCAATGCTCGATGTGTGCCGATGACTCGGCCAAGGCGGCGTGAATTCTAAGCGGGCCGTGGCCAGCATCAAGATCCGCGCGCTCTTGATCTGATCAATGGCCAGCGACAACAGCTCCAGCGAGGTTGGATCAATCCAGTGCAGATCCTCGAACACCATCAGCACAGGCCGGTGCGCGGCAAGGTGCTTCAGGTGGGTAAGGAGGGAACCTAAGGTGCGTTCTTTCATGCGCTGAGGCGTGAACTTCGGTAGGGGGTAGCGGTCGCCGCCAGGGATTGACAGCAGCGCGGCAAACAGTGGAACGTCTTCTGCGGGGTGTTCGCTCGATTGCTTCAGCAACACCTCGAGCTTGTCCAGCTTGGTCTGTGCGCGCGTCATCCCGCTCGATACCGGCCGCCCGGATGAGCTGGCCAATGATTGGATACAGAGCGCTGTCTTGATGGTAGGGCGAGCAGTGGTACAGCAGCAGCGTGTAGGGCTCCGACCCGAGGCGCTCCTGCAGGGCCCGCGTCAGCCGCGACTTGCCAATACCCGGTTCACCGGTAACCAGTACGACGCGCCCTTCACCTCGCTTGGCCTGTTCCCACCGGCGCCACAGCAGGTCGAGTTCCTCGTCGCGCCCCAGAAGCCGAGAGCCCATGGCGGCACGTCGTACCTCGAAGCGGTTCTCAATCTTGCTTGGTTTGATGACCTGGCGCACGAGTAAAGGCTCGCCAAATCCCTTTAGCGTCTGTGAGCCGAGATCGCGGTATTCGAACAGTGCTCCGACCAACCGATGCGTCTGCGGGCCCGATGACCATTGTATTGGGCTCGGCGAGCGACTGCAGGCGGGCCGCGAGGTTGGTCGTCTCGCCAATCGCGGCGTTCTCCTGCGTCACGCCCTCGCGGCCAAGATCACCGACGACAACCACACCTGAGGCGATACCGATGCGCGCCTGCAGGGTCACACCGGGAGCCGCTTGCAAGGTTCCCACAACATCCAGGATTGCGAGCCCGGCCCGCACAGCACGTTCCGCGTCATCCTCATGCGCAGCGGGATATCCGAAATAGGCGAGCACGCCGTCTCCGAGATACTGCGCGACCATCCCGTCTAGCCCGGACTATTCATGAACCAGCGTTCTGAGATTCGCGCACGGCCCTCGCGCGGTCCAGGAGCCACGATCTCGGTTCTGCAAGCCTGGATGGGGCGACGATGTCGTCCATTGAGGGCGGCGGGGCGGGAGCGCGGCGATGGGAGGTATCTTCGGCTCGTCGCGGGAGTGAGACCTCTCCCGCATCTCTGGCAAGCCCCGCGTGGCGTCTTCGCCCAGCGCTTAGGCGGGCACGGCGCCGACGGCAAGCGCGAGGCGGCGCCACGTGGTCAGCCACGGAAAGGTCGCGGGCAGGTGCAGCACGATCCGGCGCACGGAGCGCTCGACCCACACGGCGAGCTTGATCAGCCGCTCCCGCAGCGTGCGGACCTGGGCCGTGGCGCACGCCGTCCCGCGCGTGTGCTGCTGCAGCGTTTGGTACAGGACATACGCCGCCACGGTCAGCAGAACGCGGAACTGGTTGGCTCGGAACCGCGGACAACTGGTCCGGTCCAGGCCCAGCCCCTCCTTCAGCTCTTTGATGCGGTTCTCCATGTCCCCCCGCCCGCCATAGATCTCGTAGACCGTCTGCGGCGGGTCGGGGAGGTTGGTGACCACGAAGCGGGGGTTGTCCCGAGGGGCGCGTCCCGGATAGCGCACGACCTCCGCCTTCATGATGACGCGCCGTTTGTGGGACCACTTCTTGGCGGCGTAGCGGGTCTCGCCATACCGGCGCGCGGATTGACCGCTCGCCTTGGACGCCATCCGGGCTCGGCCGAGCAGGCGCCGCACCCGTTTGTCCAGGCGCGCATTGCTCGCCACCCCCACCACGTACTCGACCCCTTCGGCCTCGAGGAAGTCGAACAGGGGGTTGCCCGTGAAGCCTCCATCCAGGCGCACCCGCAGTCGGGCGGCGGGAAAGGCGGTGCGCAGCTGGGCGAACAGCGCCCGCACGCGGCCGATCGCGCCATGGGTCGCGGTGCTGTTGCCCGGCCGCAGCACGATGCCGACCAGGTACTGCGTGGGCTCGTCGTTGAAGGTCAGGGTGGCGACAAGGGGCAGATAGCACGCGGTGTCGTAATGCCCGTTGAAGAACGTTAGCTGCTGTTGCCCGTGGGTGGGGTCGACGGTGGGATCGAGGTCGATGGTGATGCACTCGGCCCGCCCCTGGAGCCGGCGCTGATGCTGGCCGATGACGATCGCCGCCAGCACCTGCCCCATCGCGACCACCTCCCGCACGCCGACCGCGTTCTCGAAGCGCGAGAGAGTGGGTTGCGACCCCAACGCCGCGCCGGCGAGGGGATCCCGCTCGAGCAGGAGTTTGTGGATGGGGTCCTGCCGCAGCCGCGCGGCGTCGTTGCCGTCGGCATACCCACAGGCGATCCCGAAGACCCGCTGCCGCACCAACTCGATCAGTTCGTGCTCGACCTTGGCCGGCTGGCGTCGGTCGATCAGGCACGCAGCCAGCCGCTGGGTCAGCTCCAGCCGCTCGTCGATCGCCTTGAGCAACAGCGCCCCGCCCTCCGAGCTGGCATGGGCCTGGTCGAACCGGGCGACGATCGGCTGCCGCACCCCTTGGAAGTCGAAGGTCACCTGCGGTATACAGTCTGTAGCCATCGAGCCTCCTCGCGTGTCGGTGCCAGAGCGTCTCATCACCGCTTCTATAGCACCGCTGAGGGGCTCGGTGGCTCTCTTGTTTCATCGTTCAGGAATAATCCGGGCTAGACACTTGATCTCATTGGCGCAGCAGGTCTGGAATGCACTCACGACATCGCGCTGCTCCTCGGGATCGAGTCGGGTCGAGAGAGCGCTCGACCCCACCATGTCGCAGAACATGATCGTGAGCTGGCGACGTTCAGGCGAGGCGGCCGGAGCGACCGGCGCGGTTGGACGCGGGCCTGTCGACGGTGCCATCGCCGGCTTGCTTGGAGCGAGACCGACCCCGCACTCGGAACAGAATCGAGCCTGAGCTGAATTGGCATGCCCGCAGGTAAGGCAGACGCGCGGAAGTGCCGAGCCGCAGTGCTCGCAAAACTTGCTGCCTTCTTTCAGGCTTGAGTTGCAGCTTGGGCACTGCATCGCCGCTCCCCCAATTGCTCTGGGTCAGCCTTGCACTTGCCGACCTGGCGGAAGTACTTCCAGTGGATCCTTGAATAGGCGACCGGGTTGATCAGCGCTGTCTCGCCCGATCCGGGTAGCTTCGGCATGAGCGGCAGGACGTGCTGCGCCGGAGTATAGCTCACCGTGACGTAGGAGACGTCGACGAGGCCGTCAGAGACGGCGTCGAACCTCCCCGGCGGCGCGGACGGGTTGTCCCTTCCACTTACTCCATCCGCCTCGTCAACATTGAACTTCCGGCCGGCCTGATCGATGATGGCCGCCATGCTCACCCTCATCCTCGCCGGCCTCCTTCGTGGGGTCCGGGCCAGCGCGTCCTGGTGCTCGAGAACCTCGCGCTGCGCCATCAGCTGGCCGTCCTCCACCGGACCGCGCCGCGTCCACGCCTGCGACCCTCCGACCGGCTGTTCTGGGTCCTGCTCGCCCGCCTGTGGCGCGGCTGGGCGGAGGCCGTCGCCATCGTCCAACCCGCGACGGTGATCCGATGGCAGCGGTCCGGCTTCAGGCTGTTCTGCACCTGGAAGAGCCGCCGGTCCGGGCCCGGCCGCCCGGCCGTCGCCCCGGAGGTCCGCGCGCTGATCCGACAATGGCCGCGCCAACCCCCTGTGGGGCGCGCCGCGGATTCACGGCGAGCTCCAGAAGCTGGGCATCGAGATCTCGCAGGCGACGGTGTCCAAGTACGTGGTCCGCCGGCGGAGGCCGCCATCGCAGACCTGGCGCACGTTTCTCGCCAATCACGTCGGGAGTCTTGTCTCCGTGGACTTCTTTACCGTGCCCACCGCGACGTTCAAGGTGTTGTTCGTCTTCGTGATCCTGGCGCAGACCGGAGACGCGTCGTCCATGTCAACGTCACCGACGCCCCCACGGTCCAATGGACGGCCAGCAGCTCGTGGAGGCGTTCCCTGGGAGACGGTCCCGCGCTACCTGCTGCGCGACCGTGATGCGGTCTACGGGGTCGTGTTCTCACGCCGAGTCCAGGCAATCGGGATCCATGAAGTCACGACGGCGCCGCGATCGCCTTGGCAGAATCCCTACGTGGAACGTCTCATCGGAACCCTCCGCCGCGAGTGCCTCGACCACGTGGTGGTACTCAACGAGACCCACCTGCTCCGCCTGCTGCGCGCGTACCTCGCCTACTACCACGCTGCCCGAACCCACCTCGCCCTGGACAAGGACGCCCCGGAGCCCAGACCGGTAGAGCGCCCGACCAAGGCCGGATCGTCGAGACGCCCATGGTCGGCGGCCTCCATCATCGGTACACTCGCCAGGCCGCATAAGATCCGACCGGCGGCGTAACCCCGCCACGCCCACGTCGGCGCTCGGGGGGTGTGGTTCGCTCCAAGGCTTCCCTCCTCCTGCCGACCCGGTGTTCGGACTCACGATCCTTGGAACGATCTACTCGGGATCAGTGTCCTCCCTGAGTGGGGACGGTGCGTCCTTCCGCCCACGCGCCTTCGCCCCAGGGGCGCGGCGCTGGTTAAACACAAGGCACACACCTGCTCCCCCGCGGCTGGGCCTGGGATGATGGTGACGTTGAGGTGGAGGAGTTCGCGGCGGTCGTGGCGGAGCACGACGAAGACGAAGAGCAAACGAAAGGTCAGCGTCGGCACGAGGAAAAGTCGACGGCGACGATCGCTCGGGCATGCGCGGCAAGAAAGGGTCCGCCACGTCGGCGAGGGCCGAGATGACGTCCGGTACATGTACTTCGCGACCGTCAGCTCAGCGACCTCGTAGCCCAGCAGGGCGAGTTCCGCTCTGGATGCGCCGTCGGCCCCACGTCGGATTGTTGCTTCGCCATGCGGTGGATCAGGTCGGAGCTCGGCGTCGAGCTTCGGGCGGCCGACCAGGTTGGCCGCCTTGACTTCCATCGCCAGTAGAGCTGGAAGCCACGGCGGTGCCACGCCAGTACCGTCGCCGGCTGCACGATGACGAGGCTCGACCGCCAGCCCGCCCAGGCCCGGGACAGCCACATCCAAAGGAATCGATCCCAGCGCGAGAGCCGGGGTCGGCGGCCAGAGCGCTGAAGGACCGCCAGTTGATGGCGCAGCGCCACGTGTTCCAGGGCGACGGTCGCCGCCCCGAAGAGCACGGCGCGTAGGAAGGTCCAGAGCCCAATGACGAGGACGATGATCATGCGCGCTCTCCGACAGGAGACGTGAGGGCTGCGGAGAGTTTACCGTCACGGTTCATTGGGACGTCGGGCAACTTCCGGCCGACACGAGCCAGATGGGGTTTCTGACCAGGACAGCCGCTCGAAGACCTCGCCGGCCGGGCTGGGCGGGCTGTTGCGGTATTACTACCGAGCGGCCTGAGCCCGAGCATGGGATGAGTTTTCGGACACTACGGCCCACAACAGGTGGTTGCGGCATTGAGCGTCGAGTTCCAGGAGGCGCTGAGCACAACGCAGATCGAGCGCTGCGTTGATCGGATCGAATCGGCAATCAAGCACGCGCAGCCTGACATCATTACGCTGTTCGCAAAACCGCAACGCGCGACGACGTGGCGAAGGCGGGTCGATCGGCTGAAGGCTGATCCGGACGAGCCCTCGGATGCGGGTTCAGTCTGATCTGACCGGCCTTCCCCAGCGGCGCTTCTACGTTAACCACGCGCACGTCGCGCGTAGGAGGAGATCTGGTGGGCACGACCGGTCCGGTGAACATCCTCGGCATCCCCGGCAGCCTGCGTCACGCCTCCTACAACAAAGCCGCGTTGAAAGCTGCCCAGGAGCTCCTCCCCGCGGGGCCACGCTCGAGGTATTCGGCCTAGCAGGCTGCGGAAAATTGGTGGCTGACGAGTGAACGCACTGCGGTCAAGACAAAGCGAGCCGGCTGAAACTGGCCCGCGCTCCGGTCTGGCTGGGGCCGGCCGCCTGCCCGGGAGCCTGGCCGGCCGCTCATCCCGTCACCTCGGCCTCGATCACGTTGCGGATCCGCACCAGGTTGTACAGGGCCGCGGCCAGGGTGAACAGCCAGCCCACCCGCCGGACCCCGCGGTGGCGGGTCTTGCGCAGGAGCGCGACGGTCTTGACCCACCCGAAGATCTCCTCGACGCGCTTCCGCTTCTGCTGACTTACCGTGTACCCGGCATGCCGCGTCGTCCGCTGATCGACCGCACTGGCCTGACGGGTGGTGTTCTGCGCGACATGCGGCGTGAGGCCCAGCGAGCGGAGGGCGGCGACGAAGCCGCGCGTGTCATAGCCCTTGTCCGCCCCTACCGTTGCGCCGCGCCGCAGGTTCGTCGCCATGGCCACCGCCGTTTCCCGCTCCGCGATCCCCGTGGCCTGACTCACGCAGGTGTCGACGACCAAGCCGTGCCGATTCTCCATGAGGACGTGCCCCTGGTAGGCCAGCTTCGCCTCCTGCCCCCGGCTCTTGCGGATCAGACGGGCCTCCGGATCCGTGGTGGAGGCATGGGTGACGTTCGACCGCCGCTCGCCGTGGAAGTCCACCGTCGGGTTGCCCGGATCGTCGGGCGGTCCCGCCTGGGCGCCCTTCCGCTTGAAGCTCTTGAGCCCGGCCCAGGCCTCGATCAGGGTGCCATCCACCGTGAAATGCTCCCCCGAGAGGAGCTGGTGGCCCTGCGCCTGCGACAGCACCCGCTCGAAGAAGGCCCGCGCGATGTCGCCCCGCAGCAGCCGCTCCCGGTTTTTGGTGAACACGGTGGCATCCCACACGGGGTCATCCATGCTCAGCCCGACGAACCAGCGAAACAGGAGGTTGTAGTCGAGCTGCTCCATGAGCTGCCGCTCGCTCCGCACCGAATAGAGCATCTGCAGCAGCAAGGCGCGCAGGAGCTTCTCGGGGGGGATCGACGGGCGCCCGGTCTTCGGGTAGAGACGGGCGAACTCCGGCGACAGCTCCCGCAGGGCCGTGTCGACCATTGTGCGAATGGCCCGCAAGGGGTGGTCCGCCGGTACCCGCTGCTCGGGCGCCACGTAGCTGAACATCGCATCCGGATGCCGATCGTCGCCGCGCATGCCGCCCTCCTGGTTACTCTTGAGAGTGGCATGCGCACCCGATCGCTTCGGTGTTTTTCAGCATCCTGCTAGACGGGATTCCCCCGTTCAACGAGGACGACGAGCGGGCCCTCCCGCCTCGCGTCGTCGAGCTCAAAGCCCGTGTCCGCGAGGCGGACGCCATCCTGATCGCGACACCCGAGTACAACTATTCGGTGCCCGGAGTTCTCAAGAACGCGATTGACTGGGCCTCCCGGCCATACGGCGACAATGCCTGGGACGGCAAACCGGTTGCGCTCATGGGCGCATCGCCAGGCCCCCAGGGCACGGCTCGGGCGCAGTATCATCTGCGTCAGTCATTCGTATTCCTGAACATGTACTCGTTGAACCGGCCCGAGGTCATGATCTCGAACGCGGCGCAGCGCTTCGACGGACAGGGTCACCTCACGGACGAAGGGTTGCGGACACGAATACGGCAACTCCTGGAGGCGCTCGTGGCCTGGACGCGGCGACTGAGAACCGAGAGTTAGAGACGGACACCCGCTCGTTGGCCAGTGCGGCGCGTCGTTCCCGTTGCGGGCGCCGCCTCGGCCGCCCGCCAACGGAATCACCGATGGTGATTCCTGGAAGAGGTCTCATGGGGCCGCCCGGTAGCGTCGCGTTACGACAGGGTGGACTCCGCCACCCGGCCAGGCGAGGCGCCGACAAATTATGTCCGGCACCAGGGGGTCACGGTCGGGTAGAAGACAGGCGCGGTGCCGGTTGTCTTCGGTCCGTTTCCTGCCTCCCCCTCTATCATCCCGGACAGTGAGATTTCCCCAGTCCGGTTGGAAACGAAGACCTATCCCCAATGCGGCCTTCCCAAGCGCACCGGCAGCTTAAGCGGTGACGCGCATCCCCTGCCCGCACCCTTGGTTTACCCCACGGGTCGCTGGTCGCTCTGGTCCTGCAAACCCCGGACGCCCTTGTCATGCGTCCTTGCCTCCCAGGCTCATCCCCAGCCCGTCTTCGTCCAGGGCTCCTTCACTCCAGAGGCGTTACCCCCCTTCCCCGCTACTACGAGCCCATGCGCCAATCCCGATGCCTCCCACCGCCACTTCGGCGTTCGGCGCCTTATAGGCCGTGTCCTCGCCGCTTGCGCCACCCACGGCTGGTCATCGGGACCTTCCCGACTTTGACTCTGCTCTTCTGTCCTGAAGTGCCGCGCCCCCTATGCCGGCGGTCCATCGGGTGCCCTTGACCAGTTCTTCCCCGATGTCATCGGCCTTCGCCCCCGTAGCAGCTCGGCTATCCGCTTCTTCCCACCAACGGCTTCAGGTGGGGCCAGTTTCGACACGGCAGGCATTCCGTAATGTTGCGGCCCTCCAGTTCGCTTGCCCTCCTCGCCGTTCGGCACCGCGACGCGGCACCCGAGGGCGTTTCCACTCGAGCTTTCCGCCGATTCGTCACCTCCCCGACGGTCGAGTATGCTACCCGGCTGACTGGCCAATTGCCGGGGCTGGACTTTCACCAGCAAGAAGAGCGGCCGTTGTCGGCTGCACCTACGGGACCTTGGCCCATGGTCGCGGCCCACGTGGCGCGCAGGCAAGAACGCCCGTGAGCCATAACGCCCGCCTTCGGATCCCGTTCGGGCACACGCTGCCCCAGCGGGCGCGCGAGTCGCGCTCCGCCATCGGGCGGTGGCTGCTGGGCGTGCGCGACCTTCATGGCGCCGGAGACGGAGCGGGCCAGGAGACGCACTCGTGGCGGCGCGTGCTCTGGCTCACGGGCGTCGACTACTTCTCGACCCTCGGCTACCAGCCTGGCATCGCCCTCCTCGCGGCCGGCGCCGTCGCGCCGCTGGCGACGTCCGTCCTCGTCCTGGTGACGCTGCTCGGTGCCCTGCCGATCTACGCCCAGGTCGCGCGCCGTTCCTACGCCGGTCAGGGATCGATCGCGATGCTCGAGAACCTGCTCCCGGGCTGGAGCGGCAAGCTCCTCGTGCTCATCCTGCTTGGGTTCGCGGCCACGGACTTCGTCATTACCATGACGCTGTCGGCCGCGGACGCCACCAAGCACGCCATCGAGAATCCGTACCTGCACCCGTTCCTCGGCGACGCGCAGGTCGGGGTCACCCTGATCCTCCTCGCTCTGCTGGCCGTCGTGTTCCTCTTCGGGTTCCGGGGGGCGATCGGGATGGCCGCGCTCGTCGCCATCCCGTACCTCGTGCTGAGCCTTGTCGTGCTCCTGCGCGGTCTCGGCGAGATCGCCGCCCGGCCGGAGCTGTGGAGCGCCTGGCACCGCGCCCTCGCGGTCCGGGGCGACTGGGGCACGATCGCCGTCGGGGCTCTACTGGTGTTCCCGAAGCTCGCGCTCGGGATGAGCGGCTTCGAGACCGGCGTCTCGGTGATGCCCCTGATCGACGGCGGCACGTCCGATGCCAAGGCGCGGCGCGGAGCCCAGCCGCCCCTCGGCCGGATCCGCCACACGCGGAAGCTCCTCGTCGCCGCGGCGGCGATCATGAGCGTGATGCTCGTGCTCTCGAGTGTGGTGACGACGCTCCTGATCTCGCCCGCGGACTATCGCGAAGGGGGGCCGGCGAGCGGGCGCGCGCTCGCCCACCTCGCCCACGGGTTCTTCAGCGCCGGGTTCGCGTCGATCTACGACATCTGGACCATCCTCATCCTCTGGCTGGCCGGCGCCTCGGCGATGGCGGGATTGTTGAACCTGGTGCCGCGCTACCTGCCGCGGTTCGGCATGGCGCCGGCGTGGGCGGTACGGGCCCGCCCGCTGGTCCTCGTGCTCTTCGTCATCAACGTCGTCGTCACGCTGGTCTTCCGGGCCAGCGTGGAGGCGCAGAGCGGAGCCTACGCCACCGGCGTGCTCGCGCTGATCTTGTCGGCGGCGCTGGCGGTGACGCTGGCCCTGTGGCGCGAGGAGCGGCGGCCGGCCAGCGTGTACTTCGGGGCGATGACCCTCGTCTTCGCTTACACGCTCGTCGACAACTGCGTGGAGCGGCCAGACGGGGTGATCATCGGGAGCGCGTTCATCCTCCTCGTGCTCGTGGTGAGCACGGTGAGCCGGTCCGTCCGAGCCACCGAGCTCCGGGTATCCGAGGCCGACTTCATCGATCAGGCGTCGGCGGACCTCGGCCCGTCGCTGGTCGGCAAGCAGGTGCACATGGTCCCCATGAAGGCCCGATCGCCCGAGGCCCGGGCCGGGAAAGGCGTCGAGATCCGCCGATACTACCGGATCGACGAGCCGCTCGCCTTCGTGCACGTGAACCTGCTGGACAACCGCAGCGAGTTCCTGGCGCCGCTGGGGGTCGAGGTGCGGCGGGAAGGGCCGGACTACGTCATCGACGTGCATGGGGCGATCGCCATCGCCAACACGATCGCCTACCTGAGCGAGATGGTGGACCCGATCAGCATCTTCCTCAGCCTCACCCGCGAGGATCTGACGCGGCAGGCGTTTCGCTTCCTGTTCTTCGGGGAGGGGGAGACCGGCCTGCTGGTCTACGCGATCCTCCTGCGCTACTGGGGGTCGACGGCCGAGGACGACGTGCGACCGCGGATCCACCTGCTGTCGGACTGAAGTCGCCGTCGTCGCGGGCGGCACCCCGATTGCGTCGCTACGGACGACCCGTGGATAGTCCGTGGTGTTGACCCGCGCTTACCCGAACAGGGCCCCCTCTTCACGGTCGTGACGCTACTCCAGCACCTCCGGTTCCCGGTGTGTGTCGTTCGCTCTGACCGCGCCCGGAGATTGAGGCCCCGCGGCACCGGTGGACTGTAGCCACAGAATGGACAGTGTAAGGTTCATGCAGGACATGTGGTCGCTGCTGGCCGCCACCTTCAGGGACTGGTATGAGGACCGGGCGCAGCGCCTGGGCGCGGCCCTCGCCTACTACACGATCTTTGCCCTGACCCCCGGCCTCGTGCTGGTCATCGCGTTGGCGGGATTCCTGCTCGGCCAAGACGCGGAAGGCCAGATTCTTGGGCAGATCCGCGAACTCATTGGGGAGCAGGGCGCGGCCGCGATCGAGGCGACGACTCGGAGCGCGCGCACCGAGACCTTGGGGGTGGCGGGGACCGCGCTGGCGCTCTTTCCTCTGGTGTTCGGGCTATGGGGACTCTTCGGCGAGCTGCAGGATGGGCTGAACACGATCTGGGGGGTGACGCCGAAAGCCGGGCGCCGGGTGATCGAGATCGTGAAGGAGCGCTTCTGGTCCTTCACAATGGTGGTCGGCATCGGGTTTCTCCTCCTGGTGTCGCTCGCCATGAGCGCCTGGCTCATCGTCGTCGGCACCTACTTCGGCCAACTCCTACCCGCGCCGGCTGCGGCGCTCGAAGGTCTGAACTTCGTCATTTCGTTCGGCGTGATCACGGTCCTCTTCGCCATGACGTTCAAGCTGCTCCCCGATGTCACCATCGCCTGGCGGGACGTCTGGCCGGGCGCGGCTCTGACCTCACTCCTCTTCACCGTGGGCAAGTTCGTTATCGGCCTCTATCTTGGAAAAAGCGCAGTGGCATCGGCGTACGGGGCCGCCGGCTCCCTCGTCATCATCGTGGTGTGGGTCTACTACTCGGCGCAAATCCTGCTGTTTGGCGCCGAGTTCACCAAGGTGTGGACGAAACGACGGGGCTCCGGGTTCGTACCGGATAAGACGGCGAGGCCGGTAACGCAGGAGGCGCGAGCCGAGCAGGGCTTGGGGCCGCGCCCATGAGATCGCGCGCAGACCGAGGGCAGTGCTGTAAGGAACTGAATGGGCCTCATTGCGCTCGGAAGGAGTCCCGTTGAAGCGAGCAGCCTAGGGCCCACCGGCGGGGGACGTGCGCAATGGTCTTTGCCTGCGCTCTCCGGTGGCTCGGGTCCTCGACGACGCTCATAGATGGCGAAGGCCAAGGGGAATCTCGAGCCCAGCCACCCTGGATCAGGCGGCCTTGACCTCGATCATCCTCGACACAGAGTGTCGGAAACTCCCGGATCTTACCCCACCTTACACAGGCTACCTGTCCTCAGCGCCGCGCTCTGCGACTCCGCCGTCGTGCAGCCGTGCGACCCGGAAATCTCCGCGTCCCCGGATGCCTGTTTCCTTTCCCGAAGCCGGGATAGCATTCGGGCTTGCAAAACGGCCCATCACCCGTGAACTCGTTCTTGCACGTATCACACGACGCTATTGTCGAATCCTCCACGAAAGTGTTCGCGACGACGATCATTCCTCGCGTTCATCGGTAGAACTCCCCGCCGATGGAGGCCCAGAGATGTGGGCAATGGTCGGGCCTCCACTCTCCGTGGCTCAGATCTCCCTGTCCCGGTCAAAAAGTCCATCTGCTTGTCCCGCCTGAACTTCCCTCACCACCTCCACCACTGATCCGGTAGAGTCTCGGCTCAGACGCCATGCCTGATGCCGGGGGGCCCATGATCTTCGTGATCGGTCTCTGGACGTTCCTCCGCGCCTTGCTCTTCGGGTCGGCGGCCGTCGCCCTCGAGAACCTGGCGCTGCGCCATCAACTCCTCGTCCTTCAGCGGTCGGTCCGCCGACCCCGTCTGGCTCGGTGGGATCGGATCCTCTGGGTCTGGCTGTCCCGCGGTCTGGGTGGGTTGGCGGCCCAGTCTCGTCATCGTGCAGCCCGCCACCGTCCTCGCCGTGGCACCGCCAAGGCTTCCGGCTCTACTGGCGCTGGCGGTCCACGGCGAACCCGGTCGGCCGGCCGCGGCTCGACGCCGAGATCCGCCGCCTCATCCGACGCATGGCGCGGGAGAATCCGACCTGGGGCCGGCGGCGCATCCAGGCGGAACTCGCCCTGCTCGGCTACGAGGTCGCCGAGCTGACCGTCGCCAAGTACATGCACCGGACGTCGCCTCGGCCGTCGCCCGACGTGGCGCGCTTTTCTCACCGCGCATGCCCGAGAGCTCGTCGCCATCGACTTCTTCGTCGTCCCCACCCTCACCTTCCGCCTGCTCTTCGTCTTCGTCGTCCTCCGCCACGATCGCCGCGAACTCCTCCACCTCAACGTCACCGATCACCCCTCCGCCGTCTGGACGGCGCGCCAGTTGGTCGAGGCGTTTCCGGAGGACACGGCGCCGAGATACCTCCTCCGGGATCGAGACGCGATCTACGGTCAGGAGTTCTCGCGGCGCGTCGAACGGCTGGGGATCCGCGAGGTCCGCATCGCCCCGCGCGCGCCCTGGCAGAACCCTTTCGTGGAGCGGGTGATCGGCTCAATCCGCCGCGAGTGCCTGGATCATTTCCTCATTCTGAGCGAGGCCCATCTCCGCCGACTCCTGCGCGCCTACGGTGCCTACTACAACACCACGCGGCCACACCAATCGCTCGACAACAACAGTCCCCAGCCCCGAGTCATCGAACCCCCACCATGTGGCCGGATCATCGCCATTCCTCAGGTCGGCGGGCTCCATCACCGCTACCAGCGCGTCGCCTGATCGTCGTCGGGCGCCGGGTACAGCCTCCGCTCGTAGCGTGATCCAGCATGCGGCCGATCCGGTCATGTGGCGGGCCAGCCTCGCGTCTTTGTCGGCTCCTTCCCCACGGTGATCATGATCAGGGCCGCCCGCGACGCCAGCGCAAGGCACGCTCCCTCACCGTGCGTCGGAGGCACGAGAAGGTCGGACCGATGGGGTTTCTGACCAGGACAAGTACGTGTCCTCGAAGTAGACGGGATCGATCGCGCCCTCGGGGACGAACGAGTCGATGACGAGAGCCGAAGAAGATGCCTGCTCGAGCGCCTTCAGCTCCTCCGCTCGAAGCGCACGTACTCGTCCTTAGCGATCTCGTATCCTCGCACCGTTTCTTCGCGCGGCACGATGCCGTGGATAGGACACTCGAGGTGCATCTGGATGCGGGTGCGAGCGCGACGACGCCTGGGCGGAGTGTCTTGCTAAGGGGGGCGGTCGCACGCCGCGGCGCCACGCGCGGGTGCCCGGGCAGGGGAGCCGGCCGTGGTTTGGCCGGCTCCCGAGCACATCTATGTGCCTACCACATGGCGACGGGGTTGCCTGGTGAGCCGGTCCCGCCGACGATCCTGAGCGGCGCCCACACGAACAGGAACTCGTACACCTTCTCTTTCAGCAGGGGCGTGAATTCGAGATTCTCGAGATTCCAGATCCCCCGGCGGGTCTGGAGTTCGGTGTGGCACGGGACGGCGTAGTCCGCCTGCTCGCCGACCGGCTGGGCATCGTTGGCGGAGGTGTCGCCGCCAATCAGGATGACCTTGCGCTGAGCGAGGTACTCGCAGGCGCTGATGCCGAACCCGGGCTCCCCGGACGTGAATTGCTCGCGCCGCTTCGCCTTGTCGTCGTCTTTGAGACCCTTCCACTCGTCGTTGAGCCAGAGGTCGCCGTGGCCGGTGTAGAGGAACACGCAGTCGCCCTCGCCGGGCTCGGCGATTCCTTGCTTCTGGATCATCCCGCGCACGTCGGCTGCGGTGACGATGCCCGGGCTGTTCGTGGCCGTAGGAATCGGCAGCGCCTTCACACCGCGATACCCCGCTGCGTCGAGGAGGATGCCGCGGCACACAAAGCCCTTGGCAGCCACGTGCTCCACGCCGAGGTCGCCCATGCCGACGACGCGGTTCCCACCCCCGCGCTCGTACGTCTCGGCGGCCATCCGGCCGTTGTAGAAGAAGTTACCCTTCGCGGTCCGGACGCCGATGTGTCCCGGCCCGTCGAACTGGGTGCCGATCTGGCCGATCTCGGTCGTCACGAGCTCGTCGTGGTACACGAGCGCGTTCTTCCCGAAGGGCCCCCCGGTGGGCGTGCCCGGAATCGTCATGTTCCAGCCCCGCGCACCGAAGGCGGGGATGGAGGAGTGGTACAGCTTCCCGAGCGTCGCGGTCTTCCCCTGCTTCACCAAGGCGACCGCCTTCATGACGATAGCCGGGGTGGTCCGGTTGGGAGCGCCGACCTTGTCGTTCGGCCCCCACTCGGTCGGCGCCCACTTCTCGTTGAAGGGCTTGTCGTCCATCGGCAGGGGGGTTTGCTGCGCGTACATGCGGTTCACCCCGAACAGCGTCCCGGCGACGAAGGCCAGTATGGCGAGAATCACGGAAGCGCGTTTCATGCCAGTCTCCTCTGTCGTGGCGGTGAGAGCTCGTATCGCTTCCTCCACGGTTGTGTGGCCGGCGGCCCGCGGCTGCGCATCATGGGCCGACTCGCACCCGCCGCCATGCGCGGTTCGCCTCCCGATCGGCGCTCATGGACTCCAACGGGCGTCGGTCGCTGACATGGGCAGGGGACGCTCGGCGCCGCTTTCCACGGGTACAAGCCACACGGTGCCTCGGTCCGGCGTCTTGAGGGGGACCCGCCGGAAGCTGATCCAGGCGTCGTCGAGCGACCAGCGCGGATCCTCGTCGGTCTCTCCGGGCGGCGGCGTGGTGAGCGATCGCCGGCGACCGCTGGCCAGGTCCGCTACCTCGATCGCGTACCGATGGTCCGCGGTCGTCCCGGTTCGTGCCGCGAGCGTCACGCGATCCGTGCGATGCGCGAAGCGGGGCGAGTGACTGTCCCGCTGCGGATCGGACACGGCGCGAAGCCGGCCGGCCGGCTCGTACGCTACCACCTGCCGCGGCCCGGCACTGCCTTCCGGTCCCACGTCGACGAACGCGACCAGGTCGCCGGCCGCCGAGACGTTGCCGACGGCCAGGAAGGGGCCGAAGGTCCCCCGCTGGCGTCCGTCGAACCCCACGACCACGAAGTCCCACGTCCGGTCGCGGACAATGGCGCTTCGCCGGTCCGGGGTGAAGGCAAACGTGTCCCGGCCGTAGACGATTTCGGCGAGGGCGGCCTTCACCGCCCTGGACATCGTCGACGAGCCGGGCGGGCGGAGATCGGGGGGCGGTCCGAGAGGCCGAGGAGCCGGAGTCTCCTCGTCCAGCCGGACGACGTAGGGCATGCTCGCGCCGTCGCCGGTCGTTCCGAGGAACCCGAGTGCCAGGCCACCCGGCGCCCAGGTCAGGTCGCGAACCTCGATGGCCGCGACCGACCCGAATCCCTGGAACCGCGCCGCCCTCCGGGGAAGTGCGATGCGACGCACGACCCCGGCACCGGCGGACCGAACGACGACCGTCCCCGTCGGCTCGACGTAGGCCACGGCGCCTTCCGAGCTGACGGCGAACTCTCCGATGTCAGGACCGGCCAACTCCTCGGCGGTGCCGTCGAGCGTCGTCCGGACCAGGTGGCCGCTGGCCGTCCTGGCGATGAGCCGAAGGCCCCGCGTCCGGAAGCGGATGACCACGGGTTCTCCGAGGGCGCCGCCCGTCTGGTCCCGGAGGCCGGGCGCCAGGGTCAGCACGTAGTCGGTGTCTGCCGCGAGTCCGGTGCGTGGCGTGAATGCGGCACGCCGGCCTGCCACGCTGAGGAACCCGTCGGTCGGGGGGTCGAGGGACAGCGCGCCGCGGAGTCCCGCTGCGTCGACCGGACGGCTGAAGGTGACCATCACCTGCGTGTCCATCGGGACCGATCCCGCTCCGTCCGGCGGAGTCACCGCGGCCACACGGAGCGGCCTCGACGGGCCGAGGAAGGCCACGCCGGCGATGGCCCCGGCCAGGGTCAGGGCCGCCACGGCACCCAGGAGGTCGAAGCGGTCTGTCGGAGTCATGGCTCGAGTCAGTAGAGATAGGGTTGGTCCGGACGTTCGGTCGACGTGACGCTGGTGGGGGCGATGACCGCCCTCCGCTCGCCCCGGACGTCGGCGACGTCCCAGCTGCCTGCGATCGCGACCCAGCTGCCGGCCGCGGGAAGCTCGCCGCCGTCCAGGCGCACGGGAAGGCCGATCGGCTGCGCATCCACGGCGCAGCACTGCACCATGAACCGCGCGACGACGAACCAGTCGCGCGGCAGCCGATCGTCCCGATACACGAAGCCGGTCACGCGGACCGCCTTGCCGGCGTGATGCCCGGGCTCGGGGTCGGCCTGCTGCGCCCGGACCCAGTCCTTGATCGTGTACGTCTCGGGCCGGGTGCTCACGGTGAACTCGGGAACGTCGTCGAGTCGCCCGAATGGCATCGCGTCCACTCCCCGCTGCGCGGCCATCGACAGGCCGAGGGGTCGGGCCGGGAGGACGACCCCGACCGCGACGGGGAGCGCCAGGAGCGCGAGCGCCAGGCGCACCGGCAGGGCGCGCTCGGTGGCCGCCGACGGCGCGGCGCCGCCGAGGACGGCCACCGCCAGGAGCACCACCCCGGTCACCACGACCGGAACGATGTAGATCGGGTGGATGTAGAAGTAGAGCGCGCCCGAGGCGAACGCATACAGGAGATACGCGCCGAAGGCGCCGGTCACGAAGGCGGCCCCGCGGCTCATCACCCCGTCCAGTAGTTCAGGGCGATCCCGATGAGGAGGACCGCCTCGCTGATCAGCACCGTGACCAGGGCGACGGTTCGCGCGCTGAAGACGGTGAGCATGAGCAGGATGCTTTTGATGTCGATCATGGGGCCGAAGACCAGGAACGCGATCAGCGAGCCGTCGGTGAACGTTCCGCCGTAGGCCAGGGCGACGAACGCGTCGACCGTGGAGCAGACCGACAGGATCAGCGCGAGCGTCATCATGACCGCGACCGAGAGGACCGGCCCCTGGCCGATGCCGAGGAGCGTCGCGCGCGGCACCAGAACCTGCGTCAGGGCGGCGAGCGCCGCGCCCACGACCAGGACGGCGCCCATCTCCACGAACTCCTCGAGGACGCCTCCGGCGAACCGCCGGGCGCGCCCGGCGGGCACCGGCCCCGATCGATCGGCGGGAGACTCCGGCACGCGCGCCGCGCCTCCCTGGCGGAGCATCGCCGCCGGCCGCGGGTGGAAGCTGAAGAGCAGCCCGATCCCGATCGCCACGGCGAAGGTGAGGGAGAGCCGCAGGACGACGATGGACGGTCGATCGCGGAAGGCGGCGAAGGTCGACAGGGCGACGACGGGGTTGAGGGCCGGCGCCGAGAGCAGGAACACCAGCGCCGCCGCGACGGGGACGCCCCGCCGGATCAACCGCCGCGCCACCGGCACGTTGCCGCACTCGCACACCGGAAACGCGGCGCCCAGACCGGCGAGGGCGGTCAGGGACGCGAGTCGGCCGCGCGGCAGCCGCGACACCAGCCAGTCCCGACGGACGGCCACCGCGAGCACCTGGGAGACGAGCACCCCGAGCACCAGGAACGGGGCCGCCTCGATCACGACGCCCAGGAAGATCGTCACGCCGTCCTGGGCGCGGGCTAGCCAGTCCACGGACGACGACACTCCCATGCCTCTGCTCATGCACTCCGACCGCGGGCGAGGCCAACATACCGCCGTTCCGTTCCACGCGACAAGGGGTGGGCATGGCCGCGGAGCACGATGACGGTTCTGCGACGGACACAAACGCGCGCCGGCGCGGGCTGGCCAGCCGCCAGCCCGCGCCGACAGGCAACGTCACTCCCCGACGGATGGGGCGACCGAGGCGGGGGCCGGGCCCTCAGTTCCCGGTGTAGGTCACCTTCCAGATCACGGCCGACTTCGGCGTCTGGAAGAACGGCGACGGCATCGAGTAGTCGACGTACAGCTCGCCGTAGTCGACGACGTACAGCGTCTTGCCGTCGTTGGCGAAGACGACGTCGTTCGTCCGCTCGAGCCCGCCACGATTGTCTGGCTTCTGGTACGCGTTCGGCCCCATGTCGACGTTCCGGAGGAAGTACGACCACTTGACGCCGGCCGGCTGAAGGAACTCGATCCGGATGATGGCCGGCCACGTCGGGACGACGCTCTCGGGGCCGTTGTCGATCACGCCGAAGACTGCCGCGAAGAGCGTGTCCTTGGCGCCGAACCGCTCGTCGCCCCATGCGATGCCGTCCATCGGGTTGTTGGTGTCCCACTCGAGCACGGGGTTGATGTAGCCGTTCGGGTTCGGATTGGCGACGATGAGAGGCACCCCCCGCACTCCCTCGACGTGCGGCGGGAGGCGGTACGGCGGGAGCTGCGGCACCCACGGCTTGTCGCCGATGTAGAGCTGGGGGTGCGGCCGGTCGACGGTCGCGCCGTTGTACGCCTTGAGCGAGAAGCGCTTGTTGGTGACGAAGTTGAAGCCTTCCTTGTCCGGGAAGCCGGCATCCTGACCCTTCTCGGTCACGATGAAGAGCTTCTCGGCGCCGTTGGCGACTCGGCGGTGCCCGAGGTCGTTCGCCCCGTTGTCACTGACGGCGAGGGCGTTCTCGAAGCGGCTGCCCTTCGGTCCGAAGGCGACGCCCGACTGGTTGCGGAAGCCGAAGGCGTAGACCTCCATGTCCTCGTGCTTGAACATGCCGTCGGCGCCCTGCTTGGTGAGCGCCACGCGCATGATCGAGCCGCCGCATGGCACCGTGGGCTTGATCACCATGCCCGGCTTGGCGGGCACGCCCACCGGGAGGAGGGCCCCCGTCATCCGGCCGTCCGCGGAGCGGATGTTCAGGCCCGTGTGCACGATCTCCCGGCACACCGGGTCACGCTTGGTCTTCGGCAGGGCCGGGTCCCCGTGCTTCTGCCAGAACGGATCGACCTCCTCCGTCCAGCCGTGGTTGTCCGGGTCGGCGAACCCCGTGTTGCTGGGCATTCCCTGTCCCCAGTACAGGAAGCCGTCCTTGCAGGTGATGCCGCCGATCTCGTGGTCGCCCCCGGGCAGGTCCGTGATGATCTTGCGCAGCTCCCCGTTGACGCCGTTGATCTCCCAGATGTGCGTCCGGTACTCGGGGATGTAGATCTTCTTGTTCTCGGGGCAGTAGCCGATCTCGTTCATGACGGTCTTGAACGTCCCGAGCCCGATGTCCTTGAGGGGCTTGCCGGTCTTATCGAAGACCTTCACGTGCGGCCCGGGAATCGGGTTCTTCAGCCGCTGGCCGCCGTACTCGTACTCGAACGGGCCGAAGAGGTTGCCGGAGATCGCCACCCAGACGTTGTCCTCGCCGTCCACCGTGGCGGCGCTGGCGGAATCCAGGCCGGGGACGAACACCTCCACGGTGTAGCCCTTGGGCACGACGATCTTGCCCGGATCGGGCTTCACCGCGGTCCGAGGCACCCAGCCGCCGGACGACGGGACTCCCTGGTTCTGTCCGTGCGCGCCCGGCGCCAGGACCAGGCCGAGAGCGGTAGCGAGCGCGAATAGCGTTCGATCACGACGCATGTGCGGTCCTCCTCGATCGCGCGGTGACGCGGGGCTCAGCGGCGGCCCAGCGTGCGCACGAACGCCACGACATCCCTGATCTGGTCATCGTCGAGCTGCGTGCTCCAGGCCGGCATCGCCGCGTTCTTGCCGACCGCAACGCCACCTAGCTTGATGGCGGTGAAGAGGTACTCGTCGGACACCTGGTCGAGGAATTCCTTGACGGCGAGATTGCCGACGTTGGGGCGGAACGTCTTGGCTTCGCCGCGGCCGTCGGCGCCGTGGCAGCCCGTGCAGTAGCGGGCGTACAGCTCCTTGCCCCGGGTCGCGTCCCGGTCACCGGCAGCCGGAGCCATCGACATCCCGCCGAGCAGGACGAGCCCGACCACCAGTGCCCGCACCGCGACCGTGTTCACGCCCCTGATCCTGCTGCCGCCGCCAGTATAGCCGGGGCGCCGAAAGACAGGAACCCCTGGGGGGCTCGCCTTCCCGGCCGGGAGGGAAGTGGCGAGCTACGCAGGAACTCCCACGCCCGCGCGCAGCGCTCGATTCCGTGCGGCCCCGGTGGATCGCGGCTCGAGACAGCGTGCGCCAGGACGTACATAGCAGGACCTCGAGAATTGGCGACTTCATTCCGACGAGCGTTGGGATGAGGCTGCCCGCCTGGCTACAGGCGTGAAGGCGCTATTGATGCTCGCCAGAAGCCTCCACGACGCGGCGTATGCAATGCTTCCGAGTGCGACAGGTCAATCTTCTGGTCAGCACACGTCTCCCTACTCCCAGCCCGTGATGGCGCGGGGGTTTCCGGTTGGTGAGGCCGAGCGCACCCTCCAGCCGTGGCGCTGGACGGCCAGGTGCCCGGCAAGGCCGGCAACCCGACGCGCGAGCACATTCATATCATCCAATAGCCTAGCAGCCGGAACGTGCCAGAGGGCCAGGACCACGAGCAACCGAGCGCCCCGAGCAGGGGCGAAGGCCGTGACGTGCCCCCTTAGCGGGGTCCCGCGTGCCGAACCCCAGCCCCGGCTTCTCAGCCATCCGCACCCGAGCCGGGCGTGACGGAGCTGCCCCGTTAAGCAGGAACCCTGGCGAAGCCTGCTACCTACGGGCGTTTCCGTTGCGATACCCCCGGATGTGAGTCCTCCCTGGGCACCGCTACACCAGCGGTAGAACCCCGCGGAAACTCATAGTACAAAGGCGCTCGAATCCCGTTGGAGATTCGAACGCGTGCCGGGAGGTTTCCTAGACACGGTGGGCAGGGTAACCTCAAGGCGCCAGGGCCAGCACCTCGAAACAGACCTCAAACGGGCCAACAGCCTGATGGGCATTTCCCGTCGGGGATTCGAACCCGTGCTACCCGGAGCCGGCTCGCACACTTCTCGCCGGCGGAGCTTGACGTAAGTCACGGTGTACATGATCAATCCAGGATTGGCGAGGGTCGTGTGACACATTCCGCAGATCCAGCCCTCTGTCTCCGTGGCGCCGAACTCGCTAAAGACTACCTGTCCGCGGAGGTGGCTCCCTGCGCGCATGGCGACAACAGCAGGTCGAGGACGGCCCATCGGGGGCTGGCGATCCTGGCCGATAGTCCGGCCTCGCCAGTTTTCCGGTCCCTGCCCCCGAGGCGGAGGAGATAGGGCGCTGTCGGTGGCGCTGACCCCTCGAGGCGATTGGTATCCTCGAGCGTACCTTCGATCCCGCAACTGACGGAAAAGACTGAGAAAGCTGACGGGCTTCTAAGCCGGATGGCGGGGGTTCGAGTCCCCCCAGGCGCGCCAACACCCCAATGTTTACAATCGCTTAGCCGACGTTGTGTGGCGAGGCCCCCGCGCGGTGGATAGGCCGTTGCTCCACGCCCGCCTCGGCGCGTAAGGGTCTCACGCAGGGAGCGAAGCCGGCATGGCGCGATCCTTTCCGGCTCCCGCAGCGTTCTGTTCCCCGTGCAGCCAGGCCGCCGAGCCGAACTTGAAGCCCCGCGTTGCGTGGGTGCCGACACCGGGATTTTCAGTCCCGTGCTTTCGCCTGTTGTGGCGCGGACTTCCGGATTCGGGGCCCCAAACGGGGCCCCAGTGGGTTCACCTTTTTGAGCCTGCATCCGCACTCTCGGGCCCTGCGCGCCCGGATGCCCGAAGTCAGAGGCCATGGACGAGGCGGCTGCCCCACGCTGAGTCCTCGTCGGGAGTTTGCTGGGTCCGGGTGCTTGGCCACGCCTCGCTGCCGTTACTGTGCGGCTGCATCAAGCTGGTAAGCCTGTCCAGGTTTTGGCGATCGTGCCTTCGCGCGAGCCCTCGTCTGGACGTTCATCGCCGTAGAGGGGGGTAGTCAACAGAAATCCCCTTCTCGGTCGGGTCCCAGGGGGGGCCGGCCTCGAGCGCGCGGATGCGGACCGACCAGGAAATAGTCGTCGCAGGGACCGTGGCCTTCACCGCGGGCCGGGTCATGCAGAAGGCGTAGAGCGCGCCGATACCCCCCACCCCCCGCCCCCCCCTTCTTCCCCGCGGGCCGACGTTCCTGACGAGGCGCGACGCTACGGGACGGGCGCCGCCGCCGGCAAGAGGTCCTCGGCCTTGAGCTCCTGCCAGAAAGCGGGCGGGATCGGCCGGCCGACGAGCTCCACGTTGGCCTCCACCTCGGCCCGCGAGCGGGCCCCGGCAACGACGCTGGCGACGGCCGCGTGGGCCAGCGGGAACTGAAGTGCCGCCGCCGCGAGCGTCACGTCGTGCCGCCGGCAGACCGTCTCGAGGCGCCGGGTCCGCGCCAGGATCTCCGGCGGGGCGGGCTGGTAGAAGTACCTCGCGTCCGGCACGGCGCCGGTGGCCAGGATGCCGGAGTTGAACGGGGCAGCGAGGAGCACGCCGACCCCGGCCCGGGCGCAGTGGGGCAGGAGCTCCGGGAGCGCGTCCTGGCAGAGGAGCGTGTACTGACCCGCCAGCATCACGCAATCGAAGTCGCCCGCTCCGAGATACCGGAGGCACACGTCCCAGTCCTTGACGCCGACCCCGATGGCTCGCACGACGCCGGCCGCCCGGAGCTCGGCGAGCGCGGGGTACGCACCTCCATGGATTCACGAAAGCGACGCTCGTAGTCGGCGCCGTGCCACCGGGGCACCACGTCGTGGATCAGCGCGATGTCGACCCGGGCGAGACCGAGGCGCTGGAGGCTGTCCTCCAGCGAGCGTCGCGCCCCGTCCCCGCTGTAGTCGTACGCGTAGTCGAACGGGAGCGCGTTCGCGAAGAGCCCGTCCGAGGGCTGGCCGCCTCGCGCCGGCCGCAGGAGCCGCCCGACCTTCGTGGAGAGGACGAAGCTGTCCCGGGGCACCTCGCGGAGCGTCTCGCCGAGCCGGTGCTCGCTGAGCCCGTGGCCGTAGAGCGGGGCGGTGTCGAAGTAGGTGACGCCGGCGGCCAGGGCGGCATCGACGGCGGTCCCAGCGTCCACCGCCGAGCACCTCGCGATAGAGCCCCCCGAGGGCGCCGCCCCGAAGCCGAGCGCGCTCACGGCAAGCGGCGCCCGCCCGAGGGGTCGCCGGGGCAGCGCGGTCATCGGCCCGGGAGCCGGACGCGGACCCCGGCTTCGTCCTCCCGGACGCGCAGGATGCTCGACACGTCCTCGCGCTCGAGCCCCAGGCGGCACGCTTCGCCGAAAGCGTCGAAGGCCGCGCTGCCGACCGGGGTGCGGACGCCGAAGGCCTGCGCCATGTCGATCGCGAGCCGCAGGTCCTTGTGGCCCAGGCGCACCATGAACCCCGGAGTGAAGTCGCCGGCCAGCGCCTTGCCCCGCATGGCCTGGTCGACCTGGGCGTTGGCGGCCATGGTCGCGCGGAACACGTCGAGCATGTGCTCGACCGGCAGGCCGGCCCGGACGCCGAGGGTGAGGCTCTCCGCGGCGGCGGCGGCGATCGACAGCGCGAGGTAGTTGTTCACGACCTTGGTCGCCGAGCCGTTCCCCAGCGGGCCGCAGTAGATGAAGGTGTCGCGGTGCAGGCGAGGACGGGCCGGACCGCCTCGATGTCCGCCGGGTCGCCGCCCAGCATGAGGAGGAGCCGCCCCGCCTCGGCGTGCGCGGTCGTCCGGCCGACCGGGCAGTCGATGATCCGCATGCCGCCGGCGGCCATCGCCGCGCCGACCCGCCGGGTGGTGATCGGGTCGATCGTGCTCATGTCGACGTAGATCAGGCCGGGGCGCGCGCCGGCGAGGATGCCGTCGGGCCCCAGCGCGGCCGCCTCGACGTCCGGGGCGTCCGGGACCATGGTGATCACGACGTCGCTCTCCGCGGCCACCGCACCGGGAGACCCGGCGCGCGTTGCGCCCGCCGCCACCAGCCGGTCCGCGGCGGCCCGGTCGACGTCGTGGACCGTGAGGGAGAAGCCGCCCTTCAGGATGTTCCGGGCGATGGGCGCGCCCATCACCCCCACGCCAACGAAGCCGACTCTCATCGTGGGTACCTCGCCAGGCGGGGATTATGAAGCGGAGACCGGAACTGTCAAAGCGGGACGTCCGCCG
>CAVXVV010000103.1:0-34372 GCA_963765195.1 uncultured Candidatus Rokubacteria bacterium
AGATCGACTTTCGCGTAGTCCCGCCGAGTGACCGCCTGAAGATGAAGCCGTGGTGGGACGACGATGCTGAGCGTCTGGTGGAAGCGATTAGAGGCCGTATGAAACAGCGGACCCTGTGGAGAGTCAAGGATGAGAACGTCGCCGTCGAACTGCTGAGCAGGCTTTCAACTTGGCCGGGATTGGGCGAGTAGAAACTCAGGCCAATGACTGCCTAGATGAGAGCGATCCAGGGACAGGTGAACCGAGCCGCGCCGGCAGGTCTGGGAGAGGTCGAGAGCTAGTTGGCATAGGCCGATGCATGGTCGCGGGCCGTGAAGGAGAAGGCAAACCGTCTGGACCGCCATTGAAGGCGATGATTCACAGCACGAAGGAGGCTTGGATATGAAACGGTCGACCTTTACGTTCGTTGGGACGCTCGCTCTCGGCATCGCGGTCGGGGCGGGCATGACGAGCTTCCTGAACGCAATGCAGCATGTCAAGGTGGTGGAGCTCTACAAAGCTGACCTCGTCACGAGTGAGGGGAAGGAAGCGAGCATGTTCCTCGCTGAGCTCGCGCCTGGAGCGAACATGGGCAAGCACTACCACCCCGGTGACGCCTTCGCCTACATTCTCGAGGGGACGATGCTGCTCGAGATCGTCGGGAAGGAACCGGTCACTCTAAAGGCAGGACAGAGCGGCAGCCTCCCTCCGCAGACCGTGCACGACGACAGGAATGCCAGTCAAACCGCACCGCTGAAGTTCCTGGTGTTCCACGTCGCGAAGAAGGGTGACCCACTGGCGGTTCCGGTGCAGTGAGCGAACGTCGAACGCCTCTACGATAACCTGGAGACGACGAGCACAACCAGATCCCGGGCCGCCCCTAAAGCTTGTTGATCTAGAGGACTCCTGCCTGGAGACGATCGGAAGGCGCCCCAAACAGCGGCACGAATCGGAGACTGGGAGACTTTATGAAGCGGTTTGAAGGCAAGGTAGCCGTGGTGACTGGCGGAAACAGCGGCATTGGTTTGGCGGCGGCCAAGGCGTTCGCGCGCGAAGGGGCGCTGGTCGCAATCACCGGACGAGACGAGAAATCCCTAGTAGCAGCCGAGCGCGAGATCGGTGGCGGCGCGCTGGCGATCAAAGCCGACGCATCCAAGATGTCCGAACTCGATGCGGCGTTCGTCAGGATCCGGGAACGCTGCAAGCGGATCGACGCGCTCTTCGTGAACGCCGGCATCGGAAAGTTCATCCCGTTCGATCAGACCACGGAGGCGTTTTTCGATGAGGTGGTGGCCGTCAATTTCAAAGGAGCCTTTTTCACGGTCCTCAAGGCGCTTCCGCTGATGCCTGCGGGGTCCGCGGTGGTGTTAAACGCCTCCATCAACGCCCACAAAGGAATGCCAGGCACCACCGTTTACGGCGCGACCAAGGCAGCGGTCGTCAACCTCGCCAAAACCATGTCGGCCGATCTCGTGGGGCGCGGTATCCGCGTCAACGCCATCAGTCCGGGCCCGGTGGAGACAGCGATTCTTCGCCGTGCGGGGCTGTCCGACGAGCAGCTCAAGGAGACCCAAGACTGGATCCGAAGCCAAATACCACTCAAGCGCATGGCGAAGCCTGAGGAAATCGCCGAAGCCGTGCTCTATCTCTCCTCCAGCGCTTCTTCGTTCGTCGTAGGCGCTGAAATTGTGATTGATGGTGGGATGACGTTCTAGCTAGTTTCTGTCGCGAAACTGGGTTCCGTGAACAAACCTCACGGGATTTTCGCATACAACGTCCCGGCAGGGCGTGCGAGGACAGGGGCGATCGACGCGAAATCGAGCCGTGAGCAGGACGACGAGGCGGTGGTGATCACTTCTGCGATCGCTGGCGCCGCGCGCTCGTCGGCGGGAGAGAACGGCTCACTGGGGGACCGGCAGCGTGGCGGCGGGCTGCTACGCGGCGCGGGCGGCGGGCGGCGCGCCGATGCAGGAGGGCGGCGATCCGCAGCAGGTTGTTCGCCAGCACGGCCGCGCCGACGAACACCTCGAACCGCTCGCGTCCCTCAAGCGGGCAGCGGCGCATGCCGCGGCCGCGCAGGAGGACCGAGATGCGGCCTTCGATGCCCGCGCGGAAGCGCTGCCCCTGCTTGAACGCTCGACTCTTCTCGTACGCGGTGCGCTCGGGCGTCTTGCGCCCGCCCCGCTGGGGGACACACTCGGTGTCCACGCCCGCGGCGGTCAAGGCCGCCACGTTGGCCGGCGTGTAGAACCCGCGGTCGGCCGCGTAGAGGGCGGGGGCATGCCCGAAGGTGGCCTCGTGCTGGGTGAGCGATGGCGCGACGTGGCCCTCGTCGCCGGGATTGCCGTCCAGCACGCGGTAGTCTGTGATGAGGCCGCGGCGACTCTCCGCCAGAAACACCTTGTGGCCGAACTCGACCGGGCGGTGCGCCTTGCCGCGCTTGATGAGATCCGTGTGGGGTTCGAAGATCGAGAAGAGCTTCTCGTGCACGGGCACCTGGTCCCCGTCGAGGACCCGGCGCTGGGTTTGCGCGATAACGCGCTCGGCCAGGCCACAGAAGTGCTCGATCTCGGCGCTCAGGGCGGTGACGACGGCGGCCGCCAGCGGATCCGCGGGTGGGGCGGTCCGCGCCGTGGCCACGGCGGCGCGCGCCGTCGCGACGACGCCGGCCGTGACGCCGAGGAGATCGCGATACTTGCGCCGCTGCTGCCGCGGCCGCTCCGCCGCGCTCAGGCGGCTGATCTCCTGCATGCGCCGTCGCGCCCGGCGGGTGCGATCGGCAAACCCACTCCGCGCGCTCGGGACGTGCTCGCCCAGACGCTTGACCAGCCGGGTGATCACCCGCACCGCATCCCAGAGCAGCGTGCTGTCGGTCGGCCAATGGATGTCGGTCTCCACGACGGCGGTATCGACGCGGAGCTGGGCGCCATCCTCGAGGCCGAGCGCGACGGCCGCCTGGACGACGGCGTCGTTGAGGGCGCGGACCGTGGCGGGCGTCAAGCGGCAGAAGGCGCGGTGGAAGGCGTCGTGCTGGGGCACCGGCTGGCTGTCGAAGGTCGTGAACAGTCGCAGCGTGTAGCCGTCGGCGATACGCTCGCGCAGTTCGCGCAGATCCCAGGCTTTGACCCGCTGCAGCACGAAGGCCCGGAGCACCTGGGGCGGCGCTCAGGCCGTCGCGCCCGGTCTGGGGCCGTTTGAGCCCGCGCACCAGATCCTGGTGGACGAGCGTCACGAGGTCCGCGTGTTCGTCGAGAAAGTCAGCGAGGGCTTGCAGGGTGGCGTCCAGCGCGACGCCTTGGGACCGCAACTCGAAATCGGCGAAGGTCAGCGGCCGAGTGCGCGGTCTCACCGGGCGCGCTGGCGCCGTTGCGCGATGAGGAACGCTCGCTGGGCGATCGCCATCTCGTGGCTCAGTTCCTTGAGCCGCTTGCCTTCGGCCGACCCAGGCCGCGACCTCCTCGCGCAACGCGATCGGGACGTGGAGCGTGCGGGTCGTGCCCGCTTCCTTCCAGGTCAGCACCGCGGCTTCGTGGATCGGGCCGGCCTCGACACAGCGGCAGGTGGGCTTGCCGCACCGTTTGGTGGTGATCGTCAGCGATCCTTCGAGGAAGGGGCCGATCGTGCGCAGGCGCGCCAGGACGCGCTGGCCGGCGGCACTGGTGCGGGAGGCGGCTGGCATATGACAAGTATCTATACTTGCCACCCACCCGGCAAGCAAAATCTTGGACCCGGCGGCGACCGGATTTTGCGACCACGATCCCGTCGTACCCGCGTTTTTCGCGGCCGGCCCGTCGGGTGTACCGCCGAGGTCCGACACCCTTCCGTCGAGGCTAAGTGATGGGAGTTACGAGTGTTTCTGACTTTCGCGACAGAAACTAGCTACTTGCCGGTGCCGAAGTGAGGCACTTCCGCCAGTGTTTGTGCGGACACGGCCGGGCCGAACATGGCCGAACGACGCATTTTCCCCTTGGTGGCCGCCGCGCATCGCGGTAGAATCGTAATCGATGACATCGGTTACGTCCACTCGAGGGCGACGCGACGCCCTGCTCCGCCGCCTCCTGCCCCTGGCCCGCCGGGCGATCTTTGGCACCCTCTCCGAGACCTACCGCACCTGCGGCCGGACCGGGTGCCACTGCCAGACCGGCGCGAAGCACGGCCCCCATCTCTATGTGAGCTTTCGGGGGTCGGCCGGGACCACCGCCGGGTACTACGTGCCGCAGGCCCTGGGCCCGCGGGTCCGGACCGGCGTGGCCGCGTGGCAGGCGCTCCAGGCGCAGCTGCGGGAGCTGGCCGAGCTGAATCGCCGGCAGCTCTGGGCGTCGCGGCCCCCTCGTCCCACGGCCCGACGGCCTCGGCGGAGGGCAGATGGTCCGACGCGCGTTCGTCCAGCGTAGCCTGGTCGAGGTGCTGCTGCCCGACAGCGACAAGCTCTGGGATCCGGCGCTCCGCGCGATCGACGCGGTGCTCACGGATGACGGGCTGGTGGATCAGGTGGTCGAGGCCCTGGGCCGGCGCCACCGCCAGAGCCGGCGCCGGGGTCGCCTCGGGACGCCGGCGGAGGTCGTCCTCCGGATGCTGGTCCTGAAGCACCTGTTCGACTGGTCCTTCGACGAGTGCGAGCGCGAGGTCCGCGGCAGTCTGGTCTACCGCCCGTTCTGCCGCATCGACGGCGAGCGGGTGCCCGACGCGAAGACGCTCATCCGGCTCAGCCACTGCCTGGGGCCGGACGTCCTCAAGGGGCTGGTCGAGCGCCTGGTGGCCCTGGCGCGCCAGCGCCGGGTCGTCCGGGGCGGGCGACTGCGGGTGGACACCACGGTCGTGGAGACGAACATCCACTACCCCACCGACAGCACGCTCCTCGCGGATGGCGTGCGCGTGCTGACCCGGACGCTGAAGCGGCTGCGCACCGCGGCGACGGACGGCGTGGTGCGGCTCCGCGATCGGACGCGGAGCGTCGCCCGCCGCGTCTTCACGATCACGCAGCTGAGCCGGCGGGCGAAACAGGAGCCGGTCAAGCTCCGGATGCGCACGCTCTATCGCGAGCTCATGGGCCGCACCCGGGCGGTGGTCCGAGAGGCCGAGGTCGCCGCCCACCAGGTGGCCGCCGGGCGCGTGCGCGCGGTCGGGATCGCCCAGTTCGCGGTCGAGGGGCTCGCGCAGCAGCTGCGCGAGACCACCGGGCTCGTCCGGCGGGTGCTCGCGCAGACCCGGGCGCGCGTCCTCCGGGGGAACACCCGGTACCCCGCCAAGCTGCTGAGCCTCTTCGAGCCGCACACGGAGGCGATCCGCAAGGGCAAGGCGGTCAAACCGACGGAGTTCGGCAAGCTGGTGAAGATCCAAGAAGCGGAGGCCCAGTTCATCACCGACTACGCGGTCTGCGAGACTCGCGTGTCGGACCACGCGCTGTGGGTGCCCTCGCTGGTCCGGCACGAGCAACTGTTCGGTCGCGCCCCGCGCCTGGCCGTGGCGGATGGCGGCTTCGCCTCCCGGGCCAATGAGCGCGCGGCGTCCGCGCGCGGCGTGCGGACCGTGGTCTTGCTGCGGCAGCGCCGGAAGGGGTGTTCGCGCGCCGTTCGAGCCGCGCTCAAATGGCGGACCGGCTGTGAAGGGCGCATCAGCGCCCTGAAGCGCCGGCACGGCCTTCGACGCTGCCGGTATCGCGGCCTCGCGGGGATGGAGCGCTGGGTGGGGCTCGGCGTGATCGCCAATGACCTGCTGGTGCTCGGCCGAGCGGGGCCTCGGACCGGGTGACGAAGACGGGCAGGGGGATTCGATGAGACGCGAGGATAGAAAGCGAGAAAGCAGCCGAACGAGACGGATGCTGGGTCCGCCCTCCGCTCCTAATCGATCCCACACGATCATTTCTGCACCGGCGAAGTAGCTAGGGAACGGTGGAACCATGGTCGCGTGAACTACCGGTCTCACTCGGTGTAAGGAATCGAACAGCCTGATGCCTCGGATCGGTACGGGGTGCGGTCCCTGGATCAGACCGATCTAGGGTGTGCGATCACTGGCACTCGAAGCGTCGGGTAGGGTGGCCCGAGTGAGGGGCCGGCCTGATCGCGCGTCTTGCTTAGTTCATTCCTCCGATAGGCTTGTCACGGATTTGAGACGTAAGCGCAAAGTTCTCCAGCTGCACCAATCGTAGGCAGGTGCCTTCAAAGGCGGCAGCCGCGCTGACCGTGCCGAGGCGGATTGCCCATGAAGTTCTCTTGGAGAGGGTATTTCAACTTGAAGGGGCCCGTCCAGCATCCGAGCACACTCCTTGCTCGTCGTATATGGGGGGATCTGTCGCGGCATTCTAGATGACGTCTCTGCGAAGAGGGAGGAACCTGATGGCATTCAGAGAAGTGTCGATGAAAGAGCGAAAGAAGATTGCGCTGGTGGCGCATGACAACAAGAAGCAGGATCTGCTGGAATGGGCGGCGTTCAACCGCGATCTCCTAGCTCAACATGAGCTGTATGCAACGGGAACGACGGGCAGACTGTTGGGACGGGAGCTCAAGCTCGACGTGATTGCACTCCACAGCGGTCCGCTAGGGGGTGACCAGCAGATTGGTGGCAGGATCGCACAGGGGGAGATCGATTTCTTGATCTTCTTCTGTGAACCTCTGAAGTCGTTGCCTCACGATCCGGATGTGAAAGCACTTCTTCGGATCGCGGTCGTCTGGAACATTCCAATCGCCTGTAACCGGGCTTCGGCAGACTTCATGATCTCATCGCAGTTGATGTCGGGCGAATACGGGCGTCTTCTTCCCGATTACGAAGATCTCGGAGAGAGACTGGAAGGAGAGCAACCTCTCACCCTTATTCCGGCAGAGGCCTATAGGGCACGGCCCGACATCGGTGCAGCGGTCGCGAACGAGTTGGGCTCGCCCGGTAGCTGAGGTGCTGGTGGGGTTCCGGGCTTTGACGGTGGCTCCTTGGCTGAGTACCCGAAGTTGTTCGATAGCGCTTCACCGGGCCCGTCGTGAAAGGTCTTATTGTAGTTGGGACTCAGTCCAATCATCGCCTGGGTGACCTACCAGGTTCGCCTCGGGAAGCCGACGCCTCCTTCATCCCTGGATCGTGTTGATCCAGGGAATGTGTGCCCTCACTAAAAATCGTCGATCCTCCCTTCTAGAACAGTTCCCAGCGGCACCCTCTGGACAGTCTGGAACCGCGCATTGATCGCCGCAACCACATCGCCGTTGCATGCGATGATCGTAGGCCGCCCTGCTGGCGTAGGCGGTCCCTTGAGCCGTACCGTCGGCGACGATCCTAGCGGATGGGCGGAGAAGGAGAAGCGAATGCCTGGGTGCACCTCCAGTCAGCTCGCAGCGAGATCGTCGGCCGGCTGGGGAGGTCCCGTCCGAAGTGTAGCGCTGCCGGGCTGACTCGACACGCTTCGCCTCGTCCGGGACCCGCCAGCTCGGATGAAATCCCTCGGCAGCGTCGGGTCGGGACCCCGCCTGTCGAGTTGGGTACTGCCCGCTCGAGCGAGTCAGGCCTCACTCGTACCGGAGAAACTTCCGATGCGCTTCCCCAGCCGCCCGGACATCGAGCCCGAGGTAGTACCGACACGTCGTCTCCAGCCGTTCGTGTCCAAGCAGGGCTTTGATGTGCCCGATCGGGCAGCCGTTGAACAAGAGCGTCGTGGCCACCGTGTGCCGGAGCACATGTGCGGTCACCGTCTTCCTGAGGCGCGCCAGCCTGGCAAACCGCTTGAAGGCCGCCTTCACCGCATCGTATCTCAGGCGGCGTGGCAGGTGCCCGCCTGTGACGAAGAGGGGCTGTTCGTCGTCCCGTCGGCGACCGAGATAGCGGTCAAGCCATTCCACCGCCCGATCGGTGAAGAAGAGCACCCGCTGCTTGTTTCCTTTCCCAATGATCTTGATCTCTCTACGCTGAGCGTCCACATCGCGCCGGTCAAGCGAGAGGATCTCGGAGATGCGTGCGCCGGTCCCGAGGAGCACCTCCACAAGCACTCGGAACCGCAGCCGAGCTAGCGGAGTCTCATCCCACCGTTCGCCGGGTCCGATGATCGCCCGTACGAACTCGTCCACCTCCTGCTTCGTCAGGTACACGACATCCCGTCTCGGGATTCGAGGCACGCGAATCTGGCGCGGATCGAGCGCCCTCAACCTGAGGACTTCCCGGCAGAACTTGAGAAACGATCGGAGCGCATTGAGGATCGCGGCGATTCGGGCCTCGCCACACCCTCGTTGGTCCATACTCCGCCGCAAGCGCAGGATGTGCCCCACATTCAGGCTGGCCACCGGCAAGTCCCCGATATCACGGATCACCCAGTTGAGCGCCTCTCGGTACCGCGCAAGCGTCGAGGGCGGTCGCCGCATCTCGCAGCGCGCCCACTCCACAAAAGGGGGAGCAGCATCCCAATGGTCACAGACGACGGATCGTCTTGATCCATCTGCTTCTGTCCAGAAGGCCTGACGACCGTTTTTGCCAAGGAGGTACTCGCTTGTCCGACCAATGTCATGGTCAACCCCTTCCACCGGTTCGAGCTGTGACTCTCTCGACACCATCTGACATCCGCGGACGCTCGCCTCGTTCTGGTGAGGTGGAGACCGATTGCGTGGGCATCCCTCGGCGAAAACAGTGCTCCCAACCGCCAGACGAAGGCTGCCCGAGGGAATGGCATCTGATGCCCTCGTCTGATAGGACCTGCGGACCCGGCTTCGAGGCACCACCGACCGGCCCATGGGCATACTAAGGCATCTCGATTGATACTCCTGTCCCGGTCAAGAAGTCTATCCGCTTGTCCGGCCTGAACTTCCCGCACCACCTCCACCACTGATCCGGTAGAGTCTGGGCTCAGCCACCATGCCTGATGCCGGGGAGCCCCGATGATTCTGGTGATGGGTTTCTGGACCTTCCTCCGCGCCCTCTTCATCGGGTCTGCCGCGATCGCTCTCGAGAACCTCGCGCTCCGCCATCAACTCCTCGTCCTTCAGCGGTCCGTCGGCCGACCCCGGCTCGCGCGGTGGGACCGGATCCTCTGGGTCTGGCTGTCACGCCTCTGGACAGGCTGGCGCTCCAGTCTCGTCATCGTTCGGCCCGCGACCGTCCTCGCCTGGCACCGCCAAGGCTTCCAGCTCTACTGGCGATGGAGGTCCAAGGGGAGCTGGTCGGCCGCCCGAGAGCTCGACGCCGAGATTCGCCGCCTGATCCGCCGCATGGCCCGCGAGAACCCCACCTGGGGCCGCCGGCGCATCCAGGCGGAACTCGCCCTCCTCGGCTACCGCGTCGCCGAGCTCACCGTTGCCAAGTACATGCACCGGACGTCGCCTCGGCCGTCCCCGACCTGGCGCGCGTTTCTCACCGCGCATGCCCGGGAGCTCGTCGCCATTGACTTCTTCGTTGTCCCCACCCTCACCTTCCGCCTGCTCTTCGTCTTCGTCGTCCTCCACCACGATCGCCGCGAACTCCTCCATCTCAACGTCACCGATCACCCTCGGCCATCTGGACGGCACGCCAGTTGGTCGAGGCCTTCCCCGAGGACACAGCACCGAGGTACCTCCTTCGGGATCGAGACGGGATCTACGGTCAGGACTTCTCGCGTCGCGTCGAGCGGATGGGGATCCGCGAGGTCTGCATCGCCCCGCGCGCGCCCTGGCAGAACCCCTTCGTGGAGCGGGTAATCGGCTCAATCCGCCGCGAGTGCCTGGATCATTTCCTCATTCTGAGCGAGGCCCATCTCCGCCGACTCCTGCGCGCCTACGGCGCCTACTACAACACCACGCGGCCACACCAATCGCTCAACAACAACAGTCCCCAGCCCAGAGTCGTTGAACCCCCATCATGTGGCCGGATCATCGCCATTCCTCAGGTCGGCGGGCTCCATCACCGCTACCAGCGCGCCGCCTGATCGTCGTCGGGCGCCGGGTACAGCCTCCGCTCGTTCGCGTGATCCAGCATGCGGCCGATCCGGTCATGTGGCGGGCCAGCTTCGCGTCTTGTCGGCTCCTTCCCCACGGCGACCATGATCCCAGCCGCCCGAGACGCCAGCGCAAGGCACGCTCCCTGTCCGTCGGAGGCACGAGAAGGTCGGACCGATGGGGTTTCTGACCAGGACAAGGGTCGGCCTCCCCGCGAAGCCTGACCCGGCACCCGGAGGCCCGCCTTGGGGGGGGAAGGCGAGCTGCAGCCGCGCGATCGCCCGCTGACCCCGAGCAGGGGCCGGGCCCGGCGAGCGAGACTCCTCGCAGGTCTGGCCGAGGAATTGCGCGGCTCAAGAGGGTACGCAGCGACCCATCCTCATCCGGCCGGTATGATCGGCAGGATGATGTGCGAAGGGTGGGCGGCGTCGTGGTAGATGGTCTGATGGGCGAGCTCGAAGCGGCGGTGGCGGCCGAGCGGCTCGCCGGTGTTGGGGTTGACGTCGAAGCGGGGGAAGTTGCTGACTGAGATGTCGAGCCGGATGCGGTGGCCGCTGCGCGAAGCAGGTTGCTGGTCGGGTAGAGCACGATCGTCGAACTCGTACGATCTCGCCCGGCGTGAGGAGCTCGGCCCGCGTGCGGTCCTTGCGGTAGCGGGCGCGGATGATGCTGTCGCGCGAGGTTCAGCGCGAAGCCGTCGGGGTAGTCGGGCGTTGGGCGGGTACACGTCGATCAGCTTGGCGGTGAAGTCGGTGTCGACGGCCGAGGAGGAGGCCCAGAGCTGCACCTCCAGCGGCCCGGTGACTTCGAGGTCGGCGTCGAGCGGCGCCGTCTGGAAGACGAGCACGTCGGCGCGGGCGGAGAGGGGCAGCGTGTCGCTGGGCAGCCGAAGAAGGCGGGGCGCCACGCTGGTCGTAGCCGCCGTCGGGCATGCAGTCTCGTAGCCGACGGAGATGTTGCCGCCGATGGTCGGCACCGGGTCGCGCGGGTCGAAGGTGTAGCTCGGCGGGCGCGCGTCGGCGGCGGGCGGCTCCGTGGCGAGCGTGCCGTCGCCGTGCAGGTAGTAGGGCGTCAGGCGCGTGCGGGCGAGCGGCCACTCGTGCTCGTCGCGCCAGGCGCCGCCGTGGTGCAGGCGGCCCTCGGCGTGTCTTGCGGCCGCCGCCGCCGCCCATCACGAAGAGGCGGACCGGCGGCTCCGCGTCCGACGCCGGTCGTCGAGCCCCTTGAGCCAGCGGTCGAACCAGCGCAGGCGCAGGTCGTTGTAGTCGTCCATCGCGCGCGTCCGGGCCGAAGTCGACGTCGCCGGACCAGGACTGCGCCATGCGTGCCGACGCCGTGCACCCACGGACCCATGATCAGGCTGGACCGGGCCGCGCTTGCAGTCGCGAGAGCGCGACGTAGATATCGGTGGTGGAGCGGGCGTAGGAGTCGTACCAGCCGCCGAGCAGGTAGACGCGGCACGTCGGCGTGTGCTGTCGTAGTACTCCTCGGCGGAGTAGCCGGGCTGCTTCCAGTAGTCGTCGTAGTCGCCGTGGGTGAGCGATGTCGATCACCCAGCGCTCGTAGGTGGGCAGGTGGCGCAGCGGCGTCTGGCCGGCGCGCAGGGGCAGACGGCGTGAGCCAGTCGCGCAATCGGCGCGCGCTCGCGCTGGAGCAGCACGGCGCGAGCGGCCGGTCGCGCGATCGCTTCCTTGGAGGTGATCGCCATGTGGAAGGCGTAGATGAGGAAGCGCAGCTCGAGCGCACCGCCCTGGCGCATGGCGCAGGTGTGGTAGTTGGACATGCCCTCGGACGACGAACATCGCCGCCAGCCCCTCGGGCGCGAGGCAGGCGAGCGCGGTCTGGTCGGAGCCGCTGTAGGAGAGGCCGATGGTGCCGACCTGGCCGTCGCAGCACGGACGCGCCGCGAGCCAATCGACGGCGTCGTTGCCGTCCGGCCCCTCGTTGGCGAAGGCGTACCACTCACCCTCGGAGTCGAAGCGCCCGCGCACGTCCTGCAGGCCACCACGTAGCCGCGGCGGGCGAAGAACTTGCGCCGTGGCGGTGAGGTCGTCAGCCGGACGCTTGTCGTAGGGCGTGCGCTCCAGCAGGGCGGGGAAGCGGGCCCGGACGGGCCGGCCGTCCAGCGCCGGGCGGTAGATGTCGGTCGCGAGCCGCACGCCGTCGCGCATGGGGACCATGACGTCGCCTTCGCGCAGCCAGTCGTACTGCTGCCACGAACCCTCACGAACGTTCATTCGTGTCTCCGAGCCTTGCCGCGCGTACTCCGACGATCGAAATTCAAACAGCACTCAATCGCAGTATGCTTGGATGAGGGCGCCGGGAACAGCGAGGAGTTTCAAGCGCTGAGTGGCCGCGCTGCTTCCACGTCGTTTGGCTGCTCTGGTTTCTCGGGAACACCCGGCCGAAACGACGTAGGTACCACCCCCGGGCTCGCCTACATATCTAGCCCAACGTTCGCGGTTGGGCTAGTGACCAGACCTCTCGGGCGGTCTGAGCATGGGATGGGTTTTCGGACACTACGGGATCGACCAGCCGCGCCGGAATGGGTTGCGCACGAAGACTCGCCTCGTCTAGTCTAAGGCGGCTCGGCCCTACTGGATCACCATCATCGCATCCATTCCGTGTCATCCGAGCGAGTTCGTCAGGTCGAGCGCCTGCGTGGACTCTTCGTCTTGCCCTTCGCGTTCCGCTTGTTTGGGGACTTGGCAGTGGGCGGGGATGGAGCTGCAGCTTTCCGAACATCCAGCACCACATCGTGCCACCAGTGCTCAGCGGGTGCACTCTCTAGCCCTTCGAGTCGCTGGCGCGTCTCCGCGAATGTCGGATCATGGTGCCATTCATCCCAATCGGCTCGGGTTCTCCAAGTGCCAACGATCACTCGCTTGTCTTCGTTATCGGCGGGGCGGAGAAGTTGTCCTCCTACCCAACCTGGTCGCGTCCTCGCCGCCGACAGACGCTTACGCATAGCGGCGTCCCAGTCTCGTCCGGCGTCGGGCTTTAGGTGCACATGCGTCACGATAGTCTTCATCGAAAATCCTCCTGGCGTGCTAGCGGGTCGCTGTCAGGCTCATCGCCGCTAAGATAACTTCGCCAGGAAGCGGGGACCTCCGCGGACATGGGCCAGTGACTTCCAGTGACGCCGCGCCGGGCAATAGCGCCGTCGACGGCGGGACTCGGAGCGCCGCTCGACGTCGATGGTGGTGCTCGCCGTGTGGGCCCAGGTCTGGCGCCGGTGGATGAGCTGCGGATGGGCGCGAGACCCGCGGCGGTGGAACTGGCGCGCCCAGTGCTGTTCCTGCAGATGGAGGTGACAGGCCACCGCGAGCTTGGGGAAGAATTTGGCCGGCGAGATGTCCTCCGGCGGCCAGCCGAGGTGCGCCGCCGCTTCGCTTTGGGCCACGCGCATGCCGTTGTAGACGATGGCCGCGGCGTAGACCTGCATGGCCACGGCGTTGGGGTTGGCCGCGTAGACCCGGTTGAGGTTCAGCACTTCCTTGAGATCGAAGAACATCCGCTCGATGCCCCAGCGGTAAGGATACAGGTCGAGCGCCTCCTCGGCGGTCAGCCGGGCCGGGGTCAGCACGTTCGTGAGGACCTCATAGCGGGTGCCCCCGCGGCGCCAGCGGATGTAGCGCAGGGTCTGCGCGGGGGCCGAGACCCCGGAGCCGGCGCGGACCAGCCAGTCCTCCAGCAACCCGCCCTGGACCCGGCGCTTGCGGAGGCGCTGCAGCTTGCGCAGGCCCAGCTGTTTGTTGCGTCGCACGACCCCCCAACAGCCGTGCTCATGCAGGGCCTGGAAGAACGCCGCCGTGCCGTACAGCCGGTCCCCCAGCACCAGGGTATCGCGCGCGAGCCGGTCCAGGGCGGCCACCGCGCGCTTGAGTTCGCTGGCCGCGGCGTCGGCGTCGAAGACCAACGCCCGACACAGCCCGCGCCCGAGATCGTAGACCCCGAGCAGGCAGCCGGGCAGCACCACCGCCCGCTCGTCCCAGAGCAGCTTCAGCCGCCGCGCGATCGCGGCCAGCCGCGAGCCGTCGAACACCACGAGCGCGGCGAAGCGCGCCTGCACCTCCGCCATCTCCGCCGCGTAGCGTGGCGGGACGGCGGTCAGCACCCGCGCAGTGAACCGCTCGAACACCTCGACAAAGAAGGCGGGCCGCAGGTCTCGGCAGCGCTGAAAGAAGGCCTCCGGCGTCGCCGGCACGCGCGGGAAGAGCGGCTCGCGCACCTCGAGGCCGTCGGCCAGGGCCTGGCTCAAGGCCTTGGGCGCCCGCAGAATGACGGCCACCCAGAACTGCACCAGCGCGGTCAACGTCCACACCCGTTGCCGCTCCGTCTTCCGCACCCGCCCAAAGGCGGCGTGACAGAGGGCGGGCGTGATGTGCTCCTGCAGCAGTTCCGCCAGCCGCAGCAGGTTGACGTCCGACCGAGCCCGTCTGGCCATAGCACCTCCCGGGGTTGGGGGTCCTATGGCCCAGTGAACCCAACATGCTGCTGTTCACCGGCAAATTATCTTAGCGGCGATGGCTGTCAGGCTCACTCTATTACCTCATCCGCCCGCGCGAGCACCGAGGGCGGGATGGTGAGGCCGAGGGCCTTGGCGGTCTTCAGGTTGATCACAAACTCGTACTTCGTGGGCTGCTCGACAGGGAGGTCGGCGGGCTTTGCGCCTTTGAGGATGCGGTCCACGAAGGACGCCTCCGTGCCGATACATGCCGGGCAAATTGACCCCATAGCCCATGAGTCCACCCATCCTCACAAGGTCCGTCAGCCCGTACATCGTCGGGATTCGGTTTCGCGCCGCGAGGGCGATAATCAGCGGCCCCTGAGCCAAGAACATCCCATCCTGAAACACCGTCAGCCCCGGCATATGCTTTTCGGCCAGCGCAGAGAAGGCGCTCTCGATCTCTTGAGGATTTCGCGCCCCCACGGGGTGAAGCTCCACCTTGAGTGCCTCGGCCGTGGCTTCCATGGACTTCAACGACGGTCCATGGATTGGGTTGGCGGGGTTCCAGAGGACACCGATCCGCGTGGCCTCTGGAACGGCCTCTTTGAGCAGATCCAGGTACTTCACCCGCAACTCAATACCCTGGTGCGTCCATCCCGTGATGTTGCCGCCCGGACGCGCCAGCGTGGTGACCAGCCCACTCCCAACCGGATCCGCCACACGCCCGATGACGATGGGGATCGTCGTGGTGGCGTGCTTGGCAGCCAGGGCCGCTGGCGTGCTCGAGGCGAAGATCACGTCAACTTTGAGACGAACAAGCTCAGCCGCGAGTTCAGGCAGCCGGTCATACTTTCCTTCGGCGGCCCGGACCTCAACGGCGATGTTCTGGCCCTCGATCCAGCCGAGATCGCGGAGCCCTTGCCGGAATGCCTCCACGAGGGGCGTGCCAGGGGCGCCGGATTCTAGATATCCGATCCGGGGGACTCTCGCTGGTAGCTGCGCCCCGGCGGCGAGCGGCACAGCAAGACCCGCGACGAGAAGCACGATCACCGACACGACTCTCGTCATCGGTCGACTCCACGCAGCTCCGCGTCGGCCGTCTCCAGCCAGAAGCTCATGCCCATCTCGCGGTACATTGCCGTCGCGGTGGTCAGGTGCTCCTGGGCTTTTGCCGCGTCCCCGGTGCGGCGGTAGAGCTTGCCGAGACCGAGGTGGCAGTGGGCCACGAGGGGCGCATGCTCAATTCCTTAGCCCGCGTGAGCGCGGCTCGGAAGTGTTCCTCACCCTGATCCCAGTCCCTGAGATCGCCGTTGGCCCGGATGGTCGCGAGGAGGTACAGCGCCCAGCCTTCGAGGCCCCGCTCCTCGGCCTGCTGCGAGCTGGTGAGCGCCTGCGCTGCCGCTTCGAGCGCTTTCTCCCGCTGACCGGCCAGGAAGTAGATCTCCCCGCAGCGCAGAGGCGAGGAGTACCCCAAGCGCCGGGCCGATGTATTCCAGGGCTTCCTCGATTCGACCCAAGTGGGCGTAAGCGGTCGCCAGCCCTACCGCGCTCCCCCGGGCGGTGTCGCTGATATCCCACGACCGCCCAAGGGCAACCGCCTGCTCAAGGTGCCGGACGCTGTCGGTGAGGGTTCCCCGGTGTAAGTGAGGACCCCGAGATGGGAGTGCGCGATGATCAGGCGAAATTTGTCGTCGAGTGCCTCGAGCGACCCGAAGAGCGTCCGCTCCAAGTGTGAGGACCTCGTCGAACCGTCCGAGCGCGGCGTCAGCGACGTGGCGAGCCAGGCTCGGGCGTTCGACGCGAATAGTGGAAGCGCTCGCGCCGCCTCAGGCGTGAGGTTGATGGGGAGCGGCGTGATGTTCCGCCGGTAGAACGGCTCGGCACCCCGATGGTCGCCGAGGCTCGTGTACGTTTGGCCCAGCCGGAAACTTGTGTCTTCCACGAGGCGCTGGTCGCCGACCTCGACGGCAATGGCGAGCGCGCGCCGGCCTACCTCGGCGGATCGCCGCTTTTCATTCGCCAAGCGCAGGGCTGGACACAGCAGTGAAAGGGCCCGCGCGAGTCGATATCGATCGCCGAGCGCCCGGCGACCTGCTCGGCCACCTCCATGTGGCCACGCATGCGCCCGTACTCGGCCAGTGGGAAAAGGGAGGCATGGAGATCGAATCTGACGTCGATGGCCTGCTCCGAGGGTGTCCCGACTCTCGGGCAGGTGCTCGAGGGCGGCCAGCGCCTGCTCGAGATAGTGCGACCGCCTCGCGATGCGCCGAGCGCGGCCGCGCCTTCGCGCCCGCCTGCCGGAGGTAGCGGACGGCCTTCTCCCACACCTCGCCTCGCACGGCGTGGTGGGCGAGCCGCTCGACGTGCTCGGCGAGCCGGTCGGGATAGAGCGTCTCGATCGCCTCCACGATCCGGGCGTGGAGCGCGCGCCGCCGCTCCTGGAGCAGGCTGCCGTAGGCCACCTCGTGGGTGAGCGCGTGCTTGAAGGTGTACTCCAGATCCGGGAACAGGCTCGTCTCGTACAGGAACTCGGCCGCCTGGAGGTGCGCCGAGCCCCTGGCGCAGCGCGTCCTCGGGCAGCTCGGCGATGGCCTGCGAGCAGCGCGAAGGGCACGTCCTTGCCGATCACGGCGGCGGCCTGGAGCAGGCGCTTGTCCTCGGGCGCCAGCCGGTCGATGCGCGCGGCGAGGACCGCCTGCACCGTCGCGGGCACCTGCGCGCCTCCGGCGGCTTCGCCAGCCGATAGGCGCCGCGCTCGCCCGACCAGCACCCCGGTCTCGACCAGCGTGCGCACGCTCTCCTCCAGGAAGAACGGGTTGCCCTCGGTGCGCTCGATCAGCAGGCGCTTGAGCGGCGCGAGGGTCCGGTCGCTCGCCGAGCAGCGCGTGCGAGCAGCGCCTCGGCGCTCTCGGGCGGCAGCGGGTCGAGCCGGAGCTGGCGGTAGTAGGTCTTGCGGTGCCAGGCGTGCTCGTACTCGGGCCGGTAGTTCACCAGCAGCAGGAGGCGCGCGGTCGGCAGGCTGTCGACCAGGCTGTCGAGCAGCGCCTGGGTCTCGGCGTCGATCCAGTGCAGGTCCTCGAAGACGAGCAGGAGCGGCTGCACCTGGCTCTCCCGCAGCAGCAGGCGCTTGAGGCGTCGAGGGTGCGCTGGCGGCGCTGCGGCGGATCGAGCGCCTGCCAGGCGGGTCGTCCACCGGCACGTCGAGCAGCGCGAGGAAGGCCGGCAGGGTCGGCTGCAGCGCCCGGTCGAGCGTCGAGCAGCTTGCCGGTCAGCTTCTCGCGGATCGCCGCGTGGTCGTCGCGGCCTCGATGCCGCAAGTAGCCCTTGAGCAGGTCGATCACCGGCAGGTAGGCGGTCGCCTTGCCGTAGGAGACGGAGCCGCTTCCAGCACCAGCCAGCCCTGCGTCCGGTGCGAGTGGGTGAACTCCCAGACCAGGCGCGACTTGCCCACGCCCGGCTCGCCGACGAGCGCCACGACCTGGCCGTGGCCGGCGCCGGCCTGCTCCAGCGTGTGGCGCAGCTGCTCTAGCTCGGCGTCGCGGCCCGACGAACGGGTGAGGCCCCGCGCGGCGGCCGCCTGCAGGCGCGAGCGGGCCGTGCCCGCGCCGAGCAGCTCGTAGACCTCGACCGGCTCGCCAGGCCCTTCACCGGCATCGGCCCGAGCGGCTTGCACCTGCGACGTAGCCCTCGGCCAGCCGCAGCGTGTCGGGCGCCAGCAGGATCGAGCCGGGCGGGCGAGCTGCTCCATGCGCGCCGCGAGGTGGGTCGTCTGCCCGACGGCGGTGTAGTCCATGCGCAGGTCGCTGCCGATGGAGCGGACGACGACCTCGCCCGAGTTGAGGCCCACGCGGATCTGGACCGCCGACGCCCTGCGGTGCGCCGGACCTCCTCGGCGTACTGCTTGACGCGCTCCTGCATGCGGAGCGCGGCGTAGCAGGCGCGCACCGCGTGGTCCTCGTGGGCGAGGGGCGCCCCGAACAGCGCCATGATGCCGTCGCCCATGACCTGGTTGACGGTGCCCTCGTAGCGGTGCACCGCTTCCATCATCCGCTCGAGCACCGGATCGAGGAGCTGGCGCGCCTCTTCGGGGTCGCGGTCGGCGAGCAGCTCCATGGAGCCCTTGAGGTCGGCGAAGAGGACGGTGACCTGCTTGCGCTCGCCTTCGAGAGCGGCGCGGGAGGTGAGGATGCGCTCGGCGAGGTGCTTCGGGCGTGTAGGCTGCGGGCGCCGCGAGACCTCGGCGCCGTGGCGCAGCTTGGGTGAGCGGCCCGCCGCACTCGCCGCAGAACTTGTTCGTCGGCGGGTTGGCGGAGCCGCATGCTGCGCAGTTGGCAGCGAGCGCTCCGCCACATTCGCGCAGAACTGGTCGCCGGCGGGGTTCTCGTGGCCGCACTGGGGACAGCTCATCAGCTCGCTCCGCCTGCACCAGGCTGTCTCCGCCCTGCTCGAGCCAGAAGGTCATCTCCATCGCGCGGTACATCTCGTCGGCGGTCGGTGAGGTGCTCTGCGCCTTCGCGTGGCGCCCGACCTGCGGTAGAGCGTGCCGAGGCCGAGGTGGCAGTGGGCCACGAGGGGGCGCATGCCGAGCTCGTCGGCGAGAGCGAGCGCCTGGCGGTAGTGGCGCCTCGGCCTGCTGCGTCCGGCGGGTCGCGCCGCGCGGCGATCTCGCCAAGGAGGCGCAGCGCCCAGGCCTCGTATCCCCGCTCCCTGTGGGCCCGCGCCAGCTCGAGCCCTTGGACAGTCAGTTCCCACGCCTCGTCCGTCCGACCCGCTAGGAGATGCGCCTCGGCGAGCCACGCCACCGCTGTGACCGACCCCAGCGCCCGTGGAGAGCTCCACGCCTTCTGCAAGAAGCGGGATCGCCTCGGCGAGGCGGCCGGAGAGCGCGTACGCATACCCGAGCTGCGAGGTGACCAGGACCAGAGGGAACGGGATCTGCCAGAACCGGCAGAGGCCGAGGGCGTGCTCGAGTCGGACGATGGCCTGCTCGAGATCCCCCTGGCGGAGGTGGACCAGGCTCACGCCGAACAGGGCGTTGATCACCGTGAACGGTTCGTCCTCGGCCAATCGGATTCCTTCCTCACCCACGGCGAGCCCCTCCTGGAACTCGCCCGCCTCGGCCAGGCATCCAGGCGAGCCAGCTTCGAACGGAGACGCGTTGGATGGGGGACACGGCGATGCCGCCGCGACCGATCAGCTCCCCCGCCAGGCGAGCGCTTCTCGGAGAAGGCCCTGGGCCCGGTGGTAGTCGCCCAGCGCGTGGTACGCCTGGGCCAGGTTGTGGCGCGCCCGCGCTTCGACGATCCGGTCTCCGAGTGAAGCGGCGAGCGCCAGGGCGCGTTCGCCGGCGTCGATGGCGCGGTCCTGGTCGCCGATCATCGTGAAGTAGTGGGAGATGTTCGCAGACGCGCCCGAGCCGACCCCGGTCGCCGAGGGTCTCGGCGAGGCGTTCGGCCGCCCGTAGGTGCTCGAGCTGCTGGCTCAAAGTCGGCGAGCGGAAGAGGGTTCCGCGGAGCTCCAGCCGGATATCGATGGCGGCCTCGATCGTGTCGCGGCGCTCGGGGAGGTGCGCGAGGGCCGTCAGCGCTTGCTCGAGGCAGGCCACCGCCTCCCGGTTCGCCGAGCGCGCCGCGGCTTTCGCGCCGGCCTGCGCGGGCATAGGCGACCGCCGTGCTCCCACGCCTCGGCCCGGAGGGCATGGTGCGCGAGCCGCTCGACCTGTTCCGCCACGCGGTCAGGGTAGAGGCGCTCGATGATCTCGAGGATCTGCAGCATGCAGGCGCGCCGCCGATCCTGCAGGAGGCTGCCGTAGGCGACCTCATGGGTCAGGGCGTGCTTGAACGTGTACTCGAGATCCGGGAACAGGCGCGGTCTCGTAGAGGAACTCCGCGGCTTGGAGGCGGGCGAGGCCCCGTCGCAGGACGGCCTCGGGGAGATCCGCGACGGCCTCGAGCAGGAGCCGCAGGGCACGTCCTTTCCGATCACCGCGGCGGATTGCGAGCAGACGCTTGTCCTCGGTCGCGAGCCGGTCGATCCGCGCGGCCAGGACCGCCTGGACCGTGTCCGGCACCTGCGATGCTGCCGGCGCGCGGCCAGACGGTACGCCCCCCGCTCGCCGGCGAGCGCCCCCGTCTCGACGAGGGTCCGCACGCTCTCCTCGAGGAAGAAGGGATTCCCCTCGGTCCGCTCGATCAGGAGCTGCTTGAGCGGACGGAGGCCCGAGTCCTCGCCGAGGAGCGCGTCGAGCAGCGCCTCGGCGCTCTCGGGCGGCAGCGGGTCGAGGCGCAGCTGCGTGTAGTACGTCTTGCCACCCCAGCGGTGCTCGTACTCGGGCCGGTAGTTCACCAGGAGCAGCATCCGGGCGGTCGGGAGACTCTCGACGAGGCTGTCGAGCAGGGCCTGGGTCTCGGTGTCGATCCAGTGCAGGTCCTCGAAGACGAGCAGGAGCGGCTGCACCTGGCTCTCCCGAAGCAGGAGCCGCGGACCGCGTCGAGGGTCCGCTGCCGACGCTGCGGCGGGTCCAGCGCCTCCCACGGGGCGTCCTCCACTGGACGTCGAGCAGGGCGAGGACGGCGGGGAGCGTCGGCTCGGAGCGCCGCGTCGAGGGTGAGCAGTTTGCCCGTCACCTTCTCGCGGACCCTCCGCTTGTCGTCGCGGTCCTCGATCTGGAAGTAGCCCTTCAGCAGGTCGATGACCGGCAGGTAGGCGTCGCCTTGCCGTAGGAGACCGAGCCGGCCTGGACGAGGAGCCAGCCGTGGGTCCGGTGCGAGTGGGTGAACTCCCAGACGAGCCGCGACTTCCCGACGCCCGGCTCCCCGACGAGCGCGACCACCTGGCCGTGGCCCGCGAGCGGCCCGCCCGAGCGCCTGCGCGCAGCTGCTCCAGCTCTGCGTCCCGGCCGACGAACCGCGTGAGCCCTCGGGCAGCCGCCGCGTGAAGCCGGGAGCGCACGGGCCCGGCTCCGGTCATCTCGTAGACCTCGACGGGCGCCTCCAGGCCCTTCACGGGCACCGGCCCCAGCGGCTTGACCGTCACGTACCCCTCCGCGAGCCGCAGCGTGTCGGCGGTGAGCAGGATCGTCCCCGGAGTCGCGAGCTGCTCCATCCGCGCCGCCAGGTGGGTGGTCTGGCCCACCGCGGTGTAGTCCATGTGGAGATCGCTGCCGATGGCCCGCACGACCACCTCGCCGGAGTTGAGCCCACGCGGATCTGCGGCCTCGATGCCCGTGGAGCGCCAGACCTCCTCGGCGTACTGCCGCATCGCCGCCTGCATGTCGAGCGCCGCGTAGCACGCCCGCACGGCGTGATCCTCATGGGCCAACGGCGCCCCGAAGAGCGCCATGATCCCGTCGCCCATCACCTGGTTCACCGTGCCCTCGTACCGGTGGACGGCCTCCATCATCCGCTCGAGCACTGGATCGAGGAGCTTCCGCGCCTCCTCGGGGTCTCGGTCAGCGAGCAGTTCCATCGATCCCTTGAGATCCGCGAAGAGCACCGTCACCTGCTTACGCTCGCCCTCGAGGGCAGCCTTGGAGGTGAGGATCTTCTCGGCGAGATGCTGGGGCGTGTACGTGTCAGGCGAGGCGAAGCGCTGTCCCGAATCGGCATGAGCGCCGACCGCGTGGCCGCACTTGTTACAGAATCGGGAGCCCGGCGGGAGTTCGTTGCCGCACGCGGCGCATGGCAGACCGAGCCGGGTGCCGCACCCGAGGCAGAAGTTCGACTCGGAAGGGTTTTCGTGCTGGCAGCGGGCGCACTGCATGCCACGCGCCTCCCTTGATGACCGCGGCCAGGGTAGCACGGACAAATCGTCACTTCCCGGCCGTCCTTCCCGTGGGCCGACCCGACACCCTCGCCCGCCTTCGCGCCGCGATCCTCGCGGCGGGAAGTACCCATGTGTCCGGGGTCCCCGACCAGATTCTCCGGGCGTCCCCGCCCACTCCCACCCCACCGCTTGGCCCGGATCACGGAAGCCACCTGCTCGAGCGCCTCGGGCAGAAGATCGCCCGCATCTCGTCGTCGCCGGTTTGGTGCCGGCGGACGCTGGGGACCGCCCAGATCTTCGTAAAGAGCCGCGTGCGATCAGAAGGTGTCCCCAATGCCAGATGTCGCAATTTGGCCATTCGAAGACATTCCTCTGATCGCCCTTGTCAGCGCTGGCGCCGCGCTAGCGGCGCTGGTTTCTTTTCTGCAGGAGCTTGCACGAAGAGGCGGTCATAGGAGGCGTTGGAAGGCAGTGGAGGGCCAATGGAAACGCAACTGAGAGTCTTGCCGGCGGCTCTCGATAAGAATTCTCGTGATGCGATGGAGTGGTTGGGGCGCCTTCAGACGGAGATCACACGGAGAGCCAAGAGTATTGAAGACGTGGAAACGAAGCTCGCCGAGTTGCGGAATCAGCGGACACTCCTGGAGCTAACCGATCAGCAAAAGCGTGCACTTCACCTTGCCCTGCCCCCCGAAAACTGGGCCATTCCGGATGAGAGTCCGCCCGGCTATGCTGCCCGCCGGGAGGATGACCGATGCGAGGGAAGCGCTTCACCGAGGAGCAGATCATCGCCGTCCTGAAGGAAGCCGAGGCGGGGGCGAAGGACCGCCGCGCTTTGCGGAGCGCATGAAGAACGGAAATCAAGCAGTCGGAGCTGCTGATCTTCGAGACGTCTGCGCATGCGCCGATCTACGAGCAGGTCGCCGAGTTCAACCAAAAGACGCTGGTGTTTCTGAGCACACATTAGGCTGCCGGCTGGGCCCGTGTCCGCTCGAGCCGTTATATCGGCGGCGAGTAGGTTGAGGGTGTCTATTGTGCTCGAAAGTTCCTAGAAGCGAGCGATCCAGGGAGTGAAGAAGACGGTCTGAACCGGGAATTACCGCTCGGAGATTGACGTCATCCACCGCCAGCGTAGCATCTCGCCATCGGGAGGTGGCCCATGAAGCGAACGGGCACCATGGTCGCCGTCGCGCTGGCCCTCAGCCTCCTCGCCGCGCCGCTCGTCGCCGAGGCGCAGCAGGCCGGGAAAGGTCGCTCGCGTCGGGGTGCTGGGAGACCGACCGGGGAACCTGCGGACGAGCTTCGGCGGGCGTTTCGAGAGCTTGGCTGGGTTGTCGGCCAGAACATCGTCTTTGAATTCCGGTGGGCTGGGGACAGTTTGAACGGTTCCCAGGTCTCGCAAAGGAGCTGGTCGATCTCAAAGTCGACGTAATCTTGACAGCGGCGACCCCAGCGACCCTCGCGGCGAAGAATGCGACGAGAACCATTCCCATCGTCTTCATGTTCGTGGCCGATCCCGTGGGCGGAGGATTCGTCGCGAGCTTTGCGCGGCCGGGTGGCAACCTGACGGGGGTGTCCAGCATCAACCTCGAGCTGAGCGCTAAACGACTTGAACTCCTGAAGGAGGCGATCCCGGGGCTTCCCGCGTCGCCGTCCTGTGGCATGCCGGGACGGCCACCGATCCCGTGTACCGCGAAATGATCAGGCTAGACGGAGGTCGGGGCCAGGTCGTTGGGAGTCCAGCTCCAAGTCGTGGAGGTTCGAGACTCCACGGAGCTTGGCGAGGCCTTCGCGGCCATGGCGCGAAAGGGCGCGCAAGCGCTTCTTGTTATGCCCGGCCCCATGTTCTTCGCCGAGCGAAGACAGCTGGCCGATCTCGCGCTGAAGAACCGCCTGCCGACGATGTTTGGGGACTGGGGACATGCGCAGGCGGGCGGCCTCATGGGGTATGCGGCGAATCCCCTTGAGACGCTCCGCCGCGCCGTTGCCTACGTGGACAAGATCCTGAAGGGCGCCAAGCCCGCCGACCTCCCCGTCGAGCAGCCCACCACGTTCGACTTCATGATCAACCTCAAGACCGCCAAGGCGCTCGGCTTGACAATCCCGCCCTCGCTGCTAGCTCGGGCGGACGAAGTGATCCAGTAGCAGCGAAGACGAGCTAGACGGTCCCTAGAAGAGAGCGATTCAGGGATTAGCTCGTATTCCTCGATCGGCCTGGATCGGGGCGAGCTCGGCGACAGGGAGGAAGCTATGGCCGCTATGGATATCTCAGCAGGACGTGTTAGGCGAAGACGTCTTCCGGCACAGCGCCGACTTCCTTCCGGCGTAAGGGGCTGCGGCCATGCCGAGCGGACCCCCGGCCGAGCGCCTCGAGGCATTCTTCGTCAGCGACGGCCCGCATTATCGGAAGCCTCCGGGCCGATGGTTCGCCGAGCACGGTCGGCTTGGTACCTCTGGCTTGGCGGGGCGCGGCTGCTGCTCTCGACCAAGAAGGGCGGGTTCCGCGAGCGCGATCTCGCTCGCGACGGGCTCGTCGCCCTGACCGTCCTCGGGGAGGACTGGTAACGTCACGTTTCACTCCGCGGCCGAGTGGTCCAGATGCGCGCCGGTCCAGACTGGACGGACCTCGATGCGCTCTCACAGCGCCTCCGCGGCGTGCCGTATCCGCGCGAGGCCGGTTACCCCCGACGACTGTGATCGTGGAGGTCGACGGTGGGTCGAATTCCAGTCGACGGAGCGGGGGTAACGGCCGTTCTGGACACGGCATCAGGAGTCGACAGAGTCCATCGATCAGACCGATTCTTAGAAAGCGGCTACGACGGAGAAGGGAAACGATCGGGTGAGGTCGACAAGTTCGCCCAGTGGAGTCCGTGCATCGTTATCAGCCGAACTTACGTTTTCCAGAGCCAAGTCGGAAGAGTGAGACCTTCGTTGACCAGCGAGGGCGCTTCGCGTTTTCCACCTTGGGAATCCGAGTTGAGACTTGAATCGACCTGAGTCTATGTTACGTTGTTCACGCGGCGAGCGGCGACTTCGGCGAGGTCGCGGCCAACGCGTGCAGTGCGGACCCCGTCGCCGATCGTCACCCTCCTCGCCAACTCCGAGTTGTCTTCGGTGACACCCGAGACGGAGGTCACCATGAACTTCTCGAAAGCCACTGCCTTGTTTGCGCTGGTCGCTTGTATCGCCTTGTTTAGTGGAACTGCATTGACCCAAACCGCCTCGCCCGTTGCATCGGCCGTCAAACGCATGAGCGTGAATGGCGCGGACCTCGTCTATCTGGAGCAGGGACAAGGCACCCCGGTCGTGTTCGTCCACGGCGCATTCTCGGATCACCGGGCCTGGGAAGGCCAGCGGGAGGCGGTCGCTCAGCGCTACCGGTACATCGCGCTGACGCAGCGCTACTTCGGCACCGCTCCGTGGCCGGATAGCGGCGAGAAGTACTCGCTCGCCACGCACGCGGACGACCTCGCCGTGTTCATCCGCGAACTCAGGACCGGCCCCGTGCACGTCGTGGGTTGGTCGTACGGCGGGGCGATCGCCTTAGCGCTCGCCGTGCAGCATCCCGAGCTGGTTAAGAGCCTGTTCCTCCACGAGCCGTCCCTGGCGACCTTCGTGACCGACCCCGCGGACGTCAAGGCTGCCGGGGAGGACCGCCGCGACATGACCGCTCCAGCAGCCGGAGCAAGCAAGGCGGGCGACACGGCCGGAGCGGTCCGGCTCTTCTTCGACGGGGTGAACGGTCAGCCCGGCATCTTCGAAACGCTGCCCCCGCGGCGCAGTCGATGTTCCTCGACAACGCTCGAACGATTCCTCTCCTCTTTGCCGCCCCGCCACCCCCCGCGATCAGTTGCGCCCAGTTGAGTCAGATCACTGTGCCGGTAACCGTTGCGAAGGGGGAACTGACGCGGGTGTCCTACCGGATCGTGGCCGACACGGCCAGTCGCTGCATCCCGGGGTCGCGCCTTGTCATCGTGTCCCAGGGTCGGCACGCTGCCCCTGCAATCATCCCCGCCGTGTTCAACGAGGCGCTGCTCGGGTTCCTGAAAGATAACTGATTAGGCGGCCTGTGACCGTGGAGCTTCAGACGGCGTAGCGCCTGATCGAGTGACCTCGCCCGCTGCCCCGCCGGGCGCGCGTCTCGGACGATGACTTGTCCCGGTTAGAAACCTCATCGGCACTCGTCTCATGCCGCGGCGATAAGTGGACCTCTGGACCTGCCGTCGGCGCCCCTGGCGACTGGGGATCAGCGGAGCGACCCAGCGACAGATCCGCGAGGGCGCGGCCTGGGAGCTCCCAGGAGGTCCGCCATCTGGTGGCTTCCGCGAGCGAGGGGGCCGCGGCTGCACCCGCTCGCGATCAGGCCGTGCGCTGGTAGCGGTGATGGAGCCCGCCGACCTGAGGGATGGCGATGATCCGGCCACGTGGCGAGGGTTCGACGACTCGTGGTTGGGGACTGTTGTTGTCAAGCGATTGGTGTGGCCGCACGGTGTTGTAGTAGGCGAGGTACGCCCGCAAGAGACGACGCAGATGAGCGTCATTGAGAATGAGGAAATGGTCGAGGCACTCTCGTCGAATCGAGCCGATGACCCGCTCTGCGAAGGGATTCTGCCAGGGCGCGCGGGGGGCGGTGAGGACCTCGCGAATTCCCATACTCTTGACTCGCCGCGCGAACTCCTCGCCGTAGACCGCGTCTCGATCACGGAGCAGGAACCTGGGAACCGAATCGTCCGGGAATGCCTCGATGATCTGCCGGGCGGTCCAGACGGCCGTGGGGTGGTCCGTGACGTTGACATGGAGGAGTTCGCGGCGGTCGTGGCGGAGCACGACGAAGACGAAGAGCAGGCGGAAGGTGATGGTCGGGACCACGAAGAAGTCGACGGCGACGATGTCGTGGATGTGGGCCTTTAGAAAGGCGCGCCACGTCGGCGCATGGTTTGAGGACGACCGCCGCATGTACTTGGCGACCGTGAGCTCGGCGACGTTGTAGCCGAGAAGGGCGAGCTCCGCCTGGATGCGCCGGCGGCCCCACGTTGGATTCTCGCGAGCCATACGCCGGATCAGACGGCGAATTTCAAGGTCGAGCCTCGGGCGGCCGACCGGGTTGGCCCGGGACTTCCACCGCCAGTAGAGCTGGAAGCCTTTCCGGTGCCAAGCCAAAACCGTAGCCGGCTGAACGATGACGAGACTGGACCGCCAGCTCGCCCACAGGCGGGAGAGCCAGACCCAGAAGATCCGGTCCCATCGAGTGAGCCGGGGGCGGGCGACGGCTCGCTGCAGGACGACCAGTTGATGGCGCAGAGCCAGGTTCTCGAGGGCGATGGCCGCTGACCCGAAGAGCAAGGCGCGCAGGAAGGTCCAGAGAGCGGTCGCGAGGAGCATCGTCACCCCCGGGGACAGCGACATGGTTCGCCCCGAGAGTCTACGCGTTGACTGAGCGGAGGTGTGTAAGTCTAGGCTAGGCAAGCCGAGCGGGATTACTGACCGGGACAGGTGGAGGAGGTAGGAAAGTTCAACCAGGACAAGCGGATGGACTTCTTGACCGGAAGACGGCATCCGGCTTACACGTCTTGCAGAGATACTCATAGCGGGCCCCAGGTTCCTCCTCCCCTTATCGCCGAGCGCGCCTCGATCCAGTCCGATCCAAGGAATACGAGCTAACTGGTCGCCTTCCTCGACCGCAGGCGGCGTCTCGGAGTAGCTGTGCCCGGTCCCTTCGGACCCTTCCACGTGCCAGTGGTCAGGTAATTTGCAATTCGGGCCAGTTGCCCCACGCCTTTGATGCGGTCTTCCGACCCAGTTGGAATTGAAGCTCCATACTTTGCCCGGATGTGCTCGAGAGAGTCGTCCGGCGCGCCTTCCAAGATTCGATCCTCTTGTAACCATGCAGCCTTGGTCTCGAAGTTAATAACTCCTCGTCGTCCAATCCGGTGTCGTCCAATGCGGTTGCCCACCTGGCCGGCCGCACGTTAACCTCGAGGGAATCGGCCGATGGGTGACGGGGATGGGGAATGGACCGAACCGGCCTTCCGCCGCAGCCTGATTGGGGTTTGACATGCCTCCCACGGAACTGTATCTGGTCCGCCACGCCATCGCGGCCGAGCGCGGAAAAGAATGGCCCGACGACACGAAACGGCCGCTGACCAAGCGGGGCATCAGCCGCTTCCGGGAATGCGCGACGGGCCTGCGCGAACTGGAAGTGGCCGTGGACGAGATCTTTACCAGCCCGCTCGTGCGGGCCAAACAGACCGCCGATCTCCTCGCGGCCGGCATGGATGCCAAGCCGCCTGTGAAGATTCTCGACGCTCTGGCCCCAGGACATACGGCGCAAGACGTCATGACACAGCTCGCCAAGGCGGCCAAACGGCGCCGCATCGCGCTCGTCGGCCACGAGCCGGAGCTTGGCAAGCTCGCCGCGCACCTGATTGGCGCGAGCCGTGCGATGCCGTTCAAGAAGGGCGGCGTCTGCCGGGTTGACGTCGAGCGCGTGACGTCGAAGCGCGCCGGAACGTTGATCTGGTTCGTCGGACCGAGGGTGCTCCGCAGGCTTGGAACGTAGGCGACCCCGGCGGCGGTTTCTTTTTGTGGGCGGGATTGCCGACGGAACGGTTGATCCGGCTGTCCCGCGACACCCGCGAGCGACTGGCGCTGAGGGTCCGGGGGCTTGGCGCCAGTGGCGGGAAGCGTGGTGTACGACGGAGGATGGCACCGCAACCGGGCCGCTTGTGGTGCGCACGGAGCGGCCTGACTGCCCGAAGTAGTTTCCGACAAGCCGTCCCACCCGCTTCAGCTCCAGACACGCTGTCGCGGAGCAGTGGTCTCACGCCAGGATGTCGCCCGTCTCCCCACTGCCTGCATTTCGTACTTGCCTCGCCCGAGGTCGTCTTGCTACGAAGGAAAGAAGTCTCCGGGTGCAATGGATCACACAGCCCAGCCGGCCGCCTCCCGCACGATTCTCGTCATCGACGATGACCCCGCTCTGCGCGAGACCACGCGGCGCCAGCTTGAGGCATTCGGGTTCTGCGTGGTGCTCGCCGCCGATGGGCGCGAAGGCTTGGTGAAGGTCGCCCGCAGCCAACCCGATGTCGTCCTGTGTGACCTGACCATGCCGGTGATGGACGGCCTTGAGTTCGGGCGGCGGCTGCGAGCGAATCCGCAACATCGCCGCGTGCTCCTGATCGCAATGACCGGACGGAATCGAGAAAGCGACCTCGTCGATACCTGGCGTGTGGGCTTCGACCGTCTCCTGGGGAAACCCGTCACCGGAGACACGCTCGCGCATCTTATACGGAGTCGGCTGTCACGGAGGAGTGACGACGCGCTGGCGTAGAGACGCCCGGCAGCTACGGTATCCGGTATTCGTCTCGGTTAGGTCGGCCCTATGAGCGCAGCGGAGTGACCTGCCCCGGCGCTTGCCTCCCCTGGCCTCCGCTTAACGGAGCGTTATCCCTCCCGGCCTCCGGGGCCTAAAGCTCCGCTGAGAGATGCGGCGGCTGGGGTCGCCGCCGAGCCCGGGAAGCCGCCAATATCGTCCCCGACGCTCACAGGCCATCGGGATTTCCGTCTAGACGCGACAGCGTGTGCGGCGCTAGCGTGAACGCCCTCATGGCAACCGTGGACCCGAGGCCATCCGGTTCGTGATCACAGGGCTTGCACCGCTTGAATCCACAACCCCGCCTCGTTCGAATTGACGACCACGATCCTCGATGCCCCAATTGCCACAGTACGCCGCGCTCGGTCCGCCTGAGGGTCGCCGCTAACGCAGGTGTGCCCGGAGGCCCTACATTAGAGCCTACGGAAAACGCCCACCAAGGCGGGGGCGCGAGAGACCGCTATCGCGCCGGCACGCCCCGCCACGCGACCGCGGTGGGAGCGCAACCGCGGCGCTGCATAGTTCCAAATCGCTACCGCGGCGCGCTGAGTCTGCGTGGCCGCGAGACATGATGTGATGATTACGGCGTTGCTCCGTGGCCGTACCGTTCTTGTCGTCGACGACGATGACGGCGTGCGCAGTGCCCTGCGAGACCTTCTTGTGGCCATGCACGCCGACGTCCATGTGGCTGTCAATGGGTTCGACGGTCTCGAGCAACTGGAACGCCGCCAGCCGGATTTGATTTTCTCCGACTTGAAGATGCCAGCAATGAGCGGTCTCGAGTTTGCCCACCGCCTGCGGCAAGATCCACGCTTCCGAAAGACACTGCTGATCGCCGTCACCGGGTCTCAGACCGACGCGACGAACATGTGGCACGCGGGGTTCACTGGCCATATCCGGAAACCATTCACGATAGACGCGTTGATGCGGATCGCGCGGCGGCTGGTAGCAATGCCAACGGAGCCGCGAGGTACCCTGTAGGCGATTGCTCGCGATTCGTGTTCCTGCCCCACCAGGTTCACTCTCCGTCGTCGTTCATCGACGATCGAGTTGGCGTAGGCGATCCAGCGGTCGATCCGGCACAGCCAGTCCCCGAGATATCGCGGTGGGGTGCGAAGTGACGGTCGCCCCGTGGAGCGCGACGCGGCCAATGTCAGGAGTGTAGTCAGCGGTTGTCAGCCGGGCGGCGGCCAAAGGAAAGCGGCCCGCCACTCGCGGGACGGCGCGGCCGACACGTCGAACTCGTAGAGCGTGTCCCGGCCCTCGATGCGGGGCACGACGACACGCGGGAGGTCAGGGAGCCGCTCCAGCGGCATACTCGTCAGCCGCGTGGGCCGCTCATGGCTGCGGGCCGGGGTCGGCCGCCCAATAGGGCACGGGTGGCTCCCAGCGCCGTAGCGGGTTAGCAGCCCGTGGTGGAAGTCTCGCAGTTTAGCCGGCGAGCACGACAGTCCACGCGGTGGGCCGGATGGTCGTCGCGGGCGCGGGCGGTACCAGAGACGCATCGCCGCCGTCCAGACGCGGTCGAGGAGCGTGCCGAGGGTGATGTCAGGCGCGCCGGGGGCGATCCGCCGGCCTTGGAGCCCGCGCGGCGTGCCGCGCCCGAACACCTGTCGCATGAGGAGACCGAGATTGAACGCGCCGGCGTGGATGAGCAGTCGCTTCAGGATGTTCGAATGCCCACGCAAGTGAGTGCGGCGGAGGCCGCCCGTGTCGTACAGGTGGGCGAAGGACCGCTGGCTCGACGCGGCCACGCTCGATCTGCTCGAAGCTTTGCTGACTCCGCCCGGCGTGCCGCACCGCGCCCGTTCAGCAGGTTCCGGTGGGCTCAAGCGTGTCGAGGGCAGGGCGCCAGCACGGCGTGTAGCTGTCAGGAGCATGGCGTAGACGTCAGTTCTGACCCGTCGAAGCCGCCGATGGGGTCTCCCCACAGCCTCCAGGGCGAACCACGCCTCAGAACCGCCCATCTAGCGCCCGAGGCCGGGTCGCGGTAGGGTCGGGGCGCCGTGCCCCATGGAACGGCCGGGACGCCGAGCTTTAGCGGCGACCCGGGCGCCGTGACGCAGTGCCTCGCTGGCCGCTCACGATCCGGACTGGGGAGCCGCTCCATATGCCCTGTCCCCGATGCCAGCATGAGAATCCCAGCGGGCAGAAGTTCTGCGGCGCGTGCGGCACGCCCCTCACCGCCACTCCGACTGGCCCGCCAGCGCCGTCCTATGCGGAGATCACGGGCGCCCTGAGTGAGGCGCGGGAGCAGCAGACGGCGACGGCCGAACTCCTGCAGCGGAACCGCGAGCTGACGGAGTCGCTGGAGCAGCAGACGGCGACGAGTGAAATGCTGAAGGTGATCAGCCGGTCGGCGTTCGACTTGCGACCGGTGTTCGACACGCTCGCTGCGAGCGCGGTCAGACTCTGCGGCGGCCGAACTGCCTTCATCTACCGGTTCGATGGCGAGGCTGTTCTGGCCGGTAGCGTCCTACAATGCGTCGTCGAGCGCGAGGCCAGTGGAAAAGCGCACACGATCCGCCCGACGCGAGACGGCGCAGGCCGGCGCCGCCCTCGAGCGTCGAACGGTGCACATCGCCGACGTTCTGGCTGATCCGAGTACACCTAGGTCAGCACGCAGGTGAGCGAGCCGGTCCGGACGGTGCTCGCCGTGCCGATGCTCAGCGAAGACCGCTCGTGGGCGCCCTGACGATCTACAGGCCGGAAGTCCAACCCTTCACGGACAAGCAGATCGCCCTCGTTAAGACCTTCGCGGATCAAGCGGTCATCGCCATCGAGAACGTCCGCCTCTTCACGGAGCTGCAGGAGAAGAACCGGGCGCTCCCGAGGCCCATGCCCAAGTGAGCGAGTCGCTGGAGCAGCAGACGGCGACCGCCGACATCCTCAAGGTCATCTCCAGCTCCCCGACGGCCGTCCAGCCGGTGTTCGACGCCATCGCCGAGAGCGCGGCCCGCCTGCACGAGGCTCTGTTCGGAGCGAACGCTCCTGGTCTCGGAGGGCATGCTGACCTTCGCTGCGGTGCGCATCTCGAGGCGAAGGAGACGTCGACGCCTTCCGGCGCATGTATCCGGTCCCCCTCGACGACAACACCCTGATCACGCGCGTGGTTCGCGAGAGGTCGGTCTTCAACATCTCGGACACTGAGACTGAGCCATCCCTACCCGAGCCGCAGCGCGAGACGCGCGCGCACACTCGGCGCCCGGAGTCTCCTCATCGGTCCCGATGCTTCGCGAGCGCTCAGGTCATCGGGACCCTCTTCGTGGCGCGCCGCGACCCGGCGTGTTCACGGACAAGCAGGTCGTGTTCCTCCAGACGTTCGCCGACCAGGCCGTGATCGCGATCGAGAACGTGCGTCTGTTCAACGAGACGAAAGAGGCGCTCGAGCAGCAGACGGCCACCGCCGAGATCCTGCGGGTGATCGCGAGCTCGCCCACTGATCTGCGGCCTGTGTTCGACACGATCGTGGAGCGCGCGCTCCGCCTGTGCGACGGCTCTACAGCGGCCTCTATCGGCTTCGATGGTGATCTGCTTCGGCTGGTCGCGCACAACCAGACGGGCACCGAAGCTGAGGCCATGTTCCGCGGTGGGTACCCGAGGCCCCTGAGTCGCGAGGTCTCATCGGTCGGGCGATCCTTGAGCGCCGGGTCGATCCACATCGACGACATCCAGAGCGATCCGGACGCCTCCGAGTGGTCGCGGAGCCGGTCCCGACTGCTGGGATTCCGGAGATCTGGGGGTGCCGATGCTCCGGGAGGGAAGGCCCATTGGCGCAATCCGCGTCGACCGGAGCGAGACCCGAGCCGTTCTCCGACAGGGAGATCGCGCTCCTCCAGACCTTTGCCGACCAGGCCGTGATCGCCATCGAGAACGTCCGGCTGTTCACGGAGCTCCAGGAAAAGACCCGTGCGCTGACCGAGTCGTTCGAGCAACAGACGGCACGGGTGAGATCCTGCGTGTCATCGCGAGCTCGCCGACCGACCTCCAGCCGGTCATGCAGGCCGTGGCCGAGAATGCGGCTCGGGTGTGCGGGGCGACCGATTCGTCGATCTTCCGCCTGGAAGGGGAGCATTTCCGTCTGGTGGCGCGGCATGGAACACTGCGGGCGTCTATCTGATGGGTACCGTCGACGTTGGTCGTGACACCGTGAGTGGACGGGTTGTGATCGAGCGGCGGACGATTCACGTCGAAGACATCGAGGCAGCCGCGGCGGAGTTTCCCCTAACCGGATCCCGTCACATACAAGGCGGGTCCGCCGTCCGGACAGTCTTGGCGACGCCGCTGCTCCGCGAGGGAACGCCACTGGGTGTCATCTCCATCGTTCGGGGTCCCGAGGTCCATCCCTTCTCGGCCAAGCAGATCGCGCTCCTCGAGACGTTCGCCAACCAGGCGGTCATCGCCATCGAGAACGTCCGCCTGTTCCAGGAGCTGCGAGGCGCGGACGCGCGAGCTGACGCGATCGGTCGAGCGAGCTCACGGCACTCGGCGGGGTCAGCCGCGCGGTCAGCTCGACGCTCGACCTCGACACGGTGCTCGACACGATCGTCACCCGCGCGAAGCAGCTCGCCGGGACCGACGGCTGCACGATCTACGAGTAGATGAAGCCTCGGAGGCGTTCCGCCTCCGCGCGAGCCGCTTCGCCCACCCCACGAGGCGGCCGTCCTGGACCCGATCGCGCGCGCCACGCCGATCCCCGGGGGCAAGGGCTGGCAGGCCGAGCAGCCCTACTGGGCGAGCCGGTCCACATCCCCGACATCGCGGTGGCAGACTACTACGAAAGTGCCGTGCGGGCGCCGCTGCTCCAGCGGGCTCCGCGCCTCCTGGGCGTGCCGTTGCTGCGGGAGGAGCAGCGCATTGGTGTCCTGGCCGTCCTCCGCAAGACGCCCGGCGACTTCGCGCCCGAGGTGGTGCGCGTGCTCATGACGT
>CAVXVV010000104.1:0-32622 GCA_963765195.1 uncultured Candidatus Rokubacteria bacterium
GACCCGCCCGGTGACCTCCACCGGCTCGCCGTGGCTCCGGTCGGTCTTGGCCCCGACCGCCAGGGTGAGGGTGGTCCCGACGCCGGCGGCCAGACAGCGCCCCACGGCCTCCGGGTCGTAGAGGGTCTGCAGGTACCGGCGGATCCCCAGGCGCCGGGCCAGGGCCAGGAGTACGGTCGAGTCCGCCGCGCTGCCGCCGCCGATGTTGTCGCCCACGTCCATCAGCACGACCGGGCCGCGCGGCGCCGCCGCCGCGCGCCGGAGCGCCTCCTCCGGCGAGGCGATGGCGCCCTCCATGTCCGCGCGCCGGGCCCAGGCGCGGTCCGCCAGCCACCGCGCGGCGTCGCGGGCGGCCGCGGGATCGCCGTCCGACACGGCGAGGAAGCTCATGCCCATCTTCGCCACGTCGGCGTACGGATAGCCCTCCGCCACGCTGGCGGACAGGAGCCGGGGGCGCGCGAGCACCTCGTCGATGCCCGCCACCAGGGACCGCATGGGCTCCTCGTCCGTCCACTGCCGGACGATGTTGATCACGAGGGGCGGCGTCTCCAGGGCCTGGACCGGCCGGATCTCTCCACGGGCGGCGCGCACGACCAGCTCCGCGCACTCCGCGGCGCGCGGCCGCGCGTCCAGGTGAGGATTGGTGCGGTAGATTACGGTCACGGTCGCGTGCTCGACCATGCGCGGCGACACGTTGGCGTGCATGTCGAGGGCCAGCCCCACCGGCACGCCGGGCCCGACCACCGCCCGCACCCGCGCCGTGACCTCCCCATCCATGTCGGGATGCCGCTCGGACACCGCGGCCCCGTGCTGGCCCAGGAGCACGCCGTCCCACGGGCCGCCGGTCCGCAAGCGCTCCAGCATCTCGCCGACGATCCGGTCGAAGGCGTCGGCGGTGATGGTGCCCATCGGCTCGGTGATGGCGAAGACCAGGGGGACGACCTCGACCCCGAGCCGGTCGCCCGCGTCGAAGAACCCGGCGAGCGTGGCCTGCGACTCGCGGTAGCGGAGGCGGATCTCATCCCCGCGCAGGATCCCGCTCCGCTCGAAGTGCGCGTAGGTGGTGGGGCGGGACGAGAACGTGTTGGTCTCGTGGGAGACCCCGAGCATCGCGAATCGCATGAGAAACCCTCCGGGGATGTGAGCGGGGCTAGGGGGCCGAGCGCGAGTATACCCGGACCCAAACCGTCGGGGATTCCCCCACTCCCCCAAATCGGTGGCTGCGCTACCTTCGCGAAGTCGTTCACTTCATTGAGGGGAGTCCCGGCACCGGTCTTGCGCCGTCCCTCCGGCGGTCGTCGCGCCGCGGCGCCGCCGGGCGCGCCTCATGACGCCCGGGAGAAGCGCCGACGCGCTCCGCCGCTGAACGGCGTCACGGAGGCGCCGAGACTTACCAAGGCTGAAGAAAGGAGGCGGGCCTGGACGGAGCCATCGCCGCGCGCCACGTTGATGGCGACCGCATAGGCCGGCCGCCCTTCGCGGGCATGCTAGTGCAGTCGTCGTAAGCCCGTCAACTCGTCCGACGCGGGGATCTTCGCGGTCGGTGGCTGTGCGCGTTCGCCGGCGCCGTGGATCCTCCTTCGCCACGTCCTGCCCAACGTCGCCGGCCCGCTCATCGTCCAGGCCACGGTCGGGTTCTCGCTGGCCATCTTGGCCGAGTCGTCGCTGAGCTTCCTCGGGCTGGGCGTCCAGCCGCCCCAGCCCTCGTGGGGCGCCATGCTAAACGCCGCCCGGCCGTTCATGGAGGTGGCACCGTGGACGGTGGTCTTCCCGACGCTCGCGATCGGGCTGGCCGTCCTCGGGTTCAACCTGCTGGGCGAGGGGCTGCGAGACTGGCTCGATCCGACACTGACCGACACGTAGCCGGCGTCGGCGCGGGGCGCGCTGCTACGCGCCCCGCAGGAACGGCAGCGCCAAGGCGTGGAAGGCGTCGGGCTCTTCCAGTTGCGGGGTGTGGCCGGAGTGCTCCAGCACCTCGAGGCGCGCAGCAAGTTCGCGTGGAGCGGGTTTCAATTGATCCGTCTCTCGTAGCCCTTCCAGAACGGCTCACGCAATTCGCGCTTGAGGACCTTGCCGACGCCGGAGAGCGGCAGCGAGGTGTCGCGGAATTCGACCGAGCGCGGACACTTGTAGTCGGCGATCCGCTGGCGACAATGGTCGATGACCGCCTCGACGGTCAGGTTCGTGCCGGGGCGCGGCACGACGACGGCGTGAATCGTCTCGCCCCACTTGGCGTCGGGAATGCCGATGACGGCCACCTCGGCGACGCCGGGCAGCAGCGAGATGGCGTTCTCGACTTCCGCCGAGTACGTTCTCGCCGTCGCTGATGATCATGTCCTTGAGGCGAGGCTGAACTACGGGGCTTGGCGGACGGGGACCGTCAGTCGGTAGGGCGGCTCAGGCGGCTCGCCGGTGCACCTCGCCGTGGATCGGCCGCGTCGCAAGGGGTAGCGAATCCCGTCGGGGATTCGAACCCGTGTATCTGGTCGGTAAGTCGGTGTCGAACAAGGTAACCGCGTACGTCGTCGGCGCATTCTGACCGCCCTTGAGACTCGAACCAGCGAATCTGGCCAGAAAGGGCCGCGCATGCCCCACCAGCCGAACGACGCCCGTTGCTGATTGAAAATCCCTGGCCGAAAGGCCAGTGTGCACGTTGGGTATGGCTGATTTCATTTCCACGTCGTTTCGACCACGTCGTTTCGTCCTTGACCATATCCGCTAAGTAGCTAGTCTGTAAGGACGGGGTCGTGGTGGAGCCTGGTTACCACACTGGCCTGTCAAGCAGGCGGGCAGATAGCAGCCCCTCGGTAAGTCGCGGACTTGCCGAGGGGTTTTTCTTTGGGTGCTTGGCTGGCGGTGGCCGGTTTTGGGCCTGTGAGGGGCGGCCGCGGGCATAGTTTCGGGCATAGCAGAAATCGGCCATCCCCGACGCGTTTTGGCGGAGACGGACCCTGGCCGGTGAACGACGCAACGGCGCCCGCGCCCCGATGGCGGTGTGCCTCGAACTCGGGAGCCTGTCGGTCGCTACGACCAGCCGGGCGAGAACGCGAGCACCGCGCCGATCACGAACGCGGCGCTGAGATAGGCGGCGATCACGTCCGAGGGATAGTGGACGCCGAGATACACGCGTGACAGCCCGATCCCCACGATCAGCAGCGCCGCCGCGCCCCAGATCCCGATCCTCGCGGCCCGCTCCGGCGCGTGCGCCGCGAGCACGCTCGCGATCACGCCATAGAAGCAGAGTGAGTACAACGCGTGGCCGCTCGGGAAGCTGTAGCTCGACGGATTCAGACCGAAGAACGGTTCGGGGCGCGCGCGCTGGATGAGGGACTTGAGACCGATGTTGCACACGATGGCCCCCGCCATCACCTCTGCCAAGGTGATCGCCGGCCGCGTCCATTCGAGGCGGTAGAACACTAGCATCGCGATCCCGAAGAGCACCGAGAGGAAGATCGGTGAACCAAGGGCGGTGAGGCTGCGCGCGATCACCGTCATCGCCGGCGAGGCCCAGTCATGGACGCGAGCGCGGACCCCAAGATCGAACCCCAGCGTGGCGCCGGACCGTCTCGCGACCGCCAACCAGCCGAAGAGTGCTGCGGCGATCGACATGAGAACGATGACGGCGATGCGCCCGCACCGCTCCATGCTCATGCGCCCTTCGCCCTCGGCACGATGACAAGAAGGGCGCGGGGCCGGCAGCGATAGTACAGCGGTGGCGTCATCGCGGTCACTTCACCGTCAGTCGCGACGTCGACGCTGCTCTCCCGAGCGTAGACCGTGAACTCCGTTGCATCGCGGGCGTTCAGATCGCGATAGGTGATCCGGCCGAAGAGCGCGCGGAGGCCCATGCGCACCCGCTCGATCCTGCTCGCGCGTGGCGCGGCGCACACCCAGAGATGGCCGGCGTCGAGCGCCAACCGCGAGCCGACCTTCAGGCCGACGATCTCGTAGCGGTTGTTGCCCACGAAGAGCAGCGGGGTCACCGCTTCCTCTCCCCCGTCCCGCACCCGGATGTGCAGCTGCGCGTCGTGGCGCAAGGCGGAGACCCAGGCGTGCACGAGCGCCGCCCATTTGCTTTGGCCGTGGCGCTGCTCCTCTTCGCGCATCCGGACGACCTCGGGATAGGTGCCCAGGCTCGAGTTATTCAGGAAGATCCGGTCGTTCACCTCGCCGACATCCACGGCGGTCACGCGTCCGGTGAAGATATTGCTCACCGCCTGCTCGACGTCTTGCGGAATGCCGGCGTCCTTTGAGAAATGGTTCAGCGAGCCGAGCGGGAGCACGCCGAGCGCCGTGCCGGTGCCGATGAGCTTGGGGGCGACCGCGTTCACCGTGCCGTCGCCGCCCCCGGCAACCACAGGATTGCTCTTCTCGCTCACGGCCTGCGTGGCGAACGAGAGCAGCTCGGTGCCGTCGCGGGCACGGAGGATCTTCGTCCGCACGCCGTGCCCGCCGGCGATGCGGGTCAGCTGTTCCACGGCCGCCTCCCGGCGCCGCCGGCGCACCGTTTCCAGGTGGCCGGATCCGGCCGCGTCGTTCAGGATGCACGTCACGACGGCCGATCGCTTCGGTTCGAGCAATGCCGGATGCGTGTCATGCAGTGGGGAGAATTGTCGGCGCGGCCGAGTGGAAGGGCGGTGAATCCTCACTAGTGGGTGTTAGGCGCTTGCTGTCTACGCTGTCCGACGGGCGACCCGGTCCTGCAGCCCCTTCAACCGGAAGCCGAGGATCATCGTCAAGACGCCGAACAGGATGGCGAAGGCGCCGATCCACCACAGCGCCGCCAGGGCTCCGGCGCCCGGGGCGACGAACAGCAAGAACCCGAGGACCATGGAAGGAGCGCCGCTCAGGCCGAGAGCCACTCGTTTCGAGCTCGTGCCGGAGCTGGACGGCCGCGATGATCTCGAACACGCCCCGGAGGAGGGCCCAGGCCGCGATCAGGTACACGAGCACAAGCGGGTGAGTCCCGGCGAGAGGAGGTGATGACCCCGATGGCGATGCCCGCCAGCCCAGCCAGGAGCCCCCCCCAGGGGAAACTCGCCACGGCCGTCCCATCACGGCCCATGCCACCGCGAGCAGTCCGTCGGCGAGCGCATAGGGGCCGTGGAAGAGGACCAGGACCGTCAGCGTGATCCCGGGCCACGCGAACGCGCTGACGCCAAAGAGCACGGAGCACAGTCCCCGCAGCGCGATCGCCCACCAGTTCTGTGCCAGCGTCTGGAGCATCCAGTCCTCCTTCTCGTTCAGGCCGTTCCTCATGTCGTTCGGCGCTAGGTCCTACGCCGGCCGTGCACGTTCTGGGGATCGGGAGTGCCCGTCTTAATGGAGTTCCGCCGGATGGTGTCCGAGGCGCCCGATAGCACGAGCGCGATGACAATGGCATGTCGTCTCATACTGACCTTTCGACCGCCGCCGCCGCCGCGATCCCGGTTACATCGCTACTGCCTATCGGGTTGACTCCGAACCATCCAGCGGGTGGTAGGCCATGGAACCGTGGATCGTCACGAGGACCAGTGGCTTCCAGAAGCAGCCATCGTGAGTCTGGCGACCGGCGCCTAGTCAGACTCCGGAACGTGTACACGTTCAGGCAGTTTTGAGGCGCTGGTGGCCGCCAGACGACGATGGGTTTCATAGAGCCACTGTCCGGAGCTCAAGGCGGTTCCATGCCCACCACCCCTGTGGTCATTCGGAGTCAACCCGATAAGCAGTACATCGCTAATGCGTGGGCCAGAGCGTCGCCGACAGGGTGCTGTTGTCGGCCAGTGTCCCCTCGATCTTCATGAGGACGTCGCCAGCACGATTTCGAAGCACCGTTCCCACGCCGCGCAGCCCCCTCGCGCCCTCGACGACGAGCCGTCCGTCGCTGATGACGATGCGACCCGTTCCGCGGGACGCCCCGAGGAGTTTCTTCGACACGACGTCGAACGAACCGTCGTCCCGGATCGTCAGAGTGACATCGTTCCGCTCGGAGCCGGGCTGGGCGGGCACCACCGCCTGCACCGCCTGGGCGAGCTCGGCGCGCTCGGGCTCGGGGAGGCCCAGGATCTCGTCGGTCAACGCCTTCACGCGTGCGGTGTCCATCGCGCGCTCCGTTCTTCTGATGCTTTGCCTAGCTGGCCTGCCGCCGCCGCATCTCCGCAACCTTCTCGGCCAGCAACACCTTCATCAGCGACTGATACGGCACGTCCCGGTCCTTGGCCAGCACCCGCAACTCCTGGAGGAGCCGCCGGGGAAGGCGGAGCGTGACTGGCCGCGTCGGGCGTTCGACTTCGGGGTCGAACTCCAGCCGCACACCCGGGCGCGACCAGTCGATCTCGCCGACGCTGTCGTGGGCCAGCCAGTAGTCCGCTACCTGGGCGTCACTGAGCCTTCTTGGCTTCTTCATAGATTCCATGCTCCTTGCGACTCATCGGACGTGCCGAGATGATCCGGACCCGGCTCCGGCGTATCGTGAACGCCACGAACAACGCACGTCCCTCATTGGTGACGCCCAGCGCCACATAGCGCTGCTCGCGGCCCGAGTGAGGTGTGTCGACCTGACAGAGCGGATCGTTCAGCAGGACTTCTTCGGCCTCGGCCGCCGCCACGCCATGCTTCAACTCCGACTTGCGCCAGTTGCCAGGGTCCCACTCGAACCCAGACAGGCCGCGAATGACGACCTTCACGAAGCTCAGCATAGCGCGGTGGATGTACGGTATCAAGATGTACGTGGCGACAGCCGCGCCCGCACCTCGTGGAGGAGCGACACTCAAGGCACCGGGCGCGGACCCCGGCGCCCTCCAGGGCGCACACGGTCTTCTCGAGGTCGGCCGGCCGGGCCAGTCGGTAGCCGATGGCCTGGTCGTTCGGCGCGCCGAGATCGACGGCGGCGACGTGGGCCGTCGATCAGCTGCGCCGCCCTCGCTGCCGGATCTGACCCCGATCCGCCCCGAACTGGACGAGCCGGATGAAGCCCTGGAGGAGCCCGCAGATCAACCCTACCTTCCGCGAGTTGGCCAGGGCGGTCTCGAGCGCCGCCACCAGGCATGCCTCCAGCACGGGCGGCAGGGAATGCCCCTTGATGGACTCGATGAGATCCACGATGCGCTCAGCCGGACTCGGTCCCTCGGCCGGAGCGCGGGCTCGAGCCGATCGTCCGTTGACATGCTCTGGCGCCGTCCGTACGGTAGGCGCGTCTCGGATCGCCCGGCATGTCGCACGGGACCCGCGAGGGCCGGAAAAGGGAACGGCACGTCGATGACCATCAAGGGCAAGGCCTACATCGTCGGCGCGTTCGAGCACCCCACGCGCAAGGCGGACGACAAGACGGTCGCCCAGCTCCACGCCGAGGTCGCCCGCGGCGCGCTCGCGGACGCCGGGCTCACCAAGAACGACGTCGACGGCTACTTCTGCGCGGGCGACGCGCCCGGGCTCGGGCCGCTGTCGATGGCCGACTACCTGGGGCTGCAGGCTCCGGCACGTGGACTCCACGGACACCGGCGGCTCGTCCTATGTGCTCCACGTCGGGCACGCCGCCGAGGCGATCGCGCTGGGCAAGTGCTCGGTGGCGCTGATCACGCTGGCGGGGCGGCCCCGCTCGGAGGGCATGGCCACCGGCACCGTGCCGCGCGCGCCCGTCGCCGCCGTGCCCGACGGGCCGTTCGAGTTCCCGTACGCGCCGACCACGGTCAACATGTACGCCATGGCCGCCATGCGCCACATGCACGAGTTCGGCACGACCAGCGCCCAGCTCGCCTGGGTCAAGGTCGCCGCGTCGCACCACGCGCAGCACAACCCTCACGCCATGCTGCGCGAGGTCGTCACCGTCGAGGACGTGCTCGGCTCCCCGATGATCGCGGACCCGCTGCATCGCCTCGACTGCTGCGTGATCAGCGACGGCGGCGGCGCCCTCGTCGTCGCCGCGCCCGAGGTCGCCCGGCGTCTCCGCCGTCCGCGCGTGCGGCTGCTCGGCGCCGGCGAGGCGCCCAAGCTCCAGATGGGCGGCGCCCTCGACCTCACGTACACGGGCGCGGCGTGGTCGGGCCCCGCCGCGTTCGCCGAGGCCGGGGTCACGCCGAGCGACATCAAGTACGCGTCCATCTACGACAGCTTCACGAGCACCGTGGTCATGACCCTGGAGGACCTGGGCTTCTGCGAGAAGGGGCGGGGCGGCCCGTTCGTGGCCGACGGCAACCTGATCTCGGGCGTCGGCCGGCTGCCCTTCAACACCGACGGCGGCGGGCTCTGCAACAACCATCCCGCCAACCGCGGCGGGATGACGAAGGTCATCGAGGCCGTCCGGCAGCTGCGCGGCGAGGCGCATCCCAAGGTGCAGGTGAAGAACTGCGACGTCGCGCTGGCCCACGGCACCGGCGGGTCGGTCGGCACCCGGCACATGAGCGCGACCCTCATCATGGAGCGGGAGTGAGGCCCGTGGCGCCGACGCGGAAGATCCCCGCGCCGCAGGTGACGCCGGAGACGAAGCCCTTCTGGGACGCCGCCGCCGAAGGGCGGCTGGTGGTCAAGCAGTGCACGGCGTGCGGCCGGCCCCACCACTATCCGCGCGCCATCTGCCCCTTCTGCGGCAGCGACGCCACCGAGTGGCGGACCGCGTCGGGACGAGGGACGATCTACACCTACAGCGTCATGCGCCGCGTGCCGGAGCCCTACGCCATCGCCTACGTGACGCTCGAGGAGGGGCCGACGATGCTGACGAACCTCGTCGACTGCGATCTCGAGGCGATCCGCATCGGCCAGGCGGTGCGCGTCGGTCTTCAACGCCGAGCGAGGGCGGCCCCCCGGTCCCCATGTTCACCCCGGCCTGACGTTCGGTCTGCGGATTGCGCCGTCGAGCCGCCGAGGAGCCTCGATGATTCGGACGGTGTCTCAGAAGGCACGACCAGCCACACGGCCTACTACCTGATGAGACCGGTCAAGGATACCGGCACGTTCGACGCCGAGACCGCCGAGATCCGCTGGGTGACCTTCGAGGAAGCGGAGTCTCTCATTGCCTTGACACCATCTCCGATGGGACGGAAGCGTGACTGGGCCGTCCTCCGGGCCGCCTTCGACCTCTGGCGCTCCGTGGCTGGACGACCTCGATGAGTGATTTCCCGGGCACCCGGTGTCCTGGTCAGAAACCATATCGGTCCGACCTTCTCGCGCCTCCGACGCACAGGAGAGGGAGCGTGACTTGCGCTGGCGTCTCGGCCGGCTGTAGTCACGATCGCCATGGGGAAAGAGCCGACCAAGACGCGAGCCTGGACCGCCACATGACACGGTCGGTCGCATGGTGGATCACGCGGACGGGCGGGCTGACCCGGCGCCCGGCGACGATCAGGCTACCCGCTGATAGCGATGATGGAGCCCGCCAACCTGCGGAGTTGCGACGATCCGGCCACATGACGCGGGTCCCCGTCTCGTGGCTGGGGACTGTTGTTGTCGAGCGCTTGGTGTGGCCGCGCGGTGTTGTAGTAGGCGATGTAGCCCCGTACGAGCCGACGGAGGCGTGTCTCGTTCAGTATGAGGAAATGATCCAGGCACTCGCGGCGGATTGAGCCGATCACCCGTTCTACGAAGGGGTTCTGCCAGGGCGCGCGCGGGGCGATGAGGACCTCGCGAATCCCCATGCCCTGGACTCGGCGCACGAACGCTTCGCCGTAGATTCTGTCTCGTTGCCATTGCGATGGGCGCTCGAGGGCTCTTCCGCCATTCTTCAGGGGTGACTGCGGGTCAGAACGTTGAGAGCCGCTTCTGACGCAGTTCTCGCGGGCTTATGAGGACTCAGTTTAGTGGGACAATACAATAGTTATGGGTGATCGTGAGGACGTATGGACATGACCGCTGGTTTGCAACCTGAACGTCGCGCCCGAGTCGAGGCGCGGCTCAGCACGAATCTCATGGCGTGGCTCACGACCGTCAACCCAGCCGGTCGTCCCAACTCGGTGCCGGTGTGGTTCCTCGTGCGCGACGACGGCACCATCCTCGTGTACAGCCAGCCTGGGAAGGCGAAGCTGAGGAACATCGAGGCCAATCCGCATGTATCGTTGGGGCTCGACGTCACCGACATCGGCCGCGACGTTATCCGCTTCGAAGGCACGGCGATGAGAGCGCCGGGTCATCCCCCCGCTGATCAGATCCCCGAGTACGCCGCCAAGTACGCGGAGCGCATCGGCGCCATCTTTGGGACCGTCGAACGGTTCGCCGAAGCGTTTTCGGAAGCGATTGTGATCACGCCGAGCCGGCTGCACGCATAGCGTCTGGTCGTCGAACTGCCGGCGCTGACGAAGGACGGCCGCGGAAGACGACCGTCCGGCGGTGGGCCGCGCCGGACCGACGGCCAGGTTCAGCAAGGATCCGTCCGGTTCGATGACCTCCTTCCAGACACCGAAATAGGCGGCGGCCCTGCCTGGCTCACGCCGGCGGAGCCAGCTTGCGTGAATGCGCTCATCTAATTCCTGCGGGATGGTGTGCCAGCAGATCTTCGCCCCACCAGCTATAACTCTCTCCGGCTGATCGCCTCTGAGCATGAATCTTGGCTCTCTTGTAGTTGCGTGAGACTCTCGCTTCGTGGGGTTCGCGATCTGCAAAGGCCCTTCCTCATCACCTCCCTGGTGACCTCTTGCGCGCACTGCTGCTGACGCTGCATATCCTCGGAGCGTGTGTATGGGCAGGCGGTCATCTGGTGCTCGCAATCACCGTGCTCCCGTCCGCGCTGGCTCGCCGCAATCCTCGCATCCTCCGCGCATTCGAAACGCCTTTCGAGAAGATTGGGATCCCCGCGCTCATCGTCCAGGTGCTGACCGGAATCTGGCTCGCCAGCCAATTCGTCCCGGTGGGCCGCTGGCTTGCGTTCGGGAGCGGCCTCGAAGTGCGCATCGGCACGAAGCTGCTCTTGCTCGGGCTTACAGTGGCGCTGGCTCTGCACGCCCGGCTGCGCCTGATCCCTCGGCTCGACACTTCCAACCTGGGGTTGCTGGCTGCCCACATCCTCATCGTGACCGCCCTCGCCGTCGCCCTCGTCATTGTCGGTGTCGACTTCCGGACCGGCGCGTTGTTCTAGCACGGCGGTGGGGCGCACCGCCGTGGCCAGTATTCACCACGAGCGGTGTCGCGGACTACGCCGGAACGCCAGAACGCACGTTACGCCCGGATCATGACCAGAAGCATCTTGAACGGCGTCGCCGCCTTGTCTATAGAGAACCCCTCTTTGGGTGCTTGGCTGGAGGGGGCTGGTTTCGGGCCCTTGAGGGGCGGTCGCGGGCATAGTTTCGGGCATAGCGGAATCGGCCGTCCAGACTCACTCGCGGACATTCGCGCGACCGATCGATCCACAGCTACGCCTGGCGGATCGGCCGGTTACCCGAAGTACGCCTCCAGCCAGAGCGCGAGCGTCTGGTCGTGGCGGGCGAGGTCCCCGATGATGATCGGTCGCAGTTCCGTCTCGTAGCGCTCGCGCAGGAGGGCCGGGTCGAGCGGAACGGTGCGGGCCAGGCGGGCGACATCCTCGCGGTCGATCGGGCTGTTGCGGGCCAGCTTCGAGAGCGCCAAGTCGTGCGCCTCCAGGGCGAAGAGGGCGAGGCGCGCGAACCGGCCGGGCCAGAGCGGCGTGAGCCGCTCCTCGTACCGATCCGGCAGGCTCGCGACGGTCACGTGCTGGAGATGCAGCCCGTGAGCGCGGGCCAGCGCGCTCCCCGGGCCGGCCAGTTCCTGGAGGCGCGCGCCATGCCTCGCGGGGATCACCTCGAGATAATCGAGATCGGCCGTCGGGCGCGAGAGGCCGTAGCGCACCGCGACGACGAATCCCCCAAGACAGTGGAGCGCCACGCCCTCCGGCAGGGTGGCGTCGAGCGCGGTCAGGAACTCGCCCCACGGGGACCCCGGCTCAGGCGCGATGGCGCAGCGCCTCTGCCGTCCAGTCGGTCAGGAGATTCCAGTGGCGCGCGGCGGCCGACCGGCGTGTCTCGAGCCAGCGCTGTTCGGCCTCGGAGAGGGCGGCGGGCCCGAGGGTGTCCTCACGCGCCAGCCGGCTCCGCTCGAGGGCGGCCTCGAGCGCGCGGAGGGCCGCGAGGCGTGGGCCGTCGCCCTCGCGCTCGGCCACCTCACGCGCGAGGCTCACGACGAAGCCGAGGCGGTTTTGGAGGTCGCGCACCTTGGCCTCGCGGACGAGCCAGGCCGGGTCGAGGCTCCAGTAGCGAAGGAGCAGCCAGGGCAGGGCCTCAACCGCGCGCGCCTCAAGCTCGGGCTGGGCGAGGGCCGTGAGCAGCACCGCGCCGGGATGCTTCGCCGCGCCGCCCCGGCGCGCGAGGTGGGCGAAGCCCGGATAACCGAGGGCCGCAAGGTCCTGGGCGAGCGTCGCGGCCGAGACCCGCGGTGCCACCCCCGGGGACAGGACGGTCGGCGGCAGGCCGTAGACTCGCATCGCCCGCCGCGCCACTGCGGACGTGAGCGGCCGCTGCCCCGCCTCGAGCATGGCGAGGTAGGGCTGGGAGACCCCGAGCCGGGCGGCGGCCCGGGCCTGGGTCCACCCCCGGGACTGGCGGGCGGTGCGCAGCTGGTTCATCGTGTCCTGAGCGTATCACAGCCTGTGTAATAAGAGGCCATCCATCTCACGAAACCCTCGTCCGGGCCGGGTGCGCGCGCTCCGGGCTGCGCAACGCTGAAGCGGGGCGGCTCGACCACGCGGATGGCCTCCCGTCCGGAGACGACGGGACGCCCAGACGTCATCGGGTGACGACGACGCTTCCGACCAGGACTCGGGAGGGATCCGGGATAGCTTCCCCGCGGGCCTGCATGTCCTCCAGGCAGAGCTCGATGGCCTCGCGGATGTTGTCCAGCGTCCCGTCGACCGTGTCGCCCTGGCTGTAGCAGCCTGGAAGAGAAGGGCACGTCGCGACGTACCCGCCCGTCTCATCCGGTTCCAGCAGCACCTTGAAGTCGTAGGCCTTCATCCCCGGTGCCTCCCGGCAAGGGCCACGGTTTACTGGAAGTCGATTCCGGCGGCCGCGAGCTCCGCCGCGCTCCAGTTCTTGGCCCGATGCACACGGGCAGCCCAGTCCTCGGCGGCGGCCACGTAGTCAGTTTCTCTTTCATTATGTAGAGCGAGGCGCGGGTGGGAAGGTGCAGGTGTGGACAACCAGTGAGGAGCGGAGGAGCTCTTCTCGAAAACCGGCTGAACCGAGTGTGACCTAGCCCCCGTCGCGCTTGGCGGGACCCTTGAGCCGGTCTCCCGGCCTCAGGTTGAGAATCGCCTCGGGGAAGATCGCGGCGAGCCACTTGGCGACATCGTCGACCGTCACGACGCCAACGGGCCGACGGTCCTCGTCCACGATCGGCATGGTGCGACAACCCATGCTCGTCATGCGATTCACCGCGTAACAGATCCGATCGTCGGGCCTCATCACCTCCGGGTCGCGGATCATGACCTCGGACAGGCGGGTGAGCTGCACATCACGCGCCGCCCCGAGGACCCGTGGAATGATCTCTTGATCGGTGAAGATCCCGGCGAGACGTCCCTCGTCGTCGATCACCACGACCGCCCCGCGTCCCTGCTCGGTCATTCGTTGAAGCGCCTCCGCGACCGACGCCGATTCGCGGAGCTGGATCGGTTCGCTGGACGCCAATAGGCCGACGGTGTCGCTGAGCAGCGCGTCCTCGAGCTTGCGGAACTCCGTCCCCAGCGTTTCCGAATACTCGTCGTGATACTCGGTGGGATCCACTCTCGGCTCTGTCATGTCGCGACACTCCTTTCGCGCAGCCGCTGGACCGTACTGGTCCTCGCGCTCGTGCCGTTCCGCCGGGACTCGCGTCCGGACGGTGCCAAGGTTCCAGCGCCGCCGCGCTCGACTAGCCAGACCGCGAGGCGGTCGATGTCGCCGTCGTGCATGGGCCCATTGTGCCCGCGCGCTTCCGACGGCTCAAGCGCAGCCCGGAACGCGCTGCCTAGCAAGACGCGGCAGCCGTTCGTTGGGCAGCGACTAGCTATGAATGCACAGAGAGAGCGCTCAGCTACGCGCTTTGGCACGCTAGGTCGGCCAGTTGAAGCCTACCTGTGCGACAGCCGCCCCGCGCCCGGCCGAGCCGGTCGGTCCCGACCCGCCGACTGGGGCTCCCGCGATGGGGTACTGATCTCCTCGGACTGATCGCCCACGGGGGACCGGCCCTTCCGGGGCTCCACGCCGGCCCTGCAGGCGCGCTCGCTGCCTGTCTTCCTTGTTCCGCGCCGCCATGTGCCGCCGCCCTTGACGGGGCCTGCCGCGTACGCGCACCATTCGGTGATGCTGGCCGGAGCCGGCTTCATCCGCCAGCCCCTTGAGGCAGCGCCTTCGGCCGAGAACGGGCTCTATGTCGACTATCCCCCGGCCGGCGACGGCGTCGCGAGGTCGCGCCGCTACGGCGCCGCCCCTCCTCATCCTGATCGCGCGGATCAGGCCGGCGCTGAGCTACCTCATCCCGTGGTTCCTGCTCTTCCAGCAGGTGGGGCTCGCCAACACCTACCACGCGCTCACCCTGACGCACCTCATCATCGGCCTTCCGCTGGTGATCTGGATCATGATGGGATTCTTCGAGGGTGTACACCGGGATCTGGAGGATGCCGCGCTGATTGACGGCTGCTCGCGGTTCGGGAGCTTCCTCCGAGTGGCGGTGCCGCTCACCCGGCCCGGCATCGTGGTGTCCGCCATCCTCGCGTTCATCTTTTCCTGGAGCAACCTGTTCTTTGCCGTGGTGCCGGCCGGGCCGCGTCTGCAGACCCTGCCGGTCGCCGTCTTCAACGTCATGAGCTTCGAGCAGATCATCTGGGGACCGCTGACGGCCGCGCGTTGCTGATCACGGCCCCCGTTCTCCTTCTGACCCTGACCGTCCAGCGGCACATAGTGGCCGCCTGGGCGGCCGGGGGCCTGAAGGGCTAGAAGGGAGCGATCTACATGGCCATCACACTGTCTCGCCGCCAGGTTCTCGGAATGGGTCTCGGAGCGGCCGCCGGCTCGCTGGTAGCTCCGCCCAGATCCCGGGCGGCCGATTTCGACTGGATGCAGCAGAAGGGGAAGTCGCTGGTGATCCTGGTATCACTGTCGCCCTACTACACGGTGCTCCAGAAGATGGTCCCCGACTTCGCGAAGCTGACCGGTATCCAGGTGGAGTACCAGGTCGTGCCTGAGCAGCAGCTCCGGCAGAAGATGCCCATCGAGATGAACGGCAAGTCGCCCGCCGTCGACGCCTTCGCCACCTCGCTCCACGTCGAGAAGCTGCTCTTCTCGCAGGCCGGGTGGTTTGAGCCGCTCAACAAGTACCTCGAGAACCCGAACCTGACGCCCCCCGACTACAACTGGAAGGATTTCGGCCCCGCCGGCACCTATTGGGGCGTCAAGGGCGACGGCACGGTCATCGCGCTTCCGATGGGCGTGGGGCTGTTCGCGTATATCTACCGGAAGGACCTCTATGCCCAGAAGGGTTTGAAGCCGGCGACGACGCTCGACGAGTTCCTGGCGGCGGTCAAGGCCACGCATCAGCCGCCGGCGGTCTACGGCTTCACCGGTCGCGGCCTCAAGAACGCCAACATCCCGGTGTGGGGATGCTTTCTCCACGCACTCGGCGGCAACTACCTGGACGAATCCAAGACGCGGCTCTTGACGACGTCCTCCGAAGCCGTGGAGGCGGCGCGATTCTATGGCGAGCTCATGCGGAGCTACGCGCCGCCCGGCTCTCTTGGCTTCAACTGGATGGAGTCCCAGGGCGCCTTCGCCCAGGGCCTGGTCGCGTCGTGGACCGACGGCATGTCCTTCGCGGCACCCTTCGAGGACCCGACGAAATCCAGGGTGGCGGGCAAGGTGGGGTACGCGCCGCACCCGGGCAGCGCCAGGATGAAGCCCTTCGGTGGCACCTCGATGGACGCGATTGCGCTCAACCCGTTCGGTAAGAACAAGGAAGCGGCCTGGCTGTTCGGCGCCTGGGCGAGCAGCCGCTCCGTCCAATGGCGGCTGATGGTTGAGGGAGCAATGGTCGGCACCCGCAACTCGATCTATCAGGATCCGGAGTTCGTGAAGGGGCACACCATGCCCGCGTACTGGGTCGCGGGAGTCCACGAGGCCCTGAAGAACCCGCGGCCGCAGCTCCCGGAGCTCCGGGACATCAGCCAGTTCCGGGACATCCTCGGCGTGGCGCTCACCAAGGTGGTCGAGGGCGGCGATCCGAAGGCGCTCCTCGAGCAGGCGACACTTGAGTTCGAGCCGATCTTCCAGAAAGGGCTCAAGATGTGAGGCGCCGACATCGGCCCCGGCGTCGCAGTTCCGCGCGAAGAGTCAACGACGCCTCTCGAGGCGATCTGACCAGGAGGCGACCCGATGACCGGTGTCCTAACCGTGGTAGCGAAGATTCACCCGAAGGTGGGCCGAGAGGCCGAGGTCGAGGCCCTGCTCGTCAAGATGGCAACGGCGGTGCGGCAGCACGAGCCGGACTGTCTCTCTACCGGCCGCACCGATCCCGTCCTTCGCCAAAACCGCCTCCGCTCGCTGGGCGAGCGTCCGTGCTCTTGTCACAGGCCAAGACGCGGGAGACTGATAGGAGGCAGGGCTGTCACGCCATCGGCCTTGGCATGGAGAGACGTGGTTCCCAGTGGGGGACGGAGAGCAGTCAGCAGGAAGAAGGGGCGGGCGTCACCGTTGGTGGCGGTGAGGCCGGACGGGCGGTGCTGGATTACGCCGCCCGGCGGACGTAGCGATGATGCAGACCGCCGACTTCAGGAATCTGCACGACCGTGCCCACCTCCGGCCGCTCGATTGGCCTCCCATCCGGCGCATCCTTCTGGAGCGCGAGGTGAGTGCGTGACCGGTGATAGTACGCGAAATAGCGGGTCAGGATGCGGCGCAGGTGGCGTTCGCTCAGCACGAGGACGTGATCCAGACACTCGCGCCGGATCGAGCCAATGAGCCGCTCCGCGAAGGGGTTCTGCCACGGGCTCTGGGACGCGGTCAGCACTTCACGGAGTCCCATGCCCTTCACTCGGTGCCGAAACGCGTGACCGTAGACGCGATCCCGATCGCGGAGGAGATAGGACGGCGCGGAGTCGTCCGGGAAGGTATCGACGACCTGCTGGGCGGTCCAGGCGGCGGTGGGATGCTCGGTCACGTTGAAGTGGAGGACGCGGCGGCGCTGGTGGGCGAGCACGACAAGGACGAAGAGGACGCGCAGCTGCGCGGTGGGCACCGTGAAGAAATCGACCGCGACGAGGTCCCGGACATGGTTAGTGAGGAACGCGCGCCACGTCTGGGAGGGCGGTGAGCGTCGCTTGGGGATCAGCCGGGAGACGGTCCGCTCTGCCACCTCGATGCCGAGCTTCATGAGTTCGCCATGGATTCGGGGGGCGCCCCACAAGGGATTCATCGCGGCCATTTTTCTGACGAGGGCGGCGATCTCGGCGTTGATCGGCGGACGGCCAACCCGAGGCCGGCCGGAGCGCGTGGTCCAGTGCTCGCGGAAGCGGCGCCGCTGCCATCGGAGGACGGTGTCGGGGGTCACGATCAGGAGAGGCTGCCTCCACCCGGCCCAGACCCTGGCCAGCCAGACCCAGAAGAGGCGATCTGTCGTGCGACAGCCTGACCTTTCCGGGGTGCACCCGGAGTTCGGGTCGAGCCGCTTCGGTCTCAAGACCTCGTAGCACGCCCTCCCATCGCTCCTCTTCCTGCTCCAACTCGGCGAGCCAGCGTCGTATCTCGGGGGAGCCGTCCCTCTGCTCGACGAGCCGCCGGACCCCTCGAATCGTTGCCTCACCTCCCGCAGTGCCGCTCGGGCGCGGTCCTGCTCTGCCGTCAGCTCCGGCTGACGGGCCCGTAGGCGTGCATTGACGGCGGCCACGAGCTGCTCGATGTCCGCCGTCGTGTACAGGAGTGTTCAGAAATTGAGGGCGCCACTTCCCATCTGGCCCGTGGTCTGGGCCCGGTAGGGCTGGGTAGGGTTCGCGCGCGGAGGCGAAACCCGAGGTGCGGAACATGGCATCCAGGGCCGGCACGAAAATTTCACGCGATGTGTCCGAGAAAAATTCAATCTTGACAGCCCAAGAGAAGGTGCTCTAGTCTTCCTCTCGGCGTGGCGTTGCGTTGAAATATGCGCTTGGCCCGAATGTGAGCCAGAACAGCTCTCGATCTGCGAGTGACTCTGGGAACCGTGGTCATTACAAGGAGGAGCCATGGCATACCGAGGCTGCCGTCCGGTACTCCATCGAGTCCTGACGCTCGGCTGGACGCTGATCCTCGTTCTCGGGTGGACTAATCTTGGGGCAGCACAAGAGGGGTTTAATTGGAAGCGCTTTTCGGGAACGAAGATCCATGTCGTGAACTATTCGATGGGCTGGGTCGACGTTATCACCGCACTGCTTCCGGAATTCAAGAGCATGACCGGGATCGACGTCGAGTTCGAGTTGATTCCGGGTGCGGCGCTTGCCGCGTATGCGCAGAAAGTGAATGCTGAGTTCACATCGAAGAGCAAGTCGATTGATGTATTCGTCGCCTACGCCCCCCAGTTCTCATATAGCTTTCACCGGGCCGGGTGGTATGAACCCTTGGACAAGTATCTCAAGGACACCTCTCTCGTCGATCCGACCTACGACGTTGCTGACTTCCTGCCGGGAATCCTGAAGACGAGCTCCGTGTCGGAGACGCTCGTGGGCGTCCCCTTCTACGCGACCACGAGCATGCTCTACTACCGAAAAGATCTGTTCGCCCAACAGGGGATCAAGGTCCCCGACACCTTTGAAGACTTGGAGCGAGCGGCGAAGCAACTGACTGCGCGTGATCGAGGAACATACGGGATTGTCTATCGTGGACGTGGTGGTCAGGCCGTTCTGGGGTGGGGTTCTTGGTTCTACGGACAGGGCGGTACCTGGTTCGACCGCGCTGGAGCCCCCCAGGTCAATAGTCCGGCGGCCCTGTGGGCCTACGAAACGTACGGACGCGTTCTCCGCCTTTACGGTCCGCCAGGGCCGGCGAATCTCAGCCGACTTGATGGGCAGAACCTGTTTTCCACCGGCAAGGCGGCGATGTGGATTGACGATACTGATGGGGTGCCATGGCTCCAGGATCCGGCGAAAACACCGGTTGCCGACAACGTCGGATATGCCTTGATGCCGCGAGGTAGCAGCGGTCGAAAGCCGATCTCTACGACCAACTACTTGTCGATCTCAGCAGCGTCTGAGCGGAAGGGAGCGGCCTGGTATTTCGTCCAGTGGGCGACAAGCAAGGCAACCATGCTCAAAGCCCAACTCAAGGGAACACCCTCTGCGCGAGCCTCGTCCTGGAAGGATCCCGCCTTTCTTGCGACAGTGGCCACGAAGCACCCTGACTATGTCGAAAACTTCATGAAGTCGTTCGAGAGCGGCAACCCCGACTGGATTCCACCGATCGCGGGGGCGCAGGAAGCGCGAGATGCTATTGGTCAGGCGATCATCGCCGGGATCAGTGGCGGCGACATCAAGGCGGCCGCGGATCGTGCGAATGAAGAGTTGACGAGGATCGTTGCGAAGGAACGCCAGTAAGCACATTCAGTGCGGGCAGCCAATCGCCCGGGCACCGTTTCCCGTCGCGCGGGTCGCTGACCGACGCGGACCCCCACGGCGTCTCGGCACTTCGCCAGTGGTGTCGCGTTCACCCGGGGGTGTTCTTTGCGACACCGGCCCTTGTGGTCGGTGTCGCGATGCTCGTCGTGCCGCTCCTCTTCACCATTTATCTCAGTGTGCACGAATGGCATCTCGGCGGCACGCGCGCCGCCCGCTTCGTGGGCCTTGCGAACGTATGTGGCGCTCTTGCGCCACGATGTCCGTCTCTACGACGCACTCCGCCATACGCTGTACTTCAGCGGGCTCGCCATTGTGCTCGAGCTCCTTCTGGGACTGGTCATCGCCCTATTGCTCAGTCGGAACTTTCGAGGGAAGAGCTGGGTTCAGACCGCGTTCCTGTTCCCGATGGTGGCGCCGCCGATTGCCATTGCCGTCGTGTGGGCCATGATCTACGACCCTACGTCTGGCATCCTCAACCAGCTTCTTGGCGTGCTCCGTATCGACCCCCAACCGTGGATCGCCGATGTCTCGTCGGTCATTCCCTCGCTCGTCGCGGTCGACGTGTGGCAGTGGACCCCCTTTGTGGCGCTGATCCTGTTGGCGGGGCTGGTCAGCCTCCCCCTTGAGCCGTTTGAGGCGGCGGTCATCGACGGCGCCTCTCCCATCCGCGTGTTCTATCATGTGACTCTGCCGCTTCTGCGACCGACCCTGCTGGTCGCCCTAATGCTCCGTGCGATCGACGCGCTCAAGACCTTCGAGATCATCTACGCGCTAACGGAGGGTGGACCGGGCCAGGCGTCGGAGACCGTCAACCTCTATAGCTATCACTTGATCTTTGTCTACAACCGAATGGACTACGGGGCGACTACGAATGTGGCATTTGGGATCGTTATCGCTGTGCTGGCCGTCGGACTTATCTGGCTCCGTCGGAGCCGGGCTCGGTAGCCATGCGACGTCCCTCGGAACGAGGATCGGCTTGTACACGGCGATTTATGGGCTGCTGTTCATCTTCTTGTTTCCAATCATGTGGATGCTGCTCGGCTCCGTCAAGACGCAACCGCAGAATATCGCGGTCCCGCCGGTCTGGATCTTTCGCCCCACGCTCGAGAACTATTGGCACGTGTTTCAGCGAAACGATTTCGGCCGCTACTTCTTGAATAGCGTGATTATTGGGTGCGGGGCTACTGGGATGGCCATCCTGGTGGGGCTTCCCGCGGCCTACAGCGTCGCTCGGTACCGGTATCGATGGCTCGCCCTCGGGATTCTGTTCCTTCGGATGCTGCCCGGGATGGCGTTTGTGATCCCGTGGTTCGTGTTGTTCTCGCAAGCAGGGCTCGTGGGGACCCATCTCGCGCTGATCATTGCCCACGTGACGATCACGTTGCCGTTATTCATCTGGATCATGCGCGGGTTCTTCGAAGACGTGGCGAGCGAGGTGTTCGAGGCGGCGGAGGTCGATGGGTGTACCCCCTTTGGCGTCTTTCGGCGCATCGCGATCCCCCTGACAGTGCCGGGAACGGTGACGGTGTCGATCCTCGTGTTCGCATACTCCTGGAACGAGTTCATGTTTTCGTTGATCATCGGCGGCATGAAGACGCGGACCCTTCCCGTCGCCGTGTACAGTTTTATGTCATACGGGTTCGTGGAGTGGGGCGGGATTATGGCTGGTGCCACGATCGTCACACTGCCAGTCCTGCTCTTCGTGTTTGCCCTGCAGAAGCGCTTGACGCGGGGATTTGTCGGCGGACTGGGACGGCTGTAAGACCACCAAACCCATGGAGGGGTCATGCCAGCGAAGCTGACGAGGGCTGCAGACAGGACGAAGCGACGACGCCTTTTGTTGATCGGTCTCGACGGGGCTGTCTGCACGCTCGTAGAGCGCTATGCGGCTCAAGGGCGGGCTCCCGCTCTGGCGCGACTGATGCGCGAGGGCGTGTATGCGAGGGCCCTCTCCGCTCCACCGTGTGACACTCCAACGAACTGGACGACCATCGCGACTGGGGCATGGCCGGGGACGCACGGCATCATCAGTTTCAACGTCCATCTCCCGGGCGAGCCCCTTGACCGGACCCACTCGACGACAACCTCGAAGATGCGCCAAGCGGAGTCCCTATGGGAGGCGGCTGACCGGCGGGGACACCGCTCCGCGATCGTCAACTTCCCAGTCTCCTGGCCGTCGCGCCTGCGCCGGGGCTTCATGGTCGATGGAACGGGCCCGGGCCACGCGCAGTGGCGCGTGAGCTATGCGAATGTATACGCGCTTCAGCCACGAAAACCACGAGGAGAACTCGAGACCTACGACGTTCCCGAGGGGCGGCTCGTGACCCGACCGGCGCAAGGCTGGGCGACCCTGCCGCGTTCACCGGCGACGCCATTGGAGATCGAGATCCCGTTGAAGACGGAAGGTGCTCTCACGTGGTCAGAGATCGGCTGGCAGTCGAAGGCGAATACCAATCAGCGGCCGGGACCTGTCTGGTGGGGCTTGGTCATCGGCTCTCGCCCGAACCGCTACGACCGTGTCCAGATCTACGCTTCAAAGACGGATCCACGGCCCGTGGCCGAGCTCCGTGCGGGGGAATGGAGCCATTGGCTTGAAGGCCAGTTCGAATCGGAGGACCAGGCCGCTGGCTCCAAGGCGCATGGCTCCGTGGGGTCAGTTCGAGGGGTGTTCAAGCTCAAGCTGCTCGAGCTGTCGACGGATGCCGCCCAGCTCAGCGTCTATCGTACGGACGTGTGGCTGGCCGACGGATGGGCCACCCCCCGGGCTCTTGCCGATGAGCTTCGGCGACACGCCGGACCTTTCGCGGAAGGCTTGGAGCTCCCTCCCATGGCAGCAAGATATCGAGATGACTGGGATACCTATTTCGAGCAGCTCGAGCAGCAGTGCGATTGGTATACGCGAGCGGCAGAATTCCTCCAGCGGAAGAGTCCCTGGGACATCATGGCCTTTCAAATTCATGTCCAGGATGGGATCAATCACGCTCTCGCCCGAGATGTGTTCCAGGGAAGTCCGGATCACGATCCACGCCAGAGCCGCAAGTACTGGAAGGTGTTCGAGCAGTCGTACGTCAGCGTGGATCGACTCGTCGCTCGCCTGTCTGAGATTTGTCGAGACGGGAATACGGTTATTGGGATCGTGTCAGACCACGGGGGAATCCCCACCATCAAGCACACCTACGTGAACAGGGCCCTAATGAAGGCGGGACTCCTCGCCTATCGCGAAGATACGTCGACTGGACGATACACAGTCGACTGGGCGCGAACGCGAGCGTTTCCACGGCGCACGCATATCTGGATCAATACCAAAGGCCGCGATCCCCAGGGGATCGTTCCCCCGGAGGAGATGAGTCGCGTGGCTGATGCAGCTATCGCAGCCCTGTACGGGTCGCATGATCAAGAGACAGGCGACTGCCCGGTCGAATTGGTTGTACGAAAGGAGAACGCGAGGCCGTTTGGCCAATGGGGCGACCGGGTGGGCGATTTGATGTACTTCCTCAAGCCCGGGTATACTGATGCCGGCCTCAACTACAGCAGCCTCGACGAGAACCCCTCTGCAGAACCGGTCGTGGCTCCGACCAACCGGGTAGGGTGTGCTCATCATCAGTACCTTCCGGACGCCACGCTTGGCGAGTTTTCGAATAGCGGGATCTTCTTCGTCGCGGGACCGGGGGTACGGAAAGGGCTCCGGCGGGCTCGACCAGTCTCCCTAGTTGATGTGGCGCCCACGCTCGCTCATCTAACCAACCTCCCACCCGCCCGGCAGATGGAGGGATCCGTCATCTGGGATGGGTTGACCTAACGGTGCGCGAGTCTCGATGTCGAGTGGAGTACACGGCTCGACGTCTGCTCCACGGTCAGGCGCCGGGCGAGTCCAAGGACGATCGAAGATGGTTAAAACCCTCCTGGTGCAGCGCCCAGCGACCGTTGTCAAACTGTCAAGACGACCGAGCGAATGAGTCTTTCGAAGACCGTCGACCGAAAGGTCTTGGTCGAGTTATTCGAACGACGTCACCGGGCGCTTTCACCGATTCAGCGCCGGATGGCGGAGTATGTGTTGCGGAACTATCAGGACGTCGCGTTCATGAGCGTGGTCGAGCTCGCCAGAGCCGCGGACGCGAGTCCGGCGGCCGTGGTTCGGTTTGCTGTGGCACTGGGATTTGGGGGCTACCCGGCATTTCAACGCGTGCTGCGAGGAATCATTCGCCGAGAGCTACGGCAGGTCGACAAGTTTGCCGCATCCTTGAGGAGCAATTCCGAGGAGACCCTCGTCGACCGTGTGCTCACGCAAGAGCTTGCGAATCTGGAGCGGCTTCGAGCGGCGATCGATGGCGCTGCGCTGAAGGAGAGCGTCCGCACAATCGCGGATGCGGACGGGGTCGCCGTCGTCGGCTTTCGAGCGGCGTCAACACTGGCTCACTACATCTGGTACAACCTCCGGAAGGTCAAGCCGCGCGTCCAGCTATTTACCGCTCCGGGTAGTGTCACGCTCGATGATCTGATCCTGACGGATCGCAAGTCGGCTGTAATCCTCGTGGCCTTTCCGCGCTACTCTCGCGAGCTTCTCGATCTGGCGGGCATCGTCAAAACGACAGGCGTGGCGATGATTGGCATCACCGACAACGAGCTATCGCCGCTCGTTGGATTCTGCAAGCGGTCTCTGCTCGTAGAGGTCGGCGACGTGTCTTTTACGGACTTTTTTGCCGCGCCAATCGCGTTGGCGAATGCGCTGGTGGCGGAGGTTGCTGCGCGGCTGGAGAAGCGGGCGTTGGCCCGGCTGCGTCGTCTGGACGATATCGCGGCGGAACAGCGTTTCCTGTTCAGCTACGCGCCGAGCCTCCGTCTCGCGGTAGGCCAGTATCTTCTCGAACGAGAGACGTGACGTGATTGTGCTGAGAAAGCAACCATGAATGTCACACCGCCCAGGAACCCTTTGCGGGTGGCGATGACCTCGGCCCCGGCAAAGGGCTTCACTGTGTCCGAAGGGGCCGGGTGGACGACGATTCCGTTCCACGTTCCGCCGAGTGCCGGCAACGTGCGGTATCGCGGAGCTCGACCGCGACCACTTCGACCGCCCGGACCGAGACCGACTCGACTGGCGGATCTTCCTCGTGCCCGCTGCTGCACCGACATCAGCAGCCGCATAGGGAGCTTTCGGAGGATCTAGGTTCTCTGTTCGGCCCTGCGCGGCGCCGGCCGGTAGCCGGCGCTACCGCCGAGTCTGCGGGTCGAAGTAGTCCGGAAGCCAGTCACCGAAGAGGTTCGTGCCCAGCACGAGCGTGAGAGCGAAGTGCTGCGAAGAGTGGGCGGCCCCCCTCACGCGGTGTGGCTCCCGAAAGGCCGGTGACCTCGGCGAAGTTGTCCATCAGGGGCCGGAGCGAATCGATCGCGTGCTTTGGCCTCGGCGGTCATCGGCGAAGTCTTTTCGCTGCCGATGCCGCATTCACCGAGCGCTCCGCTACGCGCGATGGCGCATGCCGCGGCGACCTTGCCCTCAGAGCCCGGATACGCGTCAGGACGCCCGACGAGGGCGGGAGCAGGCGGTCACTCAGGTGGGATCGGCGCCTCGACGCAGCCCCAAGCCGGCCAGGGTGCGGCGGCGCGCGGCCGCCCGAGCCGTCACCGGGCCGTGAGCAGCCACTCTTGGAATTGCTTCTCCACCGCCTTGCCGTTCTTGGCCCACCACTCGGGATCGAGGTAGAAGCTCTCTGGGGGCGCCGTGGCCGGGGTGCCGGGAGGTCCTTGGCCTGCTCGGGGTCGATGCGGGCGATGGCCGCCTTGCGGGTCGGGCTATAGCCCAGGATCTTCAGGATCTGCAGCTGCTGATCGGGCTGGAGGGCAAAGTTGATCAGCTGGTTGGCCTGGGCAGGATTCGGTGCGCCCACCGGACGGCGAGCGCTCGACGTCTACCAGGGTCTCCTTCCAGTTGTAGGCGAGCGGGACGCCGTCCTTGACGAGCTTCTGGACCCGGGCCAGGTTCAGGTCGCCGGTGACGATCTCCTGCTGCGCCACCAGATTGGTCAACGTGTTGAGGTCCAGGAACGCCGCGTTTGCCTTGATCCGATCAAGGCTGCGGAAGGCCCGATCGACGTCGAGCGGATAGAGCCTGTCGATCGCCACCCCGTCGGCCACCAGGGCCACCTCCAGGGTGTACCAGGGGACGTTCTGGAACCCGCGCTTGCCGGGGAACTTGGCGACGTTCCACATGTCCGCCCAGCTGTTGATCGGCGCGGCGATCACTTTCGTGTTCCAGAAAATGTTGTGGCTGTAGGCGTAGATAGCGACCCCGTACGGGCCGACATACTTGGGACTTGCCAAATCCAATGTCTTAGACGACCAAGAGGTCGAGGGGCTGGAGCAGGTTCTCGGTCAGGCGCTGCCCGAAGGCCGGTCCCGTCGCGTCGATCAGGTCCCACTCGGTGCGCTTGGCCGTGACCATGGCCCGGATCTTGGCGATGGCGGAGGAGCCGGTGGTCACCTCGACCTGGATACCGCTCTGCTGTTGGAACGGCGTCAGGACGGCCTGTCGAATGCCCTGCTCATAGATGCCGCCGAAACCAGCGTATATGACGCTTCCCCCGGCCGCCCGACGGCGGTGGGCAGCGAGCCGTGTAGCGCCAGCGCCCCGGCCGCCAGGCCGCTCCGCTGGAGGAACGCTCGACGGGACAGGTCGCCTGCGGTCGGGCTCTGCTCCTGGCTCATGGTCTTTCCCCTCTTGCCGCCCCGCGGGCGGCGATGCGTTGGGTCTTCCTCCCTGGCCGACGGTCAGGACCGGCCGGCTCCGGAGCGGCCGACCAGCGGCACGACGCGCTCGACGAAGCGGCTCATCTGCTCCTCGCTGAACTGCTCGGGCAGCCATCCGTGCAGGTTGCCGTCGAAGAGGACGTAGTCGGCACCGGCGTCGAACAGCTTGCCGAGCCGCTCCGCGCACTGCTCCGGCGAGCCCCACATGATCGAGTCGTCCTGCTCCTGCCCGTGGAGCCGCGCTCGCAGGGTCGGCATCAGCTCCTCACGAACCCAGCGCGGGCTGTCGGTCGGCTCGATGACCACGCAGTAGTTGAAGACGGCCAGCGTCAGCCGCGGCCGCCCGTGGCGCTCGGCGGCGGCGTCCAGCCCGGGCCCTCAGGACGGTCCGGATCTCGTCGAGGGACGGATGCACGGATCGAGCCCCTGCGCATGGCGGGCCGCTCGCTCGATCGACTTCGCGCCGCCGCCGATCCACAGCGGCATCCGGGGCGAGGGTCGTGGGTCCAGCGATACCCCGGGGCGTCCCAGAACCGGCCCGCCGTCTCGATCGGCTCGCCGCGCCACAGTTGGCAGATGATCTCGAGTCCCTCGTCGGTCCGTTTCCCGCGCTCGCTCAGCTTCGCGCCCCCGACCGCGAAGTCCTCTTCCCACCAGCCCAGGGCGAGGCCGGCGACGGTCCGACCTCCCGACATGGTGTCCAGCGACGCGAGGTACTGGGCCCAGACGAACGGGTGGAGGATCGGCACCAGGCCTGAGTTCAGGCCGATGCGGATGCGGGTCGTGGCGGCCACCATCGCCGGCAGGACCACCAGCGGATCGAGCAGGTACCGGTTCCCCCAGCCGAAGCGCGCGGGGGGCAGCGTGAAGTGCCAGGGCATCTGGACGGAGTCCAGTCCCAGCCGCTCCATGTGTCGGGTCAGTCGCACCACCGACTCGACGGTCGGGCCGCTTGCCCCACGGGAACACGTACACCCCGATGCGCGGCCGAGCGTGTCCTTGCTCTCGGCCATGTAGTTCTCCTTCGCTCGGGGGTCCGGTCGTGGCGCTCGCCGGTCCGCCGCATCTTCTCGCACGTCGGGCGGACCCGTGCACCGGCCCTACTCATCGGGACGCTCGCCGCGGCCGCGCCCTCCCGGCTTCGGGCTCCTCCCATCCCAGGTGCCGGGAGCCCGACCGAAGCGAGCCGATCCGATCAGCACGAGCACCGACAGCGCCAGCGAGAGCGTGGCGACCACGCCGACCGTCGGATCGCTCTCGAGCAGCAGCGCCTCGAACATGCGCCGCGGCAAGGTCTTCACGCGGATGCCCGAGAGGAAGATGGCGACCACCGCCTCGTCGAAGGAGAACAGCAGCGTGAAGAACAGGGCCACCAGCACCCCGGGCCGGACCAACGGGAACACGATGCGCCGCAGCACGGCGACGCGCCCGGCGCCGAGGCTGGCCGCGGCGCGCTCGCCAGTTGCGCTGTCCAGGCTCCGCATGTGCCCGCTCATGACGGCGAACGCGAACGGGATGGCGAGGGCGGTGTGGGCCAGGATCAGGCCCAACACCGAGTCGGTGAGTCGCAGGGGCAGGAACACCAGGTACAGTCCCACGGCGGCCACCACCGTTGGGATGAGCAGGGGAAGAAGGAGCAGCACGGTGGCCACGCCGCCGGCCCGGGGGCTCAGACCGCGCACGACGCCCACGCCGGCCAGGGCGCCCAGCAGCGTGGCGGCCACCGCCACCATGCCCGCCACCCCGAGCGAGGTGAGGGCCGGGGACAGCCATTCCGCCGTGAGGAAGTTCGCGTACCACTGGGTGGACAGGCCGCGGGGTGGGAAGATCAGTGTCCGGGTCGACGAGAACGAGATGGGCACCGCGATGAGCTTGCGGCACGACCAGGAAGACCAGCACCGCGGCGGTGAAGGCCCACAGGAGGCTCGGGCGCCGAGAGAGGCCGGTCGAGTTGATAAGCTTGGCCGATTGCGTCGGCCAGTCGGGGCAGGAGGCGTGGGCGCCGCGGCCGACCTTCGACCTGGCGGCGTCGGGGCTCCCGGCCAGCCCGGGCGATCGACTCCCGGACCGCCAGCCACTCGATGCTGCCGGACATGCCGGTGCGATAAAGGACCAGGACCGCCAGGACGATCAGCATGAGGAGGCACGCGGCGGCGGCCGCGAAGCCCATGTCCGCCATGCGGTCGATGGCGATCTGGATCACGACTCCCAGCATGATCCCCGAGCGCCCCGCCCAGGATCTGGGCGAGATGAACGCCCCGACTCCATACACGAAGACCAGCACGCATCCGACCTCGATGCCCGGCAAGGTGAGCGGAAGGTACACTCGGAGGAAAGCCTGGGCCGGGCCGGCCCCGAGGGCCCGAGCACTGCGCGGCAGCGACGGACGCCCTGCATCACGCTGTACACCGGCAGGATCATGAGCGGCAGCAGGATATGCACCAGCCCGACGATGACCGCGGCGGGGCTCAGGAGGATACCCTCGGTCCGAAAGCCAGCAGCACGGCGCCTCGTTGATCGGGCCGAGCCGTCCAGCAGCGCCTCCAGGCGAAAGTCGCGCACCAGATGCGGTCAGGTACGGCGAGATCAGCCGAAATGAGGATCGGCGTCGCGCCACGGTCCGGCCCGGGTCATCGGTAGCGACCAGTACGACGATAGGCGAGAGCACCGTCGCGACGAGCGAATCCATAACGTTGAGCAGCACACGCTGGTCACCGGGCTGCCCAAAGAAGCCCGATGAAGTTCTGAACCCGGTTCTGGCGACAGGACGCTCTGGAGCAGCATCGAGCCGAGGGACCGGATCGACGAGCGTCACGAAGAGGAGGGCCGGGAGGGCCAGGAGCCACCACGGATTTCGCCGCCCGACCCCGGCAATGCGCCGGCCCGCGGCCTCGCCGACCGGGAGCGCAACTCATCAGGGACCGTCGAAGAGCTGCAGTCGTCGTGCGCCAGCCGATGGAGACCTCGACGCCGGGACGGAGGGTCGGCCTGACGTCGTTCGGCCGCTGGCCAAGAGCCGGAGCGCGCCCTCCGCGTCCACCCAGTAACGGATGGTATCGCCGGCATACACGACCTCGAGGACCCGGCCTCGCAGTGCCCCGGCGTCCTCGCATTGTCTTGACTCCAGGACCACCCGTCCGGACGGAGGCTCGGATATGCAGCCGGTGCCCGGGCGAGCTACCGCGATGGCTCCGCACGACCAGACCGCTGGCCAGGCGGATCTCGCTGTCGGCCCGGACCTGGACTAAGGTGCCGGCGAGCGTGTTGCTCTCCCCGACGAACCCGGCCACGAACTGGGTCGCGGCTCCTCGTACAGCTCTTCGGGCGTTCCCACCTGCTCGACGGCCCCATGATTCATACGGCGATCCGGTCCGACATGGTGAGCGCCTCGTCCTGATCGTGGGTCACGTAGACCACGGTCACGCCCAGCTGCCGCTGCAAATGTCTCAGCTCGATCTGGAGATGGGTGCGGAGGTTCTTGTCGAGGGCGCCGGGCTCGTCCATCGGAGGACCGCCGGCTCGAAGACTAGGGCCCGGGAGGCGAGCCGCTGCTGCTGGCCGCCGGAGAGCTTGAGAGGGATATTGCCAGTTGGACTGCTCGAGGCGGACGACGGCTGCAGGATCTGCTGGACGCGGCGGTCGATGCCCCGCGGCGGTTACTCGTGCGCATCTGGAGCGGAAGGCCAGGTTTCCGTATACGGTATGGTGAGGGAACAGGGCATAGTTTTGGAACACGTACCGAGGTTGCGCTTCTCGGCGCCGCGTGCTTCCATCGGGGCGCCCCTCGATGACGACGGTGCCGGCGTCGGGTGGCACGAACCCGGCGTCATCATCGGGGTGGTTGACTTACGGAGCCGAACGGGCCGAGGAGGATGAAGAACTCGCCGATGCGATCTCCAGCGTCAGGATCCACGCACGGCGGTCAGGCGGCGTCAGGTCTGCTGAGGCTGCCGGAGCGAGACCTCGCCTCGCCGAGGACGCTCCGGGATCGTCGCCGGTCCCAGAACGCGTCCATGGGCCTACCTCCTCATGCGGCGCGCCGGCGCCGGCAGCGCGCTGGAGGAGCGCCGGCCGTCGAGCTCAGGACCGGTGCGGCTCGTCTAGGGGCCACACTAGCACAAACCCCGACATTGCGGACAACCGCGTGGCCGGTTTCAGCGGCGCCGATGTCGTATCGGTGGGGCTACGGCAGGCCTGGCGAAACACGCGCAGGAAGTTCCCCCCTAGATCTGTTGAGACATTCCTGGTCGAGATCGGCGCCGCACCAGCGCCTCGGTGAGCCGCGGAATCGGTCGATCCGCTCGAAGCCCTCGACGTATACCATCGCAGGCGATGTGTACACGCCCGTCGCGGCCGGGTAGCTGCGGGTGAAGCGCGGCGAAGCGGATCTTGACTCGCTCTGAAGAAGTCGGAGCCGATCCCGACATGGTCGATACCGATAGATGCCGACGTCTCGACGTCGTCGACAAGGTCGTCGTAGGCGGACGGACACCGGCCTTCGTCTCGCGAAAGGGCGCCGTAGGCGGTGACGCCAGGACGCCGCCCCGGGCGCCCAGCGCCCGGAGCACCTCGTCGGGTAGTTCCGGGATGCGCGAGGGCCCGGCGTTGGCGTGGAGATGATGCAGGGGCGAGTCGAAGCTCGATCGCCTCGCGGCGGTGCCGGGGCTGGTCGTGGGCGAGGTCGACGAGGATCCCGATGGTTAGCTGAGCGACGCAGCCCGGCCAAGCTGAGTCAGTCCGGCGTCTGGGTCTCCAGGCATGCCCACCGAAGAGGGTTGCGCTCGTTGTGGTCGGCTCGAGCCACCCGAAGGCCCAGGCGATGAAGGTCCGGAGCAAGGTCAGGTCGTCGTCGATCTCGACGCCAGTCCTGCACGCCGAAGTGATCCGACTTGCCTCCCCCCCGCTTCGCCCGCTCGACGTCGTCGGAGTGAGGATGTGGAGCACGCGGCGGGCTCCAGCTCGAAGTAGCAGAGAAAGCCGTCAGATCGAGGTCAGGAGGCCCCGGAGGTCGTCGGGGAGGTAGGCCGATCCCGCCCAGCCCCAGTTGTGCTTCATCGCCGACACACCAGACGCGGCGGCGCGCTCCAGGAAGGTCTTCTCCCCGTCGAGGGCGCCGGCGGATCAGGACCACCGGGAGCAGGAGCCGACCCCTTCGCCGCGATGATAACGGCGTCCCGATGAAGCGCATCGCGCGGGCCCATGAGCGTCCAGTCGCCGTCATGCGGGCAGAGCGTCCATGTGGATATTCCGTTTGGTAGTGTGTCCCGGGTCGGCTGCGCCGTGCCGAACAACCGGCCCCGGCGGAAGCCTGCCACGCCCGAGTGGACGCCACCAGGCCCGCTCGAAGGGGCCCAACTTTGTAGCCCGACGATCGAGGATAACGGCCGCCCCGCAAAGACGGACGCTCGGGAGAGTTGTCGCAGCATCTGCGCTATCCGTTGGACGTCACTCGTGAGCAGGAGGATACCGCATGCGCCTACGAATCGGTCTTTCCGTCATGCCGCTGGAGACACGGCGCGAGGCGATCATCGGTCTCGCCACCGAGGGCGATCGCCTCGGCTACGACGGCTTCTTCCTGCCGGAGACGTGGGCGTACGACATCACCGTGCTGCTCGCCGAGGCGGCGGCGCGCACGACGCGGATCACGCTCGGGACCGGCATCCTCGGCATCTGGAACCGCAGCGCGGCGACCATCGCGATGGCCGCGGCGACGCTGCACGCGATGTCGGGCGGACGCTTCGTGCTCGGCCTCGGCGCCAGCACCCCGCAGCTCGCGGAAGGCCTGCACGACACGCCGTTCGAGCCGCCGGTGCCGCGCATGCGCCGGATGGTCACGCAGGTCCGTGCGCTGCTCCGCGGCGAGCGCATCCCGCTCGCGGTGACGACGAACGCCCGCGCGCTCAAGCTCAACGTGCCGCCGGCGCCCGCGCTCGCCGATCCACGTCGCCGCGCTCGGCGACGCGATGACGCGGCTCGCGGGCGAGCTGGCCGACGCGTGGGCGCCCTTCCTCTATCCGTGGTCGCAGCTCGCGACCGGCGTCGAACGGCTCCGCGAGGGCGCGACGCGGGGTGGCCATCCGGATCGCCTCCCGGAGATTCATCCCTCCGTGCCGGCCGTGGTGGCCGACACCGACGCGAAGGCGCGTGAGGGCGCGGCGTGGTTCGTCTCCTTCTACGTGACGACGATGGGCACGATCTACCGCGACTCGCTCACGCGACAGGGCTACGGCAAGGCCGTGGAGGCGGTGCTCGCGGCCAACGCGCCGAAGTTCACCGGCGTCGTCCCGGCCGACGCGGAAGAACTGCTCGGAGCAACTGATCGTCTACGGCACCCCGCCCGAGGCGCGGCGGCGACT
>CAVXVV010000105.1:0-64877 GCA_963765195.1 uncultured Candidatus Rokubacteria bacterium
ACGATGACGCCGGCGTTGTTGACCAGCACGTCGAGCCGGCCGGCCGTCTCGACGGCCCGCGCGAAAGAGCGCGTCGACCTCCGGCTCCGAGGTGATGTCCGCGCAGAGGGCCGCGGCCTCGCCGCCCTCCGCGCGGATCCGGGCCGCGCCGTCCTCGAGCTCGCCCGCCCGCTCGGCGAGGTCCGACAGCACGACGCGCGCGCCCTCCGCCGCGAGGCGCGCCGCGATCGCGAAGCCGAGCCCGCGCCGGCGCCCGGCCCCGGTCACGAGCGGGCTTTCCCCGCGAGACGGCCCCCGGCCCCGCCTCCGTCACGCGCCGCTCCGGTCGAGTCGATAGCAGGCGATCGCGTTGAGGCCGCGGACGCGGTCGCGGTCGCCCCGCTCGAGCCCGGCGAGGAGCGCGTCGGTGGCGGCGACCCACTCCGCGTAGGAGGCGCGAAGGGTCACCACCGGCCAGTCGCTCCCGAAGATCATGCGCTCGGGGCCGAAGCACTCCAGCAGGTGATCGACGTAGGGGCGGAGCCGCTCGACCGACACTCCGCCCCGTCCTCCGTGACCAGGCCCGAGAGCTTGACCCACGCGCGGGTCTCGCGGGCGAGGCCGGCCATGTGGGTCGCCCACGGCTCCCACGCGCCCTGGGCGATCTCCGGCTTGGCGCCGTGGTCGATCACCACGCGGAGGTCCGGGTGCCGCTCGAGCAGCCGACGGAGGTTCGGGAGATGCGGCGGCCGCACCAGCGCGTCGAAGGTGAGGTCCGCCGCGGCGATCGCTCGGAGGCCGGGCGCCACCTCGGGCCGGAGCATCCAGTCGACGTCGGGGATGTCGTGAAGCATCGGGCGCAGCCCCTTCAGGGCGGGCGTCCGGGCGAGCGCGGCGACGACGTCGGGTGCGTCAGGAGCGTCGAGCGGGCCCAGCCGACGACGCCCGCCACGACGGGCGTCGTCCGCGCGAGCTCGAGGAGGAAGCGCGTCTCGTCCACCGTCGGCGCCGCCTGGACCAGCACGGTGGCGTCGATCCCCGCGCGCGCGAGCAGCGGGGTCAGATCGGCGGGCCCGAAATCCCGATAGATCGGCCCCTTCGCGGGGGTCAGCCACCCGTAGTCGCCCCGCGCGAGGCGCCAGAAGTGCTGGTGCGCGTCGACGCGCCGGGGCCGGGACCCCGTCATCCCGGGGTGGGCGCGTCGGGCCGGACGAGGCCTGCGGTCTTGAGGTCCCGCCAGAGCGCGGCCGGCAGCGGGAAGCCGAGGAGACCGAGGTTCTGCTCGACCTCGGAGGGCGCGCGCGCGCCCGGAATGACCGCCGCCACCGCGGGATGGTGGAACGGGAACTGGAGGGCCGCCGCCGCGAGGGGCACCCCGTGCGCCTCGACGACGCGCTCCAGGGCCTGCACGCGCTCGACGATCGCGGGCGGCGCCGGCTGGTAGTTGTACGTCGCGCCGGGCACCGGCCCGAGGGCGAGGATCCCGGAGTTGAACGGGCCGCCCACGATCACGCTGATCCCACGGCGGACGCACTCGGGCAGGAAGCTGTCGAGCGCGGTCTGCTCGAGGAGCGAGTACCGGCCGGCGAGGAGGAAGCAGTCGAAGTCGCCGTCCCGCATGCAGCGCTCGAGGACCTGCCACTCGTTCACGCCGACGCCGATCGCGCCGACGGTGCCCGCCGCGCGGAGATCGTGGAGCACCCGGTACGCCCCGTCCATCGCCTCGCGATACAGCGCGGCGTCGTCGGCCCCGTGGGTCACCGGGCCGATGTCGTGGATCAGCACCACGTCGACCCGGCTCAGCCCGAGCCGCTCGAGGCTCGCCGCCAGGGAGTCCCGCGCCGACGCCGCCGTGTAGTCGAACACGGGCACGAGGGGCGGCGTGTGGACGTAGGCGTCCCCGGGCGCGGGCTCGGCCGGTCGCGGCACGAGGCGCCGGCCGACCTTGGTCGAGAGGACGAACGCGTCGCGCGGCTGGCCGCGGAGGGCCGCGCCGAGGCGCTGCTCGCTGAGCCCGTGGCCGTAGAGCGGCGCGGTGTCGAAGTAGCGCACGCCCGCGGCCCAGGCGGCGCGCACCGTGTCCACGGCGACGGCCTCGGGGATCGGACGGAAGAGGTTCCCGAGGGGCGCCCCGCCGAACCCGAGGCGGGTCACACGCACCCGGGTGCGCCCGAGCACCCGGGTCTCGCCGGGATCGATCGGGGTCGGGCTCATGCGCGGGTTCCGGGAACGGCTGAGGAGACCAACGAGGCGCGGCTATCGCGATGCGAGCGCATGGCCCAGCATACTCCGGGCCGCGCCGCGCGGCGCTGACCGCGGGTCACCTCCCGCACTCGCGCTCAGCGCGAGAGCACGCGGCCGGGCCGGCGTCCGGTGTGGCGCCCGTCCGCGATCACCGGCTCGCCGTTGACGAGCACCCAGGGCATGCCGCGCGGGTAGCGATGGGGCTCGGCGAACGTCGCCGCGTCGGCGACCGTCGCGGGATCGAAGACGACCACGTCGGCGGCCGCGCCGGGCTCGAGGCGGCCGCGGTCCCGGAGGCCGAGCTTCGTCGCGGGCAGGCTCGTCAACTTCCGGATCGCCTCGGGAAGCGACACGACGGCCCGCTCGCGGACGTAGTGCCCCAGGAACCGCGGGCACGTGCCGTAGTTCCGGGGGTGCGGCTTGCCCGCCGAATATGGACCCTCGGTCGCGCGGCCCTCGCCGTCCGAGCCGATCATGACCCACGGCTGCCGGAGGCCGAGGGCGACGTTGTCCTCGCTCATCATGAAGATGACGATGTCGGTGTCGGCCCTAGACTGGCGAAGGACCTCGATCACCGCGTCGGCGGGGACGATGCCCAGCGTGGCGGCGAGGCGCGCGAGGGTCTGCCCCTCGTACTCCGGCCGCGCGGCGCACCCCGCGATGACGATCCCCTCCCAGCCGGCGTCGCGCACCATTCCCGGCCCGTCCAGCTCCGCCCGGATACGCGCGCGATCGGCGGGGTCGGCGAGCCGCGCGAGGAGCGGCTCGCGGCCGCCCGCGTGGACCCATGGCGCGAGGAGCGCGCTCAACGTCGTGCTGCCCGCCAGGTACGGGTACATGTCCGCGGTCACGTCGAGACCATCCGCACGCGCCACCTCGATCCGCTCGATCGCCTGCGCCATCTTCGGCCAGTTCGACCGGCCCCCGGCCTTCAGGTGGCTGATCTCCACGGGGACACCGGCGCGGCGCCCGACCTCGATCGCCTCGGCGATCGCCGGCAGGAGGCTGTTGCTCTCGCCCCGGATGTGGCTCGCGTAGAAGCCCCCGCCTTCGCCGGCGGCCCGGGCCAAGTCAACGATCTCGTCCGTGTCACCGTACATGCCGGGGGGGTAGATCAGGCCGGTCGAGATGCCGAACGCCCCTTCGTCCACCGCGCGGCGGACCTCGACCGCCATCGCCCGGCGCTGGTCGGCGGTCGCGCGCGCGTCGTCCGCACCCATCACGACGAGGCGCACCGTTCCGTGCCCGACCAGCGGCGCGACGTTGATCGAGAGGCGCTCGCGCGTCAGGACGTCGAGGTAGCTCCGGAACGTCGTCCAGTTCCACGCGAGCGGCGGCACGGCGAGCCCCGTCGCGTCGATGACGTCCTGGCGCCGGGCCGGCGTCAGCGGGGCCGGGCTCGCGCCGCAGTTGCCGACGACCTGCAGCGTGAATCCCTGGTGGACCATGCTGTCCGCGGTCGGCAGCCCGGGCAGCACGAAGTCGGCGTGCGAGTGCATGTCGATGAATCCGGGCGCGACGGCGTGGCCGGTGGCGTCGATCACGCGCGCGGCCGTCGCGCCGGGCAGGAGGTCGATCGCCTCGACGCGGTCCCCCGCGATGGCGACGTCGGCCCGCCGCCCCGGACGGCCGGTGCCGTCGATCACGGTCCCGCCCTGGATCAGGACGTCGAGCATGTCGTCTCCCTCAGGCCTCGGGCGGCCGGCGCCGGTGCCACTCCGTCGCCTGCTCGTAGGCCCAGCCGATCCGGAGCACGGTGGCCTCCGCGAAGGGATGGCCGATGATCTGGAGCGAGGTGGGGAGCCCGCCGCGCGTCAGCCCGTTCGGCACGGCGAGGGCGCAGAGCCCCAGGTAGTTCGCCATGCGGGTGAAGTGCGCCGGGGTGATCGTCTCGTCCAGCTCGGCCAGCGGGAGTGCGGGCGTCCGGGTCGTCGGCGTGAGGACCGCGTCGAGCTCGGCCGTCGCCGCCGCGTAGGCGCGCTGGTCCTCTCCCTGCTGACGGAGCGTCTCGAGGTAGTCGCGCGCCGTCACCCCGCGGCCCTGGAGGATGCGCGCGCGGACGTTGGGGTCGAGCGGGAGCGTGGAGTCCTCGGCGAGCGCACCGACCGCGTGGTAGCCCTCGGGCGCGAAGATCCGGCCGGCTCCGGCGAAGTAGTCCTGGAACGTCCGCGGTAGCCGGATCGGCTCGAGCCGCGCGTCGAGGCGCGCGAGCACCTCGATCGCCCGATCGTAGGCGTCGAGGACCTCGGCGTCGATCCCGGCACGCTCGGAGCTGGGCAGAACGCCGAGGCGCAGCCCCGCCACCCCGCGGCGAAGCGACGGCATCGGATCGACGGGCGGCTCGAGCCGCGTCCGCGGATCGTGGGGGTCCGGGCCCTGGAGCGCGCGGAAGAGGATCGCCGCGTCCTCGACCGAGCGCGCCATCGGCCCCGGCGTGTCGAGGGTCGTGGAGAGCGGCAGGACGCCGTGCGTCGAGATGCGGCCGACGGTCACCTTCAACCCGACGATCCCGCAGAAGGATGCAGGCAGGCGCACCGACCCGCCGGTGTCGGTGCCGACCGCCACCGGCGCGAGCGCGGCGGCGACCGCCACACCCGAGCCGCTCGACGACCCGCCCGGCGTCCGGTGGACGCGGAGGTCCCAGGGATTCCACGGCGTGCCGAGCTCCGCGTTGGTCCCGTATCCGCCCATCGCGAACTCGACCGTGTGGGTCTTGCCCAGCACGATCATGCCCGCCTCGACGAGGCGCCGGGCCAGGGTCGCGGTCACCGGCGAGACACGGCCGGCCCACGGCTTCGATCCGCCGGTGGTGACCCGGCCCTCGAGCTCGACCAGGTCCTTCAGCGCGACCGGGATGCCGTGGAGCCGCCCGATCCGGTGGCCCGAGCGGAAGGCGCGTCCGCGCCCTCGGCCGCGAGCCGGGCCTCGTCCGCGTAGACTGCAACGAACGCGTGGAGCGCGGGATCGCGCCGGGCGATCCGCGCGAGGCACGCCTCGACCAGATCGACGGGCGAGAGCCGGCGATTTTCGAGCGCAGCCGAGAGCTCGACGAGGCTCGCGAACGTTGGATCCTGCATGGCGACGCATGCTACCACGCTCGCTGCCGGACGGCGCTCCGGCGCTCAGCCTCGCACCGGGGCTCCGCGCCTTGACGCGCCCACGCGTCCCTCGCACGATGGAATCATCGACGTCGTGTCCCGCCGCCTGCCGCGAGCGGCATCCAGCGGGTGCTGGACTCCGAGCGGGCGGGGGCTGGAGGACGCCATGCGATACGACTTCCTCGTCGACACCTACGCGAGCGAGCGCCTCAAGACGCTGAACGTCTGGAGCATGTTCGCCGACGCCGATCTGCCCGTCCGTCCGCACCCCCGGCTCGACCGCGACCGCACGCCGGGGGAGCACATGGTTCACCAGTGCATGAGCGAGGACAAGTGGTTCGTCACCATGTTCGGGATCGGCGTTGGCGCCCCGCCGGTCCCCGCCCCCGAGACCCGGCTCGGCTTCATCCGACGCTACGCCGAGGATTCCGAGAAGCGGCTCGCCGCCCTCCGCCGGACGGACGAGGCGTGGTGGGAGACGGAGGTGCCCTTCTTCGACACGGTGCACAGCCGCGCCTGGATCATGGTGCGGCGGGTGGCGCACACGGCGCACCACCGCGCGGAGCAGACCACGCTCCTCCGCCTGCTCGGGCATCCGGTCCACAGCGTGTACGGCCCGGCGATCGACACCGGCGGGCTGCCGACCAACCACGCCGCGACGATCTACGCCTACCGGGACATCCCCGCGCTGCTGGAGGGCGAGGCACACGGCGGCGCCAAGGCCCTCCTCCCCGGTCCCGGCGCCCACCCGAGCACGGAACGCCCGGATCGATAGCTCTCGGCTCGGCCGGCGGTCGACTCGCGGGCTGGGTGTTCTTCGGAGCATGGCAAGCCACGTCCGGAGTCGCAGAACCTGCTCGGCGCCGTCGACGAATCGCGCTGCGGCGCTCTCCCCGGCCGCGGCCATGGCGAAGGGCCGCCGTGTCGAAGGGCCCGGAGCAGACGTGCGTCACGCGCGCCGACGGTGCATCCCGACGCTCCCGTAGGCGACGACGGCCGCCGGTCCTCGGTGAGCCGGCTCGGGGCGTGGCTCCGCTCAGCCGGCATCTCCTGGGCCGGATTCCCGCCGTCGCGCGGAGGGCCGCGCTCTCCGCCATCCGCGCGACCTCGTGCCCCGGTTGCGCCGAGCCGTGCGGAACGCCGCCGCCCGGGCCGGAAGCTTCGAGCCGAGCTTTCCTCCGAGGACCCGCCCGCGCGCGCCCGGCGTGCGCCGTGTCCTGCTCGTGTCCCACAACCTGAACCTCGAGGGCGCCCCCATCTTTCAGCACCTGCTGGCCCGGGGCTCGGCCGTCCCGTAGGTTCCGGGCATTATAGCCGCCCCCGCCCCGCGGCGTCGACGGCCGAGGGCCCCTCGGGGTACGATCCCTCCGGGGGATCCCGCGTGAACGGCATCCACGATCTCGGCGGCATGCACGGCTTCGGCCCTGTGGACCGCGACCCGGACGAGCCGCCCTTCCACGGCCGGTGGGAGGCCGCGGTCGTCGCCATCATGCGCGCCACCCGCGGCGCCCGCCTCTACAACATCGACGAGTTCCGCCACGCGATCGAGCGCATGCCGGCGGCCCGGTACCTCGCCTCCACCTACTTCGAGCGATGGCTCGACGGCATCCTGCGGATCCTGGACGAGAAGGGGGTCGTGAGCGCGGCGGAGATGGAGGCGCGCATCGGCGCCGGCGCGGCGGCGACCGGCGCGCCCGCCGCGCCGGTCGCGGTCGACCACACCGCGATGCAGCACAGCGACTCCCCGTTCCGGTCCACGAGCGAGCCGCCGCGCTTCGCGCTGGGCGCCGCCGTCGTCGCGCGGAACGCCCATCCCACGGGTCACACGCGGCTGCCGCGCTACGCGCGAGGCAAGCGCGGCGTGGTCGCCGCGCAGCGCGGCTACCACGTCTTCCCCGACACGCACGCCCACGGCCTGGGCGAGCAGCCCCAGCACGTGTACGCCGTGCGGTTCGACGCGCGCGAGCTCTGGGGCGAGGCGGCCGAGCCCCGGCAGTTCGTCTACCTCGATCTCTGGGAGAGCTACCTAGACCCCGCCTGAGGGCGGCCGGGAGAGCGCGCGATGGGCAAGAACCATCCGAAGGTCGATGACTACGTCGTCTCCCGCGTGCGGGCGCTCGAGTCCCTGCTGCTGGAGAAGGGCCTCCTCGCGCCCGACGCCGTCGATCGCGTCGTCCGCCGCTACGAGGCCAGCACCGGGCCGATGATCGGCGCCCGCGCGGTGGCCCGCGCCTGGCGGGACGCGGCGTACCGCGCGCGGCTCCTCCAGCAGCCGACCGCCGCGCTCGCCGATCTCGGCGTCCGCTACGACCGGCTCGTCGTCGTCGAGAACACGCCGGCCGTCCACAACCTCGTCGTCTGCACGCTCTGCTCCTGCTATCCCTGGGACGTGATGGGCCTCCCGCCCACCTGGTACAAGGCTCCGGCGTACCGTTCCCGCGCGGTGAGCGAGCCGCGGGCGGTGCTGGCGGAGTTCGGCCTGGTCGTGCCGCAGGAGCGCGAGGTGCACGTCTGGGACAGCTCGGCCGAGCTCCGCTACATGGTCATGCCGATGCTGCCCCCGGGCGCCCAGGACCTGAGCGAGGACGAGCTGGCGTCCCGGATCACCCGCGAGGCGCTGATCGGCGTCGCCGAGGTGACCCTGCCCGCCCGCGCCGGCTGACGCGATGCCGGCGCGGCGGCGCAACATCGTCGTCCGCTCGGACGGCCGGCCGGTCAACGTGGCCCGGCCGCGAGGCCAGCTGTTCGTCTGCGCCACCGGCTGCTGCTGCGGGCGCACCGAGGACGGCTTCGCCGCGGTGCCCGCGGAGATCTACCACGACGAGTGGGAGCGCCGCCGGCTCCGCAACGTCGTGCACCTCACCATCGGGGGCTGCCTGGGCCCCTGCGCCCTGGCGAACGTCGTCCTGCTCCTCCTCGACGGCGAGGCGCTGTGGTTCCACGGCGTCGACACCGCCCCGCGGATCCTCGCGCTCTACGATCACATCGAGACCATGCTGGAGGCGGGCCACCCCCTGCCTCCGCCGCCTCTCCTGGCTCCGCTCCAGTTCACGGCCTCGGCCTGGCAGTCGCGGCCGGACGGGCAGCCGGTCGATGATCGCCGGCCTTGGCGGCGCGGTCGGCGACACCTGGCCCCGACCTCAGCGCACTGCCGGGTCGACGCCGAGGGACCCGACACTGCCGACCCGGATGCTCGGCTTCACGAGCGGCTCGGGAGCCTCGGGGCCGCGGGCGTGCCCCGCCAGAACGGTGAGCTCGTCTTCGACGCGCCCTGGCAAGGGCGCATCTTCGGCATGGCGGTGGCGCTGTCCGAGGAAGGGATCGTCCCCTGGGAGGAGTTCCGGCAGGCCCTCATCGCGTCCGTCGCGGCCGCCGAGGCCCGAGGGGGTGAATTCCAGTACTACGAGGCCTGGCTCGCCGCGTTCGAGCGCGTCCTCGGCGGCGCGCGGCCTGGTCGGGCCGAGCGAGCTCGAGGAAACGACCTACCAGTTCGAGTTCGGCGAGCGCGACGACGTCTTCTGAGGTTGCGCCCGTCGGGCAGGGCCGTCGGACGGCCCCGCCGGAACCACCCGTCACGTCGCCTTCTTCGGGGGCTCCTGGTCGAAGAGCGTCTCGGTCGCGAGGCCTCTCGGCCTGAACACGCGCCGGCCCGCCAGCCACAGCCCCGCGAGACCGGTGACCACGAACAGGGCGGTCCACGCGAGAAACCGCCCGAGCCCGGGGGGCTCCGGAAACGTCGAGACCGGCATGATCTTCGTCGAGCGGCCCTCGCCGTAGCCCACGACGGGTGCCGCGTCGCTCCACCACACGCGCACCCGTCGGCCTGGCGCGAAGGCGACGGTGGGATCGCCCGCGAGCACGTAGCCCGCGGCCGCCTTTTTCAGCTCGAGCACCCATTCCTCGCCACCCGGCTCGATCGGTCCCCGGACGATCGGCCAGCCGTCGTTCTCCTGCGCGCGGTCCATCACGAAGTCGGCCTGCCGGTAGGTCGGGCCGTAGCGCCAGAAGATGAAGGACGGGATCGCCTCTCGCGCGACGTAGAAGAGGGCGAGGACCGTCGCCAGCAAGACCAGCACGTGGGGATTGAAGCGGAAGACGGTCCACAGGCCCAGCCGTCCCGGCCGGCCGAGCAGTGTCCGGTGTCGCCTCATCGATGCGGCCGTCGCCCCGGACCCGGCCTCATGCGTCGAGGACGGGGTCGCGCAGGCTGCGCCGGAGATCGGGATGGGCGAGCGTGGCGCGCACCCGCTCCACGACCGCGCGCGCCCGCGCCCGGGCGTCCCGGGCGGCGTCCGCCTGCCCGCGGGCCTCGTGGAGGCGCGCGAGCGCGGCGTGCGTCTTCCAGAGCTGGGGCGGATTGGCGATGGCCTCGGCGAACCCCAAAGCCTGGCGCAGCGCGGCCTCGGCCTCGTCCCACCGGCGCTCCCGAGTCGCGATCTCGCCCGTGAGCCGCCACGCCTTCAGCAGGTTCTTGCGCGACCCGGTCCGCGTGGCCTGATCGAGCCCGCGCGCTGCGTGCTCCCGGGCGAGGGCCGTCTCGCCGCGGAGGAGGGCCACCTCGCCCAGCCCGACGAACAGGCGGATCGAGTACCGGAACCGCATCCATTCGCTCGTCGTCGGCTCGCGGGAGTAGCGGAGCACGCTCTCCAGGTGCTCCCGGGCGAGGTCGAGCTCGCCTCGGGCCAGGAAGATCTCGCCCATGTTGATGGTGGCGTTCGGGAAGGTGCCGGGATCGTTCCGTCGACGCCCGACCTCCGCGCTGCGACGGTTCAGGTCCGTCGCGAGCTCGAGGTCTCCGAGGTCCGCGTAGAGCCAGCCGAGACAGTTGAGCAGCCGATGGTGGATCGCCTCGTCGCCGACCCGCTCCGCCAGCGTCAACCCCTCCGTGAGCGCCGTGAGGGCCCCATCGTAGTCGCCCTTCCCGATCAGCGTCAGCCCGTAGAGGAAGAATCCGAAGAGGAGCGGGACCAGCAGGTCGTGCTGGCGGGCAAGCGCCAGACCCTCGGCCTGCAGGCGGGCCGCCGCGTCGAACTCGCCCGTCCAGTTGCGCATGAGGCCGGCCGCCGAGAGGGAGAGGGAGCGATACACGGTGTCGTTGACGTCGAGGCTCGCGGTCATGGCCTGCTGGATGTTGGCGTCCGCCTCGTCGAGGCGGCCGCTGACCGCGCTCACCCAGCCGATGGTGAAGTGCGCCCCCGGCAGGACGAGCCGGGCCTCGGCGGACTCCGCCACGCCGATGGCGGCCTGGGCGGCGGCGACGGCGCCCTGGAGGTCCCGGGCCCAGGTCTTCGCCCACGCGATGCTCTCGAGCGCGGCCGCCTCCAGCGGGCGGTCGGCCGCGCTCCGGGCGAGGGCGAGCAGGCGCTCCGCCTCGGCGCGCGATCGCGCGAAGTCACTGATCACGAAGTAGAGCATGGACTTGGCGCGATGGATGGCGGCCACGGTCGCGCGCGTGCCGTCCTCGTCCAGGCGGTCGGCCACGGCCAGCGCCTCGTCGTAGAGCCCGAGAGCCTCCCGGGTCGCGAAGCTGCGCGCGGCCTTCTCGGCCGCCTTGATCAGGTACGCGCAGGCCGACCCCCACGCCTCGGCGCGCAGGAAGTGATGCGCGAGCACGTCGTAGTGCTCGGCGAGCCGATCGGCGTACAGCTCCTCGATGATCCGGCCGATCGCGCGATGGAGCTCCTGCCGCCGCGGCACCGGGAGCGAGCCGTAGGCGACCTCCTGGGTGAGCGCGTGCCGGAACGTGTAGACCGGCTCCGGCGACAGCCCCTTCTCGTAGATCAGCTCGATCGCCTTGAGCTCCCGGAGCGCCGTCTCCGTCCCGCCGCCGACGACGCCGAGCCGGTCGAGCAGCCGGCCGGTGAAATCCCGCCCGATCACCGACGCCGCCTGCAGCGCCGTCCGGGGCGCCTCCTCGAGCCGCTCCAGGCGGGCCGTGATGACGTCGTGCACCGTGTCCGGCACGACGATCTCGTCCAGCTGGCGCGTCAGGACGACGCCGGACCCCGTGGGGCGCACCGCCCCGGTCTCCTGGAGGGAGCGGACGACCTCCTCGACGAAGAAGGGATTGCCCTCCGCCTTCTGGGCGATCAGCCGCTCGAGCGCGTCGGGCACGGGCTCGTCCGCGAGCAGGGCGCGCGCCATCGCGACACTGTCGGTCGCGGAGAGGGTGGAGAGCGCGAGCCGCGTGTGGAACGTCCGATCGGCCACCGGCGGCGAGTAGCCGGGGCGGAACGTCAGGATCAGCAGGATGCGCCGGGTGGCGAGGCTGTCGGACATCCAGCCGAGCCACTCCTCGGTCGCGGTGTCGGCCCAGTGCATGTCCTCGAAGACGACGACCAGCGGCCGGTGCTCGGCGGCGCGGATGAACAGCCGGCGGAGCGCATCGAAGACCTCCACGCGGCGGAGCTTCGGGTCCACGGCGAGGAGCGCGGCGTCGCTCTCCTCGACCTGGACCGACAGGAGGTAGCGCAGGCCCGGCAAGGTCGGCCGGAGGTCTTCCCCGAGAGACGCGACACGGTGCTCCAGCTTGGCCGCGATGGTCGCGGGCGGATCCGCCTCCTCGATGTGACAGGTCCGGCGGACCAGGTCCACGACCGAGTGGAACGGGATCGGCCGGCCGTAGGACACGGCCTGACCCTCGAGCCAGGTGATCCGGTTGCCGACCTCCCGGTGGAGCTCGTGGAGCAAGCGGGACTTGCCGATGCCGGGATCGCCCGCCAGGGAGACGATCTGACCCCGGCCGGTCTCGGCATGGGCCAGGCGCTCGACGAGGAGCCGCAGCTCGGCGCTCCGGCCCACGAACCGCGACGGCGCGACGGTGACCGCGTGACTGCCCAGGCGATAGACGCGCAGCCCGGCCTTCGCCGTCGCGGTGGCCGGGACCAGCTCGAAGCGCCGCGCGAGGAAAAGCGCCGCCCCGCCGCTCACGACGCTCGTGCCCGGCTCCGCGAGCTCGATCAGCGCGTCGAGCACGGCGTGCGCCGCCCGCCGGGAATCCGCGTCGAGCTGGACGCGATCTCCGAGCCGGCCCACCACGACCATGTCGGTGTGGATGGCGAGGCGCGGCAAGGGCCGCGTCGGATCGCTGGCGCGCGCCCGCGTGCCCGCCTTCAGGAGGGCGAGCGCGACGTGGGCGGCGTGCTGCGGAGCATCCTCCTCGGGCTCGAGCCCGAATGCCGCCACCGCCCGCCGGGCGGACAGCTCGTCGACCTGGCCGCCGAAGCTCTGGATCTTGTCGAGAACGGTCTCCATGAAGCGGCTGGCATCGACGGCGCCGGGCGCGGCGTCTCCGGACTGGAGCGCCACCGAGAGCAAGGTCACGCGCCGCGACTCCCAGCGCACGCCGGTGGTCTGAGGCGCCGGCCGCGCGGAGGGCGGATCGGGCGCGACCGGCGGGGGCGCGGGCGCGCCCGCGGACGCCGCGGCTCCGCGGCCGGCGGTGAGCCCGTGCTTGTCCAGGCGGTAGCGCAGCGTGTTGCGCGGGAGGCCAAGCCGCGCCGCGGCCCGCGAGAGATTCCAGTCGGTCGCCTCGAGCGCCTCGAGCAGGCGCGCGCGCTCGCCGCCGTCGCTCCGGCCCGCCGCCGGAGTCGATGACGCCTCAGAGCGGGACGGGAGCGCGAGCGCCTCCGGGGTCACGGTGCGGACGTCCGTGAGGAGCGCCACGCGCTCCATCACGTTGGCCAGCTCGCGGACGTTGCCCGGCCAGTCGTAGGCGCGAAGGGCGTCCCGGGCGCTCGGCGAGAGCTCACGCCCCGGCAGGCCGTAGTCCTCGCACGCCTGCGCGAGGAAGTGCTCGGCAAGCTCCACGACGTCCTCGCCGCGCTCCCGCAGCGGCGGGAGTCGGACCGGCAGGACCGCCAGGCGATGGTAGAGGTCCTCGCGGAACCGCCGCGCGCGGACCGCCTCCTGGAGATCCTCGCTGGTCGCGGCAATCACCCAGGCGTTGGTCGGCTCGCGACGTGTGCTGCCGAGGCGGCGCACCGCGCCCTCCTCGATCACCTTCAGGAGCTTGGCCTGGAGAGCCTCGGGCATGAGACCGATCTCGTCGAGGAAGATCGTCCCGCCGTGCGCGGCCTGGAACAGGCCGGGCTTGGCCTGACGGGCGTCGGTGAACGCCCCCTTCTCGAAGCCGAAGAGCTCGGCCTCGAGCAGGGTCTCGGGGATGGCGGCGCAGTTGACGTCGACGAAGGGACCGCTCGCGCGCGGTCCGTCCCGGTGCACCAGCTCGGCCAGGAGACCCTTGCCCGTGCCGGTCTCGCCCAGGATGAGGATCGGCGGCAAGCGGCGCGCGGGCTCGCCCTGGTGCCGGAGCAGCCGGCCGACTTGCTCGCGCACGCCGGTGATCCCGGGACTGTCGCCCAAGAGCCGCGCCAGCGCCGTCATCGCGCCCCCATCCTACCCGCCGCTCACGCCGCTGTCGAAGCGGTGTCGAACCCGACCGGCCAGCGTGCGAGCGCCATCACAGGCGCCCCCTAGCTCACCGTTCATGAAGGCGTTCGGTGCTCTTCTGTCCCGACCGCTGCGCCCGAACGGATCACGGCGGGCGCGGGGCCGGCCATCGCAGATGACGGAGGCCCCACAGCTGGCCCAGCCCCGCCAGCCAGCGCCCTGTCGGAGGAGCTCGCGCGCGCCACGATACGCCCACTGCGTGTACGCCGCCCGGGCACGGCGGGCGGTCGCGGGCCCGGCCTCGGGACCGAGATACGCCCGCCCCCGTTCGATGCTCCACGCGATCTCCCTGAGGTTCCGCCCCGAGAGGAGCAGCCGGTTCGTCGCGGACGACCCGTGGAGCCGGCAGCAGGCGAGCCGCTCCGGCTCGTACCAGATCGGTGTGTTCACGGCGATCCGCTGCCACATGTCCCAGTCCCGCGCTCGGAACCTGTCCGTCTCGATGGCCCGCGGGGAGTTCGTGGCTCTCATCGACGACGACGAGGTGCCGGACCCACGGTGGCTGGCGGAGCTCTACGCGGCCGTGGTCGACGCCGGCGCGGATGGCGGTTTCGGCCCGGTGGAAACTCAGTTCGACAACGACGTGCCGGCCTGGATCCAGCGCATGGCATTCCTCCAGCACCCCGTGCCCGCCTCGGGCACGACGGTGCCGTGGTGGCTGGGTCGCTCGGGCAACGCTCTCGTCCGACGCGCCGCTCTGGGATCGCGAGGCGAACCGTTCGACCCGCAGTTCGGATCGACAGGCGGCGAGGACACGGACCTCTTCTACCGCATGGTCCAGCAGGGGGCCCGCTTCATCGCGGTCGAGTCGGCGCGGGTGGTCGAGCAGCGCTCTCGCCAGCAGTCCTCGGGCTGGTGGATGCTGAGGCGGAGCTTCCGCCAGGGTGGCACGATAGTGGACGTCGCACTGCGGAACGAGCGGGGCGCCGCGCGGCTGCGCTTCTGGTCCCGCGCCGCGGCCCGCGTCATGACCGAGTGCTGCCGGGCGCTCCGGCACGCCCGGAGGCGCGAGCGTTCGTTCGAGCACCTCCTGAACGCCAGCCGGTGCCTCGGGATGCTGGCGGTCGCGGTCGGGTTCCGGTACCGCGAGTACAGCGGGGCGGAATGACCGGGCCGGCGCGGCGCGCGAAGAGCCTCTCGGCTTGTGGCCCTTTCGGCCAGTGCCTCAGCCGAGTGATGTTGGCGCGGCCCTCGCCTTTTCGAGCCAGAAGGTCATGCCCATCTCGCGGTACATCGTCGTTGCGGTGGCCAGGTGCTCCTGGGCCTGCTCGGGTGTACCCGTGCGCCGGCAGAGCCGGCCGAGGCCGAGATGGCAGTGGGCCTCGAGCGGGCGCATCTCGAGCTCGGTCGCCAAGGCCATCGCGGCCCCGTAGTGCGCCGTGGCGGTCGCGACGTCCTCGGGGCGGTCATGATGCGAGGTGATCTCGCCAAGGAGACGGAGGACCCACGCCTCGTGGCCGGATTCGCCGCGCTCGCGGGCGAGCATCACGGCGCGGTCGGCGCAGGCGCGAGCGTCCTCGACCTGGTCCGCGAGCAGGTAGGCCTCGCCGAGCTGCACGAGGCTCATCGTCTGGAGCCATGTAAACCCGGCAGACTCGTGAGCTATCAGGGCCTGCTGCAGGAGAGACAGCCCTTCGCCGACGCGTCCCGACCACGCGTATACGTGCCCAAGGGACGCCATGACGACCGGATGCATTAGTGTGATATTCCAATCGCGACCGAGAGCGAGCGCGCGCTCGAGCAGGCGGGCGGCCTGGCTCAGCTCTCCCCGGACGCTGTTGACATACGCGAGCCCCAGACACGCGAAGATAATGCTGAACTGGTGATCGACTGCTTCCGCAATCCGGACGGCTTCTTGTCCCTGATCGTCTCCCTCGTCGAACATGCCGCGCTCGGCAAGGGCACGCGCACGGTAGGCACGAGACCACATGGCAGGAAGCGCGGAGAGGCCGAACCGCTCACGGATCCGATTGCCCTGTAGCAACTGCGTCAGTCCTCGGCAGACGTGTTCGGTCCCGCGATAGTCGCCCGAGGTGTGGCAGACGAACGCACTATAGTACTGGGCTGCGACCTGGAGCGGCACATCGCTAAGGGTCTCTGCAATGGCCTCGACCCTCTGCGCGAACGTGCGCACCTTGGTGACGTGGCCGCCACGGATCGAGTGATGCCGGCACATATAGACCGACACCCATCCGAGTCGCCGCTGATCGTCGAGCCCTCTGGCCAGGGCTTCGGCTTCCCGGAGATACCCTTCGATCCTGGTGAACTCCGATAGCGGGTACAGTGCGGTTCCAAGGTCGAAGCGGATGTCGGTGGCCTGCTCTGCCGTCTCGCGGGTCTCGGGGAGATGGCTCAGCGCGGTCAGCGCCTGCTCGAAGTACGCAGCCGCCTCCCGGTTGGCCGACCGTGCGAAGGCCTTGGCGCCGGCCTGCCGGAGATAGCTCACCGCCTTCTCCCAGAGGTCGCCCCGGACGGTGTGGTGGGCCAGCCGCTCGACGTGCTCAGCCAGCCGGTCGGGATAGAGCCGCTCGATGGTCTCGACGATCTGGCGATGGAGGGCGCGCCGCCGGTCCGGGAGCAGGCTGCTGTAGGCCACCTCGCGGGTGAGCGCGTGCTTGAAGGTGTACTCGAGGTCCGGAACGAGGCTGGCCTCGTACAGGAACTCGGCTCCTTGCAGGGTCACAAGCCCACGCCGCAGAGTTTCCTCGGGTACGTCCGCGATAGCCCGCAGAAGGACCAACGGCACATCCTTCCCGATGACCGAGGCCGCCTGGATGAGCTGTCCGGCATCGGGCGGGAGCCGATCCATTCGAGCCGCCAGGACCGTCTCGACCGTCGCTGGCACCTGGATCGACTCGATTGATCGGGCCAGGTGATGCGCGCCCCCCGTGCCACCCAGGGCGCCGGTCTCCACCAGCGTCCGCACGGCCTCCTCCAGAAAGAAGGGATTCCCCTCGGTCTGCTCGATGAGGAGCGCGGTGAGCCCCTCGAGCCCCGCGCCCACGCCGAGGAGGCTCCGGAGAAGCTCGCGCACGCTCTCCGGCGGCAACGGGTCGAGGCGCTGTTGCGTGTACGACGTCTTGCTGCCCCAGCGGTGCTGATACTCGGGGCGGTAGTCGATCAGAAGGCAGAGCCGGGCCGTCGGGACGCGCTCGACGAGGCGGTCGAGGAGCGCCTGCGTCTCGGAATCGACCCAGTGGAGGTCCTCCATCACGAGCAGTACGGGCTGGACCCGCGCCTCGTGGAGCCAGAGTCGCTCGATCGCATCCAGCGTCCGCTGCCGCCGCCGTTGCGGGTCCAGTTTCTGCCAGGGATCGTCGTCCACCGGCACGTCGAGCAGAGCGAGGAGCGCGGAGAGGTTCGGCTCCAGGGCGCGATCGAGCGCCAGGAGTCTGGCCGTCACCTTGTCGCGAATCTGACCCGGGTCGTCGCGGTCCTCGACGTGGAAATAGGCCTTGAGCAGGTCGATCACGGGCAGATACGGCGTCGCCTGGCCGTACGAGACCGCGCTGCCGTACCCGATCAGCCAGCCCTGATCGCGATGCGCCTGCATGACTTCCCAGACGAGTCGGGACTTGCCGACGCCCGGCTCCCCAACGATCGCCACGATCTGGCCGTGGCCGGCGGCCGCTCGGGCCAGCGCTTGGCGGATCTGCGCCAGCTCGAGGCCCCGCCCCACCAGAGGCGTCAGGGTGCGCCCTCCCACGTCGAACCCCGGACGCTCGCGTCCGACCATCACCCGGTACCCCGGCACCCCGTCGTGTCCCGTCGGCTCCAGTCCGAAGCGGCGCTCGACGAGACGAGCGGCGGCTGCGTCGAGGACGACGCCGTTCGGCCTCGCCTGCTCCAAGAGCGCGGTCACCGTCGTCCACGCCTCGTGCCGAGCGCGGGCATCGAGGCCGGGGGCGGCGCCACCTGTCGCCATCAGGTATCGGCCGAGATGGACGGCGCAGCGAGCGGTCAGCCCGATAAGGCTCGCGTCGGCCCCCGCACGGAGTGCCCGGATCATGGCCCGGGCGGCGTGGACGGCCCGCCGCGGGCCGTCCTCCATCGCATGGATGCCGAACACGGCCACGAGCCCCGCCGGCGTGAGGTCCTCGATCCGCGCCCCGAAGCTCGTCACCTTGCCCATCAGCGTCTCGAGCACGGAGGCCAGCTGGAAGGACGCCGTGCCCTCCGGCGCGTCGAGCCGCGCCGCCAGCACGGTGATCAGCCGCTCCTCCCATCGGAGCGTCGGGATGACCACGGAGGGTTCAGGCGCGGTCGGGGCCGCCACCGCTGCCGGGGAGGCCTCGCCAGGTGGTTCGTTCGCCGCGGCCTCGCGCAGGCTGAGCCCATGCTTCGCCATCCGGTAGCGAAGCGTGTTGCGCGGAATCCCGAGCCCGGCCGCCGCCCGCGTGATGTTGCCCCCCGTCTGGGTCAGTGCCTCGATGAGCTCCTCACGTTCCCGGCGCCGCAGGTCGCCCAGCGACAGGCCCGACCGCCAGGTCGGCTCTTCCGCCGCCCGTCCGCCTCCGCTCGCCGGCAGGCCGAGCATCGGGGCCGTGATCACCGCGCCGTCCTCGAGCAGCGTCACCCGCTCGAGCACGTTCGCCAGCTCCCGCACGTTCCCGGGCCAGCTGTAGGCCAGCAGGGCTGCGCACGCGTCGTCGGCCAGCATCTTGGGCTCCGCCTCGTGGTCCGCTGCCGCGCACGCCAGGAAGTGCCGGGCCAGCTCCAGGACATCCTGGCCGCGCGCGCGGAGCGGCGGGAGTCGGAGGACCACCGTCGCCAGCCGGTGGTAGAGCTCGGGCCGGAACCGCTGCGCCTGCATCGCGGCGATCAAATCCTCGCTAGTGGCGGCGAGGATCCACACGTCCACCGAGTCACTCCGCGTGCTCCCCAGCCGCCGCACCTGCCGCGACTCGATGGCGGTCAGGAGCTTCGCCTGGAGGTCTATCGGCAGCGTCGCGACCTCGTCGAGGAACAGCGTCCCGTTACGAGCGGCCTGGACCAGCCCCGGCTTCGCCTGCGCCGCGCCCGTGAAGGCCCCCCGCTCGAAGCCGAACAGCTCCGCCTCGAGCAGCGTCTCCGGAATCGCCGCGCAGTTGACGTCGATGAACGGCCCCGGCGCGCGCGGGCCCCCTTGGTGCAGCAGCCGGGCCACGAGCCCCTTCCCGGCTCCCGTCTCGCCGAGCAGGAGCACAGACGGGAGCCGATGACCCGCCGGGAGCTGCAGCAGCCGCTGGACCTGCCCCCGCAGCGCCTCGATCTCCAGGCTCCGCCCGATGAGCTCCGCGAGCATCTCCATGGCAGTCGAGACTGTGGTGGGACCGTCCTGCCAGGCCGCCGGAAACCGCCGGAAAACGCCGAAGCCTCACTCTAGCACCACCAGCGGCTCACGCCGGCGGAGGGTAAAACCACGGTAACCGCGTGATTCTGTAGGACTCACCCCCTGGCAGCCGGCTTGCTCTGGAGAGTTGCGGGGGATTTCTCGCGTACGCGTCAGCTAGGGCGCGTCGGGTCAGGCGCAGGTGGTGTTCGGTCTGGTGCGTTGGCAGCGCCGATGGAATTCACGGTCGACGACGAGGTTCTGTCGGAAAGGGCACGCCATGAAAACGGACGCTCGACAAGCCTCACCAGAGGGCGCCATGACGGTCGAAGGAGCAACGGAGGATCTCCTCAACGTCGCACGCGCGCTGGAGCCCATCATTCGGCAACACGCCGATGAAGCCGAACGGAACCACCGGCTGTCTCAGCCCGTCGTGCATGCGCTGGCGAGAGCGGGTCTCTTCCGCATGTGGGTCCCCAGGACGCTGGGTGGGCTCGAGGTGTCGCCGCTGACCGCGTATCGCGTCGTCGAGGAGGTGGCACGTCTGGATGGGTCGACGGGGTGGTGCGTTTTCATCGGCGTGTCGTCTGCGATCAGCGGAGCCTTCCTCGCCGATCTCGCGGCCGAAGACATCTTCGGCCGCGATCCTCTGGGGGTGACCGGGGGCGTCATTGCAGGTATCGGGAAGGCCGTGGTCCAGAAGGACGGCTATCTCGTCAGTGGTCGCTGGCCCTATGCGAGCGGCTGCCAGCACTGTGGCTGGCTGCTGGCGTTGTGCCAAGTGATCGATGGGGATCAGCCGCGCGTGACCACCGCGGGGACCCCCGAGATGCGGGTGGTGCACGTTCCCAGGGAGAAGGTGACCATTCTTGACGATACCTGGGATGTCAGCGGGTTGGTCGGGACCGGGAGCCACGATTTCGTCGTGGAGCCCCTCTTCGTTCCCGAGGGGTATACCTGGCAGTTCACGCCGGGTATTCCGCGCGGCAAGCACTACGGGGGTCCTCTGTATCAGTTCCCGTTAGTCGCGTTGTTCCGGCTACAGGCCAGCGCTGTCGCCCTGGGGATCGCCCAGGGAGCAGTGGACGCCTTGCTGGCGCTTGCCCCGTCCAAGCGCGCCGTGATCGCGCCGGGCGTGCTCCGCGATCAGCCGGTGGTTCAGGCCCGGATTGCGGAGGTCGTGGCGCTCGTCAGCTCCGCGCGGGCGTGGCTGCATGCCGCGATCCAGCGGGCATGGAATACGACGCAGGTCGGCGAATCGGTATCACTCGCCGAGCGCGGCGAGCTGCTCCTGGCCGCGGTGAATGCGACGCGCCGAGCCGCCGAGGCCGTCCAGCTCGTGTACACGCTGGCCGGAGGCAGCGCCAACTATCGACACAGCCCCTTGCAGCGAGCCCTGCGCGACGTCCATGCGGTGACCCAGCATGTCGGCATGGCCCCCCAGCAGTACGAGGAAGCCGGGCGCATGCTGCTCGGTCTCCAGCCCGGCCAGCCGCTTCTCCGCTTCTGAGCCCGCTGCTAGGAACTCGGGGTGAACTGGGGGCCCGTCTCAGATACTGTCGCGTCTGAGTGCGCGACCGGGCCGGGCGCCAGTATGTTCGCCGTCAAGCGCGACAGTCACACCGTTCACAAAGACCGCGCGAATCCCGATAGGAAAGCGACGCGGCTCCCCGTACGTCGCTACGTCGGCGATGTGGACGGGATCGAATACTACAATGTCCGCAAAGGCGCCGGGGCGTATCAGGCCGCGATCAAGGAGGTGGAACTTCGCGGCCGGCATTCCCGTCATTCTATGGATTGCCGTTCCGAGGTCGAGCACATGGTGGTCTCGCACGTAGTGCCCTAGCACCCGCGGAAAGCAACCATACAGGCGTGGATGTGGCTTGCCGGTGGAACATGGCACTCCGTCGGAACCGATCATCGTCGTAGGATGCGCCATGACGAGGCGCACGTCCGCCTCATCCATCGTGAAGATTACGACGAAGCACGCCTCGCCCTCGCCGGCGAGGATCCGCTCGCAGGCGGCTTCGGCTGACAGGCCCCACGAGTCGGCGAGCACCGAGAGCCTCGAGCCTTCCCACTCGGCATGCTCGGGTGCGGACGCGATCAGAACGTCCCCGGCCGTCAGCTCGCCCAGCCCACCCGAACGGTTACCCCTAAGCGCACCGCTCTGCACGACCGCAGCGAGCGACGTGCTCCCTGCGGTGTATGGGTACTGGTCTGCCGTCACGTCCACGCCGCGACCACGCGCGTCCTCTATCATCCGCAGCGACTGGCCGACCCGTCCCCAGTTCCGGCGCCCGGCTGCCTTGTGATGCGAGATTTCGACCGGAATGCCCGCCTCCTCGCCGACGCGGATGGCCTCGCCAACCGCGTCAAGCAAGCCGTCGGCTTCATTCCGTATGTGGGTTGCGTAGAGACCGCCTGATGGTCCACCGAGCTCACGCGCCAGCCCTGCGATCTCTTCCGTCGCGGCGTAGCATCCGGGTTCGTAGATCAGCCCAGTCGACAGTCCCATCGCGCCGGCGGCGACGCCCTCCCGCACCCAGGTCCGCATCCGGTCTAACTCGGCGGCGCTGGGAGCGCGCTGAGCCAGGCCCATCGCGCCTCGCCGCAGGGAACCATGGCCTATGAGCACGGCGACGTTCAGGCTCGGGCGCGCCTCGTCTACGCGCGCCAGGTACCCGGCAAAGCCGTCCCACCGCTCCGGGTTCGCCGCCGGGTGAAAGCGGCGAAAGCGCGCGAGCCCCGCCTCGAACGGCACCACCCCCGATCCGCAGTTGCCGACGATGTCGGTGGTCACGCCCTGCATCACCTTGAACGGCATCTCGGGCTCGAGCAGTACGGCGAAGTCATCGTGGCTGTGAACATCGATGAAGCCCGGCGCGACCGCGAGACCGCGTGCATCCAGATCCATCACCCCGCGCCCGGCGATCGCGCCCACCTCCACGATCCGAACTCCACGTACGCCGACGTCGACAACACGAGCAGGCGCGCCAGAGCCGTCGTACACGGTCCCGCCCCGGATCACGATGTCATACGTCCCAGCCATTGCCATCGTCGTCTCCCTCGATGAGAACGCCAACCAGTTCCCACGCGATCCACTGCCAGCCCTAGGTGGCGTGAAGGATCAGCACGACTGTCAGACCCCTCCCCGAGTTGCTCGAGGCCCGCATCGTGGACAACACAAGCTCGACGCGAACAGCCCTCACGGTCCCAGACGAGAATCCCACCTTGTGATGAGCCTTCTGCGTTCACGGCTCCGTGCGAGCCCGCACTAGCCGGTGTCTGTCCGCTCTCTCGAGACGTTCCGGGAGAGGCGTCGGGCGCGTTGGATCTCGGGGAACGGCGCGGCGGCTACGCGCTTCCGTGGCCGGCGTTCCCCAGGGTCGCGCTTGCCGGGAGGGCCGTCCCCGGGGGCCGCCTCCTCCGGCAGGTCGAACGTCATGCTTCGCTTGACGACCTCCAGGATGCTCGACGTCGAGATCCCGACGATCCCGGGCACCTTCGCCATGGGGCCGGTGATGAAGTCGAGCAGCTCCTTGTTCGTCCGGAACACCGCCCCGACCAGGACGTCGTAGCCGCCGGTGGCGATCCCGACGAAGTAGACCTGACGCGCGCGAGCCAGCCGCTGGGCGACTGAGCGCATCCGGGCCAGCTCGACCTCGACGTGGAACTGCGCCCAGATCTGGTAGCCGAGCTGGAGCGGGTTGACGATGGCGGCGAACTCGATGACGCCGAGGCGGACGAGCCGGTTCAGACGGTGGCGGACCGTCGACTCTGGCATGCCCAGCCGGGAGGCGATCTTCGACATCGAGCTGCGAGCGTTCGCGTGGAGCGCGCGGATGATACGGACGTCAATCGGAGCAAGTCGGGCCGGATCCACTGGCGCCTCCCTCACCGATGCATTTCGGCGGAATTCGCAATGGAATGTAGCACGCGTTGCGGATCCGTCCCGCTGTCTTGACGAGTCTTGTGGGTCCCGACTAGACTGCAAGCGTCGGCCGAGCCTCCCGAGGCCGGATCTCGCCCGGAGCCGGCGGCGCGGTCGGATCGGATCTGTCCTCGAGGAGGCGAATCGCGTGTCCCAGCTGATCGTCGGTATCGACGTCGGAGGCACCTTCACCGACGTGGTCGCCGCCGACCCATCCCAGGGGGTCCTCTTCACCTTGAAGGTGCCCTCCCGGCCCCGGCGGCCGGCCGGGGCCATCGTGGAAGGCCTGGAGGGCGTGCTGGCTCTCGCCGCGCGCGGCGCCGGCGCGGTGGAGCGGATCGTCCACGGCACGACCATCGCCACCAACGCCGTGCTCGAGCGCCGCGGGGCGATGCTCGCGATCCTCACGACCAAGGGGTTCGAGGACATCCTTGTCATCGGCCGCACGAAGCGCTCCGCGATGTACGACCTGGACATCGACGCTGAGGGACCGCTCTTCCTCGCTCCCCGGCGACGCATCATGGGAATCCCCGAGCGGGTGGACGCCACCGGGGCGGTGCTCCGGCCGCTCGACGAGGCGGCAGTGGTGGAGGCCGTGGGGCGCCTCCGCGACACCGGGGTGGCTGCTGTCGCGGTATGTTACCTCTTCTCCTTCCTCAACCCCGCGCACGGCAGCGCACCGCGGCGCTGATCCGCCAGCACTTCCCGGGGCTCGAAGTCTCGCTCTCCTCCACGGTCGATCCCCAGTTCCGCGAGTACGAGCGGCTCGTGGTCACCGCGTTCGACGCGTATCTCCGGCCGGTCATCACGTCGTACGTGGAGGACCTGGGCGCGCGAGCTCGAGGCCAAGGGCTTCGGCTGCCGCTCCAGATCATGCAGTCCAACGGCGGGATCACCTCCGCGCGGGCATCGGTGGATCGCCCGGTGGGGACCGTCCTCTCGGGGCCGGCGGCCGGAGTGGTCGCCGGTCACGTCGCCGGCGAGCGGCCGGGTTCCACGACGTCGTGACCGTGGACATGGGCGGGACCAGCTTCGACGTGGCGCTGGTCCGCGGGGGCCGTATCGAGACCGGGTCGGAGGGTCGGCTGGGCCGGTACCCGCTGCGAGTGCCCATGGTCGACGTCCACACCATCGGCGCCGGCGGGGGCAGCATCGCCCGGCTCGACGCCGCCGGCGGCCTGAAGGTCGGGCCCGAGAGCGCGGGCGCGGACCCCGGCCCGGCCTGCTACGGGCACCAGGGCCGCGAGGCCACGGTAACCGACGCCAGCATCGTGCTGGGCTACCTCAATCCCGCCACCTACGCCGGCGGGCGATTCCCACTGTTCCCCGAGCTGGCCCACCAGGCGGTCGACGCCCGGGTCGCGGGGCCGCTGGGCCTGTCGGTCCCGCGGGCGGCCGCCGGCATCCACGACATCGTCAACACCCAGATGGCGGAGGCGGTCCGGCTGGTGTCGGTGCGGCGCGGCTATGACCTGCGGGGGATCGCGCTGGTGGCCATGGGCGGGGCGGGTCCGGTCCACGCCGGCCGCCTGCTGAAGCTCCTCCAGGCCCGGGCGGTGGTCGTGCCGCCGCGCCCCGGGGTGTCCTCGGCTTACGGGCTCCTCCTGGCGCGGGTCCGCCATGAGGCCTCCCGCGCCTACCCGCGCCGGTTCGATCGGGTGGAGCCGGGGCAGCTCAGCGCGATCTGCGCGGAGATCGACGACTACTGCCGGGCCAGGATGCGCGAGGAGGGCGTTCCCCTCGACCAGGTGACCGTCCAGCGCTACGCCGAGATGCGCTACGTGGGGCAGTCGTACGAGCTGCAGGTCCCGATGGCCGGCGGCGGCATCGATCGGGACTCCCTGACCCGGCTCCTCGGCGACTTCCACGCGCTCCACGACCGGATCTACGGCCACCACACCCCCGACAACGCGGTCGAGATCATGGGCGTGCGCGGCGTGCACCTCTACCAGCTCCCGGCGCCGCCGACCGACCGCCCCACGCGGGCGAGCGCAGCCCCCGCCGAGCCCATCGCGCAGCGGCGGGCGTTCTTCGGCGAGACCGGCGAGTATGCCGACACGGCGGTGTACGCGCGGGGCTCCCTGAGCGTGGGGGCCCGCGTCCCCGGACCGGCGATCCTGGACCAGGAGGATACCACCACCGTCGTGTACCCGGGCCAGGTGGCCCGCGTGCACGAGAGCGGCAGCGTCATCCTGACCGAAGAGAAGGAGTAGGCGCATGGCAGTCGTCCTCACCCCGGGCGCTCAGGCAGCAGACCCGGCCGGGGCCGGTCGGGCGGTCGATGCGATCCTGCTGGAAGTCGTCAACCAGCGGCTCCAGTCCATCACCGACGAGATGGAGACGGTGCTGTGCCGGAGCGCGTTCTCCAGCCTCATCAAGGAGGCCCTCGACGCCTCGGCCGGCCTCTACGACAAGCACGGCGACACCTTGGCCCAGGCCGCGGCCCTCCCCGGTCATCTCGGCTCGCTGGTGCCGGCGGTGAAGCGGGTGCTGCGCTCGTTCCCCGCCGACACGATGAGCCCGGGCGACGTCTACTGCTTCAACGACCCGTATGACGGCGGGAGCCACCTGCCGGATTTCACGATCGTGATCCCGGTCTTCTGCGACGGCGAGGTGGTAGCGCTGAGCGTGACCATGGCCCACCACCAGGACATCGGCGGATCGGCCCCGGGCAGCACGCCGCCCAACGTCACCGATGATCTTCGCCGAGGGCATCCGCCTCCCTCCCATCCGGCTGTACATCCGCGGGGAGCAGAACCGGGACGTGTGGGAGATCCTGAAGCTCAACACCCGCACGCCTGACTTCCTCCTGGGAGACCTCGGCGCCCAGCTCGCCGCCGGGAACATCGGCAAGCGCCGGCTGGAGGCCCTGTTCGAGGAGTACGGCCGGGAGACCCTCCTCCGCGCGTTCGCCGACCTGCTCGACTACGCCGAGCGGCTCACGCGGCTGGCCATCGAGGCGGTACCCGACGGCGACTACACCTTCGAGGACTTCGTCGACAACGACGGGGTGGAGTTGGACCGGCCCATCCGCATCCGAGCAACGATCCAGATCCGGGGCTCGCAGTTCCGCGTGGACTTCACCGGGACCGGCGCCCAGGCCAAGGGCCCGATCAACTCGGTCCCGGCGGCCACCCTGTCGTCCGTCAACTACGCCGTGCGGAGCCTGGCCGGTCCCAACGTCCCCAACAACCAGGGTGTCTACCGGCCGGTGGAGATCTACGCCCCGCTCGGCACCCTGCTCAACCCGGAGGCGCCGGCCCCGGTCGGATGCCGCACGTACACCATGAAGCGGACGGCCGACGTGCTCCAGGGCGCGCTGGCCAAGGCGCTGCCTGGCCGCATCCCGGCGGCCAACTCCGGCCAGGTGGCGGTGATGTTCGTGGGCGGTCGACACCGGGACACCAACAAGTCGTTCGTCACCTTCATCGCGGTCCCGTTCCCGGGGGGCATGGGGGCCCGCCCGTCGAAGGACGGCATCGACGTGATCGCCACCGACCTCAACAACGAGATGAACTTCCCGATCGAGGCGGCCGAGATGGCCTACCCGGTCCGGTTCGACTATGTGCACCTGTGGCCGGACTCGGGCGGGCCCGGCCGCTACCGGGGCGGGCTCGGCTACACCGCCCGGGCCGTCTGGCTGGGGGACCGAGCGGTGCTCTCGCACCGGCGTGACCGCCACGACTTCGCCCCCTGGGGCCTCCAGGGGGGGCAGTCGGCCCCGCGCTGCCGGACCGACCTGGTCCGGCGGGACGGCCGGATCGAGGCGCTGCCGTCGAAGATCCTGACTTATCTGGAGCCGGGCGACGCGCTAGAGATCTACACGACTGGCGGCGGCGGATACGGCGATCCGCTCGGGCGTGACCCGGCGGCGGTGCTGGAGGACGTGCTGGACGGCCGGGTCTCCCCCGAGGCCGCCCGGCAGACCTACGGGATCGTCCTCGACCCTGCGGGGCGGGCCGTCGACGCGGCGGCCACCGAGGCTCTGCGCCGGTCGATGCACGCCGGCAATGGCCGCTGATCGCGTGGACCTGGAGGCTCGAGGCCGGCCCGGGGCCGGCCAGGTCATCGTAGACGAAGCGGAGAGGAGGCCTCTAATGCAACGGATGGGTAGCGCGATGCTGGTCGTCCTCCTGTGCACGACCGCGTGGCTCCTGGCCGCACCCGGGTCGGCGGCGGCCGAGGACAGCGTCTTCCTGGTCCTGACCCGCAACCAGCCCCGGAACATCGATCCGGCCGTGGGGGCGGACAACCCCACGCGGAAGATCCACGCTGGCGTGTACGAGCCGCTGATCGACCACAAGCTCGGCACCGCCGACGCGACCAACCTCGAGGGAGTCCTGGCCAAGAGCTGGAAGGTCTCGCCCGACGGGTTGACGTACACGTTCGCCCTGCGCGAGAATGTGAAGTTCCACGACGGCTCCATCCTCAGCGCCGAGGACGTAAAGCTCTCGCTGGAGCGGATGAAGAAGATCGGGCTCGGCCGCTCATGGGCCCTCGATCCGGTGAACGAGATCCGCGTCGTCAACCCGATGACCGTGGAGCTCGTGCTCGCCCGGCCCTACCCGCCGTTCCTCCTGGGCCTGCCGGTCGTCTTCATCGTCAGCTCCCAGGCGGTGAACAAGAACCAGAAGGGTGACGACCTCGCCCAGGCCTGGCTCACCCAGAACGAGGCGGGCACCGGGCCGTTCCGGCTCCGGGAGTTCAAGGTCGGCGAGCAGATCGTGATGGACCGCTTCGACGGTTACTGGCGCGGCTGGCCGGCCAAGCACCTGGACCGGGTGGTCCTCAAGCTGGTGGCGGAGCCGGCCACGCAGAAGATCCTGATGGAGGGCGGCCAGGGCCACTGGCCGACACGATCTCCCCGGGCGACCTGGAGAGCTTCGCCCAGCGCAAGGACTTCGCGGTGACCGCCGAGCCCACGTGGGGCATCCAGTTCTTCTGGATGAACACGAAGAAGGCGCCGCTCGACGACCCGCGCGTGCGGAAGGCGATGCGCCTGGCCTTTCCCTACGAGCAGATGATCAAGGACGTGATGCGCGGGCGCGGCACGCTGCCCCAGGGCTACCTTTCGCCCGGGTACCTCACCCAGGAGGGTCCGCCGGAGAAGACCGACCTCCAGGCGGCCAGGAAGCTCCTGGCCGAGGTCGGGATCGACCCCGGCACCCAGATCACCATCGAGTATTCCTTCGGGCTCGACTTCCAGCGTCAGGCCGTGGAGCTGATGGCCGGGAGCCTGCGGCCCCTCGGCATCGACGTCAAGATCCAGGGCGTGCCGTTCGCGACCATGTTCCAGCACGCCTCCGACGCGACCCAGCGGCCGCACATGTTCTACTCGTCGGCAGACCCCGACACCGCCGATCCGGACTCGTTCCTGTACCGGACCTTCCACTCGAAGTCGCGCTACTGGGCCAACTTCGGCTTCGGCGATCCCAAAATCGACGACGTCCTGGAGAAGGCCCGCTACGAGCTGAAGCCGGAGCGCCGGGCGGAGCTGTACAAGCAGGCCCAGGCCATGCTGCAGGAGGCCTCGCCGGCGATCCCCTCCTTCGTGCAGCAGACCAGCCACCTGCTCCGCGGCAACGTCAAGGGCTACAAGTTCCATCCGCCGTACGCCTGGGGGGCGATCGCCTACTACAACCTCTGGATCGAGTGACGGCGCCGGCTTGGGCAGACTCCTCGTCTACGTCGTCCAGCGTCTTTTCTGGACCGCCTTTCTGGTCGCCGGGATCACGCTCCTCACGTTCGCCATGACCAACGTGATCCCGGCCGACCCGGCCCGGGCCGCGGCCGGCCTGGAGGCCCGGAGGAGCAGGTCCAGGAGATGCGCCGCCGGATGGGGCTCGATCGGCCCCTCCACGTGCAGTATTTTGGCTACATGACGAGCCTGGCCCACGGGGACTGGGGCATCGCGGGCCGCTCGCAGCGGCCGGTACTGGACGAGATCAAGGATCACCTGCCGGCCACCTTGGAGCTGGTCGCGGCCAGCATGGTGCTGGCGGTGGCCCTGGGCATCCCTATGGGCATCCTGGCCGCCATCTTCCGCGGCAGCCTGCTCGACCGTGTCCTCCAGACGCTGGCCATCGCCGGCACTGCCCTGCCCGCGTTCTGGCTGGCGCTCCTGCTCCAGGTCCTCTTCTTCCTCTACTTCCGGCTCCTGCCGGCCGGCGGCCGGTTCACCATCATCGGGACGCCGCCCGGGTCGGTGACCGGGCTCTATGTGGTGGACGCGCTCCTCGCCGCGAACATGCCGGCCCTCAAGACGGCGCTGCTCCACCTGGTGCTCCCGGCAGTGACGCTGAGCCTCGGGCTCCTGGCCAACCTCACGCGCATCACCCGAAAGAGCGTCCTGAACGTGCTTGCCCGGGACTTCGTGCGCACCGCCCGGGCCAAGGGCCTCGGCGACCGAGCGGTCATCTTCCGCCATGTACTCAAGAACGCGGCCATCCCGATCATCACAATCGCCGGCCTCCAGAGCGGGTACCTCTTCTCCAGCTCGGTGCTGGTCGAGGTCGTCTTCGTGGCCGGGCCTGGGCCTGTACGCGGTGGAGGCCATTGGCTTCCTGGACTTCAAGGCGATCATGGGGGCCACCCTGGTCATCGCCTTCATCTTCGTGCTGATCAACCTTGTGGTCGACCTGAGCTATGCCCTCGGTCGATCCACGGATCCGCTATTAGGCGGCAGGCGCGGACTAGAGGCTCCAGGTAGTCGTAGGTGGCGCCAGAACCCGCTCCCGGCGCGGAGCCTCCACATCTCAGGGACTCGTGGACTGGCTTCGCGTTGGACCCGCGTCCAGCGGGCGGACGTCGGCCGCCGATGCGAGCACCGAGCGCGAGCCCCGTGCGGCCACGACCGTTACCGGTCCAGGCTTGACGGCGCCCCTCGCTATGATCGCCCGCCCTGAGGCCGGGTCGAGCCCGCGCCCGCGTGGGCTCCTGCAGCGCATGTGGCCCCGGAAGGCCTCCCCGGAAGCCGGCAGCCGCACGCTCCTCCAGGAGAAGCTCCGCCGGCTCTTCCGCGACCGGTACGGCATGGCGATGATCGTCTTGGGCGGGGGCATCGTCATCCTCTCGATCCTCGCCCCGGCGCTCGCGCCCTACGATCCCCTCGACCTCAATCCCGCCCAGCGGCTCCTGGCGCCGTCCCGTGCGCACTGGTTCGGGACCGACGACCTCGGGCGCGACGTCTTCTCCCGCATCCTGTACGGCGCCCGCATCTCGATCCGGATCGCGGTGATCGTCGTCGCCATCTCGGTCTCCATCGGCGTGACCGCCGGGGCCCTGGCCGGCTACGTGGGCGGCCAGTGGGACCAGCTCACCATGCGGGTGACCGACATCTTCCTCGCGTTCCCGCCGCTCATCCTGGCCATGGCCCTATCCGCCTCCCTGGGCCCGAGCGTGGAGAACGCGGCCATCGCCCTGGGCCTCGTGTGGTGGCCGGAGCTACGCCCGCTTGATGCGGGGCCAGGTTCTGGCCGTGAAGAACGAGCCGTTCATCGAGGCCTGCCAGGCCGCGGGGTCGTCCCGCCTCCGCGTGCTATGGCGGCACATCGCCGCGAACTCGGTCGACCCGGTACTGGTCCGGATCACGCTCACCGGCGGCAACGCCATCCTGATGAGCGCGGCCCTCGGCTTCATCGGGCTGGGCGCCCGGCCGCCGTCGCCGGAGTGGGGCCTGATGGTGTCCACGGCCCGGCGCTTCCTGACCGAGGCATGGTGGTATCCGGCCATCTCGGGGTCGCTAATCTTCGCGACCGTGCTCGTCTTCACGGTCGCTGGCGACGCGATCCAGGACGCGATCTATCCGGAGGGGGAGTGACCCGTTCGATCCCAGCCCCGGCCTCGCCCCTCCGGCGGGTGCCGCGGCGCCGCACGGCCGTGAGGCCGAAGGAGGGGGCGATGTCGTCACGGGGCTGGAGGATGGTCCTGGCGGTGGCGCTCGGGTGGGCGGTCATCGGCGGCGGCGCCGGGCCGGTCCAGGCGCAGAAGGAGCCGAGCACGCTACTGGTCTTAACCCGGAATCAGCCGCGGAGCCTGGATCCGGCCAAGGGGTCGGACGACCCGACCCGCAAGGTGTTCGTGGGGACCTATGAGCCGCTGATCGATCACAAGCAGGGCACGGCCGACATGCCGAACCTGGAGGGCGTCCTCGCCAAGAGCTGGAAGCTCTCCGACGACCAGCAGACCTACACCTTCACCCTACGCGAGAACGTGAAATTCCACGACGGGTCGACTCTCTCCGCCGACGACGTGAAGGTGTCGCTAGAGCGGATGCGCCAGATCAAGCTCGGCCACTCGTGGGTGCTCGACCCGGTCAAGGAGATCCGGATCGTCGATCCCATGACCGTGCAGGTGGTGCTCACTCGCCCCTATCCCCCATTCCTGCTCGGCCTGCCACTGATCAACATCGTCAGCGCCAAGGCCGTGAAGACCCATGAGAAGGACGGGGACCTCGCCCAGGGCTGGTTCAACACTCAGGCGGACGGCACCGGCCCGTACAAGCTGTCGGAGTTCAAGGTCGGCGAGCAGATCGTCCTCGACCGAGTCGAGGGGTACTGGCGGGGGTGGCGCGAGAAGCGGATCGACCGGGTCGTCCTGAAGCTGGTGGCGGAGTCGGCCACCCAGCGCCTCATGATGGAGGGCGGCCAGGGCGACTGGGCCGACACCATCCTGCCCGGCGACTTTCGCGAGATGGAGAAGAAAAAGGACTTCTACGCCACCAAGGATCCGACGTGGGGCATCTTCTGGCTGATGATGAACACGAACAAGGCGCCGCTGGACAACATCAAGGTCCGCCGGGCGATGCGCTACGCGTACCCGTACGCGGCGATGCTCAACGACGTGATGCTCGGCCGCGGCGCCGCCGCCCGCGGCTACCTGCCGCCCGGCTTCTACACCCACGACGACAGCCCGGTGGAGAAGACGGACATGAACATGGCCCGCCAGCTCCTGACCGAGGCCGGCTTCCCAAAGGGCGGGTTCGAACTGTCCCTCGCCTACACCAACATCTGGGACTTCCAGCGGCAGTCGTCGGAGATGTTCGCGGCGAACCTCCGCCAGCTCGGCATCGAGCTGAAGATCCAGGGCCCCCCGTGGGCCACCATGATGGACCTATTCACCAACGCGGCACGCCGGCCGCACCTGGCGTTCTATTCCGCCGATGCCGACACCGCCGACCCCGACTCGACGCTGTACAAGACGTTCCACTCCAAGTCGACCCACTGGTCGAACTACGGGTTCGGCAATCCCGAGATCGACGCTGTCCTGGACAAGGCCCGCTACGAGACCAACCGCGAGACGCGGGTCAAGCTCTACAAGCGTGCCCAGGCGCTCCTCCAGGAAGCCTCGCCCGGCATCAACACGCTGGTGGCGACGTCAAACCACCTGCTCCGCAGCAACGTGAAGGGCTACGTTTTCCACCCACCGTACGGCTACGGCGCCATCAACTACTACTACCTCTGGAAGGAGTAGACGGGTGTCCTCGCCCGAGAGGCCGGCCACGCTGAGAGTCGGCGTCGACATCGGCGGGACGTTCACCGACGTGGTCGGTCTCAAGGGAGAGGAGACCGTGTACTTCGCCAAGGTGTCCTCGACGCCGTCCGACCTCATCCAGGGGGTGCGGCGCGGCGTCGAGCGACTCCTCGAGGTGAGCGGGCAGGCGCCCGCGGAGATCACCCGCTTCATCCACGGCACCACCATCGCCACCAACGCCATCCTGGAACAAAAGGGCGCCCGGCTCGGCCTCCTGGCCACCGCCGGCTTCGAGGACGTCCTGGAGATCGGGCGGCAGAACCGGGCCAGGATGTACGACCTGCTCCTCGACGCCCAGACACCCGTGTTCCTGGCGCCGCGCCGCCGGCGGGTCGGCATCACCGAGCGAATCGACGCCACCGGAGCGGTGGTGGTGCCGTTGGATGAGGACGAGGTCACGGCCGCGGTGCGGATGCTGGTCGACCAGGAGCACGTGGAGGCGCTGGCGGTCGCCTACCTATTCTCGTACGTCAACCCTCGCCACGAGGAGCGGACCCGGGCGATCATCGCCGAGACCGCCCCCGGGATGACGGTCTCATTGTCGAGCGACGTCGACCCGACCTTCCGCGAGTACGAGCGCACCTGCCTCACCGCATTCGACGCCTACGTCCGGCCGGTGATGAGCCGATACCTGACCGCGCTGGGCGCGGCCCTCCGCCAGATGGGGATCGTCGTCGACCTTCAGATCATGCAGTCCCGCGGCGGCATCTCGTCCAGCCAGTCCGCCATCGCCAAACCGGTCACCACCGTGCTGTCGGGACCGGCGGCCGGCGTGATCGGAGGAAAGTTCGCTGGCGAGCGTTCCGGTCACAAGAACCTGATCACCATCGACATCGGGGGAACGAGCTGCGACGTCGCGCTGGTGCGGGAGGGCAAGCCCCTCCTCTCGACCCAGGGGCGGATTGGCAGCTACCCGATGCGTGTGCCGCTGATCGACGTGACCACGATCGGCGCCGGCGGTGGCAGCATCGCCTGGCTGGACGCGGGGGGCGGCCTCCGGGTAGGACCCCGGAGCGCGGGTGCGGACCCGGGCCCGGCTTGCTACGGCAAGGGCGGGCAGGACCCCGCGGTCACCGACGCCACCCTGCTCCTCGGGTACCTGAACCCGAGCTTCTTCGCCGGCGGCGACGTCCGGCTACGGGTCGACCTGGCCGAGGCCGCGATGCAGCGCGTGGCCACTGCCATCGGGAAGAGCGTGCGGGAGACCGCCGAGGGCATCTTCCGGATCATCAACGCGCGGATGGCCGACGCCATCCGGCTGGTCTCGATCCAGCGCGGGCTCGACCCGCGGCAGTTCACCCTCGTCGCGTTCGGCGGAGCCGGGCCGGTCCATGCCGGCGCCCTGGCCCGAGAGCTGGGCATCTCGACGATCATCGTGCCGGAGGCCCCCGGCGTGCTCTCCGCCTTCGGCCTGCTGGTGGCCAGCGTCGAGTACGATCACTCCCGGACGTTCCGGGGCCGGGCCGAGACGGTCGACTTCGGCCGGGCGGTCAGCCTCCTGTCCGAGCTGGCCGGCCTCGGCATGGAGAAGCTCCGCGCGGACCGCGCCCCGATGGACCAGGTGACGATCGGCCAGTTCGCCGATATGCGCTACGTCGGTCAGTCGTACGAGCTGGAGGTACCGCTGCCGGCGATGCTGGGACGGGACAACATCGGGCTGGTGATGGCGGACTTCCACGACCTGCACCAGCGCGTGTACGGGCACGCCAGCGCCGCCGAGCCGGTGGAGTTCGTGAACCTGCGTTGCGTGTGCGTGCTGGGCTTTCCGCCCCCCCGGCTGGCTCCACTTGCCCGCGGCGGCCGGCTCGAGGACGCGGTGCGGTCGACGCGACGGGTTGTCTTCCCCGGAGCCCCACAGGCGCTGCCCACGCCGATCCTCGACCGGGCACGCATCCCAACTGGCGTGCCGATCACGGGGCCGGCGATCGTGGAGCAGGCCGACACGACGACCGTGATCGCCCCCGGCCAGAGCGCCCGGCTGGACGAATGCCAGAACCTCATCATCACGCTCGAGGCCTCGGGGGGATCATGACCCTGACACACGTCGACACCGCCAGGCGAACCGATCCGATCACCCTGGAGGTACTGCGGAACCGGCTGGAGGCGATCGCCGAGGAGATGCAGGACGTGCTGATCCGCAGCTCGTACTCCAGCATCGTCAAGGAATCCTTCGACGCCTCCTCGGCGATCATGGACGCCGAGGGCGACACCATCGCCCAGGCCACGGCACAGCCGGCGCACCTGGGCATGCTGGTCGCCTCGGTGAAGCGGCTCCTACTGGAGTTCCCGGCGGCGACCATGCGCGACGGGGACGCCTACATCATGAACGACCCGTTCGACGGCGGCACTCATCTCCCCGACATCACGGTGATTGTGCCGGTGATCGTCGAGGGCGAGACGGTGGCCCTTGCCTGCAGCATGTCGCACCATCAGGATCTCGGCGGCAAGGTGCCGGGAAGCTGCCCGACGGACTCCACCGAGATCTACCAGGAAGGCCTCATCATCCCGCCCCTGAAGCTCTACTCCGCCGGCCAGCCCAACGACACGTTCTTCCGGATGCTGCGGCGAAACGTGCGGATCCCCGACGTCGTCGTCGGCGATCTGCGGGGGCAGATCGCGTGCGGCCACGTGGGCGCGGCGCGCGTCTCCGCGCTGATGCGGGAATACGGGAAAGCCGAGGTCCTGCAGGCCAAGGCGGAGCTGTTCGACCGTGCGGAGACCATGATCCGGGCCGCGATACTGAGCCTTCCCGACGGGACGTACCGCTTCCACGACTTTCTCGACGACGACGGCGTGGATCTCGGACGGCGCGTCCGCATCGAGGCCGCCGTCACCATCCAGGGGTCGGAGCTGCTAGTTGAGTTCGACGGGACCAGCCCCCAGGTGCGAGGGCCGATGAACTGCGTGCCGGCCTCGACGCTGGCCGTCGTCTACTACGTCGTCACGGCCATGGCGGATCCGAGCGTGCCCAGCAACGCGGGGTGCTACCGGCCGATCACGGTGCGGCTCCCGAAGGCCAGCGTGCTGAACTGCGATCCTCCGTCCGCCGTCAACGCGCGGGCGCTCTCGATGAAGCGGCTCAGCGACGTCCTGTTCGGAGCCCTGGTCCAGGCCGTGCCGGATCGGATCCCCGCCGCGTCGGGCCAGCATTGCACGATCTACTTCGGCGGACGGGATCCGCTGACTGCGCAGCCCTACGTGTCCGCTCGCATCGTGGTGGGAGGGATGGGGGCCCGTCCGACCAAGGATGGAATCGACGCCATCGAAACCGATATCACCAACACCAAGAACAACCCGGCGGAGGCGGCCGAGGCCGACTTCCCAATCCGTGTGCTGAAGTACCGACTGCGCGAGGACTCGGGCGGGCCCGGGAGGTTTCGGGGGGGCCTGGGTGTCGAGCAGGTGATCCAGGTCATGCGGGGGGAGGCCACCATCTCCCACCGTGGTGACCGCTTCGGCACCCCACCGTGGGGTCTGCTGGGTGGCCAGCCTGGGGAGCGGTGGCGCTCGGTCGTGATCCGCGCCAGCGGTGATCGGGTCGAGCTGTCCTCCAAGGTTGTGCTGGTGCTGCGGGAAGGCGACCAGCTCCACGTCTCCAGCGGAGGCGGCGGGGGCTACGGTGATCCGCTGGAGCGCGACCCGGTGCTGGTGCTGGACGACGTACTGGGCCAGAAGGTCTCGCGGACCGCCGCGCGTGACGACTACGGCGTCTTCGTCGACGAGGTCACCCGCACCGTAGATGGCGAGGCGACCGCAAGCCTGCGGGCGCAGCTACGCCAGATGCGCGGCCCGATCGGCTGGACGTTCGACCGGGGTCCGGAGCTGGGCCGCTCCTAGCGATCGCAGCCGCATGGCCTCGTCGCGGCGACAATCATCCACTGGCCACGTGCCGTTAGGTTCTCCGCCGCGCGCCGCGCGGAGCCGCAAGGAGCGCGCCCCGTTGAGCACGAGCTTCCCAGCGCGCCGCCTCGTCGCGGTCGTTCGGAGGCGCGCGTGACCGCCCGCCTGCTCCATCCCGACGTCGAGCGCGCGACGCCCGACGCGCTGGCGCCGCTGCAGGAGCGGCTCTGGCAGGACCAGTGGCGCTACGTGCGGACGCGGTCGAGCTTCTACCGGACGAAGCTCGGCGTGGCGGCCGCACGCGAGCTCACGCTGGACGGACTCCGGGAGCTGCCGCTCACCGACAAGGAAGAGATCCGGGCCTCCCAGGAGACGACGCCCCCCTACGGCGACTACCTGGCCTGCGCGCCCGAGCAGGTGGTGCGCATCCACCGCACGTCGGGCACCACCGGGCGTTCTCTCACCATCGGCTTCTCGCAGCGAGACGTCGAGGTGGTCACGCGGCTCGGCGGGCGGGCGATGTTCTGCGCGGGCGCGCGCCCGGGACTCCGCATCGTGCACTGTCTCAACTACCAGCTGTGGACCGGCGGCGTCACGGACCACATGATCATCGAGGCGAGCGGGGCCACCGTCGTCCCGTTCGGCGTCGGCCAGACCCGGAAGCTCCTGGAGACCATCGGGGAGCTCGCCGTCACGGGCATCCACTGCACCCCGTCGTATCCCGCGCTCCTCGAGAAGGTGCTGCGCGAGGAGATGGACCGCGAGCCCCGCTCGCTCGGCCTCCAGCTCGGGCTCTTCGGCGGCGAGGCCGGGCTCGACCACGCCGCGTTCCGGTCGCGCCTCGAGGCGACCTGGGGGTTCAAGGTCCGGAACGCGAACTTCGGCCTGTCGGAGGTCATGTCGATTCTCGGCAGCCAGTGCGAGCACACGAACGATCTCCACTATCACGCGACGGACGGCGTGTTCGCCGAGCTGCTCGACCCCCGTTCGGGTGAGCGCCTCCCGATCCGGGAGGGGACGACGGGCGAGCTGGTCTGCACCCATCTCGTCAAGGAGTGCCAGCCGCTCGTGCGGTACCGGACGCGCGACGTGCTCACCGTCACCGGGACCGCGCCCTGCCCGTGCGGGCGCGCGACGTGGCGGTTCCGCGTGACCGGCCGGACCGACGACATGTTCAACGTGCGCGGCGTCAACGTGTTTCCGACCGCCGTCCAGCGGGTGGTCGCGGAGGCCGCCGACCTCGTGTCCGGTCAGTTCCGCATCGTCCTCGCCGGACCCGAGCCCTACGACCGCATCCCCGTGCGCGCGGAAGCCGCGCCGGACCTGCCGCCCGAGCGCTGGCGGGAGGCGGCCGCCGAGCTGGAGCGCCGGATCCGCGCGGCGCTCGGCGCGTCGGCCACCGTGACCCTGCTGCCGTTCGAGGCGCTGCCGCGCACGGAGGGCAAGACACGGCTGGTGGAGCGGGAGCCCTCGTGAGCTTCGTCACACTCGAGCGCCGCGGGCCGGTCGGCATCGTGACGCTCAGCCGGCCCGAGCGGCTGAACGCCATGAGCCGGGCGCTGACGCGCGACGCGGAGGCGGCGTTCCGGCAGGCCAACGCCGATCCGGAGATCGCCGTCATCGTGTTCACGGGGGCCGGCCGCGCCTTCTGCGCAGGCGATGACCTGAAGGAGTTCGACGAGCAAACAGCGAGCCCGGATTCGATCCGTGACCACGTCGAGGGCATCCAGGCCGTGACCCGGGCGATGATGCTCTCCGACAAAGTGGTGGTGGGCGCCATCCACGGCTACGCGGTGGGCGGCGGCTTCGAATGGCTCTGCAATTGCGACATGGTCGTGGGGGCCGAGGACCTCGTCGCGTTCTTCCCGGAGATGGACTGGGCTCAGTTCGTGACCGGGGCGGTGACCAGTCTCCTCCCGCAGGCGATCGGCTACCAGCGAGCGATGCGCCTGATGGTGCTCGGCGAGCGCCACACCGCCCGCGACCTGGAGGCCCTCGGCCTCGTCGGCTGGGTGGTCCCGCGGGAAGCGATGCTGCCCAAGGCGCTCGAGATCGCCGGCCAGGTCGCCACGAAGTCGCGCTTCTCGGTCGGCCAGCTGAAGCGCCTGCTCGTCGAGGGCCTGGATGACCGTCTCGAGCGCGCGCTTCGGCTGGAAGCCCGGATCACCGAGGCGGCGTTCGAGCGCGGCGAAGCGGCCGAGCGGGTGCGGAAGTTCACCGAGCGGAAGCGACCGCCGGAGCGTGCGTAGATGGCGTCGGGGCTCCCGCTCTCCGCTCGGGACGCGGGAGCCGCTGGCGCGCGCTTCGGACCTACAATCCGACCTCGTGCCCGAACGGCTCCGGTTCGAGCTGCTCGCCCGCCTCGGCGCCGCGCACAAGCGCGCCTGAGCCGGCCGGGCGGCCGCCGGCCTCACTCGATTCGGCGGTAGCGTCGCATCACGTCCTGCAGCCGGTCGAGCGGCAGGGCGTGCACGGTGCGACCCGAGCGGCCCGTGGTCGTTTCGGCCGCCGTCAGGGCGTTCACGATGGCCTCCTCGGTCGCCTCCGCCGCCGCCTCGAAGAGCGTCGTCATCTGGTCCGGGCCGATCATCCGGAGCTGGGACACGGGCGCGTCCAGCGGCACCCGATTGCCGGTGGAGAAAGCGAGAAAGATGTCGCCGCTCCCGTTGGCACCGATCCCGCCGACCCACGCGAGGCCCACGGTCGCCCGTCGGGCGAGCCGCTGGCACTGGATCGGCACGAGCGGCGCGTCGGTGGCAAGGACCACGATGATCGATCCGCCGCCGGCGGGCACGTCGCGATGCGACGGCACGACGTCCCGGCCAATCTCCCGGCCGACCGGCACGCCGTCGACGCGCAGCAGGTCGCGCGATCCGTAATTCGCCTGGACCAGCGCGCCCACCGTCCACGTCCCCGCGCCGGTGGCGGCGGCGCGCGACGCCGTGCCGATCCCGCCCTTGAACTCGTGACAGATCATGCCCGTGCCGCCGCCGACGCAGCCCTCGGCGACCGCGCCCCCCGTCGCCCCATCCAGCGCCGCGAAGGCGTGTGCGGCCGTGACCGGGAAGCGATCCGCCTCGCTGAGCCAGCCGTCGTAGGTCTCGGCCACCACCGGCAAGAGCCACGGCCGCGGGACGCGCTCCCGCACGGCATAGGCGATGACCGCGTCGCGGACCACGCCCACCGAGTGCGTGTTTGTGATGCACACCGGCGTCGCCAGGAGGCCCTGCTCCTCGAGCCAGATCGTGCCGGTCATCTCGCCGTTGCCGTTGAACGAGTGAAAGCCCGCGGTCACGGCGTTGGTCCAGATGTCCCCGCCCGCCGGCCAGATCGCGGTCACGCCGGTGCGCGCGACGGCCGGCGCGTCGTGCACGACGGTCGCGTGGCCGACCCGCACGCCGGCGACGTCGGTGATGGCGTTCAGGGGACCGGGTGGCAGCTGGCCGGTGCGGAGGCCGAGATCGCGGAGCCGGGCGCGCGCCATCCCCGCCTACCCGCTCCGGCCGCCGCGCGAGGCCCGGGTCCACGCGTCCACGCGATCCTCGAGCATCACCGCCCACCGTGCTGGGCATCGAGGCGAAGCGCCGCGGCGATGAGCGGCCGGGCTTCCGGCACGCGCCCGAGCTCCACCAGCATCTGGGCTTCCTCGCGGAGGTAGGTCCACGCGCTCTCCGTCATCTCAGAAGGCTCGGCCCGATGCGCTGTCATCATCGCCCCACCATCGCGAGATTATACTGGCGCGCCGTCGATGCCGCGCGCGGCTCCGCGGGCCCTCGCTATAATGGCCAGCAAGGCCGTGGGGCGGTCAGGAGCTTCGCCGCGCGCGGGCCGCGACCGGTGGGCGAGGCCCGAGGGAGAAGGGACATGCCGACCAGCATCGGACGCGAGGACGTGCAGCGACTGATGGCCGAGGGCGCGGCGCTCGTCGAGGCGTTGCCGACCGAAAGCTACGAGGAGCGGCATCTCCCCGGCGCGATCAATCTTCCGCTGCGGGCGATCGATCGGCGCGTGACGGCCGTCCTCGACCCCGGCCGCCGCGTGATCGTGTATTGCTGGGACTCCGCCTGAGATCTGGGCCCACGAGCCGCGTGGCGGCTCGAGAGCCTGGGGTACCGCGAGGTGTACGAGTACCGGGCCGGAAAGTCGGACTGGATGGCGGCCGGCCTCCCCATCGAGGGCGAGGCGGCGAGCCGTTCCACGGCGGCGACGGTCGCCCGCCGGGACGTCCCGACGTGTCGTCTGGAGGAGTCGCTCCGGGACATTCGGGCCCGCGTCCGGGCGGCAGGCTGGGACGCCTGCGTCGTGATCAACGAGGCCCGCATCGTGATGGGTCTCCTCCGTGCCGCCGAGCTCGGCCGGGACGACGACGTGACGATCGAGGCCGCGATGCGCCCCGGGCCCTCCACGCTCCGCCCGAACATCGAGATCGCCGAGGTCGCCGCGTTCATGGCGGAGCACGATCTCCCGAACATGCCCGTGACGACCGCGTGGGGCGAGCTGGTCGGCCTGCTGCTCCGCGAGGAGGTGGAGCAGGCGGCGGGCCGGCGCCACCGGCCGCGACGGGCGCGCAAGCGGCCGGTCCGCGCTCGAGGTGGCTCCCGCCGACCCGCACGGCGCCGCCGCCGTTGACGGGCGTCGCCGCACTCCGACGGCCCGGCCGTCGACTCGGCTTGCCGCCCGCCGGTAGGTCACCCGCCCTGGCGGCCGCTAGAGGACGTAGAAGCCGCAGCGCCAGTACAAAGGGGTCTCGCTCCCGCCGCGCACGAGCGCGTCGCGTGACGCGCCGGGCCTTCGCCATCGGCCAGGGTTACGTTTGCATGACACAGGAGGCCCACGGCCTCGGGGGCCCGAGGAGCTGTGCTACGGTAGGGCGCGCTGATCGTCGGCTTGCCGACGGTCGCGGGCAGGTGTTGCTCGGGCACTCTTCAACGGGGAGGAACCCATGGACCGCCGCCGCACGCTCGCCGTCCTTCTCGCCGCCGCCCTCCTGGTCGCCGCCGAGGCTGCTCCCGCGTCGGCCGCCGGGCCCAAGGGGAAGGTGGTCATCTGGTACGACAGCGGGGCCGCCTGGAACCCGTTCATCACCGACTTCAACAAGCAGCTGGCGACCCAGCACCCCGACATCACGGTCGAGTGGGTGACGCAGGACGCGGCCCAGCTCTCCGCCAAGCTCGTCGCGGCCTTCGCCGCCAAGCAAGGGCCGGACATCGCGCTCGGCTCCCAGTACCGCCTGGTGGCCGTCGAGCAGCAGTTCAAGGCCTGGGCCGACCTCTCGGGCCGCGCGTCGTCCGACGCCGAGCTCCGCGAGACGGTCGCGGCCCTGCCGAAGGCCCACGTCGACTCGTACCACAGCGGGAACAAGCTCTGGGGCCTGCCGCAGGTGGTCCAGTCCGTCGGGCTGTTCGCCCGCAAGTCGTGGCTCGACAAGGTCAAGGGCAAGGTGCCCGAGGACTGGGACGAGATGACGGCGCTCGCCGAGCGCTTCACCAAGGACGACCCGGACGGGAACGGGCAGAAGGACACGTTCGGCTACTGCATCTTCGGGGCGCCGGGCGTCACCAACAGCTCCGGCGTCCAGTTCCTCTATTCGGGCGCGGCGGCCGGGATGCAGTACCCGATCGTCGACGCCGACGGGAAGCCCTCGTTCAACACCGACGCGGGGCGCGAGGTTGCCCGCGCCCTCCGGCGCTGGCAGCACGAGCGCCAGGTGACGTCGCCCGCCACGCCGACCTTCACCCACAAGGAGTTCTACGAGGTGGTCCAGGCCGGCAAGTGCGGCATCGGCCGCGCCGGTGCGTGGAACGTCGGGCCGTGGGCCAAGTCGGCGATGGGCGAGGACTTCGTCGTCTTCCCCTACCCGCCGATGAAGAAGGGCCAGCGCGGCTACCAGGTCTCCTGGTCGAACGCGATCGCCATGAACGGGGCCTCGAAGGCCGAGGACGCAACGTTCGCGGTGTTCAAGGCGCTCCTCTCGAAGAGCGGGCAGACGCTGTTCTACGAGAAGCTCACCAGCGCCGCGCGCACCGACCTCGACTGGGGAAAGCTCGCCACGAGTCCGCAGCTCGCCTACTTCACCAAGCCCCAGAGCTACGCCCTCGAGCTCACCTACATCGACACCTGGCTGCCCGTGCTCGACATCCTGTCGAAGCACCTGAACGGCCTCCTCGCGGACCCGAAGGTCGACCCCGTCAAGGCGCTCGCGGACGCCGATCGAGAGGCCCAGGCGAAGGTCGCCGAGATCCGCAAGAAGTAGACGTCCGCGGGCCAGCCCGGAGGCGCGCGCGTCTCCGGGCTGACCCCGCGCCATCGCCGCGCTCGCCGGATGGGCCCGCGTTCCGTCGCCCGCGCCCGCGTCCCGTGGTCCCCCCGCGTGTTCCGGGGCGCGGTGCTCTACGGGTTCCTGCTCCCCATCGTCCTGCTGTACGCCGTCTTTTCCCTGTATCCGATCGTCGAGACGTTCGAGCTGAGCTTCTTCGACGCGAAGATCGTCGAGCAGGGGCCCTTCGTCGGGCTCGACAACTACCGCGCGCTCCTCCGGACGCGCGACTTCGTGCAAGCCCTCGGCAACACCGTGCTCTTCACCGCGGCGTCGACGGTCGTCGCGCTGGCGATCGCCCTCGCGCTGGCGGTGCTCGTCAGTCTCCCGTGGGTGCGGGGCCAGACCTTCTTCAAGGTGGTGTTCTTCCTGCCGGTCGTGACCTCGCTGGTGGCGGTGGGCTACGTGTGGAAGTGGATGCTCGACCCCAGCTACGGGGTGATCAACGCCGCCCTCGGCCTCGCCGGGGTCCGGCCGGGGCCGCGCTGGCTCGCGGACCCCGGCCTCGCCCTCTGGTCGCTGGTCGCGGTCAACGTGTGGAAGTGGATCGGGTACTTCCAGGTCATCTTCCTCGCGAACCTCCAGGCGATCGACCCGCACTACTACGAGGCCGCCGCCATCGACGGCGCCGGGCCCTGGCGCCGCTTCCTCCGGATCACGCTGCCCCTCCTGCGCGCGGCGATCGTCCTGTCCGTGATCCTGGCGGTCGTGAACTTCCTGAAGGCCTTCGCCCTCGTCTTCGTGATGACCCAGGGCGGGCCGGCCGGCCGCACCGAGCTCCTGGCGACGTACGTGTACCGGGAGGCCTTCGGGACCGGCCAGCTCCGGTTCGGCTTCTCCGCGGCGGCCTCGGTCGTGCTGTTCGCGATGATCATGGCCTTCACCGTGGCGTCCAATCGCGCCGGGCGGGCCGGCGAGGTGGCCCTGTGAGACGCCGCCGGCTCCGGTGGACCGACGTCGCGGCGCGGAGCGCGGTCTATCTCACGCTCGGAACGGCTGCGGTGGCGATGGCCTTCCCCTTCTACTGGATGGTGGTGACGACGCTCCGTCCGGAGGCCGAGGTGTACAGCGTCGCGCTGACGCTCTGGCCCTCCCGGATCTCGCTCGCCACGTACTGGAAGCTCCTGTCCGACCCGCAGCTACCCGTGATCCGCTTCTTCCTGAACAGCCTGATCATCGCGACCGGCGCGACGGTCGCCAACGTCGCGACCGCGGCGCTGGCCGCGTTCGCCCTGAGTCGGCACGCGGTACCCGGCGGCACCCTCGTCTACTACGCGGTGATCGCGACGATGATGGTGCCCGGCGAGGTCGTGCTGATCGGGCTGTTCCGGGTGGTCAACGCGCTCGGGCTGATCGACTCGTACCTCGGGATGATCCTGTCGCTGGCGGTCAACGCGGTGAATTTCCTGCTGATCTACAACTACATGCGCGCGCTCCCGCGTGAGCTCGACGAGGCTGCGATGGTCGACGGGGCCGGACCGTGGCAGGTGCTGTGGCGGGTAATTCTCCCGGTGACGCGGCCCGTCCTCCTGAGCGCCACCCTGCTCGCGTTCCTCTCCGCCTGGCAGAACTTCACCATCCCGTACCTCCTGGCCCAGTCCAACCAGATGTATCCGCTGGCCGTCGGGGCGCTCTTCACCGAGAGCACGCTGATGGCCACGAAGCAGGAGACCCTGACCCTGGCCACGATCCTGACACTGCCGACGCTGCTCGTGTTCGTGCTGACCCAGCGATTCGTCTTCTCCGGCATCACCGCCGGCGCGGTCAAGGGATAGGGCGCCATGGACGTCGAGCTCCGCGTCGATTGCCGCGCGCGGCTGGGGCCGCTCCGCCGGATCTGGGCCAGCATCGGCTACGACGAGATCAACTGGACGTACACGGGCCGCGGCCGGGCGCTGTACCGGACGCTCCGCGAGCTGGCCGAAACGCCCTACCACGTGCGGAACCACAACGCGCTGACGAGCGGCAACGGCCTGTCGGAGCCGGCCCGCGGCTCGACCAACGTGTACCAGGAGGCGCCCGACGGGTCGGCCGTGTACGACTGGACGATCGTGGACCGGCTCTACGACGTCATCGTGGGCGCCGGCTTCCACCCCGTCGTGGAGCTCGGCTTCCTTCCGCGGGACCTGGTCCCGGTGACCGCCGCGAGCGCGGACTGGTTGAAGGACGTGGGCCGCGAGACCTACGAGGTGGACGGGCTCTGGAAGCACCCGCCCCGCGACTTCGCGCGCTGGGAGGCGCTCGTCGAGCGCTTCGTCGCCCACTGCGTCGAGCGCTACGGGCGGGCCGCGGTCGAGCGGTGGTGGTTCGAGGTGTGGAACGAGCCGGACATCCCGAACTACTGGAAGGGCACCTTCGAGGATTACTGCCGGCTGTACGACCACGCGGTGGCGGGCGCCGTGCGCGCGCTGCCGTCCGTCCGCATCGGCGGGCCGGCCAGCAGCGGGCCGGCGGACTCCGCCGCGCGCGCGTTCCTGGAGCGCTTCCTCCAGCACTGCGTGGCGGGCAAGAACGCGGTGACGGGCGGGACCGGCACCCGGCTCGATTTCGTGTCCTTCCACACGAAGGGCGCCTACTACGCGCCCCGGCGCATCTACAACTGGCAGCGCCCGGTCGAGCGCCAGCACCCCTCCAGCGGGAAGATGCTGCGGGACATCCGGGCCGGCCTGGAGGCCGTCGCGGCCGTCCCCGCGCTCGCCGGCCTCCCCGTCGTCGTGGACGAGTGCGATCCCGCGGTCGGCACCATCTACGGCGTCCACGACAACCCGAGCTTCGTCGTCACCAACTCCGAGCACTACCCGACGTTCCTGTGCGCGCTCGTGAAGCGGGTGCTCGATCTCGACCGCGGCTTCGGCGATCGGATCGCCTTCGTGACCACGTGGGCCTTCTACATGGAGGGCAAGCGCTGGTTCGAGGGCAACCGCACGCTGGTCACGAACGAGAACGTCGAGAAGCCCATCCTCAACGGCCTCCGGATGCTGGGCCGGCTCGCCGAGACGCGGGTGACCGCGACGTCCAGCGCGAGTCGGGACGTGCTGTCGGGCTAGGCGTCCGGCCGGGAGGTCGACGTGCTCGCGGCCATCGATGCCGCGCGCGTGACGGTGCTCGTCTGGCACCAGACCGATCCCTGGTGGGAGGAGGACGAGGCCGCGGTGTCGCTGGCGATCGAGGGACTGCCGTTCGGCGGCCCGGTCACTGTCCGCCACTGGCGCATCGATGGCCAGCACTCGAACGCGTACGCGGAGTGGTGGCGTCAGGGGAGCCCCGAGGACCCGTCGCCGGCGCAGATCGCCCGGCTGCGGAGCCGCCAAGGGCTCGAGCTCCTCGACCCCCCCGCCCGCCACGCGGTCGGCGGCGATGGGGCCCTGACGCTGCGGTTCACGCTTCCCCTCCATGGGGTGTCGCTCCTCGAGGTGACGGCGGCCGAGGCGACCGGCCCCGCGTGATCGGGCGCGTGAATCCGGCTGAGCTCGGCGCCATTGTCTGGGACGCGTGGCGCGCCGAGGGCGGCGGTCCGGCAGCGATCGCCCACCGGCAGGCGACCCGCCTGGCCGCCCTGGTCCGCTTCGCGCGGGAGCACTCGCCGCTTTACCGCGAGCTCTACCGGGGCTTGCCGGCAGGTGAGGTCCGCCTGGAGCAGTCCTCGGGCGCGACACCAGCGCGCCGGAATGCGTCCCGATAGTATGGAACATGGCCGGCGGCATGCCGCAGGAGCGGCCGGAGGCGCTCTAGCGCGAGCGAGTCCAGCTCCTCCGGCGCGCGCCACTGGAGCTCGCGCCGCCGGCGGTATTCCGTCCAGGGCCGGCCGCCCGTGGCCAGCTCGTACAGCGGCGCCCCCGCGCCGACCAAGAGGCGCCGGGTCGCGATCATGAAAGCCCGCTGCGTCGAAGCGGCCACAGTATTCGCGGCCGATCCTGCGCCCGCGACCAGGGTCGGTCAAGCGGTCTACGTCACGTCGTCACGCTCCGGGTTCCCGGGGTCCGCAGTGCGACCTTAATCGCGCACCGCGTCGGCAGATAGCGGCGGAACCGCCAACGCCAGCGTGGCGCCGGCATGACACCGTGTCTTGACGGACGACTCTCGCGGTCAGGGAGCCACCGCATTCGTACCATCGGACCGGCCGTCGCGCGGGTCAGGAACCTTCGCCGATCATGGAGACCCCGGACGGCACGGCGCTTGCTCGGTCGGACGCTGAGGCGCGACCGCGATGCTCCATCTCGGCTACAAGCTCTCGAGCGAGGAGTTCGGGCCCTCCGACCTAATCCAGCAGGCCGCGCGCGCGGAGGCGGCCGGCTTCGATTTCGCCCTGATCTCGGATCACTTCCACCCGTGGTCGGATCGTCAGGGGCAGAGCCCGTTCGTGTGGTCCGTGCTGGGTGGCGTCGCGAGCGTGACGAAGCGCCTCTCGGTGGGCACCGGCGTCACGTGTCCGATCCTCCGCACCCACCCGGCCATCGTCGCGCAGGCGGCGGCGACGGTGGCCGCGATGATGCCCGGGCGCTTCTTCCTGGGTGTCGGCACCGGGGAGAACCTGAACGAGCACGTCATCGGCGCCGGGTGGCCACCCGTGGACGTGCGGCGCGAGATGCTCGCGGAGGCGGTGTCGGTCCTTCGCCTGCTCTGGCGGGGCGGCGTGCAATCGCACCGCGGCCCGTACTTCACCGTGGACCGCGCGCGTCTCTACACGCTGCCGCGGCGACCGCCCCCCTCATGGTGGCCGGGAGCGGTCCGCTCGCCGCCCGCCTCGCGGGCCGAATCGGCGACGGCTTCGTGACGACGGACCCGGACCCCGCGCTGCTTCGCACCTTCCGCCGGGCCGGCGGGCGCGGGAAGCCGAGCTTCGTGGAGCTCACCGTCTGCTGGGCGAAGAGCGAGCGCGAGGCGCGCCGCCGGGCGCACGAGATCTGGCCGCTCGCGGCTCTCGAGGGCGCGCTGTTCACCGAGATCGCGCTGCCCGAGCACTTCGAGGCCGCATTCAAGCCGATCACCGAGGACCAGGTCGCAGACGCGGTGGTCTGCGGCCCGGACCCGTCCCGTTACCTGGACGCGATCCGGAAGGCGACCCGGGCCGGCTACGATCACGTCTGCCTCCACCAGGTCGGGCCCGAGCAGGAAGGCTTCATCCGCTTCTTCGAGCGGGAGATCCGTCCGCGGCTGCGGCGCGCCGGCGCCGCGCCGCGCCGGGTCCCGGCGCCTCGGAGGCGCGCCGCATGACGCGACGGTCCCGGGCGGCGGCGGCGTCCAGCGGTCCGCCCGAGACGGCGCGCGAGGAGGTCACGTCGCGTCAGTCGCTCGGCGAGGCGCGCGAGGCCGCCATAGGCTGCCGGGGCTGCGAGCTGTGGGAGCGCGGCACCCAGACCGTGTTCGGGGAGGGCCCGGCCCCGGCCGCGGTCATGCTGGTCGGCGAGCAGCCGGGGCACGAGGAGGACCTCACCGGACATCCGTTCGTGGGCCCGGCCGGCCGTCTCCTCGATCGCGCGCTCGAGACGGCGGGGCTCGACCGGAAAACGGTCTACGTCACGAACGTCGTGAAGCACTTCAACTGGGAGCCGCGCGGCAAATGGCGGATCCACAAGAAACCCACCGCCTGGCACGTCCGCGCCTGCCGCCCCTGGATCCTGGCCGAGCTGGCCGCCGTGCAGCCCCGGGCGCTGGTGTGCCTGGGCGCGACGGCGGCCCAGGCGCTCCTCGGGCGCAACATCCGGATCACCGAGTCGCGCGGCCGGGCGATCCCGTCACCGCTCGCGCCCTACGCCATCGCAACGCTGCACCCGTCGGCGGTGCTCCGCGCCCCCGACGACGCCGCACGCGCCGTCGCGATGCAGCGCCTGGTCGACGACTTGACGACGGTCGCGCGGCTGGTCGCGGCCGATCCGAAGCGGGAGCACGCGACGAACGTCGGGCCGGGATAGCGGCGGACGGCCAGGCCGGACGCATCCGTCGAGGCGCCGAGGCCGGCGTCAGCCGCTGCCGCCCCCAGCCGGCCCCCGGTTCCCGCGCGGCGTGGCCGCTTCGCCAGAAGGGCGTCGGCGTGTTGCGCTTCTCCCGGAGCCGCGCGAGCCGCTCGGCATCGACGCGGTAGATGTAGATCGAGTAGCCGAGTCGCTCGTCCGGCGGCTCCACCGTGAGCCAGTCCACGCACGCCGGCTCGAGATGCTCGAAGACGGGACGGTGGACTTGGATGGCGTGGAGGGCGTAGACGCCGACCGTGGGATCGCACGGCACCCGCTCTTCGGGGATCCCCACTGCGCGGGGCGCCGCCGTAGCGCGCGTAGTAGACGCGCGTGACGCCGTGCACGCGGAGCCACTTGCCGAGGCGGCGCTTGTCCTGCCCCCAGTCCAGGCGATGCACGAGGTAGCGCGGCGCGTTGACGGGCCCCCCACCCACGCGTTGGCGAACATCAGGTGGTGCGGATGGCGTGCCAGCACTTCGGCCGCGCCGCCGCGAGGAAGAGCAGACAGAGCGCAGGCCGACGCGGCCGAAGGCCCGCTGCGCGTCGCCCAGACGCGTCCACCCACAACAAAACGAACGGGAAGGCCGGCAAGAGAAAGCAGATCCCGCCCTGGTGCTTGCTCGCGCTCATCACGACGAAGAGGAGCGCGGGGTAAGAGAGCAGGGCGAGGTCGACCCACATGCTGCTCGCGGCCGGCGGCCGCCGCACGAGGGCGATGCCTCGAAGGAGCGCCAGCGCCGAACTCCGAGAGTCGTCTTCACCGCAATGCAGGCGAGGTAGAACCACCACCAGCCGTCGTTGCTGATCCGCCGAAGAGATAGTTCGCGTGGCCCTCCCCGAAGCCGTGCACCAGCTGGCCGCTGAGACCCACCAGCCACTCGGGGAACGGTGCCAAGTGGAGAACGCCCGTGGACCGGAGTGAGGCCGGGCCGATCGTGAAGCCGTAGATGGCCCAGAGGCCGCCGAACATCGCCCCCCGCACACTGCCAGCCTCACGCGATCCGCGCCGCAACCCGCGCGCGCGGGGCCGGCGCGCGCCGCTGCCTCCGGCGATCGCGGCCAGGGCCAGCGGGACGAGGCCGAGCGTGGTCGCCTTGGAGGCCAGTGCTCCCGCCACCGCCAAACCGACCGCCGCGCTCCACCCGGCGGCGGGAGCCTCGAGGAACCTCACGACCGCCCACAGGACGACGATCGACAGGGCGGCCGCCCACGCGTCGAGGGTCGCGAGAGAGCCGTGCGCCAGCACGGTCGGCGAGAAGCACCAGAGGGCGTGGGTCGTGAGGCCTACGCCGGGGCCGAAGCGGAGCGCGGCCGCCACAGGAGCAGGCCGGCCAGGACCGCGGCGACGATCGTGGTGAGGCGTACGGTGAAGAGCAGGCGCCGGAGCTCGGGCCGCTCCGCGCCCAGGCGACGGCCCTATGGCCCGTCGCGGGCTTCCCGTCGCGTCGGCGGAACGCGCTCGACCCGGCGCCGGTGAGGCCCATGGTCGCGCCGAACACCCATTTCGGCAGGGCGGCGCTGCGGTCGCGAGAAGTCCCGGTGGGTAGAGGATCGCCGACACGCCGAGGTAGAAGGGTCGCGAGTGGGCGGTCGTCGCCAGCAGCGCTCCCTGGACCAAGGCCAGGACGAGCGCGGCGACGATCCAGGCTCGCCGCGCGAGGCGCGGGCGCGCGGACAGGTCGGTCACACGGGGCTCGATCGCCCTTCCAGCGACCGCCGGCTACGCCTTCGGGTCGAACTGCGGCTGCCAGCGCAGCAGGTACCCCTGGACGCGCCGCACGACCAGCGACAGGACGATCCCGACGAGCATCATGACGAAGATCGCCACCATCATCTCGGCGGCATTGGCGCGCGCCTCCGCCTCGATGATGAGCTTGCCCAGCCCGCGCTCCGCCCCGATGAACTCGCCGACGATGACGCCGATCAAGGCGAACGAGACCGCGGGGGTCAGCGAGGCGAAGACCCAGGCGAGCGCCGACGGGATCACGACGGTCCTCAGCACCACGAGCTCGCTGGCGCCGAGGAGCCGAGCCGCCGCGATCTGGTCCCGGTCGACCGCGCGCGTGCCCTCGAACGTGTTGAAGAACACGACGAAGAAGACCACGATCGCCGCCGTCACGACCTTCGACAGGTCGCCGAGGCCACAGATCAGGATGATGAGCGGGACCAGCGCGATGCGGGGGATCGAGTTCATCGCAACGATGTAGGGCGCGAAGATCCGCGCGAGGTACTCCGACCGGCCGAGCACCAGGCCGGCCAGGGCGCCGAGGCTCGCGCCCCACAGGAAGCCCCAGCACATGTTCTTCAGGGTGACGAGCGTCGCGAGCCAGAGATTGTTGGCGTTCTCCCGGATGCAGGCCACGAAGCCCGCCTTGTCCGCGAGGCACCCGAGCCGGAGGAAGCTCCGCCAGATCGCCGAGGGCTTCGAGATGAAGTAGGGGTCGAGGATCTTCGGGACCCACGGCTTCGGCAGCGTCGCCCGCGCGACGTCCCACCCCCATTCCCAGACCGAGAGTCCGGCCACGAGAATGGCGATCTGCCAGCCCGCGACCGCGGCGCGGGACCGCCTCACCGGGGCTCCGGCGCCGGCGCGGCCGTCGGGGCCCGCCGGAACTCCTCACCGAGCGAGTGCCAGACGTGGGAGTAGCAGCGGCCGAACTCCGCGGTCTCCCGGAGCGCCACGGCGTCGCGCGGCCGGGGGAAGGTCACGGCGACGTCCTCCTTCACCCGGCCCGGCCGCGCGGAGAGCAGGATGATGCGGCTCGCCAGCGTCAGCGCCTCGCCGAGGTCGTGGGTCACGAAGAGGACGGTCTGGCGCTCTCGCTCCCAGATATCCAGCAGGGTCTTGTGCATCTCGAGCTTGGTGTGGGTGTCGAGCGCCCCGAAAGGCTCGTCCATCAGGAGGATCTCGGGCTCCATGATGAGGGTGCGCATCAGCGCCACGCGCTGGCGCATCCCGCCCGACAGCGTGCGCGGGAAGCTCTTGTCGAAGCCCGCGAGGCCGGCGGCCTCGATCGTCCGGCGCACCTTGGCCTGGCGCTCCGCCTTCGCCACGCCCGCGATCTCGAGCCCGTAGCCGATGTTGGCCTCGACGGTACGCCACGGGAACACGGTGTCGCGCTGGAAGACGTAGCCGACCTGCCGATTCACCTGGCCGTGGCGCACGTCCTCGCCGTCCAGGCGCACCTCGCCGCCCGTGCGGTCGAGCAGCCCCGCGACGATGTTGAGGATGGTCGACTTGCCGCAGCCGGAAGGACCGAGCAGGGCGACAAACTCCCCCTCGGCGATTTCGAACGAGACGTTGTCGAGGGCCCTCACCTCGCCGCCGGGCGCGGGGTAGCGCATGTCGAGCCCCGCGACGCGGATGCGGACCCGCGCCGCCGCCGCGGTGACCCGGCGGTCGGCGCGCGGCGAGACGGCGGCGCTCTGGCGAACGTGCGGTGGAGTTCCCGCGCTCACCTGAACTTCGCTTGCGCGGCGTCGAGGAAGCTCATGTCGACCAGGTCCTCGTACTTCGACTCCGGGATGTCCGACCCCTTCCGGTACCAGACCTTGCCGCCGCGCTCGAAGGAGGCCTTGTCGATCCGCCCGTCGTACTCCCAGGTCGCCTTGTCGAACCCCATCTCGGCCTTGACGGCAACCGGGTCGACGCCCGAGTAGTGCTTCTCGCCGACGAGCGCGTAGACCTCGTCGATGGGCGCGGCCTTCACCCACTTCATGGCCTGGTACATGGCGTTGACGAAGGACTGGACCAGCGCCTTCTTCTGCTGGGCGGTCTCGTCGAGCGTGTAGAGCACGAGCACTGGCACGGTGCCGCCGAACGCGTCGGTGAACACGCGCGGCTTGGACGTGTCGTAGATCACCTTCCCGAACCCCTTCGTCTCGCACTCGATCACCCAGCCGGGCACCGCCATGATGGCGTCGAACTGCTTCGTCTCGAGGCCCGGGAACATCGTCTTCGGGCCACCACCGGCCACCCAGTTGATCCGGTCGCCGAGCTTCTTCGACTCGAAGACGTAGGTGCCGTACATCCAGGTGCCGGACCCGATGGCCGTCGCGGCGATGATCGGCTTCGCGCCGTCGGGGCGCTTGTAGTCCGCCAGCTTCTCGACGGTGGTGATACCGGCGTCGTAGAGGTCCTTCCGCACCACGATGTTCGAGATCGAGGCGATCATCTGCGTCGCCATGACGATCTTGCACTTCTTGCCGCGCGCGGAGAGCTGGAGCGGATGGCTGGCGTCCCCGTGCGCGAAGGCGGCCTGCTCGGCGGCGAGCGCCTGGCGCCCGTGTGTGCCCGCGTTGCCGACCACCAGCTTGAAGTCGAGGTTCTCCGCCTTGAAGTAACCCTTGGCCTCGGCGATCGGTCCCAGGGCATAGACGGGCGTCGCCGGCCCGAAGGCGAGCGTGGCGGTGGCGCCCTGGGCGCCGGCGCGTGCGGGCAGCAGGCCGGCGCCGAGCGCGGCCGCGCCGGTGGCGAGGACCTGGCGACGGGTGATGGTCATCTGTGGCCTCCCTTGCCGTTGTCGATTCGTGCTCCGGGGGCCCTCCGACCCGGACGGCGCCCCGGTGACCAGCTTCATTCGCTCGTGCCGACGACTCCCGCCTCGGCCAGGGCCGTGATCTCGGCCTCGCGATAGCCGAGGTCCGTCAGCACCTCGCGCGTATGCTCACCGAGCCGCGGCGGATCGCGGTGATTGCCCAGGCGCTCGCCGTCGATCGAGACCGGCAGCGCGGGCGTCTTGACCCGCCGGCCGTCCGGCAGCCGGATCTCGAGGAACCCTCCGGACTCCGCGAGGTGGGGATCCTCGAAGAGGTCGCCCGGGCGATTGACCGGCGCGAACGGCAGCCCCAGCTGCTCCAGCGTTCGCGCGAGCTCCGCCGCCGGCCACTCCCGCAGGATCGCCGCGATCTCCGGGATGAGCCACGCGCGCTGGTCGACCCGGCCCTGGTTGGTCGCGAGCCGCGGATCGGCCAGCCATTCCTCGCGGCCGAACGCCTGGCAGAAGGCGCGCCAGTGCTCCTCTCCGACCACGGTGACGAACAGCTGGGTGTCGTCCTTGGTCCGGAAGAGATCGTAGACCGGCCAGGGGCTGTCCTTGACCGAGTAGGGCACCGCCGGAGTGCCCGTCACCGTCTCGAACATCATGGCCTGGCCGATGAGGAAGACGTTGTTCTCGAACAGCGCGCTCTGGATGTGGCGGCCGCGCCCCGTCTTCTGGCGCTCGGCGAGCGCCGCCTGGATGGCGATGACGCCGAACATGCCGCCCATGACGTCGTTCACCGAGGCGCCGACCCGCATGGGCCGATCGGGCAGGCCCGTCATGTAGGCGAGACCTCCCATCATCTGGACTACCTCGTCGAGGGCCAGGCGATGCTCGTAGGGGCCCGGGAGGTAGCCCTTGAGCGAGCAGTAGATGACGTGCGGGGCGAACGTCGCGACGGTCTCGTAGTCGAGGCCGAACCGCCTGAGCAGGCCCGGCCGGAAGTTCTCGATGAGGACGTCCGCCGTCCCGATCAGCCGCCGCGCCACCTCCTGCCCGGCCGCCGTGGTCGTGTCCACCGCCACGCTCCGCTTGTTCCGGGAGTAGTAGGCGAAGAAGCCCGACGCGGGGCCCTTGAAGACGCGCGTGCGATCACCCTCGAGAGGCTCGACCTTGACCACGTCGGCGCCGAGGTCGGCGAGGATGAGCCCGCACGTCGGCCCCATCACCAGCTGGCTGAACTCGACGACGCGGATCCCTGCGAGCGGACCGAAGGCGCTCGGTCGGCCCCTGTCCGCCGCAACCTCACGCATGGTCGGCCCTTTCTGGTGTCCGAGAGATGCCGCTCGGGACGCGTCTGCCGTGTCCGCCTCTGCGCAGGCGGCGGAAGGGTCCGGCCCCCACCGGGCCTCGATGGTGCGCGGCCGGCGCCGGACGTGTCAAGAACGCCGGGGCCGCTCTCCACGCGCCCGCCCCAGGAGGAACCACGGCCACGGGTCGGGCATGGGGCCGGTCGCGACGTGGATCACCGCCGGGGCCTCGGCACGGAACGCCTCGTCGAGCCGGGCGCGGAGCTGATCCGGGCCGTCGGCGTGGAGGCCGAGGGCGCCGAACGCGCGAGCGTAGGCGGCGAAGTCGGGGCTCTTCAGCGTCGACGCGATCGTCCGGTCCCCGCCGAAGCGCTGCTGCTGGATCCGCTTGACGTTGCCGTAGGCGCCGTCGTCGAACACGCAGCAGACGAGCGGGATCCGGTGCTGCACCGCCGTCGCGAGCTCGCTCCCCGTGAACAGGAAGCCGCCGTCGCCGGCGACCACCAGCGCCCGGCGGCCGCGGCCCTCCCGGTCGAGCGCCACCTGCGCGCCGACGCCCTGCGCGTAGCCGGCGCCGAGGGTGCCGGCGGGGCCCGTCGACTGGAACGTTCGCGGCCGCCGGAAGTCGAATGCGAGGTGGGAGGCGAACCCGATCTGGGTCACGTCCTCGACGAAGATCCCGTCGTCGGGGAGCACGTCGCGGATGGCGGCGAGGAAGTCGAGCTGCGGCCGGAGGTGGTCGATGTCCGCGAAGTAGCGCGCGCGCCGCCGGGCGATCTCATCGGACCGGCCCGGCCGAGCGGGCATCCCGTGCAGCGCGGCCAGCAGCGCGCGCACGGCGTCGTCGGCGTCGCCGCACACGCCGATCGCGCCGAGGCCGTGCCGGTCGAGCTCCTCGACGTCGATGTCGATCTTCACGAACGTCATCGACGGGTCGGTGCCCCAGTGCAGGACCGGCCACTCCATGCGCGTGCCGATCCCGATGACCACGTCCGCGGTCTTCCACAGCTCGTGGCCCACCGCGAGATGGACGAACATCGGATGCGCGGTGGGGATCACGCCGTGACCCGCGCGCCGCGCGGTGACGGGGGCCTGGAGCCGCTCGGCGAGCTGGCCGATCGCCTCACCCGCGTCCTGCGCGCCGCCGCCGACGAGGATCAGCGGCCGCTCGGCCCGCCGCAACGCGTCGGCGGCGCGCTCGATGGCGCGCGGGTCGATCATCGGCTTGCTCGGCACGGGCGGGTGGAGTGTGCCGGGGGCCGGCGTTCGCCACCGGTCGACGGGAATCTCGAGGCTCACCGGGCGCGGGCGGCCCGAGACCAGCGAGTCCAGCGCCGCCTGCACCTGCTTGGTCGCCGACGCGCCGTCGTCGAGCAGCTCGGCGTGCTTGGTGAGCTGGGCGAGGATGGCGTGCTGGTCGACCAGCTCGTGCAGGACGCCGAAGCCGCGTCCACGGGCGGCCGCGGCGATCTCGCCCACGACGGCCAGCACGCGAGCGTTCGACCAGTAGCCGCTGGTGAGGGCGGCGCCGGCGTTGAGCAGACCGGGCCCCGGCACGACGCAGAACGCCGTCGGCTGGCCGGCGACCAGCGACGCGCCGTTCGCCATGTAGGCGGCGCCCTGCTCGTGGCGGGTGACGATCGGGCGGATGTCTCGCGCGTCGACCAAGGCGTCGAAGAAGTCGTCGTTCTGCACCCCGGGGAGGCAGAACAGGGTGTCGATGCCGGCCAGCCGGATCGCCGCGACGACCTGCCGGGCGATCGTGCGGGGGTCGTCGCGCTGACCGGTCATCGCGGCCTCAGTCTACGACTTCTCGAGCAGCGGGGGCACGGGGCTCGTGTGCGAGTCCGTCCCGGCTCTTGCCGCCGGCGTCCGGAGCGCTAGACTCCGGCCGGTTGCGGGGCCGGGCGCGAACGACGCCCTGGGGACCGTCAGCGCCGAGGATGGATCAGGGATCGGGCCCGGCGCGACGTCGCCGCTCGAGGTCCTCGACTTGCGCCGGGAGCCCGGTCACCGGCTGGCCGCACCGTGTGCACTGACGCCTCGCCCATGGCATCCAGCCCGGCGGCGGCTCAGCAGGGATGCTGATGCCTATCTGGAGCACGCTGCGGATGCAGGTTACCAGCGTCCCGGCCACCGGGTGCGAATCGTCAGGCGGCCGACCGACTCGGAAGACCGAGGCGGCGTCACGGTCAGCCACGCCTCCTGCTTCCGAGCGCGAGATCGTCGAATCCGCGCCGCCAACTCCCGGCGTGCGCGAGCGGTCAAGCCCGGCACCCGCCATTCGAGTACCACGGCCTCGACGAAGTAGCCCCCGCAGGGACACCCCTCGATGGCCACCCAGGGCAGCCGTGGCCGCCAGTCCGTGTGAGTCGCAGCTTCACCGCACACCGGACACGGTCCAGCGCGGCTCTTGGAGCGGGCCGGCAGCACGAGTCGACGACGAAGCCGGTCGGTCTCGGCGACGAGGCTCGCCGCGCGTGTCTGAGCCGTTTGGGCGGCATCGACCACGTTCAGAGATCGCGTTCGAAGCGCGCGCGACCGGCAGGCAAGGTGGAACAGCTCGCCGTGCTCGGAGAAGACCAGGCGACTCGAGCTGATGGGCTTCGAGCACAGCTGACAGATCGAATCCTGGGAGGCCATGGGCGCACGAGTCGCGGTGAGCGTCCGAATCACCTGCTGCGCGGTACGAGGAAAGGGCGCAGGATTCTCGACTGCGCCCGCCCCCGGCTTCCGCCGCAAAATCCGCGTCGGCCCACGTCGGGTCGTCCTTGGCCCTGCCGTATCTGGACAACTCGTCGCCGCTACGACGCCCTGTCGTCCCGATCCTCAAGGCTCTGGCCTCCAATCGTCGGCCATGCCCCGACTCGTGAGCGACCGGTTATCGAGACTCGTCCCGTTCGTCGGCGAGCGGAGGCTGTGCCGGAGACTGATTCGCGTCCCTGGGCGGCGCCGGAGATTGGTCCCCGTCCGGCGTCCCGGTCCGGCGATCGGGCGGCGCGTCGGGACGCGCGCTCGGGCTGTCCGTCGATGGGGCCTGCGCGTACCGGCGCTTCCAGTTACGGCTGCGGATTATCATCGCCGTTCGGGGGCGCTGGACATGCGCTGTCGATCGGATCTCGAGCCGTAGAGCGTTCGGTGTCGTCGTCGAGCTTATGCAGAGGGCCACATGCTTCACACACGGCCTGCCTCCTCCTCTCGGGCGAAGTCGTGTCTTGATCTGCCACACTAGAGACAGCAATGGCCATGCCATGCCCAAGGGCCGACGGGCGAGCTGGAACTGGCTGATATGCCTCAGGCATTCGGTTTCCCGACAGGCCGGGGCCGTGACGGGAGACATCGTCGACCGCGTGAATGGACGCCCTGGCCGTCGACGATAGATGTTCGATCCGTCGCCGTGAGCCGGCGCGGGGCCGGTGGAGCTAGGCGGGCGACCGAGGCACGCCGGCGAGCTGTCAGCCGGCGCTCAGCTCGACTTCCCCGCCGAACGCCGCCGCGCCTCGCTTTGGCGAATGATCTCGGTCATGTCCTCGGCCGGCCGGATCTCGAAGGGGCCGACCCTGACGCCGGGGTGCTTCGACATGATGCGAACCGCGTGGTCCAAGTCCTCGGCCTCGAGAAAGAGGATCCCTCCCAGCATCTCCTTCGTCTCCGCGAACGGGCCGTCCGTCCTGGACACCTTGCCGTCCCGGTACCGCAGGGTGACGGCGTTCCGGGCGCTCTGGAGGGCCTCCCCTCCCGCGAAGTGCCCGCTCTTGCGAAGCTCGTCGTCGTACGCGATGCATGCGTCCATCAACCCGGCGCGCTCGCTTTCGGACAGGGTGTTCCAGCTCCTCTCGTCCAGGTATCCCAAGCAAACGAACCTCATGGTGTCCTCCTCTGCAGGCGGGAGATTGTCATCCACCTCATGGTCGCTGGGAGCCGCCCCGGATCGACAGGAGGGGCAGGCCGTTTGCGCCGACCGGGCCTCGCCCTCGCCTTGCGGCATACTCGGGAGCAGGCGAGTCGCCCATGAGCGCTGCATCCGTCGCCTACCTGAAGCGAGCCCTGTTCTGGCTGGTCACGACGACGGCCATGTATCTCCTGATGAACGGAGCCCAGATCTTCGAGACGGCCCTGATCGTTCCGGCGTGGACGGCCGCGCCGCCGGCGTCGCTCGGGATGTTCCAGGGCCCCTACCGGCTCGACTTCAAGGCGTTCTGGATCGCGTTCCACTCCATTCACGAGCTCACGTTCGTCGCGGCGCTCGTCGTGTGCTGGCGTCTGACGGTGGTCCGCCGGTGGCTGCTGGTGCTGCTGGTCCTTCACGTCCTGGTGCGCGTCTGGACGATCGCGTACTTCGCGCCGACGATCATCGCGTTTCAGAGCGTACCCGTTTCCTCCGCCGTCGATCCCCTGCTCGCGCAGAAGGCCGCGCAGTGGCGCCACCTGAACATCGTCCGCGTCCTGATCTTCCTGGCCGTGAACCTCGCGATGCTCTCGCCCATCCGGCAGGTGCACCGAATGCTCGTCGCGGCGACGTTCGCGACCCGCGATCTCGGCGACCCGTGAACCCCCTCGTCGTCGACGGTCTGATCATCCTCGGCGCCGTGTTCGGCTGGCGAGCGGCCAAGCATCTTTCGCGAGTGTTCCGCACCCCCGCGAGCGAGGACAGCAGCATCCGGCTGATCCTGGGCATCCGTGCCTTCATCATCGCGGTCACGAGCGTCGCGTTCGCGCTCGGCATCGCCTACGGCTCCCGCGCGACGATGCTCATCGCGGCGGTCATCCTCGCGGAGGAGCTGTACGAGACCGGGGTGGTCCTGCTGATTCTTCGCCACCACCGCTCGTAGCGCTCTCGGGCTGGACCCACGAGCCCGGGGACGGCGTCTTCACGGGTTGGTTCGGGGCTTCGCGGGAGGCCCGGCCCGGCGAGCGGGGCGAGACACGAGGCGTGGTGGCCGGAGCGCTGGCGGTCCCGGTCGCTCCTACGCGGCGTCGGGGCTCTGGCTCACGCCCTCCACCGTGAATAGACCGTCCTCGCGTTGCCCTCGAAGATCTTCCGCTTGTCCGCGGGGCTGAGCCCGCTTGCGTCGATGTAGCGCTTGGTGTCGTCGAAGTACTGTCCGGTCTCCGGGTCGATGCCCCGCACCGCGCCGACCATCTCCGAGGCAAACAGGATGTTGTCCACCGGGATCACCTTGAGCAGGAGGTCGATGCCCGGCTGGTGGTAGACGCAGGTGTCGAAGTAGACGTTTCTCAGCAGGTGGTCCCGGAGCAGCGGCCGCTTCATGTCCTGGGCCAGGCCGCGGTAGCGTCCCCAGTGGTAGGGCACCGCGCCGCCGCCGTGCGGGATGACCAGCTTGAGCTGCGGGAAGTCCTTGAACAGGTCGCCCTGGATGAGCTGCATGAACGCGGTGGTGTCGGCGTTGATGTAGTGCGCGCCGGTGAAGTGGAACGCGGGGTTGCACGACGAGCTGACGTGCACCATCGCGGGCACGTCGAGCTCGACCATCTTCTCGTAGATCGGATACCACCACCGGTCGGTCAGCGGCGGCTCCTTCCACCAGCCGCCCGACGGATCGGGATTCAGGTTGCACCCGATGAACCCCAGGTGCTTCACGCAGCGCTCCAGCTCCGCGACGCAGTTGGCCGGCGAGACTCCCGGCGACTGCGGCAGCATGCAGACCGGCGCGAAGTTCCTCGGGTAGAGCGTGGACACGCGGTGGATCAGGTCGTTCTGCACGCGCGCCCACTGCGCGCTGATCGCGGCGTCGCCGACGTGGTGCTCCATCGAGCCCGCGCGCGGCGAGAAGAACGTGACATCGCTGCCTCGCTCCCGCTGCAACTTCAGCTGGGCCTGCTCCAGGCTGTCGCGGATGTCGTCGTCGCTGATCTCGAGCGCGGCCTCGGAGATCTTCTCGCCGGAGGCCTGGCGCTTTCGCCAGTCCCACAGCGCCTGCGGCGCGGTCGTGTAGTGGCCGTGGCAGTCGACGATCATCGGAACAGCTCCTCCACCGCGAAGCTCCGCGGGAGCATCTCCTGGCGGTGCATGCACTCGATCGCCACCTCGAGGTTGCGGCGGTTCTCCTCCAGCCCGAACGGATTCATCTCCGGGCTGCCGGCCGCCTCACGGCTTCGTCTGAGCTCGGCGTAGATGTCCTGGGCCTGCGAGTCGGAGACCGTGCTCTTGACCGTGACCATGTGGTTGATCTGGATGGCGCCGTGCTTCGCCCGCCAGGCCAGGGCGGCGGCCGCCGGGTCCGGGATCAGCGTCCGGAGCGGCCCATCCTTGGGCGGCTCGGCGAGGATGGCAGCGTCGAGCTCGCCCGCCCGCAGCATCGCCGCGAGGTCGGTACCGGGGGGCATGCGCGTCGCGTTCGGCGGGTCGCGGAACTCGGCCACGTGGGGGTCCTCGAGGGTCACCCAGTGCACCTTGGCCAGATCGACCCCGTGGTCGTCGGCGAGGATGCCGCGCACCCAGGTCGCGGTGGTCACCGAGTAGGAGCGCATCCCGACGCGCTTCCCGGCGAGCTGGTCCGGGGAGAGCGGGCCGCGCGCCGGGTTGTAGGCGAGCGTCGCGTGCTGGAAGCGAGCCGTCACCACCGCGGGCAGCAGGCGGTACGGCTTGCCGTGGGCCTTCGCGAGGAGGAACGTCATCAGCGCCAGCTCGGCGACGTCGAACTCCAGGTCCCGCACCACCCGCTTGAATGCGGTGTTGGGGACCTTCACGTCGGCGAACTCGAGCGACGACTGCCGCTTGAACTGCCGGGTGACCGGGTAGTCCCCGAGGAGCGCTTTCAATCCAGCGGGCCGTCGATGTACTCGAGCCCCTTGTCGGCCAGGCTCTTGCGCATGTCGTAGAGGTCGAGGCCGAGCTCGCCCTTCTGCAGGCGGGCGCGGTTGACCGCTTCCTTCTTCTCCCGCTCCTCGCCGGCCTTCGCCACGGTGGCGGCGTCGAGCCGGGGGACGATCACCACGCCGTCGTCGTCCGCCACGACCACGTCGCCCGGCCTGACGCTCACGCCGGCGCACACCACCGGCAGGTTCACCGAGCCGAGGCTCGCCTTGACGGTGCCCTTGGCGGAGATGGCCCGCGACCATGCGGGAAACCGCATCTCGCTGATCCCCGCGGCGTCGCGGCAGCCGATGTCGAGGACCACGCCCTTGGCGCCGCGGGCCTTCAGCGAGGTGGCGAGCAGCTCGCCGAACCCGCCGTCGGTGTTCTCGCTGGAGCAGGCCACGACGAGGACGTCGCCCGGCTTCAACACCTCGCAGGCGACGTGGATCATCCAGTTGTCGCCCGGGTGGCACAGCGCGGTGACCGCGCTCCCCGCGACCTGGGCGCCGCGCCAGACCGGGCGCATGTAGGGCTGCATCAGGCCGCTGCGGCCCTGGGCCTCGTGCACAGTCGCGACGCCGAGGCGCTCGAGCGTGGTGATCGCGCCCGCCTCCGCCCGGTGGATGGTGCGCACGACGGTTCCGCCCATGTCAGCGCGCTCCCGGGACCCGGCGGGTCTTCAAGAACTGCTCGAGCGTCTCGCCCCGGAACGCCGCCACCATCTCCGGGTTCGAGACGCCTTTGGTGCGCGCCAGCTTCTCCAGGCAGAAGAAGCTCGCGCCGTAGTCCTGCAGCGCCCTCCAGTCCAGGCGGCGCACCATGTCCTTCTCCTCGTCGGTCAGCCCCTGCATGGCCGCCTCGGGATTCTCGAGAAAGGCCTTTCGCTTCTCGCTCACGACCAGGTCGTGCAGGAACCGATTGAGCCGGAGCCCGCGGCCGCTCCGCTCCAGGTCGAACACGTACCTCATTCGAACAGCGCGACGGCCATCGCAGTGGTCATGGGCAGGTAGTAGTTCTCGTGAACCTTGCGCGCGCCCTCGTTCAGCGCGCCGCGCATGATGAGCCACATGATCACCTCGGCCCCTTCGTTGCCGCCGAGCCGCGCGAAGTCCTCGATGGTCATCCGCGCCAGGCGCTCGGGGTCCCGATCGATCAGGTCGAGGAACTCCCGGTCCCACGCCTCGTCGTTGAAGCCGGCGCGCTCGCCGATCATCTGGTGCGACAGCCCGCCGGTTCCGACCATCGCCACCTTGAGGTCCTCCGGATAGGACCGGATCGCCTTGCCGATGGCCTTGCCGAGCTTGTAGCAGCGGCTCGGCTTCGGCAGCGGGTGCTGGAGGACGTTCACCACCAGGGGCACGACGCGTCCCGGCCAGTCCGGCTGGGACGGCCACATCATCGTGAGCGGCGAGTGGAGGCCGTGGTCGAGCGGCAGGTCCTGGAAGATCGTCAGGTCGAACTCGTCGTCGACCAGGGACCGCGCGACGTGGCGCGACAGCGCCGCGTGGCCGCGGAGCGGGGGAATCTTGCGGATGCCGACGCCCTCGTCCGCGATGCGGTACTCGTCGCTCACGCCGAGCGCGAACGTCGGGTAGTGGTCGAAGAAGAACGTCGTGGCGTGGTCGTTGAAGCAGAAGAAGAGCACGTCGGGCTGCTTCTCCGCCAGCCACTTCGCCACCGGCGCGTAGCCCTTGAAGAGCGGCTTCCAGTCCGGGTCCTCCTGCTTCCCCCGGTCGAAGGCCATCGCGATGGTGGGGACGTGCGAGGTGCCGATGCCGCCGATGATCCGCGCCATGACTAGACTCCGTGGAGACGCGTGGGATGTGCCACGGAGATCTTGTACCTCAATTCGGGACCGCGTGCCATCCGGGGACGAGCGGCGGTCCGGCGGAGCCTCTTGCCAGCGCCCGGCCCGCTCGGCCACACTCCAGGACGATCGAGACAGTCGTGATCGGCCGGCACGCCCTGACGAGCGATCCCACGTTCTGCGCGTGAGATGAGATGAAGGTCCTAGTGGTCGGCGCGGGGCCGGCCGGGCTCTACTTCGCCTACCTGTTCAAGAAGAGCAATCCGGGCTGCGAGCTGCGCGTGGTCGAGCAGAACGCGCCCGACTCGACGTTCGGCTTCGGCGTGGTGTTCTCGGACAAGGCGCTCGAGTTCCTGCGGGCCGGCGACCCCGACACCTACGACGCCATCACGCCACAGATGGAGGTCTGGACGGATCTGACCCTGGTTCACCGCAACACGCCGGTGGTCATCGACGGCATCGGCTTCTCCGCGATCGGCCGCCTCGCTTTCCTGCGGCTGATGCAGCAGCGGCTGGCGAGCGTGGGGATTCACCCGGAATTCCAGCGCCGGATCTCCGGCCGGGGCGCGCTCGACGGCTACGACCTGGTCGTCGCGGCCGACGGCGTGAACTCGTACGTCCGCGGGACGGCCGATTTCGGCACGAGCGTGAGGACGCTCGGCAACAAGTTCGCCTGGTATGGCACGACGAAGATCTTCCCGACGCTCACGCAGACGTTCGTCGAGAACAAGGACGGAACCTTCAACGCGCACCACTACCGGCATTCGCCGCGGATGAGCACCTTCGTGTTCGAGTGCGACGCGGCGACCTGGCAGAGAGCCGGGTTCGCCTCGATGAGCGAGGCGGACACGCTGGCCTACTGCGAGCGCGTGTTCGAGCGAACCCTGGACGGGCATCGGCTCCTCTCGAACAACTCGGTGTGGCGCACGTTCGCTAACGTGAGAAACGCCCGGTGGTCGGCGGGCCACGTCGTGCTCATCGGGGACGCCCTGCGCACCGCGCACTTCTCGATCGGCTCGGGAACGCGCCTGGCGATGGAGGACGCCATTGCGCTGGCGCGAGCCCTGGCCGAGCACCGGAACGAGATACCCGAGGCGCTCGCGGTCTACGAGGCCGCCCGCCGGCCGATCGTCGAGAAGCTGGTGGCGGCCGCCGATGCGAGCGGGGACTGGTACGAGCGCTTCCCCGAGCACATGAGGCTCGCGCCGCGCGAGCTTGCCTGGAGCTACATCCAGCGCAGCGGCCGGATCGACCCGGTCCGGCTGAGGAGGATCTCGCCCAGATTCGTCGACGGGTGAGCCCCGTGTCGCCGCTCACCACACCCCCGGCACCAGCCGATACGGCACGCGCGTGCAGTAGGCGTCCCAGGCCGGGCCGTACTTGACGCGGCAGCGGCGATCGTCCCGGTACGTGCGATGGACGAGGAGGATCGCGAGGAAGATCGCGTAGCCGTACGGCAGGAGGTGCGTGAAGCCGCACGTCAGGGAGAAGGCGACGGCCATGAGCAGGTCGCCGACGTAATTGGCGTGGCGCGCGATGCCCCACCAGCCGGACGTCAGGAGCCGCGTTTCGTGAACGACCCCGTCGGCCGTCGAGTAGGTCGCGGGCACGAAGGTCGCCTCGCGGCCCCAGATGGTGCAGGGTCCGCGGGCTCGGCGGAAACGATCACGCTGGCGGTTCGCCGACAGGAAGATCCCGTAGCCCGTCAGCCCGAGGGCCACGATGCCCGCCGCCGCCGCGGCCGACAGCTCCACGGGGTGGTCAACGAGGTACGCCGCCTGGAGCGTGTACGCGAACGGGA
>CAVXVV010000106.1:0-29618 GCA_963765195.1 uncultured Candidatus Rokubacteria bacterium
TCCACACGACGCTCCCCCAGACAAGAAACCACCCGAAGTGGTCGTGGTGGATGTCGATCGTCCGCAGGTACCAGTCTTCCCGGACGAAGAAGTCCAGCACGTAGACGAGTTGGAGCACGTTGACGAGAACCATGGACAACGTGACGTGTCCGAGCTGCTGAAACTGCCGGGCGGCGAGGGAAAGGTTGATGGGCGTCCACGCCATCATCCCGACGTGTCCCACGTGAAAGAGCTTCAGATCGAGGCCGCCGACCCTCGGGTTGAGCTCGATGCCCGCCATGAAGTCGAACAACGCGCTGCCCCTGAACCGCCGATCGTCCGGATGGGTCGGATGGCGCTGCGCCTTCCAGAACGCGAACACCGCGATGGCAAAGCCGGCAGCGTTGGCGGCCGCCAGGAGACCGCCACCGTGGTCGTAGGCGAGCGTGGGGCTGATCAGCGCCGAGTGGAACGCCGCGACGTACAGCAGGCCGTGGGTCACCACCCACGCCAGGAGCCCGTTGAGGCGGTATTCGAGCCGATGCCCGGCCGGTGTGGGCACGCCGATCCCCGTCCTTCCCGGCAGGAGCATCGCGAGCACGGCCTGGGCCACGTACCACGCGGCGAACAGGCCGAAGCCGGCCAGCGTCGGGCGGGGCGCGGCGGCGAGCATGCCGGCGGTCGCGCTCCAGCCGTCGCGGGCGATCCCGATGAGAGGGCCGGACAGCGCGCAATCGTACGCCCGGCAGCTGGTCCAGGCATACGCGACGATGAACGGCGCGCCCACGAGTAGCGATGCTCGGGCGAGCTCCGATCCGACAGTCGGGATGGTGAGTCTCACTCTAGCGTCCCGAGCGTAGACGGGGTCGAGACAAGCTCACGCCGCGCCGAGCTCGCCCGGAGCTACATGGAGCGCAGCGACCGGATCGACCCGGCGCCCCTACGGAAGATCTCGCCGAGATTCGTCGACGGCTGCACGGGTCTCCAGTGGGCCGGACGCTCGGCCACGCCTGGCCCTGCTCAGGCGGTTGGTTCAGGGCTTGGCGCGCTTGAACGTGACGAGGACGTGGTCGGACCCGCTCTTCGCCGCGAGCGCGGTCGGGCGGCCCTTCTCCAGGTTCGGCGCGTTGTCGCAGATCTTCAGCGTGTCGCCGTCCAGGGCATAGATCCCCTTCCACGCCTTCCCCTTCAGGTCCCCTTCCGTGTGCACGAAGTCGATGGCCGGCGGCTTCGCGCTGGCGTCCACCCGGACCGTCCCGGCGTAGAGGGCCTTGCCATCCTTGGATCGGATCTGGAAGCGGTCACCCGCGAAGGACAGCTGATGTCCGAGGACGTCCTCGGCGACCTTGCCGTCCCGCTTCGCCCGTGTGGCCGTCCACGCCCCTTGCAGTCGCTTGGCGTCATCGGCCGGCTGCGCGAACGCCGGAAGGAGCGCGGACCCGAGAATCAGCAAGCACATCACCCAGATCAGCCGGCGCATCGCGGTCCTCCTGTGCTGGAGCCAACCAGATCTGCGTTCCCTCTCATGGGCGCCGAGTACCCAGTCGCCAATGGCATGAGGTCGGCGGAAGTCTAGCGCTCGCGACCCGCTCCGGCAAGTCGGGGTGTGCTCTCCAGAATTGAACGCCAGTGCGTCGTGAGGGCGACGCCCTGACGCCATCCGTGGCCAGAATGTCGACGCATCGCCGTTCCCCCCGCCATTGTGCAGGGACCCGATGGCGCGAAAGTCCGCGAAAAATGGGCCCGTCCGCACTTCCGTCTCGCGTCGGTGTGCCGGCTGGCCCTCGCGTCCGCCGACGGCATGGCGTTTGCGAATATGAGAAACCAGGAGGTGGCGTCTATGGGGCGTGCGTTCATCCTGTGGCTGCTCGGAGTTCCCGCGAGCGTCCTGGTCGTCCTCTGGTTGATCGGCTTCTTTCACTGAGCCGATCGCGCCGCCGAACCGCTACTCGACAACGTCACGCAAGGGGGAAAGACATGCATCGTGTCGGCAAGCAGATCGTGAGCATCGTCGCCGGGCTGAGCCTGGCGGGGCTCGCCTCGGCCCAGACCTCGCAAACACAAACGTCGCCGGGTACCGTGCCGGTCCCGAAGGCCAGCTCGCAGCCCGGATTCAACAATCCGGCTTCCGGGACCTCGACGGCCGCGCCGGCGAAGCCCACGGCCGCGGCGACGAAGCCCGCCGCGAAGAAGCCCGAGACCATCTCGAGCACGAAGGAGTTCGCGGAGCATACCGGGCTCGCGCGAACCAGTGAGATCGTGGGGCTCTCCGTCAAGGATGTGGCGGACAAGGACGCCGGGAAGATCGAAGATCTGATGATGGACGCCCGCGGCCACGTCGCGTACGCCATCGTGTCCTTCGGCGGCCTCCTCGGCGTGGGGGACAAGCTCTACGCCGTGCCGTGGAACGCCATGGTGATCGACCGGGAGCACAAGATGGCGTATCTGGACGTGAGCAAGGAAACGCTCGAGCGGGCGCCGAGCTTCACGAAGGACAAGTGGCCCGATCCGAGCGACCGCGAGTGGGGCAACAAGACCCGGTCGGCATGGCATGACGCCACGATCACGGCGAGCGTGAAGTCGAAGCTCGCCCGCGAGAAGGCCGCGACCCTGGTCAAGGTCAACGTCGACACGAACGAGGGCGTGGTCCAGCTCAGTGGCAACGTGGACAGCGAGCAGACGAAGCTGCGCGCGACCGAGCTCGCCCGTCAGGTCGAGGGCGTGCGCAAGGTCGTCAACAACCTGAAGATTCAGGGCTAGAGTCAGACGAGACGGCCGCGGCGCACCCGCGTCGCGGCCGTCTCCCGTGCGTTCGACGAGCCACGGTGGGGGCCCAGGGTCCGCCGGACGTCAGCCATGCGGCGAAGCAGGGTCATCTCGTTCGCCCACCCCGGAGAACCGCGGCACCGGTTGACGCGGCGCCCGGCCCCGGACCCGGGGCGGCGCCGCGGATCCGGGCGCGTCACGGCAGCGCGGCTTCGGACCTCTCCAGCCAGAGCTTCATGCCCATCGCGCGAAACATGGTCGTCGCGGTCGTGAGGTGCTCCCGGGCAACCTCGGGCTGGCCGGTTTGCGTGTGAAGCCGGCCGAGACCGAAGTTGCAATGGGCGACGAGGTGGCGCATCCCCAGCTCCCGGGCGCGGGCCAGCGCGGCGTGGAAGTGGTCAGCCGACTCCGGGGGATCGCAGCGGGCGGTGACCTCGGCGAGGAGGCGAAGGGCCCATGCTTCGTGAGGACGCTGGCCGCGGTCTCGCGTGAACGCCAGAGCGCGGCGGGCCAGGTCGAGCGCGTCGTCGAGCCGGCCGGCCAGGAGGTAGGCCTCGGCCAGCTGGATCATGCACGTCGACTGGTAGGCGCCGAGCTTCATCGCCTCGATGACCTCGAGTGCCCGCTCCTGCAGCGGGATCCCCTCCGCCACCCGCCCCGAGAGCGTGTACGCGTAGCCCAGGTGTCCCCAGTTCACCACCGAGTGCTGAGCCACGCTCCCCTCGGGAGACGCGGTCAGCTCCCGCTCGAGGAGAAGGATGGCGTGGTCGACCTCTCCCCTCACCATGTGGAGGAAGGCCAGCATGGAGCGCGCCGCGCCGAGCGTGTAGGGGTGATCGAGGGTCTCCGCGAGGCGGATGCCTTCCTCCACGCGGGCGATCCCTTCCTCGAACTTCCCCCGGCTCAGCGCGATCCACGTCAGGTAGAAGCGCGCGCTCACCGCGGGAAACCCCACGAGGCCGAAGCGCTCCCGGTCGCGGTCACCGAGCAGTCGCAGGACGCTCAGCAGCAAGGCCTCCGCCCGCCGGTAGTCGCCGGTGTGGATGAGGGCGGCGCCGAGGTAGAGATTCCCGGTCACCTGCAGGGGCACGTCGTCGAGCGACTCGGCGATCGCCTGGGCGCTCTGGCCGAACTCGCGGGCCTTCGTGGGATAGCCGCTCGTCCAGTAGTCCTGGCACAGATAGACGCACAGCTGCCCCAGCCGCCGGCGATCGTCGAGCGCCCGCACCAGGCGCTCGGCCTCGCCGAGATAGCCGAAGATCCGCTCGGACTCGCCGAGCGGGAACAGCGCCGTGCGGAGATCGAAGCGGAGATCGATGGCCTGCTCGAGCATTCGCCGGCTTTCGGGCAGGTGCTGGAGCGCCGCCAGCGCCTGCTCGAAGCACCTCACGGCGTCCCGGTTCGCCGATCGCCCGACGGCCCTCGCTCCCGCCTGACGGAGGGACGTGACCGCCTTCTCCCACATCTCGCCCCGGAGCGCATGGTAGGCGAGCCGCTCGTCCGCGCCGGTCAGCCCTTCCGGGTTGAGGCGCTCGATGGCCTCGACGATCCTGGCGTGCAGGGCCTGGCGCCGATCCGGGAGCAGGGTCCCGTAGGTGACCTCGTGGGTCAGCGCATGCTTGAAGGTGTACTCGGGATCCGGGAGCGCGCGCGTCTCGTACAGGAACTCGGCGGCCTGCAGGCGGTCGAGCCCGTGACGGATCGCCTCGTCCGGGAGATCGGCGATGCCCTGGAGCAGCGGAAGCGGCACGTCCTTTCCGACGACCGAGGCGACCTGGAGGAGGTGCCGGTCCTCGGGAGGCAGCCGATCGATGCGCGCCGCCAGCATCGCCTGGACCGTGGGCGGAACCGCGATCGCGGCGACCGGGTGCGCCAGGCGATACCGCCCGCGCTCGCCCGCGAGCACGCTCGTCTCCACGAGCATCCTGACCGTCTCTTCCAGGAAGAACGGGTTGCCCTGTCCAACGAGAAGCTTCTTGAGCGGAACGAGCCCGGGATCGCGGCCGAGCAGGGCGACGAGCAGCTCACCGGCGCTCTCGGCCGGCAGCGCGTCCAGGCCCACCTGGCTGTAGATCGTCTTGCTGCCCCAGGTGTGCCGATACTCGGGTCGATAGGTCACGAGCAGCAGGATCCGTGACGCCACCATGCCGTTGACGAGACTGTCGAGAATTTCCTGGGTCTCGGCGTCGATCCAGTGGAGATCCTCGACGACCAGGCACAACACCTGCGCCCGGCTCGCGGTCAGAAGCATCTGCCGGACGGCGTCGCGCGTCCGCTGGCGGCGCTGCGCCGGATCCGAATTGCGGAACGGATGGTCCCGCGGCAAGGCGCCGAGCAGATCGAGGATGGGGGGCAGTAAGCCACCCTCGGCGTCGGCCGGCAACGCTCGCGCGACGCGCTCGCCGACGTCGGCGGCATCCCCGGGCTGGATGCGGCACAAGCCCTTCAGGAGCTCGACGAGCGGGGCGCCGGGCGTCTCCTTCGTGTACGGGGCCCCGCTCGCGGAGAGCAAACGCCACCCCTGGAGGACATGAGTGACCTCGCGGACGAGGCGCGACTTGCCAACGCCCGCCTCCCCGACGATCCCGACGACCTGACCCTGCCCCCGCTCGGCGAGCGATGCCGCACGCCGAAGGGCACCCAGCTCGGCGGCCCGGCCCACGAAGCGCGTCGCCCTCCAGCCAGCGGGCACCTCCTCGAGACGGAGGACCCGCCAGACGTCGCGCTCTGCGACCCGCTCGAGCGCGAAGCGCCGCGCCAGGAACGGTGTCACGGGGCGCGAGACGACGATGGCGCCCGGAGAATCGACGCCCACCAGTGTCTCGAGGAGAGACCAGGTGGCCGCCTTGCCGTCCATCCCGATCAGCGGGGTCGCGTCGTCGCGACTCACGAGATGGTCGGCACAGTGAATGGCGAAGACAGCGGCCACGCGGCCCTGGGCCATCGTGTTCCGCATCGCCACCGCGGCCAGCGCCGCGTGGCTCGAGGCGTTGTCGACCGGCTCGAGGCCGAAGACGGCGATGACGCCCGTGGGGCCCGACTCCTCGATGCGGCCGCCGAAGGCGCGGACCTTGTCGGCGACCAGTTCGAGGCCCCGGGGGCCCTCCCCCGGTGACGCCGCGAGAAGCCTCACGCGCAGAAAGGCCAGCCGTCGGTTGTCCCACTGCGCCGAGGCCCAGGGCGCCGGCATCGCCTCGGGGATGGGCGAGGCTCCCACCGGCAGGTCCCGGTCGCGCTGCCGAAGGCCGTACTTGTCCATGCGGGCGCGCAAGGTGTTGCGCGAGATCCCGAGAGCGGCCGCGGTCCGGCGGATGTTGCCCCCGCTGGCGCTCAGGACGGCCTCGATGCGGGTGCGCACGGCGTCTTCCAGGGATCGGTCGCCGGCCATCTCGGCGGCCGGGCCGTCGATCCCATCGGGCACGAGGAAGTCGAGCATGACCTCCGCGATCTCGTCCCCGTCGGAGAGCAAGGCCACGCGCTCCATGGCGTTGGCGAGCTCGCGGACGTTGCCGGGCCAGCGGTGGGTGGCAAGGGCCGCGCGGGCCTCGGAAGTCAGCGTGCGGGGCGACAGGCCGTAGTCGGCGCAGGCCCGGGCCAGGAAGTGGTCGGCGAGGGTGAGGATGTCCGGGCCCCGCATGCGTAGCGGCGGCAGCTCGAGCGTGATGACCGCGAGCCGGTGATAGAGATCCTCGCGGAAGCGACCATCGACGACCGCGCGCCGGAGATCGACGCTCGTCGCCGCCAGCACGGCCACGTCGACCCGCTCGGCGTGGGTGCTGCCCAGGCGGCGGATGGCATGGTCCTCGATGACCGTGAGCAGCTTGCTCTGGAGCGCCGCCGGCAGGAGCCCGATCTCGTCGAGGAACATCGTGCCGCCGTGCGCGGCCTGGACGAGACCGACCTTGGCGTTGCGCGCGTCGGTGAAGGCGCCGCGCTCGTAGCCGAAAAGCTCCGCCTCGAGCAGGGTCTCGGGAATGGCGGCGCAGTTGATCTCCACGAACGGACCGGCGCGACGCGGCCCGGCTCCGTGAATGCTCCGGGCGAGGAGTCCCTTGCCCGTCCCGGTCTCGCCCAGGATCAGGATTGTCGGCGGTCGGCGGGCCCCCTCCTGGCGGGCCAGGAGCCGGGTCACCTGTCTCCGGATCGCTTCGATGCGGGGGCTTCTGCCCTGGAAGGCGTCCAACAGCCCTGCCATTACCGGCCGCAGCCTACCCCCCCGGTCCCCATGGGTCAAGAGTTGACCCCTCATCAACCACCCGAGTGCGAGGTACCGACGCTAACATCTCGATTCCATTGATGGCCTTGGCTGGCTCACCCCTTGCCAGATGGAGGTGAACTCGAACACGGGCGAATGCCCGAGGGGGAACTGAATGTCGACGCAGCAGACAACGCTGGACCACGCGAAGGTGAATGAGTTCCTCGGCAAGGCCATCCAGGACGTGGCGGCGACCTTCCACGCCGGACTGGTGCTGATCGGGGACCGGCTCGGCCTGTACCGGGCGATGGCCGGCGCCGGCGGGCTGACGCCCGCGGAGCTCGCCAAGCGGACCGGGACGCACCAGCGCTACGTGGCCGAGTGGCTGTCGGCGCAGGCCGCCGGCGGTTACGTCACCTACGACGCGGCGACCGGGCGGTTCACCTTGCCGCCGGAGCAGGCCTTCGTGCTCCTGGATGCAGACCTGCCCGGCGCCTTCATGCTGGGCGTCGGCTCGGTCCAGGACGAATCGAAGATCGCGGATGCCTTCCGCACCGGCGCCGGCGTGGGCTGGCACGAGCACGACGCGGCAGTCTTCGACGGGTGCGAGCGCTTCTTCCGGCCCGCCTACGCGATGAACCTCACCAGCCAGTGGATTCCCGCGCTGGAGGGCGTGGAGGCGCGGCTCGAGGCTGGCGCGCGCGTGGCCGACGTGGGGTGCGGGCACGGCGCGTCCACCATCATCATGGCGCAGGCGTTCCCGCGGTCCATCTTCTGGGGGTTCGACTACCACGCGAAGTCGATCGACTGCGCGCGACGCGCCGCCGAGAAGGCGGGGGTGGCGGACCGCGTGACCTTCGAGGTGGCGCCGGCGAGCAAGTATCCCGGCACCGGCTACGACTTCGTCACGTTCTTCGACTGCCTCCACGACATGGGCGATCCGGTCGGCGCGGCGCGGCACGTGCGTCAGTCGCTTGCTTCGAAAGGATCCTGGATGCTCGTGGAGCCGATGGCGCACGACCGGTTGGAGGACAACCTCAATCCGATCGGGCGTCTCTACTACGGGGCGTCGACGCTCCTCTGCACGCCGGCCTCGCTCAGCCAGGAGGTCGGCCTCGCGCTCGGCGCGCAGGCGGGAGAGGCGCGCCTTCGCAAGGTCCTGACGGACGCGGGGTTCCGCCAGATCCGGCGCGTGGCCGAGACCCCCGCGAACATGGTCCTCGAGGCGCGCGCCTGAGGCATTCCGAGTAGCAGGGTCGAATGGGCAGGCGGGAGACTCGCACCCGCCTGCCCGGGGACGTTCCGCACCATCTCCAGATCCGCGGGCGGCGGGTCTGATCCTCCGCACGCATCCGTACGGGCAAGGGCTCATCGACCAGGCCGCGCGTCCGCGCGCCGAAAGGGAGGAACACACGCATGCTCTTGAAGTGGGGCTTCATTACCCTCACGGTGGCGGGAGTCGTCGGGCTCGTCCTCGGCGGGGCGCTGCGCGACAGCTGCGGCACGACGACCGCGGACCGCGAGGCGCCGGGCGACCTGCGGGACGAGGCGGCGCTGGCCGAGCGCCTGGCGGCCCTCGATGCCGCGCTCGCCAGCCAGAATCTCAGTCGGGCAGTCTACGAGTGGCGCGACGCGTATGGCCTGGCCCTCCGGGCGAGAGGATGGGAAGCGATGGCGGCCGTCGGCGACGCCGCGGTGCGGGTCGACACCGTGATGGGCGGCCCCGCGGGCCGCTCCACCGGCTTCCGGGCAGAGGCCCGACGGGCCTACATTCATGCCTTACTTCGAGCGCAGCGCGAGCAGTCCCGGGAAGGCGTGAACCACATCGCCGATGGGTTCACCTCGCTGGGTGACACCGACATGGCCGCCCGCGCGCGCATCCTCGGAGCGATGCGGTGAGTGGCACGCGGGCAAGGTGACCGGGATCGGCGCGCTCCTGCCAACTCACCGGCCCGCGGCCGGCGCTACCGCGGCCGCTCCGGGACGACCGGCCCAGTCCGCGAGCAGCCGGCGAATGACGAGCTGGATCAGGGAGAAGCCGAACTTCGGGTCCTGGTAGTAGAGCTGCAGGACCTTGTCTTCCGTGAGGACGAGCGCCACGACGTCCGTCTCGCAGATCGCGCTGGTCGTTCGCTCGTGCGCCGGGGCGAACAGGCCGATCTCGCCGATCATGGCGCCTTCCTCCCGGACGAGGACGTCGATCTCCGGCAGCCGGACCGATCCTCGGGACACGAGGAACAGGCAGGTCGCGCGGTCGCCCCTCCGGAAGAGGACGTGGCCCGCCTTGAAGGTTCGCTTCGTCAGGAACGGGATCATGGGCTCGAACGAGAATCCCGCTTCGGCCGCGCGCTTGATGTCTCGAAGCAGCTGGCGGAGCTCGTGAAGCCGCTTGATGTTGAGGGGCAGGAGGACCAGGTGCAGGACGAGCACCGGGTAGATCTCACCGAAGAATCCGTATGCGATGAACGCGATGTTGCTCGCGATGGCGCAGCATCGCAGGGGGAGCATGGTCTTCATGTAGAACGTGGACAGCACGAGGATCGACGCGACGTAGCCAACCGCTTCGAGCCAGGTCATCGATTCTCCTCCCTGAGAAACGTGGCTTCACACCGGCCCGCGACACCTTGGCACGAGCCGCGCCACTCCATCCACTCCACTCCATTGCCGGAGCAAGTTGAGTGCCCGGGCCGGCGTTGGCACGTGCCCGATTCGGAAGGCGAAACGGGACGTGCCGCTCGCGGGCGCCAGGCACTCAACCACCACACCACCACCACCCGCGCGGCCCGGCGACACGCGCCTCGTGTCCCCGGCCAGCGCCGCGAGGCGGCCCCTTGCTGGTCTGTCGACCAGCGCCTACACTTCGGCCACGATAGGCCATCCGCCGGCCCGCGAGCGACGGGCCCGGGCAGCCTTCGTGTGCGCAGCCTATCTTCCGCTCATCATGCCGGCAACGTCTTCGTCCGAGCCGTCGAGAGAGTTGTCGAGCTCCCTCGTCCTCGATCTCCCCGAGATCGACGCTCGTGCGCTGAGTCTCGCCGGCGGCAAGGCGGCCAACCTCGGCGAGCTCCTCCGCGCGGGCCTTCCGGTCCCTCCGGGCGTTTGCATCCTCACTGACGCCTATCGACGGGTGGCAGCCGGCGCCGGGCTCACCGCCGTACTCGATCGGCTGGCCGCGACGCCGGCCGCGGACACGACGACGCTCGCCGCGCTGGCGGGCGAGGCGCGCGCCGCGATGCTCGCGGCCCCCGTGCCCGACCCCGTCGCGCACGCCGTCGTGGACGGCTACCGGCGCCTCGGCCCCGACGTGCCGGTGGCGGTGCGATCCTCGGCGACGGCCGAGGATCTGCCGCACGCGAGCTTCGCCGGCCAGCAGGACACCTACCTCAACGTGGTCGGCCCCGAGGTGGTGCTGCAGGCTGTCCGACGCTGCTGGGCGTCCCTGTGGACGGACCGGGCCGTCACCTATCGAGCCTCCAACGGCATCGATCCGCGCACGGTGGCGCTCGCCGTGGTCCTCCAGCGGATGGTCGACGCCGCGGTGGCCGGCGTGCTCTTCACGGCCAACCCGGTGACGGGCCGGCGCGGCCACGCCGTGATCGACGCGAGTCCGGGTCTCGGGGAAGCGGTCGTGTCAGGGTCGGTCAACCCCGACCACTTCGTCGTCGACTCGGCGACCGGCGCGATCCTGGAGCGGCGCCTTGGCGACAAGAAGATCCTGATCCGCGCGCAGCCCGGCGGGGGAACCGAGCACGTCGAGCGGCCGGGCGCCGCCGGCGACGCGTGCATCACCGACGACCAGGTCCGGGCGCTCGCGGCGCTCGGTGTCCGGGTCGAGGCGCACTTCGGCGCACCGCAGGACATCGAGTGGGCGATCGACGCGGGCGGCCGCCTGTGGCTCACGCAGGCCCGGCCCATCACGACCCTGTTTCCGCTGCCGGCAAGCGCGCCGCCGCCGGGCGACGATCTCCGCGTGTACTTCTGCTTCAGCGTGGCCCAGGGCCTGTACCGGCCGATCACGCCGATGGGGCTCGCCGGCTTTCGTGTCCTGGCCTCGGCCGCCTCGGAGGTCCTCGGCTTCCCGGTGGCCGACCCGCTGGCCGGGCCGACACGTTACGTCGAGGCGGGACAGCGCCTGTTCGCGGACCTCACGGGCGTGCTGCGGAGCCCCGCGGGACGCCGCCTGATGCCGCGCGTCCTCGACTTCATGGAGGCGCGCTCGGCGGTGGTCCTGCGACGCCTCACCGTCGATCCGCGCCTGTCGCTGAACCGGTCGTGGCTGTCGTTCGTGCGCCGAGTCGTTCGGATCGCCGTGCGCTTCCGGATCCCCGTCACCGCGCTGCGCGCCCTGGCCCGGCCGCAGGCCTTCCACGACTACGCCCAGCGGATCGGGGTCGATCTCACGAAGCGCCTGGCCGCGCCCGAGGGCGCGACCGCCACCGAGCGGCTCCGCTGGGTCGAGCAGGTCCTCCTCCGCGAGTGCATCTCGCGGGTTCCGCGGATCATGCCGGGACCGGGCGCCGGCCTGGCAATGCTCGGCGTCGCCGACAAGCTGCTGGGAGACGACGCCCGGAACGGCGACCTGCAGACGGTGCTGCGCGCGCTGCCGGAGAACGTCACGACCGAGATGGACCTCGCCCTGTGGGATCTCGCCTGCCGCATCCGCGCCGATCGGAGCGCCGCCGCCGTCTCGCGAGAGCTGTCGCCAGACCAGCTCGCCGAGCGGTTCCGGGCCGGCACGTTGCCGGAGGTCGTCCAGAGCGGTCTGAGCGCATTCCTGCGCCACTACGGGCACCGGGCCGTGGCGGAGATCGACATCGGCCTTCCGCGCTGGGCGGACGATCCCCGGCACCTCTTCGGCGTGGTCGCCAACTATCTCCGGCTCGAGGATCCGAGCCTGGCGCCGGACGCGCTGTTCGCCCGTCGCGCGGCGGAGGCGGACGCGATGATCGACACCCTGGCCGCGCGAGCCCGGCGCCGCGGCCGGCTGCGCGGCCGGGTCGTTCGCTTCGCGCTGGGCCGGGCCCGCGCGCTCGCCGGCGCGCGCGAGCTGCCGAAGTTCTACCTGATCCTGGCGGTCGCGGCCGTGCGCCGTCAGCTGGCGCTGGTCGGCGCCGAGCTCGCCGCGCGCGGGCGCCTCGCGGCCGCGGACGACGTGTTCTTCATCGACCTGAAGGAGGCTCACGCCGGGCTCGGCGGGCGAGACCTCCGGGGGCTCATCGCGCCGCGCCGCGCCGCGTACGATCTCGAGCTGCGGCGCCGGCACGTACCGCGCGTGATGCTGTCCGACGGCACCGAGCCCGAGGCCGAGAGCGGGGCGGCGAAGGACGGTGCCCTCGTGGGCACCCCGGCCTCGGCCGGGACGGTGACCGCCGCCGCGCGGGTGATCCTCGATCCGGTGGGCGCGCACCTGGAGCCAGGCGAGATCCTCGTGGCCCCGTCGACCGATCCCGGCTGGACGCCGCTGTTCCTCACCGCGGGGGGACTGGTCATGGAGATGGGTGGCGCCAACTCCCACGGCGCCGTGGTCGCCCGCGAATACGGGATTCCCGCCGTGGTCGGCGTGCCACACGCCACGGCTCGCATCGCCACCGGCCAGCGCATCACGGTGGACGGCGGTCGAGGCACGGTCAGCGCGGACTGACGCGTGGCGCCGGCGATCGGCAGGTCGAAGCCGAGACACAGCCACGGATACCAGGGCGGCGTGAACGCGCCGCCCGGACCAGCGAGGTGAAGCGCCAGGTCCCAGGCGACATGCGCGGCCCAGCCCAGCGCCAGCGCGGGAAGCCAGCGCCGGAGGCCGAGCCACGCGGCGCCGCCGTAGGTTCGACCCGGGGCTCGACTCGCTTCCACGCGCGGCCCTGATCCGCGTCCGGCGGGCGCGGCCAGCAACGCCAACGCCGAATCCTCAGCAGATCCTCAGCGAATCCTCAGGTTCGTTGACTAGGGTCATCATGAAGTTCGGCGGGGCCCCCTCCCGACGCGTCAGGGAGCGCATCCCCCAGGACAGGCCCGCGCCGTATTGCCCAGGGCTCCCACGCTGGTCTAGGCTGGCCGTGAGCAACGCGAGGTCGACGGAGGGCTGAGCGTGTCTCGCCTGGAACGCCACGAATCGGGGCTTCCCAGTGTCCCGCCCGCGCTGCCCTGGCAGGCGGCGTCGGCGGACGTCGCCCGGTATCGCGTCCCGCCGGACCGCACGCTGTCCTCGTCAACCTGGAGCGCTCCGTCATCGCCCGCAGCGCCGCCGACCCGCGCGCGCCTTGGCGTCGGATTGGCCGCCGCCGCCATCGCTGTCTTCGTGGCCGGGAGCGCATTGCGGGCGACCCTGACCGCTCCGGTTTCGAGTCCGCCGGGACAGGCCGAGCAGGCCCTTCGTGCGGCGGGCATGGCCGCGCCCGGCCAGGCCGGCGCCCACAGCCAGGGATCTCCACGGCCCGTGCCCAAAGGCGCGTCGGGAGCACCGAACGTTACCGGCAGCGTTGGTCGGCTCCCGAATCCGGGCGCCGCCCAGGAGCGTCGCGTACCCGACCTCCGCCAAGGATCCGAGGGCACGGGCCCGGGGCCGAGGGACGGCGCCCCCCCGCTCGATCCGGCCGACGCCTGGAATGCCGCCGTCTCACAGCCCTGGTGGGTGCCGCTCCGGCCCGCACCTTTCGCCGCCGAGGGCACCAGCGCGGCTCCGGTAACCGGCATGCCTGGCCCGGCGGCCAATGCGGGCTCCGGCAGTGAGCGACAAGCCGTCCTGCTGGTCGTCGAATACAACGCGACGGATGGGGACGCCGCGGTGCAGGCGTTCTTCGACGGGCCCGCCTGGACACGCATCAGGATCGTTGGTCCGACGGGGCGCACGATCGTCGAGAGGACGAACCCGTTGGGCGTGTCTGGCCTCGATCTGACCGAGTCCGTGCCCGAGGACCAGGAGCCGACGCTCGTGCAGTTGTTGCAGATGTTTCCGCCCGGAGACTACTCGTTCAAGGGCACGACGGTCGGCGGGGCCACGCTGGAAGCCACGGGGACCCTCTCCTACGACCTGCCGGATCCGGCGGTGATCGTCGCCATCGACCCGAGCGTTCCCACCATCGCCTGGACGTGGGTCCCCGGCCTACGCAGCCGCATCCGCGAGCTCGCCGGTTTCCAGGTCATCCTCGAGAACGCGCGCGAGGTCGCGGTGAGCTTCGACCTGGATCCCTTGACGACGAGCCTTGCCGTGCCCGCGGAGTTCCTCGAACCGGGCACGGCGTACCGGGTCGACGTCCTGGCCATCGCGGCGAACGGAAACCGCACGGTGACCGAGACCGCCTTCGTCACCCCCGGGCGGCGTCGATGAACCGGGGCTTGCTCGCCCCGGCCGCACACGGGCTCACGGGAACCTCTTCCGCGACGGCGCCGTCTCCCGACGAACCGCTCCGCCTGGGTGAACTCGGCGGCCGACACGCCGCCGGCGACGCCTCCCCATGTCGGCCCGACGACCAGCGACGCCATCATCACGGCCAAGCCCGGCAACATCGATCGGGTCATCGCGAATCCTCCCCCGGGGTGAGCGCCCTCCCCAGGCCCATCCCGCGCAGAGCGTGACGAGGCCGACTGAGGATCCGCTGAGGGCCACGCAGATCTCTCCGGGCGCCGCTACTCCCGCTGCCGGCCGCCCCGGGAGGCCCTGTCGCCGCGGGCCCACCGTGGCCGCCCCGTGAAGATCCTGCTGGTCGACGACTCGCCGCGCCTCCTGCGGTCCTTGAGCCAGGGCCTGAAGAAGCTCGGCTACGCCGTCGACCTGGCCAGTGACGGCGACCAGGGGCTCGACCTCGCGGAGACCTACGCGTACCACGTCATCGTGCTCGATCTCATGCTGCCTGGCGTCCCGGGCCTCGAGGTGCTGCGGCGGCTCCGGACCCGCGGCAACGGCGCGCACATCCTCATCCTGTCCGCCCGCGACCGCGTCGAGGACCGGGTCAAGGGGCTCCAGCTGGGAGCCGACGACTACCTCGTCAAGCCGTTCGCTTTCGACGAGCTGTGCGCGCGCATCCAGGCCCTCGTCCGCCGGCGCCACGAGTCGAAGAGCCCCGTCCTCCGCCTGGGGCCCCTGACCATCGACACCGCCCGACGCGAGGTCTCCCGGGACGGCGGCGCGCTGCACCTGACGCCGAGCGAGTACGCGCTGCTGGAGCTCCTGGCCTACCGGCGCGGCAATGTCTTCTCACAGGAGCAGCTGATCGAGCACCTGCGCCGGAGTGATTCCGAGGTGTCGAGCAACCTCATCGAGGTCCTCGTCTCCGGCCTCCGGAAGAGGATCCACGCCCCGGGTGAGCCGCCGATCCTCCGGACGCGCCGGGGATTCGGCTACTACGTGGAGTAGCGTGCGCTCCCTCCGGACCCGCCTGCTGCTGTGCCTCATGGGCGGCGCCGCGGTGCCGCTCCTGGCCGCTGGCCTCGCGCTGAGGACGATCGTCGTGAGCTCCCTCGAGGAGGAGTTCGACGGCGCGCTGTGGGCCCAGGCGAAAACCCTGGCCACGCTGACGGAGCAGGAGAGCGGCAGGATCCAGGTCGAGTTCGACGTCGAGCACATGCCCGAGTTCGCCGTCGGCTCCGAGGCGGCGTACTTCGAGCTCTGGGACGCGAGCGGGGCCCTTCTCCGGCGCTCTCCGTCGTTCGACGCCAGCGATGCGACACGCCGTGCGAGCCTCGTCCGGGATCCCGCGGCAGCAGGGTCTCCGAGCTTCGGGGACGTGCGTCTGCCCGACGGGCGCCGAGGCCGCCAGATCCGCGTCGATTTCGTTCCGGCCCCCGACGCACCGGACCCGCGCCTGGGCGCCGGGAGTCGCGGCGCGCCCCCGTCCGGAGCGTCGCGACTCCAGCGGGCCACCCTGATCGTCGCGCGCGAGCGCGTCCATCTCGACGCGGCGGTGCGCCGCCTGGAGCTGATCGGCGTCGGCCTGGGCGTGGCTCTTCTGCTGATGCTCGCCGGCTCCATGCAGCTCGCGCTGCGGGTAGGTCTCCGCTCGCTCGACAGGCTGACGGGACAGGTGCGCGCTCTCGGGGTCAGCTCCCTGGGCACGCGAATCGCGGTGCCGGCGCCGCCGGTGGAGATCGCGGTGGTGGTCGAGCAGGTCAACGCGCTCCTGGCCCGGCTGGAGGCCGGATTCAAGCGGGAGCGTCAGATGTCCAGCGACATCGCGCACGAGCTCAAGACCCCGATCGCCGAGCTCCGCAACCTGAGCGAGGTGGGCGCGCGCTGGCCCGAGGACCGGCAGGCCGTCCGGCAGTTCTTCGAGGACGCGAGGGCGATCGCGCAGCACATGGAGCGCGTCGTCGCCCATCTCCTCGCCCTGGCGCGATACGACGAGGGACGGGAACGGGTGTGGACGGCGCCCGTGCAGGTCGCCGAGGTCGTCGACGGCGCCTGGAAGCCCCTGGCCCGCGAGGCCGCCGCCCGGGAGCTCCACCTTCGACAGGAGGTCTCGCCGACCCTGGTCTTCGAGACCGATCCGGAGAAGTTCGCCCTGATCGTCACCAATCTCCTGTCCAACGCGATCGCCTACAGCACCCGCGGCACGACGATCCGGTGCGAGTCGGAGGAGACGGCGGGGCTCGCATCCGTGAGCTTCAGCAATCGCACGGATCATCTCGAGGCGAAGGATCTCCCCGTGATGTTCGACCGGTTCTGGCGGAAGGACGAGGCCCGCACCGGTGGTCACGGTGTCGGCCTGGGCCTGGCGGTCGTGCGCGCCCTGACCGATCTCCTCGCGATCGGCATCGAGACGCGGCTCACGACCGATGGGACGTTTCACATCACGCTCTCCGTGCCGCGAGGATCGTAGAGACCGGAGCCGCTGCATGCCGCCCTCCGGAAACCGCGTCCGTGGGTAGGCCGGGATCGTCCCGGCGAGCGACGGACGGAAAGAAAGACGCCCGATCCTCAGGGAACCTTCAGGCTGCCCCCTCACGATCGCCACTGTGACGGCCTCATGAGAGGCACCGTCGCGGAAAAGGAGGCGGCACATGAGACGGCAGCGGAGGATCTCGCGAGCGAGCGCGGTGGTGGCGGCCCTGGCCCTCCTGCTGGCAGGCGCCGGCCCGTGGGCAGTAACCGCCGGCGCGGTTCCGCAGTACACGTCCCGGTTCGCCCTCGACGACTGCGCGTGGTCGAACAGCGGCCGGAACCAGTACTTCAGCATCCGGCCAGGCGACTGGCTCCTCCTCGAGGGACGGGACGACGGGGAGCTGGTGCGCGTCCAGATCAAGGTGCTCAACGACACGAAGAGGATCACGTTCACCGACGTCGAGGGCGAGTCCCTCACGGTGTACGCCCGGGTGGTGGAGGAACGGGAGTGGAGGAACGGCGAGCTGGTGGAGGTGTCGCGGAACTACTTCGCCCGATGCATCCAGACGGGGGACATTTACTACTTCGGCGAGGATGTGGACATCTACGAGGACGGGGTCATCGTGAGTCACGACGGCGCCTGGCTGGCGGGGACGAACACCGGCCAGGGCGCGGCACAGCCGGGCCTGATCATGCCCGGGACGTTTCTCCTCGGCTCGCGGTACTTCCAGGAGGTGGCCCCCGGGGTCGCGCTGGATCGGGCCGAGCACGTGAAGATGGGGCTCACCGTGAAGACGCCGGCCGGGACGTTCGACGAGTGCGTGGAGGCCAGGGAGACGACGCCCCTCGAGCCGGGGTCCGTGAGCACCAAGATCTACTGCTCGGAGCTCGGGCTCGTCACCGACAACACCGTGAAGCTGGTCCAGTTCCACATCGCGGGATTCGACGACTGAGGCTCGATCCGGGCGTGAGTGCTGGGTAGATACCGGGCCGGTGCAAGACTCGACGGCCTCCTGGCCTTCCAGGAGGCCGTTTTGCGCTATGTTGGGTGCGAGGCTGGCACCTGACGCGATTCCGCCGCTGCGACGCGGCGAGGAACCGGCCGGTCGAGCTGCACCGCGGACTCCGACGCCGCCCCGGCGGGCGGGACCGAAACGAGACAAGGAGGATGCCATGACCAGGGCCGAGTTCGAGGCTGCTTGTCTGCGGGAAGGCTACGAGGTCGGCGAGGGCGAGATCCAGGCGCATGTGCGCCGGCAGCCGCACGCTCATGACTTCGACGCGCGCCTGTTCGTCGTGGACGGCTCCCTCACCCTGGTCCGAGGCGAGGATCGGGTCACGTACGGGCCGGGAGAAGTGTGCGCCGTTCCCGCCGGTACCGTGCACGCGGAGCATACGGAAGCGGATGGCGCGCGCCTCGTCTACGGGCGCCGCACCGTCGCGCGCGCGCATCCGGCCCGCTGACGACGAGCCGCCCCTGCCGGGCCGGCCAGCTCGGCCCCGAAGGTGATCGGCCGACGGCCTCGCCTGGTCAGGTCCGTCCTACCTGGGGACGGAGGCCCCCGCCCCCTTCGGCGCCGGAAGGCCGACGTGGACGGGCGGGCCGGCTTGCACGATCTGCCCGGGCGGGTGGCCCACGACGAGCACGCACATGCCACCGCGCTGCGCGACGTTGACGACGTGGGCCTGGGAGGCGCGCCCCAGCGTGGCGAGCCCGTACGAGCTGGGCGCGAAGCCATAGACGACGTAGAAGGGCTGGTCATGGATCCGCCCGTCGGCGCCCAGGGTCGGGAACTGGCACACGGGAAGCTGGACGAGCCGCTGGGCCACCCAGCGCTCGCCCCCCGGAGCCAGGGCAGTGTCCACCAGCTGCTTCCACTCCGCGTCCGCGGTCACCGGGCCGATGGTCACACCTGTGCCGCCATAGCTCCTGTTGGGCTTGAGCACCAGGTCCTTCCGGGCGCCGAGGACGTAGTCGACCAGGTTGCCCCGCGAGCCGTCGGGAAGCGTGGTGGTCGCGGGCCGGAGCACGCGCGTCCACGGGAGATGCCGTCGGAAGAAGCCGCGCTCCTCGCCGCTGAAGTGACGCCGGCCGAGCACCGGGTCGCCCAGCACCTCCCAGCAGCTCTTCTGATCCAGCTCGGCGGCGATCGACGACACGACCCGATTCGAGGCGAACGCCTGCTGCATCGGCCGGATGTCCACACCCTCGGCCTCGAGCTCGAGTAGGTCCTCCACGGCGTAGTCACGGTAGATGAGGTCGATCACCCGGCCCTGGTAGGTCACCTCGTCGCCCTCGAGGGCGAGCTCCGCGGGGTCGGCGTGGCAAACCTCGACCCCGAAGTGCTCGTGGACGTAGCGGGCCAGCTCGCCCTGCTCGTCCGGGCCGTAGCCCGCGTACTTGGGCTCGACGAAGCACACCGTCCGGCCCGGCCGCCCGATCGCCTCGAGATGATCGATCAGGTCCTGGATGAGGAGCGCCCGGAGGTCCTGGCCGGTCTCCAGCTCGAGCTGCGCGTCGCGAGTCCGCAGGGCCGGCAGCACCACGCTCGCCAGGATGTGTGATGCGGTCGGGATCAGGTGCAGCCCGCCGATGCCGCCCAGGTTCGGCTCCAGGAACTGGAGGCTCTCCTTCCAGCCCGGCGACCCGAACTCGATGACCGCGTCGTGGCGTCCGACCACCGTGTTCTGCTCGCTCACCGCCGGCGTCCAGTAGCGCCGGAGCCACGCCTCCTCGCGGTCCGGCAGGGCCAGGACGGCGCGCACGTCCGGGTCCTCCAGGTACAGCTCGGGGAGGCGTTTCAGCGCGCCGTGGAGCGCGAGCGTGGCGGCCCGCACGTACGCGAGCTGATCGGGCAACGCGGGGATCGGGGTGGGAAGGAGGCGAATCGTCTCCTCGACGTCGTCGCGCAGGTAGACGAGGTGCTCGGCGCGGGCGCGGCGCTCGATCTCCGCCAGCAGCTCGCGGAGCTCGGCCTCGGGGATCTGGTGCATCGCCTGCTGGACCCGCGCGGCCAGCCTGGCCCCGGCGAGGCCTGTCTCCCTGACCGGCGTCAGCACGGTACGCAGCCTACCATCCAGGCTCGCTTTGCTACCATAGCTGATCGGAATGAGTACGGACGCGGCCTATCTCGAGCTGCTCCATCGCGCCCGGGAGCAGACACTCCTCGGTTCCTGCGCAACCCTCCTCGAGTGGGACGAGGATGTCTCGATGCCGGAGGGCGGCGCGGAGCATCGCGCGGAGCAGCAGGCCCTGGTGGCCCGGCTCCTGCACAGGCAGGCGACCGACCCGCGGCTGGGCGACCTCCTCGCGGAGGCCGAGGCGAGGCTGAGCTCGCCGCGGGCGTCCGGCGATCCGGTCGCCGTCAATCTCCGCGAGCTGCGCGACGAGTACGAGAAGGCCCGGCTGGTGCCCGCCTCCCTGGCGGAGGACCTGGCTCGGGTCACCACGCTGTCCTACGAAGCCTTGCGAACCGCCCGCGGGCGCCGCGACGCGCGCATGTTCCTGCCGTGGCTCGACCGTGTGGTGACCCTCAAGCAGGCCGAGGCCGATTGCGTGGCGCGAGGGCGGGACCGCTACGACGCGCTGCTCGACGAATGGGAGCCCGGTCTCACGTGGGCGACGCTCGAGCCGATGCTGGCCCGGCTCCGCGCGGCGGTGGGGCCACTCCTCGATCGTGCGATCGAGCGGAGCGGGCCGCGGCCGGCGTTCCTGGCTCGCCCGGTGGATGTGCGCGTGCAGGGCGAGATCGCGCGCGAGCTGGCCGAGTGGCTCGGCTTCGACTTCGCCTCCGGCCGGCTCGACGAGGCGACGAACCCGTCGACGATCCGCGTCGGCCCGGGCGACGTGCGTCTCACCACCCGCTTCCGGCGGACCGCGTTCGCGGCCGGCCTGTTCGCGACTCTCCATGAGCTGGGCCACGGCCTCTACGAGCAGTTCCTGCCCCGCGAGCACTTCGGCGCGCCGGTCGGCGAGGCGCCCTCGCTCGGCATGCACGAGTCCCAGGGGCGTCTCGTGGAGAACCATCTCGGCCGGTCGCGAGCCTTCTGGCAGCATCTGTGGCCGCGGGTGATCCCGCGCTTCGGCGCCGCGTTCGAGGGCGTCACCGCCGACGACGTCTGGCGCGCCGTCAACCATCCGCGTCGGGACGCGGACCGGATCCCCGCCGACGAGCTGAGCTACGACCTGCACATCCACGTCCGCGTCGATCTCGAGCGGGCGCTCGTGAGCGGCGACCTCGCCGCCGCCGATCTGCCCGCGGCGTGGGCCGAGGCCTACCGGCGACTCCTGGGCGTCACGCCTTCCAGCGATCTCACCGGCTGCCTCCAGGACAGCCACTGGGCCGAGGGCATGATCGGGTTCTTCCCGACCTACACGATCGGCAACGCGATCGCGGCGCAGCTGATGGAACAGCTCCGAGCCGAGGAGCCCGCCCTCGACGTGGCTCTCGCCGGGGGAGATCCCAAGCCCCTGCTCGCCTTCCTGCGCGATCGGGTCCATCGGCTCGGCAGCCTCTTCTCCACCGGGGAGCTCGTCCAGCGCGCCACCGGCGCGCCGCTGTCGATCGACGCGCTGATCCGCCACCTGGCGGCCAAAGCCGCCCTCTGCGGCTGACCGGAACCGTAGCGCCGGAGACCCTCGGCAGCCTCAGATGGTGATCGCGTAGGAGGCTTTCGGCCCAACGACGCCTTTCTCCAGCAGGCAGATGCCCCACTGCTCGAGGTCCACGGCGTACTTCACCCGGGGATCCGAGCGGATCTCCTTCCACGCCGCGCGCATGCCATCAGACCAGCGAATATCGTCGAAGACGAGCACGGCGTGTCGCGCGAGGAACGGGTGGATCATCTCGAAGTACCGCTTCGTGGCGACCTGATCGTGGTGTCCATCGATGAAGGCCAGCCCGATGGGCTCGGAGGATCGCAGCAGATCGGGCAGCACATCCGCAAAGCGGCCGGCGAGCACCTGCACACCGTTCCATCCGAGGCCGTGCAGGGTCTCGTCGGCGATGCGTGCGAGCTCCTCGGCGCCCTCGATCGTCGTCAAACGGCCCCGTCCGTTCAGCTTCATGCCGAGCACCTGGTACGCAGCGGAGATGCCCAGCGACGTGCCTAGCTCCAGACAGCAAGCCGGCTCGAAGGCGCGCACAATGGCGAACATCACCTTGCCCCGATGGGGTGACGTGGCGGCCACCTTGCACACCTCCGCGATGGCGCGCCGAACCCGGACGCCCTGCTCCATCTGCTGCTCGGTACGACGATCGCCCGGGGCGCCGGTGCCGAAATCGCGCACGCTGATCATTCGGTCGGACGTCGCGTAAGCCTGGCGGATCGCCGCGACACGCTCGAAGCAGGCCAGCTCTTCCCTGCTCCAATCCGCGTCGCGTGCCGAGCGCTCCAGCGCGTCAGCCAGCTTCGCCACGTCCGCATCACCTCTGCTTCGCAAGGTCTGGGTGGCCGAAAGGGCGCGGGCCAGCTTTCTACTTCGCTCGAGCCGGTCTTTGAGGCGGGTGAGCGGGTTCATCCGTGGGTATTCACATGAGGCCCTTTCTCGGTCCTGTCCCGGGGCGGGCCGTCAGCACTCAACCTGGGTGCCGGCCTCACGCGATGCGATGCTGCGCCGCTGGCGCGAAGAGTGTCAAGGACGGCCGTTGGCGTCGGAGGACTGCGGCTCTGGGTGGAGGCGCGTGGTGCTCGAAACGCTCCAGCCTCCTGATCCCGACGGACCAGGAGGCTGGTTGGCTGGTGTGCGTGCTTGATCGGATCGGGCGCCCGCGTCGCGCCGCTTGCAGATCAGGCGACGACCGATGCGGCATTCACATCGGGAGCCCAGCCGCCGTGAAAGCCGAACGGCACGCGAACAGGCAAACGAATCGTCGCGAGTGGCTCTCCGGCGAAGTCCTGGGCCTCGAGGATGACGACGTCGCTGAGGTCGCGTTCCGGGTCGTAGACATAGGACATGATCCACCCCTCGTCCTCCGCGACGGCTCCTGGCTTCCGCACGAAGACCGGCTCCGACGTCAGCCGGCCACGACCATAGTCATGGACCTCGGTCGTCCCGCGCTGCAGGTCGTGTCTCATCGCCGGGCCGAACGCCACGTCCTCGCCCCAGTGCGCGGTGTAGATATAGCGATAGGCCTGCCCGCCGCGCCGCCCATTGATCCGCGGGAACTCGTTGCCGCGATCGTCCAGGACCGTTTCGGTCAGACGCCCGGACGGGCGATGGAGCGTCCACCGCACCAGGATGGGCGCGCCTTCATTGGGTCCGTTCTGATCGGTGAGAAACATGCGCCGATGCTTGGGCAGGTCGATGATGGTGAGATCCCCGTCGTCGTAGGCATTGGCGAAGTGGAAGGCGAAGCAGCGCGGCGCTTCGAACCACTGGATGCGAGAGGCATCGCCGCTGCGCGGCAGAAGACCGATGCGTGAGTCCCGGCGCTCGTCCCAGAGCCACGGGAAGTCCGTGTGTGAATACTCCGGCTGAAAGGTCACCGGGAAGTCGGGAACGACGATGAAGGACTGCGTGAACGCCGTGTCGTGGATGAGCGGGATGTGCGGCAAGTCGATCCGCGCCCTGGTCGTGGCGCGCCCGTTGCGATCCACGGTGATGTAACGGACGGGCTGAAACGGTTCGTATGCCAACGCGTGCTGCTCACCCGTGATCGGGTCGAACTTCGGGTGGCCGGTGAACCCGGCTTCGAGCGTGCCCTGGAAATCGGTCCGCCGGACGCTCGCCAGCTCGTAGTCGAGTTCGACCGGTATGCTGCCCGCCTCGACGACGGCGCACAGCTTCCCGCCAACGTTCATGAGGTTGGTATTGACGTTGCCATCGCGCGTACCCTCGCCTGGCCCCGGGATCGGCGGGCGGCGCAGAACCTTGGCGGCGTCCCGGTCGATGACGAAACGACTGCGGAACCATTCCGCCTTGCCACCTCGCAACCGTAGGCCATGCGCCATGCCGGTGCCCGCGAACCAGTGATAGCGCACCAGGCGCACCAGATCCGGTTCATCGGCCGGATTGGGACCAATCCGGAGAAACCGACCGGTCAGCTCCTCAGGAACCCGGCCGATCACCTCCAGATCGAAGGCCGTGACCTCGCTCTTGAGGGGCCCGAAGTTCCCCGCAACATAGGGCGCGCCGGTGCTGTTCGCCGAGGGGATCGTTCGCGCTGTCAGGTCCATGATCATCTCCTGTGTGATGGCGCACCACATGCGCCAGTAAGCCGTCGTCCGGAAACGCCACCTCCGTCGTCGTACGCGCCCAGGTCCGGTCCCTCCAGCGCGCCCCACGGCGGTCCGGCGAGCGAGGGCCTCACGATGGCCGGCAGTGCCCGAGCCATCCTGGGCCAGCGCGGCGCCGGTCCCGTCTCTCCGTCCGGGGCGTCGAACGTGTCGGCGATCGTGCATGGTTCGACGCTCATCGGCACCATGGTGGCCTCATGGCGGAGCGTCGCGCTCCATTCCGGACGCATCGGTACCGGCCGCTGCGTCCTGAGCTCGAGCATCCATGGCCGGGCTCCGTTCGATCCGGTCACGATTTGAGGAAGTCCAGCAGGTCGGCGTTGACCCGGTCCTTGTGGGTGCTGCACAGACCGTGCGGTGCTCCCGGATAGACCTTGAGGTGCGTCCTCGGGGCGATCCGCACCGCCACATAGGCGGCGGCACCGATCGGCACGATCTGATCGTCGTCGCCGTGAATGAACAGGGTCGGCACGGTCAGCCGGCGCAGGTCCTCCGTCTGATCGGTCTCCGAGAACGCCGTGACGCAGTCGAAGACGTTCTTGAATCCCGCTTGCATACCCTGGAGCCAGAACGAATCGCGGAGGCCCTGCGACACGCGCGATCCAGGTCGGTTGGCCCCGTAGAATGGCACCGCAAGGTCCTTGAAGAACTGGGAGCGATCGGCGAGGACCTTCGAGCGGATGCCGTCGAAGACTTCGATCGGAAGGCCGGCCGGGTTCGCAGGTGTCTTCAGCATCAGCGGAGGAATGGCACCGATCAAAACCGCCTTCGCAACCCGGGTGATGCCGTGTCTGGCGATGTAGCGAGCGACCTCGCCGCCTCCCGTGGAGTGCCCGACGTGGACGGCATCCCGTAGATCGAGTGCTTCTGCGAGCGCTGCGAGGTCGTCGGCATACGTGTCCATGTCGTTGCCGGTCGAGGGCTGGCTCGAGCGCCCATGACCGCGGCGGTCGTGAGCGATCACGCGATAGCCGCGTCCGGCGAGAAACAGCATCTGGTCCTCCCAGGCATCCGCGTTGAGCGGCCAGCCGTGACTGAACATCACCGGCGGCCCCGTGCCCCAGTCCTTGAAGTAGATTTGTGTGCCGTCCTTCGTGGTGATCGTGTTGGCCATGGGCCGTGCTCCCTTCTGGCGATCGGAGATGATCGTCGAGAGGGAGCCTACGTGGCAGGCCCTCTTGAAGTCCTTGGCGCGGGCTGAATCAGCCTTAAGAGTCCTGAAGCGAGGTCCCGGGAGCTGGGATTCCGGCCAGACCCACACGCAGACGGGGGCGCGCGCGCAACGCGGCTCCGTGACGCGGTGTAGACTGCGAGCGTCATGAGCGGGGTGCCGGATCCTCCGCAATCCGTCGAATTCGGCCGCTTCAGGATCGTTCCTCACCGCCGCGAGCTCTTCGTCGATGGTCGACCCGTCGAGGTCGGCGGACGCGCGTTCGACACCCTCCTGGCCCTGATCGACGGACGCGGGACGGTCCTCAGCAAGGACGAGCTCTTGCGTCGGATCTGGCCCGACCGCGTGGTCGAGGAGAACAACCTCGAGGTTCAGATCTCGGTGCTGCGGAAGGTGCTCGGCACCGATCGAGGGTTCATTCGCACCGTCGCCGGGCGCGGCTACCAGTTCACGGGCGACGTCCGTATGCCGGCTCATGTCGAGGCGACGCCGCCGCGCCGACTACCGTCAGCAACCTCCCCGCCCCCGTGTCGGAGCTGGTCGGCCGAGACGTCGAGATCCGTGAGGCCATGGCCCTCGTGACGCACCATCGGCTGGTCACCCTGACCGGGCCCGGAGGGATCGGCAAGACGCGCCTCGCGCTGGAGGTCGCCCGCCGCCTTCTACCAACGTTTCCGGACGGGGTCTTCCTCGCCGAGCTCGCCCCGCTCGCGACATCCGATCTCGTTCCGGTGACGGTGGCCGCCGTGCTCGGCCTGACGCTGACCGGCGCCAGCGTCTCGCCCGACCGTATCGGCGCCGCCATCGGTCCGAAGCGGCTCTTGCTGCTCCTCGACAACTGCGAGCACCTCGTCGATGCGGCCGCCCGTCTCGCCGAGGCCATCCTCCGCGCCGGTCCCGGCGCGGCGGTGCTGAGCACCAGCCGCGAGCCGCTGCGCGCCGCCGGCGAGCACGTGTACCGCGTGCCGCCGCTGGCGATGCCCTCCGAGGACGCGGACATGGAGGAGGTGCTGCGGCACGATGCGGTCCGGCTGTTCGTGGCACGGGCGCACGCCGCGGAGGCGGGGTTCCTGCCAGATCACCGCGTGGCGGCGGCCATCGCGGCCATCTGCCGGCGCCTGGACGGCATCCCGCTCGCCATCGAGCTCGCCGCCGCGCGTGTGCCGGCGCTCGGCACACTCGGCATCGCGGCCCGCCTCGATGACCGCTTCGCGCTGCTCACCAGTGGCCACCGGACCGCGCTGCCACGCCAGCAGACGCTCCGGGCCACGCTCGACTGGAGCTACGAGCTCCTGTCCGAGCGCGAGCGCACCGTCCTCCGGCGACTGGCGGTGTTCGCCGGAAGCTTCACGCTCGAGGCGGCGATGGACGTGGTCTCGGGCCTGGGACTGTCGCCGATGGACGTCATCCACACGCTGGCCGACCTCGTGACGAAGTCCCTGGTCTCCGCGGACGTCCCCGGTCGGGCCCTGTACCGGCTGCTCGAGACGATGCGCGCGTACGCGCTGGAGAAGCTCATCGAGACCGGCGAGTTCGATCGCTTCGCACGCCGGCACGCCGACCACTACACTCGGGCGGGGGCCGGCATTCAGCCGCAATGGGGAACGAGCGCGCCGGCGGACTGGATCACGGTGTACGGTTACCAGATCGAGAACGTGCGGGCCGCTCTCGACTGGGCGTTCTCGAAGGGCGGCGATGCGGCGGTGGGTGTGGCGCTCACGGTGGTGACCGTGCCGCTGTGGATGCACGTGGCGCTGGTCGCGGAGTGTCGCGCGCGCGTGGAGCAGGCGATCGCACAGCGCGGACGCATCGCCGCCGATCCGCGGCGTGACATGCAGCTGTTCCTCGCGCTCGGCCTAGCCATCCTGCATTCACCCGACACCGGGAGCGCGGCGATGGTCGACGCGCTGACGCAGGCTCTGGCCCTGGCCGAGAGCCTCGACGATACGGAGCACCGTCTCCGAGCGCTGTTCGCGCTGTACGTCTATCGCGTCGTCGTTGGCGAATACCGGGAGGCGCTCGGCTTGGCCGAGCGAATGCGTGCCGCGTCGGCCGCGCTGGGGGATCCGATCGAAGCCCTCATCGGCGCCCGGTTCGTCGGCACGATCCTGCATCTCCTCGGTGATCAGCCGGCAGCGCGCCGACATGTCGAGCCGATGCTGGCGGCGGACTTCGCCCCCACCCGCCAGCAACACATCGTCCGCTATCAGTGGGATCAGCGCGTCGTGACCCAGTCGTTCTATGCGCGCATCGTGTGGCTGCAGGGCGACGTCGATCGGGCGATGCGCATCGCCGATGACATGGTGGAATACGCCCGCGGGGCGGGCCACGTGATCTCGTTGGTGTACGGGCTGGCCCAGGCGGCGTGTCTGATCGCGATGTACACCGGGGATCTCGCGACCGCCGACCGCTACGTCCGGCTGATCCACGAGCTGACCGTGAAGCATGGTCTGGAGGCCTGGAGTGCGTGGGGCCGCGTGCTCGAGGGCATTCTCCTCATCAAGCGCGGGCGGAGTGTCGACGGCGCGGCCCTGCTGGGCCGGGAGCTCGACGGACTTCCAACCGTGACCTTTCACATGGAAGCGAATCTGTTCCGGGCCGAGCTGGCGGAAGGCCTCGCCGCGGCGGGACAGCCCGAGCGGGCTCTGGCGACGTTGCGCGAGGCGCTCGGGCGCGCCGAGCGCAGCGAGGAGGGGTGGTGCCTCGCCGAGCTACTCCGCAAGGAGGGCGAGCTGCTGCTGCTCACCGGTGCATCGTCGGCGAGCGGCGATGCGGAGAGGTGCTTCCGGCAGGCCGTGGAGGTGGCGCGACGCCAGGGCGCTCTGGCCTGGGAGCTGCGGGCGGCCACGAGTCTGGCCCGGCTGTACCATCGGCAAGATCGGCCCGTCCGGGCCCGGAAGACCCTGGCGCCCGTGGTGCGCCGGTTCACCGAGGGATTCAGGACGGCCGACCTCGTGAACGCGAACGTGCTCCTCCGCTCGTTGCGCTAGCGTCCGCGTCCGGCGGCGAGCCAAGCCGAAGCTCTCAAAAGCAGCGGGTCAGAAGCCCAACGTCCGCCCTGCTGTTCCATGCCCTCGGCCTCCTCGAGTCGGCCGACCCGCCTCGCACCGCGCCTCGAGGTGCGCTATCGTCGTCCCGGCCGGCCGGGGAGTCGAGGCGCACCATGATCAAGCCTCGCTTGCGGCGCCTACGGTCTGCGGACCCTCAGGCCACAAGCCGACCGTCACGGCAGGATTCAGGTTGCCGCGGTGTGATGGAGGGCGTGACATGAAGCTCGCTCTCGGCTGGCTGTCGACCGTGTCGTTGGAGTGAGGCGCGAGATCCAACCCACCACCCGCAACGAGGAGCCCAGGACATGCTCGAGATCCTTGAATCGGCCCGACCCATTCTGATTGCGTTCGGTCTCAAGGTGCTGGGGGCGATTGTCGCCTTCGTCGTCGGCCGTCAGCTGATCGGCCTTGCCGCCAGGCTCCTCACGCGCGCGCTCGAGCGGAAAAAGGTGGATCCGACGGTCATCGGCTACCTTCGATCAGTCGTCACCGTCGCGCTCAACGTCATTCTCGTCGTCGCGCTCCTGGGCTATTTCGGGATCGAGACCACCTCGTTCGCTGCTCTGGTGGCCGGCCTCGGCGTGGCGATCGGCGCGGCCTGGGCGGGCTCCTGTCCAACTTCGCCGCCGGGACCTTCATCCTCGTCCTCCGGCCATTCAAGGTCGGCGACTACGTCATGGCGGGTGACGTCGAGGGATCCGTGCGGGCGATCGGCTTGTTCAGCACCACGATCGATACCCCTGACAACGTTCAGACGCTGGTCGGGAACGCGAAGATCATGGGCGGAACGATCAAGAACTTCAGCAGCAATCCGTATCGCCGGGTGGAGCTTCTGGCGCAGATCGACCACAGTGTGGATCCGCTCGACGCGATCCGCCGCCTGAAGGCAGTGTTGCCGACGATTCCGAACGTGATCGCCGAGCCGAAGCCTGACGTCGAGATCTTGACGTTCACTGAGCGGGGACCGGTCCTCGCCGTGCGGCCCTACTGCAACAACGCGCACTACTGGCAGGTGTACTTCGACACCAACGCGTCGATTCGCGCGACCTTCGGCGCCGCGGGGTATCCCGCGGCCGAGGCGCACGTCCACATGCGTCAGCGGGCAGCCTAGGGTGAGCGCGCCGCTCCCGAGGACCGACGACGGAGAGCAGGTCGCCAACGGCGTCCGGCTCTCGGGCTAGAACCACGCAGCCCTCGGGACCCAAAGGGTCCCGAGGGCTGCGACCTGGCTGCGGGGGCTGGATTTGCAGAATGCTACACGGCCCCCGCGACGTCCTGGGTTGACCCTGTTCGGCGATGACCCACGGACGATGTCAGAACCGGCGAGTGTAGGTCGTGGACGCAGCCAGACGAGGCGAAAGCAGGCGAAAAGCCTGCAGCCCCCCAAAAGTTCTGTATCTTCCG